>NZ_CP107811.1:4297500-5682918 GCF_036346105.1 Streptomyces sp. NBC_00539
CCGTGTGGGGAAGCCGTAGCGAAAGCGAGTCCGAATAGGGCGATTGAGTTGCACGCTCTAGACCCGAAGCGGAGTGATCTAGCCATGGGCAGGTTGAAGCGGAGGTAAGACTTCGTGGAGGACCGAACCCACCAGGGTTGAAAACCTGGGGGATGACCTGTGGTTAGGGGTGAAAGGCCAATCAAACTCCGTGATAGCTGGTTCTCCCCGAAATGCATTTAGGTGCAGCGTCGTGTGTTTCTTGCCGGAGGTAGAGCACTGGATAGGCGATGGGCCCTACCGGGTTACTGACCTTAGCCAAACTCCGAATGCCGGTAAGTGAGAGCACGGCAGTGAGACTGTGGGGGATAAGCTCCATGGTCGAGAGGGAAACAGCCCAGAGCATCGACTAAGGCCCCTAAGCGTACGCTAAGTGGGAAAGGATGTGGAGTCGCAGAGACAACCAGGAGGTTGGCTTAGAAGCAGCCACCCTTGAAAGAGTGCGTAATAGCTCACTGGTCAAGTGATTCCGCGCCGACAATGTAGCGGGGCTCAAGCGTACCGCCGAAGTCGTGTCATTGCAGCAATAGGGCCAACGCCCGCTGTGATGGGTAGGGGAGCGTCGTGTGCCGGGTGAAGCAGCAGCGGAAGCTAGTTGTGGACGGTTCACGAGTGAGAATGCAGGCATGAGTAGCGATACACACGTGAGAAACGTGTGCGCCGATTGACTAAGGGTTCCTGGGTCAAGCTGATCTGCCCAGGGTAAGTCGGGACCTAAGGCGAGGCCGACAGGCGTAGTCGATGGACAACCGGTTGATATTCCGGTACCCGCTTTGAAACGCCCAATATCGAATCAGGCGATGCTAAGTCCGTGAAGCCGTTCCGGACCCTTCGGGGAAAGGAAAGTGGTGGAGCCGACGAACCAGACTTGTAGTAGGTAAGCGATGGGGTGACGCAGGAAGGTAGTCCAGCCCGGGCGGTGGTTGTCCCGGGGTAAGGGTGTAGGCCGAGGGGTAGGCAAATCCGTCCCTCATTAAGGCTGAGACCTGATGCCGAGCCGATTGTGGTGAAGTGGATGATCCTATGCTGTCGAGAAAAGCCTCTAGCGAGTTTCATGGCGGCCCGTACCCTAAACCGACTCAGGTGGTCAGGTAGAGAATACCGAGGCGTTCGGGTGAACTATGGTTAAGGAACTCGGCAAAATGCCCCCGTAACTTCGGGAGAAGGGGGGCCATCACTGGTGAAGGAACTTGCTTCCTGAGCTGGGGGTGGCCGCAGAGACCAGCGAGAAGCGACTGTTTACTAAAAACACAGGTCCGTGCGAAGCCGTAAGGCGATGTATACGGACTGACGCCTGCCCGGTGCTGGAACGTTAAGGGGACCGGTTAGTGCGCTTTCGGGCGTGCGAAGCTGAGAACTTAAGCGCCAGTAAACGGCGGTGGTAACTATAACCATCCTAAGGTAGCGAAATTCCTTGTCGGGTAAGTTCCGACCTGCACGAATGGCGTAACGACTTCTCGACTGTCTCAACCATAGGCCCGGTGAAATTGCACTACGAGTAAAGATGCTCGTTTCGCGCAGCAGGACGGAAAGACCCCGGGACCTTTACTACAGTTTGATATTGGTGTTCGGTTCGGCTTGTGTAGGATAGGTGGGAGACTTTGAAGCCGTGACGCCAGTCATGGTGGAGTCGCCGTTGAAATACCACTCTGGTCGTGCTGGATGTCTAACCTCGGTCCGTGATCCGGATCAGGGACAGTGTCTGATGGGTAGTTTAACTGGGGCGGTTGCCTCCCAAAGAGTAACGGAGGCGCCCAAAGGTTCCCTCAGCCTGGTTGGCAATCAGGTGTTGAGTGTAAGTGCACAAGGGAGCTTGACTGTGAGACCGACGGGTCGAGCAGGGACGAAAGTCGGGACTAGTGATCCGGCGGTGGCTTGTGGAAGCGCCGTCGCTCAACGGATAAAAGGTACCCCGGGGATAACAGGCTGATCTTCCCCAAGAGTCCATATCGACGGGATGGTTTGGCACCTCGATGTCGGCTCGTCGCATCCTGGGGCTGGAGTCGGTCCCAAGGGTTGGGCTGTTCGCCCATTAAAGCGGTACGCGAGCTGGGTTTAGAACGTCGTGAGACAGTTCGGTCCCTATCCGCTGTGCGCGTAGGAATATTGAGAAGGGCTGTCCCTAGTACGAGAGGACCGGGACGGACGAACCTCTGGTGTGCCAGTTGTCCTGCCAAGGGCATGGCTGGTTGGCTACGTTCGGGAGGGATAACCGCTGAAAGCATCTAAGCGGGAAGCCTGCTTCAAGATGAGTATTCCCACCTCCTTGAGAGGGTAAGGCTCCCAGTAGACGACTGGGTTGATAGGCCAGATGTGGAAGCCCGGTAACGGGTGGAGCTGACTGGTACTAATAGGCCGAGGGCTTGTCCTCAGTTGCTCGCGTCCACTGTGTTAGTTCTGAAGTAACGACCGTGTTGTCATCCGGTTGGTCAACTTCATAGTGTTTCGGTGGTCATAGCGTTAGGGAAACGCCCGGTTACATTCCGAACCCGGAAGCTAAGCCTTTCAGCGCCGATGGTACTGCAGGGGGGACCCTGTGGGAGAGTAGGACGCCGCCGAACAATCATTGCGGGAAGCCCCGCACCAGCCCTCCGGGGCCGGTGCGGGGCTTTTCTGCGTTTACCGCGAGGTTGTGAGTCGGGCCAGTACGGGGGGCTGGACTGCGGCGGCGGCTGTCGATTCGCGCAGTAGGTCGGTCAGATCATGGGATCGCGCCCGTTCACTGGTCAGAGTGGCTGCTGTGATGCGGTCGAGTCGGAAGCCGCGGCCGGCACGGCGGGTGCGACACCAGGCAATGAGGTACCAGCGGCCGCCTGCGGCCAGGAGACCGGCCGGTTCCACTGCACGTCGGCTTTGCCCGCCTGCTGCGTCGGTGTAGGACAGCCGCAGCACCGTGCTGGTCGTGAGGGCCTGCTCGACCGATTCGCGGACTGCGCTGCCGGTCCGCGTCGGCAGCGAGACGATCCGTGCGGCGAGGTGTTGGGCAGCGACGGAGGCGGGGCCGGTCATCGAGGCCGTGATCTTCTGGGCTGCCGTGCGGGCTGCGCCGGCGTAGGGGGTGGAGATGTCGGCCGTGGCGAGCGCGGCGGTCAAAGCCGATGCCTCTTCGGCGGTGAGATGGATCGGGGGCAGGGTCATCTCCGGGGCGATCGACCAGCCGCCGCCCCGTCCGGGCACGGAGCGCACGGGTTTTCCGGCCTCCATCAGTGTCTGGAGATCACGCTGCACCGTGCGTGTGCTCACCTCGAACCGTGTGGCGAGAGCCGCGACCGTCACCGGCCGCGGCGCCGCCGCGCGCAACTCTTCGACCAGCGCGTACAGTCGGGAAGTGCGGTTCATGGCACCGACGCTACCGTCACGAGGTGGCCAGGAAGTCCCGCTCTCGCCGTAGCTCCCGCTCGGTGACGGTCAGCGGGAACAGGGTGAAGCCGTGCATCGCGCCGGCGACGACGCCGAGTCGCACGGGCGCGCCCGCCGCTTCCCACCGCGCGGCCAGGAAAAGAGAGTCGTCCAGCAGCGGATCCTCGGTGCCCACGACGATCCGGGCGGGCGGCAGCCCGGTCAGGTCCGCAAAAAGGGGCGAGACCTCCGGGCTACGGCGCTGCTCGTCTCCCATCCCCGGTGTGAACAGTTCGTAGCTGCCCCGCAGGCTGTCGGTGTTGCTCAGCAACCTCCGGTCGCCGAAGTTGCGCTGACTCGGTGTCATCGACAGGTCGTAGGGCCCGAAGAGCAGATGTGCTGCCCGGAAGGCTCCGGTGACGCCGTGTCGGTCGCGAAGGCGCAGCAGCGTCATGACACTGAGGTGGGCGCCGGCCGATTTACCGCCGATCAGCAGTCGTTGCGTTCCGAACTCGGCCAGGCCGTGGTCCACCAGCCAGCGGGCGGCGGTTTCGCAGTCGTCGGGTCCGGCGGGGTACGGGTGTTCCGGCGCAAGGCGGTAGTCGACGCTGACCACGGCCAGCCGAGCCCCCTCGGCGAGGCGCCAGAGCCGCTCGTCCTGTCCGTCGGCGGAGCCGAACGCCCAGCCGCCTCCGTGGATGTGCAGGTACACGCCGTCGACGTGGTCCGGCACGAAGGTCCGTACCGTCACTGCGCCGTCGATGACACGGTTCCGGCCGTGCGGCAGCCTCGTCGGCGGGGCGTCGCCGCCGAGCCGGTTGCGCCGCAGGAGCGTCAGCGTCGCCGCGCTCCGCGCCTGTTCGCCGGTCGGACGGTCCGCGCGGGCGGCTGCGAAGTGGTCGTTGAAGGTCAGGGTTTCTTCGAGGCAGTCCTGGTCTGTGATCGTCATGCCGCCGACGGTCGCAGCTGCCCGCGACAACGCCCTGTCACCCTTTTGGCGTGACCTGGGTCACTACCTACAGGCGGCCCGAGGCCTTGAGGGCGAGGTAGGCGTCCGCGAGGGCGGGGGCCAGGGTGTCCGGGGTGGCGTCGAGGACGTGGACGCCGAGGCGGGTGAGGTGGTCGGCGGTGCGGCGGCGCTCGGATTGGCTGCGGGTGGCGGCCGCCGCGTCGTAGACGGAGTCGAGGGTGCCGCGGGAGCGGGCCATCTCGGCGATGTGCGGGTCGGCGACGGAGGCGAGCAGGACCGTGTGGCGTTGGGTGAGGCGCGGCAGGACGGGGAGGAGGCCCTCTTCGATGGGGGCGGCGTCCAGGCTCGTCAGGAGGACCACCAGCGAACGGCGCGGGGCGGTGCGCAGGATGGTGGAGACGAGGGAGCGGGCGTCGGTCTCGACGAGTTCCGGTTCCAGGGTGGCCATGGCGTTGACGAAGGCGGGGAGGGTGTCGGCGGCCGAGCGGCCCTGGACCTGGGCGCGGGGGCGGCGGTCGTGGGCCAGGAGGTCCACGCGGTCGCCCGCCCGGGTGGCGAGCGCGGTGAGGAGGAGGGCCGCGTCCATGGCGGAGTCCAGGCGGGGGGCGTCGCCGACGCGGCCGGCCGAGGTGCGGCCGGTGTCGAGGCAGACGAGGATGTGGCGGTCGCGTTCGGGGCGCCAGGTGCGGACGGCGACCTTCTGGCCGCGGGCGGTGGCGCGCCAGTCGATGGACCGGGTGTCGTCGCCGGGGAGGTAGTCGCGCAGGCTGTCGAACTCGGTTCCCTCACCGCGCGTCAGGAGGCTGGTGCGGCCGTCGAGTTCGCGGAGCCGGGCCAGGCGCGAGGGGAGGTGCTTGCGGCTGGTGAACGGGGGCAGGACACGGACCGTCCAGGGCACGGTGTGGGTGCCCTGGCGGGACAGGAGCCCCAGAGGCCCGTAGGAGCGGACCGTGACGCGGTCGGCGTGGCGGTCCCCGCGGCGGGTGGGGAGCAGGTGGGTGGTGAGGCGGCGGCGTTCCCCGGCGGGGACGACCAGGTCGTGGCGGGACGCGCCGGGTTCGGTGCCGGCGGGCCAGCTGCTGGGGGGCCAGGCGTCGCGTACGCGGGCCCGCAGTCTGCGGCCGCCCGGGTTGGTGACCGTGAGGTGGACGTCGGCGGTCTCGCCCAGGCGCACGGAGGTGTCGCCGGAGCGGGCCAGCCGCAGGGCGCGGACGGGCGCCGCCAGGGCGTAGTCGACCGCGCAGGCCAGGCCGAGGGCGCCGTTGACCGCGAGGATGCCGGTCCAGCCGGGTTCGAGGATGCCGACGGGGAGGCTGCCGAGGGCCGCGAGCAGCGCGGCGCGTCCGGTGAGCGCCATCAGCGGGGGACGGGGACGTGGGACAGGATCGCGGTGATGACCGCGTCGGCGGAGACGCCCTCCATCTCGGCTTCCGGGCGCAGTTGTACGCGGTGGCGCAGGGTCGGCAGGGCGAGGGCCTTCACGTCGTCGGGGGTGACGTAGTCGCGGCCGGTGAGCCAGGCCCAGGCGCGGGCGGTGGCCAGCAGGGCGGTCGCTCCGCGCGGGGAGACGCCGAGCGTCAGGGAGGGCGACTCGCGGGTGGCGCGGCAGATGTCGACCACGTACGCGGCGATCTCGGCGGAGACGGTGGTGTTCTCGACCGCGGTGCGGGCGGCTTCGAGTTCGGCGGGTCCGGCCACCGGGCGGATGCCGGCGGCGTGCAGGTCGCGGGGGTTGAAGCCGGCGGCGTGGCGGGTCAGGACGCCGATCTCGTCCTCGCGGGACGGCAGGGGGACCGTCAGTTTGAGGAGGAAGCGGTCCAGTTGGGCTTCGGGGAGGGGGTAGGTGCCCTCGTATTCGACGGGGTTCATGGTGGCGGCGACGAGGAAGGGCTCGGGGAGCTTGCGGGGGACGCCGTCGACGGTGACCTGGCGCTCCTCCATCGCCTCCAGGAGGGAGGACTGGGTCTTGGGGGGCGTCCGGTTGATCTCGTCGGCCAGGAGGAGGTTGGTGAAGACGGGGCCGTTCTGGAAGGAGAACTCGGCGGTGCGGGCGTCGTAGACGAGGGAGCCGGTGACGTCGCCGGGCATCAGGTCGGGGGTGAACTGGACGCGCTTGGTGTCGAGTTCGAGGGACGCGGCGAGAGCGCGTACGAGGAGGGTCTTGGCGACGCCGGGGACGCCTTCGAGGAGGACGTGGCCCCGGCACAGGAGCGCGACGACGAGTCCGGTGACGGCGGGGTCCTGGCCGACCACGGCCTTCGCGATCTCGGTGCGGAGCGCTTCCAGGGAGGAACGGGCGCTGTCCGTGGTGGCCGTCATGAGGTGCGGACCTCTCTTTCGAGGGCGTCGAGGTGGTCGGCGAGCGCGACGAGTGCCGCGTCGTCGGGGGGCGGGGTGCCGAAGAGCAGGGTGGCGGGGTCCGTGGGACGTCCGGCGGTGAGCCGGGAGGTCACGGCGGGGAGCAGGGTGGCGGGCTCGTGGGCCTGGGTGGCGGGTACGCCGACCAGCGCGGCGAGGCGTTCGCGGCTCGCGGTGCGCAGCACGGTCGCGGCGCGGTCGCGGGCGCCGGCCCTGCGGTAGAGGCGGGCGCGGCCTTCGGTGGTCTCGGAGGCGCGGATGACCACCGGGAGGTCTTCGGTGACGAGCGGGCCGAGGCGGCGGGCCCGCCACAGGGCGGCGAGGGCGGCGGCGACGAACAGCTGGAGCAGGGCCCAGGTCCAGCCGGACGGGACGAGGTCGAGGAGGCTCTTGTCCTCGGGGGCTTCGTCCGGGGCGAGCTGGTCGGCGGGGCCGGGGAGGTACCAGACGAGTGCGGGGCGGGTGCCGAGGATCTGGAGGGCGAGGGAGGCGTTGCCCTCCTCGGCCAGGGTCCGGTTGAGCAGGATGCTCTCGGAGCCGACGAGGACGGTGTCGCCGTCCTTGGCGGGCGCGGGCAGCACGAGGAGGGTGGCGCGGCCGCCGTCGGGGTAGCAGGCGGTGGCCGCAGTGAGGCCGGTGCTGTAGCGGGGGCCGTCCCCGGTGGTGGCGCGGCCGGCGGCGCGGGCGGCGGGCAGCGCGCAGTCCGGGTCGAGGACGCGGTGGTCGGAGTACGGGTGGGCGCGTACGGCGGGGGCCAGCTCCGGGAGGCTCGTGGAGGTCGGCGCGAGGAGTACGGTGCGGCCGCCGGAGCGTTCGGAGGCGCTGCGCAGGGTGCGCAGGCGGGTGTCGTCGAGGGTGTCGGGGTCGGTGACCAGCAGGGTGGTGCGGGGGCCGGTGGCGGCGGCCGCTTCCTGGGCGGTGGTGACGACGCGGGTGGTGACGCCCCGCTGGTGGAGGAGTTCGGCGACGGCGCGGCTGCCGTAGGGGTCGGGGGAGCGGGGGTCGAGGCGGCCGTGGTGTCCGTCGGACTGGAGGGCGGCCAGGGTGACGCCGCCGACCAGGAGGACGCCGAGGGCGGCCAGGAAGCCCCGGGAGCGGAGCCAGAGGGTGGTGGTCCGGGGTATCGCCGCGGTGGCGACAGGGGCGGCTGTGGCCGGATCCTGGGGGGTCCGGGCGGTGGAGGTGGGGCCGGTCATGCCGTGGGTCCCGTCAGGAGCGGGGTGGCGCGTTCCAGGGTGAGGTCGAGGGTGCGCAGCCGGCCGTAGGTGTCGGGGTCGCCGGTGCGGCCGCCGTAGGTGACGTCGTCGAAGGCGCGGGCCGCGGCGCGGAGGTCGTCGGCGTGCTGCGGGAGGCCTGCGGCGGCTTCGGCGGCGGCCTCGTCGGCGGTGCGTCCGGGGCGCGGGTCGAGCAGGGTGCGTTCCTCCAGGGCGCGTACGACGGCGCGCATCCGTTCTTGGACGGCTTCGGTCCAGCGGCCGGCGGCGGCGTGGGCGTCGGCGGCGGCGCGGTGGTCGGCGGCGGTGCGCGCGGCTTCGCCGAAGAGGGTGCCGGCGGACGTGGCGGTGCGGCGGGGGGTGCCGAGCCGCCACCACAGGGCGCCGATGGCCAGGGCGGCCAGGAGGACGACGACGGACAGGCCGACCGCGCCTCCGGGGGTCGCCCCGGAGGCACGGTCGAAGAAGTCGCCGAGCCAGTCCCAGAACCGGTCCAGCGCCCGCTGGAGGGGGCTGGGGTCGTTCTGGTGGTACAGCGGCTTGGACAGTTCGCGTTCGGCCGCCTCGCGGGCGGCGTCGCGCCCGGTCGTCACCGGTGGTGTGGCGGCGGCGACGGCGATGAGTCCCCCCGTGCTCATCGGTGTGTCAGCCTCCGTACCCGGGGCCGCCGGCGGTGCTTTCGTAGCCCTGGAGGCCGGCCGCGCGGCCGAGTTCCATGTCGAGGGCCTCGCGGCGGATGCGCTGGTCGATGTACAGCAGGACGGTGACGCCGGCTTGCATCGGCAGGACGAACGTCATGCTGATGACCGCGCCGATGCCGCTGATGAGCAGGAACGACCAGGACTGCGCGACGGAGCCGTCGGCGAGCCCGGAGAGGCCGCCGGAGTTGGTGAGCAGGGCGAGGACGGTGAAGGGCAGGGTGGCGATGCCCGAGACGATGGCGGCGATGACGGTCGTGAGGACCGTGATGCCGAACATCCGCCACCAGGAGCCCTTGACCAGCTTGGCGGAGCGCTTGAGCGAGGTGATCACACCGGCCCGCTCCAGCATCAGGGCCGGTGAGGCCAGCAGGAAGCGGAACCACAGCCAGACGAAGACCGGCAGGGCGAGGAGTGCGCCGAGGAGGGTGAAGCCGACGCTGCCGAGGAGCGCACCCGGCAGGATCAGCACTCCGACGAGGACGGCCGCGCCGACGCCGAGGAGCAGGGTCAGTCCGATCAGCGGCAGCAGGCGGGGGCGTGCCTCGCGCCAGGCCTCGCCGACCGAGGAGGGCCGGCCGATCACGGCGCGGCTGTAGATCACGGTGAGCAGCGCGGTGGCGAGGACGCCGAGGAGGAGCTGGATGAAGCCGTTGGAGACGCTGAGGACGAGGGTGTCGCGCAGGTCGCCGAAGAATTCGCTCTCGCTCGTGTCGGCCGTGGCGGTGGCGATGTTGCCCAGGCCGTACTTGCGGACCAGCATGCTGCCGACCTCGGTGAGGACGGACACGACGAGGCTGACGGACAACACGGAGCGCCAGTGGCTGCGCATCGTGCTGACCGCGCCGTCGAGGATCTCGCCGAGGCCGAGCGGGCGCAGCGGGATCACGCCGGGCTTGGCGGCCGGGGGCGGCCCCCAGGGGCCGCCGGGGTGGCCGTACTGGCCGCCGTAGGGGGAGCCGTACTGTCCGGGCTGCCCGGGCTGGGCCCCGTACGATCCCCAGCCGGCGCCCTGCTGCGGCTGTGGCGGGGGCGTCTGTGCGGGCGCGGGGGCCTCGGCGGCGGGGCTGGACCACTGGCCGGGAGGCGGCTGCGCCTGGGACCACTTGGAGTCGGCGGGAGGCTGTGCGGGGGGCTGTATGCCCTCCGGCGTACCCGGGCCGCCCGGGCCGCTCTGACCGGCTTGGCCGCCCTCGCCTTCCGACGGGGAGGGCCCGGGCGAAGCCCAGCCCGGAGAGTCGTTCATCTCGCTCCTTCACGTGCGTCCGCTGCGGCAGGGGCGCAGGTCGGCTGCCATCGTGCCACGCGGGAACGGGGAGCGGGCCGGGTGTCCGCCAAGATCCGGTGCGCTCCCGCCTACAAATGTCGCCCGGATCCGGGGCAGACTGGTCGCCCGGATCGCCACGCAGGTCGAAGGGGCGATTTCCAGCCCTTTTGGCTGTGGGGCAGCTCACCGCCAGGTAACGATTAGCTAATGGGATGATGTCAAGCATGAAGGGACGAGTCCTTGTCGTTGACGACGACACCGCGCTGGCCGAGATGCTCGGCATTGTGCTGCGTGGAGAAGGTTTTGAGCCGTCGTTCGTAGCGGACGGTGACAAGGCATTGGCGGCCTTCCGGGAGGCGAAGCCGGACCTGGTGCTGCTCGACCTCATGCTGCCCGGACGGGACGGCATAGAGGTGTGCAGGCTGATCCGGGCCGAATCGGGCGTGCCGATCGTCATGCTCACGGCGAAGAGCGACACCGTCGACGTCGTCGTGGGCCTGGAGTCCGGGGCCGACGACTACATCGTCAAGCCGTTCAAGCCGAAGGAGCTGGTGGCCCGCATCCGGGCCCGCCTGCGCCGCTCGGAGGAACCGGCGCCCGAGCAGCTGGCCATCGGTGACCTGGTCATCGACGTGGCCGGGCACTCCGTCAAGCGCGACGGTGCCTCGATCGCCCTGACCCCGCTCGAATTCGACCTGCTGGTCGCCCTCGCGCGCAAGCCCTGGCAGGTCTTCACCCGTGAGGTGCTGCTGGAGCAGGTCTGGGGCTACCGGCACGCGGCGGACACCCGCCTGGTCAACGTGCACGTGCAGCGGCTGCGCTCCAAGGTCGAGAAGGATCCCGAGCGCCCCGAGATCGTCGTGACGGTCCGCGGTGTCGGCTACAAGGCCGGACCGAGCTGACATGCAGCCCGGCAAGCCCCGGGGCGGCTCCCGTCGGGGAGCCCTGCGGGGCGGCCGACTGCTCAAGGACCGAGTGGCCGGCAGCCCCGTGCTGCGGCTGTGCGTACGCCTCGTGCGCCGGCCGCTGCTTCCGGCTGTCCGGCTCTGGCGGCGCAACATCCAGCTGCGGGTCGTCGCCACCACCCTGCTGCTCTCGCTCACCGTCGTCCTCGCCCTGGGCTTCGTGGTCATCGCCCAGGTCAGCAAGGGCCTCCTCGACGCCAAGGAGGAGGCCGCGCAGAGCCAGGCCGCCGGTGGCTTCGCGGTCGCACAGGAGAAGGCCAACACGCCCTTCGCCGCCGACGGGGCCGACGTCACCGACAACAAGGTCGGCCGGGACGCCAGCACCTGGATGAACTCCCTCGTCAAGCAGCTGGCCAGCGGTGGCCAGACCGCCTTCGAGGTCGCCGCGCTCGGCGCGGGGGCGGGAGAGCCGGCCGCGCCCGGCGCCCAGGGCGTCAAGGGCGCACGCGCGTCCGGCAACGTCGATCCGACCGCCAGCGTCCCCCTCAGCCTGCGCCGCGCCGTCAACCACTCCACCGGCACCTTCAAGACCTTCTCCGAGATCCGCTACACCGCCGGCTCCGGGGAGAAGGCGCCCGCGCCCGCGCTGGTCATCGGCAAGCGGCTCACCGACATCAACGGCGACCCGTACTTCTTGTACTACCTCTTCCCGCTGACCCAGGAAGAGGAGTCCCTCAACCTCATCAAGGCCACCATCGCCACCGCCGGCCTGTTCGTCGTCGTGCTGCTCGGCGCCATCGCCTGGCTCGTGGTGCGCCAGGTCGTCACGCCCGTCCGGATGGCCGCCGGGATCGCCGAACGGCTCTCCGCCGGGCGGCTGCAGGAGCGGATGAAGGTCACCGGCGAGGACGACATCGCCCGCCTGGGCGAAGCCTTCAACAAGATGGCCCAGAACCTCCAGCTCAAGATCCAGCAGCTGGAGGAGCTGTCGCGGATGCAGCGCCGGTTCGTCTCGGACGTCTCCCACGAGCTGCGGACCCCGCTGACGACCGTCCGGATGGCGGCCGACGTCATCCACGACGCCCGCGTCGACTTCGACCCCGTCACCGCCCGCTCCGCCGAACTGCTCGCCGGACAGCTCGACCGCTTCGAGTCGCTCCTCGCGGACCTGTTGGAGATCAGCCGGTTCGACGCGGGCGCCGCCGCCCTGGAAGCCGAGCCCATAGACCTGCGCGACGTCGTGCGCCGCGTGATCGACGGCGCCGAACCGCTGGCCGAGCACAAGGGCACCCGGATCCGGGTCCTCGGCGACACCCAGCCCGTCATCGCCGAAGCCGACTCCCGGCGCGTCGAGCGGGTGCTGCGCAACCTCGTCGTCAACGCCGTCGAACACGGGGAGGGCCGCGACGTGGTGGTCCGGCTCGCGTCCGCGGGCGGGGCCGTCGCCGTCGCCGTACGCGACTACGGGGTCGGGCTCAAGCCCGGCGAGGCCACCCGCGTCTTCAACCGGTTCTGGCGCGCCGACCCCGCCCGTGCGCGGACCACCGGCGGGACCGGCCTCGGCCTGTCCATCGCCGTCGAGGACGCGCGGCTGCACGGGGGCTGGCTCCAGGCGTGGGGCGAGCCCGGAGGCGGCTCGCAGTTCCGGCTCACCCTGCCGCGCACGGCCGACGAACCGCTGCGCGGCTCCCCGATCCCGCTGGAACCCGAGGACTCCCGCTCCAACCGGGCCAGGGCCGCCGCCGAGGCAGCGGCCCGCGCCGGCTCCGCCAACGGCCCGGCGGGGGACGGGCCCCGGCCCGCCGACCGCTCCCCGATACCGCCGCGCCCGGCGGTCGCCACCGCCATGCCGGTCCCCGCCGATCCGACGGCGCTGCCCGGCAACGGGGCCCGGGTCGTGGCGCGTCCCATCGACCAGGCGGCCGATCAGGCCGCCGAGCAGCCAGCACAGGAGGACGGACCCGGTGGACGCTGAGCGCGGGCCGGCACACGTACAGGCCCGGCAGGGCAGGACGGGGCCGTCGGCCGTCCGGGCCCACGCCGCGCTCGGCGCGCTCGCCCTGCTGCTCGCCGGCTGCGCCTCCATGCCCGACAGCGGGGAGATCCGGCAGGTCCAGGCCTCGCAGGGCGTCGACTCCCAGGTCCGGGTGTTCGGCGTACCGCCCGCCGACAACGCCAGCGCCGCCGACATCGTCGACGGCTTCCTGGAGGCCATGACCAGCGACGACCCGCAGCTGGAGACGGCCCGCAAGTACCTCACCCAGGAAGCCGCGAAGAACTGGAAGCCCGGCTCGGCCGTCACCGTGCTCTCCTCGGGCCTCGACCGCTTCCCCGTCCAGGGCACCAAGGAGCCCGAGGACACGCGGTGGAAGGTCACCGGCAAGAAGCTCGCGACGGTGGACGAGCGCAGCGCCTACCAGCCGGAGACCGGCGGGGTGCGCTACGAGGAGGAGCTCCAGCTGGTCCGGGAGAAGGACCAGTGGCGGATCGCGACCCCGCCGAGCAGCCTCGTCCTCAGCGAGTCCGACTTCCAGCGCATCTACAAGCCCGTCAACAAGTACTACTTCGCGGGCGGCACGCTCGTCGCCGACCCGGTGTACGTGCGCCAGCGCAGTGACCCCGACTCGCGGATGGACCCCACCACCCAGACCGTGCAGTCGCTGCTCGCCGGACCTTCCAAATGGCTGGCCCCGGTCGTCACCTCCAGTTTCCCCACCGGGACGGAACTGCGCGCGGGCACCAAGTCCCTCTCGTACGACGGCCAGAACACGCTGCGCGTGCCGCTGAACGACAAGGCGAAGAACGTCGCGCAGCCGCAGTGCCAGAAGATGGCCACCCAACTCCTGTACACGGTGAGGGACCTGACGGCGTCCCGGCTCGACCGCGTGGAACTGCTGCGCCCCGACGGCAAGACCTCGCTGTGCTGGGTCACGCGTTCGGCCGCGGTGGCGATCGCCAACCCGGCGCCCAACCCCGAGCACCAGTACTACGTCGACAAGGACTTCCGGCTCGTACGGATGTCCCTCAACGTCAAGGCCGAGGACCAGCAGCAGGACAAGCCGGAGCCCGTGCCCGGGCCGCTGGCGACGGCCACCGGGTTCAAGGTGGGTTCGGCGGCCGTCACCTACGACGAGAAGCGGGCCGCGGTCGTCTCCGACGACGGGCACGGTCTGTACGTGGTGACGCTGACGACCGCCGGACCGATGCCGCAGCCGCTGCCCCTTCCGGCGGGCCGGACCGGCAAGCTGACCGCGCCCAGCTGGGACACCCACGGCGACCTGTGGATCGCGGACCTCGACCCGCAGAACCAGGGGCTGTGGCGGGTGCCGGGCGGTACCGGGACACCGCAGAAGGTGGAGGTGGCCGGGCTGGACGGCGGCCGGATCACCGCCGTCAAGGCCTCCCCCGACGGGGTGCGCATCGCGCTGCTCGTCGAGAAGGACGGCAGTCGCAAGAACCTGTACACGGGGCGGATCGAGCGGCCCGACGGCAAGGCGGACGCCTCGCCGGTCTCCGTCCGCGAGCTGCGGCCGGCGGCTCCGCAGATGGCGGACGTGATGGCGATGAGCTGGGGGCCGCGGGCCCGGCTGCTCGTGGTGGGCCGGGAGAGCGGCGGGGTCGTGCAGGCCCGCTACATGCTCTCCGACGGGTCGACGGCGGCCGCGAGCCTGCCCGGCGCCTCCGGTCTGGCCGGGGTCGCGACGACCGAGGACGAGGAGAAGCCGGTGGTGGCGTTCTCCGACGAGGACGGCATCGTGTGGCTGCCGCCGGGGGCGCAGTGGCGCACGGTGGCGGCGGGCGGCCGCGCGCCGGTCTACCCGGGCTGAACCGCGCGCCCCCTCAGCGGGTGCGGCGGGCTCCGGCTCCCGGTTGTCCACAGGGGTGGCGACCGGTCCGGCCGGGCGGCACAGTCCTCGTATGCGGGGGTGGTGGCAGGAGCTGGCGGGGCTGGTGCTGCCGGCCGACTGCGCCGGGTGCGGGGCGCCGAGGGTGGTGCTGTGCGCCCGGTGCCGGACCGCCCTGGGCGGCAGCGGCGCCGGACGGGTGCGGCCCGCGGCGGCTCCGGCCGCCCTGCCCGTGGTGCACGCCGGCGCGGCGTACGGGGGCGCGGTACGGGCCGTCGTGCTGGCCCACAAGGAGCGCGGCGCGCTCCCGCTGGCGGGCCCCCTGGGCGCCGCACTGGCGGCGGCCGTGCTGGCGGCGGCCGTGCTGTCGACGGGCTCGGGCGGGGCGGGTGGGTTAGGGGAGGGGGAGGCGGGGGAGCTGGCCCTCGTCCCGGTGCCCTCCACCCGCCGTCAGACCCGGGCCCGCGGCCACGACCCGGCACGCCGGATCGCGCTGGCCGCCTCGGCGCGACTGCGCGGGGCCGGTGTTCCCGCGCGGGTGGCTCCCGTCCTGCGGTTGCGGCGCCGGGTCGCCGACCAGGCGGGTCTGGGAGCCCGGGAGCGGTGGGTGAACCTGGCCGGGGCCCTGGAGGTGCGCCCGGCCGGGGTGCGCCTGGCGGGCGGGGCGCGGATCGTGGTGGTGGACGACGTACTGACGACCGGCGCCACCCTGGCGGAGGCGGCGCGGGCGCTGCGGGCCGGCGGGCTGCGGGTCGCCGGGGCGGCGGTGGTGGCGGCTCCGGCGGGCGCCTTCGGGCCGGACCGGCCGTCGCCATGCCCTCCGCCCGGGGAATCCGGCGCGTGGACCGCATAGATGTGGAACCCGGGGGGAAGGCGGCTCGTTACAGATCACAAGAGATGCCCAAGACGTGCACAAGAGCAAAAAGCGAGCTGAACAGAACTGAACGGAGGTATGTTCCGGCAGCGGGTGCCGACAACCGGCAGAGAGAGATATGTTCGGTTGTGAGGACTGGCGATCCTTGGGCCCCACGTCATCGGAGCACCGACCCGCCCGTTTTTGAATCTTCGTGTCAGAGGGTGTCTCTCTGCTCCGAAGTCGGTGGGATGTGGATCTTGCCGATGGGGGAGTAGGAGGTGAAAGTCGCCAAGTCCGAGGCTCTGGTGTTCACCGGAGCCTGGTGCGAAAGGGAGACGCTTCGCCCCGAAAGGCGGAGCTATCCGGGAACGGAGTTCTGCGTGGACATCGTCGTCAAGGGCCGCAAGACCGAAGTGCCCGAGCGGTTCCGCAAGCACGTGGCCGAGAAGCTGAATCCCGAGCGGATCCAGAAGCTCGACGCCAAGGTGATCAGCTTGGACGTCGAGGTGTCCAAGGAGCACAACCCGCGCCAGGCCGACCGTTCCGACCGCGTGGAGATCACCCTGCACTCGCGGGGCCCGGTGATCCGGGCGGAAGCCGCGGCAGCAGACCCGTACGCGGCGCTGGACCTGGCTCAGGACAAGCTGGAGGCCCGGCTGCGCAAGCAGCACGACAAGCGCTACACCCGCCGCGGCAACGGCCGACTCTCGGCGGCCGAGGTCGCCGACGTCGTGCCGGGCGTCGCACAGCTCAACAGCAACGGGGAGCCCGTCTCCGAGGAGCGCACGGACGGGGTCCCGACCACCCGGATCGGGTCCCTTGAGGTACAGGGCGAGGGCCCGCTCGTCGTCCGGGAGAAGACCCACTCCGCCGCACCCATGTCGCTCGACCAGGCCCTGTACGAGATGGAGCTGGTCGGCCACGACTTCTACTTGTTCGTCGATGCCGACAGCAAGCTGCCCAGCGTCGTCTACCGGCGTCACGCCTACGACTACGGCGTCATCCACGTCAATCCCGACGGCGCCTCCAGCACGGAGGAACCGCGCGGCGGCGCCGGCGGATCGCTCGGCGGCTGAGCGTTCGAACCTTGCCCCCGTGGAGTGCCGTCCCGGCCTCCGCGGGGGCACTTGTATGACGCGTATGAGCCAGTCGGCCCTCCGACGGGGCCCCTCCCCGGGGCCGGGGCATGGAATCATGGCGGGCAGTCAGGCGGCGGCCCAGCCCGCCGCCTTGGCCCGACAGGCGGCACGGGCGGTCGGCCCGGGCGGTGGGCGGGCGAGCAGGTCGAGCTCGGCACATGCAGGGGGAGGAACGATGGCGGACAGCTTCGGGCCGGTACGCGGTGACGACGGCGCGGGCTGTCGTGAGGCGGGGCGCGTGGCGGACGGTCACGGGGACGCCCCGGCCGACGGGTCCGCCGGGGAGCCGATCCGGGTGCTCGTGGTGGACGACCACGCCCTCTTCCGGCGCGGGCTGGAGATCGTCCTCGCCCAGGAGGAGGACATCCAGGTGGTCGGCGAGGCCGGGGACGGCGCGGAGGCGGTGGACAAGGCCGCCGACCTGCTGCCGGACATCGTCCTGATGGACGTACGGATGCCCCGGCGCGGCGGCATCGAGGCGTGCACCACGATCAAGGAGGTGGCGCCCTCCGCGAAGATCATCATGCTGACGATCAGCGACGAGGAGGCGGACCTCTACGAGGCGATCAAGGCGGGCGCGACGGGGTACCTCTTGAAGGAGATCTCGACGGACGAGGTCGCGACCGCGATCCGGGCGGTGGCGGACGGCCAGTCGCAGATCAGCCCGTCGATGGCGTCGAAGCTGCTGACCGAGTTCAAGTCGATGATCCAGCGGACGGACGAGCGCCGCCTGGTACCGGCGCCCCGGCTCACGGACCGGGAGCTGGAGGTCCTCAAGCTGGTGGCCACGGGCATGAACAACCGGGACATCGCCAAGGAGTTGTTCATCTCCGAGAACACCGTGAAGAACCACGTGCGCAACATCCTGGAGAAGCTCCAGCTGCACTCCAGGATGGAAGCGGTGGTGTACGCGATGCGCGAGAAGATCCTCGAGATCAGGTAGCCGGCTGCGCGTGGCGTCAGCCCAGCGCGGCCAGTTCAGCCGTGACCGCCGCGGCCTCCGCCGGGGTGCCGGCCCGCTCCACGCGCACGGAGTCGCAGCCCACCCAGGACGCCGCCTCCAGCAGGGCCTCGGCCATCGGCCGGGCGGCTTTGGGGCTGGTCAGGGAGAGCTGCCGGGCCACCAGCGTGGCACCCTCGCGGGCCGGATCGACCCGGCCCTGGAGCCTGCCGGCGGCCAGCAGCGGCATCGCGAAGTAACCGTGTATCCGCCGTGACTTGGGGACGTACGCCTCCAGTCGGTGCGTGAAGCCGAAGATCCGCTCCGTCCGCGCCCGGTCCCACACCAGGGAGTCGAACGGCGACAGCAGCGTCGTGCGGTGGCGGCCGCGCGGGACCGTGGCCAGCGCCGCCGGATCTGCCCACGCGGCCCTTCCCCAGCCCTCGACCGCCACGGGCACCAGCCCCGAGTCGGCGATCACCGTGTCGACCTGGTCGCCCTTGAGGCGGTGGTAGTCCGCGATGTCGGCGCGGGTGCCGACGCCCAGGCTCTGTCCGGCGAGCGCGACGAGCCGGCGCAGGCACTCGCGGTCGTCCAGGTCGTCGTGGAGCAGCGCGTCGGGGACGGCCCGCTCGGGCAGGTCGTAGACCCGCTTCCAGCCGCGCCGCTCGGAGCAGACCACCTCACCGGTGTCCAGCAGCCACTCCACCGCGATCTTGGTTTCGGACCACTCGAACCACTCCCCGCCGTTCTTGGCGCCGCCCAGCTCGGTCGAGGTCAGCGGGCCGTCGGCCCTGAGGCGGTCCAGGACGGCCCGGGTCGAGCGCTCCTTGTCCTGGAGGACGTGCCACCGGTGGCCGCGCGCCCGGCGGGCGCGGCGGCGGAACGCGAAGTGCGGCCACTCCTCGATGGGCAGGACGCAGGCCGCGTGGGACCAGTACTCGAAGGCGTGGCGGTCGGACCAGTAGGCCTTCTCCACGGTGTCGCGGCCCACGGCGCCCAGGCGCGCGTAGGGGACCAGCTCGTGCGAGCGGGCCAGCACGGAGATCGTGTCCAGTTGTACGGCGCCCAGGTGGCGCAGGACCCCGCGGACGCCGCCCCGGCGGTCGGGCGCCCCGAGGAAACCCTGCGCGCGCAGGGCTATCCGGCGCGCCTCGTCGGCGGACAGGGACACGGTCGGCGGCGGCGCGGTCGTCATGGCCGCAGCTTAGGACGGGGCACTGACAACGGGCAGGTACGGGAGGGCGGAGGGCAGGCCGAGGTCCGAGGGGAGCAGGGCGCCGACCCAGCAGTCCCGGGCGGTGCCGGCCCGTAGGAGGCCGGCCCGCAGGAGCCCCTCGAAGCGGAAGCCCACCTTCTCCGCGACGGCCCGCGAGCCGGAGTTGCCGGCCTCGGCGCGCCATTCGAGCCGGGCGGCGCCGACCTCGGTGAAGGTCCAGCGGGCGACGGCGAGCAGGGCCTCGGCCATGTAGCCGCGGCCGCGGTGCTCCTTGGCGGTCCAGTAGCCGACCTCGTACCCGCCCGGCCCCCGTACGTGGACGCCGACGGCCGCGACCAGCGGGCCCCGGGCGCCGAGGCGGACGGCGAAGGTGTACGCCGTGTCGTCGCGCCAGCCGTCCGGGACCATCTCGCGGACGAAGCTGCGGGCGTGTTCGCGCGCGTACGGGGAGGGCACGAGGGTCCAGCGCTGGATGTCCGCATCCTGCGCGGCGGCGTACACCTCGTCCTCGTCGGCGGGGGTGAAGGGCCGCAGATCGAGGCGCTCCGTGGTCAAGGTGGTGGGCTCCATGAACGGATTCTGCTGCGGCGGCACGCCGTGGGCGAACAGTTTTCGCCCACACCGGCACCTTCCGTGCCCCCCGTACGTTCTCATTCCGGGCGCCCGCGCCCTGCGGATAGTGCGGACCTCCCGACGTGACCGCGTCCTCGCTTACGATGGCCGTTGCGGTGGGGCCCACCCTCCGTGCCCGTGTACGAACCAGTGCCAGGCCCGACCGGCAAGGAGACAAACCTCGGTGTCCGTCTTCAACAAGCTCATGCGTGCAGGCGAAGGCAAGATCCTGCGCAAACTGCACCGCATCGCGGACCAGGTCAACTCCATCGAAGAGGACTTCGTCAACCTCTCCGACGCCGAGTTGCGGGCGCTCACGGACGAGTACAAGCAGCGCTACCAGGACGGCGAGAGCCTGGACGACCTGCTGCCCGAGGCCTTCGCGACCGTTCGCGAGGCGGCCAAGCGCGTCCTCGGCCAGCGGCACTACGACGTCCAGATCATGGGCGGCGCGGCGCTGCACCTCGGTTACGTCGCCGAGATGAAGACCGGTGAGGGCAAGACCCTCGTCGGCACGCTCCCGGCGTACCTGAACGCGCTGTCCGGCAAGGGCGTCCACCTGATCACGGTGAACGACTACCTCGCCGAGCGCGACTCCGAGCTGATGGGCCGGGTGCACAAGTTCCTCGGCCTCGAAGTCGGCTGCATCCTGGCGAACATGTCGCCGGCCCAGCGCCGCGAGCAGTACAACGCCGACATCACGTACGGCACGAACAACGAGTTCGGCTTCGACTACCTGCGCGACAACATGGCGTGGTCGAAGGACGAGCTGGTGCAGCGCGGCCACAACTTCGCCGTGGTCGACGAGGTCGACTCCATCCTGGTCGACGAGGCCCGTACGCCGCTGATCATCTCCGGCCCGGCCGACCAGGCGACGAAGTGGTACGCCGACTTCGCCAAGCTCGTCACCCGCCTGACCAAGGGCGAGCCGGGCAACCCGCTCAAGGGCATCGAGGAGACCGGCGACTACGAGGTCGACGAGAAGAAGCGCACCGTCGCCATCCACGAGGCGGGCGTGGCGAAGGTCGAGGACTGGCTCGGCATCGACAACCTCTACGAGTCGGTGAACACCCCGCTCGTCGGCTACCTGAACAACGCCATCAAGGCGAAGGAACTGTTCAAGATCGACAAGGACTACGTCGTCATCGACGGCGAAGTCATGATCGTCGACGAGCACACCGGCCGCATCCTCGCCGGCCGCCGCTACAACGAGGGCATGCACCAGGCGATCGAGGCGAAGGAAGGGGTGGACATCAAGGACGAGAACCAGACGCTCGCCACGATCACCCTGCAGAACTTCTTCCGCCTCTACACCAAGCTGTCCGGTATGACCGGTACGGCCATGACCGAGGCCGCCGAGTTCCACCAGATCTACAAGCTCGGTGTCGTCCCGATCCCGACCAACCGCGCGATGGTCCGCAAGGACCAGCCCGACCTGATCTACCGGACCGAGGTCGCGAAGTTCGCCGCCGTCGTCGACGACATCGCGGAGAAGCACGAGAAGGGCCAGCCGATCCTCGTCGGCACGACGTCGGTCGAGAAGTCCGAGTACCTCTCCCGCCAGCTCTCCAAGCGCGGCATCCCGCACGAGGTGCTGAACGCGAAGCAGCACGAGCGCGAGGCCTCGATCGTCGCCCAGGCCGGCCGCCGCGGCGCGGTCACGGTCGCCACGAACATGGCCGGCCGCGGTACCGACATCAAGCTCGGCGGCAACCCCGACGACCTCGCCGAGGCGGAGCTGCGCCAGCGCGGCCTGGACCCGGAGGAGCACATCGAGGAGTGGGCGCACGCCCTTCCCGAGGCGCTCCAGCGGGCCGAGGCGGCGGTGAAGGCGGAGTTCGAGGAGGTCAAGGAGCTCGGCGGGCTGTACGTGCTGGGCACCGAGCGGCACGAGTCGCGCCGCATCGACAACCAGCTGCGCGGCCGCTCCGGCCGCCAGGGCGACCCGGGCGAGTCCCGGTTCTACCTCTCGCTGGGCGACGACCTCATGCGCCTGTTCAAGGCGCAGATGGTCGAGCGGGTCATGGCGATGGCGAACGTGCCGGACGACGTCCCGATCGAGAACAAGATGGTGACGCGCGCGATCGCGTCGGCCCAGTCGCAGGTCGAGACCCAGAACTTCGAGACGCGCAAGAACGTCCTCAAGTACGACGAGGTCCTCAACAACCAGCGCGAGGTCATCTACCGCGAGCGCCGGCGCGTCCTGGAGGGCGAGGACCTCCAGGAGCAGGTCCGCCACATGATGGACGACACCATCGACGCGTACATCGCGGCGGAGACGGTGGAGGGCTTCGCGGAGGAGTGGGACCTGGACCGGTTGTGGAGCGCCTTCCGGCAGCTGTACCCGGTGAAGGTCACCGTGGAGGAGCTGGAGGAGGCCGCGGGGGACCGGGCGGGCATCACGGCCGAGTTCATCGCGGAGTCCGTCAAGGACGACATCCACGAGCAGTACGCGGAGCGCGAGAAGGCGCTCGGCTCGGACATCATGCGCGAGCTGGAGCGGCGCGTGGTGCTGTCGGTGCTGGACCGCAAGTGGCGTGAGCACCTGTACGAGATGGACTACCTGCAGGAGGGCATCGGCCTGCGGGCGATGGCCCAGAAGGACCCGCTGGTCGAGTACCAGCGCGAGGGCTTCGACATGTTCAACGCCATGCAGGAGGGCATCAAGGAGGAGTCCGTCGGCTACCTGTTCAACCTGGAGGTTCAGGTGGAGCAGCACGTCGAGGAGCTTCCGGTACAGGACACCGTGCCGGCGCCGGCGAAGCCGGAGATCCGGGCGAAGGGACTGGACGCCCCGCAGCGGCCGGACCGGCTGCACTTCTCGGCGCCCACGGTGGACGGGGAGGGCGGGGTGGTCGAGGGCGACTTCGACGCCGACGCCGATGCGGAGGGTGACGAGGCGGGGGTCGGGATGACGCGGGCCGAGCGGAGGCGGGCGCAGAAGGCGTCCGGCGGACGGCGTCGCAAGAAGTAATTCCGCTGTCGGCTCGCCGCCGGGGCCGGACACCGTTGTACGGGTGTCCGGCCCCGGCGGCGTTTGCGGTGCGGCGCCGTTGCGGGGCTGGACTTCGGCCGGCTGGATCTGCCCGTCAGAAGCGGGGGTCGTGGATTTCGATCGCGGCGCAGCGCCAGCGGAGGTCCGGGCCCTGTTCCAGGCGGAAGGCCATGGCGCAGACGCGGTCGCCCGTGGCGATGCGGGCGAAGGCTTCGATGACGCCCGGGCCCGGGTAGAAGCGGCCGCAGTGGCGCAGCACCGGGGTGAGGCGGTCGCGGAGGGGGCCCGCCGGGGCCAGGGTGACCAGTTGCTCGTACGCGGGGCCGACCGTGAGGCCCAGGAGCGAGTGGACCGGGCGGCGGCCGCTGAGGACCGCCAGCAGGCGTTCCGCGAACCAGTCGTGCGGGCCGCGCGGACGGCGGCGGGCGCCGGGGGCCTGCGGGTCGCGGCGGCCCGGCGGGCGGGTGGTGGTCCTGGTCCTGGTCATGGCGGTCGTCCCCGAGAAGGCCGGGCCCGGTCCTCGCGGATGCCGGGCGGTCACTAGGTACGGGCAGACTCTGGTAGCCGATCGTCACGCTGCGCAACGGGGTGGACACCGGACCCGGAACGGCGGCCGGTTCACCTATCAGGGGCGCCTCTCGGGGCGCCTCCGGCGGCGGCCCGGCCGCCGGGTTCCCGGGCCGTGGCGCCGGGTGGACGCGGCCCCGGCGGGCGATCGCGCCCGAAGGGGTACAGGAGTCGTCCCCCGGTCGGACGCGCAGGGCGGCGCCCGCCGTATCCTGAGGGGGTTTTCCGACTAACGAAAGCGGCCGGCCATGCGCGTGTACGTCCCCCTGACCCTCTCCGGGCTCGCCGAGGTGTACAAGGCCGGCGAGCTGGGCCCGGCGCCGCTGCGTGCGTACGCCGTCACGCCCGGGCTGCGCGAATGGTACGTCTCCGACGACATCGAGGAGCTGGAGTACGCCGCCCTCAGCCGGGCCGCCGAGGCCTCGCTGCGGCTGCTCGCCGCCGACCCGGCCGCCCCGCGCAAGCGCGTCGTCGTGGCGGTCGACGTCGACGACAAGGCCGCCTCCGCCGTTCCCGGCCTGGACGAGGCCACCCTCGGGCAGGTCAGCCTGGCCGACCCGGTACGGCTGACCGTCGCCGCCGCCGTACACGTCGACGCCGATGACGCGCTGGCCGACGTCGAGGCGGCCGCCGGGGCCGTGGAGGCCGCCGACCGGGGGGACGACGACGCCCGCTTCACCGTGGACGGCGCCGAGGACCACGAACTGCTGTGGTTCGGCGTCCAGGAGATCCCGGGGCTGCTCCCGTGAGCCGGCCGAACGCGCACCCGCACCTCGTGTGGGACTGGAACGGCACCCTGCTGCACGACGTGGACGCCGTCCTGACCGCCACCAACGCCTCGTTCGCCGAGTTCGGCTTCGCGCCGATCACCCTGGAGACGTACCGCGAGCTGTACGTCGTCCCGGTCACGAAGTTCTACGAGCGGCTGATGGGCCGTATGCCCACGGAAGCCGAGTGGCTCGTCATGGACGAGACCTTCCACCGGCACTACTGGTCCGCGGCGGACGCCGTCGGGCTCGCCGCGGGCGCGATGGAGCTGCTCCAGGAGTGGGAGGGGGCGGGTGCCACCCAGTCCCTGCTGTCGCTCGCGCCCCACGAGAAGCTGGTGCCGCTGGTACGCACCCTCGGCATAGAGCGGCACTTCCTGCGCGTCGACGGGCGTACCGGGCCCTCGCACACCACCAAGGCGGGTCACCTCGTACGCCATCTGGCCGCGCTGGAGCCGGCAGGTGTGACCGCCGCCCGTACGGTGCTGATCGGTGACGCCGTGGACGACGCGCTCGCCGCCGCCCACGTGGGGGCGCAGGCGGTGCTGTACACGGGCGGTTCGCACAGCCGCCGCAGTCTGGAATCGGCCGGTGTCCCCGTCGTGGACACCCTCGCGGAGGCCGTGGCCACGGCCCGGGAACTGGCCGGATAACACCTTGCTCCGGGCCGCGTTCGGCGCTCTGCACGAACGCCGCCTCCCGTCGCTGTCCAGAGCGGCAAAAATGCACCCCCTGATTTGTACAGAAGCCGCTCGTGACGAGTCGGGGGTCAGGGGGGATAGCCTGGTACCCGTGATCAGCGCGATAACCATCGGGGGTCCTGATACCCCCGGCACGCGCCCGGCGCACGACCGTGCCCGGGCTTTCGCTGGTCCCCGCTTCCGGGACGTGCCGCCGATCATGGCCGATTCCCTCCCGGTGGCCTCTCTCGACGGCATAGCGTCGATCCCGAACGGACACCCCGCCTCGCGGCGCTATGTCATCCCTTCCTTCACCTACGTCACGCAATGGCGCGCGACAGGAGCCAGAGGACATGCAGACCAAGCTGGACGAAGCAAAGGCCGAGCTGCTCGCGCGGGCGGCACGGGTAGCTGAGAACAGCCCGGCCGGGGGGCTACTTCCGACTGGGTCCGACCAAGGGGAGCGGCCCGATCCGGGCACGACGCTCGCCTACCTCCAGCGGTACTACCTGCACACCGCCCCCGAGGACCTGCTGGACCGGGATCCGGTCGACGTGTTCGGGGCCGCGCTCTCCCACTACCGGCTGGCCGAGCAGCGCCCGCAGGGCAAGGCGATGGTGCGCGTGCACACCCCCACGGTCGAGGAGAACGGCTGGACCTCCAGCCACTCGGTCGTGGAGGTCGTCACCGACGACATGCCGTTCCTCGTGGACAGCGTCACCAACGAGCTCTCGCGCCAGGGCCGCGGCATCCACGTCGTGATCCACCCGCAGGTCGTCGTCCGCCGTGACCTGACCGGCAAGCTCATCGAGATCCTCGGCCCGGACTGCGACGCCCACGGCCCCAAGACCGCGCGCCCCCACGACTCCCTCGTCGAGTCCTGGATCCACGTCGAGATCGACCGCGAGACCGACCGCGCCGACCTCAAGCAGATCACCGGCGACCTCCAGCGCGTCCTGTCCGACGTGCGCGAGGCCGTCGAGGACTGGGAGAAGATGCGCGACGCGGCGCTGCGCATCGCCGACGAGCTGCCCAGCGAGCCGACCGCGCCCGACCTGCGCGAGTACGAGCTCGAAGAGGCCCGTGAGCTGCTGCGCTGGCTCGCCGACGACCACTTCACCTTCCTGGGCTACCGCGAGTACAACCTGGTCGACGACGACGCGCTGGCCGCCGTGCCGGGCACCGGTCTCGGCATCCTGCGCTCCGACCCGGTCCACCACGGCCAGGAGGACGCGCACCCCGTCTCGCCCTCCTTCAACCGGCTGCCGGCCGACGCGCGCGCCAAGGCCCGCGAGCACCGGCTGCTGGTGCTGACCAAGGCCAACAGCCGCGCCACCGTGCACCGTCCCTCGTACCTCGACTACGTGGGCGTCAAGAAGTTCGACGCCGACGGCAACGTCGTCGGCGAGCGCCGCTTCCTCGGCCTGTTCTCCTCCGCCGCGTACACGGAGTCGGTGCGCCGCGTTCCGGTGATCCGCCGCAGGGTCGCCGAGGTCCTCGAAGGCGCCGGGTTCTCGCCCAACAGCCACGACGGCCGCGACCTGCTCCAGATCCTGGAGACCTACCCGCGCGACGAGCTGTTCCAGACCCCGGTCGACAAGCTCCGCGAGATCGTCACCTCGGTCCTGTACCTGCAAGAACGCCGCCGGCTGCGGCTGTACCTGCGCCAGGACGAGTACGGGCGCTACTACTCGGCGCTGGTGTACCTGCCGCGCGACCGGTACACCACCGGGGTCCGGCTGCGCCTGATCGCGATCCTCCAGGAGGAGCTGAACGGCACCAGCGTCGACTTCACCGCCTGGAACACCGAGTCGATCCTCTCCCGCATCCACTTCGTCGTCCGCGTCCCGCAGGGCACGGAGCTGCCCGCACTGACCGACGCCGACGTCGAGCGCATCGAGGCCCGCCTGGTGGAGGCCGCCCGCTCCTGGGCGGACGCCTTCGGTGAGGCGCTGATCGCGGAGACCGGCGAGGAGCGCGCGGCGGAACTGCTGCGCCGCTACGGGAACTCCTTCCCCGAGGGCTACAAGGCCGACCACTCGCCGCGCTCCGCCGTGGCCGACCTGGTCCGCCTGGAGCGGCTGTCCGAGAGCGGCCGGGAGTTCGACCTCTCCCTGTACGAACCGGTCGGCGCCGGCCCCGGCGAGCGCCGCTTCAAGATCTACCGCCACGGCGAGCAGGTCTCCCTGTCCGCCGTGCTCCCGGTGCTCCAGCGCCTGGGCGTCGAGGTCACCGACGAGCGCCCGTACGAGCTGCGGTGCAGCGACCGCACCCAGGCCTGGATCTACGACTTCGGTCTGCGGCTGCCCGTCCCGTCGGGCAACGGCGAAACCCACCTCGGTGACGACGCCCGCGAGCGTTTCCAGGACGCCTTCGCGGCGGTCTGGCAGGGCCAGGCGGAGAACGACAACTTCAACTCCCTGGTACTGAGCGCCGGGCTCACCTGGCGGCAGGCCGTGGTGCTGCGCGCGTACGCCAAGTACCTGCGCCAGGCCGGCTCCACGTTCAGCCAGGACTACATGGAGGACACCCTCCGCAACAACGTCCACACCACCCGGCTGCTGGTCTCGCTCTTCGAGGCGCGGATGTCCCCGGCCCGGCAGACCGCCGGCACCGAGCTCGTCGACGCGATGCTGGAGGAGCTGGACGGAGCCCTGGACCAGGTCGCCTCGCTGGACGAGGACCGCATCCTGCGCTCCTTCCTGACCCTCATCAAGGCGACGCTGCGCACCAACTTCTTCCAGTCGAACGACGCGGGCGAGCCGCACGCGTACGTGTCGATGAAGTTCGACCCGCAGGCCATCCCGGACCTGCCGGCGCCGCGCCCGGCCTTCGAGATCTGGGTGTACTCCCCGCGCGTCGAGGGCGTCCACCTGCGCTTCGGCAAGGTCGCCCGAGGCGGCCTGCGCTGGTCCGACCGGCGTGAGGACTTCCGTACGGAGGTCCTCGGCCTGGTCAAGGCGCAGATGGTCAAGAACACCGTGATCGTGCCGGTCGGCGCGAAGGGCGGCTTCGTCGCGAAGAACCTGCCGGACCCGTCGGTGGACCGGGACGCGTGGCTCGCCGAGGGCATCGCCTCCTACAAGATCTTCATCTCGGCGCTGCTCGACATCACCGACAACATGGTCGCCGGTGAGGTCGTGCCGCCCAAGGGCGTGGTCCGCCACGACGAGGACGACACGTACCTCGTCGTCGCCGCCGACAAGGGCACCGCGACCTTCTCCGACATCGCCAACGGGGTCGCGCAGGCCTACGGTTTCTGGCTGGGCGACGCGTTCGCGTCGGGCGGCAGCGCCGGCTACGACCACAAGGGCATGGGCATCACCGCCCGCGGCGCCTGGGAGTCGGTGAAGCGGCACTTCCGCGAACTGGGCCACGACACCCAGAGCGAGGACTTCACGGTCGTCGGCGTCGGTGACATGTCGGGTGACGTCTTCGGCAACGGCATGCTGCTCTCCGAGCACATCCGCCTGGTCGCCGCCTTCGACCACCGGCACATCTTCCTCGACCCGACCCCGGACGCGGCGACCTCGTACGCCGAGCGCCGGCGCCTGTTCGACCTGCCGCGTTCCTCGTGGGCGGACTACGACACCGCGCTGCTCTCGGCGGGCGGCGGCGTCCACCCGCGTTCGGCGAAGTCCATCCCGGTCAACGCGCACGTCCGCGAGGCCCTCGGGATCGAGGCCGGCGTCACCAAGATGACCCCGGCCGACCTGATGAAGGCGATCCTGCAGGCCCCCGTGGACCTGCTGTGGAACGGCGGCATCGGTACGTACGTCAAGGCGACGGCCGAGACGCACGCCGACGTCGGCGACAAGGCCAACGACGCCATCCGCGTCAACGGCGCCGACGTGCGCGCCAAGGTCATCGGCGAGGGCGGCAACCTGGGCCTGACCCAGCTCGGCCGCATCGAGTTCGCCCGCGTCGGGGCCGGCGGCGAAGGCGGCAAGGTCAACACCGACGCCATCGACAACAGCGCCGGCGTGGACACCTCCGACCACGAGGTGAACATCAAGATCCTGCTCAACTCGGTCGTCGCGGACGGCGACATGACCGTCAAGCAGCGCAACGCGCTGCTCGCCGAGATGACCGACGAGGTCGGCGGTCTGGTGCTGCGCAACAACTACGCGCAGAACGTGGCCCTGGCCAACGCCGTCGCCCAGGCCCCCAGCCTGCTCCACGCCCAGCAGCGCTTCATGCGCCGCCTGGGCCGCGAGGGACTGCTGGACCGCGCGCTGGAGTTCCTGCCCAACGACCGGCAGATCCGCGAGCTGCTGAACAACGGCAAGGGCCTGACCCAGCCGGAGCTGGCCGTCCTGTTCGCCTACACCAAGATCACGGTGGCGGACGAGCTGATCCACACGGTGCTGCCGGACGACCCGTACCTGCGCCGCCTGCTGCACGCCTACTTCCCGGCCCCGCTGCGCGAGAAGTTCGGCGAGCAGATCGACGCGCACGCGCTGCGCCGGGAGATCATCACCACCCTCCTGGTCAACGACACCGTCAACACCGGCGGTTCGACGTTCCTGCACCGCCTGCGCGAGGAGACCGGGGCCGCCACGGAGGAGATCGTCCGGGCGCAGCTCGCGGCCCGCGAGATCTTCGGCATGGCCGAGGTCTGGGACGCGGTCGAGGCGCTGGACAACAAGGTCGCGGCCAGTGTCCAGACCCGGGTGCGGCTGCACTCGCGGCGTCTGGTCGAGCGCGGCACCCGCTGGCTGCTCAACAACCGGCCGCAGCCGCTGGAGATCACCGGGACCATCGAGCTGTTCCGCGACCGGGTGACCCAGGTCTGGGCGGAACTGCCCAAGCTGGTGCGCGGCGCCGACCTGGACTGGTACCAGTCGATCATGGACGAGCTGACCGGTGAGGGCGTGCCGCAGGAGCTGGCGGCCAAGGTGGCCGGCTTCTCGTCCGCCTTCCCGACGCTCGACATCGTCGCGATCGCCGACCGCACGGGCGTCGACCCGCTGGACGTCGCCGAGGTCTACTACGACCTCGCCGACCGTCTGGACATCACCCAGCTGATGGACCGGATCATCGAGCTGCCGCGGGCCGACCGCTGGCAGTCCATGGCCCGCGCCTCCATCCGCGAGGACCTGTTCGCGGCGCACTCGGCGCTGACCGCCGACGTACTGGCGGCCGGCGACGGCGAGGCCACTCCCGAGGAACGCTTCAAGGCGTGGGAGGAGCGCAACGCGGCGATCATCGGCCGGGCGCGGACGACCCTGGACGAGATCCGCGGGTCGGACGACTTCGACCTGGCGAACCTGTCCGTCGCGATGCGGACGATGCGTTCGCTGCTGCGCTCGCACGGCTGACGGTGGTGAACGAGCGGCCCCGGGACTCCTGTCCCGGGGCCGCTCGCTTCGTGGTGCGCGGTGCGGTGCGCGGTGGTGCGCGTCGCGTGGCGCGCGGTGCGGGCGTTCTCAGCCGGCCCGGCTGAACGCCTCGTACGCGTCGCAGACCTCGTCGGCGGGGCCGTCCATGCGCAGGACGCCCGACTCCAGCCAGATCGCCCGGTCGCAGGTCTCGCGGACCGTGCCGATGCCGTGGCTGACGAGGAAGACGGTGCCGGCGCTCTCGCGCAGCTCCTCGATGCGGTCCTGGCTGCGGCGCTGGAAGGCGGCGTCACCGGTGGCCAGCGCCTCGTCGATCATCAGGACGTCGTGGTCCTTGGCCGCGGCGATGGAGAAGCGCAGCCGTGCGCCCATGCCGGAGGAGTAGGTGCGCATGGGCAGGGAGATGAAGTCGCCCTTCTCGTTGATCCCGGAGAAGTCGACGATGTCCTGGTAGCGCTCGTGGATCTGCTGCTTGGTCATGCCCATCGCGAGGCCGCCGAGCACGACGTTGCGTTCGCCGGTCAGGTCGTTCATCAGGGCGGCGTTCACCCCGAGGAGGGACGGCTGGCCTTGTGAGTAGACGCGGCCGCGGGCCACCGGCTGGAGTCCGGCGATCGCCTTGAGCAGGGTGGACTTGCCCGAGCCGTTGGAGCCGATGAGGCCGATCGCCTCGCCCTTGTACGCGGTGAAGCTGACGCCCTTGACGGCGTGCACCTCGCGGACGCCGGGGGCGGGCTTGCGGGAGATGATCCGGCTCAGGGCGGCGGTCGCGCCGCCCTTGCGGGTGCCGGTGCCGTACACCTTGTAGACGACGTGGACGTCGTCCGCGATGACGGTGGGGACGCGGATGGCGGTGTCAGCCACGGCCGTACTCCTCCTCTGCCTTCCAGAAGAAGACGAAGCCGCCGATGCCGGCGATCAGGGCCCAGCCGACGGCGGTCAGCCAGACGTGGGGCGGAAGCGAATGCGCCGCGAAGCTGTCGATCAGTGCGAAGCGCATCAGGTCGATGTAGACGGCCGCCGGGTTGAGCTGGAGGGCCGTGGTCACCCAGTGCGGCAGGTGGTCCGACTTGAGCGTCGACTCGATGGACCACATCACGCCGGACGAGTACATCCAGGTGCGCAGGATGAACGGCATCAGCTGGCTGACGTCCGGGTTCTTGCTGCCGATGCGTGCCATGGCCATGGCACAGCCCGCGCAGAAGACGGCGGCCAGCAGCAGCACCGGCACCACCAGGAGCCAGGAGGGGGCCGGCATCTGGCCGAAGGCGAGCAGCAGGATGACCAGGGCGCCCATGGTGACCAGCAGCTGCTGGAAGAGCTGGATGACGGTCGACAGGGGCAGGGCCGCGCGGGGGAAGTGCAGGGCGCGCACCAGACCGAGGTTGCTGTGGACGGCGCGGGTGCCCGCGTTGATGGAGCTCCCGATGAAGTCCCACACGAACACGCCGGTGATCAGGAACGGGATGTAGTCCGCGACGCGGTTCCCGGCGTTCATGATCACGCCGAAGATGAAGTAGTAGACGGCCGCGTTGAGCAGCGGGGTGGCCAGGTGCCAGACCTGGCCGAGGCGGGCCGCGCTGTACGTGGCCTGCATGCGGGCGGTGGCGTACGCCGTCACGAAGTGGCGGCGCTCCCACAGCTGCGCGACGTAGCGGGGGAGGGAGGGGCGGGCGCCGCTGAGGGTCAGGCCGTGGGCGGCGGCCAGCGCTTCGGGCGTCACGGCCTGCGCCGTCGCGGGCGGCGGTGCGGTCACGGGGGGCACGGTCACGGTCACTGGGTCGCTTTCGACGGGGACTCGCCGGACTTCGGACTACCGACGGGACGGTTACGTATCGTCGTGACGCCGAGAGTAGGCGCCTCCGCGTTGAGACGCAACCGTATCGTCGTGACGGACCGGTGGCGGCGTGCGCCGTTATGCTCTGTCCCATGACCACCGAGCCCGCCGCCCCCGCCACCGAGCCCGCCGCCCCCGCCCGCCGCGCACCCGCCGGGGCCGCCCTCCTGCGCGAGGACGTGACCCGGGCGATCCGGACGGCGGTCCTGGAGGAGCTCGCCACGGTCGGTTTCGCCCGGATGTCGATCGAGGGCATCGCGCGGCGGGCGGGCGTCGGCAAGACGGCCGTCTACCGGCGCTGGAAGTCCAAGCTCCACCTCGTGCTGGACCTGGTCGGCGCCTTCGCGGCCGACGGGCTCCCGGTACCGGCGACCGGCTCGCTGTACGGGGACGTACGGGCCCTGCTGGAGGTCACGTCCCACGTGCTGCGCCACCCCGTGGCGTCGGCGGTGATCCCCGACCTCCTGGTGGAGGCCGCGCGCCACCCCGAGATCGCCGACGCGGTGCGCGGCGCCCTGCTGGAGGGCGAGCGGAGCATGGCGCAGGGGATCGTCTCCGAGGCCGTCGCGCGCGGCGAGCTGGCGGCGGGCACGGATCCGGGCCGGGCGCTGGACCTGGCGATCGGCCCGCTGTACTGGCGGCAGGTCGTGGTGCGGGACAAGGTGCCGGCGGCCTATCTGGACCAGCTGGCGCGATCGGTGGTCGCGGGCCTCAAGGCCGCCGCCGAGTAGGGGTGCGACGGCGCTGCGGCGCTACGGCGTGACGGCGCTGAGGCGCTGCGGCCGGCGGGCGGCCGCCGGGCACATGGCCCGGCGTCCCCGCGTGCGGCGGCCGGTCACTTGACCGCCCCGGCCATCACCCCCGTCACGAACTGCCGCTGGAAGGCGAAGAAGACGACCAGCGGCACCACCATCGACAAGAACGCGCCCGGCGCGAGCACGTCGATGTTGTTGCCGAACTGCCGTACCTGCTGCTGGAGCGCCACGGTGACCGGCGGATGCGCGGAGTCCGCGAACACCAGCGCCACCAGCATGTCGTTCCACACCCACAGGAACTGGAAGATGCCGAGCGAGGCGATCGCAGGACCGCCCAGCGGCAGCACCACCCGGGTGAACAGCCGCAGTTCGCCCGCACCGTCCAGCCGTGCCGCCTCCAGCAGCTCGCGCGGGATCTCCGCGAAGAAGTTGCGCAGCAGGAACACCGCGAACGGCAGCCCGAAGGCGGTGTGGAACAGCACCACCCCGGCCGTGGTCTCGAACAGCCCGATCGCGCCGAACAGTTCCGACACCGGGATCAGTGCCACCTGTACGGGAACCACCAGCAGCGCGACGACGATCAGGAACAGCCAGTCCCGGCCGGGGAACTCCAGCCAGGCGAACGCGTACCCGGCGAACGCGCCGAGCGTGACGACGAGCAGGGTCGCCGGCACGGTGATCGCGACCGTGCTCAGCAGCGAACCGGTGATCGTCTCGTTGGACAGCAGGTCGGCGTAGTTGTCGGCCGTCAGCCGCGACGGCGCGCTCAGCACCTGCCACCAGCCGCCCTTGTTCAAGTCGGTGGGCGAAAGGAACGAGGAGATGAGCAGGCCCAGCGTGGGCAGAAGCCAGAACAGGCCCGCGAGGACGAGGAACACCCTCAGTGCTCCGCCGGCCAGCCGGCCGGCCAGGGCCTGCGGTGACCAGGACCGTGGTGCGGCGCTCATCGGCGGGCCTCCCGGCGCATCCGGCGGATGTTGTAGAGCATGACCGGCACCACCAGCACCAGCAGCAGCACGGCGATGGCGCTGCCCAGCCCCTGGTCGGCGTCCGTGCCGAAGGACGTGCGGTACAGCTGGAGCGCGAGCACGTTCGCGTCGTCCTGCACCGCGCCCGGCGCGATCACGAACACCAGGTCGAAGATCTTCATCACGTTGATGACGAGGGTGACCAGCACGACCGCGAGGACGGGCGCCAGCAGCGGCACGGTGATCCGGCGGAACACCTGCCACTCGTTCGCCCCGTCCACCCGCGCCGCCTCCAGCAGCTCGCGCGGTACGGACGCCAGCCCGGCCCCGATCAGCACCATCGCGAACCCGGCCCACATCCACACGTACGCCCCGATCACCGCCGGGGTCACCAGCGTCGGACCGAGCCATTGCACGCCCGAGTACGGTTCGCGGAAGTTCGACGCGGGCAGCCGCAGCCGCGCGCCGTCGGCCTTCGCGGACAGGGTGAAGGTGCCGTCCGGGCCGGCGGTCGCGCTGTCGACCACCCGGCCGTCCTTGACCGCCTCGATCCGCATGCCCGCCAGGGCCTGCTCGGTGGGGTCGACCGTGTTCGTGCGGCCCCCGCCGCCCCGGGTGAAGTCCTGCCAGACCGTCCCGGTGACCTTGCCGGGCTCACCGACCGGGGGCCGGGCCGTACGGGTGCCCTTCGGCAGGGCGTCCGGGGCCACCCCGACCAGCGGGACGGCCACGGCCGTGCCCGCCCGTACCGGGTCACGGGTCTCGAACGCGCCGCCCGGGGCCGCCACCAGCGGGGAGTCACGGCCCGGGCGGGCCTTCGGGAAGGCCGAGGACTGCGCGAACGTGTCGTGGACCCCGACCCACACGGCGTTCGCGACACCGCGGTCGGGGTCCTGGTCGTAGACGAGCCGGAAGATGATGCCCGCCGCCAGCATCGAGATCGCCATCGGCATGAACACCAGCAGCTTGAACGCCGTCCCCCAGCGCACCCGTTCGGTGAGCACCGCGAAGATCAGCCCGAGGGCGGTGGCGGTGGCCGGGGCCAGCACCACCCACAGCGCCGTGTTCCGCAGCGCCGTGCGGATCGTGCCGTCGCGCAGTATCTCCGCGTAGTTGGCGCCGCCCACGAAGGTGTCGCCCGAGCGGTCGAAGAGGCTGCGGTAGAGCGAGTAGCCGATGGGGTGCACGACGAGCGCGCCCAGCAGGACCAGCGCGGGGAGGAGGAACGCCGCCGCTATGAGACGGCGGCGCCTGGCCTCCCCCGCCCGTGAGACGTCGGGGGCGGCCACCGGGTCAGTTCCCGAACGCCTTGGCCGCGTCCGCCTCCAGCTTCGCCTGCGTGCCCGCCACGTCCGACGGGTTCGCCAGGAAGTCCTGGAGGTCCTTCCACTCACCGGCGCCCGGCGTTCCGCCGAAGGCCGCGGGGGCCTGGTCCGACATGTCGAAGCGGAAGTCGTCGCCCGCCGCGATCAGCGCCTTGGCGATGCCCCGCTGGATGTCGTTCGGGTACGCCGCCGGGTCCACCGACTTGTTCGGCGAGATGAAACCGCCCTCGCGGGCCTGGATCTCCGCCGCGTCCGCCGAAGCCAGGAAGGTCAGCAGCGCCTGCGCGCCCTTGGAGGCCTTGAGCGCGACGGCCACGTCACCGCCCGAGACCACGGGCGCCTTGCCGCTGCCGACCGCCGGGAACGGGAAGACGAGCGCGTCCTTGCCGACCTTCGCCTCCGTCTGGGCGATGTTCACCCCCACGAAGTCACCCTCGAAGACCATCGCGGCGGCCGGCCGGTCACCACCGGTGAAGGTCTGCGTCACCGACTTCGGGAACTCCGTCGCCAGCGCCCCGCTCTGGCCGCCCGCGAGGTAGTCCTTGCGGCCGAACAGCTCCGCGAGCGTCGTCAGCGCCTGCTTGACGCTGTCGTCCGTCCACTTGATCTCGTGCTTCGCCAGCTTGTCGTACTTCTCCGGGCCGGCCTGCGACAGGTAGACGTTCTCGAACCAGTCCGTCAGGGTCCAGCCGTCCGCACCGGCCACCGACACCGCCGGGGTGCCGGACGCGGAGAGGGTGTCCGCCGCCGCGATCAGGTCCTTCCACGTCTTCGGCGGCTGCACGCCCGCCGCCTCGAACGCCTTCGCGTTGTACCAGACCAGCGACTTGTTGGCCGCCTTGTAGTACACGCCGTACTGGGTGCCGTCGACCGCGCCCAGCCTCTTCCAGCCCTGCGAGTAGTTCTTCTCCAGCTCCGCCCTGGCCTCCGGGCCCACCGGCTGCGCCCACTTGTTCTGCACCGCCGAGACCAGCGCCCCGACCTGAGGGAGCAGCGCCACGTCCGGCGGCTGGCCGCCCGCGATCTTCGTACCGAGGAAGGTGACGATCGGGTCCTGGGCCGGGACGAAGGTGACGGTGGCGCCGGTGCGCTTCTCGAACCCCCTGAGGACCTTCGTGAAGTTGGCCTGCTCCGGGCCCGTCCAGACCGCCGCGACCTCCAGCTTCTCGCCGTTCAGCTGCGGTAGCGACACCCGCGGACTCGCGGAGGCCCCGGCCGCCGGGGGGTCCTCCTCGTCACCGCCGCCGCTGCCGCACGCGGTGAGCGCGAGCGCGCCCGTCGCGAGGAGGGCCGTCCAGGCGTACGCCCTCGTACGGCGTAATCCCTGGCGCTCCCCGTTGGCTCCCGTGTGGCCGGTTCCGTGCTGCCTGCGCATGGCTCTGCCCCCGATGCCGGTGTGCTCGTGGTGTGTTGCGTGCCACAAGGTCTACGCGGAGCGGAGCGCCCCCGCAATACCGCGTCACGGGGTTGAGGGGGCCGGGTGGGGGTGTGACGCCCGGTGCGGGGCGGGCTCAGGGGGCCGCCGGGAACAGCACGGGTATCGCGGAGACCAGGTGCGACGCCCGGTCCAGGGCACTGGCCAGCAGCGCCAGGTCCGTCGGGCCGTTGCCCAGCTCACGGACGGGGCGGCGGGCCGGTGGATCACCCATCCGTTCCCACTCCACCGGGACGACGGTCGGCCTGGACGTGGCGGTCCGGGGGATCCGGCCGGTGACGCGGCCGCCCTGGAAGGGGACCGTGCGGCCGTCGCCGTAGTGGAGCAGGCCCCGGCCGGGGCCCGGCTGGTCGGGGGCGTCGAGTTCGACCCGCAGGGTGGCGAGCCGGGCCGGGTCCGTGCCGGCGGTGCGGTCGGGGCGGGCGGTCGTGGCCACCAGGTGCACCCCGAGCCGGGCGCCCTCGCGGGCCAGCCCCTCCAGGATCCGGACCACCGAACCGGCCGCGGGACGGCCCGTACTGCCGAGTCCGGGCGCGACCAGCGCGTCGAAGTCGTCCACGAGGACCACCAGGCGCGGCAGGGGCCCGGGCCCGGCGGCCACTTCGGTACGGGGGGCGGAGGCGCGCAGCCGCAGGGTCCCGGTGCGCTGGGAGTCCTCGCCGCCGATCGTGCCCGAGGAGGCACTCCGGCCTTCCTGCGGCGCGGGCCGCCGGGGCGAGACCATCAGGTCGCGGACCTCGCGACGGGCGTGCCAGTCGGCGAACGTCACGCCGTCCAGCAGCTCGTGGCGGCGCTTGAGCTCGGCGCCCAGGGCCTGGGCGAACTCCCGCATCCGCAGCGGGTCGGAGGCCACGAGGTGCGCCGAGACGTGCGGGAGCTCGGTGCAGGGCAGCAGCCCCTCGCCGCGCTCGCCGCCGGCCCCGTCGATCAGCAGGAGGCCGAGCCGGTCGGGTCGGGCCGCGGCGCACAGGGAGGCCGCGACGGAACGCAGCAGTTCGGTACGGCCGCTGCCCGGCGGCCCCTCGATGAGCAGGTGCGGGCCGTCGTGGACCAGCTCCACGCCGACGGGGCCGCGCCGGCCGGCGCCGAGCACGACCTCGGCGAGACCGCCGTCGGTCTGTCCCTGCCCGGTGGCGGCCGCCCAGCGGGCCATCAGGGAGGCGGGGGTGGCCCGGGCCAGCCCGAGCTCGTCGAGCAGGCGGGAGGTCTGGGGCAGGCTGGCGGCGGCCGGACGGTAGCCGCCCGCGGCGACCGCCTCGGCGCGCAGGGGGGCCAGGGCGCGGGCGAACCGCTCCGCCCAGGCGGCGGAGACGGCGTCGGCGACGGCGGTCTCGCCCGGGCGGACGGGCTTGCCGCCGCTGACCGGGAAGGTCCGCACGGCGGTGGCGACCTCGCCGCTGAGGACGGCGACCGCCCCGCAGGCCCGGAAGGCGGGGGTGCTCGCGCAGGCGGCCTCGTACGTCTCGGCGAGCGGGCTCGTGGGCGTGGCGGCCGGGGCCTCGGCGAGCGCGAGGAGATGGACGCCGGCGGCGGGCCCGTGGGAGGCGAGCCGGGCGGTGACCTCCCGGAGGGCTCCGGTGCCGGGGTCGCCGTCCAGGACGACGAGGGTGTACGGGCCCTCGTACGCGGAAGCGGCCCGGCGGACGGCATCGGGCCCGGCGGTGGCCCAGCCGGCGCCGAGCGGGCTGTCGTCGAGGCGCCGGGTCAGCTCGCCGGTGCGGGCGGCGGCCTGCTCGCGGTCGTGGGCCAGCAGGAGGCGGCAGTGCTGGCCGTGGGCGGGGCGGACGTGCGGGAGCCAGCCGAGCCAGCTCCAGTCCGTGGTCCGGTCCATGGCGAGCAGCACGATCTCCAGCTGCGCCGGGGAGTGGAGGGCGGCGAGCTGGGCGATCACGGAGCGGGCCACGCCGGTGAGGCGGGGGCGGGGGCCGGCGATGCCGAGCGCCCCGGCCTCGCGCAGGTCGACGCGGCTGCCGGCGCCGAGCCCTACGTCGAGGGCGCCGGGCGGGCGGGACCAGAGCCGGCCGGTGGGCCCGAGGGCGGCGAGCAGCAGCGCGGCGGGGTCGTCGGCGGCGGGCGCCGCGGCGGCCGGTGCCCCGGCCTCGACGGCCACCTCGGCGATGTCCTCCCCGCGCACCCACTTCCGCGCCCAGGCCCCGATCCCCCGCCGTCGGCCGCCGCCGGCGGCGGGCCACACCGCAGCGGGCGCCCCCTCCTCGGGGGTCCCGCCCCCGGGCCGGCCACCGGCCGCCGGGTCGGGGGCGGGGGCACCGCCCTCCCGGCCCTGCGGGGGCCGGGCCGTGCCCGGGGCTTCGGGGTGCCGGGCGTACACCGGTCCGTGCGGCGCCTGCCGGCCCGCAGCGCCGACGGGCCGGCCGGGGCCGGCCATGCCGTCCTGGGCATGCGGTGCGCCGGCCGCCCCCTGCGGGACGTGCGGTGCGCGGGGCGCCGGAGTGCCGGGGCCGCCGTCGGCGGTACCGCCGTCCGGGGCGGGGTCGGCCCACGTGGGGCCGGGTCCGCCGGCGCGGCCCTGCGGGGGCTGCGGCGCGCGGGGCGCCGGGGCCCCGAACCCGTCCGAGCCGCTGCCCGTGGCCCCGTCCCGGGGGTGCCCGGGGTGCGACGCGCGCGGCGGAGCCATGGGTCCTCGGGGGGCTGGGGCGGCCCACGCGGGGGCACCGGGGCGGGCGGTTCCCGCGTGCTGCTCGGCGGTCGGCCACGCAGGACCCGCAGAGCCGTCCTGGGCGGGCGCGGGCTGCGGCGCACCGCCGTCCGGGGTGGGGTCGGCCCATGTGGGGCCGGGTCCGCCGGCGCGGGCCTGCGGGGGCTGCGGCGCGCGGGGCGCCGGGGCCCCGAACCCGTCTGAGCCGCTGCCCGTGGCGCCGTCCCGGGGGTGCCCGGCCGGGACGCCGGGGCGGGATCCTGCTGCGGGGTCGGGGCCAGGGCCCCCGTTCCGGGAAGCGGCGGGGTGGGGGACCAGCCCCTGCGGGCCACCCCGACCCGCGCTGCCGGACGTCCCCGCGCCGTGGCCGTACCCACCGGCGCCGGAGCCCTCGTGGCGACCGGCCCCGCCGCCGCCTCCCGCGCCCGGAGCGTCGTAGCCTCCGGCCGGGCGGGCCGTTCCCGTGCCGCCGTAGGACCCGGCATCAGGTGCGGCGTGACCCGCCGGGCCGGCCGCCCCCGTACCGCCGGAGGCACCTGCGCCCCGCCCGGCGTCGGAGACCTCCGGCAGGGACAGGCGCCCCTCCATGTCCGGCGTCAGCGCCAGGAGGGACTCCGTGCCCCCCGCGGCCAGCCGCAGCGTCGATTCGCCGATGCGCAGCAGCGCCCCCGGCGGCAGCGGGACCGCCCGCGTACCCACCGGGACACCGTCCACCGTCGTGCCGTTCGTCGAGCCGAGGTCGGCCACCGTCACGCGCCCGTCCGCCAGCACCGTCACCGCGCAGTGCAGCCGCGACACGTCCGGGTCGTCCAGTGGTACGTCCGCGCCCGACGACCGCCCGATCCGGACGGCTCCCGGGTGCAGCAGGTGCACCCCGCCCGCGTCCGGCCCGGCCACCACCCGCAGCTGCGGGGCGTCCAGCCCGTCCTCGGGCAGGGCCGGCACGGCGTCCGCGACCGGCGTGTGCAGGGCCAGTACGGCCCCGTCCACCAGCGGCGGTTCGCCCAGCATCCGGCGCTGGAGGTCGAGCCGCTCGGCCCCCGCGTACAGCACGACCGTGCCCCCCGTGTCGGGGCCGCCCACGGTCGCCGCGAGCGCCGAGGCCACCGCGGCCAGGGCGGTACCGGCGGGCGCGGTGACGAGCACGTCACAGCCGGCGGGCGCGGTCGCGGTCTGGTGGCCGCTGCGCGACCCGAGGACGGTCAGCCGGATCTGCATCGCCGTCAGCGGTCCCTTCTGCGCGGAGCGCAGTGCACGGTGCGCGCGCCCGGGAAGGGGAACGGCCGGGCGAGCCCGCCCGATCACCCCCCGCCCGGCACGGACGCGTCGTCCGGTCAGGTCTGCCGGAAAGGCCGGGCTCCCGCCCCGGCCGTTCCGTACGGGTGCATCCTCGCACCTGTCACCCACAACACGCCCGGACCCCACCCATAAATGATCTTGATTGATCATCGCTCCGTGCGCTCATCGCACACATACGGTCAGCGGCCTGCCGAAAATCGCCTCCGGCATACCCCGCAAAACTCACCCTTCGCACATATGTACGGCAACCAACCCCCGCCGTCCGGCGTCTTCCCCCCGTACACCCCCTAGAGTGGGCCGGAAAAGACAGCGTCGGAATCATCCGAAACCAGACGACAGATACACGACAGCAGGGGAGCGCGAGACGTGCGGCCAGTGGGCAGCAAGTACCTGCTTGAGGAGCCCCTCGGGCGCGGCGCCACCGGTACCGTCTGGCGTGCCCGCCAGAGGGAGGCCGCCGGCGCGGAGGCGGCCGTCGCCGGGCAGCCCGGCGAGACCGTGGCCATCAAGGTCCTCAAAGAGGAGCTGGCCCAGGACCCGGACATCGTCATGCGCTTCCTGCGCGAACGCTCGGTCCTGCTGCGCCTGACGCACCCCAACATCGTCCGCACGCGCGACCTCGTCGTCGAAGGCGATCTGCTGGCCCTGGTCATGGACCTGATCGACGGTCCCGACCTGCACAAGTACATCCGCGAGAACGGTCCGTTCAGCCCCGTCGCCGCGAGCCTGCTGACCGCACAGATCGCGGACGCGCTCGCCGCCAGCCACGCCGACGGAGTCGTGCACCGGGACCTGAAGCCCGCGAACGTCCTCCTCGACGAGCGCCACGGCCAGATGAAGCCGATGCTCACGGACTTCGGCATCGCGCGCCTCGCCGACTCCCCGGGCCTGACCCGCACGCACGAGTTCGTCGGCACCCCCGCCTACGTCGCGCCCGAGTCCGCCGAGGGCCGCCCGCAGACCTCCGCCGTCGACGTCTACGGCGCCGGGATCCTGCTCTACGAACTGGTCACCGGACGGCCGCCGTTCGCCGGCGGAACCGCCCTCGAAGTGCTCCACCGCCACCTCAGCGAGGACCCGCAGCGCCCGCCGCACGTGCCCGAGGCGCTCTGGATCGTCATCGAGCGCTGCCTGCGCAAGGAGCCGGACGAGCGCCCTAGTGCCGAGAGCCTGGCGCGCGGCCTGCGCGTGGTCGCCTCCGGCATCGGCGTGCACTCCTCGCCCGCCGAGGTGGAGGCCGCGCTCGGCGTCGGCGCGCTGCTCGCGCCCGACCCCTCGCCCGCGCCCGTACCGGCGACGCCGGGTTCCGCGGACCCGACCCAGGTGCTGCCCGCGGGCGCGCCGTCCCCGATGGGCGCCTACGACCCCAACGCCATGACCAGCGTGATGCCGCCGGTCGGCGGGGGCGACGCGACGACCGTGCTGCCGAGCACCGGGGCGCCGGCCGCCGACGCGACGTCCGTCATGCCGCCGGTCGAGCGGCCGGACCAGCCGCACCCGTGGCAGTCGCAGATGCAGGCCGCCCGGGACCGCAACGAGCAGACGCAGGTGCAGTACCTCAGCCCCGACGACGACCCCCTGCGCCGCCGCCCGCAGCGGCAGGGGCCCCCGCCGCCGCAGCAGCGCCCGCAGCAGCCCCAGTACCGCCAGCAGCCCCAGCCCCAGCCGTACCAGCAGCAGCCCTACCAGCAGCAGCAGTACGCGCCGCAGCCTCCGCAGTACCAGCCGCAGCAGCAGCAACCCCAGTACCGCCAGCCCCAGCCCCAGCAGCAGCCTCCCCAGCAGCAGCCCCAGTACCGGCAGCAGCCGGTGCGGCCGCAGGCCCCGCCGCCGCAGCCGCCGGCCCCCCGGGAGCCGCGCGAGCCGCGCCGTCGCAGTGCCAACCCGGTCCGGATCCCCGGGCTGGGCTGCCTCAAGGGCTGCCTGGTGATGATCCTGCTGCTCTTCGTCGCGGGCTGGCTGGTGTGGGAGCTGACCCCGCTCCAGGAGTGGGTCGGCACCGGCAAGAGCTGGTGGGACCAGCTGTGGTCCTGGGGCTCGGACGCGGCCGACTGGATCTCCGGCATCGGCGACTCCACCCGCGGCGCCAAATCCTGATCGCCCGTCACGACCGCACTGGCGCCGACTTCGTGGATTTGTCGACTTCTGGGGCGTGATTTCGCCCGCAGAAGTGAAGGTCGCCGCGAATCGGACCCCCTACTGGCCTAAAACCCGCACCCGGCCGCGTAGCTTTGGTGCGTACGCCAGCCGCTGAGGGAGCAGTCGTGGCACGGAAGATCGGCAGCCGGTACACCGCGCACCAGATCCTGGGGCGCGGCAGCGCGGGCACGGTGTGGCTGGGCGAGGGGCCGGACGGGCCCGTCGCCGTCAAACTGCTGCGCGAGGACCTCGCCTCCGACCAGGAGCTGGTCGGACGCTTCGTCCAGGAGCGCAGCGCGCTGCTCGGCCTGGACCACCCGCACGTCGTCTCCGTCCGCGACCTCGTCGTCGACGGCGACGACCTCGCCCTCGTCATGGACCTCGTCCGCGGTACGGACCTGCGCACCCGCCTGGACCGGGAGCGGCGGCTGGCCCCCGAGGCGGCCGTGGCCATCGTCGCGGACGTCGCCGACGCCCTGGCGGCCGCCCACGCGGCGGGCGTGGTGCACCGCGACGTCAAGCCGGAGAACGTCCTGCTCGACATGCAGGGCCCGCTCGGCCCGGGCGGCGCCCACCCCGCCCTGCTGACCGACTTCGGCGTCGCCAAGCTGATCGACTCGCCGAGGCGGGCCGGGACGGGCCGCGCACCGGCCCCCAGCACCCGGATCATCGGCACGCCGGACTACCTGGCTCCGGAGATCGTCGAAGGACTGCCCCCGCGGGCGGCCGTCGACATATACGCCCTCGCCACGGTGCTGTACGAGCTGCTGGCCGGGTTCACCCCCTTCGGGGGCGGGCACCCCGGCGCGGTGCTGCGGCGGCACGTCACCGAGAGCGTGGTCCCGCTGCCCGGGATCCCCGACGAGCTGTGGCAGCTGATGGTGCAGTGCCTCGCCAAGGCTCCGGCCTCGCGACTGCGCGCCTCCGAGCTGTCGGCCCGGCTGCGGGACCTGCTGCCGCTGCTGGCCGGGATGCCGCCGCTGGACGTGGACGAGCCGGACGACGCCGAGCCGGAGCCGGCGGAGGCCGAGGAGGCCGCCCCGGCCGACCTGACGCGGCGCCGGGGCGTGGTGCCGCTGGTGCCCGGCTCGGCCACCGACTCCAACCGGGACACGCACACCTCGATGCGGGTCCCGGGACCGGACGAGCTGGCGGGGGGCGCGCTGGGCACGGCCCGGGTGCCGCGCCCGGCCGGCGGCCACCGTCCGGGCTCGGCGCGCCACCGTGCGGAAGCGGCCCGCAAGCGGCGCCTGGCGCTGACGGCCGGGGCCGTCGCCCTGGCCGTGGCGCTCGGCGTGGGGGGCTGGCTGGCCACCTCGGGCGACGAGCCCCCGCCCCAGGACAACAAGCACTCGGCGCCCCCGCGGCCGTGAGGGGCCGCGCCCCCTGCTACGCCGTGACCAGCTCCGGGTGCCAGCGGCGCGCCACCTCGGGGTGCGCGCGGACCCAGCCCTTGAGCTCGTTGCGGCCGTACTCCGCGTGCAGCGGATTCGACGCGTCGTGGGCCACGCCCGGCGCCGCGCGCAGGTAGTCGCCCGGGACCGTCTCCACGACCGCGTCCAGGCGCGGGTTGTAGAAGAACGGCACCGAGAACCGCTCCACCGCCCCCGGCGGGCTCACCACCCGGTGGTCGGTGGCCGTCAGGTAGCCCTCCGTCGCGATCTCCAGCAACTCGCCGAGGTTGACGACGAACGCCCCCGGCCGCGGCGGGATGTCGACGTAGCCCCCGTCCCGCACCACCTGGAGCCCGCCCACCGAGTCCTGGAGCAGCAGCGTCAGGAACCCGTAGTCCTTGTGCGCGCCGACCCCCTGGTCCGCGCCCGAGGGGGCCGATCCCGGGTAGCGGATCAGCTTCGTGTGCAGGTGGGGCCGGTCGGCGAAGGCCGCGTCGAAGAAGTCCGAGGGGGCGCCGATCGAGGCCAGCAGCTCCCGCAGCAGCCGGTGGGCGACCGAGGCGAGCCGCGCCTGCCAGTCCAGCACCACCTCGCGCAGCTCCGGCAGCGCCTCGGGCCACTGGTTGGGCCCCTCCAGCCACAGGTACGCCGGGTCGTCCGGCCCCAGCCGCGGCGCGGGCCGCTCGGCGCCGACGTCCAGCTGGTCCCGCCAGTCGGAGGAGCCGCCCGTCAGCTCGTGCCCGATCCGGGTGTAGCCGCGGAAGTGGGGGGAGTTCAGGTTGCTGACCGCCAGCCGGTCGGCTTCGGGGAGCTCGAAGAACGCCCTGGTCAGCTCCAGGATGCGGGCGGTCTCGGCCTCGCTGATGCCGTGTCCGGTCAGGTAGAGGAACCCGGTGTCGCGCGCGGCGGCGTGCAGCTGCTTGAGGAAGTCGGCGCGCTCGGCGGGGTCGTCCGCCCGGGAGAGGTCGATGACCGCGAGCGAGGGTATGGAGGAGTCGGCGGGAGAAGCGGGAGAAGCGGAAGGAGAGGGGTGCGCGGACGGCATGACGGCTCCGTTTCGGATGTCACGGGGTCCTGTTCCCCGGAGATGGCGGGGCAGCGGGTGGGGAAGGCCGTCGGCAGGGGTGGCGCCGGGGGCCGCGTAGCCGCGTACAGGACCGAAGTCGGATCGGTATTGATCAGGCTCGTGCGAGGTCCGGCGGCAGACAGCTCGTGGTGGTGACACGCATGTGATCCACATGGCGGCGCTTCACGAGTAGAACGGTCATACGGTGAGCGTACGCCCGTACCCGCCTTGATCTGTACGGGCCGATCCGGCCTGGCCGGAGAGTGCCGCCGGAGGACCGGCTACGCTGGACCCGTGGCAGTCGTCGATGTTTCCGAAGAGCTGAAGTCCCTCTCCTCGACCATGGGGTCGATCGAGGCCGTCCTGGACCTCGACAAGCTGAGGGCAGATATCGCCGTGCTCGAGGAGCAGGCAGCCGCGCCGTCCCTGTGGGACGACCCGGAGGCCGCCCAGAAGATCACGAGCAAGCTTTCCCACCTCCAGGCCGAGGTCCGCAAGACCGAGACCCTGCGCGGGCGCATCGACGACCTCTCGGTGCTCTTCGAGCTCGCCGAGGAGATGGACGACGCGGACACCCTCGCGGAGGCGGAGGCCGAGCTGGTCTCCGTGCGCAAGGCGCTGGACGAGATGGAGGTCCGGACCCTGCTCTCCGGCGAGTACGCCGAGCGCGAGGCCCTGGTCAACATCCGCGCCGAGGCCGGCGGCGTCGACGCCTCCGACTTCGCCGAGCGCCTCCAGCGCATGTACCTGCGGTGGGCCGAGCGGCACGGGTACCCCACCGAGGTGTACGAGACCTCGTACGCGGAAGAGGCCGGCATCAAGTCGACCACCTTCGTGGTCAAGGCCCCGTACGCCTACGGCACCCTTTCCGTCGAACAGGGCACCCACCGCCTCGTGCGGATCTCGCCCTTCGACAACCAGGGCCGGCGCCAGACCTCCTTCGCGGGCGTCGAGGTGCTGCCGGTCGTCGAGTCCAGCGACCACGTCGAGATCGACGAGGGCGAGCTGCGCATCGACGTGTACCGCGCCTCCGGCCCCGGCGGCCAGGGCGTCAACACGACGGACTCGGCGGTGCGCATCACGCACCTGCCGACCGGCATCGTGGTCTCCTGCCAGAACGAGCGCTCGCAGATCCAGAACAAGGCCAGCGCGATGAACGTGCTCCAGGCCAAGCTGCTGGAGCGGCGCCGCCAGGAGGAGCAGGCCAGGATGGACGCCCTCAAGGACGGCGGCAGCTCCTGGGGCAACCAGATGCGGTCCTACGTCCTGCACCCGTACCAGATGGTCAAGGACCTGCGGACGGAGTTCGAGGTCGGCAACCCGCAGGCGGTGCTCGACGGCGAGATCGACGGCTTCCTGGAAGCCGGGATCCGCTGGCGCAAGCAGCAGGAGCAGACCGCGTAATCACCCGGACGTGCGAAGGGCCCGGACACCCCACGGTGTCCGGGCCCTTCCGCTTGCGTGATCGGGCCCGGTCGGTCACGTTCGGTGACCTGAGGGACCCGCGATGATCGGGACGCGGCGGAGCTGCGCCCTACGCGGCCTTGGCCACCACCGCGAGGGCGGCTACCAGCACCACCAGCAGCGCGATGAGCGTCATCGGGTTCAGGCCTGCGAAGGGGCTCTCCTGCTGGAGGCGCTCCCGGTTCGCCCGGCACACAGGGCAGCGGCCCTGGCTCACGGGTGCGGCGCAGTTCGCGCACACGAGCCGGTCATATGTCATGCGCTCCTCCTCTCGTCCCCTGGTTCCCTTGGTGCAACGGAGCGCGGAACGAGTCCGTTCCCCTACCACTGTGCCAGCTCCGGCGGCATTCGGCGCGGCCCGTCCGGGCAATCACTCTCCGGCCCCCACGCGACCTGTGGACATATCGGGCAACTCCGGATGCCGGGCCCACACCTCGCGCCCGTTCGCGTATGGTCACGCACACCTACTCCCGGCGACCGTGGTGCACCCGTGATCCGATTCGACAGCGTCTCCAAGTCCTACCCGAAGCAGAGCCGCCCCGCACTCAGAGATGTCTCGCTGGAGATCGCGAAGGGCGAGTTCGTCTTCCTCGTCGGCTCCTCCGGCTCCGGCAAGTCCACGTTCCTGCGGCTCGTGCTGCGCGAGGAGCGGGCCAGCCACGGCCAGGTACACGTCCTGGGCAAGGACCTCGCCAAGCTCTCCAACTGGAAGGTCCCGCACATGCGGCGCCAGCTGGGGACCGTGTTCCAGGACTTCCGGCTGCTGCCCAACAAGACGGTGGCGGAGAACGTCGCCTTCGCGCAGGAAGTCATCGGCAAGCCGCGCGGCGAGATCCGCAAGGCCGTCCCCCAGGTCCTGGAGCTGGTGGGGCTGGGCGGCAAGGAGGGCCGGATGCCCGGTGAGCTGTCCGGCGGCGAGCAGCAGCGCGTGGCCATCGCCCGCGCCTTCGTCAACCGCCCGGCCCTGCTGATCGCGGACGAGCCGACCGGCAACCTCGACCCGCAGACCTCCGTCGGCATCATGAAGCTGCTGGACCGGATCAACCGGACCGGCACCACGGTGATCATGGCGACGCACGACCAGCAGATCGTGGACCAGATGCGCAAGCGCGTCATCGAACTCGAACAGGGCCGTCTCGTACGCGACCAGTCGCGCGGCGTCTACGGCTACCAGCACTGAAAGGACGCCATGCGCGCCCAGTTCGTCATGTCGGAGATCGGCGTCGGTCTCCGTCGCAATCTCACCATGACCTTCGCGGTCATCATTTCCGTGGCCCTGTCGCTGGCCCTGTTCGGTGGCTCCCTGCTCATGCGCGACCAGGTCAGCGCGATGAAGGGGTACTGGTACGACAAGGTCAACGTCACCGTCTACCTCTGTAACAAGAGCGACGCGAAGGACGCCGCCGACGCCGCGACCGACGCCGCCGCCAAGGGGGACGCCGGGGCCGTCGCCAAGGGCCCCTGCGCCAAGGGCGCGGTGACCCCCGAGCAGAAGCAGCAGATCGGGGCCGACCTCAAGAAGCTGGACCTCGTGCAGAGCGTCACGTACGAGTCCTCCGACGAGGCGTACAAGCACTACAAGGAGCGGTACGGCCAGACCGCGCTGGCCTCGGTCGTCACCCCCGACCAGATGCCGGACTCCTTCCGGGTCAAGCTCAAGAACCCGGAGCAGTACAAGGTCATCACCTCCGCGTTCGCGGGCCGGGACGGCGTGCAGTCGGTGGCCGACCAGAGCTCCGAGGTCGACAACCTGTTCAGCCTCCTCGGCACGCTCAACTGGGCGGCGCTCGGCATCATGATGATCATGCTGATCGTGGCGCTGCTGCTGATCGTCAACACGGTGCGCGTCTCGGCGTTCAGCCGTCGGCGGGAGACCGGGATCATGCGTCTCGTCGGCGCCTCCGGCTTCTACATCCAGGTGCCCTTCATCATGGAGGCGGCCGTCGCCGGCCTGATCGGCGCGGGCCTCGCCTGTGTGATGCTCGGCGCGGGGCAGTACTTCGTGATCGACCACGGCGTGGACCTGCGCCACAAGCTGGAACTGATCAACTTCATCGGCTGGGACTCCGTCTTCACCAAGCTGCCGCTGGTGCTGGTCGTCGGTCTGCTGATGCCCTCGCTGGCGGCCTTCGTCGCGTTGCGCAAGTACCTCAAGGTCTGACGGGGCCGCCGGGGTGTGACGAGCGCCCCGTGTGACGTACGCCCAACGCGCCGTGTGCGCGGGGGCCTTGTCCTAGACTCGGCGCCATGCCGGGTCCCCCCGTCCACTGTCTCCGGCCCCGCGACCTGCGTCGCGGGGCCGCTTTGACGTTGCTCTTCCTCGTGTCGGTCACCGTGGCCGCCGGCTCGGGCTGCTGGGGCGCGGGCGCCGCCACCCCGCAGTTACCGTCCGCCCGTACGGAGGCCGGTGCGGACGCGGCCCCCCGCGGGGCGGCCACCGCCGACCGGGACGCGGTGGCCCGGGCCGTCGCCGAAGCCGTCGCGGAGGGCAAGTCCGGCAAGAGGGCCGCCGAGGAGGAGGTCAGCCGCAGCGGCGACCGCTGGGCGGCCGTCTACGACCCCGCCGAGTACGCCGCCTTCGCCGAGGACCTCGACGGCCACTGGACGGGCGTCGGGGTGTGGGCCGGGCGCCGCCGCGACGGCCGGATCGAAGTGGAGCGGGTCCAGCCCGACGGCCCCGCCGCGCGGGCCGGACTGCGCGCCGGAGACCGGCTGCTGAGCGTGGACGGCCAGGACGTCACGGGGCTGACCGTCACCGAAGTGGTGGCCAAGCTGCGCGGGGAGGCCGGGACCCCGGTCGTGCTGGGCCTGAGCCGGGACGGCGCCGACCTCATCGAGACGGTGCGCCGCGAGCGGCTGAGCGCCGACCCGGTGACCGTACGGCACCTCGCGGACGGCACCACCGTCATCAAGGTCGCCTCCTTCACCCGGGGCTCCGGCAACCGCGTCCGCGACGCCGTCCGCGCGGCCCCGCCCGGCGCGGGCGTCCTGCTGGACCTGCGCGGCAACCCGGGCGGGCTGGTCACCGAGGCCGTGTCGGCCGCCTCCGCCTTCCTGGACGGGGGGCTCGTGGCGACGTACGACGTACGGGGCTCCGAGCGCGCCCTGTACGCCGAGCCGGGCGGCGACACCGCGCGCCCGCTGGTGGCGCTGGTCGACGGGGGCACGATGAGCGCGGCCGAGCTCGTCACCGGCGCCCTCCAGGACCGCGGCCGCGCGGTGACCGTCGGCACCCGCACCTTCGGCAAGGGGGCGGTGCAGATGCCGACGCAGCTGCCGGACGGCTCGGTGGCGGAGCTGACGGTGGGCACGTACCGCACCCCGGAGGGCCGCAGCATCGACGGGAGCGGCATCACGCCCGACCTGACGGCCGGCGACGGCGTCGAAGAGCGGGCCCTCGGGGTATTGGGTGGCCTCGGGGTGGGTCCGTAGTGCGAAAATGACCGCACTATGGCAAAGGAAAAAGGGCGGAAGCTGATCGCCCAGAACAAGAAGGCGCGGCACGACTACACGATCCTCGACACCTACGAGTGCGGTCTCGTGCTCACCGGCACCGAGGTCAAGTCCCTGCGCCAGGGCCGGGCGTCCCTCGTGGACGGCTTCGTGTCGGTGGAGGGCAACGAGGCCTGGCTGTACAACGTGCACGTGCCGGAGTACAGCCAGGGGACGTGGACCAACCACAGCGCCCGGCGCAAGCGCAAGCTGCTGATGCACCGGGAGGAGATCGACAAGCTGGAGCGCAAGGCCGACGAGTCGGGCCACACGATCGTGCCGTTGACGCTGTACTTCAAGGACGGCCGGGCGAAGGTCGAGATCGCTCTGGCGAAGGGCAAGAAGGAGTACGACAAGCGCCAGACGCTGCGCGAGAAGCAGGACACCCGCGAGACGAACCGCGCGATCTCGGCGATCCGCCGCAAGCAGCGCGGCACGGTCTAGCCCGGCGGTGGGGCCGCGGCGCGGGCTCGCGGTTAATCGCCTGGCATCCCGTGGTCCACTTCGCGTACCATGGGCGTAGCACCGCACCGCCCCCGGGTGGCGCGGTTTGTCAAAAAAACATGGGGATGATCGGTTTCGACAGCGGATGTCGATGCAGGGGAAGCGAGCCGAGGAAGCGGCAATGATCTCGTAAACCCTATGTCGCAAAAAATAATCGCCAACACCAAGAGCGATAACTCCCGCTTCACCCTCGCTGCCTAATAACAGTGAGCTGAAGCCTCTGTGAGGAGCGTCAGCCCGGAAGTGGTCCCGGTCCGGATCCTGGCGTCAATTAGGGATCTAAACCTCTAGCCCCGGTCACGGGGGCCTGAGGGAAACCAAACAGTGACTGAGCCCGTCGGAGACTTGTCCGTGTGATCTCCGGGGCCGAGAAAAGCGCAGCGGACTGCGCTCGGAGAAGCCCTGCTTCTGCACCGTTGGACGCGGGTTCGATTCCCGCCATCTCCACTCATCCCATGTGGGCGAAGGCCCCGCAGTCACCGACTGCGGGGCCTTCGTCATGCCGGGACGTCCCGGTTCATCCCAGACGACTGCGACTCGTACCAGGTTGCCGTACCTCGGCGGTAGGGGAAGCCGGTACGACTGTTCGGGTCGGGCGGACGGCGATGAGCAGGGCCAGGAGGGCGGCGGCCGGGGGCAGGGCGTAAGCGGTCGGCGGACCGAGGTGGTCGATCACCTGGCCGGCGGTGGCCGAGCCGACGGCGATGCCGGCGAGGATCGCGGTGACGGCGACCGTCATGCCCTCGTTGAGCCGGCCTGCCGGGGTGACGGCGTGGACGCGGGACATCGCCGTCACCATCGTCGGGGCCGTCGCCATGCCGGCGCACAGCAGTGCCACCGCGAGCAGGGGCAGGGAGCCCGTCGCGGCCGCCGCCCAGGGCAGCGTCATCGCCGCGGCCAGGGCCACGAGGCAGGTGGTCAGGCCGCGCGGGCGCAGCGCCCCGTAGAGCAGGCCGGCGGCGCAGGAGCCCAGGGCCTGGAGGGCCAGGACCGGCCCGGAGGCGGCGCCCAGGCCCAGGGCGCCGAGGTGGGCGACGGAGGTGACCTCCATCGCGCCGAACATCATGCCGAGGGCGAGGAACAGCGGCAGCAGCGGCGCCACCGCGCGCAGCGCCGAGCCGCGCGGGCGGAGCGCGGACACCGGGGGCTCGGTGGAGCGCCGGGACGTGAAGAGCAGCATGCCGGTGAGGAGCAGGGCGGCCGCCGCGAGGGTGCCGGCCTCGGGGAAGACGGCCGAGCAGAGGAACGCCGCCACGACCGGACCCAGCATGAAGCACAGCTCGTCGGCGGCCTGTTCGAAGGACATCGCCGTGTGGCGCGTGTCGGGGCAGTCGCGCAGCAGGTGCGTCCAGCGCGCGCGGGACATGCCGCCGATGTTCGGGGTGGTGGCGGTCGCCGCGTACGAGGCGAACAGGGTCCAGGCCGGCGCGTGGCCGTGGACGCTCAGGACCAGCGCGAGCGAGCCGAGGACCGCGATCAGCGTGGCCGGGACGGCGATGCGGGCCTGGCCGTGGCGGTCGATCAGCCGGGCCGTCCAGGGCGCGACCAGCGCGGTGGCCGCGAGTCCGGTCGCGGTGACGGCGCCGGCCAGCGCGTACGAACCCCGCTGCCCGGCGATCATCATCACCGCGCTGATCCCGAACATCCCCATGGGGAGCCGGGCGAGGAGGTTCCCGGCGGTGAAGGCGCGGGCTCCGGGCACGGCGAACAACCGTCGGTACGGGCCGCCCTCGCGGGCCGCCCGGGCGGGCGAGGGGCGCGAGGAGAGGGGCACGGCGTGGACGAGGGTGGAGCCGGAGACGGTCATGAGGGGGCTGCGGGACGAGGTCGCGTACGGCATGGGAACAGCCTCCGGCCGGACGGACGGCGCGGTCCAACACCTGTTCCGGGGCCATTCACCGCCCTGTGTTGTTAGTCTCCCGGGGTGATCTCCCGTGATGTGGAACCCCGGCTGCTGCGCGGGTTCGTCGCCGTCGCCGAAGACCGTCACTTCACCCGCGCCGCGGCCCGCCTGTACGTCGCGCAGCAGGCGCTGAGCAGGGACGTACGGCGGCTCGAACGGCTTCTGGGCACCACCTTGTTCGTGCGCACCACCCGGGCCGTGGAACTGACCGCCGACGGGGAGCGGCTGCTGGCGCCGGCCCGCAAGGTCCTCGCCGCGCACGAGGAGCTCGCCGCCGCCTTCGCCGGACCCCGGGCGCTGCTCGTCGACCTGAACACCGACGGTCCGAGCACCGCCCGCACCGTGCTGGAACACGCCCGCGAACTCGCCCCCGGCGTCGAGCTGATGGCCCGCTTCGAGAGCGGGCTCACGCACGCCGCCGCCGAGATCGCCGCCGGACGCCTGGACGTGTCCTTCGGGTACGCCGACGGCCTGGCCCCCGCCCTGCGCACCCGCCTCGCGCACCGGCCCGTACGGTACGAGCCGCTCGCCGTGCTGCTGCCCGACGGGCACCCGCTGGCCGCGCGCACGGAGATACCGCTGGCGGCGCTGGCGGGGGAGACCGTGTACGCCGGGGCCGGGAACCCGCGGACCCTGGAGTGGACCGGGCTCGCGCGCGAGCTCTTCGCCGGGCGGGGCATCGCGCTGGCGCCGCCCGCACCCGTGGCCGTCGGCAAGGACGAGTTCCGCCGGGTCATGGCCAAGACCCGCAACCCGGTCCTGGCCACCGTCGACTTCCCCGACATGCCGGGCTGCGCGAAACGGCCGCTCGTCGACCCCGTACCGCTGTCCCCGCTGTCGATGGTGTGGCGCAGGGGTTTCACCCACCCCGGCCTCGACGCCCTGCACGCTGCGGCGGCCGCCGGCGCCGCCGCCCGCGGCTGGCTCGACGTCCCCCCGGGCTCCTGGCGTCCGGGGGCGCTCACAGACGCCCCCGGCGGCGGGTGAGAGCAAGGTATCCCGGCGGTCATCGGCCGGGGACCGGAGCGGAAACGCGCCGTTCCTACGGTCTTCCCACGGACGCGACAGCTGTGGAGGCGTGTGATGAGCACCGGTACGACCGCACCGCGCGAAAGGGGCCGCTGGATCGAGCGGTGGGACCCCGAGGACGAGACGTTCTGGAAGGAGACCGGGGAGAGGACCGCCAGGCGGAACCTGTTGTACTCCGTGTTCTCGGAGCACATCGGGTTCTCCATCTGGTCGCTCTGGTCCGTGATGGTGCTCTTCATGGGCCCGGCGTACGGCATCGACCCCGCGGGCAAGTTCTTCCTCATCGCGACCGCCACCGCCGTCGGCGCCCTCGTGCGCATCCCGTACACCTTCGCCGTCGCCCGCTTCGGCGGCCGCAACTGGACGGTCGTCAGCGCGACCCTGCTCCTCGCGCCGACCGTGGCCGCGCTCGTGGTGATGGAACCCGGCACCCCGTACGGGGTCTTCGTCGCCGTCGCCGCGCTGACGGGCGTGGGCGGCGGGAACTTCGCCTCGTCCATGACCAACATCAACGCCTTCTTCCCGCTCCGCAAGAAGGGCTGGGCCCTCGGGCTGAACGCGGGCGGCGGGAACATCGGCGTACCGGTGGTGCAGCTCGCCGCCCTGCTGGTGATCGGCACCGCCGGGGCCGGGCACCCGCGGCTGCTGCTCGCCGCGTACGTCCCGCTGATCGTCGCGGCCGCCGCGCTGGCCTTCGTACGCATGGACAACCTGGCGCCCGTGCGCAGTGACGTGGGCGCCGTACGGGACGCGGCGCGCGATGCGCACACCTGGATCATGGCGTTCCTCTACGTCGGCACCTTCGGCTCCTTCATCGGCTACAGCTTCGCGTTCGGGCTGGTCCTGCAGACGCAGTTCGGCCGGACCCCGCTGCAGGCCGCCTCCCTCACCTTCATCGGGCCGCTCCTCGGCTCGCTGGCCCGCCCGGTGGGCGGGGCGCTCGCCGACCGGCTGGGCGGGGCGCGGATCACCCTGGCGACGTTCGTGGCGATGGCGGCGGCGACGGGGGTGGTCGTCCTCGCCTCGCTCCGCGAGTCGCTGCCGGTGTTCCTCGTCGGGTTCGTGGCGCTGTTCGCGCTGAGCGGCGTCGGCAACGGCTCGACGTACAAGATGATCCCCGGGATCTTCCAGGCCAAGGCGCTGGCCGGCGGGATGACGGGCGAGGACGCCGCGGCCTGGGGGCGCCGGCTCTCCGGGGCGTCCATGGGCCTGATCGGTGCGGTGGGCGCGCTCGGCGGCCTCGCCATCAACCTGGTGTTCCGCGAGGCGTTCACGGCCTCCGGGTCGGGCACCGCCGCGTTCGTCACCTTCCTCGGTTTCTACGCCGTGTGCTGCGCCGTGACGTGGGCGGTATACCTTCGGCGGCCCGCCGCGGGGGCACTGCCGGCGGCCGGGACGGCGGCGGAGCGGCAGCTCACCTCGGTGTAACAGCGGTTAACGGCGGCGAAATACGGTGGAACCGAGTCCGTCACGGCGCTTTGGCAGGCTCGGTTCCGTTGAGCGGGACAGCGGCACACGTGACGACCCCTTGGGCAAGGCAGGACACCACTATGGACGACGCTACGGACCAGGCTGCGGAAACGGCCACCGGCCCTCTCTCCGGGTTCACGGTCGGGGTCACCGCTGCCCGCCGCGCCGACGAGCTGATCGCCCTGCTGCGCCGGCGCGGGGCGACCGTGCTCCACGCGCCGGCCCTGCGGATCGTGCCGCTGGCCGACGACGGGGAACTGATGGCCGCGACCGAGGACTTGATCCGGCGCACGCCGGACGTGGTCGTCGCCACCACCGCGATCGGGTTCCGAGGCTGGATCGAGGCCGCCGACGGCTGGGGGATCGGCGAGGAACTGCTGGAGCGGCTGCGCACCACCGAGCTGCTGGCGCGCGGGCCGAAGGTCAAGGGCGCCGTACGGGCCGCAGGGCTGGTGGAGGCCTGGTCACCGCGGTCGGAGTCCCTCGCGGAGGTGCTGGACCGGCTGCTCGCGGGGGGAGTCGCCGGCCGGCGCATCGCGCTCCAGCTGCACGGGGAGCCGCTGCCGGGGTTCGTCGAGACGCTGCGGGAGCACGGGGCGGAGGTGGTGGTCGTACCGGTGTACCGGTGGATGCCGCCGGAGGACCCGGGCCCGCTGGACCGGCTCCTGGATGCCGTCGCCACCGGCGGGGTCGACGCCGTCACCTTCACCTCGGCCCCGGCTGCGGCCTCGCTGCTGTCCCGGGCCGGCGAACGCGGGATGCGGGAGGCGGTCCTGGAGGCGCTGCGCGGGGACGTCCTGTCGGCGTGCGTGGGGCCGGTGACGGCGCTGCCGCTCCAGGCGCAGGGCGTGGCGACGGTGCAGCCGGAGCGGTTCCGGATCGGGCCGCTGGTGCAGCTGCTGTGCCAGGAGCTGCCGGGGCGGGCCAGGGTGCTGCCGGTGGCGGGGCACCGGCTGGAGATCCGGGGCCACGGGGTGCTCGTCGACGCCGAGCTGCGGCCGGTGCCGCCGGCGGGGATGGCGCTGCTGGGCGCGCTGGCGCGGCGGCCGGGATGGGTGGTGGCGCGGGCGGAGCTGCTGGGGGTGCTGCCGGGGGCGGGGCGGGACGAGCACGCCGTGGAGACGGCGATGGCGCGGCTGCGGGCGGCGCTGGGGGTGCCGAGGCTGATCCAGACGGTGGTGAAGCGGGGGTACCGGCTGTCGCTGGACCCGGGCCGGGTGCCTCCGGCGGTGTGAGGCACGGGGGGCGGGTCGCACGGGGCTGGTCCGGCCGGCGGGGGGTGGGTTAGCGTGCCGAGGTGATGATCAACGGGGTGGAGATGAGGGGCGTCACCGTCGATGACGCCGCGGGGCTGGCCGACACGCTGGCGCGTAACCGGGCCTTCATGGCGCCGTTCGAGCCGCAGCGGCCCGAGCGGTTCTACACCGAGGCCGGGCAGCGGGAGCGGATAGAGGCGCTGCTGGCCGACCGGGACGGCGGGCGGCTGGTGCCGTTCGTACTCGTCGAGGGCGACACGCCCGTCGGCGCCATCAACCTCGGCCGCATCGAGCGAGGCCCCTTCCGCAGCGGCGGCGTGGGCTACTGGGTCGACCAGGACCGGGCCGGGCAGGGGCTGGCCACCGCCGCCCTGGAGGAGGTCTGCCGGATCGCCCGCGACGAGGTCGGCCTGCACCGGGTCGAGGCGGGCACCCTCGTCGACAACCTGGCCTCCCAACGGGTCCTCGCCAAGGCCGGCTTCGAGCAGTTCGGCCTCGCACCGCGCTACCTGCACATCAACGGCGCCTGGCGCGACCACCGCATGTTCCAGCGGCTGCTGCACGACAACCCGCCGCCCGCCCTCTAGCCTCCGGCGCAGCCGGCGGGCACTCTGGGGTGGCGGCCCACGGCAACCGAGGCGGTGACCGGTATGTGGTTCGACTCCGGGCGGGTCTGCCTGGACCTGCTGGCCACCTCCGCCCCCCGGCGGGACGCCGAGGGCATCCGGGACGGCGACGCGCTGCGGCTGTGGCTCGTCGGGGCCGGACTGGTGCCCGACCGGACGCCGCTGGGGCGGGTCGGGCCCGACTGGGTCGGGGCGTTCCGGCAGCTGCGGACCGATGTGGGGAGCCTCGTACGGGCCGAGCTGCACGGGGCCGCGCCCGAGGAGGGGGCCCTGGCCCGGGTCAACGCGGCGGCCGCCGGTCCACCCCCGGGGCTGTGTGCGGTGCGGGACCAAGAAGGGCACCTCGTGCGGGAGTTGTGCGGCGGGGTGGAATGCGCCGGGCTGCTCGCCGCCGTCGCCCGGGACGCCGTCGAGCTGCTCACCGACCCCGGCGACCGGGCGCTGCTGCGCGCCTGCGAGGGCGAGGGCTGCGCCCGCGTCTACCTCGACACCTCGCGCGGCCACCGGCGCCGGTGGTGCTCCAGCGAGCTGTGCGGCAACCGCGAACGCGTCGCCCGCCACCGCCGGCGGGTCCTGGCGGCCGGATCGGCGTAGCGCGGGACCCGCCGGGAGGGGGCGATCCGCCGGCGGTCCCGGAACGGGCGTGCGGACCCGGCCCCGCTTCGCGTACGGTTGACGGTCGCCCATGCACGTCAGAAGGGGGCCTTGGTGGCCGCGCAGAATGCCGCTGTCGACAGCACGGCGGATTCCGTCCGCGATCGGGAGATCGCGGTCGAGCAGACGCATCTCGACCGGGTGTACCGACGCCTTGAGGAGAAGATCCACGAGGCCGAGTTCCTGATGAACGACGCCGCCAAGCGCGGGCAGGTCGGCACGCCCGGCGCGCTCGCCGAGCGCGACGCGCAGGTCTTCCGCGCCGGGATCCACCTCAACCGGCTGAACAACGAGTTCGAGGACTTCCTGTTCGGCCGGGTCGACCTGGTCCTCGGCAAGGACGGCGAACGCGGCCCGGACGGGGCGTACACCTCGGTGGAGCCCGCCGACGACGCCATCCGCGACGACCTCACCGCCGACATCGCCGAGACCCTGCACATCGGGCGCATCGGCGTGCTCGACTCCGACTACGCGCCGCTGGTCATCGACTGGCGCGCCCCGGCGGCCGCGCCGTTCTACCGGTCCACGCCGAAGGACCCGGGCCGGGTCGTACGCCGCCGCGTGATCCGCTCCAAGGGCCGCAAGGTGCTCGGCGTCGAGGACGACCTGATGCGCCCCGAGGTCACCGCCCACCTCGACGGGCAGGAACTGCCCGTCATCGGCGACGGCGCCCTGATGGCCGCGCTCGGGCGGGCCCGCACGCACTCCATGCGGGACATCGTCTCCTCCATCCAGGCCGAGCAGGACCTGGTGATCCGGGCCCCCGCGGCGTCCGTCGCCGAAGTGGCGGGCGGCCCCGGTACCGGCAAGACGGCGGTGGCCCTGCACCGCGCCGCCTACCTCCTCTACCAGGACCGGCGGCGCTACTCCGGCGGCATCCTCATCGTCTCGCCGACCCCGTTGCTCGTCGCGTACACCGAAGGCGTGCTGCCCTCCCTCGGCGAGGAGGGGCAGGTCGCCATCCGGGCGCTCGGCTCGCTCGTCGACGGGGCGGAGGCGACCACGTACGACGAGCCGGCCGTGGCCCGCATCAAGGGCTCGTCCCGGATGCTCAAGGTGCTCCGCAAGGCGGTCCGGGGCGCCCTGGAACTCGGCGGCGCCGGTGGGGGCGGGGCCCCCGACCGGCTGCGGGTCGTGGCCTTCGGGCGGCGCCAGGAGCTGGAGGCCGACGAACTGAACCGCATCCGGCAGAACGTGCTCGGCGGCACCGCCCCGGTCAACCTGCTGCGGCCGCGCGCCCGCAAGCTGCTGCTGGACGCCCTGTACGCGAAGTCCGGCGCCAACGGGCGGCACAGCGACCCCGAGCTGGCCGCCGAATTGCGCTCCGCGTTCGACGAGGACATCTCCACCGAGGACTCCTTCATCGAGTTCCTGAACGCCTGGTGGCCCGAGCTGACCCCGCGCGGGGTGCTGGCCGCGATGGCCGACGAGCGCAGGCTCGGCCGCTGGTCGCGCCGGGACCTGAACCAGCGCGAGGTCCGCCAGCTGGCGCGCTCCCTGCGCCGGACCGGCCCGGACGGCAAGGGGCCGCTGTCGGTGCACGACGTGGCGCTGCTGGACGAGCTCCAGCAGCTGCTGGGCGCGCCCGCGCGGCCCCGCCGCAAGCGGGAGTTCGATCCGCTGGACCAGCTCAGCGGGCTGGAGGAGCTGATGCCGGCCCGCGAGGAGACCCAGTGGGAGCGGGCGGAGCGGATCGCGGCGGAGCGCACCGAGTACGCGCACGTCATCGTGGACGAGGCCCAGGACCTGACGCCGATGCAGTGGCGGATGGTGGGCCGCCGGGGCCGCCACGGAACCTGGACGGTGGTCGGCGACCCCGCCCAGTCCTCCTGGACGGACCCGCAGGAGGCGGCCGCGGCGCGCGACGAGGCGCTGGGGACCCGGCCGCGCCGGCGGTTCACGCTGACCGTGAACTACCGCAACCCGGCGGAGGTCGCGGAGGTCGCCTCCCGCGTGCTGCGCCGGGCGATGCCGGGGATGGAACCGCCGCGGGCGGTCCGCTCCACGGGCCTGGAGCCCCGTTTCACGGCCGCGGAGGGCGACCTGGGCCGTGCGGTGCGCCAGGAGACCCGGCGGCTGCTGGAGCAGGTGGACGGCACGGTCGGCGTGGTCGTGGCCATGGACCGGCGCGCGGAGGCCGCCGGGTGGCTGGCGGACCTCGGCGAGCGGGCGGTGGCGCTCGGCAGCCTGGAGGCGAAGGGGCTGGAGTACGACGCCACGGTGGTGGTCTCCCCGGCGGAGATCGCCGACGAATCGCCGGCCGGGCTGCGGGTGCTGTACGTGGCGCTGACGCGCGCGACGCAGCAGCTGACGGTGGTCTCCACCCCCCGGGACGCACCCGACGCCTCGGGCGTGCCCGCGCTGCTGGCCCCGGAGGCCGGCTGACTGGGCCGGATGGCCCGCGGCCAGGGGTGTGGTGGCGGGAACAACTGCCGGGAGGGGGATCGCATTCGGCGATCCTTTGTTAGCCTGGGTACGACACCGGCTCGATCCAAGCCCCCGGGCCCAACCTTCGTCGCCTAGAGCGACCACTTGCCGCGAGGCGAGCATGGCGGGTCGGTGTTCCAGCGTGAAAAACAGGTCTGCCCCTCCGCGGTCGCGGAGGGGCAGACCTGTTGTGCGTTCGGGCCCTTGCTTGGGGGTGGACTTCCGCGCCCACCTCAAATCTCGTATGGTGGAAGAGTTCTTCCGAAATTTGTAGCTGGTTACCTTGTACCGGCTGGTAGGTGGGACGATCGGACAACAGGTCCTGCCGCACGTGCCGTGCAGCGGGCCCTGTGTACAGAAAAACCAGGGAACAGAAGAGGAACACGGCCATGGCAACGGCGCCCAGCGTCTCGTACTCGATGACGGTCCGCTTGGAAGTGCCCGCGAGCGGAACCGCGGTCTCCCAGCTCACCACCGCCGTGGAGTCGTCCGGAGGATCCGTCACCGGCCTCGACGTCACCGCGTCCGGCCACGAGAAGCTCCGTATCGACGTCACCATCGCCGCGACCTCCACCGCGCACGCGGACGAGATCGTCGAGAAGCTGCGCGGCATCGAGGGCGTCAGCCTGGGCAAGGTCTCCGACCGAACCTTCCTGATGCACCTCGGCGGCAAGATCGAGATGTCGTCCAAGCACCCCATCCGCAACCGCGACGACCTCTCGATGATCTACACCCCCGGTGTCGCCCGCGTCTGCACGGCCATCGCCGAGAACCCCGAGGACGCGCGCCGCCTGACCATCAAGCGCAACTCCGTCGCAGTCGTGACGGACGGCTCCGCCGTACTGGGCCTCGGCAACATCGGCCCGATGGCCGCGCTGCCCGTCATGGAGGGCAAGGCGGCCCTCTTCAAGCGCTTCGCCGGCATCGACGCCTGGCCGATCTGCCTCGACACCCAGGACAGCGACGAGATCGTCGCCGCCGTCAAGGCCATCGCACCCGGCTTCGCCGGCATCAACCTGGAGGACATCTCCGCGCCGCGCTGCTTCGAGATCGAAGCCCGGCTGCGCGAGGCCCTCGACATCCCCGTCTTCCACGACGACCAGCACGGCACCGCGATCGTCGTACTCGCCGCCCTGACCAACGCACTTCGCGTGGTGGGCAAGGCAGTTGGCGACGTCAAGGTCGTCATGTCGGGCGCCGGCGCGGCGGGCACCGCCATCCTCAAGCTGCTCCTCGCGGCCGGGGTGAAGAACGCCGTCAGCGCCGACATCAACGGGGTCGTGCACGCGGGCCGCCCCGACCTGGTCGACGCCGCCCCCGACTCCCCGCTGCGCTGGATCGCCGACAACACCAACCCCGAGGGCTACACCGGCACCCTCAAGGAGGCCGTGGTCGGCGCCGACGTCTTCATCGGCGTCTCGGCCCCCAACGTCCTCAACGGCGAGGACGTGGCCGCCATGGCCGAGGGCGCGATCGTGTTCGCGCTCGCGAACCCGGACCCGGAGGTCGACCCGGCCATCGCCCGCCAGACCGCCGCCGTCGTGGCCACCGGCCGCTCCGACTTCCCCAACCAGATCAACAACGTCCTGGTCTTCCCGGGCGTCTTCCGCGGTCTGCTGGACGCCCAGTCGCGCACCGTGGACACGGGCATGATGCTGGCCGCGGCCACCGCACTGGCCGATGTCGTCGGCGAGGACGAGCTCAACGCGAACTACATCATCCCGTCGGTGTTCAACGACAAGGTCGCGGGCGCGGTCGCCGGAGCCGTCCGCAAGGCCGCCTCGGCCCCTGTGACGGCACCCACCTCCGCCTGATCCCGGCGCGTCGCGGGATGCGGGCCCGGCCGGGCGCCTCTAGGGTTGCGGGGATGCCCGCGGGGCCCGCGGTCCGCATCCACCGGAACGACAGGTGCGGACGGAGCGTCACCGCGGCGTGACTGTGGCGCTTTTCGTGTGACCCTGGCGGGTGCCGGATTGGCTTTCCCGCCGCTGGTGGGGGCAGGATGCGTAACCGGGCGAGAGGGTCTGACGTTCAGACCCGGGTCCGGGGACTGTCCGAGGGCCCTGGCAGCATCGGCTTCGATCTCACGCCTCTAAGGCAAGTTGAACACGGGAGTACAACATGAACCGCAGTGAGCTGGTGGCCGCTCTGTCCGAGCGCGCCGAGGTGACCCGCAAGGACGCCGACGCCGTTCTGGCCGCGCTCGCCGAGACCGTCGGCGAGATCGTCGCCAAGGGCGACGAGAAGGTCACCATCCCCGGCTTCCTGACCTTCGAGCGCACCCACCGTGCCGCTCGCACCGCGCGCAACCCGCAGACCGGCGACCCCATCCAGATCCCGGCCGGCTACAGCGTGAAGGTCTCCGCGGGCTCCAAGCTCAAGGAAGCCGCCAAGGGCAAGTAGCACCGCCCTTGTGCCGAGGGCCGCACAGGCCCTCGGGACGGCAGTGGTACGCACAACCGCCAAGGGCGGCCACCCCCGTACGGGAGTGGCCGCCCTTCGGCCTGTCCGGGGCCCTCCGCGGGCCCCGGACGTCGACCGGGTCTAGACGAGGTCGCCGTTCGGCAGTTCGACCTTGGCGCCCAGCTCGACGAGCTTCTCCATGAAGTTCTCGTAGCCGCGGTTGATGAGGTCGATGCCGTGCACCCGCGAGGTGCCCTCGGCGGCCAGCGCCGCGATCAGGTACGAGAACCCGCCGCGCAGGTCGGGGATGACCAGATCGGCGCCCTGCAGCCTGGTGGGGCCGGACACGACCGCCGAGTGCAGGAAGTTGCGCTGCCCGAAACGGCACGCGGAGCCGCCCAGGCACTCCCGGTACAGCTGGATGTGTGCACCCATCTGGTTGAGCGCGGAGGTGAATCCGAGCCGCGACTCGTACACCGTCTCGTGCACGATGGACAGGCCGGAGGCCTGCGTCAGCGCGACGACCAGCGGCTGCTGCCAGTCGGTCTGGAAGCCGGGGTGCACGTCCGTCTCCAGCGCGATGGCCTTGAGCGGACCGCCGGGGTGCCAGAAGCGGATGCCCTCGTCGTCGATCTCGAACGCGCCGCCGACCCGCCGGAAGGTGTTCAGGAAGGTCATCATCGAGCGCTGCTGCGCGCCGCGGACGTAGATGTTGCCGCCGGTGGCGAGCGCCGCGGAGGCCCACGAGGCGGCTTCCAGGCGGTCCGGGAGCGCCTTGTGGTTGTAGCCGGTGAGCTCGTCCACGCCGGTGATCCGGATCGTCCGGTCGGTGTCGAGGGAGATGATCGCGCCCATCTTCTGCAGGACGCAGATGAGGTCTTCGATCTCCGGTTCGACGGCGGCGTTGCTGAGCTCGGTGACGCCTTCGGCCAGGACGGCCGTCAGGAGCACCTGTTCGGTCGAACCGACCGAGGGGTACGGCAGCCGGATCTTGCAGCCGCGCAGGCGCTGCGGCGCCTCCAGGTACTGACCGCCCTCGCGCTTCTCGATGGTCGCGCCGAACTGGCGGAGCACGTCGAAGTGGAAGTCGATGGGACGGCCGCCGATGTCGCATCCGCCGAGGCCGGGGATGAAGGCGTGGCCGAGGCGGTGCAGCAGCGGACCGCAGAACAGGATCGGGATCCGGGAGGATCCCGCGTGCGCGTCGATGTCGGCGACGTTGGCGGCCTCGACGTACGTGGGGTCGAGGATCAGCTCGCCCGGCTCCTCGCCGGGGCGCACGGTGACGCCGTGCAGCTGGAGCAGGCCGCGGACGACGCGGACGTCACGGATGTCGGGCACGTTGCGCAGCCGGCTGGGGGCGCTGCCGAGCAGAGCGGCCACCATGGCCTTCGGCACGAGGTTCTTCGCGCCGCGGACACGGATCTCGCCCTCGAGCGGGGTACCGCCGTGGACAAGCAGGACATCGTCAGTGCCGGTCATGGATCTCGCGTTCCGAAGAGGTACTCCCCGGTGATCGGGGGAGTGTGGGCAGGGGCCAGTGAAAAGGGTAAGGGGCACCACCCCCTTGTTCGTAAGGCCGACGCGGCCGCAGGACCGTCATCGATGAGGCACGGCCGCCCTCTTGGCACCCACCGTGCGCACACTGTTGCGGAGTGTCGCGTTCCGGACCGCTCGGGGCCGTTCGGGGCGGGTCCAGGGCCGTCCGGGGCCCCTTCGCGCACCGTTCGGGGGCCACTCGGGCGACAATCGGGGAACTTCCCGAAGAGCGCTGCGGGTCCCGCCGCGACCGGATGCCGTCCTCGGCTCCCCGTCGGGGGCCGATATGCGGGATCATGTCCGCATGACCGAGGTGTCCTCCCTCACAGGGCGGCTGCTCGTGGCCACCCCCGCCCTCGCGGACCCGAACTTCGACCGCGCGGTCGTGCTGCTGCTCGACCACGACGAGCAGGGCTCGCTCGGCGTCGTCCTCAACCGGCCCACCCCGGTGGGCGTCGTCGACATCCTGCTGCCCTGGGCGCCGTTGGCCGGCGACCCCGGGGTGGTGTTCCAGGGCGGCCCGGTGGGGCTGGACTCCGCCCTCGGGATCGCCGTGATCCCGGGCGAGGAAGGGCCGCTGGGGTGGCGCCGGGTGCACGGGGCGATCGGGCTCGTCGACCTGGAGACCCCGCCGGAGCTGCTGGCCGCCGCCCTGGGCTCGCTGCGGATCTTCGCCGGCTACTCCGGATGGGGCCCCGGCCAGCTGGAGATCGAGCTGGGCGAGGGCGCCTGGTACGTGGTGGACTCCGAACCCGGCGACGTGTCCTCCCCGGACCCCGAACGGCTCTGGCGGGCGGTGCTGCGGCGCCAGCGCAGCGACCTCGCGATGGTCGCCACCTATCCGGACGACCCGTCGCTCAACTGACCCGGGCGAGGGTCGGTACCCTGGATTTCATGAGCACTCTTGAGCCCGAGCGCGGGACTGGTACGGGGACCCTCGTAGAGCCGACGCCGCAGGTGTCCCACGGCGACGGCGACCACGAGCGCTTCGCCCACTACGTCCAGAAGGACAAGATCATGGCGAGCGCGCTCGACGGCACCCCCGTCGTCGCGCTGTGCGGCAAGGTCTGGGTCCCGGGTCGCGACCCGAAGAAGTACCCGGTCTGCCCCATGTGCAAGGAGATCTACGAATCCATGGGCGCCGGCGGCGACAAGGACAAGGGCGGCAAGGACAAGTAGCCCGCCGCCCCCGCAGGACCCCTCCGCGCCGTCCGCGCGCGGCGGGTCCGGGGCGGGCGCGGACGCAGGCCCCCGGGTGCGCCACGGCGCTTCCGGGGGCCTGCGCCGTACCCGTAGGGTCGGCCCGACCGGCGCTGCGCGCAGCGGGTGTTGCGCGGAGCGCGACGCGCTGTCGCGAAGGGCCGACCATGGACCTGATCCCCGCACCCCGCCGTGCCGAGTTCCGCGCGGAGGGGCCGCGCCTGGCGCTGGGTCCCGATACGGCGCTGGCCGCCGGGCCCGGGACCGAGGGAGTGGCCCGCTGGCTGCGCCGGGAGCTGGGGGCCGCCACCGGGTTCGCCTTCCCGGACGCGGCGCCGGGCGCACGGGGCGACGTACGGCTCGCGCTGGACGAGGGCCTGGCCGGCGAGGAGTACCGGCTCACGACCGGTCAGGACGGGGCCGAGCTGACGGGCGGGTCGGCGGCCGGGGTGTTCTGGGCCGCCCAGACGCTGCGTCAGCTCCTCGGCCCCGACGCCTACCGGCGGGCGCCGCTGCCGGGGCGGGTGTGGGAACTGCCCCACGGGGCGGTGGAGGACGGCCCCCGGTTCGGATGGCGCGGGATGATGCTCGACGTCGCCCGGCACTTCATGCCCAAGGACGGCGTGCTGCGCTACATAGACCTGCTCGCGGCGCACAAGCTGAACGTCCTGCACCTGCACCTGACCGACGACCAGGGCTGGCGGGTGGAGATCGAGCGCTACCCGCGGCTCACCGGGGTGGGCGCGTGGCGGCCGCGCAGCCGGTGGGGCCACCGCGCCTCGCCGCTGTGGAACGAGACCCCGCACGGCGGCCACTACACCCGCGACGACATCCGCGAGATCGTCGCGTACGCGGGGCAGCGCCACGTGCGGGTGGTGCCCGAGATCGACGTACCCGGGCATTCGCAGGCGGCCATCGCCGCGTACCCCGAGCTCGGCAACACCGACGTCGTGGACACGGCCGCGCTGGGCGTGTGGGACGACTGGGGCGTCAGCGAGAACGTGCTGGCCCCCTCCGAGGACGTACTGCGCTTCTACGAAGGGGTTTTCGAGGAGCTGCTGGAGCTCTTCCCGGTGGAGGTCTCGCCGTTCGTGCACGTGGGCGGCGACGAGTGCCCCAAGGCGCAGTGGCGTGCCTCCCCGGCCGCGCAGCGGCGGATCGCGGAGTTGGGGCTCGACGGGGAGGACGGCCTCCAGTCCTGGTTCATCCGGCACTTCGACCGCTGGCTCGCCGAACGCGGCCGGCGCCTGATCGGGTGGGACGAGATCCTGGAGGGCGGCCTCGCGCCCGGCGCGGCCGTCTCCTCCTGGCGCGGTTACGCGGGCGGCGTCGCCGCGGCCGAGGCGGGCCACGACGTGGTGATGTGCCCCGAACAGCAGGTGTACTTGGACCACCGTCAGGCGGCCGGCCCCGATGAGCCCGTGCCGATCGGGTACGTGCGGACCCTGGCCGACGTGTACCGCTTCGAGCCGGTTCCGCCGGGCCTGTCGCCCGGGGCGGCGGCGCACGTGCTGGGCGCGCAGGCCAACGTGTGGACCGAGGTGATGGAGGACCAGAGCCGCGTCGACTACCAGGTGTTCCCCCGGCTGGCCGCCTTCGCGGAGGTGGTGTGGTCGCGGCTGCCCGAGCCGGCGGCGCGGGACCTGCCGGGCTTCGAAGCGCGGATGGCCGGGCACTACGCGCGGCTGGACGCACTCGGCGTCGACTACCGGCCGCCCGGCGGCCCGTTGCCCCGGCAGCGGCGCCCGGGCGTGCTGGGGCGGCCGATCGCGGGGGAGCCCCCGAACGTGTGACTCGGGCAACCGGTCGGCCGCGGGGTGCCGGACGGGACGGTTCGCAGTCATTCGCAATCGTTCCGGCCTGTTCGGAAACCTTAAGGGGTTTGTCGGAATTATTTCCGGATTCGGTCGAAACCAGGCGGAAGCGGGGGACTTGACCACCCAGGGCGGGAGCGGCGGGCGCGCGGGTGGTGCAGGGGCGACCCTCGCGCCGGGAGACCCGGAAGATGTGCCAGAGTTGCCACGTCCCGGCGGTGAGCACGTACCGTACGGCGGACAGGCGTGAGCGCCGGGACCGGGACATCGGGAAGGGGCAGCTGGGTTGACCACGCACGCACCGCATGCACTGCACGCACCGCATTCACCTCAGGGGCCTCAGGGGCCTCAGGCGGTGCAGTCCGTCACGCTGCCGGCCTCGCTCGACGAGGCCGTGGCGGCACTCACCGCCATGCCCGCCGCCGTGCCCGTGGCCGGTGGCACCGACCTGATGGCCGCCGTCAACGCGGGCCTGCTGCGCCCCGCCGCGCTCGTCGGCCTCGGCCGGATCAACGAGATCCGCGGCTGGCAGTACCAGGACGGCCACGCGCTGCTCGGCGCCGGCCTCACCCACGCACGGATGGGTCGGCCGGATTTCGCCGCCCTGATCCCGGCCCTGGCGGCCGCCGCGCGGGCCGCCGGACCGCCGCAGATCCGCAACGCGGGCACCCTCGGCGGCAACATCGCCTCGGCCGCGCCGACCGGTGACGCGCTGCCCGTCCTCGCGGCCCTGGAGGCGGTCCTCGTCATCGTCGGCCCCGCCGGACTCGGTGAATCAGGAGTGGCCCGGCGCGAGATCCCGGTCTCCCACCTGCTGGCGGGCCGCGAGATGCTGCGGCCGGGCGAACTGATCGGCTTCGTGCGGGTGCCGCTGCTGCACGCGCCGCAGGTGTTCTTGAAGGCGACCGGGCGTACGGGCCCGGGGCGCGCGGTGGCGTCCGTGGGGCTCGTACTGGACCCCGCGCGCCGGGGCGTGCGCTGCGCGATCGGTGCGGTCGCGCCGATGCCGCTGCGGCCGCTGGAGGCCGAGCAGTGGGTGGCCTCCCTGATCGACTGGGACGGCGAACGCGGCCTGGCCCCCGAGGCGCTGGAGGCGTTCGGCGAGTACGTCGCCGCCGCCTGCGTGCCCGACCAGGGGGAACCGGTGGCCGCCGGGGTACTGCATTTGCGGCGGACGGTGGCCGTACTGGCACGGAGGGCCCTGGGGAGGGCGCTGAGCTCATGAGTGGGAACGAGAACGTGAGCGGAACCAACGGGGGTGTGGGCCCCGCGGACGCCGCGGGCCACACCGGGGCCGGCTGGGGCTGGGAGCCGGTGCCGCAGGGCGGCGAGTACGACTCCGAGGCCACGGCCTTCGTGAAGCTGCCGCAGGACATGCTGGACGCGCTCGACGGCGGGGAGCCGCTGGCGGCGCCCGGGCACGGGTACGTGCCGCCGCCGATGATCGTGCCCCTGGGCTCGGCCAGTGCGGATCCCACGGCCACCGGCACCTGGACGATGCCCGTGCCGTGGCCCGAGGCGGGCGGCCCCGGCGGTGGCGGCGGTGCCACTACCGCCGCGGCCGCCGCTCCGGCGCGCGGGCCGATCCCCGCGTCGATCCCCCTCCCGGCCTCCGTGGCGGCGGCCTTCGCCGACGCCGCGCAGGACGGGGCGGGGCGGGACGGGGCGGGGCCCGGGCAGGACGCCGCGCACCGGAGCGACCCGGGGGCCACGGCCGAGTGGCGCTTCCCCGAGGCGACGCAGACCGAGGCGGCGCAGACCGAGGCGGCGCAGGCCACCGGGCAGTGGACGTTCGGGACCGGTACGGCGGCCGCCGACTGGAGCCAGGCTCCCGCGACCCTGCCGGGCGGCGCCGCAGCGCCCTGGGCGACGCCGGCGTACGACAACTCCCTGAGCTCGGGCGTACTGCCGGGCGCGGAAGACGCAGGCGCGGCCGCGGGGGCTGCGGCCGGCCCGGGAGCTTCGGGGCGCGGTCCCCGGGTGCTGGGCGGGCCCGGCGTGGGCACGCCGCTGCCGGTGTCGGCGCAGCTGGGCGAGCCGGAGCGGGAGCCCGAGCCCGCGGTGTACGCGGCCCCGGACATCGAGGCGGCCCACGGGGCGGCGCGGATGCCGGTCGAGGAGGAACGGCCGCGTCCGGTGGGCGCGGAGCCGGGGCCCGGGGACGGGCACGGGTTCGAGGACGGGCACGGGTTCGGGCCCGGGGACGGGCCTGGGTTCGGGGACGGGCCTGGGTTCGGCGCGCCGGTGGCCGGGGCCGGGCCGGATGCTGCGGAGGCCGGTGCGCAGACCCCTGCGGAGGCCGTTGCCGAGCCGGAGCGGGGGCAGGAGCCGGAGCCGGAGCCGGAGCCCGAGGCCGGGTTCGGTGTGCCGGGGTACGAGCCGGAGACCGGGCACGAGCCGGAGACCGGGCACGGGTCGGGCGGGGCCGGGCAGGAGCCGGCCGGCGAAGCCACCGGGGCGTTCACGCCGGGGGCGGGAAGCGCCGACAGCGGCGAGGCACTGCCGGGTGCGGGTACCACCGCAGGTTTCCCGGCCGGGGATGCGACGTACGACGAAACGCCCCTCGACGCCCCCGCCCCGCATCACGAGCACCCGCTCGCCTCCTACGTCCTGCGCGTCAACGGGGCCGACCGGCCCGTCACCGGTGCGTGGATCGGCGAATCGCTCCTGTACGTGCTGCGCGAGCGCCTCGGTCTGGCCGGTGCCAAGGACGGCTGCTCGCAGGGCGAGTGCGGGGCCTGCGCGGTGCAGGTCGACGGCCGGCTCGTCGCGTCCTGCCTGGTCCCCGCCGCGACGGCCGCGTCCAGCGAGGTCCGCACCGTCGAAGGACTCGCGACGGACGGGGAACTCTCGGACGTGCAGCAGGCGTTGTGCAGATCGGGCGCAGTGCAGTGCGGGTTCTGCGTGCCCGGCATGGCCATGACCATCCACGACCTGCTGGAAGGCAACCACGCCCCCAGCGAGCTGGAGACCCGGCAAGCCCTGTGCGGCAACCTGTGCCGCTGCTCGGGCTACAAGGGCGTCATCGAAGCGGTCCGCGACGTCGTGGCCGAACGCTCGGCCACCACCTCGTCCGCGGACGAACCCGCGGCCGGCGCGGAAGCGCGCATCCCGCACCAGGCCGCACCGGGCGAGGGCGGCATCCACCACAACGGAGGCATGGCGTGAGCGGGCACGACGCGGCCACGACCACCCTGATGGCGACGACCGTCCCGACCGCCGCCGGGGACTCGGAACCCGAAGTCCTGCGCGGGATCGGGGTCTCCGTCCCGTCCGCGCACGCCCGCGCCAAGACCGAGGGCACCTTCCCCTACGCCGCCGACCTGTGGGCCGAAGGCCTGCTCTGGGCCGCCGTGCTCCGCTCCCCGCACGCGCACGCCCGCATCCTCTCCATCGACACGACGGCCGCCGCGGCCATGCCCGGCGTGCGCGCCGTCGTCACCCACGCCGACGTCCCCGGCGCCACCACCCACGGCCGCCGGATCGCCGACCGGCCCGTCTTCGCCCACGACGTGGTCCGCCACCACGGCGAACCCATCGCCGCCGTCGCCGCCGACCACCCCGACACCGCCCGCCTCGCCGCGGCCGCCATCGCGGTCGAGTACGAGCTGCTGGACGCGGTGACCGACCCCGAGCAGTCGTTCGGGGCGCCCGCCCTGCACCCCGACGGCAACCTGATCCGGCACATCCCGCTGCGCTACGGCGACCCGGAGGCCACCGGCGAGGTGGTCGTCGAGGGCCTGTACCGGATCGGCCGCCAGGACCCCGCGCCCATCGGCGCCGAGGCGGGGCTTGCCGTCCCGCGGCCCGACGGGGGCGTGGAGATCTACACCGCCTCCACCGACCCGCACACCGACCGCGACCTGGCGGCGGCCTGCTTCGGTCTGGAGCCGGACCGGGTGCGGATCGTCGTCACCGGCGTCCCGGGCGCGACGGCCGACCGCGAGGACCCCGCCTTCCAGCTCCCGCTCGGGCTCCTCGCCCTGCGCACGGGCTGCCCGGTGAAGCTCGCCGCCACCCGCGAGGAGTCCTTCCTCGGCCACGCCCACCGCCACCCGACGCTGCTGCGCTACCGCCACCACGCGGACGCGGAGGGCCGGCTGGTCAAGGTCGAGGCCCAGATCCTGATGGACGCCGGCGCCTACGCCGACGCCTCCGCGGAGTCCCTCGCGGCGGCGGTGGCCTTCGCGTGCGGCCCGTACGTGGTGCCGCACGCCTTCGTGGAGGGCTGGGCGGTACGCACCAACAACCCGCCTTCCGGCCACGTGCGCGGCGAGGGCGCGATGCAGGTGTGCGCCGCGTACGAGGGCCAGATGGACAAGCTGGCGGCCGCGCTCGGCATCGACGGCGCGGAGATCCGGATGCGCAACGTGCTGGCCACGGGCGACCTGCTCCCCACGGGCCAGACGGTGACCTGCCCCGCCCCGGTGGCCGAACTCCTGCGCGCCGTACGCGACGTGGAACTCCCCTCCCTCCCGATGGACACCCCGCAGGAGGAGTGGCTGCTGCCGGGCGGCCCGGAGGGCGCGGGCGAGCCGGGCGCGGTGCGGCGCGGGGTCGGATACGGCGTGGGCATGGTGCACATGCTCGGCGCCGAGGGGACCGACGAGGTCTCCACCGCCACGGTGAAGGTCGTGGACGGCGCGGCCACCGTCATCTGCGCGGCCGTCGACACCGGCCAGGGCTTCTCGACGCTCGCCCGCCAGATCGTCCAGGAGGTCCTGGGCGTGGACGAGGTGGTCACGGCCCCGGTCGACACCGACCAGCCGCCGGCCGGCCCGGCGGCGCACGGCCGCCACACGTGGGTGTCCGGGGGCGCGGTCGAGCGGGCCGCGAAGATGGTCCGCACGCAGCTCCTCCAGCCGATGGCCCACAAGCTGGGCATGTCGACGGAGCTCCTCCAGATCCAGGACGGCCGGATCACCTCGTACGACGGCGCGTTCTCCACCACGGTGGCGGAGGCGATGGCGGGCAAGGAACTCTGGGCGACGGCCCAGTGCCGCCCCCACCCGACCGAACCCCTGGACGCGGACGGCCAGGGGGACGCCTTCGTCGGCCTCGCCTTCTGCGCGATCCGCGCGGTGGTGGACGTCGACGTGGAACTCGGCTCGGTGCGCGTGGTCGAACTGGCCGTCGCGCAGGACGTGGGCCGGATCCTGAACCCCGCCCAGCTGGAAGCCCGCATCGAAGCGGGAGTCACGCAGGGCGTGGGCGCGGCGCTGACCGAAAACCTCCGCTCGGTGGCGGGGGTGATCCGCCACCCCGACCTGACGGGCTACGCGCTGCCGACCTCGCTGGACGCCCCGGTGGTGCGGATCGTCAAGCTGGTCGAAGAGCGGGACGTGGTGGCCCCGTTCGGCGCGAAGGCGGCGAGCGCGGTCCCGGTGGTGACGACCCCGTCGGCGATCGCCTCGGCGGTCCGCGCGGCAACGGGCCGTCCGGTGAACAGGCTCCCGATCCGGCCATCGGCGGCGGTGGCGGCGCCGAACTCGTGACGGTCTGACGGGGGTTGACCCTTGCGTTCGCCCCAACCCTGTGCTTGGGGGTGTCGGTGCCGGTCGCTAGAGTGATCGGCACGAGGGCGCACGTACGCGTGCGAACGGGGACGGGGACAACGGGGAGTCGGGGAGGCCATCGTGGCGGAGGAGAACGGCGGACTGGCAGGCATCGTCGGCGCGAGCAACGGCGTGGCGGACGCGATCATGCGCCAGGCGAAGGCGCTGGAAGTCGAGTACGAAACGCTGAACGGCTTCAAGAAGCTGGTCGATGCCCAGCTCAAGAAGCTCGACGGTTCCCAGGCGGCCCCGGACAAGCTCCAGGACGGCACGCTGCCCGCGGGAACGCTGGGCACCGGGTTCGCGGAGGCGGACGCGCTGTTCAAGGCGTACGGGACCGTGCACACGCAGCTGACGACCCTGTCGAAGGGCCTGGCGGACCAGATCGAGGGTCTCGGTATCGCGATCCTCACGGGCGGCAAGGGCTTCGCGGACGTGGACGAGGAGACGCGGCAGCGGATGCTGGCGATCGCGCAGCGGGCGAAGGAGCACTACGTCCGCGAGCGCGATCCCTCGGCCGACCAGCCGCAGCAGCAGCCGCAGGGCGGCCAGACACCCACGCCGGCGCCGAGCAAGACGGAGGTCGATTACTGATGGTGACGAGCTTCGACGGCTACACCCACGAACAGCTGATGGCGATGATCGCCTCGATCAAGCCGGAGGTGGTCCGTGCCCGGGCGACCCAGCTTGAGGAAGCTGCCGTCGCGATCAAGGAGATCGGCGAGAACCTCAAGAACCACAAGGTGTCGGGGTGGGAGGGCGAGACTGCGACGACCTACCAGAACTGGGTGAACTCGGCGGGCAATGCGACGCTGCGTCTGGCGGACTACAGCAAGGACGCCTCGAAGTGGATGACGATCGCGGCGCAGCACATGTACGAGGCCCAGAGCACGCCGGGCGTCGACACGTCGGCCAAGGAGAACCTGGCGGCCGCGCGCAAGTTCCACAACGACCCGGACTCGGCGAAGATCGGCTCACTGGCGGCGCAGAAACTGGAGGCGGACCGCCTCCAGGCGGTGCAGCAGCTGAAGAAGCTGGCGGAGTCGTACGACGAGTCGTCGCGCAACATGAACGCGGCGCCGGTCCCGACGTTTCCTCCGCCGCCGGCGAAGTTCGTGCCCGGCGGGGGCTATGCCTATAGCTCCTCGGACGTGGCGCGCCCGAGCGCAGAGTCCAGCGGTAGCTCCGGCGCGGGCGACGGTTCCGGGTACACGGCAGCGGCACCAGCCGACGGCGTAAGCGGAAGCAGGACCGCCTACCAGCCGCCCTCCGGATCGGAACTGCCCCCAACGGTGGCACCGACTCCGGCCAGCCCTCTGCCAGCTCCCGACCGCAACGTCAACGTCGACTTGAACACCGTCGGCACCCTTCCGCCTACGACTGCTCCTCCCACGGTCATCCTGCCCCCAGGTCCGGGACCGGTCACTTCTGGAGGCGGCCCCACCCCCATTCAGGTGGTTCCCCCGCTGACGCTTCCCCCGACCACCAGCTCGACGAAGCCGGTTGCTGGGGGCAGGTTCCCACGCCCCACCCTGCCTCCTGGCAAGGCCGCCGGGACCCCGGGACTGCCTCCGAGCGAGACCGGCATCGTCGGCGGCCGCCCGGTGACTCCTCGTGGACCGAGTGCTGGCATCCCGCGCGGTACGGTCATCGGTGCGGAGGGTCCCCAGACGGGACGAATGATGGGCGGTGGCGTTGGAGGCCCCCACGGCGGCCCCGGCTCGGTTGCGGGCCGACGACTCGCCATGGAGCCGGGCGGAGTGGTGGGCGGCCGTCAAACCGGGGTCGGTGGCCAGTCGGCCACGAGCGGTAGGCCGTTCACGCAGGGCGGTTCAGGCCTCGTACGGAACGGGATCTCAGGCGGCCCCGTCGGCGGTGCGGGCAGCCACACCCCGGGCAAGCGGCGCGACGGCCGCGGGGGCGAACGCCCCGACTACCTGGCTGAGGACGAAGAGACTTGGCAGGCAGATCGTCCTGTTGTGCCGCCAGTGATTGACTGAGCAGAACGGACATTGCACAGGATGCGCATGCGGAAGGCGACCTCAGCCCTGGTGGGTCTCCTGCTGGCCGGGGTCGCCGCGACCCCGGCCGAAGCGGAGACCGTTAGGTCTACGCAGTGGCATCTTGATGCCATGAAGGCTGATGACATCTGGACAATCAGTACGGGCAAGGGTGTCACCGTTGCGGTAATCGACACCGGGGTGAAGCCCATCCCTGAGCTTGATGGGCAGGTTCTGCCGGGCAAGAACTTCGCTTCCCCCAGCTACAAGGGTGACGAACGCACTGACCACAGCCATCACGGTACGGCCATTGCTGCGGTGATCGCGGGCAATGGCAAGGGTCCCGGCGGCGCGGACAGCGCATTTGGCTTGGCGCCCGGTGCGAATATTCTGCCTTTGCGGGTCGATTTCGGCGGCGACGGAACTGCCCCGTTTCGATCGATGATTCAAGCCATTCGCTTTGCCGCAGATTCGGACGCCAAGGTCATCAACGTTTCGGTGGGCGGGATCAATCAGAGTGACGAGCTGGACAGTGCCGTTAAGTACGCCGTGGACAAGGGCAAGCTGATCTTTGCCAGCGTCGGCAACGATGGCAATGAGGATGTCATCTGGCCGGCTGCGACGCCTGGAGTGGTGGGTGTTGGGGCGGTCGACGCCAAGGGTGTGGCACTGAAGGAGTCCCAGCACAATCGATACGTGGACGTCACGGCCCCCGGAAAAGACATCATCTCCGGTTGTGACGGTGGAACGGGTCTCTGTAAAAGCAGCGGAACAAGCGAGGCCACCGCCCTCGTCTCCGCCTCCGCGGCTCTCCTCTGGTCCATCCACCCTGACTGGAGCAACAACCAGATCCTCCGCGTCCTCCTGAACACCGCCGGAAAACCCAAGGACGGCGCTCAGCGCAACGACTACGTCGGCTACGGCCTCGTCAGGCCGAGGATCGCCGTGCCCACGCCCGGCGACCCCGGGCCGGCCGACGTGTACCCGCTGCCGGATCTCGCGGCAGCCGCTTCCCCCGCACCGGCCCCCGCCGCCCCCGGCGGCAAGGCCAGCCCCGCACCCAAACCCGAGGCCCAGAAGAGCGGCAGCGACAACGGCAGTGCCCTGCCCTGGATCGCCCTCGGGCTCGGGGCCTGCCTCATCATCGGCGGCGCCGTCACCGCGGTCGTCATCCAGCGCTCGCGACGCTGAGGATCCGGCCCCCGACTCCCCAAGGAGAGCTCGGCATGTCCTTCGACGAAGAGTGGGCCACCGCGTGGGCCCCCGCCGCGGCCAACGTGTCCATGCGGCTCAACCACGTACCCACCGAGCCCGGCAGCGGCCCCGGCGCCGGGGACCTGGAACTCAACCAGGACCACATCGGCGCCATCGGCACCGAAGCCTTCAAACTCCACGAGCGGCTGTCCACCGACGGCAAACACGCCGACACCTCCACCGCCACGGCCGCCGGCGCGCTGTCCAAGGAGGGCTTCGCCAGCGGGGCGGCCCTGCTCAAGGCCGCCCACCGCTGGGAGAGCCAGGTGGAGACCCTCGTCGCCGCCTGCGCGACCATCTCCAACGGCCTGAACTACTCCCTCTCCTCGCACAGCAAGGACGAGAAGCAGCTCTACGCCGAGTTCACCAGCTCCAAGATCGACGAGTACCTCAAGTAGTCCGCCCCGCATGCTGGAAGGCGACGTAGACCGTGTTGTCGTACGAGAACGTCCTGAACGCCCCCGTCGACCAGCTCGCGACCGCGATCGCCGACTGGGCAGCCATGGTCACCAAGCTGGACGAGCTTGCCGAGGCGGCCCGCAACGGCATGAAGGCCAAAGCCGGCAAAGCCGAGTGGCACGGGGTCACAGCGAGCGTGGGCCGGTCGTTCATCGACAAGACGGCCAAGGAGTTCGAAGACGCCGCGAAGGAGGCCAAGGGCATCCACCAGGCCCTCACCGAAGGCCACGCCACCTTCAAGTCCTCCCGCGAACAGCTGAAGAAGATCTCCGAGGAAGAGGCCCCCGCCGCCGGCTTCCGGGTGGACGGCAAAGGGAAGGTGTCGCCGGCACCCCTCTCCGAAGCCGAGCGGGGCGCGGCGCTGCACGACCCCGACTACCAGCAGTCCATCCGGGAGAACCAGCCACTCTGGCAGGCGAAGGTCGACGCGATCATCGACACCTGCGACGACGTCGACCAGTCGTTGTCCCGCCTGCTCAACGCGAACATCGCCGAGGACCACAACTTCAGCGGCCCCAAGTACGCCGACCTCACCGCCGAACAGGCCGGCCACGCCATCGACCTGGCGCACAAGGGCCGGAACCTCTCCCACGCCGAGCTGGTGGAACTCAACGAACTGCTGGCCGACAACTCGACCAAACCCGCGTTCTCGACCGCGTTCTACGGTGCTCTCGGCCCAAAGGGTTCACTCGAGTTCTACGGGCAGATGTCCACGGACACGTACGACTACGCGAAGCTGGACGCGCAACGCCTCAAGGACGTCCAGGAGCTCCAGCGGAACCTGGGCCTGAACCTCGCGACGGCCACGCAGTCCAAGTCGGATCCCCACCTGCCCGACAGCTACGCGCTGGAGTTGCGCAAGCTCGGTACCGAGCGGATCCCACTGGCGAGGTACGACCAGAACCCGCCCTTCGGCTACCAGTTGCTCGGCGGCATCATGCGGTACGGGAACTACGACCCCAAGTTCCTGCTGCCGATCGCCGAGCACGCGACCCAGATCCACGCCAAGGACCCCGACTTCTTCAACCAGTCGCGGCAGCTCAACGGCTACGGCAAGAACATGCTCAACCCGTCGGGCATCAACGGCGCGGGCTACGACCCGGTGACGAGCTTCCTGGAGTCGCTGGGCCACAGCCCCGACGCCGCGTCCCAGTTCTTCGACCCGGAACGCGAACCGCACGCCTACAACCAGGACGGCACGGAGAAGCCGGGACACCCGAACCTGGGCACGGGAGCGGACAAGAAGCCGATCGGGAACTACCTCGACTACTTCGGCAACGCGAAGTACGCCCCCACGATCGACATGGAGGGCTTCAACCCCGATGACCTCCCCAAGGTCCAGAAGTACATGCCGGACGCCCTGGGGCACGCCCTCGAAGCCGCCACCCTCGGCCACGCCTGGGACGACCCTCAGCCGGCCCTCCACCGCAGCGACGCGGGCGCGCGCATCATGCACGATGCCGTGCTCAAGTACGGCGGAGACGCCGAACTGCTCAAGAAGCAAGAGACCCTCGCCGACAGCCTCGGACGTATGGGCGCGGGGTACATCGACGATCTCAACCACGGGTTGCGCGGCAAATCGCCGGATAGCGTGTTCGAGTCGAATGGCAAGGGACACGTGACGTTTGAACCGGAAGAGGCCCGGAAATTCCTGAGCAGCCTCGGTCAGTACCCGGACTCCTACCTCACGATGTCCCGTGCCGAGTCGGTCTTCTCGGCCGCGATGCTGGAAGCCCAGGTGAGCCCGGACGGCACGCTCAACCAGAGCAGTCTTGAGGAGATCGCCCGTACGGGGGGCGAGTTCCAGGGGGCGCTGGACGAGTCCCGCGCGAAGCAGATCCAGCAAGACGCCGACAAGTGGAACGAGGACTACGAGAGGGCTTTGGAGAAGCGGTCCGGCTGGGTGGAGTTCGCTGCGACCGGCGCGATCGCTGCCGGCGTCGCCTTCCTCCCGGCTACGGCGGCCGCAGCCGGCGCGGCGGCCGTTCTGGTGCCACTTGGGGTCGACCTGGGCACTGGGGCGCTGGAGCAGGTGGCCGGAGACCTCGTGGGTGACTGGTCCCACGACGAGAACGAGCGGCAGAAGAACCTCCACGACGGCAAGGCCCATGACGCCAAGGCGAGCGTGTACAGCCAGGGCGAGGCCTCGGCATCCGGGCCGGTTGAGCACTTCCTCGAACGGCACCCGGTGGGTCCCTCGGACCCGTTGGACGAGCGGCTCCGCCAGGCTCTTCTGACCGGATACAACAGCGGGTGGGCGAACGAACAGCACATGGGCAATGAGCCTGTGAAGCCGAAGAAGGCGGGCGAATGACCAGGCCCGGCTTGAAGATCCACGTACTTGCGGGCTTGCTTGTCATAGGGGTGCTCGTCTCCGGGTGCAGTGGTGGTGAGGACACGGACACGGGGCCGAGCGAGGTATTCGCCGCTGATGTCTGTTCCGAGGGGCTGCTCAGCCCGGATGCCGTGCGTGCTCTGGAACTCCTGACCGGAGGGGCCACACCGTTCAAGCCGCCCAAGAACGTCGGGGACGTGGCGTGGGTGGCAGGCGTTCTGGAGCGGGGTTACGCAAAAATCGGCGCGTCGCTCGGGGGCACAGTGTGCAGGGCTACTCCGGCTGACCGCATGAACTATCACGACCTTTCCGTGTCGTTCGAGATCGAGCACGAGTCAACGCGGATGGGCGAGCACACAGAGAGCGGCAAGGGCTACTACTGGGAGTACGACCTGGGCCGCAACGCCCTGGTCCTTCCTGACAACGGGCGGCTCTACTTCGACTGCGCGAGTGACCGGCTCGCGGGACCGGACAAATCCGTGCCGATCAAAGCGCGTGTCAGTCTCCGACAGGCGCCCACCGACGTCGACCCCCGCGCGCTGCGCGAGGCGAACCTCACCATCCTCCACTCCGCCGCCCGGGCGCTGGCCAAGGAGATGGGCTGCAAGAACAACGGGAACCTGCCCGAGCAGCTGGTGATCAAGGAGAAGGCCGCGCCCACGCGGTAGCACCCACGCACGCAGCGGCCGCCCAGGGAGCCGCCCTGGGCGGCCGTCAGTTCGATTGGCGCTGTGACTGCGGACGTTCAGGGAAGGGCGATCAGATCCGGCGCTGCGCCGTTACGCTGCGATGACCATGCAGGTGCTGGGGGACCGGAGGGGCGATGCAGGCCGGCGACATCAAGCTGGGGAAGGTTTTCGCGAACGACCACCAGAGCGTGATCCCCATCTTCCAGAGGCCCTATGTATGGGATCAGGAGGACAACTGGGAACCCTTGTGGATGGACGTCCGGACGGCGGCGGAGGAAGTGGAGGCGGAGACAGAGCCCCAGAGCGGTACGGGGCAGTCGAAGCCGCGCACCTACTTCCTGGGCGCCGTGGTCGTACAGGAGCGGTACCGGCCGCCTCGGCGCCTCGGTTCGTCCCACATCATCGACGGCCAGCAGCGGATGACCACGCTGCAGATCCTCTTCGCGGCAGCTCGGGCTGTCGCCCACGACATTGCCGCCGACAGCGTCGTCGGGCGCTTCACGAGTCTGCTGGAGAACCGGGCGGAGACGGTTCACGAGGCGTTCCCGGACGACCGCTACAAGGTCTGGCCGCTCCCGCAGGACCGTGCGGCATTCCTCTGGGCCGTACGCGGGAGCGACGACGACAGTACTGCGGCTGCCCCCGACCACCGGCTGGTCCGTGCCCGCGTGTGGTTCCAGCAGGAGATCGGCGACTGGGCCAAGGCATCGCCCAACCCGGTCCAGCGGCTCGACGACTTGTTCTACACGCTTCAAGAGCGCATGCAGCTCGTCGAGATCGTCTTGGACGCGGGTGACGACCCGCAGGTGATCTTCGAGGCGCTGAACCACCGTGGTGTCCGCCTCGACGCGGCGGACCTCGTGAAGAACCTTCTTTTTCAGACCGTCGAGTCGCAGGGGGAGCACCAGCACTCTGAAGAGCTGTTGATGAACGCCTGGCTGCCTCTGGATGCCGAACCTTGGCGCGGTCAGGTCACCACGGGACGCATCAGGCGTGCCCTGATCGACTTGCTCCTGGCTTATTGGCTGACTGTTCAAAAGCGTCAAGACATCCTTGTGGAACATCTGTTCGCCGACTTCAAGAAGTGGCTGCCGGAGAGTGGCCGGCAGGCTTCGGACGTAATTCGGGACATCAGGCATTATGCCGAGACGTATCAACGGGTGCGAGAATTTCCGCTGACTGATGCCACCGGCCGATTGCTCGACCGCATGCAGGCCATGACGACGACGCCGTGGCCGGTGCTGCTCTATCTGCACGCGACAGATGACGTGCCGAACGACCAGCGAGAGATCGCGGCCCGTGCCATCGACTCCTTTCTCATGCGGCGAGCCGTGTGTCTGATGACGACGAAGGACTACAACCGACTCTTTGTCCAGGTACTGGCCGATGCTCGGCAGAGCGATCCCGCTCGGGCAGGTCACGCCGTCGTGCGCAGCCTGTGGAATCAAACGGCCGACGCCCGGCTGTGGCCTGACGACCGGACGTTCCTTACCGGCCTGGTCGCAAACGATCTCTACCGTCGTTCCTACCGTGCCCGGTTGAAGGCTCTGCTGGTCGGACTGGAGAATCACCTGCGGACGCCGAAGACCGAGCACGCGCCGGCACTTTCGAGTGCGGACCCCCGGCTGAACATTGAGCACGTTCTGCCACAGAAATGGGAGACGCACTGGCCGCTGAACGACGGTGAGAGCGAGGAGAGCTTGAAGAAACGGCATGAGGCGGTCCATCAGCTCGGCAATCTCACGCTCACCACCACGAAGCTCAACCCGTCGTTGAGTAACCGCGAATGGCCTCATAAAAAGGACAGCCTGGGTGCTCACAGCCTTTTGCGGCTGACGACCTCATCAGTGCTCTCCGCGCCGGAGGGGGTTCGGGACAAGTGGAGCAACGAGCGTTGGGTCGAATGCTGGGACGAGGACCGGATTCAGCTGCGCACTTCATGGCTCGCCCGCATCGCCCTACAGGCATGGCCGAAGCCCAAGGGCGACAGCGACTGACGAAGTGGGCCGAGCTGCGTCCCACGGGCCGCGCCTGGTGGCGGGCTTCGGCTCGGCCGGGTGGCTCGGTGCTCGGCGACAGGTGTCGCCGTCGCCCCCCTTACCTGCGGTGCGGGGCGCCACGCTGAGACGGGAACCGAGACGGACAGCGCGAAGGGCGGCACCCCGCCGGGGTGCCGCCCTTCCGTTTTTCCTGGTCAGACAGATAGAAGCCGTGACCGGAATCGAACCGGCGTAACTCGCTTTGCAGGCGAGTCCCTCAACCACTCGGGCACACGGCTGGGTGGTGGTGACGGGTCGACCGTACGAGGGGGTGGGGGAGGCGGGGAAGAGGGCGGGCGGGGGTGCCATGGGACTGTCATGCTGCGTTCACAAGGGGCCGGGGGCGTAGGTCTGGGGGCGGAGCGGGGATCGGTCCAAAAGACAGGGGCGAGAGCCGGGGACGCGCCTTACTCTGGGGCGATGAGCGTCCTGAAACCCCGTGTGTCGCAGAAGGCAGGTGCCGCCGTTCCCCCGGAGCCCGAGGGCGGGGTGCTCGCGCCGCCGTACCGGGCGCTGAGCATCGGGATGGTCTCCGTCATCTTCCTGATCGCCTTCGAGGCGACCGCCGTGGGCACGGCGATGCCGGTCGCCGCACGCGAGCTGGACGGGGTCGGGCTCTACGCCTTCGCCTTCTCCGCCTACTTCACGACCAGCCTCTTCGGCATGGTGCTGGCCGGCCAGTGGGCCGACCTGCAGGGTCCGCTGCGGCCGCTCGCCGTCGGGATCGGGGCCTTCGCCGCCGGGCTGGTGGTGTCGGGGACCGCCGGCGTGATGGGGGTGTTCCTGATCGGGCGAGCGGTGCAGGGGCTCGGGGGCGGGCTGGTGATCGTCGCCCTGTACGTCGTCGTCAGCCGGGCCTACGAGGAGCGGCTGCGGCCCGCCATCATGGCCGCCTTCGCCGCGAGCTGGGTCGTGCCGTCGATCGTGGGCCCGCTGGCGGCCGGCACGGTGACCGAGCGGCTCGGGTGGCGCTGGGTGTTCCTGGCGATTCCCGCGCTGGTCGTCGTACCGCTGGTCGTGGCCCTGCCGGCGATCCGCCGGACCGCGGGCGGCCCCGTGCGGACGGCGGACGGCCCCGAGCCGTTCGACCGCCGCCGGATCCGGCTCGCGCTCGGGATCTCGACGGGCGCGGGCCTGCTCCAGTACGCCGCCCAGGACCTGCGGTGGCTGTCGCTGCTGCCGGGCGCGGCGGGCGCGGCCCTGCTGGTGCCGGCGGTGCTGGGGTTGTTGCCGCGCGGGACGTACCGGGCGCGGCGCGGGCTGCCTGCGGTGGTGCTGCTGCGCGGGGTCGCGGCGGGGGCGTTCATCGCGGCGGAGAGCTTCGTACCGCTGATGCTGGTCACCCAGCGGGGGCTGAGCCCGACGATGGCCGGGTTCTCGCTGGCGCTGGGCGGGCTGACGTGGGCGGTCGGGTCGTGGGTGCAGTCCAAGGGGCGGGTGGAGCCGTACCGGGAGCGGCTGATGGTGGCCGGGATGGTGATGGTGGCAGTGGCCATCGCGACGGCGCCGGCCGTGCTGGTCCCGTGGGTCCCGGTGTGGACGCCGGCGCTGGCCTGGGGCCTGGGGTGCTTCGGGATGGGCCTGGTCATCGGCCCGACGGGCGTGCTGTTGATGAGGCTGTCCCCGCCCGAGGAGGCCGGCGCCAACTCCGCCGCGCTGCAGATCTCCGACGGGCTGGCGAACGTGGTGCTGCTGGCGGCGGGCGGGGCGGCGTTCGCCGCGCTGGGCGGGGGAGCGGTGGGGGCCGGGCACGACCTCGCGGGCGGGGTGACCGTCTCGCACCCCGCCGCCTTCGTGGCCGTCTTCCTGCCGATGGCCGTCGTGGCGCTGGTCGGGGCGTGGGTCGCCACCCGGCTGGACCCGGTGCCGGAAGGCGCATGACACCGGCCGGCCTGACGCACTACCCGAGGCCGCCCCTGACGTACCACCCGAGGCCGCCCCTGACGTACTGCCGGCGCTTCGTGCCCGACGTGTGCCAGGGGTCCCGCGACGTCCCCGGGACCGCGGCGCGGTCGCCGAGGTCCGCCGGCCGACTCGGCGTGTGACGCTCGCCGCACCCGGCGAGGTCGCGGGCCTGTCCCTCTCCGGGGGGCGGGCCCGCACCGGTAGGGTGGCCCGGTTGTCCTACGTACGACTGCCGAGAGCGACGAACCGGAGACCGTGACTACTACCGCCTCCCACCACCTCTCACCCGCCTTCCCCGGCCGTGCGCCGTGGGGTACCGCCAGCAAGCTGCGTGCCTGGCAGGAGAGTGCGCTGGGCCGATACCTGGAGACCCAGCCGCGCGACTTCCTCGCCGTCGCGACCCCCGGCGCGGGCAAGACCACCTTCGCGCTGACGCTGGCCTCCTGGCTGCTGCACCACCACGTCGTCCAGCAGGTGACCGTCGTCGCACCGACCGAGCACCTCAAGAAGCAGTGGGCCGAGGCCGCCGCCCGGATAGGCATCCGGCTCGACCCGGAGTACTCCGCAGGGCCGCTGAGCAAGGACTACCACGGCGTCGCCGTCACCTACGCCGGTGTCGGCGTACGCCCGATGCTGCACCGCAACCGGTGCGAGCAGCGCAAGACCCTCGTGATCCTCGACGAGATCCACCACGCGGGCGACTCCAAGTCCTGGGGCGAGGCGTGCCTGGAGGCGTTCGACCCGGCCACCCGCCGGCTCGCGCTGACCGGTACGCCCTTCCGGTCCGACACCAACCCGATCCCGTTCGTGACGTACGAGGAGGGCAACGACGGCATCCGGCGGTCCTCCGCCGACTACACCTACGGGTACGGGAACGCGCTCGGCGACGGCGTGGTCCGGCCGGTCATCTTCCTCTCCTACAGCGGCAACATGCGCTGGCGCACCAAGGCGGGCGACGAGATCGCCGCGCGCCTCGGCGAGCCGATGACCAAGGACGCCGTCTCGCAGGCCTGGCGCACCGCGCTGGACCCGCGCGGCGACTGGATGCCGAACGTGCTGCGCGCCGCCGACCAGCGGCTGACGGAGGTCAGGAAGGGCATCCCGGACGCGGGTGGTCTCGTCATCGCCTCCGACCAGGACTCGGCGCGCGCGTACGCCAAGCTGATCCGGGAGATCACCGGGACCAAGCCGACCGTCGTGCTGTCCGACGACACCGGGGCGTCGAAGCGGATCGACGATTTCAGCGCGGGCGACGACCGCTGGATGGTCGCGGTCCGGATGGTGTCCGAAGGCGTCGACGTACCGCGCCTGGCGGTCGGGGTGTACGCCACCACCATTTCGACCCCGCTGTTCTTCGCGCAGGCCGTCGGGCGTTTCGTGCGTTCGCGCAGGCGCGGCGAGACCGCTTCCGTGTTCCTTCCGACGATTCCGTACCTGCTCGGATTCGCCAATGAGATGGAAGTCGAGCGGGACCACGTTCTCGACAAACCGAAGAAAAAGGGCGAGGAAGACCCTTATGCCGAGTCCGAGAAGGAAATGGACGAGGCGAACAAACTGGAGGACGAGGACACCGGCGAGGACGAGCAGATGTCCTTCGAGGCGCTGGAGTCCGACGCCGTCTTCGACCGGGTGCTCTACGACGGTGCCGAATTCGGCATGCAGGCCCACCCCGGCAGCGAGGAGGAGCAGGACTACCTCGGCATCCCCGGACTGCTGGAGCCCGACCAGGTGCAGATGCTGCTCCAGAAGCGGCAGTCGCGGCAGATCGCGCACAGCCGGCGCAAGCCGGACGCGGACGCGGACCTGCTGGAGCTGCCCGCCGACCGGCGTCCGGTGGTTTCGCACAAGGAACTGCTGGAGCTGCGCAAGTCGCTCAATACGATGGTCGGCGCGTACGTCCACCAGAGCGGCAAACCGCACGGGGTGATCCACACGGAGCTGCGCCGGGTGTGCGGCGGGCCGCCGAGCGCCGAGGCGACGGCGGGTCAGCTGCGGGAGCGCATCAAGAAGGTGCAGGAGTGGGCCACCCGGATGCGGTGACCCGGCGCTGATAAAGCACTTTCGTGTACCGGGGCATCACGAATTGACACACGCGTCAGAAAAAAACGGAACAAACCGGCGGTAGGCGCCCGGATTCTGGACGAGGCCTTCCGCTGAGCGGACCTGCTCGCTACTGTCCCCGAAACGAACGCCCCGTGGCAGCGCCGCCGCGGGAGCGCAGCCGGAGCCATGCCATGGCCGCAACCGGCGGCCTCTCCGTGCGTCGCCGAGGGACCGGCAGCGCTCCACCCCGCGAGAGTCACCGCCGCCCAGTGAAAGAGGGAGAGGCGTCGTGACTGCGGAAACCTCCCAGACCCTCGACCGAGGGCTCAGAGTTCTCAAGCTGCTCGCGGACACCGACCACGGTCTGACCGTCACCGAGCTCTCCAACCGTCTCGGTGTCAACCGCACCGTCGTCTACCGTCTGCTCGCCACGCTCGAACAGCACGCCCTGGTCCGCCGTGACCTCGGCGGCCGGGCCCGGGTCGGGCTCGGCGTGCTCCGGCTGGGGCGCCAGGTCCACCCGCTCGTCCGCGAGGCGGCCCTGCCCGCGCTGCGCTCCCTCGCCGAGGACATCGGGGCGACCGCGCACCTGACCCTCGTCGACGGCACCGAGGCGCTCGCGGTGGCGGTCGTCGAGCCGACCTGGACCGACTACCACGTGGCCTACCGGGCCGGCTTCCGCCACCCGCTGGACCGCGGGGCCGCAGGCCGGGCCATCCTGGCCGCCCGTCAGGGCTCGCTCACCGACCCCGGGTACACCCTGACCCACGGCGAACTGGAAGCGGGCGCCAGCGGTGCCGCCGCGCCCCTCGTCGGGATCACCGGGCTGGAGGGCAGCGTCGGAGTCGTCATGCTGGCCGACGCCGTGCCCGAGCGGGTGGGCCCGCGCGTGGTCGACGCGGCCCGCGAGGTCGCCGACGCCCTGCGCTGAGGGCCGCCCGGCCTCCGCGTCCCGGTCCGCCGGGGCGCGGCTGCGGCATGCGCCCGGGCAGGCGCTCCGTGCCGCCCGCACCGGCCCGATAGATTGACCGGGTGCTCTCTCGCCTCACACGTCTGCCGCGTCCCGCCGCCCTGGCCGTCTGCGCCCTGCCCGTGCTCGGGCTGTTCGCCGCGGCGGCCTTCGCGCCGCTGCCCTTCGTGATCGCCCAGCCAGGGCTCACCGCCGACGTGCTCGGTGCCCGCGACGGCAAGCCCGTCATCGCCGTCACGGGCGCCCCGACCCGCGAGACCAAGGGCCAGCTGCGGATGACCACCATCCAGGCCACCGGCCCCTCCTCGACGGTGCGGCTGCCCGAACTCCTCGCCCGGTGGTTCGACAGCACCCGGGCCGTCATGCCCCGGGAGTCCGTCTACCCGTCCGGCGGAAGCGACAAGGAGATCGAGGCGCACAACCTGGAGGAAATGGCCAAGTCCCAGTCGACCGCCTCCCAGGCCGCCCTCGGGTTCCTGCACAAGGACCCCGCGACGGTGAAGGCCGAACTCAACCTCGCCGACGTCGGCGGCCCCAGCGCCGGGCTGCTGTTCTCCCTCGGCATCGTCGACAAGCTCGACGGCGACGGCAGCGGCGGCGACCTGACCGGAGGGCGTGTCATCGCCGGTACGGGGACCATCACCGCCGGGGGTGAGGTCGGCGCGGTCGGCGGCGTCGCACTCAAGACGCAGGCGGCAAGACGGGACGGGGCGAGCGTGTTCCTCGTCCCGAAGGCCGAGTGCTCCGACGCCCGCTCCGAACTCCCCGAGGGGCTCCGGCTGATCCCCGTCACTTCGCTGACGGGTGCGGTGGACGCCCTTCGTGCGCTGAACCGGGGGGAGCAGGTTCCGTCCTGCTGACGGACCCGGTCCGGCCGGCCTGTACCTGCGGGCCGGCGGGTGACGGCCGGCCGGCCCGCGCCGGCGGGCCGTCCATGCCGCGCCAGGCCGGGAACACCAGGGGGCTCAGCGTCGCCAGCAGGTAGACGCCGCCGAAGGCGAGGAGCGCCGTGGTGGCGCCGAACCCGCCGACCAGCAGGCCCGCCGCGAGACCGCCCAGCGGCATCGTCAGCTCGCAGCCGGCCGTGCTCACCCCGGCGACCCGGCTGCGCAGCGCGTCCGGCACGTGCTCGTAGACGACCGTGGACAGGATCGGGTTGAGCATGCCCGCCCCGAGTCCGGACAGGGCCATCGTCACCGCGAGCGGCAGCGGGGTACCGGTGAGGGCGGCCACCACGTACCGGGGCGCCCCGCACAGCAGGAACGCCACCGCGAACACCGTCCTGCGGTTCAGCCGCTGGCCCCACGCCCCGTACAGCAGGGCGCCGAGCAGCGCGCAGCCGCCGAAGAGGGACACCATCAGGCCGAGCGCGGCGGGGCCGCCGAGGGCCTCGCTGCCGTGCACGGGCAGCAGCACCGAAGACCAGCCCTGGTCCAGGCCGTTGGTCGTCATCACCATCGCGGTGATGACGAGCAGCAGCCGCGACCGGGTCAGGAAGGCCCAGCCTTCGGCGAGCTCGGCCCGGTAGCCCGCGAAGGAGATCCTCCCTGCGGCGCGGTGCGGTTCGGCCGCCGGGACCCCGCGCAGGAACGCGGTGACCAGCAGCGCCGACGCGCCGAAGGTGGCGGCGTCCACCAGCAGGATGGACTCGGTCCCGAACGCGGCGATCAGTACCCCGGCCAGCGCGGCCCCGATCATGCGGGCCCCGCGCGAAACCCCGTCGTAGAGGCTGGCCGCGCGGGCGAGGGTGGTCCCGGCGTGCTCGGCGAGGTCCGGGAGCAGGACGCCGCGGGCGGTCAGGCCCGGGGTGTGCACGAGGCCGCCGAGGGCCATCAGGGCGCACAGCATCCAGAACTCCAGCATCCCCGCGTAGTGCAGCAGCGGGATCGCGGCCACGGACAGGGCGCAGACCAGGTCGGAGACGGCGGAGACCCGCCGCCTCCCGATCCGGTCGATGACGGGGCCGCCGACGAGGGCCGCCACGACGACGGGCAGCGTGGCGCAGAAGGCGACGACCCCGGCCCGGCCGGCGCTGCCCGTGGTCTGGAGCACGAACCACGGAACGCCGATGAGGGTGAGGGAACTCCCGGCTATGGAGATCGTGTTGGCGGCCAGTACCGCCGCGAAGGGGCGCCTGCTCATGCCGTGCGCCGGGTGTGGTCGCCTTCACGCGGGAAGGTGTGCGTGTGGATGCGGACCGGCTGACGGCCCTCCGCGGGCGGCAGGTCGCGGTAGCTGTTGACCAGGTCGTGCATCTTGTGGATCAGCTCCAGGGCCTGTTCGGCCGTCAGGTGCAGCGTGAAGTCGCTGAGGTCGGAGCCGCGCCGCCACTCGGCCGGCCACGTGTCGGCCTTGGCGAGCCAGGAGTTGACCTCCTGCGCGTGGGTCGTCGCGATCTGCTGCAGGAAGAAGTCCGCCGCGCCGCGGGTTGCCGGGTCGTCGTCGTAGAGCAGCGACTCGTCGAACCGCGTGCCGTCGTGGGAGGCCTTCCACCACCGCTCGCGGCCCTTGCCGTGCCCGGGCGCGTCCTCGACGAACCCGTAGGCGGCGAGCTGGCGCAGGTGGTAGCTGGTGGCGCCGCTGGACTCGCCGAGCCGTTCGGCCAGTTGTGAGGCGGTGGCGGGTCCCTCGTGGCGCAGCGCGGCCAGCAGGCGCATGCGCAGCGGGTGGGCGAGCCCGCGCAGCGAGCGGGCGTCGAGGGTGCGGAGCTGGGGCTGGGGGACTTCCGGTGTCTCGGGCACGACCCCACAGTAGAGTTGCAAAGATTCCTATGCAAGGGTTTCTTTGCAACTCGCTCGTGGTCAACTCCCGTCGTGGACAGGGCTCGTCGCGAGCAGGGCCCGTCGGTTCGTCCGCCCGTCAGTCGTCCGCGGCCGCCTGCTCCACCAGAGGGATGATCCGCAGGGGGACGGGGTTCTCCATGACGATCGCCGTCGACGCCCGCACGATCCCCTCGAAGCCGACCACCCGGTCGATCACCCGTTGCAGGTCGGCGTTGGAGCGGGCGACCAGCCGGCACAGCATGTCCCCCTGGCCGGTCGTCGTGTGCAGCTCCAGCACCTCCGGCACGCCGTCCAGGTGGGCCCGTACGTCGGCGCCCTGCCCCTGCTTGATCTCCAGCGTGGCGAACGCGGTCACCGGGTACCCCAGCGCCGCCGGGTCGACCTGCGGGCCGAAACCGCGGATGACCCCGTTCGACTGGAGCCGGTCCAGGCGCGCCTGGACCGTGCCGCGCGCCACGCCGAGCCGACGGGACGCCTCCAGCACCCCGATCCGGGGTTCGCGCGCCAGCAGCACGATCAGGCGCCCGTCCAGTTCGTCGATTCCCATGGCCGCCTCCGGACCGCTCGGCTGGTGGTCATCCTGCACAGATCTCTCAGTCATCCTCCGCCCCGGCTGGTCAATCTGTACAGCGGAAAGGGAAACTATTGCGCAGCTTGTGGATCGGCGGGACTCTGCGCTCATGACTGAGTCTTTGGCGAACCTCGAAACCACCCCGGCCACCGCGCGCGAGGCAGACCCCTTCCCGGTGAAGGGCATGGACGCCGTCGTCTTCGCCGTGGGCAACGCCAAGCAGGCCGCGCACTACTACTCCACCGCGTTCGGCATGAAGCTGGTCGCCTACTCCGGACCGGAGAACGGCGTCCGCGAGACGGCCAGCTACGTCCTGACGAACGGCTCCGCCCGCTTCGTCCTGACCTCCGTCATCAAGGCGGCCACGGACCACGGCCGCTTCCTCGCCGAGCACGTCGCCGAGCACGGCGACGGCGTGATCGACCTCGCGATCGAGGTCCCGGACGCCCGTGCGGCGTACGCGTACGCCGTCGAGCACGGCGCGCGCGGGCTGGACGAGCCGTACGAGGTCAAGGACGAGCACGGCACGGTCGTGCTCGCCGCGATCGCGACGTACGGGCAGACCCGCCACACGCTGGTGGAGCGCAAGGAGTACTCCGGCCCCTACCTGCCGGGCTTCGTCGCCGTCGACCCGATGGTCGAGCCGCCGGCCAAGCGGACCTTCCAGGCGATCGACCACTGCGTGGGCAACGTCGAGCTGGGCCGGATGAACGAGTGGGTGGCGTTCTACAACAAGGTCATGGGCTTCACGAACATGAAGGAGTTCGTGGGCGACGACATCGCCACCGAGTACTCGGCGCTGATGTCGAAGGTGGTCGCGGACGGCACCCTCAAGGTGAAGTTCCCGATCAACGAGCCGGCGATCGCGAAGAAGAAGTCGCAGATCGACGAGTACCTGGAGTTCTACGGCGGTGCGGGCGTCCAGCACATCGCGCTGGCGTCGAACGACATCGTGGCGACGGTGCGGTCCATGCGGGCGGCGGGCGTGCAGTTCCTGGACACCCCGGACTCGTACTACGACACGCTCGGCGAGTGGGCCGGCGAGACGCGGGTGCCGGTGGAGACGCTGCGCGAGCTCAAGATCCTCGTCGACCGCGACGAGGACGGGTACCTGCTGCAGATCTTCACGAAGCCGGTGCAGGACCGGCCGACGGTGTTCTTCGAGATCATCGAGCGGCACGGGTCGATGGGCTTCGGCAAGGGCAACTTCAAGGCGCTGTTCGAGGCGATCGAGCGGGAGCAGGAGAAGCGGGGCAACCTGTAGGTTGCGGTCGCGCCGACGTGTGGCCCCGGCCCCGCCGGCCCTTCGGGGGCGGCGGGGCCGGGGCGTGCGGTGGGGCCGTACGGCACCGCCCGCACCCCGCGCCGCCCGCACCCCGCACCGCCCGCACCCCGCGTCGCGGCCCCGGCTGCGCCGGGCTCCGCGGGGCTCCGCCCCGCACCCCGCGCCTCGATCGCCGGCGGGGCCGGGTTTGCCGGGCCTGCATCGCAGCCGGCCCCGGCGGGGCCGGATGGCGTGCCCGGGGTCTCAGGTCGTCGCGGAGGGCTTCGGTGCCGGCTGCGCCGGCTTGGGGCCCGGCTTCGGGGCGGCCTTCGGGAGGTCCGGGGCGACCCAGGGGGTGGCCGGCTGCATGTTCTCCGGGCCGCCCGGCGGGGGCTGGGCCAGGGCGGCCAGGGCCTCCTTCGCCAATGGTCCCCGCACCGGTGAGAAGCCCGGGTTCGTCCGCAGGGCCTCCTGCAAGTGCCGCCGCGCCCCCGCCTCGTCGCCCAGACCGCGCTCGATCATCGCCCGGTGGAAGGCGAACTCCGCGCTCCGCAGCCCCGGTTCCGTCGCCTTCTTCGCGTACTCCAGCGCCATCGCGTCGTCGCCCGTCCTGTGCAGCGCCCACCCCAGCGCGTCGGCGACCTCCATGCTCTTGTGCCGCCCCCACTCCTGCGTGAGCCTGCGCACCGCCGCCTCCGGATCGCGGTGGTCGGCCTCGTACAGCCCGAGCACCACGTTCTCGTTCACCGGCTGTGCCCCCTCCAGCCCCGCCAGCGCCCCCAGCGCCTCGTACGGCGCCCGCGCCTCCTCCGCCCGCCCCAGCGACTCCAGCAGCTCGCCCAGCTCCAGCTGCAACCGCGGTACCGCCGCCCGCCCCAGCGCCATCCGGTAGTCCCGGACCGCCTCCCCGCCCCGCCCCAGCGAGGCCAGCGCCCGCGCCCGGCCGCCCAGCGCCTGCGCCTGCGCCGGGTCCGTCCGCAGCGCCGCCTCGTACTGGCCCAGCGCCTCCTCCGCGTCGCCCCGCTCCCAGGACAGCTCCCCGAGCCGGAACAGCGCGTACGCCTTCTCCGCCGGGGCCTTCGCCACCCCGGCCGCGTGCTCCATCGCCATCACCGCGTCCTCGCGCCAGCCGCGGTCCCGGTACACCTCGGAGGCCTTGACGTACGCCGCCAGCCCCGAGTGCAGTTCGTCCAGCCGCTCCAGCGCCTTCTGCGCGGCCTTGTAGTCGCCGAGCCCGGAGTACGCGTCCACGAGCACCGGGTACGCCGTCCAGCGCCGCGGCGACTGTGCCCGTACGAGCTCCCCCCACTTCTTCGCCGTCCCGAAGTCGCGCCGGGCGTTGGCCAGCGCGCCCATGCCCGTCATCGCGTCGAGGTTGCCCTTCTCCGCGGGCCGCAGCTCCAGCGACCGTTTCAGCGCCCCCTCCGCCTTCGGGAACCAGTCCGGGGCGGCCGTGCGCCGCGCCTGCTCCAGGTACGCCGAGCCGAGCACCGCCCACGACGCGTCGTCGCGGGGGTGCCCCGCGAGCCACTTCTCCCGGTCCGTGACCAGCGCCGTCAGGTCCACCGCGGCCGCCGGTGCGCCCAGGCCCATCGCCGCCACCGCCCGTTCACCGGGCCCCGGCGGGCGGGCGTCGTCCCCGGTCCTCGCCGGCCTGATCACCAGGGCCCCGACGATCAGGACCACCGCGACCGCGGCCGCCACGAGCGTCTTGCGGCCGGTGAACGTCACGGCCGGCCCGGCCTGCTCCGATGCGTAGTCGATACGGTCCATGCGCTCACTGTGCGTCAATATGAAGAGTACGCCGGGGTGTCCGAAGAAGGTCGCGTCCGTGTTCACACCTATGGCCCCAGCTGCCACGCTGACCCCATGGATGATGACCTCTCCACCTCACCCGGCGCGGACGTCCTCGCAGCGCTCCACGAAGCGCTCCTCGAAGGACTGCCGGCCGAAGCGGTCCTGACCGACCCCCAGGTGACCGCCTCCTACGCCGCCGACATGGCGAGCTTCTGCGCCGCCGGCAGACCGGCCGCCGTCGTCCTGCCCCGGACCGTCGAGCAGGTGCAGCACGTCATGCGCACCGCGACCGCACTGCGTGTCCCCGTCGTCCCCCAAGGCGCCCGTACGGGCCTGTCCGGCGGTGCCAACGCCTCCGAGGGCTGCATCGTGCTCTCCCTGGTGAAGATGGACCGGATCCTGGAGGTCAGCGCCGTCGACCGGATCGCCGTCGTCGAGCCCGGTGTGGTCAACGCCGTCCTCTCGCGCGCCGTCGCCGCACAGGGCCTGTACTACCCGCCCGACCCCTCCAGCTGGGAACAGTGCACCATCGGCGGCAACATCGGCACCGCGTCCGGCGGCCTGTGCTGCGTCAAGTACGGGGTCACCGCCGAATACGTCCTCGGCCTCGACGTGGTCCTCGCCGACGGGCGGCTGCTGCGCACCGGCCGGCGCACCGCCAAGGGCGTCGCCGGGTACGACCTCACCCGCCTGTTCGTCGGCTCCGAGGGCAGCCTCGGCATCGTCGTCCAGGCCGTACTCGCGCTGCGTCCCGCGCCGCCCCGGCAGCTCGCGCTCGCCGCCGAGTTCCCCTCGGCCGCGGCCGCCTGCGAGGCCGTGTGCGCCGTCATGGAGGCCGGTCTGACACCCTCGCTGCTGGAACTGATGGACCGTACGACCATCAGGGCCGTCAACGCCCTCGGCAAGATGGGCCTGCCCGAGACCACCGAGGCGCTGCTGCTCGCCGCCTTCGACACCCCGCACGCGCCCGACGACCTCGCCGCCGTCGGCGAACTGTGCACGGCCGCGGGAGCCACGGCCGTCGTACCGGCCGAGGACGAGGCGGAATCGGAGCTGCTGCTCCAGGCCCGGCGGATGTCGCTGACCGCACTGGAGACCCTGCGGCCCGCGACGATGATCGACGACGTGTGCGTCCCGCGCTCGCGGCTCGCCGAGATGCTCGACGGGACCGCCGGGATCGCCCGTACGCACGACCTGCTCATCGGGGTGTGCGCGCACGCGGGCGACGGCAACACCCACCCGGTGGTCTGCTTCGACCCGGCCGACGAGGACGAGACGCGCCGGGCCCGCGCGTCCTTCGACGCCATCATGGCGCTCGGGCTGTCGTTGGGCGGCACCATCACCGGCGAGCACGGGGTCGGCGTCCTCAAGAAGGAGTGGCTCGCCCGTGAGCTGGGGCCGGTGGGGCTGGAGGTGCAGCGCAACGTGAAGCGCGCCTTCGACCCGCTGGGGCTGCTGAACCCCGGCAAGCTGTTCTGACGGAGCCCTCACGAGTCCCCGTCCGGTGACTCGTCCGAGGGCCAGGGGTCCCGCAGCCACAGGTCGTCCGCCGGGGTCGGCGTGAGCAGCTCCGCCAGCGCCGCGTCCAGGCCGAGCCGCTCGGCCTCCGTCCCCGGCGGGACCACGCGCAGGGTCCGCTCCAGCCAGGCGGACACGGCGGTGGCGGGGGCCTGCAACAGGGCGTCGCCGTCGGGCGAGCTGAGCGCCATGCACAGCACCGGCCGGTTGTCGGACTTCGTGGGCCAGATCCGGACGTCTCCGTGACCGCACGGGCGGAACACCCCCTCGACCAGCAGCTCGCGCGCGAAGGTCCAGTTCACCGGGACGCTGGAGCCGGCGTGGAAGGTGATGTGCACGGCGTACGGGTCGTCCGTCAGGTAGAGCAGCCTGGCGGGGACGGGGATGCTGCGCTCGGGGGACATGACCAGCTTGAGTTCCAGCTCGCGCTCGATGACGGGGTGGTGGTGCATGACGGCCTCACTTCTCAGCGGATCTCGCGTGCGGTGCGCGGGGCCGGTCGTGCCCCGCGTCCGGAGAGAGCCCCTGTGTGCCGGGGTATGACGCGACTTCGCGCGGTGGGGCGCAGATTGGCCGAAATCTGTCGGATGACCGAAAAGAGGCGGCCGGGGAAAGGATTCGCTCGAAGGCTTGGATTCTCCCGTTACCGGACCGGTCGGAGGGAGGTTCTTCGCTATGGTCCTGCCCTTCACAGCCTCAAGCCACGATCGGAGTTGGGGACATTGACGGCCTCCCCTGGTGACGGCGAGCACGCGGCCCGCGAGGGCTACTACCCCGATCCCTCCATCCCCGGGTACGTCCGGTACTGGAACGGCTCTGCCTGGGTGCCGGGTACGAGCAGGCCGGCCACGCCCGCGGACGGGGCGGGCCCGGGCTTCCCGGACGAGACGTCCGCGACCGAGACGCTGCCGGACCCGGATGCGGAGCCTGAGCACGAGCCGGAGTACGAGCCGGAGCGCGAGCCGGTGGCCGCCGCCGTGGCCGAGGCGGCGGCGTGGCAGGCGGACCCCGCGCACCAGGCCGGCTTCGGCGGCCCGCGCGACGTGCGGGTGTCCTGGGGCCACGCCGAGGAGCCGGCCGGCGCGCCGCCCGCCCGGGCGGCGGTCGCCGCGCCGCCCGTGGACCGGTTTCCCGCGCAGGCCCCGGCGGAGGCGGTGGGCATCCTGTCGGCCCGGTCACCGGTGGTGGCCGCCGCCGTAGCCGCCGCTGCCCCTGCGCCCGCCGCGCCCGTCGCGCCCGGCGCCCCCGCACCGGCTCCCGCCTGGCCCGCGGCTCCCGGAGGCGGTGATGCGCCGTCCGGGGTCACCTCCTCGTGGCCCGAGGCGGTCAAGGCGCCCCGTCCGGACCCGGCCCGGCCCCGTCCGGTGGTGACCGCGCCCAGGCCGGCCCCCGGCCCCCTGCGGCCCGCGCCCGCCGCCGCCCGGCACGACCCCGCCCCGCAGGCCGCGGTCCCGCAGGCCCCCGCCCCGCAACCTCCCGCCCCCGCCCCGCTCCCCACCGCGCACGCCGTCTTCGAGCGCATGGCCGAGCGGGCCGTCCGCCCCGCCGGGCTGGTCCGCCGCGCCCTGGCCCGCCTCCTGGACTCCCTCGTACTCGCAGCCGTCGCGACGGGGGCCGCCCTGCCCCTCGTCCCCCGGGCGACGGCCCACATCGAGGCCAAGATCGACGCGGCCCGCGGGATCGGCCGGCACACCACCGTCTGGCTGCTCGACGCCACCGTCACCGGCTACCTGGCATTGGTACTCGCCGCCGTCCTGCTCTTCGGGATCCTCTACGAGGTCGCCCCCACCGCCCGCTGGGGCCGCACCCCGGGCAAGAAGCTGCTCGGCGTCCGCGTCCTGGCCACCGCCACCCGGCGCCCGCCCACCTTCGGCGCGGCCCTGGGCCGCTGGCTGGTGTACGCGGTCCTCGGCGTCCCGGGCAGCCTCTGGTGCCTGGTCGACCGGCCCCGCCGCCAGGCATGGCACGACAAGGCGGCGAAGACCTACGTAGCCCGCTAGGGGGTGTCTTCCGGATCGTGCCGGGCCGGCCTGATCCGGAAGACACCCCCTGGGCGGAGCACCACCCCCGAACGGACGCCGTCCCGTTGCGGGGCTCGCGCGCGCGGGGTCGACTCGGGCCATGAGCACCGATCAGCCGCCGCCGGAGCAGCCGCCCGAGGACGACCCGTTCCGCAAGAGGCCCCAGGAGCCGACGCCCCCGTCGGGCGGTTCGCCGTACGGTTCGCCGCCGCCCGGCGCGGGCGGGTACCCGCCGCCCCCGCCCCCCGGCGGACCCGGCGGAGGCGGGGGCTACCCGCCCCCGCCGGGCCCGTACAACGGCAGCGGCGGCGCCGGGGGCCCGTACGGGATGCCGGACCCGCTCGCCGGCATGCCCCCGCTCGCGGACTTCGGCAAGCGGCTCGGCGCGCGGATCATCGACCTGATCATCGTCGCGGTCCCGCTGTTCCTCATCCAGTTGCCGTTCGGTGCGCGGCGGTACGCCGTCGACACGGACAAGGGCGAGGACGTCACCGAGGTCATCACCAAGTCGTACAACGGCTCCGGGCTGCTCTGGACGCTGATCTCGATCATCGCGTACGTCGGCTACGACTGGTGGTTCACCAAGAGGAACGGCCAGACGATCGGGAAGCGGGCGCTGGGCCTGCGCGTCGCGATGCTCAACGACGGCAGCGTGCCGCCCTCCGGCGCCGCGCTCAGCCGTGGCGCGGTGCTGTGGGTGCCGACCCTGATCTGCTGCTTCTGCCTGTGGCCGCTCGCGCTGATCATTTCGATGCTGATCGACAAGCCGTACAGACAGGGTCTGCACGACAAGGTGGCGAAGACCGTGGTGGTCCGCACCACTTGAGTCCGCGTCCCGCCATGCATGCGGTGCGGGCGGCCGTCCCCTGGGGACCGGCCGCCCGCACCGTCGTACGCGTACGCGTCAGTGGTGCACGGGGTGTTCGGACGCGGCCCTCGGCTCGGGCACCCGCGCTCCCGAGCGGACCTCGACGGGGACGACGGAGTCCTGCGGCAGCGCACCGGAACGCCCGGCGGCGTGCCGGCCGCGCCGGCGCGGGATCGGCACGGTGAGCGCGACGAGGAGCCCGAGGGCGAGCGCGGCCGCGGAGATGACCGCGATGCCGATCCCCGTGCTCGTCTGCGACAGCAGCAGCATGGCGATCGTCGACACGATGACGGTGGCGGACCCGTAGGCGAGCTGTGCGGCAGTCGGACGCGGCATGGCGGTATCCGTCCTCAAGGCGGTGAGGGAGAGTCGGCTCAACTCGTCGCGCGGCAAGAGACTCTACGACGGGGCATGCCCGAGCGGAACCGTCAGTAAGCGTGCCCTAACCGAACGGCTGCCCCGCGCGGGAGCACGGGGGGCGCACGGCGTCATGGACCGTGCATCCTCCGGCGTTTCCCCGCCACTTCTCCGGCAGTTCTCCCGCTGCCCCTGCGGTGTTCCTCCGTCAGTCCGCCGCCGTTCCTCCAGGGGGCGGGAACCTCCCCTTCGCCCCGACTGGTGACGAACGTCCGAATAGCGGAACCGGCTGCCCGCATAGTGCAGTTGTAAGGAACAAGTCAAGGTCTGTCTTTTCTCCCTTCTCTCCGGTCAAATGTCGTCACTTGAGACGCGCGCCGCGCGGAACCCCCCACTCCTTTGGAGACGTTCCGACCAACGCTGCGGCCGCGGGAGGGGAACGACATCAAGTGACCGGCAACTCCACGAGAAGGCGCACGCTGCGCACCGCGGCCATCGCCGTGACGCTGGCCGCCACCGCGGCCTCGGGCGCCTTCTTCACCACGGCACAGGCCGACCAGGGTCGGGGCAACGCGCCCGCAGCGGAACGCCAGGACCCGAGTGCTCCGAACAAGGAGCAGGTCCAGCACGACCTGCCCGGCCCGTTCAGCAAGCAGCAGGCGCAGGCCCGCGAAGCTGCCGTCGACCAGGTGCTGAGCGGCAAGAAGGCAGTCGAGCAGCGCGGGGCCTCCAAGGTCGTCAAGCTGGACGACAAGAAGTACGTCGAGCTGGGCCGCGAGAAGACCGACAAGATCTTCACGATCCTCGTCGAGTTCGGCGACCAGGTCGACAACACGACCATGTTCGACCCGGACGGCCCCAACGGCCCCAAGCCCCCGGCTCCTAAGTACGGCGGCACCCCGGGCCCGGCGCACAACACGATCGCGCAGCCCGACCGCGCGACGAACAACAGCACGGCCTGGCGCAAGGACTTCAGCCGCGACTACTTCCAGGACCTGTACTTCGGTACCGGCCAGGGCAAGAACTCGCTGAAGACCTACTACGAGAAGACCTCCTCGGGCCGCTACTCCGTCGACGGCCAGGTCGCCGACTGGGTCAAGATCCCGTACAACGAGGCCCGTTACGGCTCGAACTACTGCGGCCAGACGAACTGCTCCAACGTCTGGGACACCGTCAAGGACGGCGTCAACGCCTGGGTCGACGCCCAGAAGAAGGCCGGCAAGACCGACGCCGAGATCAAGGCGACCCTGGCGCAGTACGACCAGTGGGACCGCAACGACTACGACGGCGACGGCAACTTCAACGAGCCCGACGGCTACATCGACCACTTCCAGATCGTCCACGCGGGCGAGGACGAGTCGGCCGGCGGCGGCGTGCAGGGCACCAGCGCCCTGTGGGCGCACCGCTGGTACGCCTACGGCACCGACGTCGGCAAGACCGGCCCGGCGAACAACAAGGCCGGCGGCACGCAGATCGGCGACACCGGCATCTGGGTCGGCGACTACACGATGCAGCCGGAGAACGGCGGCCTCGGCGTCTTCGCGCACGAGTACGGCCACGACCTCGGTCTGCCGGACCTCTACGACACCTCCGGCGGCGGCGACAACAGCGTCGGCTTCTGGTCCCTGATGTCGGCGGGCTCCTGGCTCGGCGACGGCAAGGAGTCCATAGGCAACCTCCCGGGCGACATGGACGCCTGGAGCAAGCTGCAGCTGGGCTGGCTGAACTTCGACAAGGCCAAGGCCGCGACGAACTCCACCCACAAGCTGGGCGTTTCCGCGTACAACACCAAGGACAAGCAGGCCCTGCTCGTCGATCTGCCGAAGAAGCAGGTCAAGACGGACATCGTCGCTCCCGCCGAGGGCTCCTCGCAGTGGTGGAGCAACATGGGTGACGACCTCAAGAACACCCTGACCCGCTCGGTCGACCTGACCGGCAAGTCCTCCGCCGCCCTGTCCCTCAAGAGCTGGTGGGACATCGAGCAGGACTACGACTTCCTGTACACCGAGGTGTCCACGGACGGCGGCGCCACCTGGACCGCCCTCGCCGGCACCGCCGACGGCGCGGCCCTCCCGGTCGACGCCTCCGGCGCCCCCTCGCTGACCGGCGCCTCCGGTGCCTGGAAGCAGCTGAACTTCCCGCTGGACGCCTACGCGGGCAAGAAGGTCGACCTCCGTTTCCGCTACCAGACGGACGGCGGCGCCGGCGGCAAGGGCTTCACCGCCGACGCGATCAACATCACCGCGGACGGCTCCACCCTGTTCACCGACGGCGCCGAGAACGGCGACAACGGCTGGACCGGCAAGGGCTTCTCGCGGGTCGGCGCCGGCTTCACCAAGGAGTACGCGCAGTACTACCTGGCGGAGAACCGTCGCTACGTCTCGTACGACTCGACCCTCAAGGTCGGCCCGTACAACTTCGGCTTCGCCAACACCAAGCCGAACTGGGTGGAGCACTACCCCTACCAGGACGGTCTGCTGATCTGGCTCTGGGACACCTCCCAGAAGGACAACAACACGAGCCAGCACCCCGGCTCGGGTCTGATCCTGCCGATCGACGCCAACGCCAAGCCGATGAAGTGGGCGGACGGCACCCTGCTGCGGAACAAGATCCAGCCGTACGACGCGACGTTCAGCGCGTACTCGACGGACGCCTTCACCCTGCACAAGAACGGCGAGGCGCTGTTCCTCAAGCCGAAGCCCGCGAACCTCGTCTTCGACGACCACAAGGGCAAGTACTTCTACGACGAGAACCCGACCGGTTCGGTGAAGACCACTGACACCAACACCAAGATCAAGATCGCCAAGGAGCCGTACGACGGTCTCCAGATGACGGTCGAGGTCGGTCGCGCCGTGAAGTAGTTCGGTAAAACCGCAGGTCAAAGCATGATCGGCCGTCGCCCTCTAGCGGGCGGCGGCCGATCGCGTTTAGATGCGGGTCGGAAGTTGTCTTATTGACGGGGGAGCTGAAGATCATGCCCGGTGGAGGTTTCGTCAGACTGCCTGGCGGCAGCGTGGTGGTCGCGCTCATGCTGCCCAGGCCGTCCGGCGAGGACGGGAACGTCCGCGTGCTCGTCCACGCCGCGAACCGGGCCCGCGCCCTGACCAGGCTGCGGAACCTCGGCATGCGCGCCGTCTACCTGCGGGGCAACGCCCATCCGCCCACCCCCGATGAGGTCACCGCCGTCCTCCACCACCCGGACGGCCTCCTGTGGCGCTGCACCCCGGACCGCGCCCAGGAACTGTGGCACCCGATCGGCGCCCTCCTGCGGGGCGCGTAGGGCCCGCTACGCGCCGCCGAGCACCGGAGCGCCGGTGAGGCCCACGCCGGCCGTGCGGAGGTCCTCCAGGGCGCGGGCGGTGGTGTGCGGGGCGACGCCCGCCGTGAGGTCGAGCAGGACCTGTGTACGGAAGCCCTCGCGGGCCGCGTCCAGGGCGGTGGCCCGCACGCAGTGGTCGGTGGCGATGCCGACCACGTCGACCTCCGTGACGCCCCGCTCCCGCAGCCAGTCGGCGAGGCCCGAGCCGTTCTCGTCCCGGCCCTCGAACCCGCTGTAGGCGGCCTCGTACGCCCCCTTGTCGAAGACGGCGGCGATGGCGCCGGAGGCCACGGCGGGGGCGAAGTTCGGGTGGAACCCGACGCCCTCGGTCCCGGCGACGCAGTGCACCGGCCAGGTGGTCTCGTAGTCGGGCGCGGCCGGCGGGTGCGCGAAGTGCGGACCGGGATCGATGTGGTGGTCGCGCGTGGCGACGACGTGCCGGTAGCCCGGCGTGGCCTGCCCGATCAGCTCGGTGATGGCGGCGGCGACATCGGCCCCGCCGGTGACCGCGAGGCTGCCGCCTTCGCAGAAGTCGTTCTGTACGTCGACGACGATCAGTGCGCGGTGCATGTCGCGTGTCCTTAGGTCGATGTGGTTGCCGCTGGGCGGGCTCTTCCCCCACCCCGCCCCTTCCCGAACCTGGGGCCCGGAGCCGGGGGGCCGGGCGGAGTGTGCCGGGGCCCGTCCGGGCGGACGGGCCCCGGACGGGGCCTAGACGTACTCCGTCGGGATCACGGCCTCGCCGCGCGAGAGCTGCGTCGCGGACAGCGGCAGGCCCGCCCGGGCCGCGAGGTGGCGCTCCCGGGCCGCCTCCAGGGGTTCGCGGGCCACCACCTCGCCGCCCTTGACCAGCTGGACCAGCAGCTGCCGGTCCGCCAGGGCCGTCGGTACCGGGCCCACGCCCACGACCTCCGCCTCCGCGACCCCCTCCGCGTCGACCCGGCGCGCCGCCCACTTGCGGCCGCCCAGCGAGGTCTTGCCGCCCGAGGACTTCTTCGCCACCGGCAGCAGCGGCGCCTTGGGGTCCGCCGACACCGCCCGGGCCACCAGCTTGTAGACCATCGAGCAGGTCGGGTGCCCGCTGCCCGTCACCAGCTGCGTGCCGACCCCGTACGCGTCCACCGGAGCCGCCGCCAGCGAGGCGATCGCGTACTCGTCCAGGTCCGAGGTGACCACGATCCGCGTCCCCGTCGCCCCCAGCTCGTCCAGCTGCTGGCGCACCCGGTGCGCGACCAGCAGCAGGTCCCCGGAGTCGATGCGCACCGCGCCCAGGCCCGTCCCGGCGACCTCCACGGCCGTCCGTACCGCCTCGGCGACGTCGTAGGTGTCCACCAGCAGGGTCGTGCCGCTGCCCAGCGAGGCCACCTGCGCGGTGAAGGCGTCGCGCTCGCTGTCGTGCACCAGGGTGAAGGCGTGCGCGCTGGTGCCGACCGTGGGGATCCCGTAGCGGAAGCCGGCCGCCAGGTCCGAGGTGGAGGTGAAGCCGCCGACGTACGCGGCGCGCGAGGCCGCCACGGCCGCCAGCTCGTGGGTGCGCCGGGCGCCCATCTCGATCAGCGGCCGCCCGCCCGCCGCCGACGCCATCCGGGAGGCGGCCGCGGCGATCGCCGAGTCGTGGTTGAGGATCGACAGGACCACGGTCTCCAGCAGTACGCACTCGGCGAAGCTGCCCTCGACCCGCAGGACGGGGGAGCCGGGGAAGTAGACCTCGCCCTCGGGGTAGCCCCAGATGTCGCCCGAGAAGCGGTACGAGGACAGCCATTCCAGGGTCCGCGCGTCGATCACGGCCCGCTCGCGCAGGAACTCCAGTACGGCTCCGTCGAAGCGGAAGTTCTCCACCGCGTCCAGTACCCGTCCGGTGCCCCCCACGACGCCGTAGCGCCGCCCCTCGGGCAGCCGCCGGGTGAAGACCTCGAAGACCGAGCGCCGGTCGGCGGTGCCGTTGGCCAGCGCGGCCTGGAGCATCGTGAGCTCGTAATGGTCCGTGAAGAGCGCTGTCGACGGCACGTCCACCGGCAGGCCCAGGTCCGCAGGGTTCATGTCACGGATGCTAGCGCACATCTCGTCAGAGTGACGAGATGTAGGGCCGGTTTGTGCGACGGGCCCGTCACAGTGGCAGCATGGGACGGGTGAGTGTTGCTCCCATTGAGATCGAACGCACCGAATCGGCCGAAGAGACCTCCGCGGTCCCCGAACCCGACGTCCCGTGGGTGACCCTGGTGCACAACGACCCGGTCAACCTCATGAGCTACGTGACGTACGTGTTCCAGGCGTACTTCGGCTACCCCAAGGACAAGGCGAACCGGCTGATGCTCGACGTCCACCACAAGGGCCGGGCGGTCGTGTCCAGCGGCACCCGCGAGGAGATGGAACGGGACGTGCAGGCCATGCACGGCTACGGGCTCTGGGCGACGCTGTCGCAGGACCGCGGCTGATGGGCACCTTCGAGTCCCGCAAGGGCGGCGGCGCGGCGATCGCGCTCGACGACATCGAGATCTCCATCCTGCGCTCCCTGGCCGTGCAGCTGCTGGAGCTGATCGGTCCGGGCGAACCGGAACCCGCGGCGGACGCCGACCCGCTGGCCGTGCTGTTCGCCTCGGACGGCCCGACCGAGCCCCCGTCCGACCCGGCGCTCGCCCGCCTCTTCCCCGACGCGTACGGCGCGGGGCCGGACGCGCGGGACGGCTCCGGGAACGGCCCGCAGGGCGCTCTCCCCGACGCCGAGGCGCAGGAGCTGCGGGCCCGCTCGGCCGAGTTCCGCCGCTTCACCGAGAACGACCTGCGCACCCGCAAGCGGGAGGACGCGCTGGCCGTCGTCCACAGCCTCAACGGGCTCACCCCGGCCGGGGACGGCGCGGCCGTACTGGAGCTGACCGGGGAGCTCCCGCTGCGCTGGCTCGGCGCGCTCAACGACCTGCGCCTGACCATCGCCGCCCGGCTGGAGATCACCGAGGACGACGAGAGCGCGGCGCTGTTCCGGCTGCCGGACGACGATCCGCGCAAGCCGATGGTGATGGCGTACCTGTGGCTCGGCGGGCTCCAGGAGAGCCTGATCGAGACCCTCTGAGCGCACCTCTCGCCCGGTGGCGGCTCTGTTCGCTCAGCGAACGCTCAAATCCGGATAACGATCAGATCACCGCGATGCGGTGATCTGATCTGTTCCGGGGCCCATGTCCTGATTTGGCTGTGCGGTGCGCCACATTCCACCCTCTCGATCACCCGTAAGCACGTGATAAATCTTCACGACCGCCGACGGGACGCCACCCATGTCCCCCGGCTCGCTTGAACCGGCTGATCGCCGGCGTGCAACTCCATCCGTATCCGGGGGGATCGAGGACCCGATCCGCAGCCATCGCAGGCGCGGGTCGGCGTGGAGAAAGGCGCACCAGACATGACCTCTGTGCAGGTCGAGCAGCACGACAAGAAGCCCGGCGCGGACGCCGGGCCCGAGGGTGGCGGCGAGGGGTACCACCGCGCGCTCGGAGCCCGTCAGATCCAGATGATCGCGATCGGCGGTGCCATCGGCACCGGCCTGTTCCTGGGCGCGGGCAAGGCCATCTCCAAGGCCGGCCCCAGCCTGATCCTGGCCTACGCCATCGCGGGCCTTGTCATCTTCTTCATCATGCGGGCCCTGGGCGAGCTGCTCATGTACCGCCCGGTCTCCGGCTCCTTCTCGGACTACGCCCGCGAGTTCCTGGGCCCCTTCTGGGGGTACGTGACCGGCTGGACGTACTGGCTGTTCTGGGTGGTCACCGGCATCACGGAGGTCACCGCCGCCGCGCAGTACATGTCGTACTGGACCCACGACAGCTTCCCGCAATGGGCGTACGCGCTGATCTTCACCGTCGTCCTGTACGCCGCCAACCTGATCTCCGTGAAGCTCTTCGGTGAGCTGGAGTTCTGGTTCTCCATGGTCAAGGTCACCGCCATCGTCGGCATGATCCTGATCTGCGCCGGCATCCTCACCCTCGGGTTCTCCGACGCCGCCGACACCGCGACCGTCGCCAACCTGTGGAGCGACGGCGGCTTCTTCCCCAAGGGCATCGGCGGCACGCTGATGACCCTCCAGATCGTCATGTTCGCCTTCCTCGCGGTCGAGCTGGTCGGCGTCACCGCCGGCGAGTCGAAGGACCCCGAGAAGACCCTCCCCAAGGCCATCAACACCGTGCCGTGGCGGATCGCCGTCTTCTACGTCGGCGCGCTGATCATGATCCTGTCGGTCGTCCCGTGGCACGAGTTCCAGCCCGGCGTCAGCCCCTTCGTCGCCGCCTTCGAGAAGATGGGCCTCGGCGTCGGCGCCGCCATCGTCAACTTCGTGGTGCTCACCGCCGCCCTGTCGTCCTGCAACTCCGGCATGTACTCCACCGGCCGCATGCTGCGCGACCTCGCGCTCAACGGCCAGGGCCCGAAGGTCTTCACCAAGCTGACCAAGAGCGGCACCCCGCTCGTCGGCACCACCTTCTCCGCCGCGCTGATGCTGGTGGGCGTCTGGATCAATTACGTCGCCCCGGGCAAGGCCTTCGACTACGTCGTCTCCTTCGCCACCATCTCCGGCATGTGGGCCTGGATCATGATCCTGGTCTGCCAGATCCGCTACCGGGCCGCCTCCGACCGCGGCGACCTGCCGAAGTCCCCGTTCCGGGCGCCCGGAGCCCCGTACACCAGCTGGTTCGCGCTCCTGTTCATCGTCATGGTCATCGTGATGATGGGCGCCGACAAGGACTCCCGCGTCTCGCTCTACTGCGCCCCCCTGTGGGGTGCCATCCTGGGCGTCTCGTACCTGTTCCTGAAGTCCCGCAACCCGCGCGGTGCGGCCTTCACCAAGGCCGAGTAGACGCAGGCGCCCCGCGGCGTCCGTCCACCATTCGGGCCCTCCCGTACCACTCCTCGGTACGGGAGGGCCCGTCTGTTTATCCTGTCGCTCATGCTGACCCTCACCCAGGCCCTGTACGACCAGATCGTGGAACACGCCCGCAAGGACCACCCCGACGAGGCCTGCGGGGTCGTGGCCGGCCCGGCCGGAACCGACCGGCCCGAGCGCTTCATCCCGATGCTGAACGCCGCCCGCTCGCCCACGTTCTACGAGTTCGACTCCAAGGACCTGCTGCGGCTCTACCGCGAGCTGGACGACCGGGACGAGGAACCGGTGATCGTCTACCACTCGCACACCGCGACCGAGGCCTACCCCTCGCGCACCGACGTCACCTACGCGAACGAGCCCGCGGCGCACTACGTCCTCGTCTCCACCGCCGACCACGACGGCCTCGGGGAGTTCCAGTTCCGCTCCTACCGCATCGTCGACGGAGTGATCACCGAGGAAGAAGTGCAGGTCGTGGCGGCCTACTGACCAGCATGTGAGCGCCCGGAGTCCACGATGCGGGATCACACTCCAAACGGGGGACCGGGAATCGTTAACATGACCGCATGGTTTCCCACGACGTGAGCAACGAGACGCCCGGCAGGCCGCTGCTGCTCGTGGCGCGGCTGCACGTCGACCTGTGCCGCCTCGCAAGCGCCATCTGTCCTGCTGCCTGAGCACGAGCACCACAGCCCTGCCGCGCGGGGGGCGCCACGCGCACTCGACCCCGCCCGCCCCCTCCGCACGCCCCTTCACGCTTTGACGACTTGACGACACTGGAGCCCGCCATGGCCATCGAGGTCCGCATCCCCACCATCCTCCGCACCTACACCGACGGCGAGAAGGCCGTCACGGGCGAAGGCAGCACCCTGGCCGACCTGTTCGCGGACCTGGAAACCCGCCACAAGGGCATCCAGGAGCGCATCGTCGACGACACGAAGGGCGGCGAGCTGCGCCGCTTCGTGAACGTCTACCTCAACGACGAGGACGTCCGCTTCCTGGACGGCATCTCCACCGCGCTCAAGGACGGCGACAGCGTCACCATCCTCCCGGCCGTGGCCGGCGGATCGAAGTAATGCGCTACGACTCCCCCCTCGCCGCGGTCGGGAACACCCCGCTCGTCAGGCTGCCCCGGCTCTCGCCCTCCGACGAGGTACGGATCTGGGCGAAGCTGGAGGACCGCAACCCCACCGGCTCGATCAAGGACCGCCCCGCGCTCCACATGGTCGAGCAGGCGGAGAAGGACGGCCGCCTGTTCCCCGGCTGCACCATCCTGGAGCCCACCTCCGGCAACACGGGCATCTCGCTCGCGATGGCCGCGAAGCTCAAGGGCTACCGGATCGTGTGCGTGATGCCGGAGAACACCAGCCAGGAGCGCCGGGACCTGCTGACGATGTGGGGAGCCGAGATCATCCCGTCCCCGGCGGCGGGCGGCTCGAACACCGCGGTCCGGGTGGCCAAGGAACTCGCGGCCGAACACCCCGACTGGGTGATGCTCTACCAGTACGGCAACCCGGACAACGCGGGCGCGCACTACGCCACGACCGGCCCGGAGATCCTGCGCGACCTGCCGTCCGTGACCCACTTCGTGGCCGGCCTCGGCACGACGGGCACGCTGATGGGCGTCGGCCGCTACCTGCGCGAGCACGTGCCCGGCGTCAAGATCGTCGCCGCCGAGCCGCGCTACGACGACCTCGTGTACGGCCTGCGCAACCTGGACGAGGGCTTCGTCCCGGAGCTCTACGACGCCTCGGTGCTCACCACCCGCTTCTCGGTGGGATCGGCGGACGCGGTCACCCGCACCCGCGAACTCCTGCGCGAAGAGGGCATCTTCGCCGGCGTCTCCACGGGCGCGGCCCTCCACGCGGCCATCGGCGTCGGCCGCAAGGCGGTGGCCGCGGGCGAACGGGCGGACATCGTGTTCGTGGTGGCCGACGGGGGCTGGAAGTACCTCTCGACGGGCGTCTACACGGCGGCGACGACGGAAGAGGCCATCGAGGTCCTCCAGGGCCAACTCTGGGCCTGATCCCGGCCGGGCCCGCCACAGCCCCGCCGGCATGCGGGGCGCGGGCCTTCCAGCCCCGCCGGCGTGCGGGGCGCGGGCCTTCCGGCCCCGCCGGCGTTCGAGGCGCGGGTCCGGGCGGAGCCCGGTTTCGGGGCGGGGGTGCGGGCGCCGGGGGAGAGGCCCCGCGCAGCGACCCCCGCCCCGCGCGGCAGCCCGACCGCCCCGCCGGCCCCCGCACCGCCCCGGCGCCCGCGCCCCCGCCCCGCTCACCGCGCCAGCAGCTCCGCCAGCACCGCCGCGTGGCTGCCCTCCGGGTCCTTGACCGCCGTCAGCAGCGTCAAACGCCCCGCCGCGGCCAGCCCCCGCAGCCGCTCCAGCTCCGCCACCGCCTGAGGCTCCGCCAGCTCCGCCTCGTACCGGGCCCGGAACTCCCGCTCCGTTCCCCCGCCCCCGTGGTACCACTTGCGCAGCTCCGCCGAGGGCGTCACCGCCTTCGGCCACTCGTCCACCGCCGCCTCGGCCTTCGCCAGCCCCCGCGGCCAGAGCCGGTCCACGAGGACCCGTACCCCGTCGCCGTCCGCCCCCGGCTCCGGGGGATCGTAGACCCGCCGCACCCTGATCACCGGCTTGCTCACCCGTAGCCTCCGCCCAGCCCTTTGACCTCGTCCCACACCGTCGGGTCCAGCATGCCCAGCCGCCTGTCGAAGTCGGCCGACGCCACCTCCGCGGGCCGGTCCGCCTCCAGGTAACCCGTCCGCCCCGGCCGCCCGCCGACCCCCGGTGGCAACGGGATCACCCCCGCGCGCCGGTCGTCGTACTTCCCCGTGATCCACGCGACCCGCGCCCGCCCCCGCGCCCCCACCGCCAGCACCAGACACGACCGCCCGTCCGCCAGGCACCACAGCTCGCCCGGCCGCACCCGGCCCGCCGCCCCCGGCGCACGCCGCCGCGCCGCACCCCGTACACCCGGCCGGGGCAGCAGCACCAGCGCCACGACGGCGACCACCGCCACCGCGGCGGGCCACCACGACGTGTCCATAACCCGACCGTAGCCGCGGCCCCCGCCCCCGGCGCGGCAACGCCCGTGCCCCGTGTCGCTCCCCCGGGTGACAGCACAGGTGATTCCCCCCACAACGGCCCGCCGCGGAGGAGCGACCGGACGTTTCGCGCCTTACGCTCGACCCACGCTCGGCCCGCATTCCGTCCACGGACCGTCCACGGAGGTTCACGCTCCATGAAGCTCACCGTCGTCGGCTGCTCGGGGTCGTTCCCGTCCGCGGAATCGGCATGTTCGAGCTACCTCGTCGAGGCCGACGGCTTCCGGCTGCTCCTCGACATGGGCAACGGCGCCCTCGGCGCGCTCCAGCGCCACATCGGTCTCTACGACCTCGACGCGATCTTCCTGAGCCACCTGCACGCCGACCACTGCATCGACATGTGCGCGTACTTCGTGGCCCGCTACTACCGGCACGAGGGCGGCCGCTGCGGCACCATCCCCGTCTACGGACCGGAGGGCGCCGAGCAGCGGCTGACGGCGGCGTACGACGACGTTCCCGATGCGCGCTCGATGAGCGAGGTCTTCGACTTCCGGACCCTCAAGTCCGGCGCCTTCGAGATCGGCCCGTTCCAGGTCCGCACGGAGCGGGTGTGCCACCCCGTCGAGTCGTACGCCATCCGCGTCGAGCACGGCGGCCGCTCGCTCACGTACTCCGGGGACACCGGCGTCTGCCCGGAGCTGGCCACACTGGCCGCCGGATCCGACCTGTTCCTGTGCGAGGCCTCCTTCACGCACGGCAAGGAGGACATCCCGGACCTCCACCTCAACGGCCGCGAGGCGGGCCAGTACGCGGCCGGCGCCGGAGCGGGCCGGCTGGTCCTGACCCACGTCCCGCCGTGGACGGACGCCGCCCGCAACCTCGCCGACGCCCGCGCGGTCTACGACGGCCGGGTCGACCTCGCGCAGCCCGGCGCGGTCTACGAGGTCTGACGCCCCGACGGCACACGATGAAGCCCCCGCCCTCCCTTTCGGGAAGTGCGGGGGCTTCGTCGTGCACGGGGACCGCGGGGCCTACTTGGCCTCGGCCTTCGCCAGTTCGGCGAGCTCCTCGTCGGACTCGCGGCCCGGCGTGGGGAGGTTGAACTTCGTGATCGCGAAGCGGAAGACGAAGTAGTAGATCGCCGCGAAGACGAGTCCGACCGGGATGATGTACAGCGGGTTGGTCGCCTTGTTCCACCCCAGGCCCAGGTCGATCAGGCCGGCCGAGAAGGTGAACCCGGCATGGATGCCGAGCGCCCAGGTGACGGCCATGGAGATGGCGGTCAGGACGGCGTGGATCGCGTACAGCAGCGGCGCGATGAACATGAACGAGAACTCGATGGGCTCGGTGACACCCGTGACGAACGAGGTGAGGGCGAGCGAGACCATCATGCCGGTGACCGCCTTGCGGCGCTCCGGGCGGGCGCAGTGCGCGATGGCCAGTGCCGCGGCCGGCAGGCCGAACATCATGATGGGGAAGAACCCGGTCATGAAGAGGCCGGCGTCCGGGTCACCGGCGAAGAACCGGTTCAGGTCGCCGTGGACGACCTCGCCGGCGGCGTTGGTGAAGTCACCGATCTGGAACCAGGCGACGGTGTTGACGAACTGGTGCATGCCGATCGGGATCAGGCCGCGGTTGATCAGGCCGAACAGGCCGGCGCCGCCGGAGCCCAGGCCGGTCATCCACTCGCCGAAGCTGGAGATGACCTCGCCGATCGGCTCCCAGACCAGGCCGAAGAAGACACCGGCGATGACGCCGACGAACGCCATGATGATCGGGACGAGACGGCGGCCGTTGAAGAAGCCGAGCCAGTCCACCAGCTTCGTGCGGTGGTAGCGCTGCCACAGGACCGCGGCGAGCAGACCCATGATGATGCCGCCGAGGACGCCCGGGTTGTTGTACGTCGCGGCGACGTCGACACCCTTGTTCTCGGTGGTGTTGATGACGGCCTCGGTCACCGGGAAGGCAGTGAGGACGTTCTTGTAGACCAGGAAACCGACCAGCGCGGCGAGCGCGGTGGAGCCGTCGGCCTTCTTGGCGAAGCCGATGGCGACACCGATGCAGAAGAGCAGCGGCAGGTTGGTGAAGACGGCGTCACCGGCGGTGGCGAACACCGTGGCGACCTTGCCCCAGCCGAGGCCGTCCTTGCCGAAGACGTCGGGCTGGCCGAGGCGCAGCAGGATGCCGGCGGCGGGCAGGACGGCGATGGGCAGCTGGAGGCTGCGGCCGACCTTCTGCAGACCCTGGATCAGGCCGGCGCCCCGCTTCTTGGCGGGCGGCGCCGCGGCGTCAGTAGCCGTACTCATAACTTCCTCCGGGGAGCAAGGCGCCGCCTAGGGGTGAACCACGGGGGACGGCGACGTCTCGAAAAGGGGGCACACGCCGCCGGGGGGAAGCGGTCGTGGTCTACACCAATGCATGGTGTAGACCAGTTGTAACACGGTCGGGGTTAGATAAGGAACCTTCAATTTTTTGTTGTAGGAACCACGCTCCCGGCGGGCAGCGAAAAGCCCCCGACTCCGTGGAGCCGGGGGCCTTTCACGCGCCGGAGCGGAGGATGGAACGGCCGGCCTCGGGGTGCCTCAGGCCTTGGTGGTCTCCCCTTGCATCGCCTCGATCTCCTCGTCCGACTCCCGACCCGGGGTGGGGAGGTCGAACTTGGTGATCGCGAACCGGAAGATCGCGTAATAGACCACCGCGAAACCCAGGCCGATCGGGATGATCAGCCACGGCTTGGTCGCCAACCCCCAGTTGATGACGTAGTCGATCAGGCCCGCCGAGAAGCTGAACCCGTCGTGGACCCCGAGCGCCCACGTCACCGCCATCGACACCCCCGTCAGCACCGCGTGGATCGCGTACAGGGCCGGCGCGACGAACAGGAACGAGTACTCCAGCGGCTCCGTGATCCCGGTGACGAACGAGGTCAGCGCCACCGACAGCATCAGGCCCCCCACCTCCTTGCGCCGCCGCGGCTTCGCGCAGTGCGTGATCGCCAGCGCCGCCGCGGGCAGGGCGAACATCATGATCGGGAAGAAGCCGGAGAGGAACAGGCCGGCGTGCGGGTCGCCCGCCAGGAACATGTTGATGTCACCGTGCACGACCACCCCGTCCGGCTTGGTGAAGCTGCCGAACTGGAACCACACCGGCACGTTCAGGAACTGGTGCAGCCCGATCACCAACAGCGCGCGGTTCGCGACGCCGAAGATGCCCGCACCCCACGACCCCAGTCCCACCAACCAGTCCGAGAAGCTCTCCAGCGCGTCACCGACCGGCGGCCAGACCCACAGGCACAGCACGGCGAACCCGATCGCGACGAACGACATGACGATCGGGACGAGACGGCGGCCGTTGAAGAAGCCGAGCCAGTCCACCAGCTTCACCCGGTGGAAGCGCTGCCAGAACCAGGCCGCCAACAACCCCATCACGATGCCGCCGAACACCCCCGGGTTCTGGTACGTGTACCCGGCGAAGGTGTCCGTCGACGTCAGGCAGCCGCCCCCGATGTCCTTCGTCCCCTGCGGACAGGGCTTGTGGAAGGCGTGCAGCACCCCGCGGTAGACGAGGAACCCCGCCACCGCCGCCAGCGCCGTCGAACCGTCCGCCTTCTTGGCCATCCCGATCGCGACACCCACGCAGAAGAGCAGCGGGAGGCCCAGGTCCGGATCCAGCAGCGCGCCACCCGCGCCCGCCATGACGTTGGCGACGTCAGTCCAGTCCAGCCCGTCGGCGCCGAACACGTCGGGCTGGCCGAGCCGGGTGAGGATGCCCGCCGCCGGCAGGACGGCGATCGGCAGCTGGAGACTGCGCCCCATCTTCTGCAGCCCCTGGAACAAGCCGCTCCACCACTGGGGTCGCGGCCCGGCTGCGGCGCTGTTCACGCTCATCGGCGTCCTCCCTGACCGGCCCGTTTTGGTAGGTGCGTCGCATACGGCACACTGGTGTAGACCACTCGTCGCAGGGTCACGTGCACCGGCCCGCAAGGCGGGTGGATGTTGATCGTTATCATTCGGCAGGTGCCGGGCACGCGCTCGCATAGATGGGCCAACCGTGAGTTACCGTGACAAAGCGGACCTCCGGGTGGGCGAACCAGGCATCCGGCCGCCGAGACTCGTTCTTCGTCACACGCAGGGAGACACACATGGCCACCAAGGCTGAGAAGATCGTCGCCGGGCTCGGCGGTATCGAAAACATCGAAGAAGTCGAAGGCTGCATCACCCGCCTGCGCACCGAAGTCATCGACCCGAGCAAGGTCGACGAAGCCGCCCTCAAGGCCGCCGGCGCCCACGGCGTCGTCAAGATGGGCACCGCGATCCAGGTCGTCATCGGCACCGACGCCGACCCCATCGCCGCCGACATCGAAGACATGATGTGAGCTGAGCCCGCCCGCTCACCCGCTCTCCCCGCAGGCAGCACGGCAGACCCCGTACCGGAACCACCCGGACGGGGTCTTCCCGTACCCCCGCACCGACTAGGCTCGACAGCATGTCTCGCATCGACGGCCGCACGCCCGAACAGCTCCGCCCGGTCACCATCGAACGCGGATGGAGCAAGCACGCCGAGGGCTCCGTCCTCATCTCCTTCGGAGACACCAAGGTCTTCTGCACCGCCTCCTTCAGCGAAGGCGTCCCCCGCTGGCGCAAGGGCAGCGGCGAAGGCTGGGTCACCTCCGAGTACTCGATGCTGCCCCGCTCCACCAACACCCGCGGCGACCGCGAATCCGTCCGCGGCAAGATCGGCGGCCGCACCCACGAGATCTCCCGCCTCATCGGCCGCTCCCTGCGCGCCGTCATCGACTACAAGGCCCTCGGCGAAAACACCATCGTCCTGGACTGCGACGTCCTCCAGGCCGACGGCGGCACCCGCACCGCCGCCATCACCGGCGCCTACGTCGCCCTCGCCGACGCCGTCGCCTGGGGCCAGAAGAAGAAGCTGATCAAGGCCGGCCGCAAGCCCCTCACCGGAACCGTCGCCGCCGTCAGCGTCGGCATCGTCGACGGCGAACCCCTCCTCGACCTCTGCTACGAGGAAGACGTCCGCGCCGAAACCGACATGAACGTCGTCTGCACCGGCGACGGCCGCTTCGTCGAGGTCCAGGGCACCGCCGAAGGCGAGCCCTTCGACCGCAAGGAACTCAACGCCCTCCTCGACCTCGCCGCCGGCGGCTGCGCCGACCTCCAGGCGCTCCAGCTCAGCGCCCTGGACCTGGCCGCCTCCTAGAGCGGCGAGGCCCGCGCGGCCCGGGCGGCCCTGCCGGCTCACCCCGGGGCAACCGCCGGGCCGGGCCCGGCGTCTACGCCGGTACGGGCGCACGGTGTCGAAGCCGTGCGCCCGTCCACGTACCCGAGCACCTGCATCTGAACCTGCACCTGCACCGAGCCCGAGCCCCTGGGGGACCCGAATGAAGCCCATGCACCGCGCTGCGGCCCTCGCCGTCGCAGCCGCCCTGGCCGTCCCGGCGCTCTCCGCCTGCGACACCCTCAACACCGCGATGGACTGCGCCAACACCGCCGTGGCCATAACCGACGGTGCCAACGACCTCCAGCAAGCCGTCTCCCAGGCCGGCAACAGCCCGCAGGACGCGCAGAACGCCCTCAACCAGATCGAGACGAGCCTCAAGAAGATCGGCGACCAGACGGACAACGCGGACCTGGGCAAGGCCATCGCCTCCATGAAGACGGCCGTCACGAACGTCCGCACCTCCATCGAGAACGGCAACGCCACCCCGGACATCACCCCGGTCGGCAACGCTGCCGAGGAGATCTCCAAGGTCTGCACCCCCGGCTGACCGCCCCCTCCGGCTGCCCGGCCCCCGGCTGACCGCCCACCGGAGGGCGGCCGCGCGGGGCCCTGGTCGATACTCGGCCGCACGGGCCCTGGTCGGTACTCGGCTGCGCGGGGCCCTGGTCGATACTCGGCCGCACGGGGCCCTGGTCGATACTGGTCGGCATGACCCGCCTGATCCTCGCCACCCGCAATGCGGGCAAAGTCGCCGAACTCCGCGCCATCCTGTCCGACGCCGGCCTGCCGCACGAACTGGTCGGCGCGGACGCGTACCCCGAGATCCCGGACGTCAAGGAAACCGGCGTCACCTTCGCCGAGAACGCCCTCCTCAAGGCCCACGCCTTGGCCCGCGCCACCGGCCTGCCCGCCATCGCCGACGACTCCGGCCTGTGCGTCGACGTCCTGGGCGGCGCCCCCGGCATCTTCTCCGCCCGCTGGGCCGGCAGCCACGGCGACGACAAGGCCAACCTGGACCTCCTGCTGGCCCAGCTCTCCGACATCGACGCCCCCCACCGCGGCGCCCACTTCGCCTGCGCGGCCGCCCTCGCCCTCCCGGACGGCACGGAGCGCGTCGTGGAAGGCCGCCTGCGCGGCACCCTCCGCCACACCCCGTCGGGCACGGGCGGCTTCGGCTACGACCCGATCCTCCAGCCGGACGGCGAAACCCGCACCTGCGCGGAACTCACCCCGGCGGAGAAGAACGCCATCTCCCACCGCGGCCACGCCTTCCGCGCCCTGGTCCCGTTCATCCGCGCCCTGACGACCTGATGGCCTGACGACCCGACGGCCACCGCAATGCAGAAGGCCCCGTACGCGGCGTGCGCGTACGGGGCCTTTCGGTGCGTGCGGTTGGGGGGACTCGAACCCCCACGGGTTTTACCCCACTGGGACCTAAACCCAGCGTGACTGCCAATTCCACCACAACCGCGACATTGCGCTCAATTCGGACATCCAGCCTGAGCGACTGGGCTCAGTCTACGGCCGCCCGGCCTCGCGGGGCGACGGAGTTGCTCCGCGGTTTGCGGCACCACGTGTCAGTGAGCGCATGGCAATTCGGGCACAGGTAGCGGAGGTTCTCGCGGCGGTTGTCGAGCCAGTCCCCGCTGACGTGGTCGATCTGCAAAGTGAGCGAGCGGCCCAGCCACTCGCCGGGGTTCCCGCACCCGGCGCACGCGTAGGGAACGCCGACCTGCTGCAGTGCCGAGTGGAGCCGGGCGCGATTGATCCTGGCAGACCCCTCCGGTTGCAGGGTGAGAACACCGGGGGCAACGGCCTTCGGCGCCACCGCCCGCGCGGCGGCCCAGGGCCGCCGCGCGAAGTGAGAGACGTCCAGTCCGAGCTGGGTCACGCGCCGCCGAACGCGCCGGCGGTTCACCTCGGTGAAGTCCAGTGCGAGCGCGCGCAGGAGGTCCGCGTAGCTGGTGGCACCGGGGACAGCCGCGCGAAGCGCTTCCTCCGGCACGGCCGACCGGGCGTTGCGGAAGTGAGAGGTGTCGATTCCGTGCCTCCTGAGTGCCTTCCCGAGCGCCGCGCGGGACCGGCCGTCGTCGGGCATCTCCAGGGCGCGGGCCGTGCCTCGAACGCTGTCGGAGGAAGCGGCGGCGGCGGCAAGCTCCTCAGGGCTGAACGGAAGCCCGACGGAGCCCTGCCCCATGCCGCCGAAGTGGCTCGTGTCGATGTCCGCCGCCGCCATGCGGCGGGCGAGGTGGGACAGCGTCCCCGTGGCCGGCCGGGCACCGAGTTCCAGGGCCACCTCGCGCAGGTGGTCGAGGCGGCCGCAACAGCGGCGATGACCTCGTCCGAGTACGTGCGCCACGGACCGCGCTTCGCGAAGTGGCTGGTGTCGATCCCGTGGCCCGTCACCTTCGCCTGCAGCACCCGGCGTTGGCCGCCGCTGACGGTGCGGCCGAGGCGCCGTATCAGGTCGGCCCAGCCGGTGGATGCGGCGACGGCGGTCGCCAGCGCGTCCCGCTCGTACGGATCGGTCATCGGCCCCCCGGTCCCGGCCGCTTGTGCGGCTCTCGTACGGAGTAACGGGGGTGCGGCGCAGGTGGTTACGGAGGGTTTCGTGCGATGAGCGGAGCGGCCCGCACCGGGTGGGGCGGGCCGCTCGGGGGAGGGGGCGGGGGTCAGATGCCGAGGTCCTTGATGATCTTGGCTACGTGGCCCGTCGCCTTCACGTTGTAGAGGGCGCGTTCGACCTTGCCCTCCTCGTCGACGATCACCGTCGAGCGGATGACCCCGGTGACCGTCTTGCCGTACAGCTTCTTCTCGCCGAACGCGCCGTACGCCGCCAGGACCTCCTTGGAGGGGTCGCCGACCAGCGTCACCTTCAAGTGCTCCTGCTCGCGGAACTTCGCCAGCTTCTCCGGCTTGTCGGGCGACACGCCGATCACGTCGTAACCCGCCTGGGCCAACACGGCCAGGTTGTCCGTGAAGTCGCACGCCTGCTTGGTGCAGCCCGGCGTCAGGGCGGCCGGGTAGAAGTAGACGATGACCTTGCGGCCCTTGTGGTCGGCGAGCGAGACCTCGTTGCCGTCCGCGTCGGGCAGGGTGAAGGCGGGGGCGGTGTCGCCCGGCTCAAGTCGCTCGCTCATGTCAGCAGTCTCCTCGGGAGGGGATCGGTACGGTCCGAGACTAAGCTGACAGACTGTTCATGGTGGGCCACGCCCCTATGGCCGATCACGACCGGTCACGACGACCGACCACGACGACGACGGAGGCAGCGCGGTGCCGGAAGCCAGGACCCCCGCACAGATCGAGGCGGACATCGTCCGCCGCCGTGAGCAGCTCGCCGAGACGCTCGACGAGATCGGCGTGCGCATGCATCCGAAGACGATCGTCGGGGACGCGAAGGCCAAGGTCGCCTCCAAGATCGACCACACCGCCGGCCGTGCCGTCGTGGCCGTGAACAAGCTGGTCACCGATCTGAAGGACGGTCTGCGCCATGAGGACGGGGCGCCCCGCATCGAGCGGATCGTGCCGGTCGCGCTGGTGGCGACCGGGCTGGTGGGGCTGCTCGTGCTGACGGCGCGCCGCAAGCGCGGATGAGGTGGGTGACCCTGCGGCGTGCCGGCCGGGCAGGGGCGGGTAGGTTCGGGTCGTGAGCGACAACACCACCACCCACGACAAGCTGCCCATCCGCATGCTGCACGACCGTGTGCTCGTACGTTCCGACCTGCCGGAGGGCGAGCGCCGCTCGGGCGGCGGCATCCTGATTCCGGCGACGGCCGCCGTCGGCAAGCGGCTGGCCTGGGCCGAGGTGGTCGCGGTCGGGCAGAACGTGCGCAGTGTCGAGCCGGGCGACCGGGTGCTGTACGACCCGGAGGACCGGGCCGAGGTCGAGGTGCGCGGGGCGACGTACGTGCTGATGCGCGAGCGGGATCTGCACGCCGTGGCCGCGGAGCGGCTGGAGGGGTCGAAGGACTCCACCGGGTTGTACCTGTGACGGCTGACGGATCCGGAGCGGTGCCGGCATCCGGAGCGGTGCCGGCGGCCCCTGAGCGCCGCTGACGGCCCCGGACGGCCGCTGTGCGAACCCCGCAAGGGCCGGTGACCGAGGTCACCGGCCCTTCTGCATGCCCTTTGCTACGGTGGTGGGGAAACCCCGACGAGACGCGCCGTACCGGGTAGCTGGACGCAAAGACGACGCACCCCGTTCCGCTCTCGTTCCGGAGGTGCCCGTCATGGCCTGGGTTCTGCTTCTCGTCGCCGGTCTGCTCGAAGTCGGCTGGTCGATCGGTATGAAGTTCACCGAGGGATTCACCCGGCTCTGGCCCAGCGTGTTCACGGGCGCCGGCATCGTCGCGAGCATGGTGCTGTTGTCGTACGCGGCGAAGACGCTGCCCATCGGTACGGCTTACGGCGTGTGGGTGGGTATCGGCGCGGCCGGTGCGGCGCTGCTCGGGATGGCGGTGCTGGGGGAGCCCGTCACCGCCGCCCGGATCTTCTTCATCTGTCTGCTGCTGGTCGCGGTGGTGGGGTTGAAGGCGACCTCCGGCCACTGACCCGGGCGCGGCCGGGGCTCTTCGAGGCAGCGGGCTATTCGAGGTAGCGCGACGGGGGGCGGGAGCGGCGGCCCGCGTCGATGCCGCCCAGGACTCCGGCGGTGGTGCCCGCGAGGGTCCCGCCCGTGCCGGTTCCCGTGCCCGTGCTCGTGCCCGTTCCCGTGGTGTTTCCGGCGGTGGTGCCGGTGGTGGTTCCGCTGTCGGTGCCGGCGTCGCCCCGGCCGCCGTCCGTGCGGCCGCCGTCGGTCTGCCCGCCCGTGTCCTGGCCCGCCGTGGTTTCGCCGCCGTCCTGTCCGCCCTGGTCCTGTCCGCCCGTGGGGCGCGTGGGACGGTGCGGGCGGCCGGGTCGGCTGGGCGGGACGGGAGGGAGGGGGGTGGTGCCCGGGGGCTGCTCGGGGTTGGTCGGGGTGAAGGGGGGCGGGGAGGGGACCGCGCCCGGCTGGAGTTCCAGGTCGAAGTCGAGGGGGTCGCTGCCGGCCAGGGCCGTCTTCGTGTACTGGGCCCAGATCCTGGCCGGGTACCCGCCGCCGCCGAGGCGGTCTTCGCCCAGTGCCCCGTACAGGGATTCGAGGGCGCCGGTGTCGGGGTCCTGGCCCATCACGGAGACCACCGTGACCAGGTCGGGGGTGTACGCGGCGAACCAGGCGGAGCGGTCGAGTTCCGCGGTGCCGGTCTTGCCCGCCGCCGGGCGGCCGGCCGCGAGGGCGGCGGTGCCGGTGCCGTTGTCGACGACGCTGACCAGCATGGAGGTGGTGGTGTCGGCGGCTTCGCGGCTGACGGCCTGGCGCGGGGCGCGGTCGGGCAGCTGGACGTTCTCGTCGCCCTTGCTGATCTTGTCCACGAGGGTGTACGGGGTGTGGCGGCCGTGATCGGCGAGTGTCGCGTAGGCCTGGGTCATGTCGAGCACGCTGGCTTGGAGGGTGCCGAGCGCCATGGCCGGTCCGGGGTCGAAGTTGGGGGTGTCCTCGGGGATGCCGAGGGCGATGGCGGTCCGCTTGACCTTGTCCGTGCCGACGTCGACGACCATCTGGGCGAACACGGTGTTGACGGAGAGGTCGGTGGCGGTGTTGACGGTGATGTCCCCGTACGACTGCTGGCCCTCGTTCTCGGGCGCGTAGGGGATCCGGGTCCCGATGACGCGGCGTTTGTTGTCGCCGTTGTAGAGGGTGTTGGGGGTGATGCGGCGGCCGTCCTGGGTGCGGGCGTCGTTGTCGACGGCGGACGCGAAGACGAACGGCTTGAAGGTCGAGGCCACTTGGTAGTCGTGCCGGGTGGCGTTGTTGACGTACTGCTTGGTGTAGTCGAGGCCGCCGTACATCGCGACGACCTTTCCGGTGGTGGGGTCGATGGAGGCGCCGCCGGCCCGGACCACCCGGTCGGCCTTGTGGGTCTGCGGGTCGAGTCTGCTGATCAGCTGTGCTTCCGCGGCGGCGACGATGGCGTTCTGGCGGCGCTTGTCGATGGTGGTGGTGATGCGGAAGCCGCCTTCGGAGAGCGTCTTGTCGTCGACGATCTTGTGTTCGACGATGTAGTCCTTGACGGCTTCGACGAGGTAGCCGCGCTGCCCGGAGAGGCCGGCGGCGGGGCGGATCTTCCCGGGTTCGGGGAAGCGGGCGGCCGCGCGTTCGGCGGGGGTCATCCAGCCCTTCTTGACCATGCCGTCGAGGACGTAGTTCCAGCGGGCGAGGGCGCGGCCGCGGCCTTGCGGGTGGGCGACGACGTCGAATGCGCCGGGGGAGTTGAGGAGGGTGGCGAGGTAGGCGCCCTCGGTGGTGGTGAGTTTGCCGACGTCCTTGCCGTAGTAGGCCTGGGCGGCGGCCTGGATGCCGTAGGCGTTGCGGCCGAAGTAGCTGGTGTTCAGGTATCCCTCGAGGATGTAGTCCTTCGACTTCTCGCGTCCGAGTTTGATCGCGATGAAGAATTCCTTGGCTTTGCGCCGGACCGTCTGTTCCTGGCCCAAGTAGTAGTTCTTGACGTACTGCTGGGTGATGGTGGAGCCGGACTGGGTGCCTTTGCCGGCGAGCGTGTTCCAGGCGGCGCGCAGCATCGCCTTCGGGTCCACCGCCCGTTCGGAGTAGAAGTCCCGGTCTTCCGCCGCCAGTACCGTCTCCTGCACCGTTCGGGGGATCTGTGAGAGTGCGACGTTGACGCGGTTGACCTCGCCGTCGCGGGCGAGCTGGGAGCCGTCGGCGTAGAGGTAGAGGTTGGACTGGGCGGTGGCGGTGGCGTTGGCGGGCGGGATGTCGACCAGGAGGTAGCCGGCGATCAGGGCGCCGCCGATCAGCAGGGCGATGAGCAGGATGCCGCCGAGGAGCATGCGCCAGGTGGGGAAGGCCCTGCGCCATCCGGTCCGCTTCCGGTTCCGGTTGCGCCCGGTCTGCGGCTCGGCCGGCGGGCCGGGCGCCTTTTCGGGCGGCGGTCCGGCGTTCGCACCAGGGGTGTCGGGGTCGCGAGGGGTCCAGCCCGGGGGTAGTGACTGGTCGTTCATCTCCGGGGCTCCTCGACGGTGTACGACATATCCGCATCTGTGCCAATGGTGTCTACCTGATAGCCGATGTGCGTGCTTCGGACGGGCGTAAATCCGTCGCGTGGCTCGCCCCTCCGCACTAAGCTCGCGCGCTTTGGCCGACGTAGGAACGACCTGGGAAGGGGAGGGATACGGTGCGCCGGGAAGTGAGCCGGGAAGTGAGCCGGGGAGCGGACGCCGAAGGGGAAGCGGAAGGGGAAGCCGAAGCGGAAGCGGAAGCCGGCACGGGGAGCGGGGACGTCCGCCGCAGGGCGGTGGCCGGGGACGCGGGGCACTGCTTGCGGCTGTACGGGGCCGTCGCGGTCGGCGGGTTCCGGCGATACGCCACCTACGGGACGGCCACGGCGGCCGGTGTGTTCACCAACACCGTGTTCGGCTTCATCCTCGCGTACACGTACGTGGCGCTGTGGGACGAGCGGCCCGGCCTCGGCGGCTACAGCCAGGGGCAGGCACTGGCCTTCATCTGGGTCAGCCAGTCGCTGCTGGCCGCCGCCGCGCTGATGGGCGGAGGGTTCCAGGAGGAGTTCCAGGAGCGCGTCCGGACGGGCGACATCGCCGTCGACCTGTACCGCCCCGCCGACCTCCAGCTGTGGTGGCTCGCGGCCGACATGGGCAGGGCCGCCTTCCAGCTGCTGGGGCGCGGGCTGGTGCCGGTCCTGGCGGGGGCGCTCGCCTTCCCGCTGGCGCTGCCCGCCGATCCGGTGCGCTGGCTGCTGTTCGTGGTGGCCGTGGTGCTCGGCCTGGTGGTGAGTTTCGCGGTGCGGTTCCTGCTGGGGCTGGCGGCGTTCTGGCTGCTGGACGGCACCGGGATCAACATGATGGCCGGTCTGGTCTCGGTGTTCTTCTCCGGGATGCTGCTGCCGCTGACCGTCTTCCCGGGCGGGTTCGGGGACGTGGTCCGGATGCTGCCGTGGGCGGCGATGCTCCAGGTGCCGATGGACGTCCTGCTGGGTGAGGGCGCGGGGGCGGGCGGCGCGGGAGGGGCGCTCGCGTTCCAGGCCGGGTGGGCGCTGGTGTTGTTGGGTGCGGGCCGGCTGATGCAGGCGGCCGCGACGCGGAAGGTGGTGGTCCAGGGTGGCTGACGCGGTGCTCGGGCGTGAGCGGGAGGGGCCGCCGGCGGCGGTGTGGGAGCGGGAGCCGCGGCGCCACCGGGCGTGGGAGGGGCTGCGCTGCTACGGGCTGATCGCCGCGATGTGGATCCGCTCCGCGATGACGTACCGGATGTCCTTCCTGCTGGCCACCGTCGGCCACGCGGCGGTCACCCTCCTCGACTTCGCCGCGATCTACATCATGTTCACGCACGTGGACGCCCTCGGCGGGTTCTCGCTCCCCGAGATCGCCCTGCTGTACGGGTCCAGCTCGACCTCGCTGGGCCTGGCCAACCTGCTGCTCGGCAACACCGACCGGATGGGCACGCGGATCCGTGACGGCTCGCTGGACGGCATGCTGGTGCGCCCGGTCCCGGTGCTCGCGCAGGTGGCGGCGGACCGGTTCGCGCTGCGCCGGCTCGGCCGGATCGCGCAGGGCTGCGGGGTGCTGGTGTGGGCGGTGGCGGCGCTGGACGTGGACTGGACGGCAGGGAAGGTGCTGCTGGTGCCGGTGATGGTGCTGGCGGGTACCGCGATCTTCGCGGCGGTGATGGTGGCCGGGGCGGCCTTCCAGTTCGCGGCCGGCGACGCGGCGGAGGTGGTCAACTCCTTCACGTACGGCGGCTGCACGATGCTGGAGTACCCGCCGACGGTGTTCGCGAAGGAGCTGCTGCGCGGGGTGACCTTCGTCGTCCCGCTCGCGTTCGTCAACTGGCTGCCCGCGCTGTACGTGCTGGGGCGGCCCGATCCGCTGGGGCTGCCGGGCTGGGTCGCGTTCCTGAGCCCGCTCGTGGCCTTCGCGGTGTTCGTGCCCGCGTCGCTGGCGTGGCGCGCGGGACTTCGTTCGTACCGGAGCACGGGGAGCTGAGGACAGGGCATGAGCGAAGTACTGATCGAGCTGGACGGCGTCGAGAAGGTGTTCACGGTCCGGCGCCGGGTGGGGCTGGTACGGCGGGAGAAACGGCAGGTGAGGGCCGTGGACGGGATCGGTTTCACGGTCGGCAGGGGGGAGATGGTCGGCTACATCGGGCCCAACGGCGCGGGGAAGTCCACGACGATCAAGATGCTGACCGGGATCCTCACCCCCAGCGCCGGCCGGCTGCGCGTCGCGGGCATCGACCCGGCCCGGGAGCGGATGCGCCTCGCGCACCGGATGGGGGTGGTGTTCGGGCAGCGCACGACGCTGTGGTGGGACCTGCCGCTCAAGGATTCGTACGGGCTGATGCGGAGGATGTACCGGATCCCCGAGGCGAGGTACCGGGCGAACCTGGAGCGCTGCGTGGAGCGGCTGGACCTGGGGGAGCTGCTGGACGTGCCGGTACGGCAGTTGTCGCTGGGGCAGCGGATGCGCGGCGACATCGCGGCGGCGCTGCTGCACGATCCGGACGTGCTGTACCTGGACGAGCCGACGATCGGGCTGGACGTGGTGAGCAAGGCGAAGGTACGGGCCTTCCTGCGGCAGCTGAACGCAGAACTCGGGACGACGGTGCTGCTCACGACGCACGACCTCCAGGACATCGAGCAGCTGTGCGAGCGGGTGATGGTCATCGACCACGGGCGCCTGATGTACGACGGCCCGCTGGGCGGGCTGCACGCGGCGGGCGCGGCGGGGGAGAGCGAGCGGACGCTGGTGGTGGACCTGGAACGGGAGTTTCCGCCGCTGGTGGTGCCGGGGGCGCGGGTGGTACGGGTGGAGGGGGCGCGGCAGTGGCTGGCGTTCCCGGCGCAGGCGTCGGCGGCGCCGCTGGTGGCGGCCGTGGCGGCGGGGTACCCGCTGCTGGACCTGTCGGTGCGGGAGCCGGACATCGAGGAGGTCATCGCCCGGATGTACGCGGGGCGGGGGTAGGGGGAAATCAGGGTCGGTCCCGGGGTCCGGTACGGGGCCGGAACGTACAACTGCCCGGGGTCAGTACATAGTCTGGTCCCATGAATGAGGAGCGGCCGGAGAAGCCGTTGACGGAGGGGTCGTTGCCGCAGGAGCCGTCCTCGGAGAAGGCGTCCGGGGAAAAGGCGTCCTTGGAAAAGGCGTCCCCGGAGAAGCCGTCCTTCGAGAAACGGCCGTCCTTGGTGGGGCCGCCGCTCGCCGGGGATGCGTTGCCGCAGCTGAGGGCCTCGGATGCCGACCGGGAGCGGGTGGTGGAGCGGCTGCGGGACGCGGTCGCCGAGGGCCGGCTCGACATGGAGGAGTTCGAGGAGCGCCTCGACGCGGCCTACACGTCGCGGACGTACGCGGAGCTGGCGCCGCTGACCCGCGACCTGCCCGAGCCGGGTGCCGAGGCGCCCCTGGCGTCGGCGCCGCAGGGGGCCGCGGTGGCGCGGCCGGCGTCCGGGTCGGCGTGGGCGGACCGCATCGGGGGCCAGGGCACCTGGTCGACGGGGATCGCCGTCATGTCGGGGTTCCAGCGCAAGGGCCGCTGGACGGTGCCCGCGCGGTTCGACGCGTTCGCGCTGATGGGGGGAGGGGAGCTCGACCTGCGCGAGGCGAACTTCGCCGAGCCGGAGGTCGTGATCAACTGCATCGCCGTGATGGGCGGCATCGAGATCACCGTCCCGCCGGGCGTGGAGGTCGATGTACGGGGCATCGGCTTCATGGGGGCGTTCGACCACCGCGAGGGCCCCGGCGTGCCGGAGCCGGGCGCACCGCGGGTGGTGGTGACCGGCCTCGCCCTGATGGGCGGGGTGGAGGTACGGGTGAAGGAGCCGAAGGGCGTCAAGGGGTCCAAGGGCGGCAAGAGGGACGGGTCGGTGGACGGCCGGTCGCCTCGGAAGGAGCTGTAAGGGGCTCTCGTGGCGGCGTGCTGGCGCGCCGGGAACTCCTGAGGCCGCCCGGGAGTCGGATGCTATGCGGACGAAACCGGCCATGGGGGGAAGGCAGGAGCACGTGGAAGACGTGGACCATCGCGACGTGGACCCGCGCACGGGAGCGCAGCCCGGGGCCCCGACCGGGACCCGGACTGAGGCTGGGACCGGGACCGGGGCTGCCGTCGGACGCGGAGCATTCGGGTTCAGCGCGGCGGACGAGGAGCGGCGGCGCGGTGTCCGCCGGATGAAGACCACCGCGACGGGGCTGCTGGCCCTGGTGGCGCTGGTCTACGTACTGGCCAAGTGGGCGCAGCACACCGGCGCGGGCGACTGGGCCGGGTACGTCGCGGCCGCCGCCGAGGCGGGCATGGTCGGCGCGCTCGCGGACTGGTTCGCGGTGACGGCCCTGTTCCGGCGGCCCCTGGGGCTGCCGATCCCGCACACCGCGATCATCCCGACGAAGAAGGACCAGCTGGGTGTGTCGCTGGGCGAGTTCGTGGGCGAGAACTTCCTCTCCGCGGAGGTCGTCCGGGCCCGGCTGCACGCCCTCGGCATCGGCGGCCGGCTCGGCTCGTGGCTGGCGGATCCCGCGCACGCCGAGCGGGTCACGGCGGAACTGGCGACGGCCCTGCGCGGCGCCCTGGCCGTGCTGCGGGACTCCGACGTCCAGGCCGTGGTGGGCGAGGCGATCACCAGACGGGCCGAGGGCGCCGAGATCGCTCCGGGGCTCGGCAAGACCCTGGAGAAGGTCGTCGCCGACGGCGGTCACCGCCGCGCCGTCGACCTGGTCTGCGCCAAGGCCCACGACTGGCTCGTCACGCACGGGGACTCGGTCATGGACGCGGTCCAGGGCGGGGCGCCCGGCTGGACCCCGCGCTTCGTGGACCGCAAGGTGGGCGAGCGGGTGTACAAGGAACTGCTGCGCTTCGTGACGGAGATGCGGGACATGCCGGAGCATCCGGCCCGGAGCGCGGTGGACCGCTTCCTGACGGACTTCGCCGGCGACCTCCAGTCCGACACCCGGACCCGGGAGCGGGTGGAGCGGCTCAAGTCGGAGATCCTCGCGCGGGGCGAGGTGCAGGACGTGATCGCCTCGGCGTGGGCCGCGATCCGGTCGATGATGATCGCGGCGGCCGAGGACGAGCAGAGCGAACTGCGGCTGCGGGTGCGGTCGTCCCTGATGTCCCTGGGCGCCCGGCTCGCGACCGACGGGCGGCTCCAGGCCAAGGTGGAGGGCTGGATCGAGGACGCGCTGGTGTACGTGGTCACCACCTACCGCACGGAGATCACCTCGCTGATCACCGACACGGTGGCGGCCTGGGACGCCGAGCACACCTCCCGCAAGATCGAGGCCCACATCGGCCGCGACCTCCAGTTCATCCGCATCAACGGCACGGTGGTGGGCGCCCTGGCGGGCCTCCTGATCTACACGGTGTCCCGAGCACTGGGGGCGTAGGGCCGGTGCGCGCCAAGGGCCGCACCTCCAGCCCGGCCGGCGTCTGGGCCGCACCTCCAGCCCCGCCGGCGTCCGGGCCGCACATCCAGCCTCGCCGGCGTTTGAGGCGCGGGGTCTGGGGCGGAGCCCCGGAAAGCCCGGCGCAGCCGGGGCCGCTCCGCGCAACGGCGCCGCAGCCCGCCCCGCACCCAACCCCCCGCACCCAACCCCCGGCCCCCTACCCCCGCCGGTCGGCCACGACCCACGCGGCCCCCGCCACAACCCCCGCCGCCCCGAAGACGGCCGGCCACGCCCCCACCTTCCGCGCCAGCGGATGCGCCCCCGCGAACCCGGCCAGGTACAGCGCTCCGAGCCCGGCAGCCGCCGGCACGCCACCGCGCCGGTGCCACTCCCGCCCCGCCGCGATCCCGGCGGCCCCCAGCACCACACCGCCCAGCGGCCGCTTCTTGGTCCAGCGGGCCACCGCGTACCCGCCCACCAGTCCGGCCGCCGCCACCATCGAGGTCGGTACCCGCTCCATGTCCACTCCCTACGCGTCCTGGCCGTACGTACGGGCCGCACCCGCACGAACCGTCGCCGCACGAACCGTCGCCACACGAACCGTCTCCGTACGGCCGTCCCCGTACGGGCCGTCTCCGTACGCCCACGAGGCTAACGGCCCCGCCTGACGGCCCGCCGCGCCCCCACCCCGCCCAGCACCAGTACCGCCCCGCCGAACACCCCCTCCGGCACCGCCTCCCGTACGGCGGCCGGCAGCAGCGCCACCACCCCGAGTACGAGCAGGAAGGCGAGGGCGGCCCGCCCAACGGCCCGGAGCACTCTGTCCACGACCCCTCAACGCGCCTGCCGCCCCCACGACACGCCCCACCCCGCCGGGGTCGGATTTGTCGCACACTCGCCGCATCCGCCTGATACGCCGCCCATGGAACCCGGACCGCATAAATTCACTCTCCAAAGACAAACGGGAAAATCCCCGTCAACGCGCCCCAGGAGCCCGGACATCGTGATCTGCTACGGACAGGCCGTCCTCGACCTCGTGGACGAACTGGTCGACGCCTACGCCGACGTCTTCTCCGCCCCGCCGTGGAACGAAGACGAAGAAACCATTCGCCAGTTCGCGGACCGCCTCCCCGCCGACGCCCGGCGCCGTGGTTTCCGTACCGCCCTCGCCCAGTCCCCGGCCGGCATCGACGGGTTCGCCACCGCGTGGCTCACCCCGGCCGCCTTCCCCAAGAACCGCGCCTACGGCCAGGTCGCGGCGCAGCTCGGACCCGGCCGGGTCAAGGAACTGCTCGTCGGCGCGCTGGAGATAGACGAACTCGCCGTACGCCCCTACGCGCGCGGCCGCGGCACCGGACGCGCCCTCCTCACCGAGATCACCGCCGACGCCCCCGACCGCCGCGCCTGGCTGCTGACCTCCCGACTGGCCCGGGACACGGTGGCGACGTACCGCCGCCTGGGCTGGCACGAGGTCGCCGCCCTCCCCGGCACCGAGACCGGCGTGATCGTCTTCCTGGCCCCGGACCACCCGAGCCGCTGACCGGGGGTATCCGCTGACCGGGGGTATCCCGTTCCGGGGGCGGGCATACCCGCGCCATGATCACCACTACGCCCCAGCGGCTGGCCCGGCGCCAGCTCAACCTGGCCACCCGGCACCAACTCACCACCACGGCCGGAGTACCCGACGGCACGATCACCTCCCGCACCCGCCCGGGCGGGCCCTGGCAGCGCTTACTGCCCCGGGTCTACCTCCTCCAGACCGGTCCCCCCGACCACCGTCAACGCGCCCTCGCCGCCGTCCTGTACGCCGCCGAGCCCGCCTCCGACCCCCTGTCGGGCGACACGGCCGCCCTCACCGGCGGCGCCGCGCTCGCCCTGCTCGGCATCCGCGAGGCGCCGTACACCCCGGCCGACGTCCTGATCCGCGCCCCGCGCCGGCTCACCGCCACCCCCGAGGTCCGGCCGCTGACCACCTCCCGCTGGCCGCGCACCATCACCGTGAGCGGCGTCCCGAGCACCCGGCCGGTCCGCGCGGCCGCCGACTTCGCCGCCCGCGCCGACGACCCCGAGCGCATCCGCTCGACCCTGGCCCACGTCGTCCAGGCCGGCTGGTGCCACCCGCACGACCTGCACGCCGAACTGCGCTCCTCCCGCCTCCTGGGCCGCCCCGCGATCCGCTCGGCGGCGTCGGAACTCCTGGCCGGCGTCCGCTCGGTCGCCGAAGCCCGGGCCCGCGACACCCTCACCGCGACCGACCTCCCGACCCCGCTGTGGAACGCCCGCCTCCACACCCCGGACGGCACCTTCCTGGCCAGCCCGGACGCCTACTGGCCCGACGAGGGCGTCGCTCTGGAGATCGACTCCGCCGAGTACCACTACACCCGCGACGCCTGGCACGCCACCCTCCGCCGCCGCCTGCGCCTGGAGTCCCACGGCGTCCTGGTGGTCAGCGCGACCCCCTCCATGATCCGCGACACCCCCACCGAAGTCATCGCCGCCCTCCGCACCCTCCTCACCCTCACCACCCCCCGCCCCCACCCCCCAACCGCTACCGCCCGCGGCCACCAGCAGCTCTTCCTCCCCCTTCAGTCCTGAGCGGCTGCCGACAGCAGATAAGCGACATCCATGTGCTGCCCGGCTTTGTGCAGTGCGGCGGTGATGTTCAGAACCGCCTGCCTGTCTGCCCGCTCGCTCGCGCTGGAAAGTACTGTTTCCGCCGCTGCGTCCTTGCCCGCCGTACGGCAGGATGCGACGGCTTCCACGACCTCACTCGGGGAAGCCGTGCTTCCCACCCGCCACAGCATCACGCCGGCGTCGCGAGTCCGGCCGGTGGCGAAATAGCGGAGAACGGTCTCAAGCTCGGTCCAGGCTGGGCCAGCTTGTTCCGTGCTCTGCCGGTCCCCCTCCGGCAGGGGGACCGGCAGAGCAGCAGGTACCACTGCCGACGCGTCAGGCCGTACATGTACTCGTGCTCGGGGCCGCACGATCCGCCGCGGCCGGACGGTCGGCGAAGCCGGCGCGACGGTGACGCTGCTGGCGGGCCTGCTCCTTGCGGTCGGCGAAGCGGCGACGGTGTGGCGGCAGCAGGGGCAGTGCCGTGCCGCAGCGTGCTCGCGAAGAGTGCGCAGTTCTTCGTAGGTGCACGGCAGCGTATGCCCAGCGGCCAGGGCCTCTGGTTCGATCACCTCGAAAAGGCTCTTGAGCAGCGACTCTTCCGGGACGCGGCCGCCGTTCAGGTGATTGGACAAGGTGGTCGGCGCGATGTTCGCATCCGAGGCGATGGCTGCCTGGGTCCGCTCACTGCACTCGCGTAGCAGGCGTAACTTCGCGACCAGTACGCGGTGCGGAACGGAGAGTCCCGGCGGCAAGCTCTTCCACTTCATCGGTCTAGGTGACAACGCGACCCCCATCGTGCATCAGCAACTGGCTTTCTGAGCATGCCTGTTCACAGGGGCAGCGCGAAGGCGTCTGGAGCTTTCACCTGCCCTCGAAATGCTCAAGAGGGGTAGACGGTGACTAGCCGTCAGGCAAAGCTTGGTGCTGTCCGCAAGCGCTGTCCGGTGAGTAATCCCGCCCAGCCGGATTCAGGACGACCTCTGCCGGAAGAAGGAGTTATTCAATGGCGCTGCCGTCATGGACGGATACGAAGCTGGGGACCATGAAGCGTGCCGCGTTGTGGCTCGTCTCCGTCGTCGGGGAAGGGAACACCTTCACCAAGGAAAACGTCAAGGAGGCGTTTCCGGGTGTGAGCCAGGCTGATCGCCGGGTTCGTGACTTGCGCAAGCACGGATGGCGCATCGACACGAACCGGGAGGATTCCAGCCTGGGGCAGCATGAGCAGCGGTTCGTCGCGCAGGGCGAGCCGGTCTGGCAGCCGGGCAAGGGGAGTGTGCCGGCTCAGTCCCTCACGGATACGCAGCGACGCGAAGTCCTGGCGCGGGACGGCCACTTCTGCCGTTCGTGCGGCATCGCGCCCGGCGAAGAATATCCCGGCACTTACCAGTCGGCGCAGCTGGACATTGCCCGTCGGCCCGTGAAGCAGAGTGACGGGACGGTCCAGGTGGAGAACGTGGCTGAGTGCAACCGCTGCCGAGTGGGTGGGCGGGGCAAAGAGGCTGACGTGCAGGCACTGATCGTGGGAGTCAGCAGGCTGGCCCCCATGGAACGGGCGATGCTCAGCGACTGGATCGACGCGGACCAGAGGGAGTTCGGCACGGTCGAACGGTACTGGGCCGACTACCGGACCCTGCCGGCCGAGTCGAGGGAGAAAGTCCGTAAGGCGCTCAGTGACTGAATCTAGCCGTTGAGGCCGGCCGGGGCGGCAAGCGCGTCCCCGGCCGTGTCTGCCCGTGTTTCGATATGGAGGGATTACATACTGTGAGTACGGATTTCGGGCGGCCGCCGCGCGCTCCGCAGAATCGCGCGCTCGTGAACGAGAGGCTCAGGGAAGCCGAAGCCGGCACAGGCCTGCAGGAGACGCTGACCATCGAGTGGCGCACCAAGCCGCATGTCGTTCAGGTCATCGACATGCCGGTGGACGGAGTGTTCTACAACCCTGCGACCCACAGGATCCGTGCCCAGCGCAGTTTCGATCCTGACCGGGACCGGCAGCTCGTGGCTGATCCGTGGAGTCCAGAGAGCCAGGATTATCTGCATGACCTTCTTCAGGCGTCTCCCTCGAACCCGGCCAAGCGGGACACGGAGTTCGAGGACCTCAAGAGCAGCCTCAAGGAGTACCGGCAGAACGAGCCGGGGCTCATCACCCGCGACGGAGTGCTCGTCAACGGGAACACCCGTGTGGCCGCTCTGCGCGAACTCGGGGTCAGCAGCGTCCGTGTGGGCGTTCTGCCGGAGTCCTGCACCTGGGACGACATCAACGCGGTTGAGCTGTCACTCCAGCTGAGGCACGACACGCGGCGCCCGTACTCCTACATCAACCGGCTCCTCACCATCGAGGAGCAGGTGGCTCACCGGCCGCTCGCCGACATTGCAAGAGACTTCCGCATCAGGGTTTCGACGGCCGAGCAGGATCTGTGGGTCCTCGCATGCCTCCGGGACCTGGCGGAGCGGTCCCGTGCCGGCAGCAAGGCGCAGCTCCGCTTGATGGACTTCGAGGATGCCCAGGAGAAGCTCCGCGAGCTGCACCGCGCCTACAGCAAGGAATCGAAGCAGAACCCGGATCGGGCAGAACTGGTCAAGGAGAACAAGCTCGCCCTGATCGTCCTCGAATTCTCGAAGACCGACGTACGTCTCGCGGAGGCGGACTTCCGGACCCGCTACCTCGAGAACCGGCTGCCGGGCGAACTCAATGCCGCCCTCGTTGCCGCGCCGGCGCGGACGATTCCGGGCATCAACCGCGGGGTCCGGGGGGACTCGGCTCAAGTGGCTGCGGCGAAGGCGTTCACCGACGTGCTTCTGCGGGCCAAGGCGGTTCAGCGGTCCGTCGATGTGGTGAGCGTCCCGGAAGCCCAGGAGGCGGCTGCCACGTGGCAGAAAGCCAGAGAAGCTGTGAACGAGGCTCTTGTGCCGGCCGGCAAAGATGCGCGCGTGCAGAAGCGGAAGCAGGCTGCGCCCGACCGCCTCAACGATGCCTGTGAGGACATCAATCAGTGCGTGACGGACATGGCGTTGGCCCGTGCGTCGCGGAGCCTGGATGACGACGCGCTGGAAGAGGCGGTGGTCGCGCTCAAGGGAAGCCTGACCAAGCTGGCGCGGGAGGCCGCACGCAGCATCACTGTCCCGGGTGACGGCATCGCTTGGCTTCTTGAAGCGGTAAAGCTGGAGGGAGTGTGACGGCGCTCGGGGAACCGTCTCTGCGTGTGGGTTTCGACGTGTCCCGCACCAAGGCGGTTCTCCGCGCCGGAGAGGCGTTCCGTGCGGAACTGACGCATCTGGCGGCTCGTTTCCCGGGTGGTGGCCAGCGGGGGCCGCTGGCGATGGAGCTGTCTCTCGATGAATTCCTCGCAGGGATCGATTCTCTCGCTGACTGGCCGCATCCTGACTCGGTCGAATGGGAGGAAGAGCTAGCGGAACTCGTCAATGGAGTCCTGGACGACGCGGACCGCGCCGAGGAGCACCTGCGATGTGGTCCGGCCGCCTCACCGGTTGAACTGGATGGTCTCGATGCGACGCTCGGCGGTGGGTGGTGCGCGAACCTCACGGATTTCCAGCGAAGGGACATTGCCAGGCTGCTTTCGTTGCGCCATGGCGCGAACTTCAGCGTCCCGGGTGCGGGTAAGACCCGTGTGGGCCTCGCTGTCTACGCGGCGATGAAAGAGGCGGGCGAGGCGCGGCGCTTGCTCGTGGTGTGCCCGAAATCCGCTTATGAGTCCTGGCTATCCGAGGCCCGCCAGTGCTTCAATGAGCCCCCCGTCACCCAGGTTATGGCCAGGTATCCGGGTATCGGCGCAGAAGTCATTCTCGTGAATTACGAGCGGCTGGACCGGTCTCTGAACGAGCTGGCGGAGTGGCTGCGCGCCGTGCCCTCCATGGTGATTCTCGATGAGGCCCACAGGATGAAACTCGGCACGCAGGGAACTTACGGCAGTGCCTGCATGGCGTTGGGGCCGATCAGCCGCCGTCGGCTCATCCTGACCGGTACCCCCGCTCCGAACGGGGCACGTGATCTTGAAAACCTGCTCTCGTTCGTCTGGCCGGGCCACGGGCGCAGGGTGGTCACCCAGGCTGTCGCCGGAGGGGACCTCGCGCATGCAAGCTCCGTTCTGAAGCCGCTCTTCACGCGCACAACGAAGCAGGAGCTGGGCTTGCCGCCCTTCCAGCCCCGTATCCGCTACGTCAAGTTGCCGGATCTCCACCGTGAGGTCTACGACGCCCTGGTCGGCCGCTTCACAGCCCGTGCCGAACTCTCACGAGCGGATTTCGATGCACTGGGGAAAGCGATGCTGCGTCTGCTGATGGCCGCCACCAGCCCGGCCCTCCTCATTGAGGGGGGCAGCAAGTACGAGCCCCTGAGCTACCGCGTGCCGCCGCTGGAGGTCCCGGAGGGTGAGCCGCTGTTCGCTCTCATGCGTAACCTTCCGCAGCACGAGCTGTCTCCCAAGTACACGGAGACGATTAACATCGTTGCCGAAAACGCCGCCTTGGGGCGCAAGACGCTTATCTGGTCGACTTTCGTCCGGAGCATCACCACTCTCGAAAGCCTTCTGTCGGCCTACGGGCCGGCGGTGGTCTATGGCGGGACGGCCGACCGCGAAGAGCAGATCCGGCGTTTCAGGGAGGATCCGGACTGTCACGTGCTCATCTCCAACCCGTCCACGCTGGGTGAAGGGATCAGCCTCCACCACGAGTGCCACGACGCCGTCTACGTGGACCGTGATTTCATGGCCGGACGCTTCTTGCAGAGCCTCGACCGAATCCACCGCCTGGGCCTCGCACCCGGTACTGAGACGCGGGTCACGGTGCTGGCGGCCGAAGGGACGATCGACGAGGTGGTCGCGATGCGGCTTGAAGCCAAACTGGAGTTCATGGGCGCGATCCTTGATGACCCCTCGGTCCGGGAACTCGGTGATCTGCAGGAGGAGCCGTCGGTCGCCGGTGGGATGGATATGGCTGACGTCCGCGCGCTCCTTGAACACGTAGGTGCCTCCTGGTGAGGTAACCGTCACCTGAGCGGCACGGGGCGAGTGGGCTTGGTGCGAGGCGGTTCGGTGCCCGGATGTCGGTGGCGGATGCGACACTTGCCTGTCTGCATCAGCCACACCAGGAGGACTCGATGGATGCCAGCGAGCACACGCTGACCTCGATTGAGATTTGCGCGGGAGCCGGGGGTCAAGCCATCGGCCTCCACCAGGCCGGGTTCAGCCACCTGGCGCTCGTGGAGATCGACCGGAACGCCGCGAAGACCTTGACCCACAACATCGAGCGCCGGCCCGGGTGGAGTTTCGAGCGGAAGTACTGCGAGATCATCACTGGGGACGTCAAGGACTTCGAGCCCGAGAACCTCAAGAAGGCCTTGGACCACTTCGGTCATCCGATCGAGCCAGGCGATGTAGACCTGCTTGCTGGCGGTGTCCCGTGCCCTCCGTTCTCCCATGCCGGAAAGCAGCTGGGAAAGGACGACGAGCGTGACCTTTTCCCGACGATGCTTGATCTGGTCGACCGGATCCATCCGAAGGTGGTGATGATCGAAAACGTCAGGGGCATCAAGGACGAAAAGTTCCAAGATTACCGCGACTATGTGGTGGCCCGCCTGGAGGGTGGCCGGGCGAAGGATCCAGTCGACGGCATCACGCGGGATTTCGAAGGTGCCGGATACAAGGTCTGCGGCTGGAAGATTCTGGAAGCGAGCAATTTCGGGGTTCCGCAGCTCCGGCCGCGCGCCATTCTCGTCGCCATCGATGCGGGCGTGCTGGGTGACCTGGAGTTCGAGTGGCCTGCCGCTAAGACTGCTGATGTACCGGTAAGTGTTTTCCGGGCTCTTGAGGAGAGCATGGAGAATCGATTCGCGCCTCTGCTGAAAATGGGCGGCGACATCCAAGTTCGCGCTCAGGAGCGTCTTGAGCGGTGGCGCAAGCTCGCGGGGGAAGCCCAGGACCTGAAAAAGGGTGGAGGAGTCGCCCCGACGCTGGTTGGTGGTTCGAAGAAGCACGGCGGAGCTGATCTCGGGCCGAGCAGGGCCAAGGCGGCATGGGCAAGCCTTGGCGTCTCCGGCCTGGGCGTGGCCAACGAAGCGGTGATGAGCCTCGCCAAGGAAACCTTTGAGCGTGACCTCCTGCGCCCTGACGGCCCCATGCTCACAGTTTCCCAGGCAGCGATCATCCAGGGCTTCCCAGAAGAGTGGGAGTTCGACGGCGGGAAGACCGCTCAGTACCGGCAGGTCGGCAACGCCTTCCCGCCGCCGGTCGCGAAGGCCGTGGGCGAAGCGATCGCTGACGTACTCCGTGCCGCCCACAAGCGAGACCAGGCGAGCCGCCCGTAGCTCAGCCGGCCTCGGGTCCGCTGCTTCCCAGACGGCTCCGGACCGCATCAGCGATCCGGGCCGCGCAGACAGCTGAGTCTTGGTGTTCCCAGAATCGCAGGACCAGCCAGCCCGTCTCCACGAGTTTCGCGTCGGTATCCCGGTCACGCGCTACGTTCCGCGCGACCTTTTCCGACCAGTAGCCGGAGTTGGTTTTCGGCGGCACATAGTGCTCGGGGCAGCCGTGCCAGTAGCAGCCATCGATGAAGACAGCCACCTTCGCCGGACGGAACACCATGTCAGCCGTCCGGCGAAGACCAGGCAGCGGCTTAGCTGCCACCCGGTACCGCAGGCCCTGCGCGTGCACGAGCCTGCGCACTAGCTGTTCAGGCTTGGTGTCACGGCTCCGGATCGCTTGCATGTTGCGCCGCCGGGCGGCTGAGGAAGCCCAAGAACCCGCAGGGCGGTCCCAGTCTTCAGTCATGGTGCTGTTCCGCTCCCAGGTGTCTCACGTCAGCCCGAGCCCTGCGGGCGCTCAGGGCACATCATCCAATCTACGACGCTCGCATCGCTGCCATGCGTCTGAGGTGCCCCCGCCGTGCGGGAGAGCCGCTGACGCACTCGATCTTCATCAGCATCCACGAGGTCTCGGCGAGGGTGTACTCCAGCGCGGACAGGCCCGTCGGCGTCGGCCTGCCGGATGCAGGTCCGCAGAGCCTCGTGGAGCACGCCGAGATCCTCGGCCATACTGCGGATCAAGGGCTTCGGCTCGGCAGTCCGGTACGTCTGCACCACCGATGGGGGAGCCTCATTCGCTGTCCGTGTGCTTGGGCAGAAACGGAGCTGCCTCCACGGGGTCACCGTCGTCGGCGAGCACCCAGGAACGGCCGTCCAGCTCGACGCGGGGGCGGCCGGCGTGATGCGGCCGCGCCGAAGCGACCCGGAAGCTGACCAGTTCACCCTGTCTCGGCACAGCCACACCCAGCTCCCTTGCGATCGCCTGATGGCTGCTGAAGTGGCCGGGGATCAGCAATCCCTCCTCCCGCAGCACGGTGCGTGCCCGCCCTTTGGCCTCGCGGACCCGCGCCATGTAGTCGCTCTGCTGCGCCACGGTCCGGATGACACCTCGGCCTATTCTTCTCCGCTGTACCCGCCGGAACAGTTCATTCACGCGCTTCTGCCCGGACGCCAGAGAGAGGATGGCGTTACGTGTGTCCTCCGGTAGGTGCAGGAGAACGTTCTCTGGGAGCTCTGCGTGATGCCAGAGCCAGAGAATCTTGTTCCTGTGCTCTGCCTTCACCATGAGTTTCAAGTCGCGGTTCTTCCGACCGGTCAGCCATGCCTCCTCGATACGCAGCAGCCCTGCGCTCCAGCGGCTAGCGAGGTCGTCGGCCCAGACCAGCAGGCACAGGTGGCCAACTGCTTCTGGCGGGATCATCCAGTTGCCGAGCCGCTGCGAGTACTTGCAGTCGACGTCCGCACCAGCGATCCGGTAATCCATCGCGACGCCGTCGTCAAAACTGAACTCCCGCTGCAGATTGATCTCTACGAGCGTTCCCGCATGCGTCTTCTCCGTCTTGTACAGCTTCTCCCACTCGTACCGTCCGGTGACCTCACCGTTCAGTAGTTGGTCGATGGTGTCACGCAAGACCTGGGCGAAACGCAGGCCCGTGGGGTCCAGGCGGAGCAGCTGCGCATGTACGGCCCACAACTCAGGGTCGCTGTGAAGAGACGCCTGAGCATGGATGTTGGCGGCGGCCGAGACTTCCGGTTGCAGCAAGAGCAGACCTGCCCGAGGTGACGTCGTGGTTGCGGGGTCAGAAGCGCTGGGCTTCGCCGTGGCACTCCGGGTAGGGCTTGCCCAAGGTGCACCAGCAGGGGGAGGTGGGGGTGGGGGGCCAGGGGGTGGCTTTGCCGCGGGCGGCGAGGGTGGTGGCGTATTCCGCCAGGAGGCTGGGGGAGGCCGGGGAGGTCTTCTCGGAGGCCGCGAAGGCCTCGTACGAGGGGACGCTCGCGGTGACGATGCCGAGGTTGGTGGTGCCGGAGGCCGCCAGGGCGCGGAGGGACGCTTCGATCTGTTCCAGGTGCTGCGCGTGCGAGGGGTATTCCGCGGCGAGCGTCGGGTAGCTGGTCAGGAGTTCGGCCAGTTCACGCTGGGGCCAGTGGAGGATCGCCACCGGGAAGGGGCGGGAGAGGGCGGCGCGGCGGTCGCCCAGTTCGGCGCGGAGACGGGCGATCTCGGCGCGGAGCTCGGCCGGGTCGTCGGAGCCCAGGGCCCAGATGCGCTTCGGGTCGTGGAGCTCGTCCAGCGGGATCGGGCCGATGTGGCGGGTGTCCGCGACCATGTCCCAGTCGTCGTGGGGGCGTCCGAGGAGGCGCCGGACGCGGTGGCGGCCCGTGAGGAGGGCGGTGGTGGCCTGGGTGAGGGGGGTGTTCTCCGGGATGAGGAGGGTCGCCGCCTGCGTGAAGCACTCTTCCGAGGCGGTCAACTCGTCGTGGTTCTCCAGGGCTTCCGCGATGACCTCCCAGGGGGCCGGGTCCGCGGGGGCCGCCGTGCGGATGCCCTGGATCAGGGCGCGGGCCTCGGCCTCGTGGCCGTACTCCCAGAGGTTCGAGGCCTGGAGCGCCTTGATCAGGTGCGGGTCGTCGGGCTCGGAGGCCAGGAGCCGGTCGTAGAGCGCGCTTGCCCGTTCCCGTTCGTCGGCCAGTTCGAGGTGGGCCGCGGCCTGGAGGAGCAAGGGCTCCTGGTCCTCGGGGTAGCGGGTCGCCGTGCGGATGAGGCGCTCGGCTTCGGCGATGTGCTCGGCAGGCGTGTCGGGGCGCATGGTTCACACCGTACTGCCGCTGGTCAGTTGACGGGGGAGGTCTTATGGTGCCGCCCGTGCGGGATCACATGCCTGTGGTGGTGCAGGGGAGCGGCCGGCGGGGGCGCCGGGCCGGTCTCGCGGGGGTGCTGTGGGCGGCCGCCGAAGCGGCCGTCACGGTGGGGGTGGTGGTGTTGTTGCTGGTGGTGCACCAGGTGTGGTGGACCAATCGGCAGGCCCTGGCGGGCGCCCGGGAGGAGGTCCGGGCGCTGGAGCGGGGATGGGAGGAGCCGGTGGCAGGGATCCCGCCCGCGGCGGAACCACGGCCGGAGTCAGAGCCCGAACCGGATCAGGAGCCGGAACCCGGGCCGGAACCCGGGGCCGGGCGGTCGGGCGCGCCCGCGGCGGCGGTCGGGGCGGGGCCGGCGCCGTCTTCGCCGCCTGCGGCCCGGGCACCCGAGCGGGACCGGTCGTACGCCGTGCTGCGCATCCCGCGCCTCGGGCTCGTCGTGCCCGTCGCACAGGGGATCGACAAGAAGGCCGTCCTGGACAAGGGGTACGCCGGGCACTACCCCGGGACCGCGCAGCCGGGTGCGGAGGGGAACTTCGCACTGGCCGGCCACCGCAACACGCACGGGGAGCCGTTCCGGTACCTGAACCGGCTCAGGGCGGGGGACGAGGTGACGGTCGACGTGCGGGGGCAGAGGTACACGTACGTCGTGGGGCGGATCCTGCCCGAGACCACCGAGCGGGACACGGGCGTGGTGGCACCGGTGCCGCGCAGCGTGGTGAAGCCGGAGTTCGGCTACAGCGAGCCCGGTGCGTACATCACCCTGACCACCTGCACGCCCGAGTACACCTCCAAGTACCGGCTGGTCGTGTGGGGGACGTTGAAAAAGTGAGCGCGGAAAACGGTGATCACGGGAACTGGGGCGTGGGGCGGGGAGTTGGGTCAGTACAGTAGTTCGTGTCGGTGGCCGAGGGGCTGAGCGGAAGGGGGTGGGCGGCATGGCCGGGCGTATGGTCGAGCTGTTGCTGACCCTGCTGCTGCTCGGAGGCTTCCTCGGGCTGCTGCTCGGGGAGAACGGGCTCGCCGCAGTGGTGGTCGCCGTCGCGGCCGCCGTCGCGGTGGGCGTTTCCGCCTTGGCCGCGAGCCGGGTGCGTCTCGTACCGCCGCACCGAATACGTACCGCGATCCGTGATCGCGAGCAGCGCACGGCGTTCCTGCCGCAGCGCGATCCCGACGCCTCGGGCCGGTCGCGTCCCCGGGCTCCCGGCCGTCTCGTCCCGACGGCCGCGTAGGGGCGCGCAGTACATCAGGGCGGGGCCGCCGGTCGGCCCCGGCCGTGGCACCGTCTTCCGCTCACTGATCATGTCGTCGCCCCTCGCGGGTCGTCACGCCGAAATGCATCTCTTTCGACGTTCGACGAGACCCTTCGGAGGGCCCGCGTGTCCGTTTTCACCCATCTTGTTGCCGAGCTGGGCCGGCTGTTGGAGCCGGTACTGGCCGAATCCGCGACCGCTGTGGCGATCGTGCTGTTCACCATGCTCGTACGCCTCGCGCTGCACCCGCTCAGCCGGGCGGCGGTGCGCGCCGGGACGCCCACGGCCGGCTGCCTGCCCATGCTGTTGCAGCTGCCCGTGTTCTACGTGATGTACCGCGGGTTCTCCTCGGCGAAGGTCGGCGGGGCGGCCAACGAGCTGCTGGGCCACCGGCTGCTCGCCGCGCCCCTCGGCGACCGCTGGGCCGACGCACTGGGGGCAGGGCGGGGTGTTCGGGGCGCCCGGGCTGGTGTTCCTCGGGCTGTTCGCGGCCATCGCGGCGGTGGCGGCCTGGAGCGCGGTACGGGGGCGCCGGGCCGCGCTGGCTCCGGGCGGACTGGCCGGCGGCGGGGCTGGGGCCGGCGGTCGTGCCGGTGGCGGCGCCGCTGTGCGGGCGGCTTCCGGCGCCGGGGCGAAGGCCGGTGCCGGGCGCGGGGGCGCCGGGCGCGCGGGCGCGGGTCTGGGCGCGGGCGCGGGCGTGCTGAGCGCCGAGCAGGAGGCGGCGATGCGGAAGATGGGCGGCGTACTGCCCCTGCTGTCCTTCGGGACGCTGATCACCGCTGCCGTGGTACCGCTCGCCGCCGGGCTCTACCTGCTCACCACCACCGCCTGGTCGGTCGCCGAGCGGGCCTGGCTGCAACGGGGTGTGGCGGCAGCCTGACGGAGGCCGGCGTTCCAGTCCGTGAACAGGGTCTTGCAGATTGGCCGGACATCTTGGAGGATCGGCCAATCCTCCGATGGCCGCAACCCATCGTCCGGCCCGGGGTATGCCCATGGGCCGACCACCCTCGACCACGGGAGAATGCCCATGAAGCTGCTGCGTGTCGGACCCGTCGGGTCGGAGCGCCCCGCGCTGCTCGACCAGGACGGCATCCTGCGGGACCTGTCCGGCCTGATCACGGATGTGGACGGCGCGCTCCTCGCCGACGACTCCGTGCTGTCCCGGGTACGTGACGCGGCGGCGGCGCCCGGGGAACTTCCCGTGCTCGACGCCGAAGGGCTGCGCCTGGGCTCCCCGATCGGCCGCATCGGCAAGGTCGTGGGCATCGGCCTGAACTACTTCGGGCACGCCGCCGAGATCGGCGCCGAGCCGCCGGCCGAGCCGATCCTGTTCCTCAAGGCGGCCGACACGGTCGTCGGCCCGGACGACACCGTCCTCATCCCGCGCGGCAGCGTGAAGACGGACTGGGAGGCCGAGCTCGGCGTCGTCATCGGCGCCACCGCCCGCTACCTGGCCTCCGCCGAAGAGGGCCTGGCGCACGTGGGCGGGTACACGGTGGTCAACGACGTATCGGAGCGCGAGTTCCAGATAGAGCGCGGCGGCACCTGGGACAAGGGCAAGAACTGCGAGACGTTCACCCCGCTCGGCCCCTGGCTGGTCACGGCCGACGAGATCCCCGACCCGCAGGCGCTCGGCGTCCGGCTCTGGGTCAACGGCGAGCTCAAGCAGGACGGCAACACCTCGGACCAGGTGTTCCCGGTCGGCGAGGTCGTGCGGTACCTGAGCCAGTTCATGACCCTGTACCCCGGTGACGTCATCGTCACGGGCACCCCGGCGGGCGTGGCCATGGGCCAGCCGGAGCCCAAGCCGTACCTGCGCGCCGGTGACGTGGTGGAGGTCGAGATCGACCTCCTCGGGCGTCAGCGCCAGGAGTTCAAGGGCGCGTAACGAGCCGGCGGCCGGGAAGGCAGGACGGCGGGAGGGGCGGACCCCCGGGGGGCGGCCCGCCCCTCCCGCCCGCCTGCGCTCCCGGCCGCCCCCCGTCTTGAGCCGTCCGGTGGACGCCCTGCCGCGAGCCGTCCGGTGGACGCCCGGCCGTGAGTCCGGCCGCCTCAGGCCGCGTCGCCGGGGGCGAGTGTCACCGTGACGCCGTCGCGCGACGACCGGCGGGCTGCCTCCAGGACCGCGAGGCACTGCGCCGCCTCACGTGCCGTCACGGGAGCCGGGCCGCCCTCGCGCAGTGCCGCGGCCACCGCCGCGTAGTACGCCGGGTAGTCGCCCGGGGCCGTCGGCACCGGGGTCCCACCACCGGTCAGCGGGGATTCCCCCGCGCCCAGCCGGCCCCACAGGTGCTCGGGCTCCATGCCCCACTCCTGTCCGTCCCCGCCCGGCCGCAGCCCCTCGCGCAGCGCGGCCTCCTGCGGGTCGAGGCCGTACTTGACGTAGCCGGCGCGCGAGCCGAGCACGCGGAAGCGCGGACCGAGCTGGGCGGTGGTCGCGCTGACGTACAGGTGTGAGCGGACCCCGCCGGCGTGCGTGATCGCGATGAAGGTGTCGTCGTCGGCCTCCGCCCCCGCGCGGCGCACATCGGTCTCCGCGTAGACCCGTACGGCAGGGCCGAAGAGGACCAGCGCCTGGTCGACGACGTGGCTGCCGAGGTCGTACAGCAGTCCGCCGATCTCCTCCGGCGCCCCCGACTCCCGCCAGCCTCCCTTGAGCTGCGGCCGCCAGCGCTCGAAGCGGGACTCGAAGCGCTGGACGTCGCCGAGTTCGCCGTCGGCGAGGAGCCGGCGCAGGGTGAGGAAGTCGTTGTCCCAGCGGCGGTTCTGGAAGACGGACAGGAAGGTGCCGGTCCGCTCGGCGAGCGCGGCGAGCTCGTCCGCCTCGGCGGCGGTGGCGGCCAGCGGCTTGTCCACGACGACGGGGACGCCGGCGGTGAGGGCGGCCTTGGCCAGCGGGACGTGCGTCTTGTTGGGGGAGGCGATGACGACGAGGTCGACGGGGTCGGCTCCGTCCGAGCCGTCCCAGAGCGCGGCGGCGGAGCCGGCGATCCGGATGCCGGGGTACTCCTCGCGCGCCCGGGCCTGGCGGCCGGGGTCGGAGGTGACGACCGCATCGAGGACGAGCCCTTCGGTGGCGGTGACGAGGGGGGCGTGGAAGACGGAGCCGGCCAGTCCGTAGCCGACGAGTCCGACGCGGAGGGGGGAGGTGGCGTTCAGGGGCATGGGCCATACTTTGGCAACAGTGTTGCGTAAGTGCAAGGAGAGGCGGCGGGGTGAATCGGGGCAATGGGGTCAACCTGCCCGTGGTGCGGGGGCACAACGAGGCGCTGCTGCTCGGGCTGTTGCGGGACGCGGGACCCGGCGGGCTGGGCCGGGCCGACCTCGCCGGCCGTACGGGGCTCACCCCGCAGGCCGTCAGCAAGATCACGGCGCGGCTCACGGCGGAGGGGCTGGTCGCCGAGGCCGGCCGGGGCGCGTCGACGGGCGGCAAGCCGCGGACCCTGCTGCGGCTGGTGCCGGAGGCGCGGTCCGCGGTGGGGGTGCAGCTGGACCGGGACGAGCTGACGGCCGTACGGGTGGACCTGGCGGGGCGCGTCGTCGCGCGGTGGAGCGGGCCGCTGGACTTCGCGGCGGGACCGGCGGCGGCGGTCGAGGCGGTGCTACGGGCGGTCGTGCGGGTTCGCGAGGCGGGCGGGTCGGGGGCGCCGCTGCTCGGGGTGGGGGTCGCGGCGCCGGGTCCGCTGGACTGGCGGGACGGGGTACTGGGGCGGGTGACGGGGTTCCCGGAGTGGGAGGGGTTCCCGTTGCGGGAGGTGCTGGCGGGGCGGCTGGGGGCGGGGGTGCCGGTGGTGGTGGACAAGGACACCAACGCGGGGGTCGCGGCGACGGCGATGGCGGCGACCGCGGAGGCGGACGGGCGGGGCGCGAACTGTGTCTACGTGCACGTCGGGACGGGGGTGGGGGCGGGACTGCGGCTGGACGGCGCGGTGTTCCGGGGGCCGCGCTCGCTGGCGGGGGAGTTCGGGCACCAGGTGCTGGAGCTGGACGGGCCGCCGTGCCGGTGCGGGGGGCGGGGGTGCGTGGAGGCGCTGTGCCTTTCGGCGCTCGCGCGGGGGGATCTGGCGGGTGCGGCGCGGGTACTGGGGGAGGGGGCGGCGAACGTGGTCGCGCTGTTGGACGTGGAGCGGGTGGTGCTGGGCGGGAGGGTGGTGGAGGCGGAGCCGGGGGTGTTCGCGGAGGGGGTCGGGGCGGTGCTGGTGAGGCGGGCGGGGGCGGGGGTGGCGGTTGCCGTCGCCGGGGCGGGGGTGGCGGAGGGGGCGGCGGAGTTGGTGCTGGGCCCGGTGTTCGGGCGGGGGGTCTGAGGTTTCCGGGGCTCCGCCCCGGGGCCTGCGCCTCAAGCGCCGGCGGGGCTGGTGGTGCGGCCCTGCGCCTCAATCGTCGGCGGGCTGGAGGTGCGGCCCTGCGCCTCGATGGCCGCGGGGCTGGAGGTGGCCGCCGTGGCCCGGTTCGGTGCGGCGCCGTTGCGCGGAGCGGCCCCGGCTGCGCCGGGCTTCGTGGGGCTCCGCCCCACGCCCCGCGCCTCAAACGCCGGCGGGGCTGATATTGCCCTGCGCCTCAAGCGCCGGCGGGGCTGATATTGCCCCGCGCCTCAAGCGCCGGCGGGGCTGGAGGTGGCTGGCGTGGCGCTGGGTGTGGCCGCCGGGGCAGGGCTCGGTGGGCCGCGTCCGATCAGGCGTAATGGCGGGGGCCGTGCGCGCGGATGGGTGGGGGCGGGGGTGGGGCATGGGAGAGTGCGGGCGGCGGGGTGATTGTCGCCTCGTCCGATCATCGTCTTCCTCACTGTTTCCGTCCGGCGAGCTGCGAAGGTCCTCCATGCGACTACGCGAAGCCCTTGCCCCTCCCGCCCTGCTGGCCGCCGCGTTCCTCTCGCTCCTCGCGCCCGGCACGGCCTTCGCCGACATCGGCAACGGCGGCGGTGCCCGCCCCGCCCCCGCGCTGCCCTCGCGCGCGAAGGCGACCTGCGGGGACGCCAAGAGCAGCGCCTTCCCCATCGGCGCCCGCATCCGTGGCGGCCCGGCCGTGTACCGCACCGGCGACGGTCCCCAGACCTGGTACCTGGACCTGACCAACACCACCTCCGGCGAGTGCACCGCCATCCACCCCGTCGTCGTCTTCACCGACAAGGCCCGCACCCTGCGCCCCGCCCACCTCCGGATGGACTTCGAGACGTCCGGCGGCCCCCGCCCCGTCACCCTGGAGCGCAGCGACCGGGACGAGATCATCGCCGTCTTCGACGGCGCGGGCGAGGACTTCCCCGGGTTCGCCATCGGCGCCGGCGGCTCCCGTACCGTCCGCGTCTCCCTCGCCTTCGCCCCCGACGCCCCCCACGGCGAGGTCCTCGCCGACGCCGCCGTCGTCCAGCGCAAGGGTGACGACGGCGACTGGGTCGGCGAGGCGGGCGGCTACCGCTTCTCCGTCGAGGGGCCCGAGGACGAAGCCGGCGAGGCGGGCGCGCTCGCGCACACCGGCCCCCGCCCCTGGGTGTCCGCCGCTGCCGCCGTCGCCACCCTCGCCACCGGCGGCGCGCTGCTGCTCGGCGCACGTCGGCTGCGGGCCCGCGCCGAAGACTGACGTACACACCGAGGACTGACGTACACACCGAGGACTGACGGTCACCCGGCCCGCGTACAGTCCGAGGGTGGAACATCCCAGTCAGAGCCAGCCCCACCGCCCCGGACAGGCCGTGCGGTCCGGCATCCCCGAGCACGGGCGCATCCCCAAGTACTACGCGGTCAAGGCCCGTATCTCCGTCCTGGTCGAGGAACTCGGGGAGGGCGGCCTGCTGCCCACCGAGCGTGATCTTGCCGAGCAGTACGAGGTCTCCCGCGAGACCGTCCGCCAGGCCCTGCGCGAGCTGCTGCTGGAGGGCCGGCTGCGCCGCTCCGGCCGGGGGACCGTCGTCGCCGGGCCCAAGCTGGAGCAGCCGCTGTCCCTCGCGAGCTACACCGAGGGCGTGCGCCGCCAGGGCCGCCGTCCGGGCCGTCACCTCATCGGCCTGGAGCGTTTCCCCTGCCCGCCCGAGCTGTCCCGCGGCATCGGCGCCGAGACCGGTGAGCCGGTCTGGCACCTGGAGCGGGTCCTGCTCGCCGACGACGAGCGCGTCGGTCTGGAGAGCACGTACCTGCGCGTCGCCCGCGCGCCCCGCCTCGACAGCGATTTCCAGCCGGACTCCTCCTTCTACGGGTACCTCCGCGACCGCCTCGGCATCTCGTTCGGCGACGCCGACGAGAAGCTGGAGACGGTCCTCGCCACCCCCCGCGAGGCGTTGCTGATCGGCACCCCGCCCGCGCTGCCGATGCTGCTCATCCACCGTTTCTCCCGGGACCAGGACGGCCGCCCGCTGGAGCGGGTGCGTTCGCTCTACCGGGGCGACCGGTTCAGCTTCACGACCCGCCTGCGTTCCGAGTAGCCTCGGCATTCCCCCACCAGAGCGAGCGAAAGGGACGCCGTCTTGTCACAGAAAGATAACGGGTCTAGTCCAAGCGTCGGGGGTTGTTCACCGGCCCGCCACCGCACCGCCCCCTCCGTGCCACGGCCCGCGCCCACCGTGGACCGCGTGAGAGTCATAGTCGTCGGAGGCGGCGTGGTCGGCACCATGCACGCCTGGCAAGCAGTCGAACGCGGCCACGAGGTCGTCCAGATCGAACGGGAAGCGGAGGCCCGTGGCGCGTCCCTGCGCAATTTCGGCCAAATCTGGATCAGCGGCCGGGCCGGGGGCGAGGAGCTCGACGCCGCCCTGCGCGCCCGCGAGCTCTGGGAGCGGATCGGCGCACGGGTGCCCGGCCTGGGCTTCCGCGCCATCGGCTCCCTCACCCCGGTCCGCACCCCCCGCGAACTCGCGGTCGCCGAAGCGGCCGTCGCCCGCCCCGACGCCGCCGCCCGCGGCTACGAGCTCGTCACCGCCGAGGAGGCCCGGGCGATCAACCCGGCGCTGCGCGGCTCCTTCGAGGCCGCCCTGTGGTGCGAGCGGGACGCGGCCGTGGAGCCGCGCACCGCGCAGCTCCACCTGCGCGACGCCCTGCGCGCCACCGGCCGGTACACCTTCCTTCCCGGACGGGAGGTGCGCGAGGTCGTCGGCGCCGGCGCGGTCCGCGACGACCACGGGGACGTCCACCGCGGTGACGCCGTCGTCCTCGCCACCGGCGCCTGGCTGTCCGGCCTGGTCCGCGAGCTGGTCCCCGACCTGCCCGTACGCCGCGTCCGGCTCCAGATGATGCAGACCGCCCCGCTCGGCGAACCGCTGACCACCTCCGTCGCGGACGCGGACAGCTTCCGCTACTACCCCGCGTACCGGTCACAGGCCCTCGACGACCTGAACGCCGGGCAGGAGCAGGCGCCGGTCGCCGCCGCGCACAAGATGCAGCTGCTCATGGTCCAGCGCCGGGACGGCGGCCTGACCATCGGCGACACCCACGCGTACGAGCACCCGTTCGCGTTCGACACCGACGAGGACCCCTACGAGCACCTCACCGGGGTAGCCGAGTCCTTCCTGGGCCGCCCGCTGCCCAGGATCCGGCGCCGGTGGGCGGGCGTATACGCGCAGTGCACCGACACCACCCGCGTCGTCCACCGCCAGCAGGTCGCCGACGGCGTCTGGCTGGTGACCGGACCCGGCGGGCGCGGCATGACGTGCTCGCCCGCGATAGCCGAGACCACCGCGAACGAACTGGGCTGGTAACCGATATGACAGACACGAACGCCGCCACCCGGGCCCACGGCCTGGTCGTCCTCGACATGGCCGGAACCACCGTCTCCGACGGCGGCCTCGTCGAGCGCGCCTTCGAGCGCGCCGCCGAACGCCTCGGCGTCGAGCCGGGCAGCGCCGACCACGCGGCCAAGCTCCAGTACGTCCGCGACACCATGGGCGAGTCGAAGATCTCCGTCTTCCGCCACCTCTTCGGTACCGAGGACCTCGCCCGGCGCGCCAACTCCGCCTTCGAGCAGGCCTACGGGGAACTCGTCGACGACGGCCTGATCGCCCCGGTCCCCGGCGCCCGCGAAGCCGTCGAGGAACTGCGCGCCGAGGGCCGAACCGTCGTCCTGACCACCGGCTTCGCCCGCGTCACCCAGGACGCCATCCTCGACGCCCTCGGCTGGCGCGACCTCGCCGACCTCACCCTCTGCCCGGCCGACGCCGGCGGCCGCGGCCGCCCCTACCCCGACATGGTGCTGGCCGCCTTCCTGCGCACGCGCGCGGTGGCCGACGTACGGGACTGCGTGGTCGCGGGAGACACGGCGTACGACATGCTCAGCGGTGTCCGCGCCGGCGCCGGGATCGTGGCCGGCGTCCTCACCGGCGCCCACGGCCGCGAGGCGCTGACCGCCCACGGCGCGACCCACGTCCTCGGCTCCGTCGCCGAACTGCCCGCCCTGCTGGCGGAGCCGGCGTGAGCGGCATCCGCTTCGACTCGGTCTCGGTCGCCTACCACGGCACGACCGTCCTGGACCGGCTCGACCTCACCGTCGAGCCGGGCGAGGTGATGGCGCTGCTCGGCCCCTCTGGCTCGGGCAAGACCACAGCCCTGCGCGCGGTCGCCGGTTTCGTACGGCCCGTCGCCGGGCGGGTGCTGATCGGCGGCCGGGACGTCACCGGCCTGCCGCCGCACAAGCGCGGGATCGGCATGGTCGTCCAGCAGTACGCGCTGTTCCCGCACATGCGGGTCGAGGAGAACGTCGCCTTCGGCCTCAAGGCGCAGAAGGCGTCCAAGGCCGGCATACCCGGGCGGGTCGCCGAGGCCCTGGAGATGACGGGGATGGCCGCCTATGCCGCCCGCTACCCGCGCGAGCTCTCCGGCGGTCAGCAGCAGCGCGTGGCCATCGCCCGCGCCCTCGCCATCCGCCCCGGCGTCCTGCTGCTGGACGAGCCGCTGTCCGCGCTCGACGCGCAGCTGCGTTCCGGGATGCTGGCCGAACTGGCGCGGCTGCACCGCGAGTTGCCGGACGTCTCTATCCTCTACGTCACCCACGACCAGGTCGAGGCGCTGACCCTCGCCGACCGGATCGCGGTCATGGACCGGGCCCGTCTCCAGGACTGCGGCACCCCGCAGCAGCTGTACCGGGCGCCGGGTACGGAGTTCACCGCCGCGTTCGTCGGCAACGCCAACCTGCTGCCGGTGACCGTGTCCGACCGCGGGGCGGTCTTCGCGGGGCACGCGCTGGAGCTGGACCGGGGCCGGGCCGTGCCCGGCGCGGGGGCCACCTTGTGCGTGCGACCGCACCTGCTCGCCCTGGGCGAGGGGCCGAACGCGCTGCGCGGCAAGATCACCGAGGTGCAGTGGAGGGGTTCGACGCACCGGCTGTACGTCGACGTCGACGGCCACCGCGTCAAGGCGGACCTGCCGGAGCTGCGGGAGACCCCGGCGCTGGGCGACGAGGTGACCCTGCACTTCGAGCCCCGGGACGCGGTGCTGCTCTCGGCGGGGGTGTCCGGTGCCTGAGGCCACGGAAAGCCGCCCCCAGCCGGCGCCCGCGTCCGCCCAGCCGGCCCCCGAGGACGCCCCGGCGACGTTCGCCCCCGCCCCCTCCCCGTTGCCCGGCCCGCGCCGGGCGGCGGTGGGGGCCGGGGGCCCCGGGTCCCGGCCCCGGAAGGTGCGCGCCGTGCCCGCCTGGGTGTGGTCGTCGCCGCCGCTCGCCGCGCTCGCGCCGGCCTTCCTGTATCCCCTCGCCCTGGTGGTCCGGCAGTCTTCACCCCCGAGGGCGGCGGCGGCGCGCTGGGCGCCTACGCCTCCGTCTTCGCCTCCACCGCCTTCCGCGAAGCGCTCGGCACCACCGTCCGGCTCGCCGCCGGCGCCACCATCGGCTGCCTCGTCCTCGGCTTCGCCCTCGCGCTGGTCATCGCGTTCGTGCCCTTCCCCGGGGCCAAGGCGGTCGCCAAGTCCATCGACGTCTTCCTCTCCTTCCCCTCGTTCCTCATCACCCTCGCCCTCCTCTTCGTCTACGGCACCGCCGGCATGGCCAACGGACTGTGGCGCGACGCCTTCTCCACCCCGGACGGCCCGTTCCACTTCCTCACCACCGCCTGGGGCGTCCTGCTGGCCGAGATCACCTACTTCACGCCGTTCGTGATGCGCCCGCTGCTCGCCGCCTTCTCCCAACTGGACACCGCGCAGCTGGAAGTGGCCTCCTCGCTCGGCGCGCGGCCCGCCCGGATCATCCGGCAGGTCATCCTCCCCGAGGCCCTGCCGGCCCTCGCCGCGGGCGGCAGCCTCGTCCTCGTCATGTGCCTCAACGAGTTCGGGATCGTCCTGTTCACCGGCGCCAAGGACGTCACCACGCTCCCGATGCTCATCTACGGCAAGGCGATCCTCGAATCCGACTACGCGGGCGCCTGCGTGGTGGCCGTCGTCAACATCACGGTCTCCGTCGGTCTCTTCGGTCTCTACCGGATGGTGGGCAAGCGTGCTGGTGCATAGCAGAGCGGGCCGTTGGGCCGCCTGGGCGCTGTTCGGCGTCCTCTTCCTCCCCCTCTTCGCGCTGCCCCTCCTCGTCGTGGTGGCCGCTTCCTTCGCGACCCACTGGTCCGGCGCCTTCCCCTCCGGCCCGACCACCCAGCATTACGCCTCCGCCGTCCAGGGCGAATCGCTGCGGGCACTGACGACCTCCCTGGTCACCGCTCTCCTCGCGAGCCTGATCGCGCTCACCGTCGGCACCTGGGCCGCGCTGGCCGCCGCCGGGCTGGGCAAGCGCGGGAAGCGGTTCCTGGACGCGTTGTTCATGCTGCCGGTCGCCGTGCCGTCCGTCGTCGTGGGCCTGGCCGTGCTCGTCGCGTTCAGCAAGCCGCCGCTGCTGCTCAACGGCACGAGCTCCATCGTCGTCCTCGCGCACACGGTCCTCGTCACGGCGTTCGCCCACCAGTCGGTCTCGGCCGCCCTCGTCCGTCTCGATCCCGCGTACGAGCAGGCGGCGGCCTCCCTGGGCGCCCGTCCCTCGTACGTCCTGTGGCGGGTCAAGCTCCCGCTGCTGCTGCCGTCCCTGACGGCGGCCGCCGGGCTCTGCTTCGCGCTGTCCATGGGCGAGTTGAGCGCCACGATGATGCTCTACCCGCCGGACTGGACGCCCCTCCCGGTCCGGATCTTCACGGCCACCGACCGGGGTTCGCTGTTCCGCGGCTCCGCGATCGCGGTGGTCCTCATGGCCGCCACCCTGCTGGTCCTGCTGGCCGTCTCCCGCGTCCGCACCAGGGCCTCCTACCGCTGAGCCCCTCCTCGCCACCCCCCGACCCGCTGACTCCCTTTCCCGGTAAGGAAGTTCCATGCCCAGCTCCCGCATGCCCCTGCGCACCGCCGCCGCCCTCACCGGCAGCCTGGCCCTCACCGCCTCCCTCACCGCCTGCGGCGGGTCCGCCTCCCCCGCCGGCTCCGACGGCGGCGGGAAGACCGTCACCGTCTACAGCGCCGACGGCCTCAAGAGCGACGGGGGCGACGGCTGGTACGACAAGGTCTTCGCCGACTTCACCAAGAAGACCGGCATCGAGGTCAAGTACGTCGAAGGCGGCTCGGGCGAGATGGTCCAGCGCGCGCTCCGCGAGAAGACCAACACCCAGGCGGACGTCCTCGTCACCCTGCCGCCCTTCATCCAGCAGGCCGACGGCAAGGGCCTGCTCCGGGCGTACCGGCCGCAGGGCTCCGACAAGGTCAACGGCGGTGCCAAGGACGCCGACGGCAAGTGGACCTCGGTGGTGAACAACTACTTCGGCTTCGTCTACGACAAGAAGGAGCTGGCGCAGGCCCCCAGGACGTGGGAGGAACTGCTCGACGCCACGTACAAGGGCAAGATCCAGTACTCCACCCCGGGCGTCGCGGGCGACGGCACGGCCGTCCTCGTCAAGGCGGTGCACGACTTCGGCGGCAAGGAGCCGGCGATGGAGTACTTGAAGAAGCTCCAGGCCAACAACGTCGGCCCGTCCTCCTCGACCAGCAAGCTGGCGCCCAAGACGGACAAGGGCGAGCTGCTCGTCGCCAACGGCGACGTGCAGATGAACTACGCGCAGTCCAAGTCCATGCCGAACCTCGGCATCTGGTTCCCGGCCAAGGACGGCGGCAAGCCCACCACCTTCGGCCTGCCGTACGCCGCCGGTCTGGTCGAAGGGGCCCCGCACACCGAGAACGGCAAGAAGCTCCTCGACCACCTGCTCGGCGAGGACGCCCAGAAGCTGGTAAGCGAGGTCGGTGGCGGCTTCCCGGCCCGCACCGACGTCAGGCCCACCGATGCCAACGCCGTCGAACTCGCCAAGATCATGACGGGGGTCGAGGTCTTCGAGCCGGACTGGGCGGACGTCGGGAAGAACCTCCCCGCCTACGTCGACGCGTGGAAGTCGGCCACCGGCAGCTGACCGGCCGCCCGCCGGTCACGCGGCGGAGGAGGCGTCCGGGCCGTGGACGCCCCCCACGTCCACGGCCCGTGCCGGATAGGGTGGTAAAGACCAGAGGCCCCAGGTCAGAGACCCCGGAGGGCACAGGCCCCGCAGAGCGGAGAACAGTCCCGTGGCAGAGCGCAAGCCGATCGAATCCTGGCTCACCGACATGGACGGCGTCCTCATCCACGAGGGAACCCCGATCCCGGGCGCCGACACCTTCATCAAGCGGCTGCGCGAATCCGGCAAGCCCTTCCTGGTCCTTACCAACAACTCCATTTACACCCCCCGTGACCTGCACGCGCGCCTCAACCGGATGGGTCTGCACGTTCCCGTCGAGAACATCTGGACCTCGGCGCTCGCGACCGCCCAGTTCCTCGACGACCAGCGCCCGGGCGGCACGGCGTACGTCATCGGCGAGGCCGGTCTGACCACCGCCCTGCACGACATCGGCTACATCCTCACCGACCACGAGCCCGACTACGTGGTCCTCGGCGAGACCCGTACGTACAGCTTCGAGGCGATGACCAAGGCCGTCCGCCTGATCAACGGCGGCGCCCGCTTCATCTGCACCAACCCGGACGAGACCGGCCCCTCCATCGAGGGTCCGCTGCCCGCCACCGGCGCCGTCGCCGCGCTGATCACCAAGGCGACCGGCAAGCAGCCGTACTTCGCGGGCAAGCCCAACCCGCTGATGATGCGGACCGGCCTGAACGCGATCGGCGCGCACTCCGAGAGCAGCGCCATGATCGGCGACCGGATGGACACCGACGTACTGGCCGGCCTTGAGGCGGGCATGCAGACCTTCCTCGTGCTGACCGGCCTGACCTCGATCGAGGACACCGAGAGGTTCCCCTACCGCCCCACCAAGACGGTCGACTCCATCGCCGACCTGATCGACCTGGTGTAGAACGCTGCCGTGCCGGCCCTCGGCCGGCCCCTCGGTCGGCGCCCCCTTCGTGCGTACGGCTGACTCGTACGGTCCAAGGGTGCGCCGCTCCGGATGCGGAGCGGCGCGCCGCGCGTGAATCTCCTTGTTGAGGAGGTTCACCATGCGCAGTGCTCTGATCGCTCTCCGTGCCACCGGGGTGGCCGTCGCCCTGACGGCCCTCACCGCCGTCACCGCGCCCGCGACCGTCGCCGAGGACTGGGGCCGCAGCGGTGTCTCGGTCAGGCCGGACCCCGCCGAACCCGGGGACCTGGTCAAGCTGGAGGTGCGCGGCTGCGACGGCGGCTGGGCGTCCGCGAGATCCTCCGTGTTCGTCTCGGAGGTCCACCTGTCCTCCGGCCACGACGACCGCCGCGTCCTGTGGGGCGACGCGCTCATCGCCGGGCACGCCCAGGCCGGCTCCCACGAGATCCACGTCAAGTGCGACGGGCACGACGGCCGGGTCAGCGGCTCGATCCGGATCAGGGAGCGGCGCCACCACCCCGATCCGCACCACTCGCCGGTCTGGCCGGTGCACGCGGGCGGCGGCGCGATGGCCGCCGACGTGGCGGCCAGGTCCTCGGAACTGGCGGCCGCGCCCGCGAAGAAGAACCACGAAGGCGACGGCCCCGGGATGCCCCAGACGGTGATCGGCGCCGTCCTCGCCGCCGTGGCCACCCTGGCCGTCGCGGGCAGGGCGCTGGCGCTGCGCCGCCGTCGCAGCGGCGAGTGAGGGCCCACCGGTGAACGAGGAGCCCCGCGGCTCCGGCGGCTCCCGCCTGCTGACGTTCGCCGCGTGGACGGTGCTGGTGCTCGGACTGTGGTTGTGGGGGCGGGAGATCACCGGAGTTCCCGTACCGCCCGCGGGACGGGCCGGGGGCGCCGGGGCCGCGGTCCCCGGTCTGCCCACCGCGCACTCCCCGCTGGCGGCGGCCCCGCCGGCGCGGCTCGACGTACCGTCCCTGGGCATCCAGGCGCCGGTGATCTCCCGCGGCCTCGACCGCGAGGGGGCGATCGAGCCGCCCCCGTACGAGAACCCGGGCACCGTCGGCTGGTGGAGCGGCGGCACCCAGCCGGGCCGGGCAGGGACCGCCCTGCTGGTCGGCCACGTGGACACGCGCACGAAGCCGGCGGTGTTCTACGGGCTGAGCACGGCGCAGCCGGGCGAGAAGGTGGGCGTGGTGCGGGCGGACGGCTCGGTGGCCGAGTTCACGATCGAGGAGGTACGGGTCTACGAGCGCGCGGGCTTCGACCCGCAGAAGGCGTACGGCCCCAAGGTGGCGGGCCGCGCCGAGCTTCGGCTGGTGACCTGCGGCGGGACGTACGACAAGAAGGCCAAGGAGTACTCGGCGAACGTGGTGGTCGCCGCGTACCTGACGGGCGTGAAGGCCGGGCCGGGTACGGCGGTGTGAGGCGGCTTCGTCCCGTGCTCGGCGACGCCGCGCGGGACGGAACGAAGAAACCCCCGCAGCTTTCGCTGCGGGGGTTTCTCCCGTCTGTGCGCCGCCAGGGACTCGAACCCCGGACCCGCTGATTAAGAGTCAGCTGCTCTAACCAACTGAGCTAGCGGCGCCTGCTGACAGGGAAAACTCTACCCCACCTGCGGGGGTGCTCATGACCAGCCGCGCCCGCGTTGTCCGATTAACCCATGTTTGGGGAGTTTGTCGTGCACGATATGTCTGGGTCGAGCCGCATCTGATGCCCCGCCAGATGCGTGCCCGGCCGGACGAGTGGACGAGCAAGGGGAGTGGACGGAACGCATGACGACGCAGCCTCCGGTGCATGTGCAGACGGCGCCATCGATGCCGATGCCGATGCCGATGCCGGTCTTCGAGGAGTACGAGCCCGCGGGCGACTGTGTCTGCCTGGGCTGTGTGCACCGGCGCCGCACCCTCGCCCGCGGGCGGGCCACAGCGCTCCGGGACGGCGGGCCCCCGGGCGCGCGCGGCGCCCGACGCGCGCTGGTGGTGGCCACCGCGGCGGGTGTGGTGCTGAGCGGTGGCGGCGCGACCGCACTGGCCACGGCCCGCCCGGCACCCGGCCCGAGCCCGGTCCCGGTGGCGCCGACACCGCCGAGGCCCCCGGCGGACGGGCCCGGGTCTCCGCAGGGCGTACCGGCGCCGCTGCACGGGCCGAAGGGATCGCCCGCCAAGCCGCCGGGCCGGCCGGGTGCGCCCGCGACGGTGAGACGGATCGACCGCTCGACGATCATCAACCGGGCCAAGGTGTGGCTGGAGCAGCAGGTTCCGTACAGCATGTCCGACTACTGGTCGGACGGCTACCGGCAGGACTGCTCGGGCTTCGTCTCGATGGCCTGGAACCTCGGCACGAACGAATGGACCGGCAGCCTCGACAAGTTCGCCAAGAAGATCACCAAGGAGGAACTGCTGCCGGGGGACATGCTCCTCTTCCACAACCCCTCCGACCCCAACAACGGCTCGCACGTCACCCTCTTCGGCGGCTGGGTCGACGAGACGCGCACGAGCTACGTCGCCTACGAGCAGACCCGCCCGACGACGCGCAAGCTCGCTACGCCGTACGGGTACTGGAACAACGCGACGAAATACCTCCCGTACCGCTTCACGGGCGTGACCGGCGGGCTCCTGCCGGACGCCCCGGGGACCGACCCGAAGCCGGCTGCTCCGTCCGCGTTCCCCGGCGCGAAGATGTTCGGGCCGGGCGCGAACAACGAGTACGTGGCGCGCCTGGGCCGGATGCTGATCGACCGGGGCGGGCGGCGCTTCTACCCCAAGGGACCGAGCACGAAGTGGAGCGAGTCGGACCGGCTCGCCACGCAGGCCTTCCAGCAGGCCCAGGGCTGGACGGGCGCCGAAGCCGACGGCATCCCGGGGGCGCACACGTGGCGGCTGCTGGTGGAGGGCCAGGGCAACGACATCATCCCGACGCCGGACGCCGCCCCGGGCCCCGGCGGCCACCCCGCGCACCCGTCCCCGGGTGCGTCCGGCCCGGCGGCGGGCGCGCCCGCCTACCCGGGGCCGGGGGCCTTCCGGCCGGGGCGGTCGGGCCCGGCGGTCGCCGCGCTCGGGCGGCAGTTGATGGCCAAGGGGTTCGGCAAGCACTACACGTCCGGCCCGGGCTCCGTATGGGGCGAGGAGGACCGGCGCAACGTCGAGGCCTTCCAGCGCGCGCAGGGCTGGCGCGGGGCGTTGGCCAACGGTTATCCGGGCCCGGAAACCTGGCGCCGGCTGTTCGCATGACGGAGGCAACGATGTACCCCACGCGCACCACGACCACCACGGGCACGTTCCCCGTCCCCGCGGCGGAGCGACCCCCCACCGCCGGCCGGCCCCCGCGCCCGGGCCGCTGGACCACCCACCGCCCGACACCCGCCCCGCCCCCGGAGGCGGTGGGCCCGGTCCAGGCCCCGGGCGCGGCCCCGGCTGCGGGAGTGACCCCGGCCCCGGGCGTGACCCCGGCCCCGGCTGTGGTCCCGGCTGCGGGGGCTCCGGTTCCGGCCCCGGGGGTAGCTCCGGCCGTGACCCCGGCCCCCGCTGTGATCCCGACTCCCGGGGCGGCTCCGGCCCCGGCCCTGGCGGGGGCCTCGGCGGCGGGGCCGGCCCGGACGGGGACTCCGGCCCCGGTGTGGCCCGCACCACCGGCCCGGACCCAGGCGCCGGATGCGGCGCGCATGGCGGAACCGGCCCCCGTGCCGGCTGGAAGCCCGGGTCCGAGCCTGGCCCCTGCCCGGGCGGGGGCCTCGGCGGTGACTCCGCCCCAGGCCCCGGATCCGGCCGCCCGGACGGAGGCCTCCGGCTGGATGGCGGCTCCAGCGGCTGCGGCCCAGAGGGAGGTGCCGGCCCCGGTCTGGCCCCCGTCCCCGTTCCGGACGGAGGCACCGACGGCCGCGCCCGTGAACCCGTCCGTGGAGCGGAGCATGTCCGCTGCCGGGACGGCTGCCGCTGACCGGACGGTGACCCCGTTCCCGGCGGTGGCTCCGCCGCACACCCCGGCCCGGACGGAGGCACCGGTGGTGGCTCCGGTCCCGGTCCAGGACCCGGGGGAAGGTGCGGGCCTGAGCCCGGCCCCGGCCCCGATGGCTTCGCCTCAGTCCCCCGCCCGGGCGGAGGACTTGGGCGGCACTGCAGTTCCCGCTCCGGGGCCGGGTGGACGCCCGGGCCTGAGCCAGGCTCCCGCCCGGGCCGTGGCACCGGCCGCCGCCCCCGCTCCGGTCCGGTCCGCACCTGCGGCCAGGACGGACGCCCCGGGCCCGACTCCGGCGGCGCCCGTGAGCGTGTCCTGTGCCGTGACGACTGCCGCGGTCCCGGCGGTGCCTTCGGCCGCGGCCGCGCCTCTGGAGCCGCTCCGGGAGCCGGGTCGTTCCCCTGCCGGGGCGGCCGCCTGGACGTCGGCGCCGACGGACGCTCCGTACCAGGCCCCGGCTCTGGCCGCCCTGCGTGCGGCCTCGCAATCGAGCCGGCCTCTTGTCGGGACGGCCGCCTCGTTCTCGGCCGTGCCCGTGAGCCCGTACCAGGGGCGGAGTGCTTCCCCTGCCCGGGGGACGGGCTCGGCCGGTGTCCCGGCGGTGGCTTCGCCTCAGGCCCCGGCCCCGGCCGACACGACGGGCGCGTCGGCGGTGCCGGCCTGGCCCGCGCCCGCCCGGAGGGAGGCGTCGGCAGAAGCTGCGGCCGGGTACCCGAACCCGTCCCGCGCGTCAGGCTCGTCGGCTGCCGGCACGGCCGCCCGGGCGTCCACCCCGGCGGTGGCACCGCCCCCGTTCCCGGGGCCGGGCACGGCTTCGGCGGTGTCCCGGGCTCGTACGGAGACGCCGGCCATGTCCGCGTTTCCGGCGCGGGCGGAGGAGCCTGAGGCGGCAACGGCTTCGCCGCAGGCCCCGGCCGCGGCTTCGGCGGCAGCGGCGCCCGCCCCGGGCCGGGCGCAGGCCCCCGACGTGGCGGTGAACCCCGTTCCGGCGGGGGTCCGTTACCCGGAGCCGGCCATGCCCCCGGCCCCGCCCCGGGATCCGGCGGCAACGACCGGGGTACCGGCCGCGGAGTCGGCCCCGGCGCCGCGGGCGGCTGCGGCCCCCGACCGGGCCCGGGCGCAGGCCCCGGCGTCGGCCCCCGACGTGGCGGTGAACCCCGTTCCGGCGGGGGTCCGTTACCCGGAGCCGGCCATGCCCCCGGCCCCGCCCCGGGATCCGGCGGCAACGACCGGGGTACCGGCCGCGGAGTCGGCCCCGGCGCCGCAGGCTGCTGCGGCCCCCGACCGGGCCCGGGTGCAGGCCCCGGCGCAGGCCCCCGACGTGGCGGCGAACCCCGCTCCGGCGGCGGCCCGTCACCCGCACCCGGCGTCGGCCCCCGACGTGGCGGCCGACCCGCACCCGCACCCGGCGTCGGCCCCCGACGTGGCGGCCGACCCGCACCCGCACCCGGCCGCCACCGCCCCCGAGCGGCATGACCGGTCCGGGGTCGTCGAGGGGCCGCGCGACCCGGCGGGCGAGGAGGCGAGGACGCACCCCGAGGCGATCCCGGCCGCGCGGGGGCAGGCGGAGGGCGGCGCGTACCGGGCCGCCGGGCAGCGGCAGAGGTCCGTCGTCGACCTCGTGGCCCGGGCCGTCGCCCGGGTGATGGACCCCGGGGTCCGGGACGACCCCGCCCCCGGCCCCCGCCCCGAACCCGAGCCCGGCCCCCGCCCCGACCCCGAGCCCGTCCGCGGGACCGCCGTCACCGAGGTCCCCGTACACCTGCCGTTCCTCGGCCACCCCCGCCCGGCCCTCCCGGCCCCGCACCCCCGCCGGCAGCCCCCCGCGCCCCCGGCCGTCCGACCGGCCCCCGCCGGCCGCCGCGTCCCCCGGGGCGACGACGGCCTCCGCGAGCACCGCGGCCCCGTCCTGCCCGGCTGGTGTGCCGTCGGCATCGGCGCCCTCGCCCTCACCGGCTGCGCCGCGGTGCTCTGGCGGGCCGGCGCCACCCCCGACCTCCTCGCCGTGGCCTTCGGCGCGGCCCCCCGCGCCTACCACGGGCTGCCCGCCACCTCCTGGCCCCCGCTCGCCTTCCTCGGCGTCGTGGCCCTGCTCGCCCTCGGCGGACTCGGCCGCGCCAAGGCGGGTCACGCCTGGGTGCTGACCCTGTTCGGCCGCTACCGCGGCACCGTCCGGCGGACCGGTCTCACCTGGGTCAGCCCGCTCCTGCTCCGCCGCCGCGTCGACGTACGGCTGCGGCACTGGCGCAGCGAGCCCATGCCCGCCGTCGACGCCGGCGGCCTCGCGCTCCAGGTCGTCGTCCAGGTGGTCTGGCAGGTCAAGGACACCGCCCGGGCCACCCTCGCCGTGGCGGACCACACCGCGTACCTCGCCGAACAGGTGGAATCGGCCATGGCCCGGGTCCTGTCCCAGCTCCCCGCCGACGCCTTCCACGAGGACGCCCCCACCCTGCGCGACGCCGAGGCGGTCGGCGACGCGCTGACCCGGATGGTGGCGGCCGAGACGGAGGCCGTCGGGATCGAGGTGTTCTCCGCCCAGCCCACCCGCATCGAGTACGCCCCCGAGGTCGCCGAGGCGATGCGCCGCCGCCGGGTCGCGGCGATCGACGCCAAGCACCGGGACACCGTCCTGAGCTCGGTCGTGGACGCCGTCGACGACACCGTCCACCGGCTCACCTCGCGCGGGATCGTCGAGCTGGACGACTACGAGCGCAAGGCCCTGGTGAAGGACCTGACCGTCGCCTTCTACACCGGGCGCGCCGACCAGTAACGACGGGGAACACCACCACGGAACGGGTGGCCGGTCACGACCGGACCACCCGTTCCCCCTTTGGTATGGACATGGCCAACTCCCGTCAATAATCTGGAACTTGGTCTAGACCTGCACTCCAGCGATCCGATCGGCCCGAACGCGATCCCCACCGCGTGCGCACGCCCTCCCGCCTGTCTCCCCCCACGTCCAAGGAGCATCATGCGTCACCTCCGCATGCCCAAACGGTCCGCCGCCGCGCTCGGTCTCGGCGTCCTGGCCACCGTCACCCTCGCCGGCGCCCCCACCGCCAGCGGCCACGGCTACACCGACACCCCCATCAGCCGCCAGAAGCTCTGCGCCAACAAGACCGTCCCCGACTGCGGCCCCATCCAGTGGGAGCCGCAGAGCGTAGAGGGCTACAAGGGCTTCCCCGCCGCCGGCCCCGCCGACGGCCAGATCTGCTCCGGCGGCCACAGCGAGTTCGCCCAGCTCGACGACCCGCGCGGCGGCGCCTGGCCCGCCACCGGCGTGACCAGCGGCCAGAGCTACTCCTTCCGGTGGCAATTCACCGCCAACCACTCGACCACCGACTTCAAGTACTACGTCACCAAAAACGGATGGGACCCGAAGAAGCCGCTCACCCGGGCCTCGCTCGACCCCCAGCCCTTCCTCACCGTCGCCTACAACGGCGCCCGCCCCGCCATGACCACCGTCCACCAGGGCACGATGCCGAGCGGGAAGACCGGCCGTCACATGATCCTCGCGGTCTGGACGGTCAACGACACCCCGATGGCCTTCTACGCCTGCTCCGACGTTCAATTCTGACGCATCGTCAGATAACCTCCGGCGGCATGCGGACGACACACGGAACCGTCGCGGAGCTCATAGCGCGCCAATGGGGCGACCACCGGCCCGGGCTGAGGTACGAGAACACCGTCCTCACCCATCACCAGAGCGCCCAGCAGGCCGCCGCGCGCGCCGCGCTGCTCGTCGACCTCCTGCCGCCGGGTGCGGAGCCGCACATCGGGGTGCTGCTCGACAACACCCCGGAGTTCCCCCACTGGCTCGGCGCGGCGGCCCTCGCGGGGGCCGCCGTCGCCGGGATCAACCCCACCCGGCGCGGACCCGAACTGGCCCGCGACATCCTGCACACCGACTGCCGGATCCTGGTCACCGAGCCCGCCCACCTGCCGCTGCTGCGCGGCCTCGACCTGCCCGGCGTACGGATCCTGGTGACCGGGAGCGAGGAGTACGCCGCCCTCCTCGCCCCCTTCGCCGCCGTCACCCCCGGGGAGGCGGTCCTCGGCGGCGGTCCGGGCCCCGGCTCCCGCCTCCTGCTCTACTTCACCTCCGGCTCCACCGGCGCCCCCAAGGCGGCCGTGTGCAGCCAGGGCCGCCTGGCCGCCGCCGGAGCCTCCCTGGCCCGCACCTTCCGGGTCACCCCGGACGACGTCCACTACATCTGCATGCCGCTCTTCCACGGCAACGCCGTCATCGCCGCCTGGCTGCCCGCCCTGGCCGGCGGCGCCTCGGTCGCGCTGCGCCGCCGGTTTTCGGCCACCGCGTTCCTGGACGACGTACGGGCCCACGGGGCGACGTACTTCACCTACGTCGGCCGGGCCGTCCAGTACCTCCTCGCCACCGAGCCCCGCCCCGACGACCGCGAGCACACCCTCCGCCTTGGCTTCGGCACCGAGGCCGGCGCGGTCGACGCGGCCCGCTTCGCCGAGCGGTTCGGGGTCCGGCTGGTGGAGGGCTACGGGGCCACCGAGGGCGGCGCCTCCGTGCAGCGGACCCCCGGCACCCCGGCCGGCGCCCTGGGCCGGGCCGCGCCCGGGGACGACCTCGCCGTCGTCGACCCGGAGACGGGCAAGGAGTGCCCGCCGGCCCGACTGGACGGACGGGGCCGCCTCCTCAACGGGGAGGAGGCCATCGGCGAGCTGGTCAACCGGGGCCGCAGCCTCTTCGAGGGCTACTGGCGCAACCCCGAGGCGGAGGCGGCCCGCACCCGCGAGGGCTGGTACTGGACCGGGGACCTCTTCTTCCGCGACCCGGACGGGTTCCTCTACTTCGCCGGCCGCACGGACGACCGGCTGCGGGTCGACAGCGAGAACCTGGCGGCGGCGGTGATCGAGAACATCCTGGCCCGCTGGTCCGAGGCCTCGGCGGCCGCCGTGTACGCGGTCCCGGACGAGGTGGCGGGGGACCAGGTGATGGCCGCCGTGGCCCTGCGCGAGGGCGCGGCGTTCGACCCGCGCGCGTTCGAGGCGTTCCTCGCGGCCCAGCCCGACCTCGGTACGAAGATGGCCCCGCGCTACGTCCGCGTCCTCGACGCACTGCCGGTGACGGCGACGAACAAGATCCACCGGGTGGCCTTGCGACGGGCGGGTTTCCTCGTCCCCGAACCCGTCTGGTGGCGCCCGCCCGGCGCCGACGGCTACCGCCGCCTGGACGGGGAGGGCCTGCGCGCGCTGCTGGCGGCGTACGAGGACCAGGGCCGCCGGGACCTCCTGGACCGCTGAGGCAACCGACCGGGACGGCCGCCCGTCTTGAAGGCAAAGGCGGCAAGGGGCGAGGGGGGTGGCGCGATGAAGGCGAAGACGACAACGGCCGCGGTCGGCCGGTCGGTGGCGGCGGGGGCGCTGTGCGCCCTGCTCGCGGCCTGCGGCACGCACGTGGCGGGCACCGCCTCCCCGTCCGCGGCCCCGGCCCCGCCGACCTGCGCACCCAACCTCCCCACGGAGGAGGAGACGGGGACCACCCCGAACATCCCGACCGAGGAGGAGACGGGGACCACCCCGAACATCCCCACGGAGGAGGAGACGGGGACCACCCCGAACATCCCCACCGAGGAGGAGACGGGCAGCACCCCGAACATCCCCACCGAGGAGGACACGGGAGCTCCGCCGAACCCGCCGACCGACCAGGGGGACGGGACTCCCGGGCCGCCCACGGACGGTGCGCCGGCCTGCCAGGTGGTCGACGGCTGGTACGACATGACCCGCGACTTCAACGAGTACTACGCCCGCCACCGCACCGACGAGGACGAGTTCATGCCGACGGGCAGCGTCACCCTGGTACGGATCCGCAAGACGGCCCGCAACACCGAGGCGTGGATCACGTTCTCCACCGGGGCGGTCGGCAAGGGTGAGGGCGAGGACGCCCGCCGCGTCGCCACGGTCTTCGGCGCCTGGCGCCACGAGGTCTTCGGGGACCGGGGCACGGTCGGGGTACGGACCGGGCGCGACGTCAAGGTCACCACGACCTGGTGATCGCCGCCGTGATCGGGTGTGCGATCCGCTGTGATCCGCTGTGATCCGGCGTGATCGCCGGCGGCCCCGGTATTGGTTTTGAGCACCCCCCGGGACCAGGTAGTATTTTCTCTGTCAGGCGCCGCTAGCTCAGTTGGTTAGAGCAGCTGACTCTTAATCAGCGGGTCCGGGGTTCGAGTCCCTGGCGGCGCACCTGTACTTCGGGCGGTTCCCGGTTCACCGGGAACCGCCCGAAGTGTTTTCCGGCCCGGACTTCCTCCCCGGGTCACCGCCCGGGCCCGGCTCACAGCGTGAGCGACAGCAGCAGCGGCGCGGCCTTCCGGTTCAGCGCGTCCGCTGCGGCCCGCAGCCGGTGCGCGTGCTCGACCGGCATCGACAGGGCCAGGCAGCCGACGGAGGCCCCGGCGGTGATGGGGACCGCCGCGCAGACCGTGCCGACGGCGTACTCCTGCAGGTCGAGCACGGGGACGGTGGCCGGCTGGCTGTCGAGCTTCGAGAACAGGATCCGCTCGTTCACGATCGTCTTCGACGTGAGCCGGGCGATCTTGTGCCGGGCCAGGTGGTCGCGGCGCCCGTTCTGGTCGAGCTGGGTGAGCAGGCACTTGCCGACCGCGCTGGCGTGCGCCGCCGAGCGGAAGTCGACCCACTCGTGGACCTTCGGGGTGCGCGGACTGTCCGCGAACTGCGTGATGCGGACCTCGCCGTCCACGTACCGGCTGATGTAGACCGCCGCGCCGACCGAGTCGCGCAGCCGGTCCAGGGTCTCCTGGAGCTTCTCCTGCAGCGCCTGTTTCCGGTCGCTCCCCGAGCCGAGCAGGACCAGGGAGTCCCCTATGGCGTAGGCGCCGTCGGACACCTGCAGGACGTATCCCTCCCGGCGCAGCATGAGGAGCATGGGCGCGAGATGGGCCGCGGGCAGGCCGGTCTCACGCCCGATCTGTGCGTCCGTCACGCCACCGGTGTGGCGCGCGATCGTTTCGAGTACGCGAAGCGCGTACTGCACCGAGTGGAACGGCGCGGTCGGCTCGGGCTTCAGCGCCACGGTTTCCCCCTACCAGGTTGTTACCGCTTGCCCTACCACGATAGCCATCAAGCGGCCCATCCGGAGCGCCTGTTGGGGAGATTGATGGCTCAATCAAGTCGCTTGTTCAGCAGGTATCCGAATGGCATATGCCCCTGGCAAGACCATCTTCCCGGTCTGCCGGGAATGCCCGGCCCCGGCCCACGGTTCGAGTTCTTCGTACGGACGTGAAGGAGTGCGGAATGGGACGGGAGCGACGATGAGTGACGCAGGGGACGCGGGGGACACCGGGACGAGCGCGGCAGCGGCCGAGGACCCGCACGTGAGTACGGGGGCGGACCCGGGCGCGCGGGCAGGCGCGGGAGCGGAAGCCGACGGGGCCCCCACGGACCGCACGGACCGTACGGACCCCATCCGTGGGCAGGTGCGGGGCCGGGCGCCGGTGCCGCTGTCGGTGCTGGACCTCGTCACCGTCGGGTCGGGCGGCAGCGCACGGGAGTCCCTGCGCACCAGCGTGGCGATCTCCCGGCTGGCGGAGTCCCGCGGCTACCACCGCCACTGGGTCGCCGAGCACCACTCCATGCCCGGCGTGGCCAGCTCCTCCCCGGCGGTGATCCTCGCCCACCTCGCTGCCCACACCTCCCGGATCCGGCTCGGATCGGGCGGCGTCATGCTGCCCAACCACGCCCCGCTGGCCGTCGCCGAGCAGTTCGGGACCCTGGAGGCCTTCGCCCCGGGCCGGATCGACCTCGGTCTCGGCCGCGCCCCGGGGACCGACCCCGGCACGGCGGCCGCGCTGCGCGGGCCCGCGCGGGCGGAGGAGGCCCACGACGAGTTCCCGCGCCGCCTCGGGGAGCTGATCCGCTTCCTCGACGACAGCTTCCCCGACGGGCACCCGTACGCCCGGGTCCATGCCGTACCCGGTCCGGTCCAGGGTCCCGTCGGGCGGCCCCCGGTGTGGCTGCTCGGCTCCTCCGGATTCAGCGCCCGCCTGGCCGGCGAGCTGGGCCTGCCGTTCGCGTACGCCCACCACTTCTCGGCGGCCGGGACGCTGCCCGCGCTGGACCTGTACCGGCAGAGCTTCCGCCCCTCGGCGGTGCTGGACGCCCCGTACGCCGTCATCGGGGTCTCCGCGCTGGCCGCGGACACCGAGGAGCAGGCGCGGGCCCAGGTGCTGACGGGCGCGCTGTCGATGCTGCGGCTGCGCTCCGGCCGGCCCGGTCTGGTCCCGACGCCCGAGGAGGCGGCCGCGTACCCGTTCTCGCCGCCGGAGCGGGAGTTCGTGGACGGCTGGCTGGCCAACATCGTGCACGGCACGCCCGACGAGGTGCGTTCCGGGCTCGACGCGCTGGTCGCCCGGACGGGGGCGGACGAGCTGATGCTGACGGCCAACGCCCATGGCGGAGCGGCCCGGTTGCGCTCGTACGCTCTCGTAGCAGATGCGTACGGGATGCCCGTGGAGGGCTCGCTTCCGGCTTGAGCGCACAAGAACGGGGTGCGGCTGGTTCTTTGCCGAAACCTTGCCGGAACGTGGCTTAGGGAAGCCTTAAACCGCTCGTCACCGGGGGTGGCGGGCGGTTTTTCCTGCGCGTCCAGCCCTCTGACGAGCGGATTTGAGCCCCGAGTGGTCTAGTCCTTCTTTGGTCCAAACCATTGACTGGGGCTCGGCGTGATCGCTATCACTTCTCTCACCCGAAGCTGACGCATCCCCTCCCACCCCCACGGAGTCAGTTCATGCACATCCGTAAACCCCTCATCGCGGCCGCCGCCACGGCCGCGCTGGCAGCCGGAGCGCTGGCCACCTTCGCGGGACTCGGCACCGCACAGGCCGCGGGCGCCGCCACCGCCACCACCGCGGCGGCCGCGGGCAACGTCAAGATCGCCTATTACGACCAGTGGAGCGTGTACGGGAACGCCTTCTACCCCAAGCAGCTCGACACCCGTGGCATAGCGGGCAAGCTGGACGTCATCAACTACTCGTTCGGCAACATCCACCCCACCGACCTCACCTGCTTCGAGGCCAACAAGGCGGCGGGCGACGACAACAACGCCAGCGCCGGCGACGGAGCGGGCGACTCCTACGCCGACTACCAGAAGTCGTTCGGCGCGGCGGACAGCGTCAGCGGGGTCGCCGACAAGTGGGACCAGCCGATCGTGGGCGTCTTCAACCAGTTCAAGCAGCTCAAGGCGAAGTACCCCCACCTCAAGATCAACATTTCGATCGGCGGCTGGACGTACTCGAAGTACTTCAGCGACGCGGCGAAGACCGACGCCTCCCGCAAGAAGCTCGTCTCCTCCTGCATCGACCAGTACATCAAGGGCAACCTGCCGGTCGAGGGCGGCTACGGCGGCCCGGGCAGCGCGGCCGGGATCTTCGACGGCATCGACATCGACTGGGAGTACCCCGGCTCGGCGGGCGGCCACCTCGGCAACCACTACGCCCCCGAGGACAAGCAGAACTTCACGCTGCTGCTCAAGGAGTTCCGTACCCAGCTCGACGCGTACGGCCAGGCCAACGGCGGCAAGAAGTACCTGTTGACCTCGGCGCTCCCGGCGGGCCAGGACAAGATCAAGTACATCGAGACGGACAAGATCGGCGCGTACCTCGACTACGCGAACATCATGACCTACGACATGCACGGCGCCTGGGACGGCGACGGGCCGACGTACCACCAGTCCCCGCTCTACCCCTCGGCGGCCGACCCGACCGACCCCATCGCGCCGGGCACCGAGAAGTACAGCATCAAGAACGCCATCGACTCCTGGCTCGACGGCAACGCGGCCTACGGCATCGCGGGCGGGTTCCCCGCCGGCAAGCTGACGCTCGGCTACGAGTTCTACTACCGCGGCTGGAAGGGCGTCCCCGCCGGCACCACCCACGGCCTCGCCCAGACGGCGACCGGTCCGTCCGGCGCCCGGCCCACCAGCCAGCAGGCGGGCATCGCCAACTACAAGGAGCTCGGCGGGATCGTCGACAACCCGGCGGTCACCTTCTGGGACGACCAGGCGAAGGCCTCGTACTTCTACAAGGACGGCGAGTTCTTCACCGGACTCGACCAGAAGTCCGTCCAGGCCCGCGTCGACTACGGCAAGCAGCGCGGCCTGGCCGGCGCGATGATGTACTCCCTGCTCGGCCTGGACGACAAGACCACGCTGCTGAACCAGATCTCCACCGCCCTCGGCGGCTCCACCCAGCCCCCGGCCACCCCGACGGCGACCCCCACGCCCACCTCCACCCCCACCCCGACGGCGACTCCCACCGCCACGCCCACGACGGGCTGCGCCGCCCCCGCCTACGTCGCGGGCACGGTCTACAACGGCGGCAGCGAGGTCTCGCACAAGGGCCACAAGTGGAAGGCCCAGTGGTGGACGCAGAACGAGGAGCCCGGCACCACCGGTGAATGGGGTGTCTGGAAGGACCTCGGCGCCTGCTGATCCCCCCACCCCGCGCCGAGCGACCCTGCGCCCCGACCCCAGCCAGGGGTGCGGGGCGCAGGCGTGCCCGGCGCCCGGTCCGCCAGGCCGAAAGAGACGGCCTAGAGGCCGGTGCCCCGCGGGCGGGTGCCGATCATCTCCGCGATGCGTTCCGGGGCGACCGCGCGGGAGTAGAGCCAGCCCTGGCCGGTGTCGCAGCCGACGCGGCGCAGCCGGGCCGCCTGCCCGGCCGTCTCCACGCACTCCGCCGTCACCGTCAGGCCCAGCCGGTGCGCCAGCTGGACCAGAGCCTCCACGATCGTCTCGTCGGCCGGGTTGGGGTGGGCGCCCTCCTCGTAGCGGAAGCCGCGCACGAAGGAACCGTCCAGCTTGAGCACCGACACCGGCAGCCGGCTGAGGTAGGCGAGGTTGGAGTACCCGGTGCCGAAGTCGTCGATCGCGATCCGTACCCCCATGTCGCTCAGCGCCTGGAGCGCCTGCAGGGGCCGTCCCGCCGAACCCATGACCGCCGACTCCGTCAGCTCCAATTGGAGCAGCTGCGGCGCGAGGCCCGTCTCGGCGAGGATCTCCGCGACGTCACCCACCAGGTCGGAGTCCCACACCTGCCGCACCGCGACGTTCACCGACACGAACACCGGTGCGTCGCTGGGCTGCTCGATCTGCCAGCGCCGCGCCTGCCGGCAGGCGGTCCGCAGTACCCACTGGCCCAGCTGGACGATGGAGCCGTCCTCTTCTGCAATTCCGATGAACCGATTCGGCGTCAACGTGCCGAACTGCGGGTGGTTCCAGCGCACCAGCGCCTCCACCCCGCGCACCGCACCGCTCTCCAGGTCCACCAGCGGCTGGTACTCCAGCGCGAACTCACCCCGCTCCACGGCCGGGCGCAGCGTGGACGACAGGGCCTGGCGGGTCATCCGGTGGGCGTTGCGCTCCGGGTCGAACAGGGTCCAGCGGGCCTTGCCGTCGGCCTTCGCCCAGTACAGGGTCGTGTCGGCGGCCTGCATCAGGCCGGTCGCCGAGGTCCCGGCGGCGGCCCGTTCCACCACGCCGATGGACGCCGACACCGACAGCCGTTGCCCGGCCAGGTCGAACGGCTCCTGTACGGCGGTCAGTACGCTGCGCGCGAGCTCCGCGAGCTGCTCGGTGCCGGTGGAGTCCTCGACCAGCAGGGCGAACTCGTCGCCGCCGAGCCGTGCCACCAGGTGCCCGCTGGTGCGCCCGTATCCGGACTGGTCGGCGCACTGGGTCAGCCGGGCGGCGACCGCGGTCAGCAGCCGGTCGCCGACGCGGTGCCCGAGGGTGTCGTTGACCGCCTTGAATCCGTCGAGGTCCAGGTAGCACAGGCCGATCCGGCCCGTGCCGCCGTCCTCGTACGAGGACGCCTCCAGGGCGGCGGACAGCCGCTCGAAGAACAGCGCCCGGTTGGGCAGCCGGGTCACGGGGTCGTGCATCTGGAGGTGGCGCAGCCGGGCCTGGAGGTCGCGCCGGTCGCTGATGTCGGCAACGGACAGCAGGACGTCCCGGGTTCCCGGTACCGGCCCCAGCGTCACCTCGGTCCACAGCGAGTGCCCGTCGGGGTGCTTGAGCCGGCGGGTGCAGCGCAGCCGCGCCTGGCGCCCGCGGAGCACCTCCTGGTACGCCTGCCAGGTACGGGCCTCCGCCGCCAGGTCGACCAGCTCCGCCGCGGCCCGCTCGACGAGTTCGTGCGGTTCGGCGCCCAGCAGTGCGGCCAGGGCCCGGTTGGCGGCGACGACGTAGCCCTCGCGGTCGACCACGGCCATCGCGAGGTGGGCCGCGTCGAAGGCGGCCCGGAAGTCGCGTGCTCCCGGCGCGGGCCGGGTGGGCGTGGCCGGCATCGACGGAACCTCCGGCTCGCTCGACATGCCCGGCAGGGCCGGCACTGCTGGGTGACGCTCCGTAATGGCCGATCGGATGCGGTCGGCCGCCGAACCGGTTCCCTCTGAGGTTCCGCTCACCGTTGGCTCCCGCATTGCTCGTGAGTGTCCGTGCAGGAAAGTGTGCCGATCATAGAGGCTGCCGGACGGCCCTATCCAGCGGCGTCGCCGGGTGGAGGGACGTACTTCGGCGGGATGACGCCGTGATGACGGTTCGTCGGCCTGACCACGGGTGATCGTTTCTGCGCGGCTGTGAGCATGCGGAGCCCGTCATTGATCTCAGGTGACCGCTCGTGACGGTCCGTAGGCGGGGTCGTGAAGCCGGGGGGTCACCGACTTGCCCTACTGCTCACTCATGTGGGGCACCGGAACAGGGCATAAGTAAGACAATCGCCTCAAGGTGGACGAGATGGTACTAATCCACCACCGGAGGTCGATGTGCCGCCCCAGCAGACACCCGGGGGAGTGGACCATCCCGGCATCCGAAGTGCCGCGGCGGTTCTCACCTCCATGGCGGCGGTCGCCGCCATGTCGCTCGTCGCCACCCCGGCGGCCGCCGCGTCCGGCGCCGGCCCCTGCGCCCTGACCCGCACGGCCGCCCACCACTCCCTCGGCCTGGACACCTGGAACCGCGCCTACCCCAAACCCGTCCGCACCCTGAACGCGGTCATGGTCTTCCTCTCCTTCCCCGACCACCGCGCCACCGTCACCCCCGACCAGCTGACCGGCGACTACTTCCCCGCCACCAGCGAGTTCTTCGAGCGCGCCTCCTACGGACGCTTCCGGCTCGTCCCGCACCCGCAGAAGCAGTGGATCGCGATGCCCAGGCCCTCCACCGCGTACGGGATACAGCGCGACTGGGCGCCCGAGGCCCGTGCGGCCTACCTGCGCGACGCGGTCGCGGCCGCCGACCCCGCGGTGGATTTCAGCCAGTACGACGTCGTGTACTTCGTCGCCGACCCCAACGCGCCCGGGGTGGACTCGGACGCCACCAAGGTCGTCAACTTCGACCGGCCCCTCGTCGCCGACGGCACGGAGCTGCGGCGGATCGTGACCGTCTTCGAGCGGCACCCCCCGGACCGCAACGTCCTCGCGCACGAGACCGGGCACGTCTTCGACCTGCCCGACCTCTACCACCGCCCCACGGACGGCAAGGGCGACTGGGACACGTTCGTCGGGGACTGGGACGTCATGGGCAGCCAGTTCGGGATGGCCCCGGACCTGTTCGCCTGGCACAAGTGGAAGCTGGGCTGGCTCGACGCCTCCCAGGTGGACTGCGTGCCGTCGGGCACCTCCCTGCACACCCTCCAGCCGATCGCCGAGGGCGTCCCCAGGGGCGGTTCCGGTGGCACCCGGCTCGCGGTGGTGCGCACCGGCCCGGGCAGCGCCATCGCCGTCGAGGCCCGCGGCTCCGCCGGCAACGACGGGGACACCTGCACCGAGGGCGTGCTGGTCTACCGCGTCCGCAACGAGGCGGCCTCGGGCGGCGGCCCGATCGAGGTGCTGGACGGTCACCCGCGCTCGGAGGCGTGCTGGGACCGCTCGGTCTACCCGCCGCTGGCGGACGCCCCCCTGGAAGTGGGCGAGGCGTTCACGGTGCCGGGGGAGAGGATCCGGATCGAGGTGGCGGACCGGACCCCCTCGGGCGCCTACACGGTCAAGATCACGACGTAGGGACCGTCCGGGCACACGAAGAAGACCCCCACTCGCGTGGGGGCCTTCTTCCGTCTGTGCGCCGCCAGGGACTCGAACCCCGGACCCGCTGATTAAGAGTCAGCTGCTCTAACCAACTGAGCTAGCGGCGCCTGCTGACGTCGTAGACATTAGCATCCCGGTCGGCGGATCGAAAAATCGATACCTGCAGGCGGGCGGCGTGCAGGAACGCCCACAGCAGCGTGTCGGGCCCGGGCAGCCGGGGCCGCCGGGAGTCCGGGGCGACCAGCCAGCGCGACGGTCCGGACCCGGCGGCGAGCGGTGGAACGGTGACGGCGTCGCCCAGGCCGTGACAGATCGGGGCCGCCGTCTGCGCACCCCACTCCTCCCAGGCGAGCAGGGCCGGCAGCCGGTGGGCCGTGCCGGGGGCGGCGAAGAGCAGCATCCGGCCCCGGTGCACGGCGGCGGGCCCGCAGCCGGGGCCCTCGGCCCAGAGCAGGTCGAGCATCCGCCGGCCGAGCACGAGCGGGACGTTGACGACGTCGAACGCGACCCCGCAGGGCAGCACCGCCGGGGCGGCGGGCCGGCCCTCCCACGCCGCGAGGGCGCTGCGCGGGTGGGCGCACGCGGAGGCGAGCCAGGCGGCGCCCTCGTGGGTGACCCGGGTGGCGGGTGCGGGGCGGACGGCGAGGGCGGGGCAGCCGGTCGAGGTCGTCATGCCCCAGGTGTACCGCCGGTAGTGGAGCAACTCCTCGGAGTTACCGAATTCCGGGACAGGGCCGGGTCGCCCGGAGTATGGTGCGCGCCGCATATGCCAGGGGCCCCGGACGGCAGGGCCTACGCCTCGTCCGGACCGCCGCCGCGCCGGAGGCTCTCGCCGAACTCGATCATCTTGACGGCGTAGTCCTCGGTCCAGTCCGCCTGTTCCGCGATCTCACGGGCGGGCAGCCGGTCGAACCGCCGCGGGTCGGCCAGCTGGGCCGCCGCGAGCGCCTGGAACTCGACGGCCCGGTCCTGCGCCGCCCGGAAGGCCAGCGTCAGCTCGGTGGCGCGGGCCAGCAGCTCCCGCGGGTCCTCCATCGACTCCAGGTCGAAGAAGTGCTCGGGGTCCGAGGCCGCCTCCGAGGGCTCGAAGAGCAGCGGCGCGGGCCGCAGCCTCCGTTCGGTCCGCTCGGGCTCTGCCATGCCTGTCCTCCTGTGTGCTGCGCGCGAATCCTTCCGGGCCACCCTCCATTGTCCAACGCCCCGCAAGGGCGCACTCGCCTCCGCGCGCGCCTCAGGCGGAGACGGGCTCCGACGCCAGGGCCGCGACCTCGTCCAGCATGCCGGTCAGCTCTTCGGCGAGGCCCTCCGGGGCCTGGAAACCGTCCGGGCCGACCAGGGCGTTGATGCCGGGCACCGCCACCCGGCGCTCGGTGGGGAGCATGCCGAGGCGGGTCAGCACCGGCAGCAGCATCTCGGCGGCCGGGGCGCCGCCCGTGGGGCCGGCGCTGTAGCTGAGCAGGGCCACCGGCTTGCCGCGCCACTCGTTGTAGAGGAAGTCGATGGCGTTCTTGAAGGGCGCGGTGAAGCCGCCGTTGTACATCGGCATGACGAAGACGAACGCGTCGGCGGAGTCGACGAGGGCGCTCCACTCCAGGGTGTGCGCGTTGGCGTACACACCGCTGGAGGCGTACTCGGGCTCGTCGAGGAAGGGCAGGGCGATCTCGGCGAGGTCGACGGAGGTGACCTCGAAGCCGCCGTGTGCGCGGGCCTGTTCGCCGACCCACGCGGCGAGCGGGCGGCCCGAGGAGGTGGGGCGGGTGGCGGCGGAGATGACGTGCAGGCGGGTCATGTGCGGTGAACTCCCGTAGAACGTGTGTGCTGTGTCGGCGACAGTCTGGTCGTTGCCGCGCCCCGGAGGAAGCCGCACCCGCGCGGTATGTCAGGCCCCGCCCGCACGGGGCCCGTTGGGGATCCGTCCGGGCGGGCGGTCCGCGGCTCAGGGGCGCCAGGGGATGCGGTGGTCGGACCAGAAGTCCCAGGTGGACATCATCGCCTCCCAGCCGTCGGGGAACTTGACCGTCACGCCCAGCTGGACCGGCTCCGTGGACGGATGGTCGTCCAGGAGGGCCGCGACGCCCGCGCGGGCCACGACCACACAGGCGTGCCGGTGCCGGGACGCCAGGACGCACAGGCGGCCCGTCTCCAGGTGGAAGGCCGTGGCGTCGGGCCGGCCCGACAGGGGGTGCAGGACCACCGTCAGGTCGTACTCGCGGCCCTGGAGGCGATTCGCGGTGTCGACGGTGACGCCCGTGACGCCGAGGCCCGCCAGGGCCGTACGCACGGCGGCCGCCTGGTCACGGTGGGCGGTGCCCACGGCGATCCGGTCCGCCGTCAGCGGGGTCGGCCCGCCGGGGTGCTCGTCCTGCGTCACCGCGCCCCGGTCCAGGGCCCGGCGGACCACCAGCGCCACCGCCGCGACCGCCTCCGGATCCGTGCGCGGGGTGTGCCGCGCGGGCAGCTCCAGCAGGCCCCAGCCCGACTCGGCGGCCTCGTCCAGCACCCGGTCCGGGCCCGACCCGTCGGAGGCGACCCCGTACGACAGCCGCCGCTCACCGGGGCCCGTACCGCTGCGGAACCGGCTGTACGGGTAGAAGGCGCGCGAGACCAGCGGGGCCGCCGACGCCGGGAGCCGCCACGACACCGGCAGCCGGTGCTGCGGCAGCCCGGGGTTGTGTGCCAGCAAGGTGGACACCGCCGACGCCGAAGGGTCGTAGGACAGCCCCGCCCACTGCTCGGCGCCGACCACGCTGAACGGGTCCAACTGCCCCGGGTCGCCCACGAACAGCGCCCGCTCGAACAGCCCGGCCACCGCCAGCAGCGCGTCCGAGCGCATCTGGTACGCCTCGTCCACGATGGCGTGCTCCCACGGCTCGGCGTCCTTCACGTACGCCCACTTCGCCGCCGTGGACACGGTGATCGGCAGCTCCGCGAGCTCCCCCGGCTTGGCCGAGAGGGTGACCGAGGGCAGCTCGCGCAGGGCGGGGTCGTAGGCGTCGCCCTCGCTGCTGTGCAACCGGCCGACCCTCAATCCCGGGTCCTTCTCGTGCAGCCGCAGCACCAGGTCGTCCACCTGGGCGTTGGTCTGCGCGACCACCATCAGCCGGCGCCCCGCGGCGGCGAGTTCCCGGGCGGCCCGCACCACCAGCGTGGACTTCCCGGCCCCGGGCGGGGAATCCACGACGACACCCCGGTCGGTGCCGTGCAGGGTGTCGTGCAGGATGGCGGCGGTCGCCTGGGCGGCCGCGGCCCCCGGGTCGAAGGCGGTCAAAGGATGTCTCCGTCGGTGACGGGGTCGGGGAGGGGGAGCGCGGCGGTCGCCGATCCCGGCGGGCCGCCGTGGGTCCACGGGGTGTGCTCCGGGTCCGGCAGCTTCGGGCCGCCGCGCGCGTCGTGCTCGAACAGCGTCCAGCAGAGCCGGTCGCCCTTCTCGGGCACCGTGCCCGGCGCCGGTTCCCGGCCCGAGCCCATCTTGTCGAGCAGCCGCAGCACGATCGCGCCGGCCCCCTCGAAGCGTACGAACTCGGCGGCCTGCGGGCGACCGTCCAGCGAACGGAACACCTTCCCGCCGGCCCCGTCGGTCAGCTGTGGCCGGTCCTCGGTGACCACCGTCACCAGCGGCCTCGGGCGCGGGCGCGCCGACCCGGTCCACTCCATGACCACTTCGGTGACCTCGCCGGCGAACGCCTCGCCCGCCAGGCGCCGGCCCGCCATCACCAGGGGGTCGTCGAGCGCCTCCTGGGCGTCGAGCCGTACCTGCTCCGTCTCCCGCGTGGCCAGCTTCTGCGCGGCCGTCACCGCGTCGTCGCGGCGCGGCTGCGGGGGCTCGCCCGCCCGTACGCGGTCGCGGTGGGCGGTGTACGACCAGCGGTCACGGGTCCAGCGTTCCCCGGTCCGCTCCCCGGCGGGCAGGGCGCGCAGCAGGTCCAGGGAGCGCCACACCGCGTCCCACGTCGGCCGCAGCTGTCCGCCGACCAGCTCGCGCAGCGCCCCCTCGGCCCGGTCGGCGGCGTCCCGGTCACCGGCGGCGCGCGCGGCGTCGTAGCGGGCCATCGCGGGGGCCAGCAGCTTGTTGTCGAAGGCCGGGTCCGTGGCGGGCCCGGCGGGCGGGACCAGCAGGAGGCCGTCCCGGTCGCGGGCCAGCTCCGCGCGCAGGGCGGCCTCCGCGCCGTTCTCGCCGCCCGGCGGGGCGATCCAGGCCAGCAGGGCGCCCAGGTGCTGGTCCTCGACGCTGCTCTGCCCGGTCGCCCAGTGCCGGGCCAGCAGTTCGGTCGCCGACAGCAGGAGGGAGGAGCCGGGGACCCGGGAGCGTTCGGCGAGGTGCGTGAACCAGCGCCCCAGCAGCGGCACTTGGGTGGGCACCGGATACGGGTTCTCGGGGTCCTCCTCCGCGGTGCGCCGGAACCGCATCGACCGCCCGAGCAGCCGCACGTACTCCACGCCCGCCCGGCTCGGCACGATCAGCTGCGGCGCGTCCACGCACAGCTCGGTCTCCACCTTGACCCGCTTGCCGGTCTCCGGGTCGGTCTCGGTGCGCTCGGCCGGCTCGACGGCATCGGCGTACGCGTCGATGTACGGCATCACCTGACGCGCCAGCTCCGCCAGGAACTCCCAGCGCAGGTCCCGGTCGCGCGGCTGCGGTATGACCAGCAGGCACGGGTCGTCCCGGTCGGTGCCCACCAGCGCGCCGAGCGGCGCCCCGGCCTCGCCGGAGGTCGTCAGCGGTACGAAGACCAGCGGGCGCCCGCTCAGATGGCGGTGCCGTACGGTCGCCAGGGCCCGGGCCCGGCCCGAGCGGACCGCCTCCAGCCGCGCGAGGGTGTTCAGCAGGGGCATGCGGAGTCCTCCGACGGGGTGCGGGCGGGGGCGAGCGCCAGCGCCTCGGCCCGCAGCCGGGCGGCCTGGCGCAGCGCAGCCCCGGTCGGGTCCTCGGCGGGCCCGGCTCCCGCGGCGGCGGCCAGGGCCTCCCCGACGGTGCCCAGCCCGCCCAGCTCGGCCCGCAGCGACCGGCCCAGCGCCCCCACCTCGTCGGCGGCGCGGGCCCGCTGGCGGCAGTGGAAGGCCAGCTCGCAGGCGGCCAGGCATTCGGGGGCGTAGGCCGCGGGGACCGCCGAGACGGCCCGGTCGAGCTCCTCGGCCGGGCGGGCGGGGTCGAAGCACAGGCCCTCGGGCAGCAGGGCGGCCAGCTCCTCGACCCGGGTCAGCCGCTCCAGCTGGCGACGGGTGACGGAGCGCTCCCGGCGGACGTCGACGGGTGCGGCGGTGGGCAGGTTGGAGAAGTCCTTCGGGCAGACCAGCAGCACCTCGTGGCCCACGGTGGCGCCGGGCAGCTTCCGGGCGGTGTCCTCCAGGGCCAGTACGTACACGGCCGCCTGCCGGGCGGCGGCGCCGACCTTCGCCGGGTCGGCGCTCCCGTCGATCATCGGGAACGACTTGATCTCCACCACGGTCCAGCGGCCGTCGGGGTGCACCACGACGGCGTCCGGCTCCAGGTACGCGGGGGAGCCCGCCACCTCCAGGGCCAGCATCGGGTGGTCCAGCAGCGTCCAGGTGCCGGCGGCGCTCGCCTCGCGCAGTGCGAGGGCGGTGCGGGCGGCGCGTCCCTGGGGGCCGGCGGCGGTGAGGTCGGAGACCGGGGCGGCCGGGCCGGGCGGCTCGGCCCCGGCGCCGAGGTGTTCGTGCACCAGGCCTAGCAGCTCCGCTCCGCCGTCGCCCTTGACCTTGGCCTCGAAGGAGTTGCCCCGGACGATCGCGAACTGCGACTGCCCGAAGGCGGAGGGCGACCCGAGGGCCGTGGCGAGGGCGGTCTTGTCCACGCCCGCCCCGTCGAGCAGGGCCCGTCTGCCGCAGCCGGGGTTGGCGGCGAGGGCGGCGAGCGCGCGGGCGTCGAGCGGACGGGGCGGCACGGCGGGGCCGCGCAGGTCGGCGAGCCGCTGCCGCAGGGGGGTCGTCTGCGGTGTCGTCTGCGGAGGGACGCTGGGCGGGTAGGAGCTCACGGGCGGAAGTGTCCCATCCGCCACTGACAATCGTGGCCCTACGCCCGAAATCCGGCTGCGTCGGCGGTGAGCGGGCGGTCCGGGGCGCGGCGGTGGAGCGCGGTGTGCCGGGCGCGGCTGCCGGTGTGCGGCCGGTGTGCCGCGGCGCCCGGCGAGGTGGCCCGTGGACGCGTCGGGGATGATGGACGGGCGCGAAGGGCGCATCCGTACCGGTACGGGCCTCATGTCCATCGGTACGTCCCTCCACCCCGACCGGGAGAAACGCACATGGCCCCCCGCATCCTGCTGGCCCGCCACGGCCAGACGGCGTGGTCCCGGCTCGGCAAGCACACCGGACGCACGGACGTTCCGATGCTGGAGGAGGGCCGGCGGGGCGCGAAGCTGCTCGGCGAGCGGCTGGCCCGGGACCCGTGGGCGGGCCTGCGCGGCCTGGAGGTGCGCACGAGCCCGCTGGTGCGGGCCAGTGAGAGCTGCGACCTGGCCGGCTTCGGGGCGCAGGCCGAGGCGTGGGACGCGCTGATGGAGTGGGACTACGGCGACTACGAGGGCATGACCCCGGCCGAGATCCAGGCGGTTCGTCCGGGCTGGCTCATCTGGCGCGACGGGGTGCCGGGCGGTGAGTCCGTCGCCGATGTCGCGGCCCGCGCGGACGAGGTCGTCGCCTGGGCCCGCTCCGCGGAGCGGGACGTCCTCGTCTTCGCGCACGGCCACATCCTGCGGACCCTCGCCGCCCGCTGGCTCGGCTTCGAGGCCTCCTTCGGCGCCCGCATCCGCCTGGACCCCACCTCCCTGTCGGTCCTGGGCTGGGCGTACGGAGCCCCGGCACTGGAACGCTGGAACGACACGGGTCACCTGGACGGCTGAGGGCTGCCGGGACAGCCGCCGGGCCCTGTCCGGTCAAGTGGCGTGTGCCATACCGCTGTTGGACGTCTGGTGTGAAGATCGGCGCATGACGATCACCTCCGTGGTGCTGCGGCGCCGAGTGGACGACCTCGAAGGGGCTCTGCCCTTCTACGAGAAGCTGACGGGCGAGGCGCCGGCCCGGTTCGCCTTCGCCGGGCTGGAGCTGGCGAGCGTCGGACCGTTCCTGCTGTTCACGGGGCCGCCGGAGGTCGCGGCGCGGTTCGCCGGTGTCTCGGCCACCCTCGCCGTCGCCGACCTCGACGCGGTGGTGGCGGCCGGGGTGGGGGCCGGGGCGGAGCTGGTGGGGGCGCCGACGGACACCCCCAACGGGCGTCGGGCCGTCCTGCGCCACCCCGACGGGGCGGTGTACGAGTACGTCGGCGGCTGACCGGGCGCCCTCACGTCACCAGCGCCGCCCGGCGGTACAGGAACGCGGCCACGTGCGGGGAGCGCTGGTGGGGGAGCAGGGCGCGGGCCGTCGTCGCGAGCATGGAGCTGATCCGCGTCGACTGCACCGCGGCGAGCAGGTCCAGCACCCGTCCCCCCGCCCAGGCCGCCTCGTCGGGAGCCCCCGCGTTGGCCAGGTCACCGGCGAGTTCGGCGGTGTAGAAGGCCACGTTCCGGGCGAAGTGCGGGTCCTGGAGGTCCGCCGCGCGCCGGGCGTGCCGGGCCGCCCGCGCGTGTTCCCCGAGCGCCGCCCAGCAGCGGGACTCCAGGGATTCCAGTTCGGCCTCGCCGAAGAAGCTCATCCACTCGGGGTCGGCGTCCGTCTCGCCCCGCGCGAACTCCGTGTGCGCCCGTGCCAGCGCCTCCTCGCAGGACTTGCGGTCGCCCAGCCCCGCCCAGCCGCCCGCCTCCCGCAGCGCGAGGAGCGCGAGCAGCCGCGGGGAGTCCAGCGCACGGGCGGCGCGGAAACCGGCCTGGGCGGCCCGTACCGACTCGCGGGCCCGCCCGCAGTCCCGGGCCAGGAACGCCATGTTGCTGAACGCGTGCGCCTCCAGGGCCGGGTTGCCCGCCACCCGGGCCGTGGCGAGGGCTTCCGCGTAGTGCGAGCGGGCGTCCTCGAAGCGGCCCGAGTCGTGGGCCAGCCAGCCCACCGAGACGGCCAGTTCCCCGGCGCCCGCGTGCAGGCGGTCCTCGGTCGACTGGCGGGTGGCCCCCGCGTCGAGCAACGCGTAGGCGGCGCGCAGCGGTTCGGCCGCCCGCCGGTACAGGGCGTCGGCGCCGTGCCGGTCGTCCAGCAGCCGGATCTGGCGTACGGCGTCCTCGACGGCGGCGGCCTCCGCCGCCCCCGCCCGGGACGGCGGCCGGCGCGAGTCGCCGAGCAGTGGGGTGAGGCCGAGCGTCGCGGCCGCCACGGTCGCGGAGCCGCCGGCCATGAACGCGCGACGCAGCACGTCACTCTCCTTGGGACGGGGGGCGGGTGGGGAGGGGGCGGGCGGCGCGGCCGTGGCGCGCCGCCCCGAACGGCCGCGCACCGACTCGCGCGGGAAGAACCCGAGATCGGCCGTCGTGCGGCCGGGGAACATGTGCAGGAACACCCGCTCGTAGGCGTAGTTGGGGCAGCGGATCTCCCCCGATTCGACCCGGCCGATGTAACGGGCGTCGCAGGAAACCGTTTCGCCGATCTCGCGTGCCGCGCGGCGCACCAACGCCGCGAACTCCGCGGGGGAGTGGGCGCCGCGCAACCGCCGGAAGGCGGTATTGGGTGAGTGGGGGGACGCCGCCATGGACGTGGCCTCTCTGGACTTCGGGCTTTGTACACGCTCGTGCCCGGCGGGCACGAACGTACCGCCGCCGGAGGACCGTTCATGCGATGTTTGCCTACAAAACGGATATCTCACCCGTGATCTGCCATGAACTGCCATCCTTTGCGGCAACGTTGCGCCGCACCCGTTGACGTTCCGCCGCGTTGAACCCATGCGGAGTGGCTCGTACGCGGATCGAGGAGGGGTTCCCTTGATGGAGGGCGGCATGGAGAGCACTGGAACGAACACCGCGCCCCGGCCGGGCGCATCCCTGACCGCGGGTGCGTTCCTGACCGCGGGCGGACCGGCCGGCGCGCCCGACCTGGTGACCGTCCCCACCCGCCAGGGCCTGGAGGCGGTCGACATCATCCGCCGGGCCACCGGCCACACCGCCCCCGGGGTCGGCCCCGTCCTGCACGACGGCTCCGGCGACACCCTGGGCTTCCTCGTGCCGCCCGGCACCGCCGACGCCTGGGACCTGCCGGGCAGCGCCTGTACGCACACCAACGGGCGCGGCATGCGCTTCGGTGACCTCATCGGCGGTGACCTCGCCGTGGGCGACCCCGACACGGTCCCGCCGGCGGCCGGGGACACCGCCTGGCTGCTGCCGCCGGAGGCGGTGGGGCCGGTCACCGACCCCGACGTGCTGCGCGCCGCGCTCGGGGAGGCTGCCCGGCTGATCGAGGCGGCGGACAACTGCCGCTGAGGCCCTGACCAGCCCAGACGCACCTCGGGACCGGCCCGCCCGGCATACTGGGGCCATGGCTGGCAAGAGCAAGGGCAAGCGGCGCGGGACCGGTGAGCCGGTCGTCGGACAGGTGGACGGCGGCCACGCGGAGCTGGCCCCCGACCGTGAGCGCGCCCGGGCGTGGACCCTGCTCATCGACGGGGCCCCGCAGTCGCACGTCGACCTGGCCGACCCCCTCCACCTCGACTTCGCCTACCAGCGGCGCATCGGCCACCTCATCGACCTCGTCGCGCCCGCCCGCCGCCCCCTGAACGTGGTGCACCTGGGCGGCGGGGCCCTGACCCTGGCCCGCTACACCGCGGCGAGCCGCCCCCGCTCCACCCAGCAGGTGGTGGAGATCGACGCCGCCCTGGTGGCCTTCGTACGGGAACACCTGCCGCTGGACCCGCAGACGCGGGTCCGCATCCGGGCGGTGGACGCGCGGGCCGGGCTGGCCAAGGTTCCCGACGGCTGGGCGGACCTGGTCATCGCGGACGTGTTCAGCGGCTCCCGCACCCCCGCGCACCTGACCAGCACCGAGTTCCTGGACGACGTGCGCCGGGCCCTCGCGCCCACCGGGTGGTACGTGGCGAACCTGACGGACGGCCCGCCGCTGACCCACCTGCGGGGCCAGATCGCCACCGCCGCCTCCCGCTTCGCCGAAGTGGCCCTGGCGGCCGACCCGGTGGTGTGGCGGGGCAAACGATTCGGCAACGCGGTCCTCGTCGCCGCCGACCGGGAGCTGCCGGTGGCGGAGTTCACCCGCAGGGTCGCGAGCGACCCGCACCCGGGCCGCGTGGAACACGGCCGCTCCCTCTCGGACTTCGCCGGCGGCGCCACCCCCGTGGCGGACGCCTCGGCCGTCCCCTCCCCGCAGCCCCCGCCGTCGGTGTTCGACTAGGCCGTCCCTTCCGGGTGGTCCCGATGTGCGGCGGCTGTCGCGCGCAGGCGGGTCTTGTCCGGTTTGCCGCGGTCGGTCAGGGGGAGGGACGGGAGCCAGAAGACGGCCGTGGGGCTGTGGGCGGGGGACAGGGCTGCCGTCGCCAGGGCGCAGGCGGAGGCGGCGATCGCCCCGCTCGGGGCGTGGCCCGGGGCCGGGACGAGGAAGGCGCAGAGCTGTTCGCCGGTGACCGGGTGCGGGCGGCCGACCACCGCCGCCCCGGACACCGCCGGGTGGCGGGTCAGGGCCGCCTCGACGGGGGCGCAGTAGATGTTGTCCCCGTCCACCATCACCACGTCCTCGACCCGGTCGTCGAGGTACAGGTAGCCGTCCGCGTCGAAGTGGCCGAGGTCGCCCGTCCGCAGCCAGCCGTCGCGCAGCACCTCGGCCGTCAGCCCGGGCTGCTTCCAGTAGCCGGCCATCACCGTGCCGGAGCGCACCCACACCTCGCCGGTGGCCCCGGCCGCCGCGCGGACCTGCACCTGCACCCCGGGGGCGGGCCGACCGACCGAGGCCAGCAGGGCGGGGCGCGCGGCGCGTGCGGCGTCGTGGTCCGCCTCCGAGAGGCGGCAGACGACCCCGGCCTCGTTCATCCCGTACCCCTGGCGCCAGCGCACGCCCGGACCCCAGCGGGTCAGGGCCTGCCGCAGCCGTTCGGGGGCGATGGGGGAGTCGCCGTACGAGACGCGCTCCAGCCCGGGCACGCCGCCGGCGGTCACCGGGTCGTCCAGCAGCCGGTACACCATGGAGGTCGTCAGGTACGTGGACACGGGCCCGAGCCGCCGGCACGCCGCGGCGAACTCCCGCGGGACGAACGGGCCGCCCAGGACCTCCGACCGGCCGCCCGCCCGCAGCTGCTCCAGGCAACGGCCCCCGGAACGCTGGGCCAGCGAGGTCACCGACAGGTACACCGTCTCCGCGCTCCGGGCGGCGTCACGGGCGGCCATCGCCGCGAACGTGGACGCGACGCCCTTGGGCCGGCCCGTCGTACCGCCCGTGTACGTCACCCGGGCCACGTCCCCCTCGGCCGCCCGCACCGGCACCGGACGCGCCTCGCGGGCGGCGGCCCGCTCCAGCAGCGCCGCGAGGGCGATCCGCGCGGCGCCGGTCTCCGGCACCGGGGTGTCGTGGACCACCAGGACGGGCTCGCAGTCCCGCAGGAGGAAGTCCAGGCCGTGGGTGGCGGGCCCCGCGCTCACCTGGGTCAGCCGCGCCCCCAGCACGTGTGCGGCCAGCCGCACCAGCAGCGCCTCGTGCCGGTTCCCGGCCGTCACGCAGGCCAGCCCGGCCCCGCGCCGCACGCCGAGCTCCTCCAGGGCGCCCGCCAGCCGGTACGCCCACGCCAGCACGTCGGCGTAGGTCAGCAGTACCGGACCGGCGCCGATCGCGGGCCGGTCACCGTACCGCTCGCACGCCGCCACCAGCTCCGTGACGTACCGCGCTCCCACGCCCATGCCCAGCTCCCCGCCTCGCCCCGACGACCGTATCCCTACCGGTCGTCGATCTGCACGCGCGGCGCCTCGTTGTACCAGGTGCAGAACACCGACACCTCACGGCCGTCCAGGGTGAAGGTGACGCGGATCCAGCAGTCCTGCTTCCACACCTGCATGCGCCAGCCGCCCGCCGGGGTCGCGGAGACCAGCTCGGCCGAGGAGGCGCCGAGGTCGAAGACCACCCGGCCGCCGTCGACCGTGTACCCCTTGACGTCCCCCGGCTCCTCGTCCCCGGCCACCCTGCGGGGCGGCGGCGAGGACTTCGGCTTCCCGGCGGGCGGCGAGGACGGCACCGGAACGGACTGCGGCGCGGACGCGGACGGCGCAGAGGAGTCGGGCGCGGGCGTCGCCGTGTCCGACGGCGCGGCCGGGGACGCCTGCGCGCCCTGTGCGGAGGGGGCCGGCGGCAGTGCGGCCAGCGGAACGGCGCGCGGCGGATCGTAGGCCGTTCCGGACATGACGGTGTGGACGCCCCACCAGGACAGCGTCACCGCTGCCCCCGTGGCGAGCGTCCAGGCGAACGCGTGCAGAAGTCCCCGGTGCATCGGGGCACATACTGCACCACTCGCCCCAAGGGTGGACCGACACCCCGCCCGGTCGCCCGAATGGACTACGGTGCCGCCATGGCAAGTGTGCTCGTGGTCGAGGACGACCAGTTCGTACGTTCCGCCCTCATCCGGCACCTGACCGACGCCTCCCACGCCGTGCGCAGCGTCGGCACCGCCCTGGAGGCGCTGCGCGAAGTCGCCCACCACCGCTTCGACGTGGTCATCCTCGACCTCGGCCTGCCCGACCTCGACGGGTCCGAGGCGCTCAAGATGCTGCGCGGCATCACCGACGTACCGGTCATCATCGCGACCGCCCGGGACGACGAGGCGGAGATCGTGCGCCTGCTCAACGACGGCGCCGACGACTACCTCACCAAACCCTTCTCCGTGGAGCACCTCTCCGCCCGGATGGCCGCCGTCCTGCGCCGCTCCCGCGCCGCGGGCGCCGAACCGCCCTCGCGCGTCCTGCGGGTGGGCGGGCTCGCCATCGACCCGCTGCGCCGCCAGGCCGAGCTGGACGGGGCGGTACTGGACCTGACCCGCCGGGAGTTCGACCTACTGGCCTTCCTCGCCGGACGTCCCGGCGTCGTCGTGGCCCGGCGCGAACTGCTCGCCGAGGTGTGGCAGCAGGCGTACGGCGACGACCAGACCATCGACGTCCACCTGTCATGGCTGCGCCGCAAGCTGGGCGAGACCGCCGCCAACCCCCGCTACCTGCACACGCTGCGCGGGGTCGGGGTCAAGCTGGAGCCACCGCGGTGAGGCGGCGGCCGTGAGGTGGGCGCTGGTCAAGGTGTGCCTCGCCGTCACCGCGATGGTGGTCATCGCCTTCGCCGTGCCGCTCGGGCTGGTGGTCCGGGAGATGGCCAGCGACCGCGCGTTCTCCAACGCCGAACGGCAGGCGGCGAGCATGGCGCCGACGCTGTCCATCACCACCGATCCCGTGCAGCTGCGCAAGGCGGTCGAGTCCACGCAGATGGGCGCCGCCCAGCGGATGGCCGTCCACGTCCCGTCGGTCGGCGGCCGGTTGGCGGTCGACATCGGTGCGGGCTGGGCGGGCCCCCACGCCGTGGAGGAGACCCGGCGCATGGGCCGGGCCACGACCGCCTCGGTGGCCGGCGGCGGATCGGCGCTGCTCCAGCCGACCGCGCTCGGCTCCGGCGACATCGCGGTGATCGAGATCTACGTACCGGAGAGCGAGGTCAGCAACGGGGTCACCACCGCCTGGCTGGTCCTCGCCGGCGTCGGGCTCGCCCTGATCGTGGGCTCGGTGGCGGTCGCGGACCGGCTCGGCGCCCGCCTGGTACGGCCGGCCGAGCGGCTCGCGGACGCCGCGCACGGGCTGGGCCAGGGGCGGCTCGGGGTGCGGGTGCCGGAGCAGGGGCCGAAGGAGCTGCGCTCGGCGGCCGTCGCGTTCAACGCGATGGCGGACCGGGTGGTGGAACTCCTGGCCAACGAGCGGGAGCTGGCCGCCGACCTCTCGCACCGGCTGCGGACCCCGCTGACGGTGCTGCGGCTCAACGCGGCCTCGCTCGGGGACGGCCCGGCCGCCGAACAGACCCGGGAGGCCGTGGAGCAGCTGGAGCGGGAGGTCGACACGATCATCCGTACCGCACGTGAGCAGCGCGCCCCGGCCGTCGTCGGCGGTCCCGGCGCGGGCTGCGACGCCTCGGAGGTGATCCGCGACCGGATGGCGTTCTGGTCGGCGCTCGCGGAGGACGAGGGCCGCGAGGTCCGTCTCGCGGGGGTGGACCGGCCCGTACGGATCCCGGTGGCCCGGCCCGAGCTGGCGGCGGCGCTGGACGCGCTGCTGGGCAACGTGTTCCGGCACACCCCCGAGGGGACCCCCTTCGCGGTGGACGTGCACGACGCGGGGGACGCCGTCATCGTCCTCGTATCGGACGCGGGGTACGGGATCGCCGACCCGGAGGAGGCCCTGCGGCGCGGGAACGACGGCGGCCGGGACGGCTCGACGGGGCTCGGCCTGGACATCGTGCGGCGGGTCGCGGAGTCGACGGGCGGCGACGTCCGGCTGGGGCGCTCGGTGCTGGGCGGCACCGAGGTCCGGATGTGGATCGCCCTGGACGGCAGGACGCGGGGCGGGGACCGCCGCAGCCGCCGCAAGGGCCGGGGCGCCGGATAGGGCCGCAGCACCCGGCAGGGCCGCGGGACCGGTAGCGACAGCGACTCGGCACCCGGCGGTACCCGGTGGCGACTCGGCCCCCGGCGCGGGCGCCGCCCGGACGGCTGCGGCCGGGTTGCCGCCCCCACCGGCCGCCCCGAGTGTGGCCGTGAAGGACCGAACCGCCACCACCACCGAAGGGGCCCCGATGCGCGTCATGCTCCGCGCCCACATGGACACCGCCGCGACCAACGAATCGATCAAGAGCGGCGCTCTCCCCCAGGCCATGCGCAAACTGCTGGAGATGCTCAAGCCCGAGTCCGCCTACTTCGGCCTCTCCGAGGGCGTCCGCTCGTGCTGGATCGTCTTCGACATGCAGGACAGCTCACAGCTTCCGGTGATCGGTGACGAGCTGTTCAGCCAGCTGGGCGCCGAGCTGGAGATCTGTCCCGTCATGACCGCCGAGGACCTGACCAAGGGCCTCCAGGCCATCGGGCGCTGAACCGGTCCCGCCGCCGCAGGCGGGCGGCGGGACCTCCGTCGCGCGGCGCTGTTCAGTCGAGCCGGCCGCTGCGGGCCAGACCGGCGTACCAGCGGGCGCTGGAGCGCGGCGTGCGGACCTGGGTCTCGTAGTCGACGTGGACGATGCCGAACCGCTTGCCGTACCCGTAGGCCCACTCGAAGTTGTCCATCAGGGACCACAGGAAGTAGCCCTCGACCGGGGCGCCGTCCGCGAGGGCCCGGTGGACCGCCGCGAGGTGCTCGCGCACGTACCGGATGCGCTGGGGGTCGTGCAGGTCGGGGGCGTAGGCCGCGCCGTTCTCGGTGACCAGCAGCGGCAGGCCCGGTGCCTCGCGGGAGAAGCGGGTCAGCAGCTCGTGCAGGCCGCTCGGGTCGACGGACCAGTCCATGTCGGTCAGCTCGCCCGGCGGCTGGTGGAAGGCGACCGAATCCGCCCCCGGCCAGGGGGAGTGGCCACTGGAGCCGTGGCCGTCGGCGCGGGGGCCGCCCGGGGCGGCGGACGCGGAGACCACCGCCGGGGTGTAGTAGTTGACCCCGAGGAAGCCCAGCGGCTGCCGGATCACCGCCTCGTCGCCGGGCCGCACGAACGCCCAGTCGCTCACCGGGGCGGTGTCCTCCAGCAGGTCCTGCGGGTAGGCGCCGTGCAGCAGCGGCCCGGTGAAGATCCGGTTCGCGAGGGCGTCGATCCGGCGCGCCGCGTCCGCGTCGGCCGCCGAGCCGGTCAGCGGCCTCACCGCACTCGGGTTGAGCGCGATGCCGACCCTCGCGGAGGAGGGCAGCACGGTCGCCGCCAGGCCGTGGGCCAGGTTCAGGTGGTGCGCGGCCCGCAGGGAGTCGGCGGGACAGGTGCGGCCGGGCGCGTGGACCCCGGAGGCGTAGCCCAGGAAGGCGCTGCACCAGGGCTCGTTGAGCGTCGTCCACAGCCCGACCCGGTCCCCCAGCGCCCGCCCGACCTGCTCGGCGTACGCGGCGAAGGCGTAGGCGGTCCCGCGCTCGGGCCAGCCGCCCGCGTCCTCCAGTTCCTGCGGCAGGTCCCAGTGGTAGAGGGTCGGGCAGGGCTGGATGCCGTACGAGAGCAGCTCGTCCACGAGCGCGTCGTAGAAACCGATCCCGCCGGAGCGCACCCGCGGCCACGACACCGAGAACCGGTAGGCCCCGAGCCCCAGTTCGGCCATCAGCGCCACGTCCTCGCGCCACAGCCGCAGGTGGTCCGTCGCCACGTCGCCGGTGTCACCGCCGCGCACCTTGCCCGGTGTGCGGCAGAACGTGTCCCAGATGCAGGGGCCGCGCAGCTCGGCGCCGCCCTCGATCTGGAACGCCGCCGTGGCCGCGCCCCACAAGAACCCCTCGGGGAACTCCATCGCGCTCAACCCTTCACCGCCCCCTGCATGATGCCGCCGACGATCTGGCGGCCGAAGACCAGGAACACCAGCAGCAGCGGGAGCGTGCCCAGCAGCGCACCCGCCATGATCACGGACTGGTCGGGTATGTAGCCGCGTCCCAGTCCCGTCAGGGCCACCTGCACCGTGGGGCTGCCGTTCTGCGTCAGCGCGATGACCGGCCAGAAGAAGTCGTTCCAGGTCATCACGAACGTCAGCATCCCCAGTACCGCCATCGCCGGGCGGGCGGCGGGGAAGACCACGTGCCACACGATCCGCAGCGAACTCGCCCCGTCCGTGCGCGCGGCCTCCACCAGCTCCACCGGCAGCGCCTGCGCCAGGTACTGCCGCATGAAGAACACCCCGAAGGCGGACACCAGCGCCGGCAGGACCACCGCCTGGAGCCGGTCCGTCCACGACAGCTCGGCGATCAGCATGTACAGCGGTACGACGCTCAGCTGCGGCGGGATCAGCATCGTCGACACCACCAGCGCCAGCAGCCCCCGGCTGCCCCGGAACCGCAGCCGCGCGAACGCGAAGCCCGCCAGGGTGGACAGCACGACGGTGCCCGCCGCGACCGTGCCCGCGACCACCAGCGTGTTCAGCAGGGCGGTGCCCATGTGGGCGTCGGTCCAGGCGATCGACAGGTTGCGGCCCAGGTTCCCGCCGAACCAGAACGGCGGCGGGGTCTGCGCGAGGCGGGTGTTGGTGCGGGAGGCCGCGATCGCCGTCCACACCAGGGGGAAGAGGGAACCGGCGGTGAACAACGCCAGGACGACGTACGTGGGCTTGCCCGCGCGCAGGACCTTCACCGCGGGCCTCCCCGCACCAGCCGGGCCACGCCCGCGACCAGCAGCAGCATCAGGAACATCGCCCACGCGATCGCCGACGCCCGCCCCAGGTGCAGGTTCACCCAGCCCTGCTCGTACAGGTACAGGCCCAGCGTCTGGAACTGGTGGTCCGATCCGCCCGTGGCACCCGAACCGCCGTTGAACAGCAGCGGTTCACCGAACAGCTGGGTGGCGCCGATCGTGGACACCACACAGGTGAAGAAGATCGTCGGGCGTAGCGAGGGCACCGTCACGTGCCGGAACTGCTGCCACCGCGAGGCGCCGTCCAGCGCGGCGGACTCGTACAGGTCCCCGGGGACGGCCTGCATGGCCGCCAGGTAGATCAGCGCGTTGTAGCCGGTCCACCGCCACACCACGATCGTGGACACCGCCACCTGGGAGGCCAGGGTGCCGTTCTGCCAGTCGACCGGCCCGAACCCGACTGCGGACAGAGCCCAGTTGACCATGCCGTAGTCCCGGCCGAAGAGCAGCACGAAGACGAGCGTGGCGGCGGCCACCGAGGTCGCGTACGGGGTCAGCACCGCGACCCGGAAGAACGCCGAGCCCCGCAGCCGGTAGTTGAGCAGGTGCGCCAGACCCAGCGCGATCAGCAGCTGCGGCACCGTGGAGAGCAGCCCGATGGTGAGGGTGTTGCGCAGCGCGTTCCAGAAGAACGCGTCGTCCCACAGCCGGGTGAAGTTCCGCAGGCCCACCCACGTCATGGCGTCCGGGTCGGTCAGCTCCACCTGGTGCAGCGCCGCCCACCCCGTGTACAGCAGCGGGAACAGCCCGAAGGCGGCGAAGAAGAGGAAGAAGGGCGCCACGAAGGCGTACGGACTCAGGCGCAGGTCCCACCGGTAGCGGCGCGAGCGCCACACCTGGCCCCGGCCGCCCGCGTCCCGCCCCGCGGCGGGGGAGGACGCGGACGACAGGAGGACGGTCTCGTCGCTCACCGCCGCCTCACTGGTCCAGGGCGTTGTCGATCGCCGCCACCGCGGCGTCCCAGCCCTCCTGCGCCGACCGGCCCTTCTGGTCGACCTGGAGCATCCCGACGTCCGCCAGGTTCTGTGCGATCACCAGGTCCTTCGGGCCGACCACCGTCACCGGGACGCCCTCGGCCGCCCGGGCGAAGATCTCCCCGATCGGGGCGTCGCCGAAGTAGGGGTGGTGCGCGCCCGCCACCGCGGGGAGCTTGTACGCGGCGCTCGCGCTCGGGAAACTCCCGCGCTTTTCGAACAGCTTCGCCTGCTGGGCGGGGGCCGTCAGCCAGGCGGCCAGCTTCGCCGCCTCCTGGGCGTGCCTGCCCGCCTTGGGCACCACCAGGAACGAGCCGCCCCAGTTGCTCGGCTTGGGGGCGGCGGCCACGTCCCACTTGTCCTTGCCCGCCGGACCCGCCTTGTCCTGGATGTAGCCGAGCATCCAGGCCGGGCAGGAGACGGTGGCGAAGCTGCCGTTGGAGAAGCCCTGGTCCCAGGCCGGGGTGAACTGCTGGAGCTTGGCGCTCAGCCCCTCGGAGGCGAACCGGGCCGCCAGGTCGAAGGCCCCGCGCACCGCCGGGTTGGTCTTGTAGACGACCTTGCCCTGGTCGTCGTAGAACCGCTGGGCGCTGCCGGCGGTGACGGCCGCCATCACGCCGGACGCCGAGTCCACGAACGCCTTGCCGTCGCCCGCCTTCGCCTTGTAGGCCTTGCCCGTCTCCAGGTACTTGTCCCAGTCGCCCGCCCAGAGCGCGCCGACCGCCGCCCGGTCGGTGGGCAGCCCGGCCGCCGCGAAGAGGTCCTTGCGGTAGCAGATGCCCTGCGGGCCGATGTCGGTGCCGAGCCCGACGGTCGCACCGTTCTTCGCGGTGCCCTGCGCCCACTTCCACGGCAGGTACGCCGCCTTGTCCACGCCCGGCGCCTTGCCGAGGTCGACCAGCTTGTCGGCCTGCGTCGCGGTGATCTCCGCGATGTTGTTGACCTCGACGGCCTGGACGTCGGCGAGGCCGCTGCCCGTGCCCAGGTGGGTCAGCAGCTGCGGGTAGTAGTTCTCGTTGCGCTCGATGGAGGTCTGCTCGATCCGCACACCCGGGTTCTGCGCCATGTACTCGTCGTACAGGCCGGCCTCCTTGAGCCCGAACGCGCCGAACACCCCGACGGTCAGGGTCGTCGTCGCCCCGCCCGCCCGTGGGGCGTCCTGGCCCGGGGGATCGGCGGGGTCCTGGGAGCAGCCCGCGAGGAGCAGGGCCGCGGCGGCGGCGACGGCGAGCGCCCCGAGGGGCGCGCGGGAGTGGGGACGGGATCGGGCTCGCATCGGGATCCTCCTGGAAGGACGGGACGTGCCGGGTGTCGTGTGCCACAGTGTGGGAGCGCTCCCACCGCCGTCAAGAGGCGGTCAAGAGGTAGATTCGCAGCCGGGAGGAAGCCATGAGCGGGCAAGGGCGCAGCGGGGGACGGCCGACCCTGGAGGAGGTCGCGGTCCGTGCCGGTGTGGGACGCGGCACCGTCTCCCGGGTGATCAACGGGTCCTCCAAGGTCAGCGAGCACACCAGGGCCGTCGTGGAGGCCGCCGTCGCCGAACTGGGGTACGTACCCAACCGCGCCGCCCGGGCGCTGGCCGCCAACCGTACGGACGCCGTCGCCCTCGTCATCCCCGAACCCGAGGCCCGTTTCTTCGCCGAGCCCTACTTCTCCGACGTGGTGCGCGGCGTCGGGGCCACCCTCGCCGAGACCGACGTCCAGCTGGTGCTCACCCTGGCCGGCGGGGAACGGGAGCGCCGGCGCCTCGCCCAGTACCTGTCCGGGCACCGCGTCGACGGGGTCCTGCTGGTCTCCGTGCACGCCGGGGACCCGCTGCCGGAGCTCTTGGCCGAGCTGGGCATCCCGACCGTGATCAGCGGGCGCCGCTCGGCCGACGAGGCCCTGCCCTGCGTGGACTCCGACAACCTGGCGGGCGCCGCCGGGGCCGTGGCCCACCTGCTGGGACGGGGCCGCCGGTCGGTGGCCACCATCACCGGGCCGCGGGACGTGTACGGGGCGCAGTGCCGGCTCGACGGCTACCGGCAGGCCCTCGCCGCGGCCGGGCACGCCGTGGACGAGCAGCTGATCGCGGCGGGCGACTTCACCGAGGAGGGCGGCCGCAGGGCCATGCGGGAGCTGCTGGAGCGGCGCCCCGCCCTGGACGCCGTCTTCGCCGCCTCGGACGTCATGGCGGCGGGCGCCCGCCTGGAGCTGCGCGCGGCGGGCCGCCGGATACCGCAGGACGTGGCGCTGGTGGGTTTCGACGACTCGGTGGTGGCCCGGCACATGGACCCGCCGCTGACCAGCGTGCGCCAGCCGATCGAGGAGATGGGCAGGACCATGGCGCGGCTGCTGCTGGAGCGGATCGCGGGCGGGCCGGCGGACGCCGCCGTCGTGCTGCCGACCGAGCTGGTGGTCCGGGAGTCCTCCTGAGGTGCCCGGACATGCGGAAGGCCCCGGCCGCTTCCGCGTACCGGGGCCTTCCCACAGGGTGAGTGACGGGACTTGAACCCGCGGCCACCTGGACCACAACCAGGTGCTCTACCAACTGAGCTACACCCACCATGTCCGGTCGTGTGAGCGACCGGCCGAAGAAAAGGGTACAGGGTCCGGGAGGGTGCTCGCTCCCCCCTTTCGCCGCGCTCCCTCCGCCCGGCCGCCCGGCCGGCTCCTACTCGTCGGCGACGACGTACTTCGCGGCGATGGTGCGCGCCGTGTCCGAGTCGGGCCCGGGCTGCGGGACGAACACCGCCTCGCGGTAGTAGCGCAGCTCGGCGATGGACTCCTTGATGTCCGCGAGCGCCCGGTGGTTGCCGTTCTTCGGCGGACTGTTGAAGTACGCCCGCGGGTACCAGCGGCGCGCCAGCTCCTTGACCGAGGACACGTCAACGATCCGGTAGTGCAGGTACGACTCCAGCGCGGCCATGTCCCGCAGCAGGAAGCCGCGGTCGGTGCCGACCGAGTTCCCGCACAGCGGGGCCTTGCCGGGCTCCTTCACGTGCTCCCGTACGTACGCCAGGACCTGCGCCTCGGCGTCCGCGAGGGTGGTTCCGCCGGGCAGCTCGTCGAGCAGGCCGGAGGCGGTGTGCATCTGGCGCACCACGTCGGGCATGGTCTCCAGGGCCGCGTCCGGCGGGCGGATCACGATGTCCACGCCTTCGCCGAGCACGTTCAGCTCCGAGTCGGTGACCAGTGCGGCCACCTCGATAAGTGCGTCGTCCGTCAACGAGAGCCCGGTCATCTCGCAGTCGATCCACACCATGCGATCGTTCATGAACCCCACCTTAGGGGGTCCCGCGACGCGAAGGTCCCCCACATCGGGGACGCCGATGTGGGGGACCTTCGTCACACGCCCGTGGCAGGGGCTACGCGTGCTCGCGCAGGACCCGGCCCGGTGAGTACAGCTCGGTGACCGTCGGACCGGCCGCGGCCAGGGCCGCCGCCGCCCGCTGCGGAGTGCGCTGGTGCGGCACCGGACCACCCGAGAGCTCGGCCACGTGCGGCACGTCGGCCTGCGGCCGGCGCGCCCGGTAGGCGGAGCGGTAGGCGGCCGGGGAGGACCCCAGCTGGCGCCGGAAGTGACCGCGCAGCGCGACGGGCGAACGGAACCCGCAGCGCCCGGCGACCTCGTCGACCGAGTAGTCGGAGGTCTCCAGCAGCCGCTGCGCCTGGAGCACGCGCTGGGTGATCAGCCACTGCAGCGGCGCGCTGCCGGTGAGCGAGCGGAACCGGCGGTCGAAGGTGCGCCTGCTCATGTAGGCGCGGGCGGCCAGGGTCTCCACGTCGAACTGCTCGTGGAGGTGCTCCAGCGCCCAGGCGACGACCTCGGCCAGCGGGTCGGCGCCGATCTCCTCCGGCAGCGACCGGTCGAGGTAGCGCTCCTGGCCGCCGGTGCGGCGCGGCGGGACGACGAGCCGGCGGGCCAGTGCCCCGGCCGCCTCGCTGCCGTGGTCCGTGCGCACGATGTGCAGGCACAGGTCGATTCCGGCCGCGGTGCCCGCGGAGGTCAGTACGTCGCCGTCGTCGACGAACAGCTCGCGCGGGTCGACGTGGACGGACGGGTACCGCTTGGCCAGCGTCGGCGCGTACATCCAGTGCGTCGTCGCGGGCCGGCCGTCGAGCAGACCGGCGGCGGCGAGCACGAAGGCCCCCGTGCACAGTCCGACGATCCGGGCCCCCTCCTCGTGCGCCAGACGCAGTGCGTCGAGCGCCTCGGGCGGCGGCGGTGAAGTGATGGACCGCCAGGCCGGAACGACGACCGTGCCCGCCCGGGCGATCGCCTCCAGCCCGTACGGCGCGGTCAGTTCGAGTCCGCCGGTGGTCCGCAGCGGACCGTCCTCACCTGCGCACACGAGTAGTCGGTAGCGTGGAACTCCCGCGTCCTGCCGGTCGATGCCGAACACGGAAAGTGGAATGGAACTCTCGAAGATCGGTCCGCCGCTGAACAGCAGCACCGCGACGATCTCCCTGCGGCGACGCCCCGCGAGCTTCCGGCCCGCGTCCGCGACGACTGCGGTGGAATCCTGGCTCATGGCGCTAAGCCCCCCTTGGGTGTCGCGACTCCTTGGTCTGGTCGCACCTGCACGTTTCCCCTCGGCCTTGCACGTGGATCCCCCGCCGTAAATACATGATCGAATCTACTGCGTCCCGTGGTGTCGGCGTGACAAGTTCAGCACGCAGCGCTATGTCGACTTGGCAACTTGGCGAAAAGCATTCGATCAGTAAGGGTTCCACTCCGCTACCCGTTCAGGAAGCGCTCGGTCCGGCCATGGCCAGTACTCATGGGGTCGACGGCGCACCGGTGCTCCGTCGTCGCTGGTGGTAGGGGGGTTGGGGGGACATTCCGGCAAGGAACGGACCCTGCCGGGAAGTTGGCCGAAAACAGCCGGGTGTGTACGTGCGAACCGGTCAGTCGTGCGGGGACAGCGGTCCGGGGGAGTGGCAGCCGCGGTGTGAACCGGCCCCGCTGCGCGAGTGCCGCCCGCGGTGGGCGGACGGGAACGCTTCCTCGGAGCGGATCCGGGCCGCGGCCCGCTCCGCCTTCTCCGAGTGCCGCAGCAGCGCCCGGCAGGCGGCGGTGACGGCCGCCAGACCGAGCGTCGCGACGGCGGCCCCGCCGAAGGAGGTCCCGTAGACGACGAGGACCACGGGGACCAGCAGACAGCTGAACGCGGCCCAGCGCACCACTTCACCCGCCGGGTCGTCGTGCGAGTGCCGCGCGGCGCGCACGGACGGGTGAACGGTGGAGGGGACGAAACGGCGGCCCGGTCCGGCGGACCGGGCGGACTGCGTCGGCGGAGCGGGCTGGACGGGGCGATCCCGATGGCCGGGCACGGCGTACTCCCTGCGGCTCTTCCTGGACGGTCGGACCCGTGTCCAACGGCGGCCGGCGGGACTCGGTCACTGCGCACACGGGTGGCGCACCGCGCTCTCGTCACTGGCTGTAGGGGACAGTCGCCATTGCCAACGCGCCGCCCCTCGGGCATGCTCCCTGGGACGCTCCTCAAGGGCGGCAAGCCCTGTGCAGGACAAGGGTGTCGCCGTACCCTGGGGGGTAAGGGCTTGGGAAGATGCTTCCCGGACAGAGCTCCGTCACAGTGCGTCGCCGAAATCTCCCCCGTCGCTTCCCCCGAGGACCCTTCGCCGAGACACCCATGGCCGGTCACGAATACTCCGAACCCGCGGACCGCAAGCGCAAGCGCCTCGCCGACCCCGCGTCGGCCGACCTGCGCGCGGTGGAACAGACGCGCCACCCTTGCGACCCTGCCTTCCGGCACGGCGTCGTGGTCGGCTTCGACGGCTCCACATCCAGCGAGCGCGCCCTCGCGTACGCCATCGGGATGGCCCGCCGCTCCGGATCCGGCCTGATCATCGTCCATGTGGCCAACCGGCTGCCCACCACCGTGTGGGCGGGCTGCGAGCCGCCCGTCTTCGTGGACGTCCCGGACCACCGCACGGAAGTGCTCGGGCTGGAACTCGCCTGCGCGGACTACCTGGCCGAGGTGCCGTGGATCCTGGTCGAGCGGGGCGGCGACATCTGCCACGAACTGGAGGAGGTCGGCCGGGAGTACTCGGCGGACGCCATCGTGGTCGGCTCCACGCACGGCATCGTCGGCCGGATCTTCGGCTCGGTGGCGGGACGCCTGGCCAAACGGGCACAACGACCCGTTGTTGTCATTCCGTAACACTCCGTTCGCCGGTTGTGCGGTTGTGAACCCCTTTGTAAGGGGTAGATAAATGCTGCTGGGACGCAGCAAACAACTGCAGATCGAAGGGAGCCCGCCGTGGACAATGGTGTCTCTGCGGGAAGCACGGCCTCGACTTCGACCCTCGGGCACATAGCCCTGGGTCTCACCCTTCTCGCATTCGGTATCGGCCACACCGGCATCATCAGCGGCGTGAGCGCGGCAGACTCCGTATCCCTCGCGATGTACGTGGGCGGTCTCGCCCTCTTCGTCCTCGGACTCCTGGAGTTCCGCGGCGGCAACGGCTTCAACGGCACCGCGTTCGCGGGGCTCGGGGCCTTCTGGTTCACCTGGGCCGGCGGAGCCGACGCCAAGGTGTCGGCGCACGCGGCCGGCCTGTTCCTGGTCCTCTTCGCCCTCCTGGCCCTCACCCTGACGCTGGGTGCGGCCGCCGGACCGTTCGGGCAGGGCGTCTACGGCCTGCTCACCCTCTCCCTGGTGCTCCTCGCGGTGGGCGCCTTCGCGGGCAGCGGCGGACTGGGCAAGGTCGCCGGCTGGGTGGCGGCGGTCGGCGGACTGCTGGCCTGGTACGGGGCGACGGCCGCACTGGCCCACTGGCCGATGGCGGTCGGCCGGGGCTCGCGGCGCGGCGCGGTAGCGGCCGGGTGACGGACGCGCACAGGGGAACGGGCCCCGGGGGAAGTCCCCCCGGGGCCCGTTCCGTGCGGTGCGTGCCTACTCGACCGTGACCGACTTCGCCAGGTTGCGCGGCTTGTCGATGTCCCGGCCCAGGGCCAGGGCGGTGTGGTACGCCAGCAGCTGGAGCGGGATGCCCATCAGGATCGGGTCCAGCTCGTCCTCGTTCTTGGGGACGATGATCGTGTGGTCGGCCTTCTCCTGCTCGCGGTGGGCGACCGCGAGGATCCGGCCGCTGCGGGCCTTGATCTCCTCCAGCGCCGCGCGGTTCTTGTCCAGCAGGTCGTCGTCGGGGACGATCGCGACCGTCGGCATCGCCGGCTCGATGAGCGCGAGCGGACCGTGCTTGAGCTCGGAGGCGGGGTAGGCCTCGGCGTGGATGTAGGAGATCTCCTTGAGCTTGAGGGAGGCCTCCAGGGCAACGGGGTAGCCGCGCACCCGGCCGATGAACATCATCGACTTGGCCTCGGCGTACTCGGCCGCCAGCTTCTTGATGTCCTCCTCGCCCTCCAGGATCTCCTGGATCTGGGCGGGCAGCTTGCGCAGGCCCTCGATGATCCGCTTGCCGTCGGTCACCGACAGGTCCCGGATCCGCCCCAGGTGCACGGCGAGCAGCGCGAACGCCACGACCGTGTTGGTGAAGCACTTGGTGGACACGACGCAGACCTCGGGACCGGCGTGCACGTACACGCCGCCGTCGGCCTCGCGGGCGATGGCGGAGCCGACCACGTTGACCACGCCGAGGACGCGGGCGCCCTTGCGCTTGAGCTCCTGGACGGCCGCGAGGACGTCGTAGGTCTCACCCGACTGGGAGACCGCGATGTACAGGGTGTCCGGGTCCACGACCGCGTTGCGGTAGCGGAACTCGGAGGCAGGCTCGGCGTCGGCGGGGATGCGCGCCATGCCCTCGATGAGGCCGGCACCGATCAGGCCCGCGTGGTACGAGGTGCCGCAGCCCAGGATCTTGACCCGGCGGATGCCGCGCGCCTCGCGCGGGTCCAGGTTCAGGCCGCCCAGGTGGACGGTGGAGAAGCGGTCGTCGATGCGGCCGCGCAGCACGCGGTCGACGGCCTCCGCCTGCTCGGAGATCTCCTTGTGCATGTACGTGTCGTGGCCGCCCATGTCGTAGGAGGCGGCCTCCCACTCCACGGTCTCCGGCGTGGCGGTGGTCGTCGTACCGGAGGTGGTGTAGGTACGGAAGTCGTCGGCCTTGAGGGTGGCCATCTCGCCGTCGTCCAGGGTGACGATCTGGCGGGTGTGGGCGACGAGCGCGGCGACGTCCGAGGCGACGAACATCTCCTTCTCGCCGATGCCGAGGACGACCGGGGAGCCGTTGCGGGCGACCACGATGCGGTCGGGGAAGTCGGCGTGCATGACGGCGATGCCGTAGGTGCCCTCGACGACCTTGAGCGCCTCGCGGACCTTCTCCTCCAGGGAGTCGGCCTGCGAGCGGGCGATCAGGTGGACGAGCACCTCGGTGTCGGTCTCGGAGACGAAGACGACGCCGTCGGCCTCCAGCTTGGCGCGCAGCTCGGAGGCGTTGTCCACGATGCCGTTGTGGACGACCGCGACCTTGTTCTCGGCGTCGAGGTGCGGGTGGGAGTTGATGTCACTCGGGGCGCCGTGGGTGGCCCAGCGGGTGTGGGCGATGCCGGTGGTGCCGGCGAACCGCTTGGGCACGCGGGACTCGAGCTCGCGGACCCGGCCCTTGGCCTTGACGACCTTGAGGGCCGAGGACTTCGGGCTGTTGACGACGATGCCCGCGGAGTCGTAACCGCGGTACTCCAGGCGCTGGAGCCCCTCCAGCAGCAGCGGTGCGACGTCACGCTTGCCGATGTATCCCACAATTCCGCACATACGGTCTTGCCCCTCCTGAGGTTCGGTGGATCGTGCTCGTGTCCGGCCGTCGGCCGCCCGGCCCCGCGGGGCCGGGGCTCACCCGTAGACGATGCGGCGCAGCTGCCGGAGCGAGAGCTCCGGGGGCGCCACGGCGCGGTGCGGCAGTTCGGCCGCGATGCGTTCGAAGATCTCCGCGTTGACGGAGCCGCCGGACTGCAGTTCGCGGTGGCGGCGGCGGACGAACGCCTCGGTCGTCTCGTCGAAGTAGGCGAGCACGTCGAGCACCACCCGGGCGGCTTCGCCTCGCTGCAGCGAGGTACTGCGCACCAGGTGGTCGACGAGGTCGTCATGCGACGGGCGGCGGTCGAGCACCCGTAGATACTGACGGCCCGCAGGCTGGAACGCAAAGATCCTGCCCGAAAACGGGCAGGATCGGGCTGGTCTGGACCAAGGAATGTCTGCTTCCGGTGGGACTCGCTTAGAAATGTCCCAAAATGGCGGCTTTTGCGGTCAGGAACTCCTCAGGGGTGAGGACGCCCTCCTTGTGCAGCTCGCCGAGCTCGCGCAGCCGGCGCAGGAGCACGTCGTGGTCCGCGGCGGGGGCGGGGGCGGGGACGGCCCGGCCCGCCCCGGCTTCGGGCGTTCCGGCCTCCCGCGCCCGGGTCGCGCGTTCTGCGGACGGGTGGGGGAGGCGTACCGTCACGGCCGCCGCGACCAGCGCGGTCAGCAGCTCCTTCTTGCCGAAGCCGAAGAGTTCCGCCGCGTACGGGTCGTACTTGGGCGCGGGCGCCGCCTGCGCACCCGTCAGAGTGAACCGGAGCCAGCCATTCGAGAGGCCCTTCGCCGGGACCCAGTCCACCGCCCGTACGTCCGCCATGCGGAACCGGCTCGGGCCGGCCGAGTGCTTGGCGTCCTCCGCCGTCCAGTTCCAGTCCAGCGTGAGCGCGTCGCCGTCGAAGGACACCGTCGAGTCGCCCGCCTCGGCCGTGACCGGCACCGGCGGCCCGGGCAGCAGGTACGCGTCGGCCGGGCCGGGATCGACCTGGTCGAGCAGCAGCGCGTTGCGCACCTCGTCCACGAAGTACTCCGCGACCGCGGCCCTGGCCGCGTCCACGGTCAGCTTGTACGGGTCGGCGGCGTCGGGCAGCCGGCCGCCCGTGCCCTGCGTCAGCGGGTCGGCGCCGTCCCGTAGCCGAAGGCGCAGCCGGCCCGACTTGCGGCCCGGCTCAAAGGAGACGCCGACGATCGCGTGGAGCGGTACCGAAAGTTCCCCGAGGGCCTGGCGCAGCGGGCCGACGTCCTTGTCCCGGCCCGGCACGATGCGTACCGCGTCGCCGTCGAAGGTCCATGTGCCGTCCTTCTGGATGATTTCCGCCATCTTGCGATTCTGCCACCGGTGTTGACGGCCGCGGTGGCCTATACCTGGGCTCATGAGAGTCCTGCGACGCACGCTCGGTACCCTCCTCGTCCTCGGCGGCGCGGCCCTGTCCTGCGCCGCCGCCCACGGCGTCGACGCCGGGCCGGCCGACGGCCGCCCGGCCGCCCGCCCCGCCGCCGCGCTGACCCCGTACGAACGGCTGCTGCCCGCGCCGGCCTCCGTGCGGGTGGCGGGCGCCGGGTACCGCTTCGGGGCGGGCACGGTGATCCGTGCCTCCGGCCCGTCCGAGGAGGTCCGGCGGGTCGGGGAGCTGCTGGCGGAGCAACTGCGCGCATCGAGCGGGCTGCGGCTGCCGGTGGTCGACGCGGCGACCGGGGACGGGGTGCGGCTGCGCCTGGACGCGGCGGCGCCCGGGCTGGGGGCCGAGGGTTACCGGCTGGAGACCCGGGCGGACGGGGTCACGCTCACCGCCCGGACCCCCGCCGGGCTGTTCCACGCGGGGCAGACGCTGCGCCAGCTGCTGCCGGTGCGCGGAGCGGGGACGGTGCCGGGCGGGACGGTCACGGACGCGCCGAGGTTCGCGTACCGGGGCGCGATGATCGACGTCGCGCGGCACTACTTCACGGTCGAGCAGGTCAAGCGGTACGTGGACCAGCTCGCCCAGTACAAGGTGAACACCCTGCACGTCCACCTCACCGACGACCAGGGCTGGCGGCTGGAGTCCGCGTCCTGGCCCAGGCTCGCGCAGTACGGCGGCGCCGGGGAGGTGGGCGGCGGGCCGGGCGGCCACTGGACGAAGGACGAGTACCGGGACCTGGTGGCGTACGCGGGCGAGCGGTACGTGGACGTGGTGCCCGAGATCGACATGCCGGGCCACGTGAACGCGGCGCTGGCCTCGTACGCGGAACTGAACTGCGACGGCAAGGCGCGGGAGCGGTACACGGGGACGAAGGTCGGGTTCAGCTCGCTGTGCGTCGGCAAGGAGCGGACGTACGAGTTCATCGACGACGTGCTCGGTGAACTCGCCGAGCTGACTCCCGGCCGCTACCTCCACATCGGCGGCGACGAGGCGCACTCCACCCCGGCGGCGGAGTACGCGGCGTTCATGGACCGGGCGCAGGAGGTGGTGGGCCGCCACGGCAAGACGGTGGTGGCCTGGCACCAGCTGGCGGCGGCCCGGCCGGCGCCGGGGGCGGTGCTCCAGTACTGGGGCCACGGGGGGACCCCGGCGAAGGAGAAGGAGCACCTCGCGCAGGTGGTGCAGGCGGGCCACCCGTTGATCCTGTCGCCCGCGGACCGGCTGTACCTGGACATGAAGTACGACACCACGACGAAGCCCGGCCTGGCGTGGGCGGGCTACGTCCCGGTCAAGCGGTCCTACGACTGGGACCCGGGGGCCTTCCTCCCGGGGGTCGCGGAGTCGGCCGTCCTGGGGGTCGAGGCGCCGCTGTGGACGGAGACCATCGCGACCCGCGCCGACTGGGAGTTCATGGCCTTCCCGCGGATGCTGGGCCTGGCGGAGCTGGGCTGGTCCCCGGCGGGGGCGCGGAACTGGGCGGGCTACAGCCGCCGCCTCGGGGCGCAGGGCCCGCGCCTGGACGCGCAGGACATCACCTACTACCGGGCGGCGGAGGTTCCCTGGCCGTAGCGGCCCGCCCGCCGGCCCGAACTCCGGGCCGGACGGGTGTCGAGGGACCGTGTCGACACCCGCCCGCCCCGGTTCACCGTCGCGCGAAGGGGGCGACGGGGTTCTTGAGGGTGCCGATCAGCTGGAGGGCCGCAGACGGGTCGGTGAGGTCGACCATCTGCTGGTTGTCGCGCAGCTGGAGCCGGTTGAGGCAGGACAGCTGGAACTCCGGCGCGAACAGGTCGTAGCGGGCGAAGCGGTCCGCCAGCTCCGGCATCGACTCCTGGTAGGCGTGGGCGCAGTCGGCCACCGCCCGCCAGAAGGTCTCCTCCTCGCAGATGCCCTCCGCCGCCAGGATCGGGGCCAGGAAGCGGAAGAAGCAGTCGAAGACGTCCGTGAAGACCGACAGGAGCTTCATGTCCTCCGGGACGTCCGCCCGGATCCGCTCGACCGCCGGCGGCAGGACCGCGTCCGGGTCCATGACCACGATCTCCTCGGCGATGTCCTTGAAGATCGCCCGCCTCACCGCACCGCCCTCGATGACGAGGATCGTGTTCTCGCCGTGCGGCATGTACGCCAGGTCGTAGGCGTAGAAGCAGTGCAGGAGCGGGACCAGGTAGGCGCGCAGGTACGAGGCCAGCCACTCCTCGGCCGGCAGCTTCGACTCCTCGATCAGGGCGCCCACGAAGGACTTGCCCTCGGAGTCGACGTGGAGGAGGGACGCCATCGTGGCGAGGCGCTCGCCCTCCCGCAGCGAGGCGACCGGCGATTCGCGCCACAGGGCCGCCAGCATCTTGCGGTACGGCGAGTACCGGTCCGTCGCGCGCTCGTACTGGCGGTGGTGGTAGCCGATCGCCGCCCGCTCGCGGATGATCGAGAAGTCCACCGACCGCAGGACGGCGTCGGACACGATCAGCTGGTGGAGCCAGTCGTTGATCGCCGGGGTGGCTTCCATGTACGCCGCCGACAGGCCCCGCATGAAGCCCATGTTGAGCACCGAGATGGCGGTCTTCACGTAGTGCTTCCCGGGGGCGCTGGCGTTGAAGAACGTACGGATGGACTGCTGCGCCAGGTAGTCGTCCGAGCCCTCGCCCAGCAGGACGAGACGGCGGTTCGCGATCTCCGCCGCGAAGGTGACCGTCGTCTTGTTCCACCACTGCCAGGGGTGGACGGGGAAGAGGTGGTAGTCCGCCGGGTCGAGGCCCAGCGAGACGAGGCGGGCGGCGAAGGCCGCGACGGTCTCCTCGCCCAGCTCCTCGCGCATGAACGAGTCGTGGTCCAGGCCCGCGCCCGCCGTGAAGGTGGAGACGTCCTTGTGGGTCGCCACCCACACCAGGTGGACCGGGCTCGCCGCCTCCGGGGCGTACGCGAGGTACTCGTGCACGCCGAAACCGAGGCGGCCGTTGTTCGCCACGAAGCAGGGATGGCCCTCGGTCATGCCGGTCTCGATGTCCTGGAAGGAGGACTTGGCCAGGACGGAGGAGGAGACCTGCGGCTTCGTGTACTTGAACCCGGAACCCGCCAGGGTGGAGGAGATCTCCTCCAGGTACACCGGCAGGACCTCCGCGCTCAGGCCGAGCGTCTCGCGCAGCTCGATGTGGAAGTCCAGGGCGTCGAGGGGGAGCTCGGCCCCGTCCCGGTGGCGGGTGATCGAGGACTCGTCCACCGCCCAGTGGTCCAGCGCGTACAGGGCGGCGCGGAACCGGTACTCCACGGTGCCGTCGTCGCTGGAGACCGCGTACCGCTCGTCGCCGATCGGCTCGGGGGTCAGCAGGCGCTCGTGCGAGAACTCCGCGAGGGCCTTGCGCACCAGGGCGCGGTTGGCCCGCGCCCACAGCTCGGGGGAGAGGTGGGAGACGGCGTCGGCGAGGCTCATATGGATCCCTCCCGGGTGGCCGCTTCGAACTGCTCGCGGGTGCAGAAGCTCAGCAGCGCTTCCTTCTCCGGCTTGCGCACGGGGCCCTGCGCCGTGAAGCCGACGGCCGCGTTGAGGGCGTGCACGGCGGTGTTGCGGACGTCCGGCTCGACCACCACGCGCCGGGTGGCGGGGTCCGCGAAGAGGGCCGCCATGACGGTGGTGATGACCGCGCGGGTGAAGCCGTGGACGGGAGTGTCGCTGGGGGCCACCAGGAAGTGCATGCCGACGTCGCCCGGCCGGGCGTCGTACAGGCCGACCAGCTCCAGCCGGCTCGGGTCGTACTTCTCCATCAGGAACGCGGGGCGGCCGTCGTGGAGGCCGATGAAGGCCTCGTGGTGCTCGGCGGCGGCGATCCGCATGTACTCGCGCTCCACGTCCGGCAAGGAGGCGCCGCCCATCATCCAGAAGGCCGCTTTGGGGTGCGTGACCCAGCCGTGCAGCAGCTCCGCGTCGGAGAAGGGGTCCAGGGGGCGCAGGGCGAAGTCGCCGAGGGCCGGATCGGTCCGGGTGAACAGGAGTTCGGTGGTGCTCATACGAGGGTGCCTTCCGGGGCCGTGAACTGCTGGAACGCGATGGACTTCTCGACCTTGTAGTGCTCGCGGCCGAGGAGCTCTCCGATGATGTACGCGTTGCGGTACGCGGCCATGCCCAAGTCGGGGGAGGTGACGGAGTGGTTGTGGACGGTGCCGTTCTGCAGGAAGATCCCGCGGCCCGTCACGTCGATGCTGTAGTTGCGGGCCGCGTCGGGCCGGCCGTGGCCGTCGAAGCGCAGCCGGTCGCGTACGGGTGCCAGGAACTCCGGCAGGGTGTAGCGGTAGCCGGTGGCGAGGACCAGGCCCTCGGTGGCGAGGGAGAAGTCACGTTCCTGCTCCTCCTGGCGCAGGCCGAGGGTGTACGTGCCCGTCGTGGTGTCGTACGCGGCCGAGTTCAGCGAGGTGTTGGTCAGCAGGGTGGTCGGTACCGGGCCGGGGCTGCTGATCTTCTTCTGGTAGAGCAGGTCGAAGATGGCGTTGATCAGCTCGCCGTCGATGCCCTTGAACAGGTTCTTCTGCTGCGACTCCAGCCGGTAGCGGGTCTCCTCGGGCAGCGCGTGGAAGTAGTCCACGTACTCGGGGGACGTCATCTCCAGCGTCAGCTTCGTGTACTCCAGCGGGAAGAAGCGGGGGGAGCGGGTGACCCAGTTGAGCCGGTAGCCGTGTACGTCGATCTCGCTGAGGAGGTCGTAGTAGATCTCGGCGGCGCTCTGCCCGGAGCCGACCAGGGTGATCGACTTCTTCTGCTGGAGCTGCGCCTTGCGGTCCATGTAGGCGCTGTTGTGGGTGAAGTCGCCGCCCAGGCCCTCGCAGGCGGACGGCACGAACGGCGGGGTGCCGGTGCCCAGGACCAGGCGGCGGGCGAGGTGGGTCTCCCCGCGGTCGGTGTGGACCTCGTACAGCCCGGCCCGTTCGTCGTAGGTGACCTCGGTGACGGAGGTCGAGTACAGGACGTTGTCGAGGCGGTCCGCGGCCCAGCGGCAGTAGTCGTTGTACTCGGCGCGCAGCGGGTAGAAGTTCTCCCGGATGTAGAAGGAGTACAGCCGGTCCTTGTCCTTGAGGTAGTTCAGAAAGGAGAAGGGCGAGGTCGGGTCGGCGAGGGTGACGAGGTCCGACATGAACGGCGTCTGCAGGTGCGCGCCGTCCAGGAACATCCCGGCGTGCCACTCGAAGTGCGGCTTCGACTCGATGAAGAGCCCGTCGAGCCCGTCGATCGGTGCGGTCAGGCAGGCGAGTCCCAGGTTGAAGGGACCGAGGCCGATACCGATGAAGTCACGGGGTTCACGAGTGGACGGCAAGGGATGCTCCCAGGTACTGCTCGGCGTGTACGGCGAGGAGGTCGAGGACGGCCGAGATGTCGGACGCCGTGGTCTGCGGGTTGAGGAGGGTGAACTTGAGGTACTGCCTGCCGTCGACCTTGGTGCCGGCGACGACGGCCTCGCCGGAGGCGAACAGGGCCTTGCGGGCGTGGAGGTTGGCCTCGTCGACCAGGTCCGGCCGCAGGTCGCCCGCGGGGACGTAGCGGAAGACGAGGGTGGAGATCGTGGGGCGTACGACGACCTCGAAGCGGGGGTCGGCGTCGAGGAGTTCCCAGCCTGCCGCCGCCAGGTCGATGACCTCGTCGAAGAGCGAGCCGATGCCGTCGGCGCCCATCACGCGCAGGGTCATCCAGAGCTTGAGGGCGTCGAAGCGGCGCGTCGTCTGGAGGGACTTGTCGACCTGGTTCGGGATCCGCTCCTCGGCCATGCGCCGCGGGTTGAGGTAGTCCGCGTGGTACGTGGCGTGCCGGAGGGTGTCGCGTTCGCGGACCAGGACGGCGCTGGAACTGACGGGCTGGAAGAAGGACTTGTGGTAGTCGACGGTGACCGAGTCGGCGTGCTCGATGCCGTCGAGGAGGTGCCGGCGGGTGGGGGAGACCAGCAGTCCGCAGCCGTACGCGGCGTCCACGTGCATCCACGTGGAGTGCTCGGCGGCGAGGCGGGCGATCTCGGGGAGCGGGTCGATGGACCCGAAGTCGGTGGTGCCGGCGGTGGCGACGACGGCCATCGGCACGAGGCCCTCGCGGGCGCAGCTCTCCAGTTCCAGGGCCAGCGCGGAGGTGTCCATACGGCGGCCCAGGTCGACGGGGACGGAGATCACGGCCTCGTAGCCCATGCCCAGCATGGCGGCGGACTTGCGGACGCTGAAGTGGCTCGCCTCGGAGGCCAGGATGCGCAGTCGCGGCAGGAGTTCGGCCTTGGTGAGTTCCCGGCCCTCGGCACGGGCCCGCTGGAGGGCGATGCGGCAGGCCTCGTCCCGGGCCAGTAGCAGGGCGTGGAAGTTGGACTGGCTGCCGCCGGAGGTGAACACGCCGTCGGCGCGCGGGCCCAGGCCGATGCGGCCGGCGGTCCAGTCGATCAGGCGGCGCTCGATGAGGGTGCCGCCGATCGACTGGTCCCAGGTGTCCATCGAGGAGTTGACGGCGGAGAGGATCGCCTCGCCGAGCACGGCGGGGATGACGACGGGGCAGTTGAGGTGCCCGAGGTAGCGGGGGTGGTGGAAGTACACCGCGTCCCGCAGGTAGACCTCTTCGAGCTCGTCGAGGGCGGCGGCGGGGTCTTCGAGGGGCTTGTCGAGGTCGATCCCGTTGATGACCGGGGCGAGTGCGTCGACGGAAATACCGGTGTGGGGCCGTTCCGTGGTGGCCAGTTTGGCGGCGACACGGTCGACGCCTTCGGTCACGGAACGCCGGTAGAGGTCCGCGGTCGTCTCATTGAGCAGATGCGAACGCATCAACTTTCCTCCGGACAGGGGGCAGTGGGGGTGGACGGTGGTGCTCCGAAATGCTTGCTTAGGTTAGCCTAACCTAACCATTTTGCCCAACAGAGAGGGCCCCGGCCGAAACGGCCGGGGCCCTCTGAACGGGGGTCGGTGCAAGGGGAGTTGGGGCTTACAGATCCGCGGCGGGGTCCTCGCTGGGAGCCCGGCCCGAATAAGCCTCCGCGAGGAGCTCCTCCTCGCTCACGCCGAGCCGCCAGTAGCCGGTGAAACGCACCCGCCGCCGGTCGACCCCGCGCTCCTGTACCAGGAGGCGGCGTACGGCGCGGATCGTCGCGGACTCCCCGGCGATCCAGCCGTACGGGGCCTCGCAGGCGGGCGCTCCGTCCGCCCGGACGACCTCCAGCAGGTGCTCGGTCCGCGCCCGGCCGGCGCCCGCGCCCCGCACCACCCAGGTGATGTCCGCGTCCGCGAGGGTGGGCAGGGTGAGGCGGTCGTCCTCGTGCGGGACCTCGAACCAGGCCTTGACGCGGCTGCCCGGGGGGAGCCGGTCCAAGATCGCGGCCGCCGCGGGCAGGGCGGTCTCGTCCGCGTACATCAGGATGAGGTCGCTGTCCGCCGGGGGCTGGAACCGCACGGACTTGTTCCGGGCGACGGCCGGCCCGATCGCGAGGATCCGGCGGCCGGTGACCGCCCGCCCGGCCCACGCGGAGGCGGGGCTCGTGTCCCCGTGGAGGACGAAGTCGATGTCGATCTCGTCCACGCCCTGTGGGGTACGCCGCTGCTCGCGCACGGTGTACGAACGCATCACCGGGCGCTCGCCCTCCGGCATGGCGCGCCAGGCGCCGAACCAGGTGTCCTCGTCGGTGGACGGGAGCACGGTGTGCTCCCGGTGCGGGGGCGGCAGGAAGAGCGAGAGGCTCTGGTCGTAGCCGCCCGAGCGGAAGCCGGCGAGCGACTCACCGCCGAAGGTGACCCGCAGGAACGAGTGGCCGAGGCGGCGCGTGCGGAGCACTTCGAGCGCGAAGAAGCGGAAGTCCGCGACGGCCCCGGCGGTGTCCGGGCCGCTGTCCGTTCCTTCGGCGGCGGAGGTGGTGGCGGTCATGCGGTGGGTCCCCCAGGGAGTTGGTCGACGGCGCCGGAACCGAGCGTGGTCAGCTGACCTTCTTGGCGCTCTGGATCGCCTTCGCGAGGTCTTCAAGGATCTTGGCGCACTTGTCGTACGAGTAGATCGGCTCGGTCACGCGCGGGGTGACCTGGCCGGCCTTGACGGCGGGCAGCTCGGCCCAGGTCGGCTTGGCCTTGAGCTCCTCGGGCTGGAGGGTGCCGGTGCGGTTGTCGAGCAGGACGACGTCGGCCTTGTACTTGCCGGCGTTCTCCCAGCTCAGGCTCTCGAAGAAGCCACCCTGGTCCAGCTTCTCGGGGACGACGAACTCGACGCCGAGGGACTCGAAGTACTTCAGGTCGGCGGAGGTCTTCGGGGTGGAGACGTAGAACAGGTCGGCGGCGCCGGAACCGACGAGCACCTTGATGCCCGGGTTGGCCTTCGTGGCCTCGCGGACCTTGGCGGAGGCCGCTTCGAAGCGGGCCTTCGCGTCGACGGCGGCCTTGGAGTTCAGGTCGGCGCCCAGCGACTTGGCGAGGTCGGCCGTGCGCTCCAGCGACTTGTCGAGGGTGGCGTCCCCGCCCACCGAGATCGCGGCCGCCGGGGCCAGCTTGAGGATCTTTTCCTTGGAGGCCTCGGGGACGTACCAGTACGTGCCGTCCCAGGTGTTGGTGACGAGCAGGTCGGGCCGCAGGGCCGCGTACTTCTCGACGTTGAACTCGTCGTAGACGTTGCCCAGGATCTCGACCTTGGAGATGTCCATCGTGCCGGCCTGGACGTCGGGCTTGCCGTCGGCGGTCTTGGTGGGGCCGAACACGCCCTTCACCTTGACGCCGTAGTCGGACAGCGCGGCCGCGGTGCCGGTGAAGGCGACGATGTTCTTCGGCGTCGACTTGGCGGTGACGTCCTTGCCCAGGTCGTCCTTGAAGCTCCAGGCCCCGGAGGCCGCGGCGCCCTTGTCCGATTCGCCCGCCCCGTCCTTGGCCTTGTCGGCGCCGCCGCAGGCGGAGAGCGCCGCGACGAGGCCGAGGGCGCCGCCTGCGGCGATGAGGCCGCGGCGGGTGAAGGGGGAGGTCCGGGACTTGGGCATGTCGATGTCCGCTTTCGTGCGTGGAGCGTGCCGGGCGACCGCTGGGGCCGTTCGAAGGAAGGTTAGCCTAACCTCGCTTGGAAAGGTAAGGGGGCCCTAACTTCCGTCGGGGCCCCTCACCTGCACGCCTACGCGGACGGACCGACTCTCAGCCCCCGAAGCCCAGTTCGCGCGCGATGAGCATGCGCTGCACCTCGCTCGTGCCCTCGCCGATCTCCAGGATCTTGGAGTCACGCCACATCCGTGCGACCGGATACTCGTTCATGAACCCGTAGCCGCCGTGGATCTGGGTGGCCTCCCGGGCGTTGTCGACGGCGACGGTGGAGGAGTACAGCTTCGCGATCGCCGCCTCCTTCTTGAACGGCTCGCCCGCCACCAGCCGCGAGGCCGCGTCCCGCCAGCCGACGCGGGCCATGTGGGCACGCATCTCCATGTCGGCCAGCTTGAACTGGATGGCCTGGTTGTCCCCGATCGGCCGGCCGAAGGCCTGCCGCTCCTTCGCGTACTTCACCGACTCGTCCACACAGCCCTGCGCGAGGCCGGTGGCGAGCGCCGAGATGGCCACGCGCCCCTCGTCCAGGATGCGCAGGAACTGGGCGTAGCCGCGGCCCTCCTCGCCCACCAGGTTGGCGAGCGGCACCCGTACGTTGTCGAAGGCAAGCTCACGGGTGTCCGAGGAGTTCCAGCCGACCTTCGAGTACGGCGCCGCGACCGTGAAGCCCGGGGTGCCGGACGGGACGATGATCGAGGAGATCTCCGGGCGGCCGTCCGCCTTGCGCCCGGTGACGGCGGTGACCGTGACCAGACCGGTGATGTCCGTACCGGAGTTGGTGATGAAGCACTTCGAGCCGTTGATCACCCACTCGTCGCCGTCCCTCACGGCGGTGGTGCGGCTGCCGCCCGCGTCCGAGCCCGCGCCCGGCTCCGTCAGGCCGAAGGCGCCGAGGATCTCACCGGAGCACATCCGCGGCAGCCACTCCCGCTTCTGCTCCTCGGTGCCGAAGAGGTAGATCGGCATGGCGCCGAGGGAGACCCCGGCCTCCAGGGTGATGGCGACCGAGGAGTCGACGCGGGCCAGCTCCTCCAGGGCGATGCCGAGGGCGAGGTAGTCACCGCCCATGCCGCCGTACTCCTCGGGGAAGGGCAGGCCGAACAGGCCCATCCGGCCCATCTCGCGGACGATCTCGTACGGGAACTCGTGCCGCTCGTACAGGTCGCCGATCTTGGGCGCGATGACGTCGTGGGCGAACTCCTCGACGGTGCGGCGGAGTTCCTCGTGCTCGGGGGTGAGCCGGTGGTCGAGGGACATGTCTTCGTTACTCCTTGTGGGAGAGGGCGCGGACGGTACGGGAGGGGCTGGGCCGGCCCAACTGCTCGGCCATCCACACGCTCGTGGCGGTGAGGGCGGCCAGATCGACCCCGGTCTCGATGCCGAGACCGTCGAGCATCCACACCAGGTCCTCGGTGGCGAGGTTGCCGGTGGCGCTCTTCGCGTACGGACAGCCGCCGAGGCCGCCCGCGGAGGCGTCGACCGTGGTCACGCCGTGCTGGAGCGCCGCGAGGGTGTTGGAGAGGGCCTGGCCGTAGGTGTCGTGGAAGTGCACGCCGATCCGCTCGGTGGCGACGCCTTCCGCGTTCAGCGCGGACAGCAGCGCCCGGACGTGGCCCGGGGTGGCGACGCCGATGGTGTCGCCGAGGCTGAGCTCGTCGCAGCCGAGGTCGAGCAGCGCCTTGGCGGTGCGGACGACCTGGGGGAGCGGGACCGCTCCCTCCCAGGGGTCGCCGAAGCACATGGACAGGTAGCCGCGTACGTGGGCCCGGTGTTCCTTGGCGCGGGCCACGACGGGCTCGAACATGGCGAGGGACTCGGCGACGGTGCGGTTGAGGTTGCGGGCGGCGAAGGTCTCGGTGGCCGAACCGAAGACGGCGATGCGGGTGGCGCCCAGGGCCAGCGCCCGGTCGAGACCGCGCTCGTTGGGGACGAGGACGGGCAGGGCCGCGTCGACGTCGGTGAGGAGGGGGAACAGCTCCTCCGCGTCGGCCAGCTGGGGCACCCACTTGGGGTGGACGAAGCTGGTGGCCTCGATGGTGGTCAGCCCGGCAGCGGCCAGGCGGCGGACGAACTCGGCCTTGACGGCGGTCGGGACGGCCGTCTGCTCGTTCTGCAGCCCGTCACGGGCGCCGACCTCGTGGATGCGGACGCGGGCCGGCAGCTCGGGAACCGGGACGGTCATGGGCAGTCCGTTCACGACGTCTCCTCCTTCTCTTCCTCGTCCGGGGTGACGACGGCCAGGACCTGGTCCATGGCGACCGTCGTGCCGGGGGAGACGTCCAGCTCGGTGACCGTGCCGGAGTGGGGGGCGGAGATGACGTGCTCCATCTTCATCGCCTCGACGACGAGCAGGCTCTGACCGGCGGTGACGTGGTCGCCGACGGCGACCTTGACGACGGTGACGGTGCCGGGCATGGGAGCGGCCAGGGCGTCGGCCCCTGCGGCGGCCGCGCCCTTCGCCGTGACGGGGTCGTACGCCTGGACGTGCCAGGAGTCGCCGTCCCGGCCGAGCCAGACCCCTTCCGCAGAGGCGGTGTGGCTGAACCGGTGCGTGACGCCGTCCAGTTCGATGGTGAGGCGGTCGTGATCGCGGCTGATGACGCGGCCGCGGGCCGGCGTCCCGGGGCCCTGCCCCGGACTCCGCGCCCCGGACGCAGCCGGGGCCGCGTCCGGCGCGGCGCCGTCGGCGGCCGCGGCGTCCTGGCCGGCGAGCAGGATCTCCTGCTCCGTGCCCCGCTGCCGGGTACGGACCTCGACCGGGTCCTGACCCGGGAGGCGGAAGTGGCGGACCGTCCATGCCGGGGTTCCGCCGAGGCGCCAGCCGTCGGCCGCCCCGAAGGGGTCCACCCAACCCGGGTCACCCGGGCCCCCGGCAGGGTTTCGGGAAGGGGCGGGGCGGGGGACGTCCAGCAGCGCGGCCGCCGCGTACACCTCGGACGGCACCGAATCCGGGAGGAGGGACGCGAGATCCCGCTCGACAAGGCCGGTGTCGAGGTCGCCCGACACCACGTCCGGATGGGCCAGCAGCCTCCGCAGGAAGCCGGCGTTGGTCTGGACGCCGAGGATCACGGTGTCCGCGAGGGCGCCCCGCAGCATGCGCAGGGCCGTCGCCCGGTCGGGGCCGTGGACGATGACCTTCGACAGCATCGGGTCGTACGTGGAGCCCGTGTCCACCCCGGCCAGCAGCCCGGAGTCCGTGCGCACCGCACCACCGGACGGCTCCGACAGCGCCAGCACCGTGCCCCCCGACGGCAGGAACCCGCGCGCCGGGTCCTCCGCGCAGACGCGGGCCTCGATCGCGTGGCCCGTCAGGGTGACATCGGCCTGGCCGAAGCCGAGCGGCTCGCCGGCGGCCACCCGCAACTGCTGCTCCACCAGGTCCAGCCCGGTGATCAGCTCCGTCACCGGGTGCTCCACCTGGAGCCGGGTGTTCATCTCCATGAAGTAGTACGAGGACGGGTCCCCGCCCGGCACGATGAACTCCACCGTGCCCGCGCCGACGTACCCGCAGGAGCGGGCCGCCTCCACCGCCGCCGCCCCCATCGACGCCCGCAGCTGCGGCGTCAGCAGCACCGAGGGGGCCTCCTCGATGACTTTCTGGTGGCGCCGCTGGAGCGAGCACTCGCGCTCGCCCAGGTGCACCACGTTGCCGTGCGCGTCCGCCAGCACCTGGATCTCGATGTGCCGCGGCCGGTCCACCCACCGCTCCACGAGCAGCGTGTCGTCGCCGAAGGAGGACCGGGCCTCGCGGCGGGCCGCCGCGATCTCCTCGCCGAGCAGGTCCGCGTCCCGCACCAGGCGCATGCCCTTGCCGCCGCCGCCCGCCGAGGGCTTGAGCAGCACCGGCATGCCGATCTTCTCGGCGGCGGAGACCAGTTCGGCGTCGCTCAGGCCGCTCCCGGAGGAGCCGGGGACGACCGGGACGCCGGCCGCCTTCACCGTCTCCTTCGCCCGGATCTTGTCGCCCATCAGCGAGATCGCGCTCGCGGGCGGCCCGATGAACGCGAGGCCCGCCTCCTCGCAGGCCGCCGCGAACCCCGCGTTCTCCGCGAGGAAGCCGTACCCCGGGTGGACCGCCTCGGCGCCGGTGCGGCGGGCCGCGTCGAGCAGCCGCTCCACCGACAGGTAGCTTTCGGCGGCCGCCGCCGGGCCGATCCGGACGGCCGTGTCGGCCTCCCGGACGTGCCGCGCGTCCGCGTCCGCGTCGCTGAAGACGGCCACGGAGCGGATCCCGAGCTGCCGCAGCGTGCGGATGACCCGTACCGCGATCTCACCCCGGTTGGCGACCAGAACAGTGCTGAACATCAGTGAGGTCCTCACGTCACATACGGAAGATGCCGAAGCCGCGATCGCCCAGCGGAGCGTTCGCGCACGCGGTCAGGGCCAGCCCCAGCACCTGCCGGGTCTCCAGGGGGTCGATGACCCCGTCGTCCCACAGCCGGGCCGTGGCGTAGTAGGCGTTGCCCTGCTCCTCGTACTGCGCGCGGACCGGGGCCTTGAAGGCCTCCTCGTCCTCGGCCGGCCACTCCTGGCCCGCGCCCTCGATCTGGTCGCGCTTGACGGTCGCGAGGACGGACGCGGCCTGTTCGCCGCCCATCACGGAGATCTTGGCGTTGGGCCACATCCACAGGAAGCGCGGCGAGTAGGCCCGGCCGCACATCGAGTAGTTGCCGGCCCCGTACGAGCCGCCGACGACCACGGTCAGCTTCGGGACCCGGGTGCAGGCGACCGCCGTGACCATCTTCGCGCCGTGCTTGGCGATGCCGCCGGCCTCGTAGTCGCGGCCGACCATGAAGCCCGAGATGTTCTGGAGGAACAGGAGCGGGATGCCGCGCTGGTCGCACAGCTCGATGAAGTGGGCGCCCTTCTGGGCGGATTCGGAGAAGAGGATGCCGTTGTTGGCGACGATCCCGACGGGGTGGCCGTGGATCCGGGCGAAGCCGGTGACCAGCGTCTGCCCGAACTCCGCCTTGAACTCCTGGAAGCGGGAGCCGTCCACGATCCGGGCGATGACCTCGCGGGCGTCGTAGGGGGTGCGGGAGTCGACGGGGACCGCGCCGTACAGCCCGTACGGGTCCACCTTCGGCTCTTCCGGCGCCTCGACGGACCAGGGCAGGGCTCCGCGCTCGGGGAGGGTCGCCACGATGTTGCGCACGATCCGCAGCGCGTGCGCGTCGTCCTCCGCGAGGTGGTCGGTGACGCCGGAGGTGCGGGAGTGCACCTCGCCGCCGCCGAGCTCCTCCGCCGTGACGACCTCGCCGGTGGCGGCCTTCACCAGCGGCGGCCCGCCCAGGAAGATCGTGCCCTGGCCGCGGACGATGACGGCCTCGTCGCTCATGGCCGGTACGTAGGCACCGCCCGCGGTGCAGGAACCGAGGACGGCGGCGATCTGCGGGATGCCGGCGCCGGACATGCGGGCCTGGTTGTAGAAGATGCGGCCGAAGTGGTCCCGGTCGGGGAAGACCTCGTCCTGCATGGGGAGGAAGGCGCCGCCCGAGTCGACCAGGTAGAGGCAGGGGAGACGGTTCTCCAGCGCCACCTCCTGGGCGCGCAGGTGCTTCTTGACGGTCATCGGGTAGTACGTGCCGCCCTTGACGGTGGCGTCGTTGGCCACGATGACGCACTCGCGGCCGCTGACCCGGCCGATGCCCGCGATGACCCCGGCGGCGGGGGCCGCACCCCCGTACATGCCCTCGGCGGCCAGCGGGGCCAGCTCCAGGAACGGGGACCCCGCATCGAGGAGGGTGTCCACGCGCTCGCGCGGGAGCAGCTTGCCCCGGGCGGTGTGGCGGGCGCGGGCCCTCTCCCCGCCGCCGAGGCGGGCCGCTTCCAGCCGGGCGCGCAGGCCCTCGGCGAGTTCGCGGTGGGCGGCCTCGTTGGTCCGCCAGGCCTCGGACGCCGGGTCCGCGGCGCTCGTCAGCACTGGTGCCTGCTGCATCGGTCGAGCTCCCTTGCTCGGTCCATGGAAACCGGTCACGCTGTTAATGAGCGTTAACGCCTGTGGGGCCTAGGTTAACGAGCGCTAACGGCCCTGTCTAGAATGGATTCCCATGAGCACCAGAGCGGCCGCCCCCACCCGTCGCGAGCAGATCCTCAGTGAGGCCGCCCGCCTTTTCGCCGAGCGCGGTTTCCACGGCGTCGGCGTGGACGAGATAGGGGCCGCGGTGGGCATCAGCGGACCCGGCCTGTACCGCCATTTCGCGGGCAAGGACGCCATGCTCGCCGAGCTGCTCGTCGGGATCAGTGAACGCCTCCTGACCGGCGGCCGGCGCCGGGTGGAGGAGGCGGCCGGGGACCCGGAGGCGGTGCTGGCCTCCCTCGTGGAGGGCCACATCGACTTCGCGCTGGACGACCGCGCGCTGATCACCCTCCACGACCGCGAGCTGGACCGGCTGCGCGACGCCGACCGCAAGCTCGTGCGCCAGCTCCAGCGGCAGTACGTCGAGCTGTGGGTGGAGGTCGTCCGCCGGCTCCACCCGGAGGTGGGCGAGTCGGAGGTACGCGTCTCCGTGCACGCGGTGTTCGGCCTGCTGAACTCCACCCCGCACCTGGCGGCCCTGGGCCGGGAGGCGACCGAGTCACTGCTGCGGCGGCTGGCCAACGGGGCGTTCGGGGCGCTGTCGGGGTGACACCCCGTGTCCGCTGGTCGGAATGGAACAGACGGCTCCGGCGGGGCGGCGGCACAATGAACCGTATGCCGAAGCCGATAGAGACGCCCGCCCAGCCCGTGGGAACACCGAACCGTACCGAACTCATCGACCACCTGGTCCGTACGCGGATCGCGGGCGAGGTGGCGACGGCGCGCGAGAACAACCTCTCCCACTACCGCAAGCTCGCCAACGGCGACCGGCACTACTGGCTCGGACTGGAACTCGGCGACCGCTGGACGGACGAACAGGACGTCCTGGCCGTCATGGCCGAGCGGTGCGGGGTCGTGGACGACGCGGAGCACCGGTACGGGCAGGACACCATCGACCCGGAACTGACCGTCGCCGCCCTGGACCGGATGGCGGCGCGGCTGCGCAAGGCGGCGCTGGACCGCCAGCGGGTCCTGCTGGCCACCGGGCACCCGGGCGGCCTCCTGGACGTCCACCGCGCGACGGCGGCCGCCCTGCGCGACGCGGGCTGCGAGATCGTGGTGGTCCCGCCGGGGCTGACGGCCGACGAGGGCTCGGTGTGGCAGTTCGCCGACGTGGCCGTACTGGAGCGCGGGGCCACGCTGTGGCACACCCACTCCCCGGCCCCGATGGCGGCGATCCTGGACGGCCTGGACGCCGCGGGGCGCCCCCTGCCGGACCTGGTCGTGGCCGACCACGGCTGGGCGGGCTGCGCGGCGCAGCGGGGGCTGGACGCGGTGGGCTACGCGGACTGCAACGACCCCGCGCTGTTCCTCGGCGAGGCGGAGGGCACCCTCCAGGTGGCGGTACCGCTGGACGACCACGTCCGCGACCCGCGCTACTACGACCCGATGGTGGCGTACCTGCTGGCGGCGGCGGGCCTGCGCTGACGGGACGCGGGCCCCGGCCCCAGGGCCGGGGGCCTAGCCCAGCCAGCCCTTCACCTCCGTCTGGACGGCCGAGCCGTCGAGGTCCGCGAGCTTGGCGGCGACGAAGTCGCGGGCCCAGTCCGAGGTCTGGATCCGGAACGGCATCTTCTCGACGGTCAGGGCGGCGACGACCGGCGCCGCAGCCTGCTCCGGGGTCTGGGCGGTGTCGCTGCCGAAGGTCTTGAGGGCGTGGTCGACGTAACCCTGGAGCGCCGGGGCGTACGGCCCCGCCTGCGCGAGCATGGCCGGTACGTCGAGCCGTACGTTGTTCACGAACTCGCTCGCGACGGCGCCCGGTTCGACGACGGCCACCTGGACCCCCGTGCTCGCGGCGACCGGGGCGAGCGACTCCATGAAACCCTCGACGGCGAACTTGGCCGCGCAGTAGGACTCGTTGAAGGGCTGGCCGACCACCCCGCCCACGCTCGTCACCGTGATGACCCGGCCGCCCGACGCGCGCAGGTGGGGCAGCGCGATGCGGGTGAGCTCGACCACCCCGAAGAAGTTGACCTCCATCACCGACCGGACCTGCTCCATGTCGTGCTGCTCGATGGTGCCGACGAAGCCGGCGCCCGCGTTGTTCACGACCGCGTCGAGGCGCCCGTGTTCGGCGACGACCTCCGCCACGCAGGCGGCCGCCGAATCGGCGTCGGTCACGTCCAGCCGCTTGACCTGGACCCGGTCGGCGACACCGGCCGCGCGGGCGGCCGCCAGCAGCGCGTCCGCCCGGCCCGTGTCGCGCATCGTCGCCACGGCGTGCCAGCCGGCCCGGGCGGCGCCGACGGCGGCGGCCAGGCCGATGCCGGAGGAGGTGCCGGTGATGAGAACGGTCTTGGTCATGGGGAGCTCCTCGTAGAACCGTAAGTGCGTGTGCACACACATTATCGTTGTGTGCGTGTGCACGCAACCTCTCTCCCGGTAGGCTTGTCCCCATGGCGCAGAACAACCTCACCCCGGGCGAATTCACCCCCCGCGACCACGCTTTCTACGGCCTCGTCTGGGCGGGCTCCACGCTCAGTGCCCGGGTGGACCAGGCGCTCGCGCGCCGCCACGACCTGCCGCTGTCGTGGTTCGAGGTGATGCTGTGGCTGCGCGCGCAGAAGGAACCGGTCGCCGCCTCCGAGCTGGGCGCCGTGACCCTGCTCAGCCGCAGCCAGGTGTCCCGGGTCGCGGACTCCCTCCAGGCCCGCGGCCTGATCGAGCGGATACCGTCCCCGACCGACGCCCGCTCGGTCCGGATCGCCCTCACCCCGGCGGGCCACCGCGCCTTCGAGGAGGCGGACGCCACCCGTCGCGAGGTCCTCGCCGAGGTCTTCGACGACCTCCTGGACGACGCCGACATCTCCGCGCTGACCGGCATCTGGGCCAAGCTCAAGGCCCGGCCGGCCGCCCGCGGGCCGCTCAAGGGCTGACGAAGCAGAACTCGTTGCCCTCCGGGTCGAGCATCGCCTGGAAACGACCCTGGTCGTCGGTCACCGCTGCGCCCAGGCGGCGTGCGCCCAGCCCCACCGCCTCGCGGGCGGCGGCCTCGACGTCCTCGACCGCTATGTCGAGGTGCAGGCGGTTCTTCACGGCCTTGGTCTCGGGGACCGGCTGGAAGGCGAGCCGCGTGGAGCCGGACAGCTCGACGTGCGACCAGCCGCGCCCGCGGTCGACCGGTTCCCCGCCGAGGAGCCGGGCCCAGAAGCGGACCAGCTCCTTCGGCTCGTGACAGTCCACGACGATCTGCTGCACGTGTCCACGCATGGTGCCCCAGCCTACGGACCGCCTCCGGATGTCGGCGTCGGGTCCAGGTACACGCGGCGGATCGACGGCCAGCGCTCGCGCAGCTGCGACTCCGCGTCCTCGCACGCCGCCTCCACCTGCCGGGCCGACGCCAGGTCATGGAAGTCGATCTTCGCCGCGATCAGCACCTCGTCCGGCCCCTGCACCAGCGTGGTCAGCTCCAGCACCCCCTCGATGTGCGGCACCGAGAGCAGTTCCTCCCGTACCTCCGCGCGGGTCGCCGCCGGCAGGCTCCGCCCGATCAGGTACTGCGCGTTCGAGCGGCCGAGCTCCCACGCCACCCACACCAGCAGCAGCCCGATCAGCAGCGATGCGACGCCGTCGTACGCCCCCGAACCCGTCAGCTGCGCCCCCAGCAGCCCGCCGGCCGCCAGGACCAGGCCGATCAGCGCGGCCACGTTCTCCAGCAGGACGGCCTTCACCGCCGTGTCCGGGGTGTGCTTCACGTACCGCACCAGCGGGGCGCGCAGCCGCGCCGCCTCGCCGCGCACCTGCCGCCAGGCCACGAGCAGCGAGTAGCCCTCCAGCAGGAAGGCGACCGCGAGGATGACGTACGACACCGTCGGGTCGCCCGGATCCTCGCCGTGCAGCAGCGTGTGGATGCCGTCGTACACCGCGAAGACCGCGCCGCCGACGAAGGTCGCGATCGAGGCGAGCAGCGCCCAGATGTAGCGCTCCGGCCCGTAGCCCAGCGGGTGCGCCTCGTCGGCCGGCCGTGCGCTGCGTTTGAGCGCCGCCAGCAGCATGACCTCGGTGACGGTGTCGGCCACCGAGTGCGCGGCCTCCGACAGCATCGCGCTCGACCCGCTGATGATCCCGCCGACCGCCTTGGCGGCGGCGATGCCGAGGTTGGTGACGACCGCGACGACGACCGTCCCGACGCTCTCGGACTCCGCCGCTCCGGTCGCTTCCGGTGGTCCCGGTGGTTGTGAGGCCATGCAGCGACGGTAGGCGCGACTATCCGCGCGGGACGCGTACGACACCCTCCTGGATGACCGTCACGGCCAGCCGGCCGTCCTGCGTCCAGATGCGGGCCTGGCCCAGGCCCCGCCCGGCCGCCGCCGAGGGCGACTCCTGGTCGTACAGCAGCCACTCGTCGGCGCGGAAGGGCCGGTGGAACCACATCGCGTGGTCCAGGGAGGCGCCGACCACGTCACCGACGGCCCAGCCGCCCCGGCCGTGCGCGAGCAGCACCGAGTCCAGGAGCGTCATGTCGGACACGTACGTGGCCAGGCAGGTGTGCAGCAGCGGGTCGTCGGAGTCGAGCTTGCCGGCCGTACGGAACCACACCTGCGAGTGCGGCTCCCGCGGCTGCCCGACCGAGCCCCACGGGGGAGTCGTCGCGTACCGCAGGTCCACCGCGCCACGGGCCTCCATCAGCCGCTCCACCGTGCCCGGGTCGCGGAAGACCTCCCGGTAGAGCGGGAGCGACTCGGCGGCCGTCGGCAGGGTCTCCGGGTCGGGCGCGTGAGGCATCACGGCCTGGTGGTCGAGCCCCTCCTCGTACGTCTGGAAGGACGCGGAGAGGTGGAAGATCGGCTGCCCGTGCTGGACGGCGACGACCCGGCGCGTGGTGAAGGAGCGCCCGTCGCGGATCCGGTCGACGGAGTACACGATGGGCGCGCCGGGATCACCGGCGCGCAGGAAGTAGGAGTGCAGCGAGTGCGCGGTGCGGTCCGCGGGCACGGTCCGGCCGGCCGCCACCAGTGCCTGGGCCGCGACCTGCCCGCCGAAGACCCGCGGTACCAGCGACGTACGGCTGGTACCGCGGAAGATGTTCTCCTCGATCTGCTCCAGGTCGAGCAGGTCGAGGAGCGTCGTCAGTGCCTCGTTCATGGGGCTGGGACTGGGGTTCCCCCGGTCCTCAACTGTTCCTCAGAGGCCCATCGACTTCGCGATGATGGACTTCATGACCTCGCTGGTGCCGCCGTAGATGCGGTTCACGCGGTTGTCGGCGTACAGACGGGCGATCGGGTACTCGTTCATGTAGCCGTACCCGCCGTGCAGCTGGAGGCACTTGTCGATGACGCGGTGCGCGACCTCGGTGCAGAACAGCTTCGCGGAGGCGGCCTCGGCGGCCGTCAGCTCGCCGGCGTCCAGGGCCTCCAGCGCGCGGTCGGCGACGGCCTCGGCCGCGTCGACCTCGGCCTGGCAGGCGGCCAGCTCGAACTTGGTGTTCTGGAAGTGCGCGACCGGCTTGCCGAAGACGGTGCGCTCGCTCACGTACTGCTGGGCGAAGCGTATGGCGGCCTTGGCCTGCGCGTAGGCGCCGAAGGCGATGCCCCAACGCTCGGAGGGCAGGTTCGCACCGAGGTAGTAGAAGCCCTTGTTCTCCTCGCCGAGCAGGTCCTCGACGGGCACCTTGACGTCGACGAACGCGAGCTCGGCGGTGTCGGAGGTGCGCAGGCCCAGCTTGTCCAGCTTGCGGCCGACGGAGTAGCCCTCGGACCTGGTGTCCACGGCGAAGAGGGAGATGCCGAAGCGGCGGTCGTCTTCGCGCGGGGCGGAGGTGCGGGCGCAGACGATCACGCGGTCGGCGTGGACGCCACCGGTGATGAAGGTCTTGGCGCCGTTGAGGACGTAGTGGGTGCCGTCCTCGGAGAGCTTCGCGGTGGTCTTCATGCCCGCGACGTCGGAGCCGGTGCCCGGCTCGGTCATCGCGAGGGCCCACATCTCCTCGCCGGTGACGAACTTCGGCAGGAAGCGCTTCTTCTGCTCGTCGCCGGCCAGCATCTTGAGGTAGGGGAGGGCGAGCAGCACGTGCACGCCGGAGCCGCCGAAGTTGACGCCCGCGCGCGAGGTCTCCTCGTAGAGGACGGCCTCGAACTTGTGGGTGTCCAGGCCCGCGCCGCCGAACTCCTCGGGGACGTTGATGCCGAAGAGGCCCAGCTCACCGAGCTTGTAGTAGAACTCGCGGGGGGCCTGGCCGGCGGCGAACCACTCGTCGTAGACGGGGACGACCTCGGCCTCGATGAAGGCGCGGATGGTCTCGCGGAACGCTTCGTGGTCCTCGTTGAAAACGGTGCGGCGCACGGCCGGCCTCCCTCTGCGGCTACCCGCCGCCGCTGTCGCGGAGGTGGTCGCGCGCCGTCGTGGTTGCTCGATTGATGGCTTACGTCTAAGCGCTTGCTCAGATTAAGTTACCGGCGAGTTGCCACCGCTGTCCAGGGTACGTAGCGCGAACCACAGTTCCATGCGCGTGTCCGGGTCGTCGAGGTCGCGCCCGAGGAGGACCGAGCAGCGGGCGATGCGCTGGCGGACCGTGTTGCGGTGGACGCCGAGCACGGCGGCGCTGCGGTCCCAGCTGCCGTGGTGGGCCAGCCAGCCGCGCAGGGTCGCCGCCTGGACCGCGGTGAGCGGTGCGAGCAGGGCCTCGGCGTGCGCGCGGGCCCGCGCCGGGTCCAGGAGGCCGGGCAGGCCGGCGTCGGAGTGCCGGACCAGCGCGGTGCGGGCCGCTTCGGCGCGTTCCAGGGCGCGGCGGGCCTGGGTGTCGGCCGTCGGCAGGGCCCCGGGTCGGGCGGGGGCGCTGACGCCCAGGCGCCACCCCGGCTGCGGGACCGGGTCCCGGTCGGTCACGAGGCGCAGCTCCGGGCCGAGCGCGTCCAGGAGTACGGTGCCCAGCGCGCCCGCGAGGGCCTGCGGATCCCCCGCACCCCGGGCATGGACCACCTGCCAGGGCCCGGGGGCCAGGGCGGCGGCCGGGTCCCCGTCCAGCAGCAGCCGGGTCAGCGCGGCGGCCTCGGCCCCGGCGGGGCGGTGCGTGGTGAGCAGGCCCAGCAGGACGGCGGCGATGGCCGTGATGGCGTGGTCCCCGGGGGTGCGCTCCGGGACGGCGACCCCGAGGACGGCGACACCGGGGACGGGGGCGGGGTGCGGGGGCGCGGCTGCGCCCGGGCCGGGGCCGGCGGGAGCCGCGCCGCCGCCCAGGGCGTACGCCGACAGCTGCCACCCCGCGGCGGAGTCCGTCGCCGTCGCCGGGCCGCCCGGCGCGGCGACCCGCCCGAGCAGCGCCTCCAGCGCGGCCTCCGCCCCGGGGGGCACCTCGCGGCCCGCTTCCCCGGAGCCGGCGCCGCCGCCCGGGCCGCCCCGCAGCAGCACGACCCGGCCGCCCAGCGCCGCCGCCAGCCGGCGCAGCACCGCCGGGACCGGATCCGGCCGGGCGGCGGCCGCGGCCAGCGCCTGCTGCGCCTCGGTGACCCGGCGCAGCTCGCGCGTCCGGGCCTCCGCCATCAGCCGCCACACGGTGCGGGCGACCGCGGTGAACGGGGTCCCCGGCGGGACCTCCAGCAGGGGCAGCCCGTGCCGGGCGCACGCCGCCACCAGCTCCGGCGGTACCACCTCGTACACGGGCGCCACCCCGAAGCCGAGCGCCGCCGCGCCCGCCGCGACGAGCCGGGCCACGTACCCGTCGGCGTCCGGCCCCAGGTGCGCCCCGGCGGTGAGCAGCAGCTCCCCGCCCAGCAGGTAAGGCGACGGGTCGGCCATCTCCGAGGCGTGCACGGCGTGCACGGTGGCGGGCCCCGCGACGTCCTCGGCCGCGTACAGCCCGCGCAGGCCCAGCTCCCGGTCGGCGAGCAGGGCGGAGAGTGCGACACCCGTGGTCGGCGGCTGGTCCGGCATGGATGCTCCGTACACATGAGAGCGGTCTGGTGGATGAAACGTACACTTCGCGGCTCCGAGGTGTCCCCTTACGCTCGAAGGACCGCACACCTCTTCCGGAAGGCACCCCCCATGAGCACGCAGCCGCGCGGACCCGTCGACTCCTCCCGCATCCCGCGCTACGCGGGCCCGGCGACCTTCGCCCGCCTGCCGCGCCTGGACGAGGTCGGCTCGGCCGACGTGGCCGTCGTCGGCGTCCCGTTCGACTCGGGTGTCTCCTACCGCCCCGGCGCCCGCTTCGGCGGCAACGCCATCCGCGAGGCCTCGCGCCTGCTGCGCCCGTACAACCCGGCGCAGGACGCCTCCCCGTTCGCGCTCGCCCAGGTCGCGGACGCCGGTGACATCGCGGTGAACCCCTTCAACATCAACGAGGCCGTCGAGACGGTCGAGGCCGCCGCCGACGAGCTGCTCGGCGCCGGCTCCCGCCTGATGACCCTCGGCGGCGACCACACCATCGCGCTGCCGCTGCTGCGCTCGGTCGCCAAGAAGCACGGCCCGGTCGCGCTGCTGCACTTCGACGCCCACCTGGACACCTGGGACACCTACTTCGGCGCCGAGTACACGCACGGCACCCCGTTCCGGCGCGCCGTGGAGGAGGGCATCCTCGACACCGAGGCGCTCAGCCACGTCGGCACGCGCGGCCCGCTCTACGGCAAGCAGGACCTGGACGACGACGCCAAGATGGGCTTCGGCATCGTCACCTCGGCCGACGTCTACCGGCGCGGCGCCGACGAGGTCGCGGACCAGCTGCGCCAGCGCATCGGCGACCGCCCGCTGTACATCTCCATCGACATCGACGTCCTGGACCCGGCGCACGCGCCCGGCACCGGCACGCCGGAGGCGGGCGGCATGACCTCCCGCGAGCTGCTGGAGATCATCCGCGGCCTGTCGTCCTGCAACCTGGTCTCCGCCGACGTGGTCGAGGTCGCCCCGGCGTACGATCACGCCGAGATCACCTCGGTCGCGGCCTCGCACACCGCGTACGAGCTGACCACGATCATGTCGCGACAGATCGCGCAGGCGAAGGGCAAGTAACCGACGTGACGCACGACCACGACCTGGTACTCCGTCCCACCGAAGCCCAGACGGCGGCCGCCCTCGCGCCGCCGCCCGGGCGGACGGGCGGGGACCTGGTCGTGGAAACGCTGCGCTCCCTCGGCGCCACCACCGTGTTCGGCCTGCCCGGGCAGCACGCGCTGGCCGTCTTCGACGCGGTGGGCCGCGCCGACCTGCGGCTGGTGGCCCTGCGCACGGAGAACAACGCGGGATTCGCGGCCGACGCGTACGGCCGCCTCACCGGCGAGGCCGTACCGCTGCTGCTGTCCACCGGACCGGGCGCCCTGATGGCCCTGCCGGCGCTGGCCGAGGCCGCGGCGGCCTCCGCACCGGTCCTCGCGATCTCCTCCCAGGTCCCCTCCCCGGGCCTGGGCGGCGGCCGTCGGGGCCACCTGCACGAGCTGCGCGACCAGTCCGCCTCCTTCCGCGAGGTGGTCAAGTCGGTCCACACCGCCCGCACCCCGTCGCAGATCCCGTCCGTCATCGCGGAGGCCTGGGAGTCGGCGCTCACCACCCCGCACGGCCCGGTCTGGGTGGAGATCCCGGAGGACGTCCTCCGTGCGGAGACGATGGTCCCGCAGGTCACCGGCATGGACGCGGCTCCGCACGAGTTGGCGCCCCGCCCCGAGCTGACGGCCGTCGCCGCCCACTGGCTCTCGAACGCCTCCCGTCCGGTGATCATCGCGGGCGGCGGTGTGATCCGCGCGGACGCGGCCGGCAAGCTCAGGCAGCTCGCGGAACGCCTGGACGCGCCCGTGGTCACCACCTTCGGCGGGAAGGGCGCCTTCCCCTGGACCCATCCGCTGTCCCTCCAGTCCTGGCTGGAGGACCGCCACATGACGGACTTCCTGGAGGACGCGGACGTCCTCCTGATCGTCGGCTCCGGCCTCGGCGAGCTGTCCTCGAACTACCACACGTTCTTCCCCGGGGGCCGCGTCGTCCAGATCGAGGCGGACCTCGGGAAGCTGGAGTCCAACCACCCGGGCCTGGGCATCCACGCGGACGCCCGGCTGGCGCTGCAGGCCCTGCTGGAGACGGTGTCCGCACGCGAGGACCCCTCGGCCCCCACCCGCGTCCGGATGGTGCTGGACGAGATCGGCGCCCGCCTCGCCGAGCAGGACGTGGCGCTGGAACAGGAGTTGCTGGCCTCCATCAGGTCGGCCCTGCCGCCGCGCTCCCCGTCGTTCTGGGACATGACGATCCTGTCCTACTGGGCCTGGTCGGCCTTCGACGCCAAGCACCCGAACACCATGCACTCGGCGCAGGGCGCGGGCGGCCTCGGCTACGCCTTCCCGGCGGCCCTCGGCGCGTGCGTCGCGGAACCGGGCACCCCGGTGCTGGCCGTCTCGGGCGACGGCGGCGCGATGTACTCGATCGCGGAGCTGGCCACGGCCAAGCAGCACGAGCTGGACGTGACCTGGCTGATCGTCGACGACGGCGGCTACGGCATCCTGCGCGAGTACGGCTGCGCGACGGGTACGGACCTCACCGGCCCCGACTTCGTCGCCCTGGCGGCCTCCTTCGGCGTCCCGGCCGCCGTCACCTCGGCCCCCACCCTCCGCGAAGACCTCGCCACGGCCCTCGCCTCCCCGGGCCCCTCGGTCCTGGTCCTCCCCACCACCTTGAAGATGTTCGCCCCGACCCACCTCTGACGCCCCGGTCGCCCTGCCGCGGGGCGTCGGCGGTGGCAATCGCATTCCCTGACCCGGCGTGCGCTCTACGCTGCCGGATGACCCCAGGAGGACGCATGGCCGAGGACGTCACAGGACGGCAGCCCGAAGACCGGCTCATCCGGCGGCGCGGTATCCAACGGCTGGGCGCCGACGTGTGGGGTCACGGTCGGTCGATCTGGGCGGCCGACACCGAGGACCGTGAACCGGAGGTCGAACTCCTCGGGGTCACCGAAGAGGCGGCGCCCGAGGCCGTCGCCCTGGTGCTCGGGCTCATGGAGGGCACGGCGGCATGCGTGCGGCGGCGCAGGTTCCTGCTCGACGGGAAGGCCGTCATGCTCGCGACCTCGTACCTGGACGCCGCCCTCGTCGCCGGCACCCCCGTCACCGAGCCCGACACCGGCCCGGGAGGGATCTACGCCCGCCTCGCCGAGCTCGGCGTCGGCCCCGTCCGGTTCCGCGAGGAGGTCCGTTCACGGATGCCGGGTCCGGACGGGGCCGCGCGGCTCGGTCTCGGGGCCGCGGCCCCCGTCGTACTGGTCCGCCGTACCGCCTTCGCCGCCGACGGGAGGGTGGTGGAGGTCAACGAGATGGTGCTCGACGCCTCCGCCTACGTCCTGGAGTACGAGTTCGACGCGCCCTGACCCGGACGGCCCCTCGGGGTCGCCCGCCGTCGCGCAAAGCCGTTCGATTGTTGCTGCGGGATGAAATCCGCCGGTCGGGGCGTTGGCGCCTGCGGCAGGACAGGATCGACGGGGAGGCTCGACGTGGCGGCGGCGGAGACGGAAGCAGGCGGAAAACAGGGCTGGGGCAGGCGGCTGGCCGCGTACACCTGGCGGTACAAGGCGAACGTGCTGCTCGCGCTCGGGTCCTCGCTGGCCGGTATGGCCGTCATGGCCCTCGTACCGCTCGTCACCCGCACGATCATCGACGACGTCATCGGCGACGAGAGCAAGCCGATGGGCCCCTGGGCCGCCATGCTCATAGGCGCGGCCCTGCTGGTGTACGTACTCACCTACATACGCAGGTACTACGGCGGCCGCCTCGCCCTCGACGTCCAGCACGACCTGCGCACCGACATGTACGGCGCCATCACCCGCCTCGACGGCCGCCGCCAGGACGAGCTGTCCACCGGCCAGGTCGTCGGCCGGGCCACCAGCGACCTCCAGCTGATCCAGGGCCTGCTCTTCATGCTCCCGATGACCATCGGGAACTTCCTCCTCTTCGGGATATCCCTCGGCATCATGCTGGCGCTGTCGCCGCTGCTGACCCTCGTCGCCCTCCTCATGGCCCCCGCCCTCTGGTACATCGCCAAGCGCAGCCGCAAGAAGCTGTTCCCCGCCACCTGGTACGCCCAGAGCCAGGCCGCCGCCGTCGCCGGCGTCGTCGACGGGGCCGTGACCGGCGTCCGCGTCGTGAAGGGCTTCGGGCAGGAGGAGCAGGAGACCGGAAAGCTCCGCGCAGCCGGCCGCCGTCTGTTCGGCGGGCGGCTGCGGGCCATCCGGCTCAACTCGAAGTACACCCCCGCCCTCCAGGCCGTGCCCGCGCTCGGGCAGGTCGCGATGCTGGCCCTCGGCGGCTGGATGGCCACCCGCGGCCAGGTCACCCTCGGAACCTTCGTCGCCTTCTCCACCTACCTCGCCCAGCTCGTCGGCCCCGTCCGCATGCTCGCGATGGTCCTCACCGTCGGCCAGCAGGCCCGCGCGGGCGTCGAGCGCGTCTTCGAGCTGATCGACACCGAGCCGGTGATCGAGGAGGGCACGACCGCGCTGCCCGCCGACGCGCCCGCCACCGTCGAGTTCGAGGACGTCCGCTTCGGCTACGACCCCGAGCGGCCCGTCCTGGACGGGTTCTCGCTGCGGATCGAGGAGGGCGAGACCGTCGCCCTCGTCGGCTCCTCCGGCAGCGGCAAGTCCACCGTCTCGCTGCTCCTGCCCCGCTTCTACGACGCCGACAGCGGCGCCGTCCGCGTCGGCGGCCACGACGTGCGCGAGCTGACGTACGCCTCCCTGCGCGGCGCGATCGGCCTGGTGCCCGAGGACTCGTTCCTCTTCTCCGACTCGATCCGCGCCAACCTCGCCTACGGACGCCCCGACGCGGACGAGGAGCAGATCCGGGCCGCCGCCCGCGCCGCCCAGGCCGAGGGGTTCATCGAAGCCCTGCCCGCCGGGTACGACACCAAGGTCGGCGAGCAGGGCCTGACCCTGTCCGGCGGCCAGCGCCAGCGCATCGCGCTCGCCCGCGCCCTCCTGACCGACCCCCGGCTGCTCCTCCTGGACGATGCCACCTCCGCCGTCGACGCCCGCGTCGAGCACGAGATCCACGAGGCCCTGCGCGCCGTCATGGCCGGCCGCACCACGCTCCTCATCGCACACCGCCGCTCCACGCTCGCGCTGGCCGACCGGATCGCCGTACTCGACCACGGGCGGCTCTCCGACATCGGCACCCACGAAGAGCTCGAAGCCCGCTCAGCCCTGTACCGCAGGCTGCTGACCGACCCCGAAGCCCTCGGCGCCGCCTCGCCGCGCGTCCCCGAGGCCGCCGCGATGGCCGAGTTCGAGCGCGACCTGGAGCGGGACATCGAGATCGAGGCGGAGATCGACTCCGAGCCGGTCAACGCCAAGCGCCGGGTCTCCGGCGGGATCACCCCCGAGCTCTGGCGCCGCCAGGACGAGGCGGAGGGCGACGACCCCGCCCACGTCGCCGGCAGCCCCGCCACCCCCGAGCTGCTCGCGCAGGTCGCCGCCCTGCCGCCCGCCGACGACCTTCCCGACGTCGACGAGGACCGGGCCGCGGCCCCCGAGGACAGTTATGGCCTGCGCCGGCTGCTCCACGGGTTCTGGGCGCCGCTCGCCATCAGCCTCGGCCTCGTCGCCGTCGACGCGGGCTCCGGGCTGCTGCTGCCGATCCTGATCCGGCACGGCATCGACAAGGGCGTCGAACAGGCCGCGCTCGGAGCGGTCTGGGTGGCGGCGGGGCTGGCCCTGGCCGTTGTCATCGGGCAGTGGGCCGCGCAGTTCGCCGAGACCCGGATGACCGGCAGGACCGGCGAGCGCGTGCTGTACGCGCTGCGCGTGAAGATCTTCGCCCAGCTCCAGCGCCTCGGACTCGACTACTACGAGCGCGAGCTGACCGGCAAGATCATGACCCGGATGACCACCGACGTGGACGCGCTCTCCAGCTTCCTCCAGACCGGTCTGGTCACCGCCGTCGTCTCCGTCTTCACCTTCTTCGGCATCCTGATCGCCCTGCTCGTCCTCGACGTGGAACTGGCGCTGATCGTCTTCGCCACGCTCCCGCTGCTGGTCATCGGCACCGTCGTGTTCCGTCGCAAGTCGGTCGCCGCGTACGAACTCGCCCGCGACCGGGTCAGCGGGGTCAACGCCGACCTCCAGGAGTCCGTGGCCGGACTGCGCATCGTCCAGGCCTTCCGCCGCGAGGGCGACGGCGCCGTCCGCTTCGCCGGGCGCAGCGACTCCTACCGCGAGGCCCGGGTCCGCGGCCAGTGGCTGATATCCGTCTACTTCCCCTTCGTGCAGCTGCTGTCCTCGGGCGCCGCGGCCGCCGTGCTGATCGTCGGCGCGGGGCGGGTGGAGGCCATGACGCTCACCACGGGCGCGCTCGTCGCCTACCTGCTCTACATCGACCTGTTCTTCGCGCCCGTCCAGCAGCTCTCCCAGGTCTTCGACGGGTACCAGCAGGCCACCGTCTCCCTCGGCCGGATCCAGGACCTGCTGCGCGAGCCGACCACCACCCCCCGTCCCGCCGATCCGCGCCCGGTGGCGCAACTGCGCGGCGAGATCGCCTTCGAGGACGTGCGCTTCGCCTACGGCACCGCCGAGGAGCGCGGCGAGAAGGGCGAGGCGCTGGCCGGAATACGCCTGCGCATACCGGCCGGGCAGACCGTCGCGTTCGTCGGCGAGACCGGCGCCGGGAAGTCCACGCTGGTCAAGATGGTGGCCCGGTTCTACGACCCGACCTCCGGCCGGGTCACCGCCGACGGCGCCGACCTGCGGGAGCTGGACCTGACGGCGTACCGCCACAGGCTGGGCGTCGTCCCCCAGGAGGCCTACCTCTTCCCGGGGACGGTCCGCGACGCCATCGCCTACGGGCGGCCCGAGGCGAGCGACGCCGAAGTGGAGGCCGCCGCCCGCGCGGTCGGCGCCCACGACATGGTCGCCACCCTGGACGGCGGTTACCTGCACACCGTCGCCGAGCGGGGGCGCAACCTGTCGGCCGGTCAGCGCCAGCTGATCGCGCTGGCCCGGGCCGAACTCGTGGACCCGGACGTCCTGCTGCTGGACGAGGCGACGGCCGCACTGGACCTGGCCACCGAGGCGCAGGTCAACCTGGCCACCGACCGGCTCGCGGGCAAGCGCACCACCCTCGTCGTCGCCCACCGCCTGACGACCGCCGCCCGCGCCGACCGCGTGGTGGTCCTCGACCGCGGCGAGGTCGTGGAGGACGGTACGCACGCCGAACTGCTGGCGCGCGGTGGCCGGTACGCCGAGCTGTGGCGGACCTTCGCGGGAGAGGACGAGCGGGCCGTGGCCTGAGCCGCGCTCGCGCGGTGCAACCTTCCGCAGGACCGGGGCGTCGTACGGACGTACGGGCCGCGTACGACTGAGCGGGGGGCCGGGATGGTGGCGCAGGGGTGCGGGCGGGGACCGGGGGCGGGGCGCAAGCGGGGGGTGAAGCCGGGGCGGCCGGCGCCCCGCCGGCCGCGGCCGCTCACCCCGGGGGTGTTCGCGGCGGCGCTGTGGCTCGTCGGGGGCGCGCTGTTCACCGCGCCCCCGGCGCGGGCCGCCGCCGCCACCGACGGCGACCGCTGCACGGGCCGGCTGGCCAAGGTGGTGCCGTTCCCGTCCGGCGAGGGCGAGCTCCGCGTGTACAAGAGCCGCGCCCGGGTGTGCGCCGTGACCCTCGCCTCCCACCCGGGCGAGCGCCGCCGGATGGCGGTGAGCGTTCAGCCGCGTGGCGGTGTCCCGGTCGCCGATGCGGGGCGCTTCACCCGTTACGCGGGCCCCGTCACCGTCGGCGCGATCAGCCGCTGCGTGTATGTAAGGGGGAACGTAGCGGCCGGATCGGCCGATTCCGGCTGGATCCTGTGCTGACGACTTCCCCGCGGCCCAACTTGGTCTGTTCAGAGGCGCGTTGGCCCCGCTAGGTTCACGGCGACCGAAGTGAACGCAAGGGGAGGGCGAATGCGCAAGACGCTCGGATGGCTGCTGTCGCTCGTGGTGCTCATCGGCACCACGGGTGCGGCCGGCGCCACGGCACAAGCGGCCGAAGCCACGGAACCAGCGGCCACCGCCGCACGGCCGGCCGCCGCCGCGGACATCAAGGACCAGATCCTCGGCATCCCGGGGATGAGCCTGATCGAGGAGAAGCCGTATCCCGGATACCGCTTCTTCGTGCTCGCCTACGAGCAGCCGGTCGACCACCGTCAGCCCTCGAAGGGGACCTTCAAGCAGCGCCTGACCCTGCTGCACAAGGACACCTCGCGGCCCACGGTCTTCTACACCTCCGGTTACAACGTCAACACCAGCCCGCGCCGCAGCGAGCCGACGACCATCGTCGACGGCAACCAGGTGTCTCTGGAGTATCGATTCTTCACGCCTTCCCGGCCCGACCCCGCCAACTGGTCGGACTTGGACATCTGGCAGGCCGCCAGTGACCAGCACCGCCTGTTCACCGCCCTCAAGAAGATCTACAGCAAGAACTGGATCGCCACCGGCGGCAGCAAGGGCGGCATGACGGCGACGTACTACGAGCGCTTCTACCCGCGCGACATGGACGGCGTCGTCGCCTACGTCGCGCCGAACGACGTCAACAACAAGGAGGACTCGGCCTACGACCGGTTCCTCGCCAAGGTCGGCACCAAGGAGTGCCGCGACAAGCTGAACGCCGTCCAGCGCGAGGCGCTCGTCCGCCGCGAGCCGCTGGAGGCCAAGTACGCGGCCGCCGCCGCCGAGAACGGCTGGACCTTCACCACCGTCGGCACCCTCGACAAGGCCTACGAGGCCGTGGTGCTCGACTACACCTGGGCCTTCTGGCAGTACAGCCTGCTCGCGGACTGCGCCGGCATCCCGGTCGCGGCCACCGCCTCCGACCAGGAGATCTGGGACACCGTCGACACCATCTCCGGCTTCTCGGCCTACACCGACCAGGGCCTGGAGACGTACACGCCCTACTACTACCAGGCGGGTACGCAGCTCGGTTCGCCCGACATCAAGCAGCCGCACCTCAAGGGGCTGAGCCGCTACGGCTACCAGCCGCCGCGCGACTTCGTGCCGCGCGACATCCCGATGACCTTCAAGCCGGGGGTCATGGCGGACGTCGACGCCTGGGTGCGCACGCACGCCGACCGGATGCTGTTCGTGTACGGGCAGAACGACCCGTGGGGCGCAGAACCGTTCCACCTCGGCTACGGGGTCAAGGACAGCTACGTGATGATCGCGCCGGGCGCCAACCACGGGGCGAACGTCGCCAAGCTCCAGGACGGCGAGCGGGCCCTCGCGACCGCGAGGATCCTCCAGTGGGCCGGGGTGGCGCCGGCCGCCGCCCTCACCGACGCGGGGCGGGCGACGCCGCTGGCGAAGCCGGACCCGCAGCTCGACCGGCAGGACCTCCCGCGCGAGGCGCAGCTGCGCCCGTAGCTCCCGGGTGACAGGGGCCGCGGGCCCGGCGTGCGCGCTCAGTCGTACGTCAGCCCGTGGCCCAGCGGGTAGCGTCCCGGCACCGCGACCGGGAGGCGGCCCACGGGCCGCCGCGCACCGGTGATCATCCGGGCCGCCGCCCGCATCTCCACGTCCGTCCAGGAGTACGTCGCCAGTTCCGCGGCGCACTCCGGCAGGCGGGCGCCGTCGTAGGGGTTGCGGATCGCGACCGCCACCACCGGCACTCCGGTGGCCAGCAGGTCCGCCACCAGCTTCCGCTGCGGGCTGTCGCCCTCGGGGACGTTGTACGTGCACACCACCACCGCCGCGTGGCCGGGCGCCGCCGCCACCGCCCCCTCGGCCGCCACGGCCGAGGCCCGGCAGCCCAGGGCCGTCAGCTCCCGCGCCAGTACCTCCGTAGGGGGTCCGGTGGTACCGCTGGGGGAGGGCGGGGCGGCGCCCGTCACCAGCACCCGGGGCGCGGCCGCGGCGTCCAGCGGCAACACCTTCGCGGGGTTGGCCAGCAGGGTCGTCGTACCGGCCGCGATCTCGTCGGCGGCCGCCAGGTGCCCGGACACCCCCACCACGTCCGCCGGCTCCGGCCCGGCGGTGGCGGCGGCGGCGAACAGGCCCCGGCGCGCCTTGAGTTCCAGGATCCGCAGCACCGATTCCTCGATCCGGGCCACGGTCAGCTCGCCCGACTCCACGGCCGCCAGCACGCTCCGGTACGCCAGCGCCAGGTCCGGCGGGTTCAGCAGCTGGTCGCAGCCCGCCTTGAGGGCCAGGACGGGTACCCGGTCGTTGCCGTACTTCTGGCGGACGCCGGCCATGTCCAGCGCGTCGGTGACCACCACCCCCGCGAAGCCCAGGCGTTCGCGCAGGATGCCCGTCACGATGGGCCGTGAGAGGGTCGCCGGGTCCCCGGAGGGATCGAGCGCGGGGAAGACGATGTGCGCCGTCATGACCGCGTCCACGCCCGCCGCGACGGCCGCCCGGAACGGCGGCTCGTCCAGCTCCTCCCACTGGGCACGGGTGTGCCGCATCACGGGGAGTCCCACGTGGCTGTCGGTCTCGGTGTCGCCGTGTCCGGGGAAGTGCTTGGCGGTGGCGGCCACCCCCGCGCCCTGGTACCCGCGGACCTGGGCGGCGACCAGCGCCGCCACCGCCTCCGGGTCGGCGCCGAAGGACCGTACGCCGATCACCGGGTTGGCCGGGTTCACGTTCACGTCGGCGACCGGCGCGTAGTCCTGCCGGATGCCCATGGCGGCCAGTTCCGCACCGGCGATCCGCGCGGCCCGCCGGGCCTCGGCGGTGGAACCCGTGCCGCGGTGGGCGGCGCCGAGCGCCATCGCCCCCGGCAGCAGGGTCGCGGGCTTGCCGATGCGGGCGACCGCGCCGTGCTCCTGGTCCGTGGACAGCAGCAGCGGGATGCCGGCGCCCGAGCCGGTCGCCGCCTGCTGGAGGCCCTGCGAGAGGGCGGCGATCTGCTGCGGGCCACGGGTGTTGTGGGCCCACGCGAAGTAGATGACCCCGCCCAGGTGGTAGCGGGCGACGAGTTCGGCGGCGGTGCGCACCCCGAACTGCGCGAGGTTCACCTCCGCGTCCGCCGCGTCGGGCTCGCTCGCGGAATGCCCGTACGCCCGGGACACGAACAGCTGCCCGACCTTCTCGGCGAGGCTCATCCCCTCCATCAGCCGGCGCAGCTCCGCCCGGTCCGGGTAGCGCCCCGGCCGGCCGCCGGGCCCGGAGTCCGGGGGGTGCGGGTCGTCGGGGGCGCCGTCGGAGGCGGAGGCGCCCTCCGGGGCGCTGCGGACGTCCGAGGCGGAGGAGACCGGTGCGGTGGCCGTGACGGCAGCCAGGGCGGCCGCGGTGAGCAGGGTCCTGCGGGAGGCGTGGTTCGGCACGCGCCGGACCCTACTGCCGGGCTGCGTCCCCGGGGCTGCGGACACTCTCGGCGTCCCCCGGAAGTGGCCCTTCGGGAGCAGTGGCGGCGGCAGCATCGGCCCGGGCCGTCCAGTGCGCCCGGAGGGTGCGCACGGCCGCGGTGATGGCCGGGCGGCGGGCCGCGCCCACCCGCCACAGCGCGTACAGCCGCCGGACCGGCCCCGGTTCCAGCGGTACGGCCACCGCCCCCTCGGGCAGAGGGCCCGTGCCCAGGCGCGGTACGACCGCGACCCCGAGCCCCGCCGCGACCAGGGCGACGACGGTGTGGTTCTCCTCGGCGACGTGCGCGATGTCGGGCTCGAACCCCGCCGTGCGCAGGGTCCGCACCAGCCAGTCGTGGCAGACCCAGCCCGGGGGCTGGCACACCCACCGCTCGCCGCCCAGGTCCGCCCGGCGGATCACGGGGCGGGCGGTGAACGGGTGCCCGGCCGGGACGACCAGGTCGCAGTGGTCGTCCCCGATCACCGCCTGCTCGATGCCCTCGGGGGCCGGGAGCGGGGCGATGTCCCAGTCGTGCGCCACCGCCAGGTCGGTGACCCCGCGCGCCACGAGGTCCACCGACAGGTGCGGGTCCACCTCCGTCAGGCGCACGTCCAGTGCCGGGTGCCGGGCGGCCAGTTCGGCCAGAACGCCGGGCAGCAGCCCGCGCGCCGCCGAGGCGAAGGCGGCCACGGCCAGCAGCCCGCTCGGCTGCCCGCGCCGCTCCTCCAGCGTCGTCTCGGCCCGCTCCACGATCGCCAGCAACTCCCGTGCGGTGTCGGCGAGGTGGCGGGCCTCCTCGGTGAGGGCGACCCCCCGCCCGCGCCGCTCCAGCAGCGTGGTGCGGGTCTCGCGCTCCAGCTTGGCGATCTGCTGCGAGACGGCCGAGGGGGTGTAGCCGAGGGCGGCCGCCGCGCCCGCGACGGAACCGTGGACGGAGACGGCGTGCAGGGCGCGCAGCCGGGACAGGTCGAGCATGCCGCGATGGTAGCCCCGGGTGGCCCCGACACGTAAGCATTGCTTCATCCATCGCGGAAGAGATCCGCGCTGGTGCTACATGGTCCGGCCGTCGATGCTCGGTGCATGCGTCCTGTACACACCGCGCTCGCCGTGCTCGTCACCGCCGTCTGGGGTTTCAACTTCGTCGTCATCGAGATCGGCCTCGGCCACTTCCCGCCGCTGCTCCTGTCCGCCCTGCGGTTCCTGGTGGCCGCCTTGCCCGCCGTGTTCTTCGTCGGCAGGCCCAAGGTGGCCTGGAAGTGGGTCGTCGGCGTCGGAGTGGCCCTCGGCATCGCCAAGTTCGGCCTGTTGTTCACGGGAATGGCCGCCGGGATGCCCGCCGGTCTGTCCTCCCTCGTCCTGCAGATCCAGGCCGTCTTCACCGCCGTGCTCGCCTCGCTCGTCCTGCGCGAGCGGCCCGGGGCGGTGCGGGTGCTCGGCATGGGCGTGGCGCTCGCCGGGATCGCGGTCGCCGCCGTGGACGAGGGCACCTCCGGGCCGGTCGCCGGTTTCCCGCTCGTCGTGGCGGCCGCCGCCTGCTGGGGCGTGTCCAACGTGCTGACCCGCAGGGCCGCCCCACCCGACGCGCTGAACTTCATGGTGTGGGTGTGCACGGTCCCGGTGCTGCCGCTGATCGGGCTGTCGCTGCTGCTGGAGGGCCCCGGGCGGGACGCGGCGGCGCTGCGCGCCCTGGACTGGTCGGGGGTGGCCGTCATCGGGTACGTCGCCTGGATCTCGACGGTGTTCGGCTTCGGCGCCTGGGGCTACCTGCTGCGCCGCTACCCGGCCTCCGCGGTGGCCCCGTTCTCGCTGCTGGTTCCCGTGTTCGGCATGTCGTCGGCCGCGCTGGTGCTCGGCGAGGGCGTCTCGGGCATGCGCTGGCTGGCCGCCGCCCTGCTCGTCGGCGGGGTGGGCCTGACCTCGCTGGCCCCCGGGCGCGTGAAGCCCCGTACGACGGCGGCCGGCCCGGCGGCCCCGCCCGCGGCGACCGCCGCCGCTCCCGCCCCCGCCCCCTGACGGTTCGTGCGGCACGCCGTCGTCTTCGTGCAGCACACCGCCCTTGAGTAATGGTGGAGTAAAGACCTGCCCCCGGGTGCAACCGCCGGCGGCGCAGGCGGGTCGTAAGGAGCGTCGGCGCTTCCGGGAGGGGATCTGGGGGGATCGGGAAGTCCGGCACGGGAGGGGTAACCGTGAGGGGGTCCGGCCGGAAGGCCGGACCCCCTTCGGTTTGTCCACAGGCGCGGCGGCCTGTCGGCGGCGGCCGGTACTTTCTTGGCATGACGAGCAACGGGGCAGTGCAACTTGCCGTGGTGGAGGGGGTGCTGGAACGCATCACCTACGCCAACGAGGAGAGCGGCTACACCGTCGCCCGGGTCGACACCGGCCGGGGCGCCGGCGACCTGCTGACCGTCGTCGGGTCCCTGCTCGGCGCGCAGCCCGGCGAGTCGCTGCGCATGGAGGGCCGCTGGGGCTCCCACCCCCAGTACGGCAAGCAGTTCAGCGTCGAGAACTACTCCACCATCCTGCCCGCCACCATCCAGGGCATCCGGCGCTACCTCGGCTCCGGCCTCATCAAGGGCATCGGCCCGAAGATCGCCGAGCGCATCGTCGACCACTTCGGCACCGACACCCTCGATGTGATCGAGGACGAACCGGAGCGGCTGATCGAGGTCCCCGGCCTCGGACCCAAGCGGACCAAGCTGATCGGCGCCGCCTGGGAGGAGCAGAAGGCCATCAAGGAGGTCATGGTCTTCCTCCAGGGCGTCGGCGTCTCCACCTCCATCGCGGTCCGCATCTACAAGAAGTACGGGGACGCCTCCATCTCCGTGGTCCGCAACCAGCCCTACCGGCTCGCCGCCGACGTCTGGGGCATCGGCTTCCTCACCGCCGACCGCATCGCCCAGGCCGTCGGGATCCCGCACGACAGTCCGGAACGGGTCAAGGCCGGGCTCCAGTACGCCCTGTCCCAGTCCACCGACCAGGGCCACTGCTTCCTCCCGGAGGAACGCCTGATCGCCGACGGGGTCAAGCTGCTCCAGGTGGACACCGGTCTGGTCATCGAGTGCCTGGCCGAGCTGGCCGCCGACCCGGAAGGGGTGGTCCGCGAGGCCGTGCCCGATCCACAGGGCGGCCCACCGCTCACCGCCGTGTACCTGGTCCCCTTCCACCGGGCCGAGCTGTCGCTGGTCGGCCAGGTCCGGCGGCTGCTGAACGCCGAGGAGGACCGGATGCCCGGCTTCCAGGACGTGGACTGGGACAAGGCGCTCGACTGGCTGGCCGGCCGCACCGGGGCCAAGCTCGCCCCGGAGCAGCGGGACGCCGTCCGGCTGGCCCTCACCCGCCGGGTCGCCGTCCTCACCGGCGGCCCCGGCTGCGGCAAGTCCTTCACCGTGCGCTCGATCGTGGAACTCGCCCGGGCCAAGAAGGCCAAGGTGGTGCTGGCAGCGCCCACCGGCCGGGCCGCGAAGCGGCTCTCGGAGCTGACCGGGGCCGACGCCTCCACCGTGCACCGGCTGCTGGAGCTCAAACCGGGCGGGGACGCGGCCTACGACCGGGAGCGGCCCTTGGAAGCGGATCTCGTCGTGGTGGACGAAGCCTCGATGCTCGATCTGCTGCTCGCGAACAAACTGGTGAAGGCGGTGGCCCCGGGCGCGCACCTGCTCCTGGTGGGGGACGTGGACCAGCTGCCGTCGGTGGGCGCGGGCGAGGTGCTGCGGGACCTGCTCGCCGAGGACGGGCCGGTGCCCGCCGTGCGGCTGACCAGGATCTTCCGCCAGGCACAGCAGTCGGGCGTGGTCACCAACGCCCACCGGATCAACACCGGGGTGCCGCCCATCACCGACGGGCTGCCGGACTTCTTCCTCTTCCCCGAGGAGGACACCGAGGAGGCCGGCCGGCTCGCCGTGGACGTGGCCGCACGGCGAATTCCGGCCAGATTCGGCCTGGATCCGCGCCGTGACATCCAGGTGCTCGCGCCGATGCACCGGGGCCCCGCCGGAGCGGGCAACCTCAACGGCCTGCTCCAGCAGGCGGTCACCCCCGCCCGGCCCGGCCTGCCCGAGAAGCGGTTCGGCGGCCGGGTCTTCCGGGTGGGTGACAAGGTGACCCAGATCCGGAACAACTACGAGAAGGGCGCCAACGGTGTCTTCAACGGCACGGTCGGCGTGGTCACCGGCCTTGACCTGGACGAACAGCGGCTGACGGTGCGGACGGAGGAGGACGAGGAGGTCGCCTACGAGTTCTCCGAGCTCGATGAGCTGGCCCACGCGTACGCCGTCACCATCCACCGGTCCCAGGGCAGCGAATACCCGGCCGTCGTGATCCCCGTCACGACCGGCGCCTGGATGATGCTCCAGCGGAACCTGCTCTACACGGCCGTGACCAGGGCGAAGAAACTGGTCGTTCTGGTCGGGTCACGCAGGGCGCTCGGCCAGGCGGTGCGTACCGTTTCCGCAGGCAGGAGGTACACGGCGGTCGCCCCCAGACTGTCCGGCCGGATACCGGTGGGAAACATCACCTAAATGATCGATCATTTTGGGTTCCGCCTGGTGCGCCCAGGGGGCAGGATGTTCAGGTTGGCGGCACTCAGTGCCGTCGAAAGCACCAAAGGCCGACCCCGAGTGCACTCTCCTGCGCCAAATGGGGGAAGGTAGAGGCAGTCAGGGCACCTCGAAGAAGAGGCACTACGTCGGTGAGGGATGACGTGAGCGACAACTCTGTAGTACTCCGGTACGCGGACGGTGAATACACCTACCCGGTGGTCGACAGCACCGTCGGTGACCAGGGCTTCGACATCTCGAAGCTGCGGGCCCAGACCGGGCTCGTCACCTTGGACAGCGGCTACGGCAACACCGCCGCCTACAAGTCCGCGATTACCTACCTCGACGGCGAGCAGGGGATCCTGCGCTACCGCGGATACCCGATCGAGCAGCTGGCCGAGCGTTCGACCTTCATCGAGGTCGCCTACCTGCTGATCAACGGGGAGCTGCCGACCGTCGACCAGCTCGCGTCGTTCCGCAACGAGATCACCCAGCACACGCTGCTGCACGAGGACGTCAAGCGGTTCTACGACGGCTTCCCGCGTGACGCGCACCCGATGGCGATGCTGTCCTCCGTGGTCAGCGCGCTGTCGACGTTCTACCAGGACAGCCACAACCCCTTCGACGAGAAGCAGCGCCACCTCTCGACGATCCGGCTGCTGGCCAAGCTCCCGACGATCGCGGCGTACGCGTACAAGAAGTCCGTCGGCCACCCGGTGGTCTACCCGCGCAACGACCTCGGCTACGTCGAGAACTTCCTGCGCATGACCTTCTCCGTGCCGGCCCAGGAGTACGACCTGGACCCGGTCGTGGTCTCCGCGCTCGACAAGCTGCTGATCCTGCACGCGGACCACGAGCAGAACTGCTCGACCTCCACCGTGCGTCTGGTCGGCTCCTCGCAGGCGAACATGTTCGCCTCGATCTCCGCCGGCATCTCGGCCCTGTGGGGCCCCCTGCACGGTGGCGCCAACCAGTCGGTGCTGGAGATGCTGGAAGGCATCAAGAACGACGGCGGTGACGTCGACGCCTTCATCCGCAAGGTGAAGAACAAGGAAGACGGCGTCCGCCTCATGGGCTTCGGGCACCGCGTCTACAAGAGCTTCGACCCCCGGGCGAAGATCATCAAGGCGGCGGCCCACGACGTCCTCTCGGCGCTCGGCAAGAGCGACGAGCTGCTCGACATCGCGCTCAAGCTGGAAGAGCACGCGCTGGCCGACGAGTACTTCGTCTCGCGCAACCTCTACCCGAACGTGGACTTCTACACCGGTCTCATCTACCGGGCCATGGGCTTCCCGACCGAGATGTTCACCGTGCTCTTCGCGCTCGGCCGCCTTCCCGGCTGGATCGCCCAGTGGCACGAGATGATCAAGGAGCCCGGCTCCCGCATCGGCCGACCGCGCCAGATCTACACCGGCGAGGTCCTGCGCGACTTCGTCCCGGTCGAGGCCCGCTGACCCGAGGCTCTCCCGGACCCGCAAGGGCCCGCGCGCACACGAAAAGCGCCCCGCCGTCGATCCCCCCACGGGTCGACGGTCGGGGCGCTTTCCTTTCCCCGGAACGGATTCCCCCCACGGGACCCGAGCCGGGGTGTCGGCGAGGAGTGCGGTCCTGATGCACTCCAACGGGGTTTTTGCCGGGACCCGCACGGGTCGGGAGGGCCGCTCAAAGCTCCCCGGGGTGCACGTGTCCCGGCCGGCTGATGCCCGGGACGTCCCCCAAGACCTCCCGCGAACGTCCCCCAAGACGTTCCTGGCATCACCCCATTAGACCCGGGCATCAGCCCGATGGTTACGTTCGAATCACTGTGATCTGCGTCTCCTGTGAAGGAGTTGTGCGTGCGGTGCGAAGGGGATCCTCTAGCGGAAGGACCGCAACCGCAGGCTGTTGGTCACCACGAACACCGAAGAAAAGGCCATCGCCGCACCGGCGATCATCGGGTTGAGCAGGCCGGAGGCCGCGAGCGGCAACGCGGCCAGGTTGTACCCGAAGGCCCAGAAGAGGTTGCCCTTGATCGTGGCCAGGGTCCGGCGGGAGAGCCGGATCGCGTCCGCCGCCACCCGCAGGTCGCCCCGCACCAGCGTCAGGTCGCCCGCCTCGATGGCCGCGTCCGTGCCGGTGCCCAGCGCCAGGCCCAGGTCCGCCTGGGCGAGGGCGGCCGCGTCGTTGACACCGTCCCCGACCATGGCGACCGTACGACCCTCGCCCTGCAGGCGGCGTACGACCTCCACCTTCTCCTGCGGAAGCACCTCGGCGATCACCTCGTCGATGCCCACCTCGCGGGCCACCGCCTCGGCCGCGGCCCGGTTGTCGCCGGTCAGCAGCACCGGCGTGAGGCCGAGCGCCCGCAGCCGCGCGACCGCCTCGGCGCTGGTCCCCTTCACCGCGTCGGCCACGCCCAGCACCCCGCGCACCTCCCCGTCCCAGGCCACCAGTACCGCCGTGCCCCCCGCGGCCTCGGCGGCCGCCTTGGCTCCCGCCAGGGCGGCCGGCGCGGCCGCGACGCCCCGCTCCGCCAGCAGTCGCTCCCGGCCCACCACGACGGAGCGCCCCTCCACCACGCCCCGTACGCCCAGCCCGGCGAGGTTCTCGAAGGCCTCGGGGACCGGCAGGGCCCCCACCCGCTCGGCGGCGCCCACCGCGACGGCCCGGGCGATGGGGTGCTCGGAGGCGTGCTCCAGGGAACCGGCCAGGCGCAGCAGCTCCGACGCGTCCACGCCCGGGGCGGGGTGCACCCCCGACAGGGTCATCCTGCCGGTGGTGACGGTGCCGGTCTTGTCCAGGACGACGGTGTCCACCCGGCGGGTCGACTCCAGCACCTCCGGTCCCTTGATCAGGATGCCGAGCTGGGCGCCCCGGCCGGTGCCGACCATCAGCGCGGTCGGCGTGGCCAGTCCCAGGGCGCAGGGGCAGGCGATGATCAGGACGGCCACCGCGGCGGTGAACGCCGCCGTCGGGTCGTCGGTGATCAGCAGCCAGGTCACCCAGGTCCCGACGGAGAGCAGCAGGACGACGGGCACGAAGACGGCGGAGATCCGGTCGGCGAGGCGCTGCACCCGGGCCTTGCCGTTCTGCGCCTCCTCGACCAGCCGTGCGATCCGGGCCAGCTGGGTGTCCGCGCCGACCCGGGTCGCCTCGACGGCCAGCCGCCCGGACGTGTTGACGGTCGCTCCGGTCACGGCGTCGCCGACGCCCACGTCGAGCGGGACGGACTCCCCGGTCAGCAAGGAGACGTCCACGGCGGAGCTGCCCTCGGCCACCGTGCCGTCGGTGGCGATCTTCTCGCCGGGCCGGACCACGAACCGGTCCCCGACGGCCAGCGCGCCCACCGGGATCCGCACCTCGCGGCCGGCGCGCAGGACGGCGACGTCCTTGGCGCCCAGCTCCAGCAGCGCCTTGAGGGCCGCGCCCGCCTTCCGCTTGGAGCGGGCCTCCAGGTAGCGGCCCAGCAGGATGAAAGTGACGACGCCGGAGGCGACCTCCAGGTACAGGGCGTCGCCCGTCGTGGAGGCGGTGAGGGCGAAGTCGTGCCTCATCCCGGTCATGCCGGCGTGGCCGAAGAACAGCGCCCACAGTGACCAGCCGAACGCGGCGAGCGTGCCCAGCGAGACCAGGGTGTCCATGGTGGCCGCGCCGTGCTTCACGTTGGTCCAGGCGGCCCGGTGGAAGGGCAGTGCGCCCCACACGGCGACGGGCGCGGCCAGGGTCAGCGACAGCCACTGCCAGTTGTCGAACTGGAGGGCCGGGACCATGGCCAGCACCACGACCGGCAGCGCCAGTACGGCGCTGACCAGCAGCCGTTGGCGTAGCGCGGCGAGCTCCGGGTCGGCCGGGAAGGCGGCCGTCGCGGCGGCGGCGGCGGCGGTGTCCGTACCGGCGCCGGCGGCGGGCTCCGGTACGGGCGGTGGCGGGGGCGGCGGGGGCTGCTCGGCGGTGTAGCCGGTCTTGACGACCGTCGCGATCAGGTCGGCCACCCGCACGTCACCCGAGTACGAGACCTTCGCCTTCTCGGTGGCGTAGTTCACCGTGGCGCTGACCCCGTCCATCCGGTTCAGCTTCTTCTCGATGCGGGCGGCGCAGGAGGCGCACGTCATCCCGCCGATGACCAGCTCGACTTCCGCGGCGCCGGCCACCGCCACCGGTCCTTCGTGCACTGCGTTGCCGCTCATTTCCGGCTCATCTCCGGCTCGTCTCCGGCTTCAAGGGAAAGGCCGGGCCGTACGCGGCCCGCAAGGGCGGCCCCCGTACGACCCGGCGGGTCCTTCGGCTGTCCTACGGGCCTCAGGCCCGGCCCGCCAGCTCGTACCCGGCCTCGTCCACGGCGGCGCGCACGTCGTCGTCCTGGAGCGGGGCGGCGGAGACCACGGTGACCTCGCCGGTCGCGGCGACGGCCTTGACGGAGCTCACGCCCGCCAGCGCCGAGATCTCGGCGGTCACCGCGCCCTCGCAGTGCCCGCAGGTCATGCCGGTCACCCGGTAGACGGTGGTGGTCTGCGTGTCCGTCTCGGCGCTCATGTCGTTCTCCTCTGCGGGGGCGGGTCGGTCGCGGGCCGGTGGCGTCTTCACACCATCCTCCCCGATTCCCCCCAAGTGTACCCCCAGGGGGTATGACGAGGGCCGAACCCGGTTCAGGCGTCGCGGCGGGCCCGGTTCCCCGGGCGCCGGGCCACCCAGGCGCGGATCGTATCGTCGTACCAATAGGGCTTCCCGTGCTCCACGTGGTCGGGAGCCGGCAGCAGTCCGTGCTTGCGGTAGGAGCGCACCGTATCCGGCTGGACGCGAATGTGGGCGGCGATCTCCTTGTACGACCACAGCTGTCGGTCGCTCATGAACGGCACCTCCTTGTCCACGCCGCTGGGGCCGGCCGGGAGGCCGTCGGGGGAGCCGGGGCGTGGACGGACGATCACTCGGGTTGTGCCCGGGGAACGACCCGCGGTGACCTGAGGGCAGCGCCTGTCGACTGTCTGTGACGCAAGACCCGCGTAACGCGGACATGCGTGACACGGCAGCGACTTCCGTGACGGAAGTGGCATGCCGTGCACGCCGGTCGGCGGGCCTCAGCGGTAGAGCGCGGGCCGTTCCACCAGCTCCACGGGCGTGCGGGCCCCGCTGCGCGCGGCGGCCAGCCCCGCCTCGGAGACGGCTGCGGCCGCGTAGCCGTCCCACACGTCGGGTCCGTCGATCCGCCCCCGCGCGGCCGCCGCCACCCACCGCCGCACCTGGCGGTCGTAGGCATCGGCGAACCGGACGAGGAAGTCCTGGGCGATCTCCCCGCCCCACCGGCCCCCCGACTGCACGACCATCGCCCGGGCGTCCCCGATCCGGGCGCTGCCCGACTCGCCGACCGCCTCGCACTGCACCTGGTAGCCGAAACCGCAGTTGACGAAGATCTCCACGTCGACGATGGCCCCGCCCGAGGTCTCCAGCACTACGAAACGGGGATCGCCCAGCCCCTCGGGCGCAGCGGCGGAAGGGGTGGGGGACAGGACCGTCACCGCGGTGATCTCCTGCCCCAGCAGCCAGCGGGCGGCGTCGACCTCGTGCACCACGGAATCGCTGATCAGCATGTCGCCGGTGAAGAAGGAGGGGGAGGACGCGTTGCGGTGACGGCAGTGCAGGAACAGCGGCCGCCCGATCCCTCCCTCGTCCAGCAGCTCTTTCAGCCGCTCGTACTCGGCGTCGAAGCGCCGCATGAAGCCCACCTGGACCAGCCTGCGGCCGAGCCTGCGCTCCGCCTCCAGCACCCGCAGGGCCCCCGCCGGATCCGGGGTCAGCGGCTTCTCGCACAACACCGGCAGCTCCCGTGCGAGGGCGTGCAGGAGCGCCTCCTCGTGGGCGGCCCCGGGCGAGGCCACCAGGACGGCGTCCACCCCGGGCGCGGCGATCGCCGCCGCGGCGTCGCTGTGCGCGCTCACGCCGTCCAGGCCCGCCACGGCCTCCTTGGCGCGGTCGCCGTCCGGATCCGCCACGGCCACCACCCGCGCCCCGCCGACCGTCCGGCCGATCCGCCGGACGTGGTCGGCGCCCATCCTGCCGGCTCCGATGACGGCGATGCCGAGCGTGCTGGTCATGTGGAAGTCCCCCTCGGGTGTCGACTGGTCAGCGGGCGCCGCAGGAGCGCAGGTAGGAACGGGTCCGGCGGGCGATCGGCAGCGGCCGGTCCGGCGGGCACGGGTACATGTCCTGCTCGACGATGGCGAACAGGTCCACGCCGAGCGCCTGCGCGGCGGCCAGTACGGGCTCCAGCGCGGGTACCCCCGACGGCGGCTCGCACATCACCCCGCGTGCCACGGCCGGCCCGAACGGCACCTGCCCGGCGACGACTTCGGCCAGGATCCGCGGGTCCACCTGCTTGAGGTGCAGGTAGCCGATCCGCTCGCCGAAGGTCTCGACGGCCCGGACGCTGTCCCCGCCGCAGTACGCGTAGTGCCCGGTGTCCAGGCAGAGCGAGACCAGGTCCGGGTCGGTGGCGTCGAGGAAGCGGGCGACGTTCTCCGGGGTGTCGATGTGGGTGTCCGCGTGCGGGTGGACCACGATCCGCAGCCCGTACCGCTCGCGCACCTCCCGGCCCAGCCGCTCGGTCTGCGTGGTCAGTTCTCGCCAGCCCGACGCGGTGAGGGTCCGGTCCTCCAGCACCTCGCCGGTCTTGTCGTCGCGCCAGAACGAGGGGATGACCACGAGGTGCGCCGCGCCCATGGCCCGGGTGAGTTCCGCGATCCGCGACACGTGCTCCCAGGTCTGCTCCCACACGCCCGGCCCGTGATGGAGTCCGGTGAAGACGGTGCCCGCGGACACGCGCAGGCCGCGCTTGCCGGTCTCGTCGGCGAGGCGGTCCGCATCGGTGGGCAGGTAGCCGTACGGACCGAGCTCGATCCACTCGTACCCGGCGTCCGCGACCTCGTCCAGGAAGCGCTCCCAGGGCGTCTGGCGGGGATCGTCGGGAAACCAGACACCCCACGAGTCCGGAGCCGAACCGATGCGGATACGGGTCAGCGCGGGTGGGGAGGACGGGGGAGTGGAAGGCGGGGGAGCGGAGGACGGCGAGGACGTCATGGCGGCCACCTTAGGGTGCGAGGCTCGAAAGGGGACGGGGAAGAGCAGTGGGAGAGGAAGTGGGAGCAGTGGCACCGGACAGCGGGGACGGGGACGCGTCCGACGCGGCGCGGACCACCGGGGACGGGGACGTGTTCGACCTGATCACGATGGGGCGCATCGGTGTGGATCTCTACCCGCTGAGAACCGGCGTACCGCTCGCCGAAGCGGATACCTTCGGCAAGTTCCTCGGCGGCTCCCCGACGAACGTCGCGGTGGCGGCGGCCCGCCTCGGCCGGCGCGTGGCCGTGATCACCCGGACCGGAGCCGACCCCTTCGGCGCGTACCTGCGCGCGGAGCTGCGGGCCTTCGGCGTCGACGACCGGTGGGTGCGCGAGGTGGCCGCCTACCCGACGCCCGTCACCTTCTGCGAGATCTTCCCGCCGGACGACTTCCCGCTGTATTTCTACCGCTTCCCCAAGGCACCCGATCTGGAGATCGCCGCCGATGAGATCGACGCCGACGCGGTGCGGGCCGCCCGGGTGTTCTGGATGACGGGTACGGGTCTGAGCGCGGAGCCGAGCCGGAGCGCCACCCTGGCCGCGCTCGAAGCCCGCTCGAAGTCCGGGACCACCGTCTTCGACCTCGACTGGCGGCCCATGCTGTGGGACGAGGCGCCGGAGCGCTGGTACGAGCGGGCGCTCGCGCACGCCACCGTCGCCGTGGGCAACGCCGAGGAGTGCGCGATCGCCACGGGCGAGCGGGAGCCGTACGCGGCGGCGCGGGCCCTGCTGGACGCCGGGGTGGATCTGGCCGTCGTCAAACGCGGCCCGGCCGGTGTCCTCGCCGTCCACCGCGACGGGACGGCGGTCGAGGTGCCGCCGGTGCCGGTGGAGGTCGTCAACGGCCTCGGCGCGGGCGACGCCTTCGGCGGCGCGCTGTGCCACGGGCTGCTCGCCGGCTGGGACACGGCGCGCGTGCTGCGCTTCGCCAACGCGGCGGGTGCGATCGTCGCCTCCCGCCTGGCCTGTTCGACGGCGATGCCGTACGCGAAGGAGGTCGAGGAGGTGCTGGAACGGTGACGGTGACCGCCTCCCACACGATGGCCTCCACGGCCCTGCGGGTCCTGGACCTCGCCCCCGGCGAGAGTCACGAGCACTCCTGCGGCGACCACGAGTGGATCGTCCTGCCGCTGGCGGGCGCCTGCGCCGTCACCTGCCGTGCCCCCGATCCGCAGGTGATCGAACTCCGGGGCCGCGAGGGCGTGTTCGCTTCGGTGACCGATTTCGCCTACCTCCCGCGCGACGGCCGCGCCTCGATCACCTCTCCGGGCGGGGGCCGGTTCGCGCTCGCCGGGGCACGCTGCGAGCGGGCGCTGCCGGCCCGGTACGGGCCGGCGGAACGGGTACCGGTCGAGCTGCGCGGCGCCGGGCAGTGCTCCCGCCAGGTCAACAACTTCGCCGCCGCCGACGCCTTCGCGTGCGACCGGCTCATCGCGGTCGAGGTGCTGACCCCGGGCGGCAACTGGTCCTCGTACCCGCCGCACAAGCACGACGAGCACCGCCCCGGTGAGGAGTCCCGGCTGGAGGAGATCTACTACTTCGAGATCGCCCCGCACGAGGGCACGCCCGGCTGCGGCTACCAGCGTGTCACCCCCTCCCCGGCCGGGAAGACCGACATCCTCACCGAGGTGAGGACCGGGGACGCCGTGCTCATCCCGGACGGCTGGCACGGGCCGTCCATCGCCACCCCCGGGCACGACATGTACTACCTCAACGTGATGGCCGGCCCCGAAGGCCCGCGGGAGTGGCTGATCCGCGACCATCCCGACCACGGCTGGATCCGGTCCACCTGGGCCGGCGCGGAGGTCGACCCCCGGCTGCCCTTCTACCGAGCGGAGGACCACCGCCCATGACCACGATCAGGCTCACCGTGGCGCAGGCCCTCGTACGCTTCCTCGCCCGCCAGTACACCGAGCGCGACGGCAGCCGTCGGCGGCTGGTCGCCGCGACCTGGGGGATCTTCGGGCACGGCAACGTCGCCGGGATCGGGCAGGCACTGCTGGAGAGCGGCCCGCAGGAGATGCCCTTCCTCCAGGGGCGCAACGAGCAGGCCATGGTCCACGCGGCCGTCGGGTACGCCCGCCAGTCGGGGCGGCTGTCGGCGCACGCCGTGACCACCTCCATCGGGCCCGGCGCGACCAACCTCGTCACCGGGGCCGCCCTCGCGACGGTCAACCGGCTGCCGGTGCTGCTGCTTCCGGGGGACACCTTCGCCACCCGGCCCGCCGATCCGGTGCTCCAGCAGCTGGAGGTGCCCTACGCCGGCGACGTCTCCGTCAACGACACCCTGCGGCCCGTGTCCCGCTTCTTCGACCGGGTCACCCGCCCGGAGGCGCTGATCCCCGCCGCCCTCCAGGCGGTGCGGGTGCTGACCGATCCCGTCCAGACCGGTGCGGTGACGCTCGCGCTCCCGCAGGACGTACAGGCCGAGGCCCACGAGTGGCCCGAGGAGTTCTTCGCCGAACGGGTGTGGCGGGTGCGCCGGCCCTGGCCCGACCGGGACGAACTGGCCGCCGCCGCCGAAGCGGTACGGTCCTGTGCGCGCCCCCTGATCATCGCCGGGGGCGGCATCCGGCACAGCGCCGCCCAGGCCGCCCTCGCGGAGTTCGCGGGGGCCACCGGGATCCCGGTCGCGGTCACCCAGGCGGGCAAGGGCGCGCTCCCGTTCGGGCACCCCGCCGAGGTGGGCGGCATCGGACACACCGGCACGGCCACAGCCGACGCCCTCGCCCGCGACGCCGACCTCGTGATCGCGGCGGGTACCCGGCTGACCGACTTCACCACCGCCTCCGCGACCCTGTTCCAGAACCCGGCCGTCCGCTTCCTGGGGCTGAACCTCGACCCGTACGACGCCCACAAGCTCGCCGCCCGGCCGGTGGTCTGCGATGCGCGGGTGGGCCTGGAAGAACTCCGGGTCGCGGTCGCGGGGTACCGCGTGGACCCCGCGTACGAGGCGACGTACGAAGAGGGCAAGCGCGGCTGGGAACGGCTGGTCGAGCAGGCCTTCGCGAGTCCCGACGAGGACGCCGCCCCGACGCAGGCGCAGGTGCTCGGCCTGCTCGACGGCATCGTCGACGCTTCCGACATCCTGATCAACGCGGCCGGCTCGCTGCCCGGCGACCTCCACAAGCTGTGGCGCCCCCGGTCCGCCGACCAGTACCACGTCGAGTACGGCTACTCCTGCATGGGCTACGAGATCCCCGCTGCCATCGGGACGGCGCTGGCCGCGCCCGGACGGCCCGTGTGGGCGCTGGTCGGCGACGGCACCTACCTGATGAACCCCACCGAGATCGTCACCGCCGTACAGGAGGGCGTCCCGCTCAAGGTCGTCCTCCTCGACAACCACGGCTACGCCTCGATCGGCGGCCTGTCGGGGGCGGTGGGCGGCGAGGGTTTCGGGACGGCGTACCGCTTCCGGGCGGCCGACGGGGCGTACACCGGCGCGCCGCTCCCGGTGGACCTCGCGGCGAACGCGGCCTCCCTCGGGATGGCCGTCCTCCGCGCCGAGACCGTCCGTGACCTGCGAAAAGCCCTGGTGGAGGCGCGGGCGTCGGACCGTCCCACATGTGTCTACACGCGGACCCGAACACCCGACACAGTGTCGGGCCCACCCCCGGCACAGGCGTGGTGGGATGTTCCCGTGGCCGAGACCGCGACCCGTGCGGCGGCGGCCTCGGCCCGCGAAGAGTACGACCGGCAAGCCGCGCAGCGACGTCGCCATCTGTGAAGGAGCAAGGCAAATGAAGACCGTCAACCACTGGATCGGTGGCAAGACCGTCGAGGGCGCGTCGGGCAACTACGGCCCGGTCACCGACCCCGCGACCGGAGAGGTCACCACGCAGGTCGCGCTCGCCTCCGCCGAGGAGGTCGACGCGGCCGTACAGGTCGCCACCGAGGCCTTCCAGAGCTGGGGCCAGTCCTCGCTCGCCGCCCGTACGAAGGTGCTGTTCGCCTACCGCGCCCTGCTGGACGCCAACCGCGACGCGATCGCCGAGCTGATCACCGCCGAGCACGGCAAGGTGCACTCGGACGCGCTGGGCGAGGTCGCGCGCGGCCTGGAGATCGTCGAACTGGCCTGCGGGATCACCACGCAGCTCAAGGGGGAGCTGTCGACCTCGGTCTCCAACCGCGTCGACGTCTCCTCCATCCGCCAGCCGCTGGGCGTGGTCGCCGGCATCACCCCCTTCAACTTCCCGGCGATGGTGCCGATGTGGATGTTCCCGCTGGCCGTCGCCTGCGGCAACACCTTCATCCTCAAGCCGAGCGAGAAGGACCCCTCGGCCGCCAACAAGCTGGCCGAGCTGGCGGGCGAGGCCGGTCTCCCGGCGGGCGTCCTGAACGTCGTCCACGGCGACAAGGTCGCCGTCGACGCGCTGCTCGCCCACCCGGGCGTCGCGGCCGTCTCCTTCGTCGGCTCCACGCCGATCGCCCGCCACATCCACACCACCGCCTCCGCCAACGGCAAGCGGGTCCAGGCCCTGGGCGGCGCCAAGAACCACATGCTGGTGCTGCCGGACGCCGACCTGGACGCCGCCGCCGACGCGGCGGTCTCCGCCGCCTACGGCTCGGCGGGCGAGCGCTGCATGGCCATCTCCGCGGTCGTCGCGGTGGGTTCGATCGCCGACGAGCTGGTGGACAAGATCCGCGAGCGCGCCGAGAAGATCAAGATCGGCCCCGGCAACGACCCGTCCTCCGAGATGGGCCCGCTGATCACCGCCGCACACCGCGACAAGGTCGCCTCGTACGTGAAGGGCGCCGCCGACCAGGGCGCCGACGTGGTCCTGGACGGTACGGGGTACACGGTCGACGGCTTCGAGAAGGGCCACTGGATCGGCCTCTCGCTGCTGGACAACGTCAAGACCGACTCCGACGCCTACCGCGACGAGATCTTCGGGCCGGTGCTGTGCGTGCTGCGCGCCGAGACCTACGAGGAGGGCGTGGCGCTCATCAACGCCTCGCCGTTCGGCAACGGCACCGCGATCTTCACCCGCGACGGCGGCGCCGCCCGCCGCTTCCAGCTGGAGATCCAGGCCGGCATGGTCGGCGTGAACGTGCCCATCCCGGTGCCGGTGGGCTACCACTCCTTCGGCGGCTGGAAGGACTCCCTCTTCGGCGACCACCACATCTACGGCAACGACGGCATCCACTTCTACACCCGCGGCAAGGTCGTCACCACCCGCTGGCCGGACCCGTCCGAGGCGCCGGTGGGCATCGACCTCGGCTTCCCGCGCAACCACTGACGCCGCCCCGTCGTCCGACCGCTCGCCCTCCGCACCCTCACGCGGGGGGCGAGCCCCGTTCCGGCCGGGGCCCGGCCCGGCGCCGGCGCAGGACCCGCACGGTGAGGGCGGCCGCCGACAGGAGCAGGAGGGCGCCGACCGCGGGCCAGGGCACGGCGATGAAGTCCGTACCGGCCCGGGAACGCAGGTCCGGGTAGGCGGACGCGCCCGCCTCGACCCGGACGCGCACCCGGTCCGCTTGCGGGGCGTCCGGCCACGCCTCGGTGAGCTCGATCCGCTGGCCCGGGAGCAGCGTCAGTTTGAGGTCGCGGGCCGGCCGGTCCAGCACGGTCCGCCCGAACAGCCCCTGGGCGGACAGCGTCACCCGCGGCCCGACCACCACGTTGCCCCGGTTGACCAGGCTGTACGAGACCTTCGCGGAGGCGCTGTGCACCCAGGGCAGCAGCGGCGCGTCCCGGCTGACCCGCACGTCCTCCACGGACAGGCCCGCGGCGACCGGCCCCGCGACGCGCACGTACAGGCGGGCGCCGACCGAACGCTTCACCCCGACCTGGACCTTGCCGTCCTGCCGGATCCCCTCCACCGCGGTGTTCAGCGCCACGATCCCGCCGACGTGGTCACCCGGAGCGGCGTCCTCGGGGACCTTCACCGTGAAGGGGACGTCCTTGCGGCCCTTGGGCGGGACGGTGACCGTGGGCGCCGTCCCGGGCGGCAGGGTGGTCCAGGCGCCGACGTCCTTGGGCTCCGTCTCGACCGGCAGCAATGCGAAGGCGCCGCCGACCGGCGTGTTCACGGCGTCGGCGGCGAAGACCCGGAAGGTCAGCTCCTTGTCGGAGGAGTTCAGGATGGTCACGCTGTCGCTGAGCGTGGACCCGGCGGCGCCCTGGTGGAAGAAGTACGCCCGCTCCGTCATCGCAGCCCCGGGCGGCGGCGTCGGGAAGACCCCCCAGGTGCCGTTGTCGGCCGCGCTCGCGGCGGGCACGCCGAGCAGGAGCGGGGCGACGGGCAGCAGCAGGGCGAGGAGCAGGGCGAGGAGCCGCGCGCAGGGGGAAGGGGCGCAGGGCGAAGGGGTGCGGGGGCGCATGTCGGTTCTCCAGCTCTGGGCGGGCGCCTCGTTCTCGGACCGGAAGCTCTCGGAGGGTTCGAGGAACGGAAGGGTGGCGCGGCGCCCGGCCGCACCACCCTCCCGGCCGGGATCAGGCGATCGAGAAGGTCACGACCGACTGGTAGGTGTCGGCGAACATGAACGGCGGCAGCTGGAGCATCGCCGCGCCGCCCACCGCGAACTCGCCGCCCGTCAGCTCGTCACCGCCGGCCGCCTGTGAGGCGATCTTCATCGGGGTGTCCGTGATGGCCCCGGGCGCACCGGCGGTGCAGGCGCTCGGGCTGTCCGGGTTGGTCACCGTGCAGGACGGCTGGATGCCGATCTGCGCCTTGGCCAGGGAGTGGCCCGTGGAAGAGTTCAGGAACGGAGTACGGGTCGCCGTGACGTCCCAGCCGAGCGAACCGCCGCGGAAGTCCTGCACGGTGGCGGCGTTGAACGCGCCGAACACCGACTGCGCCTTGCCGTTGATGGTGACCGCGCCGAAACTGACGGCCGGCTGACCGTCCTTCGGGCCCAGGGCCAGCGCCCCGGGCAGCACCTCGACGTCGACGGGGTTCTTGACGCCCGCCTGGTCCTCGACGAACACGAACGACTTGTACGGGGTGACCGAGCCGTCGATCCTGATCGCGTCGGCCTTCTTCGTCACCGTCAGGCCGCAGGTGGCGGCGCCGGACGCGTCCGCCGTGCCGCTGCCGGTGTCACCGGTGGCCGCACCCGCGAGGAGCGCGGAGCAGGTGACCGGGCCGGCCGGGAAGTTGGCGCCCGTCACGGAGACGGCGGTGCCCGCCTTACCGCTGTTGGGCGTGACCTTGGTCGTCACCGGGTCCTTGGGCAGGGCCTCGACCGCGATCGAGGCGACGGAGGCGCTGGGACGCGGGTCCGGCGTGCAGGTGGTGGTGTAGACGGTGCCGCCGAGGTCGGCGTCCGTGACCACCTGGTCGATGGTGATCTGCAGCGTCGTGCCCTCGCTGCCGTCCGGGATGGTGAGGGTCCCGCTGAACGCGGGCGGGTCGGACTTCTTGCCGGCTTCCTGGTGGCTGGGGACCGCGGGGCTGGTGACCGTCTGGGCCACCCCGCCGACGAGCAGCTTCGCCTTGATGGTGTTGACCGTGTCGATGGTGAACATCGGGACGACCGGGGTCTCGCCCGGGTCGATGGTGATGGGCACGCTCTGACCGGCCTTCGCCGTGTCCGGCACCGTGATCGTGTAGTCCTGGGTGCCGTTGGCACCCGGCTGGGGAGCGGGGGCGACACACTTCACCGGCACCGGGGTCGTCTTGGTCGCGGCCTGGGCCGTCCCCGTCATGGCGACGACACTACCCGTCAGGGCCAGGGACAACGCGCCCGCCCCGGCCAGCACTCTTCGTCGGAACGTTGTACTCACTGGGTCGCGACTCCTTCGTCAGACGAACCCTCCCCCCACCCGCTGTGTGGGGGAGGACGAGCCGGTGCGGAGGCCGACATTGACGCGTCGCGGTGATGAGAAGTCAATGACTTGGCTTCCGGGGAAGCGCACACACATTGATGTCCCATCAGGGTCGGTGAGGGCGGGGTCTATTCGGCGGTGGGGGTGTGCAAGAGGAGGTTCGGGGTGCCGGCGGGGAGGCCGGTGATCCGGTCGGGGACGGCGCTGCGCAGCAGGGTCCGGGTGACCTGGGCGGGCGTCCTGCGGACTCCGTCCGCCAGGATCAGCGCGGCGACGCCCGCCGCGTGCGGGGCGGCCATGGAGGTGCCGGTGGCCCGGGCGAGGGCGGTGGCGGAGCCCTTCCAGGCGGAGGTGATGCCGACGCCGGGGGCGGAGAGGTCGACGCAGGCACCGTACGCGGAGAAGGCCGCGCGGTGGTCGGCGGTGTCGGTGGCGGCGACGGTGACGGCGTCGGGGACGCGGGCGGGGGAGCCGGTGCAGGCGTCCCTGCCGGAGTTGCCGGCGGCCACGGTGAAGGTGATCCCGGCGGCGATGGCCCGGGTGACGGCGGCGTCGAGGGCGCGGCTGCGGGTGCCGCCCATGCTCATGTTGGCGACGGCGGGCGCGGCGGCGGTGGCGGTGAGCGGCGCGGTGCCGTCGGCGGGGGTGGCGGCGGTGCCGCCGGCGGCACCGGGCGCGGTGCCGGTGCCCGCCGCCGCCTTCGCCGCCTTCGCGGCCTTGAGGGCGTCCCTCACCATCCAGTCGATGCCGTTCACGAGGGACGACAGCCGCCCGCTGCCCCGGCAGTTCGCCACCTTCACCGAGACGAGGGAGACCCCCTTCGCCACCCCGTACGTCGCCCCGCCGATCGTCCCCGCCACGTGGGTCCCGTGGCCGTTGCAGTCGTCGGAGCCCTCCAGCCACACGGCGTTGACGCCGGCCCGCGCGCGGCCCCCGAACTCCTGGTGCAGCGTGTTGATCCCGGTGTCGACGACGTACACGGTGACGCCCTCGCCCTTCGTGGCGTACGTGTACGAACCGTCGAGCGGGAGCTCGCGCTGGTCGATCCGGTCCAGGGCCCAGGGCGCGGGCTGCTGGGTGTCACTGGTCCGGAACTCCGTGTCCGGCTCGACGTACGCCACCCGCGGGTCGGCGGCGAGCTCGGAGGCGCGGGCGGCGGTGGTGCGGACGGCGAAGCCGCTCAGGGCGGTGTCGTAGACGGCCACGACCTCGTCGCCGGACGCGGCCGCCCCCGCGGCCATGGCGCGGGCCGCGGCGGCCGGCACGCGTGTGGCGCCCTCCTTGAGGACCACGACGTAGGGGGCGGTGGGGGCTTCGGGGGCCGGAGCGGTGGACAGGGCGGCCGTCGTCAGCAGGGCGGCGGCCGGGAGCAGCGCGGTGAGTGCGGTCATGCCGCGATGTTCGGCCGGGTGGGGGGCGGCCGCGCGGGGGGTGCGCCGAGTGGCCCCCGACACGCCGCCGCAGGGGTTACGGGGTGTCAGACAGGGGCCAGCCGCGCATGGCGAAGACGCCCTCGTCGCGGGCGCCGGCGGAGGCGTACGTGGCCAGGGCGGCTTCGTTGTCGGTGTCGACCCCCACCCACATGCCGTAACAGCCGCGCATCCGGGCCTCGTCGGCGAGTGCCAGGGCCAGCTGCCGGCCGATGCCGCGGCGCCGGTAGCCCTCGTCCACCGAGAGCTCGTACAGGCACATCTCCGTGCCCTTGTCGGGGTGGCTCATCTCGACGCCGGAGACCATGCCGGCCGGGACGCCATCGACGTAGGCGATCAGCATCAGATGTCCGGGCGCGTCCAGGAACCGCAGCGCCCACTCTTCCCGCACGGGCCCGTCGAACAGCCCTTCGGCGGCGACCAACTCGGCGACGGTCCGCGCCTGACGGATCTCCATGCGGACGATGATAGGCCGTCACGGCCCCGCCGCAGCCCCGGCGGGCGGGCCCCGCTACGTTGGCCCACGGCGGCCCGGCGGCTCGGTCGCTCGGCGCTGGGACGGCCCGGCGAGGGAGCAGTGGAGCGGCCTGGCCGTGGGACGGCTCTGCCGCCCGCCGAGTCGCCCCACCCCCAGCGTGCCGACCGCCCGGGCGGCAGGCGTCGACCCCCCCCGCAGTGGCGTGGTCCGGACGGCCGGGCGGGCCACCGCCCCGCCGGGGTGGGCCGCCGCTGTGCCGTACGGCGCTCGTGTCGCGCCGGCGGCTGCACCGGCGCGGTGACGTGGCCGCGCCCGGCACGGTCTGCCGCCGCCCCCGGAACCGCCGGGCCGGGGGCCCGTCGGGTCGGCCCCGGTGCTGCTGAACGGGATGTTCCGTCCGGCCCCGCACCGGTCCGGGGCGCGGGCGGGGCGGGCGCGCTTCGTCAGGGGCCGGTCAGGGCCCGGCCAGGGCAACGGCGGCGGCGTAGCCGGGTGGGGCCGTCAGGTCGCGCAGGGTCCAGCCCGTCACCTGGGCCGGGATGGCGCCCGAGCCGACGTACGGTTCGGCCACGCCACGCGCGAGGCCCGCGCCCGTCGCCTTGAGGACGGCCTCCTTGCGGGCCCACAGCCGGCCCAGCGCCTCCGGGCGGTCCGCCTCGGCCAGCGCCGTGAGTTCCGCCGTTTCCGCCGGGTGCAGGGTGCTCATCACGTCCGTCACCACCGCAGGGCCCGGAGTGCCCTCCACGTCCACCCCCACCGGTACCGCGGCGAACGCCAGGTACGCCACCCCCGCGGTGTGCGACAGCGAGAAGTGCAGCCCGCCGCCCGCCACCGCGGGGCGGCCGTGCGGACCGCCGCAGCAGGGGCACTCCTCGCGCATCAGCGGTACCGCCTCCGGTGCCTGCCCGAGGTAACCGCCGAGCAGCGCCCGCAGCCCCAGGTGGGAGGCCAGGTAGGCGTGCCGGTCAGTGGCCCGCACCAGCCGTCCGGCCCGCTCCCGCTCCGCCGCGTCGAGTACCGCCGCGGCCTCTTCCACCGGGTGCCCGGCCACCACGCTGCGGCCCGTGTCCAAGGCCCACACGATCACGGCCTCGCCCTCGGGCGGCGGGCCGACGCGCGGTAGGTCACCGCCGAGTTGGTTCACGTACACCGTCACCTGACGAGGGTAGACGAGGCCGCCGCCGCCCTCCGCGCCCCGGTTGCCCTCGTGCCTCCTCCGCCGCACCGCCGTTCCAGGGGGAAACACCGTGCACAGTGCCACCGTGACACCGCAGGACGACCGCATCCGCTGGGTCGAACTGCCCGGGGAGGAACCTGCGCGCGTGTACCTCCACGGCCTCGGCTCCACCTCGCCCGCCTACTTCGCGGCGGCGCCGAGGTGATCGCCCCCAGCATGGGCGGTGCCGTGGCCAGCGTGCTGGCTACGCGCCACCCCCTCCCCGGAACCGAGGCTTCGCCCGCGCCACCGCCGAGGCACTGCGCCCTGCCTGGCGTCGCAGACCCCGGCGCACCGGACGCTGCCTGACGGGCCGGTGGCTTCCCCGCCTCGGCGGCCGCCGGCGGACCGGCAGGGGCTACCGCGGGGCGGACGCCCGCACCACCGGGGGCGTCGTCCCCTGGGATATGAGGCCGCCCGGGGACGGCGTGCCGTCGGTCCAGGCGTAGACCCGCTTGCCGCGCACCGCGACCTGGTACTGGTAGTGGTCCCGGCACTCGGGGCGCGCATCGGCCCGGGTGTCGCCCGGCCACCACCGGGCGTTCAGCTGCGGCCCCCGCACCTTGTGCGGCGTCCCCGCAGCGCACTGCGGGCCGTCCAGCGGGGTCGCGCCGAGCGTGAACCGGATCAGCCGGGCCTGGCCGTCGGTGCGCGCCCGAACCCGTATGTCGGTGGCGTCCTTCGGCACCCAGCTCGGCAGGGCGAAAGCCCGGTCACCGCGCGTGTGCGCCTCGGCGGCGGTCGCGAAGTGCTTCCCCTTCTCCTTGAACAGGCTCTCGTTGAAGGACTCGGACACCGGGTTGGGCGGCAGATGCGGCAGGGCGAGGGCGGCGGTGGTCAGGACTCCCGCTGTGGCGGCGACGAGGACGAGCGGACGGCGGTTCATATCCACAAGTGTTCGCTCGCAGGACCCGCTCGCGCGTCCCTCCGCAGAACGAACCAGAAATCTGCCGGAAGTCTGACGGGGCTCATACCTGAGAGCGGTGGCCGCCCCCCGAGCGCCGCCCGCCCCTACGCGATGCGCTCACCTCCTGCCCCTCCCCGGCGTCTTCGCGATGCCCGCGCGATAAGAACGGCCCCGGTCACCGCCTTGGGGCCCGCAGTCCCCGACCGGCCGGCGGCCGCTGACGGGCCGCCCCGCCGAGTGACACGAAGTCATACCTGAGGCGTACACGGCCGGCGACGCCCCCCATACCCGGGACGGAGTGCCGCGTTAGAACAGCCGTAGCGGCCGCCCGTTCCGCGCGCACCGCCCGCAGCGACCCCCCGGAGAACCGCCTTGCGCCTCGTCACCCCCCTCCTCGTCTCCGCGGCCGCCGGTCTGCTCGCCCTCACGCCCCCCGTCGACAAGCCGCAGGTCCTCAGTGACTGGACCCAGCCCGGCGCCGCGAGCTACGACGCCTGGGCCGACGCGCGCGCGAACCGGCGCGACTGGGCCGCGTACGACTTCGACTGGACGACGGACTACTGCACCACCTCGCCGGACAACCCGTTCGGCTTCCCGTTCCGGATGGCCTGCGCCCGCCACGACTTCGGCTACCGCAACTACGGGGCCACGGGCCGCTTCCGCGCGCACAAACCGCGCCTGGACGACGCCTTCCACGCCGACATGAAGCGCGTGTGCGGCCACTACGCGGGGGCGCGCAGGGCGTCCTGCCTGAGCACCGCCTGGACCTACTACCAGGCCGTCAAGGCCTTCGGTGTCGGCGACCCGGGCACCGCCGTCGCCGAGGACGCCGTCACCCCTGCCCCCTGAATCCCCCGGACGCGCCAGTGTGCTGTGCCCCGCGACCAGGCGGACACAGCACACGTCACCGCACTGCTTCTGTACCTCTGTACTTCTCCTGCGCCACGGGCCGGAGGGTCAGGGGCGCTTCATGCCGTTCGCGGCGACCATGGGGCTCGCGGCGCCCTTGGGGCCGGCGGCGGGTTTCACGGCCGTCGCGAACTTCTTGCTCCGGAGCACCACCGGCGTCGGGGTCGTCTGCTGGGTCCAGGCCTCGTCCCAGAGGAACGTGGTGCCTTGGACGTCGCCGTGTGTCTGCCACACGGTCCCGTTCACCGTCACCGCCTTGACCCAGGCATTGCCGTCCCGCACCTCGATGGCGATGCCGCAGACACCCGCGGGGTAGTTCGGGTTCGCGGGGTCGTTCATGGTGGCCGTGGCGTTGGTGAGGTCCTGCCAGACGATCGGTCCGCCCAGCGGGGTCCCCCTGCCCACGTACGTCTTGCCGCCGGTGAGCACGGCCTGGAAGTCCACCGCGTCCCGTGCTGCGAGGGCGTCGATGTCGGCGCACGGCCCGGTGGCACCCGCCGGCCCGGCCGGTCCGGCGACTCCCTGGGGGCCGGCCGGTCCGGCCACGCCCGCAGGCCCCGCGGGTCCGCCGGGTCCTGCCACTCCCTGGGGGCCGGCCGGTCCGGCCGCACCCGCCGGTCCCGCCGGGCCGGCGGCACCCGGGGTCCCTGCCGGACCCGTGTCCCCGGTGGCCCCTGCCGGACCCGTGTCACCCGTGGGTCCCGTCGGGCCGGTTTCGCCCGCAGGGCCGGTGTCACCCGTCGGCCCGGTGTCGCCCGTCGGTCCGGGGGGACCCTCGGGGCCGGTCGGTCCCGTCGGGCCCTCACACCTGTCGTCGTGGGCCGCCTTCTTGGCCGCCGGCTGACCGGGCATCATCTTCTCGGCGCCCGGCTGTCCGAGCCGCGTCTGCTGGTCCTGCCCCGGCGGCGGGCCGTCCTCGTGGTGGTGCGGCGGCCGCCCCTGGCAGTGGTCGTCGTTCGCGGCCATCGCACCCGACAGACGGATGCCGGCTGCGGTCGTGGCGTGCGGCGCCATGGCGATCGCGGGACTCGCGATTCCCGTCAGCAGCAGGGCGAGCGACGCGACGACGCCGCCTTTCAGCCAGGTGCCGCGTTGGGGAAGCGGTCCGAGACAGGACCGGTTCGTGGGCCCAGGACTCATTCGTGTGCTCCTTGTCGAGCAGGATCAAGTGGTGTGGGGGAGACGGGTTCCCGCTCCCCCTGCCGTCTTCGGAGTCCTGATGCGGTGACTTGAGGCTTTTGTCGGTCGATTAACGGATTGGCCTACAAGCCCACCTCCAACGGCCGCACGCCCCCGGCAACCCGCCCGTGCGCCCCGGCGTGCCGCCCACGGTCGTCCCGGACCGGTGCCTAAGGTCGCATGTCGCCAGGTCGCCCGGCCCGACCCGCACGAAATGGTGATGCCGTGAAGAAGCCGTCCATCTGCCTCTGCATGATCGTCAAGAACGAGTCGAAGGTCATCGAACGGTGCCTCGCCTCCGTCCGCGACCTCGTCGACACCTGGGTCATCTCCGACACCGGCTCGACCGACGGAACCCAGCAGCTCATCCGCACGGCGCTCCACGGCATCCCGGGAGAACTCCACGAGGAGCCCTTCCGCGACTTCGGCCACAACCGGAGCCTGAACATCGCCTACGCCCGCGGCCGCGCGGACTACCTGCTCCTGCTCGACGCCGACCTGGTCATCCGGCGCGACGGCCCGCTGCCCCCACTGACGGCCGACTCCTACATGCTCCGCCACGAGGGCCCGACCGAGTACCGCATCAAGCGCCTGGTCCGCGGCGACCTGCCCTGGCGCTACGAGGGCGTCACCCACGAGTACCTGACCGCCGACCAGGACCACTCGCAGGAGAACATGGACGCGCTCGTCATCGAGGACTACGGCGACGGCGGCTCCAAGCACGACAAGTTCGAACGCGACGAGCGGCTGCTGAGCGCCGAGATGGAACGCGACCCCACCAACGCGCGAACGGTCTTCTACCTGGCGCAGACCCTGCGCGACATGCGCCGCACCGACGAGGCGATCGCCCTGTACGAGCGGCGCGCGCAGATGGGCGGATGGGCCGAAGAGGTGTACTTCGCCCTCCTCCAGTCCGGGATCCTGCGCGCCGAATCCGGCGACTGGCCGTCCGCCATGGACGCCCTCTCCCGCGCCTGGGAGTCGCGCCCGCAGCGCCTCGAAGCATGCTACGAACTGGTCAGCCGACTGCGCCGGATGGGCCGGTACCACGCGGCGCACGCCTTCGTCCGGCTCGCGCTGGGGAAGCCGCGCCCGGACGACCTGCTCTTCATCCAGCCGTGGGTGTACCGCTGGGGGCTGCTGTTCGAGTACTCGATCACGGCCTACTGGGTGGGCGAGTACGCCGCTTCCCTCGAAGCCTGCGACCGCCTGCTGGAACTGCCCGACCTCCCCGAGGCCCACCGCGAGCAGACGCTCACCAACCGCGAGTTCGCCGTCCGCCGACTCGCCCCGCTCCCCGAACCAACCGCGGCGAGGTCGTGACCCCCGCCGCCCGGCGGGGCCGGCCGGGGGCCGCCGGACCGGGCCGACCGGGCCTGTAGTGCCGGTGCGGCGGGTGTCCAGCGCCTGTGCAGTGGCTGTAAATGACACACGCCGGGTACGGACCGGCGTGCCGCGCCCCGGCGCGCCGGGCCCGCCGGCGGGCGTGCCCACGGCTTGCACGGAAGCCCTCCGCGGTGGGAGGGCTTCGACCGTGTGGAAAGAGTGCCCCCGGCAGGACTCGAACCTGCGGCCAAGTGCTTAGAAGGCACCTGCTCTATCCACTGAGCTACGGGGGCCGGAAGGTGGCCGTGGTGGCCTGGAGCCCCTGGGTGGGGGTGGGACTGTGGTCCGTGCCGGGTCAAGGATAGGGCTCCGGTCGCCTTGTCCCGGTTGCTTCACCCGCGTGCCACGATGTGGAGGTTCGGTGAAGCGGTCCGATAATCGCAGGCAGGTGCGATTCTCGCATCGCTTTTGCGCCGCGCCGCCCCTGGGTGTTGTGCACTCGTTATGCCTGCGTCCCACTCGTCCGCCGTGTCCATGATGTCCCGCCGGAGTCGCGGTCGGCGCGCAGAGGGCGTATAAGCTTCAAAAATGGCCTTAAATTGGGCATTCTTCGCATGTGGTGACCTTGGATGTTCGGCCTCAGCTGCTCGATGCCCTGTCCGCCCTGCGCGACCGGGTCGCGTCCGTGCGTCTGCCGCTGCCCCTGCCCGGCGCCCCGCGCGCCCGCCAGACGAGAGCCGAGCTGCTCGCGCAGCTCGACGACTACCTCGTACCCCGGCTCAAGGCGCCCGAGGCGCCGCTGCTCGCCGTCGTCGGCGGGTCCACCGGGGCCGGTAAGTCCACCCTCGTCAATTCCCTCGTGGGCCGCCAGGTGAGTGAAGCCGGTGTCCTGCGCCCCACGACGCGCATCCCCGTGCTCGTCTGCCACCCCGACGACCACCACTGGTTCGCCGGTATGCGGGTCCTGCCCGACCTGACCCGCGTATGGGCGCCGCCGGACGAGGAGGACGTACGCCCCACACCCAGAAGGACGAATCCGCGCGGACATCACCACGCCACCCGCGAACTGCGCATCGAGACCGTCTCCACCCTCCCCCGGGGCCTCGCCCTCCTCGACGCCCCCGACATCGACTCCCTCGTCGTCGAGAACCGGACACTCGCCGCCGAACTCATCTGCGCCGCCGACGTCTGGGTCATGGTCACCACCGCCTCCCGCTACGCCGACGCCGTCCCCTGGCACCTCCTGCGGACCGCCAAGCAGTACAAGGCCACCCTCGTCACCGTCCTCGACCGGGTCCCGCACCAGGTGCTCGCCGACGTCTCACGGCAGTACGGGGCCCTGCTCACCCGGGCCGGGCTGGGCGACGTACCGCGGTTCACGGTCCCGGAACTGCCCGAGTCCGCCGGCGGGGGCGGGCTGCTGCCGGCCAGTGCCGTCGCGCCGCTGTTCGAGTGGCTCAGCCACCACGCCACCGACCCGGCGGCCCGCCAGTACGCCGTCGGGCGCACCGCGCTCGGCGCGCTCGACTCCCTGGGCCGGCGCATGCCGGAACTCGCCTCCGCCGTCGCCGCCCAGCACGCCGCCGCCGTACGGCTGACGGCGGCCGTGGAGGACGCGTACAAGCGCGAGGGCAGGCGGGTGCGCAACCGGCTCGACCGGGGGGCCGTCCTCGCCGGTGACGCCCTGACCCGCTGGCGCGGCTACCCCCTGGACACGAGCGCCGACGAACTGCTCGACTCGCTGGCCGAATCCCTCGCCGCACTGCTCCAGTGCGCCGTCGCCGCTGCCGACGAGCGGATCGCCGACGCCTGGCGGCGCGAACCCGCCGCCGCGGCCCTGCCCCTGCCCACCCCCGACCGCGAAGCGGCGGAACGTATCGGCATGGCCGTACGCCGCTGGCGGCGCGTGCTGGAGGAACTCGCGGAGGACGAGGTGGCACAGCTCGACCGGCAGCCCGCGCCCGACCCCGACGGCGTCGCAGCCCTCCTCGTCTCCGCCCTCCTCGGCGGCAAACGGGCCCGGCCGGCCGGGGAGAAACTCGCCGAACGGATCGGCGCACAGGCCGCCCTGCGCCTGCGAGACCGGGGCGCGGAACTCGTCGGCGACCACCTCGACCAGGTCCTGCGCGCCGAACGCGACCGCCGGCTCGCCCCGCTGGAAGCCCTCGAAGTGACCCCCGAACCACAGGCCGAGCTGATCGCCGCCTTGTCCGTACTGCAGAAGGAGAGGTGACACGGTGGGCGCCTTGACCGACCGCAGCGAGGAACGCTGGGACGACGGGTTCATCGCACGCTCGCGCCCCAAGCCCACCGGCGAGGGCCCGGACGGCGACGACGGCGACGACGCCCTCGTCCGGGCCGTCTCCGGAGCCGGCAACGACGGCGGCAAGGCGCCCGCGCCCCCGCCCAGCCCCGAGGCTCAGGCCCTGCGGACCCGCCTGGACGCGCTGCGCCAGCTCGTCGGGCTCTCCCGCACCCGCATCCTCGACGGCAAGAGCCTCGCCGAGGCCGGCCGCGTGCTCGACGAGGCGGCCGCGCGGCGCGGACTCTCCACCCAGCACACGGTCGTCGCGATCGCCGGAGCCACCGGGAGCGGGAAGTCCACGCTCTTCAACGCCCTGGCCGGCGTACAGATCTCCGAGACGGGACTGCGCCGCCCGACCACCGCCGCGCCGATCGCCTGCAGCTGGTCGGACGGGGCCGCCGGACTGCTCGACCGGCTGGAGATCCCGGGAAGGCTGCGGCGACGGCCCCGGGAGACCCCGGAGGCCGAGGCGCTGCGCGGGATGGTCCTGGTGGACCTGCCCGACCTGGACTCGGCGGTCGTCGCGCACCGCGAACACGTCGACCGGGTCCTGGCGCTGGTCGACGCGGTGGTGTGGGTGGTGGACCCGGAGAAGTACGCCGACGCGGTGCTGCACGAGCGGTACCTGAGACCGCTGGCCGGCCACGCGGAGGTGACGTTCGTCGTGCTGAACCAGGTGGACCGGCTGCCCGCGGACGCCGTCGACCTGGTCCTGGACGACCTGCGGCGGCTGCTCGACGAGGACGGCATGGCGCTCGGCGAGCACGGCGAACCCGGCGCCACCGTCCTCGGCCTGTCCGCGCTGACCGGCGAGGGGGTCGGGGAACTGCGCGAACTCCTCGCCCAGTTCACCCAGGAGAAGGGCGCCGCGACCCGGCGGATCTCCGCCGACGTCGACCGGGCCGCGACGCACCTGTATCCGCTCTACGTGGCCGACGGGCATTCCGGCCCCGAGATCGGGGAGGCGGCGCGCGCCGCCTTCGAGGACCGGCTCGCGGAGGCGGTCGGGGCGTACGCCGCCGGGCTCGCCGCCGAGCGGGCCTGGCGGCGCAACGCCGGGAAGGCCTGCGGGACGCCGTGGCTGCGGCTGTGGCGCTGGTACGAGAGCAGGCGCGCCCCGCGCTCCCTGACGGGGCTGGCCGCCCTCGCGGCGATCGGGCGCTCCCCGGGGGCCGGGCCGGCGCCGGCCGAGGAGGAGGTCACGGCCCGGCAGCGGGTGGAGCAGGCCGTACGGACCGTCGCGGACGAGGCGGCCATCGGGCTGCCCGAGCCGTGGGCACAGGCCGTACGGGAGACGGCGGTGCGCGGGGCCGAGCGGCTGCCGGAGGCGCTGGACGAGATCGCGGTGACCCTCGGCGCGGCCGTCGCCGTCCCCAGGGCCAAGCCGCCGCGGCCCAAGTGGTGGCCGGCGGCGGTACTGACGCAGGCGGCCATGACGCTGCTCCAGATCTTCGGCGGTGCGTGGCTCACCGGGCAGATCATCGGGGTCCTGGAGCCGCGCCTGTTGCCGCCGGTGCTGCTGATGGTGGCGGGCATCGTCGGCGGGCCGCTGGTCGAGTGGGCCTGCTCGATGGCGGCGCGGGGACCGGCGCGCCGGTACGGGCAGGACGCGGAGCAGCGGCTGCGGCAGGCGGCGGCCGGGTGCGGGCGGGCGCGGGTGCTGGAGCCGGTCGCGGCGGAGCTGCTGCGGTACCGGGAGGTGCGCGAGCAGTACGCGACGGTGGCGCGGTTGTCCACAACCCACCAGTAATCCACAGGCCCGAGCGGGACCGGGGGCGGCGGGCCAGCATGGTCGTACCTCGTGCGGATGGTCCGGGCGGGGGAGCGGGATGCGGGGAAGGGAAGCGGGGATGAACGACACCCTGGTGACGCTGGTGGGCCACGTGGCGACCCAGATCGACTTCAAGGAGACGCCGGCGGGTCCGTCGGCGAGGTTCCGGTTCGCGGTGACGCCGCGGTATTTCGACCGGCGCAAGGAGGCGTGGGCCGACGGCTCCACCAGCTTCTACACGGTGTGGGCGCGACGGACGCTGGCGCTGAACCTGGCCAGTTCCGTTTCGGTCGGGGAGCCGCTGGTGGTGCACGGGCGGCTGCGGGTCCGGGACGACCCGCCGGACGGGGACGGCGTGCGGTGGTTCTCGGCGGACATCGACGCCGTCGCCATCGGACACGACCTCAACCGCGGTACGGCGGCGTTCCGCCGGGTCGTGAGAACGGACGTGTCCCTGATGGATCCTCAGAAGGCGGCGGTGGTCTGAATGTTCGAGGGGGCTAAGATCACCCGGTACTCACGGGCACCTGGGCCTTCGGCCCGAAGGGGAAGACTGTGTCGATCGCTGTTCCCGCATCCTCCGTTCCTGCTCCCGCCGTTGTTCCTGCGCCTGACCCTGTCACCGGCGAGCCGCCGGCTCCGCCCGCCCCGTCGGCGGCGGGTGTTCCGGTTCCGTCGGCCGGTGTTCCGGTTCCTGTCGTCGGGCGTGCTTCCGTACGGGCCTCCGCGCGGCGGCCGCTGGCGGTGGCCCTGCTGGCCGCGGCCCTCAGCGCCGCGCCGGGAGCGGCGGCCGCGGCGGATTCCGGTTCGGCGTCGGAGCGGGCCCCGGGGGGCGCGAGCGCCGTGCTGGACGGGTTGAAGACGTTCGGGCAGGCGGTGCTGCGCGGCGGGGACGGATCGGTCCGGCAGATCCCGGCCGGACTGTACGAGATGCGCGTCGACGGCGGCGGGATGCTCCAGACGTACGGAGTCGGGGTGGCGGGCTTCGCGCAGCCCGAGGCCCGGTACACCGAGAGCGGGTGGGGCGGGACCCCGCTCGCCGCCAACCAGGACGCGGGCCGGATCCGCTGGGTGCTGGAGCACTCCTACCCGCAGCTCAACGACCTGGCCGGGCTCGCGAAGGCGGCCGGGGCCGGCTCGCTGACCGCCGAGAGCGCGGCGGCCGGGACCCAGGTGGCGATCTGGCGGCTGGCCGACGGTGCGCAGGTCGAGGCGGCGGACCCGGCGGCGGAGAAGCTGGCCGGCTACCTCCAGCGGGAGGCGGGCCGGCTGCCGGAGCCGCCGGCGTCGCTGGGGCTGGACCCCGGTGAGGTGTCCGGTCCGGTATCGGGGCCCACGGGCGCCCGGCTGGGGCCGGTCACGGTGCGGACGGGCGCGCAGAGCGTGACGGTCACCCCCGACGCGGCGGCCGTGGCGATGGGGGTGCGGGTGGTGGACGCCGAGGGGCGGCCGCTGACCACCGCCGGCAACGGGACCCGGCTCTACTTCGAGGTGCCTGCGGGCACGCCGGACGGGCACGCCTCGGTCACCGTCCAGGGCTCCACCCGGGTCCCGGTCGGGCGGGTCTTCGCCAACGGGATCCCGGGGCAGGCGCAGATCGTGGCCGGCTCCAGCGCCGCCGCGACGGCCGCCACGGCGACGGCACTGTGGCCCTCGCCCGGGGCGACCCCGATGGGTGGGGCGGCGGCGGTGACGCTGTCCGTGCCGCAGGACTCCGCCGACGGGGAGCGCCTGGCCACCAGCGGCAGCTCGGCGGCGACCCCGGTGATCGCGGCCCTGGCCGTCGGCCTCGTGGTCCTGGGCGGCATGGTGGTCCTGCTCCTGCGCAAGCGCCCCCTGGAGGGCGAGGAGGACCCGCGCGAAGGGGCTTAGGGCGCGGCACGCAGGGCGGCGGCCTGACGTGGAGCCGGGGCGGCGGCCGCCCCGCGGAGCAGCGGCCCGCGGTCGGGGGTCGGCCACGGCGCGCGGTGTGCGGCCGGATCCGGCGGCGTGGCCCCGGGAGAGGGGGCGGTGTGGCCGGGAGGTGCCCGGCTCCCGCCCGCGCGCCGGTGGCGCCCGTGCCGTGGATCGCCGCCTGGGTTGCGGGGGTGCCCCGGAGCGCCGGGCGGGCCCGCCCGGGGTGTGGATGCGGCGGCCCGGGCGGGCCGGAGGCGGCGCGCCGCCGCATTTCGGGCAGGGCCCGGGGGTGTGCGGTGCTCGGTCCGTACGGCGGGGAGGCGGGCCCCGCCGAACGGCGCGCTCGCCCGGTGGCGGGCGCCCCGGTGTGTGCGGCGGCGCAACAGAGGGGCCGCCGTGTGGACGCCGGGTGCCGGGTGCCGGGCGAGCGGGGATGGGCCGGCTGCTGCTGGGCGGCCCGGACGCCCGCGGGGGGACGGGCCACGGCCTCGACGGGGCCCGGGGCTCCAGACCGCTCGGCCGGGTGGGGGTCCGGGCGTAGGGGACGCGTGTAGGGGGTGATTCGGATCAGGGTTGCCGGGTAGGCGGTGGCAATGGGTGATCAGAAGCTGACCTGGCAAGGCGCGCTCGCGCGGTGGGACCGGCGGCTGTTCGACGCGGTGGCGCAACGGCACTGGCCGGGGGCCGACCGGGTGCTGCCGCGCCTCGGGCGGGCCGCCAACCACGGCGTCCTGTGGGGCGGGGCCGCCGTCGCGATCGGCGTGTTCGGCTCGACCCGCTCCAGGAAGGCAGCCCTGCGCGGCGCGGCCTCGCTCGCGCTGGCTTCGGCCACCATCAACACCGTCGGCAAGTGGTCGGTGCGCCGCGCCCGCCCGCTGCTGGACGGGGTGCCCACCGTGCGCCGGCTGACCACCCAGCCCTGGACCACCTCGTTCCCTTCGGGCCACTCCGCCTCCGCCTTCGCGTTCACCACCGGGCTCGCGCTGGAGGCCCCGGGGTGGGGCCTGGCCCTCGCACCCGTGGCCGCCTCGGTGGCGTTCTCCCGGGTGTACACCGGGGTGCACTACCCCTCCGACGTGGCGGCGGGCGCCGCCCTCGGCGTGGCCGCCGGGCTCGTCGTGCGCCGGCTCGCGCGGGGCGTGGAGGACGCGCGGGTCGTGCCGGGCGACGAACGCAGGGTGGTCGGGGCGCCCGCGCTGCCCGACGGGGCCGGGCTGACCGTCGTGGTGAACACCGACTCGGGGACCGCTGCCCGGGCCGGCCTGGACTCCGTACTGGACCGGCTGCCCAAGGCGGAACTCGTCGAATGCGCGGGCCCCGACCTGCCCGCGGAACTGGCCGCGGCGGCCTCCCGCTCCAAGGTGCTCGGCATCTGCGGCGGAGACGGCACCATCAACGCCGCCGCCACGGCCGCCCTGCGCGCCGGGATCCCCCTCGCGGTGTTCCCCGGCGGCACCCTCAACCACTTCGCCCTCGACCTCGGGCTCGCCGGGGCCGAGGACACCTGCCGCGCCCTGGCCGCCGGGCACGCGGTCCGCGTCGCCGTCGGCCGCTTCAGCCCCGGCCCCCGCCCCGCCCCGCGGGACGCCGGCTCGGGGGAAGGGTCCGGCGAGGGGCGGCACGCGGAGTCCGGCTACTTCCTGAACACCTTCAGCGTCGGCGCCTACCCCGAACTGCTACGGCACCGGCTGCGCTGGGCGCCCCGGATCGGCGGCGGCCCCGCCGCCCTGCTGGCGGCCTGGCGGGTGCTGCGCGCCGAGCACCCCGTGGCGCTGCGGCTCGCCGGCCGCCCCCGGAAGGTCTGGCTGCTCTTCGCGGGCAACGGCACCTACCACGGCACCGGCCCCACCCCCCGCCGTCGCGACAGCATCGGCGAGGGCCTGCTCGACGTACGCATGGTCTACGGCGGCGGCCGCCCCGGCCCCCGCCTCCTCGCCGCCGCCTTCGCCGGCCCCCTGAGCCGGTCCCCCGTCCACACCGCGACCAAGCTCCGCAGCTTGCGCATCGCCGACATCCCCGAGGGCACGCCCCTGGCCTACGACGGGGAGTACGCCCACGCCCCCTCCGCCCTCGTCCTCGACGCGCTGCCCCACGCCCTCACCGTCTACCGCCCCCACTGAGGACCTGCGCCCCGCCCCCGGCCGCCTGCGCCCGCCCGCGCCCCGCACCCCCGGCCGGGGGAGCCCGTCTCACCCCGGCGGCGGGGCGACTCCCAGGTCGGCCCGCATGGCGCCGCGCATGACCATCCACTGCTCGTTGGCCTGCAGGAGAGCGGTCCGCATCTCCTCGAACGCGCCCTCGGGTGCGCTGTCGGCCTCCTCCAGGCGCAGCACCCCGTCGTAGATCGCCGCGAGGGTCCGCGACATGGAGTCCAGCTCCGCCAGTACCGCGTCGGAGGCTGCCATCTGCGCCTCGGCGAAGGCCGCGTGCATCGCATGACGGGCCTCCTCCAGGACCGTCCGCGCTTCCACGGTGACCTCCGCCCTGTGGACCAGCCACAGGTACTTCATGAGCTCGATGCGGTAACGGCGGTAGCCGGAGTTCGAGGTCACGTAGCAGGCGCGCCGTTTGTCCAGCTCGGCTGCCCGCTGCTCGCGGGCCCACTGGGCGTCCGCCGCGCGTTCCTGGCGCTCGAAGCGGTGCGATTCGGTGCGCGCGACGAGCCGCTGGGACAGGACGGGCGCGAGGAGCGTGCCCGCCACCGCGATGGTCGTGCCGGCGAGCGCCAGCAGGGCGTTGTCCATCCGTCCTCCCCCCGCCCCAGCTCAGGGGGCTCTGACCTACCCATTCGCCCGTGGGTATGGACGTCAGGCAAGATGGGGTGTATCTGCCCACCATCGATCTGCCGGACGGTTTCTCTTGGCTGAGTTCATCTACACCATGCGCAAGACGCGCAAGGCGCACGGCGACAAGGTGATTCTCGATGATGTCTTCTTGAACTTCCTGCCCGGCGCCAAGATCGGTGTGGTCGGCCCGAACGGCGCCGGCAAGTCCACCGTTCTGAAGATCATGGCGGGCCTGGAGCAGCCGTCCAACGGTGAGGCCTACCTCTCCCCCGGCTACTCCGTCGGCATCCTCATGCAGGAGCCGAAGCTCGACGAGTCCAAGACCGTCCTGGAGAACGTCGAGGACGGTGTCGGCGAGATCAAGGGCAAGCTCAACCGGTTCAACGCGATCGCCGAGGAAATGGCGACGAACTACACCGACGAGCTGATGGAGGAGATGGGCAAGCTCCAGGACGACCTGGACCACGCCAACGCGTGGGACCTCGACGCCCAGCTGGAGCAGGCCATGGACGCCCTGGGCTGCCCGCCCGGCGACTGGCCCGTCACCAACCTCTCCGGTGGTGAGAAGCGCCGCGTGGCCCTCTGCAAGCTGCTGCTGGAGGCCCCCGACCTGCTGCTCCTCGACGAGCCCACCAACCACCTCGACGCCGAGTCGGTGAACTGGCTGGAGCAGCACCTGGCCCAGTACAAGGGCGCCGTCGTGGCCGTCACCCACGACCGCTACTTCCTCGACAACGTCGCCGAGTGGATCCTCGAGCTCGACCGCGGCCGCGCCCACCCCTACGAGGGCAACTACTCCACCTACCTGGAGAAGAAGGCCGAGCGCCTCAAGGTCGAGGGCAAGAAGGACGAGAAGCGCGCCAAGCGCCTCAAGGAAGAGCTGGAGTGGGTCCGCTCCAACGCCAAGGGCCGCCAGGCCAAGTCCAAGGCCCGCCTCGCCCGCTACGAGGAGATGGCGGCCGAGGCCGACAAGATGCGCAAGCTCGACTTCGAGGAGATCCAGATCCCGCCGGGCCCGCGCCTGGGCTCGATCGTGGTCGAGGTCAACAACCTCTCGAAGGCGTTCGGCGACAAGGTCCTCATCGACGACCTGTCCTTCACGCTGCCGCGCAACGGCATCGTCGGCATCATCGGCCCGAACGGCGCCGGCAAGACCACGCTCTTCAAGATGATCCAGGGCCTGGAGGCCCCGGACTCCGGTGAGATCAAGGTCGGCGAGACCGTCAAGATCTCGTACGTGGACCAGGGCCGCGCCAACATCGACCCCAAGAAGACCCTCTGGGCGGTCGTGTCGGACGAGCTGGACTACATCAACGTCGGCAACGTCGAGATGCCGTCCCGTGCGTACGTCAGCGCCTTCGGTTTCAAGGGCCCGGACCAGCAGAAGCCGGCTGGCGTGCTCTCCGGCGGTGAGCGCAACCGCCTGAACCTCGCGCTCACCCTCAAGCAGGGCGGCAACCTGCTGCTCCTCGACGAGCCCACCAACGACCTCGACGTCGAGACCCTGGGCTCGCTGGAGAACGCACTCCTCGAATTCCCCGGTGCGGCCGTGGTCGTCTCCCACGACCGCTGGTTCCTGGACCGCGTCGCCACGCACATCCTGGCGTACGAGGGCGAATCCAAGTGGTTCTGGTTCGAGGGCAACTTCGAGTCGTACGAGAAGAACAAGGTCGAGCGGCTCGGCCCGGACGCCACGCGTCCGCACCGTGCCACCTACAAGAAGCTGACCCGAGGCTGAGGTCGGAGGTCATGGCCAGACACCACTACCGGTGCCCGCTGCGCTGGGCGGACATGGATGCCTTCGGGCACGTCAACAACGTCGTCTTCCTCCGCTACCTGGAGGAGGCGCGCATCGACTTCATGTTCCGCTTGGCGCCGGGGGAGGGCAGTGAGTCCTTCACGGGCGGCTCCGTCGTCGCCCGGCACGAGATCGACTACAAGCTGCCCCTCGTGCACCGGCACGAGCCGGTCCTCATCGAGAGCTGGGTGACCCGGATCGGCGCCGCGTCCCTGACCATCCGCTACGAGGTCAAGGACGAGGCGACCGAGGACGCACCGGAGACGGTCTACGTGCGTGCCGAAACCGTGGTCGTGCCGTTCAACCTCGCCGAGGGGCGGCCCCGCCGCATCACGGCCGAGGAGAGGCGCTTCCTGGAGGAGTACCTCGACGAGCCCGTGGCGGCGGGCGCCCCGAAGCACCGTGAAGGGCGCATCGCGGCATGAACGGGCAGTTGCGCTTCGCCGATTCCGGGGAGGCGGCGGACCTCGCCGCCTTCCTGGGCCGGCTGGTGCACTACGACCGCGCCGCCGCCGTCCGCCTGCAGGCCCGGGCGGAGGGCGGCGCGCTCGCCGTCTTCGGGCGGCCGCCGTCCTTCGACGTCCTGGCCATCCGTACGGTGCGGCTCGCCGTACCCGTCGGGCGGCCGCTGGACCTGACGGTGTCCGCCGGTGAGCTGCTGGAGTCCGTGGACGAGGACGCCGCAGGTGCCGTCGTCCCGCAGCCGGTCACCGGGCCGCCGTGGGCCGGTGTGCTGCCGCCCCGGGGAGGCTGGGAGCAGGTGCCCGGGCTGCCGGGCACCGACGCCATGCGGGCCGCCGTGGCGGGGGCCGTCGCGGAGTTCCGCGCCCGGGACGAGGCCCTGCCCCCGCAGCACCGGACCCGGTCCGAGCGCGACCGGATCGGCCGCGACATCTGGTCCCGCACCCTCGGTGACACCGAACTGCCGCTGCGCGCCGTCCACGCGGCGCAGTCCCTCGGCTTCCTGCGGCCGGTCCGCACCACGGTCCCGGCTCAGGCGGCGGCCGCGGGGCGCCCCGAGCCGGTGGCGCTGTTCACCTCCGGCGGCTGGCTCAGGCTGCGCACCCCGTACGGATCCGTCGCCATGCGGCGTCCCGGGCGGACCGGGGGACTCGGGGCCCTGCTGGTCCGGCCGGTCTGAGGCCCCTCGGCCCGAGCTCCGTCGGCCAAAGCCCGTTGATCAGCCAGGGTTCGTCAGCCAGTGTTCGTCGGGCAGTGCTCGTCGGGCAGTGTTCGTCAGCCAGTGCTCGTCAGGCAGTGTTGATCATCGAGGCGGCCGCGTAGGTCAGGTACCGCCACAGCTGGGCCTCGTGCTCCGGCGCCAGCCCCAGCTCGTCCACCGCCACCCGCATGTGGCCCAGCCACGCGTCGTGCGCGGCCGCGTCCACCTGGAACGGCGCGTGCCGCATGCGCAGGCGGGGGTGCCCGCGGTTCTCGCTGTACGTGGACGGCCCGCCCCAGTACTGCATCAGGAAGAGCGCGAACCGCTCCTCGGCCGGACCGAGGTCGCCCTCCGGGTACATCGGGCGCAGCAGCGGGTCTTCGGCGACGCCCTGGTAGAAGCGGTGGACGAGCCGGCGGAAGGTGGCCTCGCCGCCCACCAGCTCGTAGAAGGTCTGCTCCTGGACCGTGCCCTGCGGATTGTCATTCACCCGACCATCGTCTCAGACACCCGGACGGAGGACCGGGGTCCTAGGACCACCACCCGTGGCCGGGCCGACGACCACCGCTCGCCTTCGCCGCCGACCGGCAGGACAGTGGAGGCATGGGAGCACACACCACAGGACGGGACGTGCGCGAACTCGCGCACGCCGCCCAGGTGCGGGAGCTGACCGCCGCCGGGGTCCTGCAGGACCCGCACTGGCGGGCGGCCTTCACGGCCGTGCCCCGCCACGTCTTCGTGCCGTACTTCTGGACCGGCCGCGGCGCCGGGCACGAGCGGCTGTGGGGCGAGGACCCGGACCCCGAGCGGCGGGCCCGCTGGCTGCGGGGGGTGTACACGGACGCGCCCCTCGCGACCCGGCTGCGCGACGGCGAGCTGCTGTCCTCCAGCAGTCAGCCCTCCCTGATGGCCAAGATGCTGGAGTCGCTGGAGGTGCGGGACGGGGACGACGTACTGGAGATCGGCGCGGGCACCGGCTACAACGCGGCGTTGCTCTGCCACCGGCTCGGCGACGAGCACGTCACCACCGTGGACCTCGACGAGGAGATCACCGAGTCCGCCCGGGCCCACCTGGTCCGGCTCGGCTACCGGCCGACCGTGGTCACCGGCGACGGGGCGCGCGGCTGTCCTTCCCGCGCCCCCTTCGACCGGATCCTGGTGACCTGCACGCTCCCGCTGATCCCGCCGGCCTGGCTCGGCCAGTGCAGGCCCGGCGCGCGCATCCTGGCCCCCCTGTCGACGGGCCTGATCGCGCTCACCGTCCGCGACGCCGACTTCGCCGAGGGCCGCTTCCTGCACACCCCTGCCTACTTCGTCCCCCTGCGCGGGGCCACCGCGGCGGCGCCGCCCTCCGCGGCCGCTCAGGAGGCGCTCCCGTACGAGCTGGTGGAGAACGAGCGCTTCCAGTTCATGCTGATCCTCAGCGCGGGCGCGCTGCACCCGCGGGAGGGGCTGGACCTGTGGCGCCGGGAAGGCCGTCCCGGCCGTGAGCGGTTCGGCGTGACGGTCACCCCCGAGGGGCAGTGGTCCTGGCTGGACGACCCCCAGGGCCCGTACGTGTGGCCGCTGGGGGAAGCCGCGTCGGTCTGAGTCGCGCGGGGCTCAGCCGCGCCGGACGGTGATCGTCGTCCAGGCGCCCACGTGGACGCGGTCGCCGTCGGCGAGGGGGATGGGGACGTAGGGCTGGATCGGCTCCTCGCCGCCGTTGATCGTGGTGCCGTTGGTGGAGTTCTGGTCCACCACCGCCCAGCTGCCGTCGGGCTGCTGGACGAGGACGGCGTGCTGGTGGGAGACGCCCGGGTCCTCCGGGGGGACCGACAGGTCGATGTCGGGGGACTCGCCCGTGGAGGCACGGCGGCGGCCGATGGTGACCTGGCCGCCGGAGAGCGGCAGGTGCTGCTCGGGGGAGTAGGCGGGGAGGTTGAGCCCCGCAGCCTCGGGGCCGCTGCGCTGCATCATCGCCATGAAGTACGAACGGTCCGGGCCGATCGTCGCGCTCCAGGAACCGCCGCCGCCCTGGGAGGGGAAGGGCTGCTGGGGCTGTTGCCCGGGCTGCTGCTGCGGCGCGTACTCCTGGTGGTGCTGGGGCTGCTGGTACTCCTGCGGCGCCTGCTGCTGGTAGTGCTGTTGCTGCGGCGGTGCGTACTCCTGCCGGAGCGGCTGCTGCTCGTGCGCCGGCGGCGGGAGCAGCCAGTCGTCCTCGCGCTGGAGCGGCTCGGCCGGCCGGTTGACCCGCGACGGGCGGGAGCCCTGGTACTCGAAGTGGTCCTGGGAGAAGGTCGGCGGCGCCGGTACCGGCGGCGGGGGCACGGGCGCGCGGCCCGGGCCCGCCGGCCCGTCGGGCGCGAAGGAGGGCGGGGTCGGCGTACGGGTCAGGAAGTTGAACCGGCACTCCTCGCAGAACGGCGCCATCGCCTCGCGCGGCGTGCGGCACTGCGGGCACAGCTCGGCCTGGGCGGTCGGCTCGCCGGCCGTGGGAGGGTAGCCGTAGCCGTAGGAGGGCGCCTCGGGAGCGCTCGTAGCGGCAGCCATGCGGTGGCCGCAGACCTCGCACCAGTCGTCGGAGGCGGACTGGTGTCCGTTCGGGCAGGTCGGCATGGCGACGCTTCCCCCTTCTCCCTGCGTCATCGCGTCAGGTTCTTCTCAGGTCTTCTTCACTCGGACGGTCTGCGTCGAACGCGTTTCAAGGGTCATCTCGTCGGCATCGGCGACCTTCGCTTTCAGCCGCACAGTACCCGCCGCCGCATCCACGACATCCACCACCTTCGCCAGAAGCCTGGCGGTGTCGGCGTTCCCGGAGGCGCTCGCCAGCTGCACGGCGCGCCCCAGCTTGGCGGTCGCGCCGTCGACATCGCCCAGTTTGCGGGCCTCCAGCCCCTGCTGGATGGCCTGCGCCAGCTCCGCCTGTCCCGTGTAGTGCGCCACCTGCGGGCTGATGGCGGTGGAGGAGGCGAGGTCGTCCGTCCACACCGCCCGGACCAGGCCCTGGGCGAGCGTGGCCGGCGGCTCACCGGCGCCCTGGGGCATCACCAGCATGGCCCGCGCGGCCAGCATCTCCTGGCCGACGGACGCACCCGGCACCCGTACGCACACGTGGTACTCGCGGGACTCGTCGCCCCACGAACCGGTCGGGTAGTCGCCCGCGCGCGGACCGGCTTCGGTGCGGCGGCCGGTGAGGTCCTGGACGGCGGGCGCGACCTGCTTGACGTACTGGATCTCCGCGCCGACCGGCGTCCACAGGCGCAGCGAGACGTCCGCCACCTCCTTGCCCATGACGTTCTCCATCATGCGCGTGAAGTCCTCGCTCAGGTGGGCGGGATCGGCCACGATGTCGGCGGAGCCGAGCAGCGCGCCCGCGATGTCCGTGACGTCCTTCACCTCCCAGTCGGTGCCGACACCGCGCGCGTCGCAGGTGAAGCGGCCCGCGCAGGCGTCGAGCGTGGCGCGCAGCACGGCGGGCTCCTCGTGCTCGTTGCGGCCGTCGGTGAGCAGGATCCCGTGCCGGATGGTGGCCGTCGACCCGCGCAGCAGGCCGTCGGCGAGGCGCAGCCAGGTGCCGATGGCGGTGCCGCCGCCGGCACCGAGGCCGCGCAGCGCCTCCTTGGCCTGGGCGCGGGTGGCGGGGTCGGCGGTGGCGAGACGGCCTTGGCCCGGGTAGACCTCGCGGGCCACGTGGGTACCGGCGATCACCGCGAACGAGGTGCCGTCGCGCAGCGTGTCGATGGCGGCGGCCGTGGCCTCGCGGGCGCCGCGCATCTTGGCCGGCGGGTGGTCCATCGATCCCGAGCAGTCGAGCATGATCACGACGGCCGCGCCGCCGGGCGCGAGGGCGGCGGGGCGGGCGGCGGTGGCGCCCCCGGTGGAGGTGACCGTGACGATGGCGTGGACGTCGCGGCCGCCCTCGGGCAGGAACTCGTTCTGGTACACCTCCACGCTGAAGCGCGGGGCGCTCGGCTTGGCGAAGTTCGCCATCGGTGGACTCCTAGGAGGTCGGTTCCGTTTCCGGTTCCGTTTCGGCGTGGACGGGGGGCCGCGGCGGGGCGGCGGCGAAGGGGACGACGGCCACGGTGATGTTGTCGTGGCCGCCCCCGTCGAGGGCGTGCCCCACCAGGACCTGCGCGCTGTGCAGGGGGCGGAACGCCGCGTCGGGGGGAAGGACCTCGGCCATCTCCCGTGCGGACTCGGCGTAGTTCCACAGGCCGTCCGTGCAGACGACGACGACGCCGGGGTGGTCCGGCTTGAAGCTGGCGGTGTGCGGTTCGAGGTCGTACGCGTCGGCGCCGAGCCAGCCGGTGATGGCGTGGGCGCGGACGTCCGCGTACGCCTCGGCCTCGCCCATCAGGCCGGCCGCGACCATCTGGGCGGCCCAGGAGTCGTCCTCGGTGAGGCGGCGGGGGAGTGCCGCACGGTCGTCGGGCACCCAGTAGGCGCGGCTGTCACCGACCCAGCCGATGGTGAGCACGCCGCCGCTGACGACGGCGCCGACGAGGGTGCAGGCGGGGGCGTTCTGGGCGCCGGGTACCTCCGGCGCGAGCGCGTTCACGGCGGCCGCGGCGGCGAGGATCGCGTCGTGCATGGCCTCCTGCGGGTGGGCGCCGCGGGGGAGGGCTTCGAGCAGCGCCTCGTTGGCGGCGCCGGCGGCCGCGGCGGAGGCCTCGTCGGGGCGGCTGGCGGAGGAGACGCCGTCGCAGACGATGGCCACGGTGGCGGCGGAGCCGTCGGGGAGGGCGGTGGCGGCCACCGCGAAGGAGTCCTCGTTGCGGTGGTGGCGCAGCCCCCGGTCGCTGACGGCGGCGACGCTCCCGAGCTCCTCTTCGAGGTGGTCCCGCTCCCGCGGTTGCGCGTGCCCGCAGTGCTCGCAGTACCCGTCGGTGTCCACCCGCCCGGCCCGGCACGCGACGCAGGTCTTCCCGTCGCCCGGTGCGGCCCCGGCCTCCTGCGGTGGCTCCTGCGGGGTGCTGTACGGGGGTTCTTGGGCGGGGCCTGACTGCCAGGGGCCGCCCTCGCCGGGCCCGGAGGCCGTGTCACCGTGCGGTGACCCCTGCGCGGTGCCGTACGGGGGTTCGTGGGCTGTGCCGTACGGGGGTTCCTGTGCGGGGCCGGTGCCCTGTGGGTTGCCGTACGGGTGCTCCTGGGCGGGGCCCGATTGCCAGGCGGCGGCCGGGGCCGGGTCGGCCGGGGCGGCGGACCAGTCGCCGGCGTCGTCGACCAGCGTCGGGGCGGCGCTGGTCACACTGCCCCATCCGGGCGCGGGCACACCGGAGCCGTACCCGCCTGCGGGCGCGGCCGGTTCGGGGTCGTAGGGCCGGCCCCTGACGGTGGGCGGCGACGGTACCGCCCGGGCGGCGTACTCCCCGGCGGACCCGTACTCGCTCCGCTCCCGGTCGTCCCCGGGGTATCCGGGACCGCCGCCCGGGGCGGCGTCCGGCCCACCGGGGCCGGCCGGGGCGGGGGTCTGGTAGGCGTCCGGAGCGCCGGGGTCCCAAGGCGCCGGGGCGCGGGGGGACTCGGCGCCGGACGGGCCCGGGGCCGGGGAGGCGTCCCCGTCCGCCCCGGAGGGCGCCGCCCCGCCGGGCGGCCCTGCGTCGGGGCCGGCGGGGACCGGGTGGCCGCAGACGCCGCAGAAACGGTCAGCCTCTTCCAGGGGCTCCGCACAGCCGGGGCAGCCCGACAGCCGATGCATCGACATCAATCACACCCACGTCCGGGGACGGAAACGGTTAGCCCGCTCCACCAGTTCGATCCTCTCCTCGCCCCGCTGCGCCAGCCGAGCGAGGACGCGGTACGAGCGCTCCAGGCCGAAGCGCAGCCCCCGCTCGTCCAGTTGACTGCCGAGCAGCGAGGTCCGGCCGGGGTCGGCACCCCGGCTACCCGACAGTACCCAGTCCAGGGCCGAGCCCAGAACCTCCACCGACAGCCGTTCCCTGCGCACCGAGTCCAGCCCGAACCGCCCCAGCGCCTCCACCTGCGCGGCAGCCGCCACCAGGTCGGGCAGCAACGGCTCTTCCGGTGACCGGTCGCGCAGGCGTGCCCGTACGGCCGCCACCCGGGCGGCGGTGTAGTGGATCGACACCTCCGGGACCGACTCCAGCGTCCGCACCGCCCCCGCCCGGTCGCCGGACGCGAGCTGCACCCGCGCCAGCCCGAACGCCGCGCTCACGAAGCCGGGATCGGTGATCCAGACGAGCCGGTAGTACTCGGCGGCGTTGTCCAACTGCCCCAGGACCTCCGCGCACAGCCCCAGCGCCAGCTTCGGCGCGGGCTCGCCGGGGAAGGCGTCGTAGACGGCGTCGAAGGACAGGGCGGCCACCTCGTCGTCCCCGGTGGCCAGGGAGGCGATGCCGCGCGCCCACACCACCCGCCAGTCGTCGGGGTGCCGGGCCTCCAGCTCGGCCAGCGCCGCCCCCGCCACCGCGAGTTCGCCCAGCTCCAGCCGGGCCCGCAGCTCCCGCAGCCGCAGTTCGGCGGAGTCGGCCGGCGCCGAGCCCAGCGCCCCGAGGAGGTCGGTGGGCGCGGCGGTGAGCAGTCCGGCGAGGAACCCGGCGTTGGCGTCGGCCGCATCCACCAGCGGAACCGGGAGCGCCAGCGCCGTACCCCGGGCGTCCGGCTCCGCCGGCCCGCCGCGCGGAGCGGGGCCGGCCGGGACGGCCCGGTTCACCGCCCCGCTCCGCCGCTGCGCCGGGACCACCGCGCCGGCCCCGGCGGCGGTACCCGCCTCGTCTGCGTACAACCGGGTGTCCGGCACCCGCAGTTCCGGCCCGAACAGCGTCGAAAGCTGGGGGCGCGGCCGCCCCGTCTGGAGCGCCACGACCTCCCGCAGCACGCCCGTCAACTGGTCCGCCATCTCCTGCGCGGACGCGAACCTGCGGCCGGGATCCGGGTCCGTGGCCCGTACCAGCAGCCGGTAGAACGACTCGTACCGCCGGAACACCTCGATGTGCTCGGGGTCCGGCAGCGAATCCACGAACACGTTCGTGTAGCCCTGGAAGTCGAAGGTCAGCACCGCCAGGGTGCGCGCCACCGTGTACAGGTCCGACGCCACCGAGGGACCCAGTTCCGCCACCTCCGGCGCCTGGTAGCCCACCGTGCCGTAGATGGCCGACTCCTCGTCGTCCATCCGCCGCACCGCGCCCATGTCGATGAGCTTGAGCTGGTCCTGCTGCTGGATCGCGTTGTCGACCTTGAAGTCGCAGTACAGCAGGTTCCTGCTGTGCAGGTGACCGAGCGCCTCCAGCGCCTCGATGCCGTACGCGCACGCCTGCTCGACCGGCAGCGGGTCGCGCCTGCCGTCCGGCCGACGCCGCTCGTTGGCGATCTCCTTGAGCGACTTGCCGCCGACGTACTCCATGACGATGTACCCGTCCAGCGAACCGGTCCGCTGGTCCAGGTGCTCCACGAAGTTGTAGATCCGCACGATGTTGGAGTGCTCGATCTCCGCGAGGAAGCGCCGCTCGGAGATCGCCGCCTCCATCGCGTCCTGGTCCCCGGTGTCCAGCAGGCCCTTGAGCACCACCCAGCGGTCCGAGACCGCCTTGTCCACCGCCAGGTACACCCAGCCGAGGCCGCCGTGGGCCAGGCAGCCCGCCACCTCGTACTGCCCGCGCACCACGTCGCCCGCGTTCAGCTTGGGCACGAAGGAGTACGGGTGCCCGCACTTGGTGCAGAACCCCTCCGTCCTGCCCGGCCGGTCGCCGCGCGCCCGCCCCACCGGGGCCCCGCAGTCCGAGCGGGAGCAGAACCGCTTGCGCTCGGGGACCTCGGGGTTCTCCAGTACCGCCGCCGACGGGTCCGGCCGGGGCACCTGCGGCACGTCGACCAGACCGGCCCCCAGACGGCCGCGCCCCGAAGACGAGCCGGCCGAACCCGAACTGCGCACCGACACCGAACGGCTGGACGCCGTCCCCGGCAGCGAACGCGACAGCCGCCCCGACACCGAACGCCGCGACGAGGACGAACGCGAGGAACGCGCCGACCGGGAGGAGCCGGCCGACGCGGACGAGGAGCGCCCCGAGCCCCGGGAATCACCGTGCCGCGCGGCGCTGGTCATGCCGGTGGGCGGCGACACCAGTTCCTCCGCACCCGCCGACACGGCGCCGACCGGCGCCAGCCCGCAGGTGCCGCAGTAGACCTCCCCGCCCCCCATGTCCTCGTACGACCCCGGGCAGCCGGGGCGCACGCACGCGGTTCCGATCAGGCTCATCCGTCTTCCCTTTCCGCCCCGCCGTCGGCGGGGGGCGTCTCCTGCGGCTGGGGCTGCGACTGCGGCGCCAGCGCCTCGGCCGTCGCCCGCTGGTAGCGCAGCACGGCCTGCTCGGCGGCCCGCAGGTCGCACGGCGCGCTCCACAGCATCCGCCGGGCCGTGTCGTAGCGCTCCATCAGCAGCGGGTCCTCCGCCATGCCGTGCCGGGCGACCTTCGCCTTGTACGCGTCGAGCCGGCCCCGCAGCTCCGCCCGCACCGCGAGCGGCGCCGTCACCGCCGTCAGCGACTCGCGGGCGCGGCGCAGTTCGTCCTCGGCGCGTTCCTCCAGGGACTCCAGCAGCGGTGACAGCCGGTGCCACTGCGCCTGACGGCGGTACTCGGCCGCCGCCGCGAGCTGCTCCTGCAACGCCGTCGGCGGACCGCTGACCGCCGGAACCTCCGACGCGGCGATCTTCGCCAGCACCTCGCCGCGCGCAGTCCGCGCCTCCGCGAGGGTCCGGTCGGCCCGCGAGAGGACGTCCCGCACGCCCATCAGCCGCTGCTCGGCGTCCTGCCGTACCGCCAGCACCGCCTCGATCTCACGGCGTACGTCGTCCAGCGCGCGCGCAGCCCGGTCGTACCGGGTGGTGTCCGGACGGCCGCCGCCCGGGGCGGAGCTCCCCGCCACCCTGACCCAGAACGCCAGCGGGTCCGCGATCACCTGCTCCCGCAGCTGCGCCAGCTCTGCGGTGATGTCCTCCAGGTCGTCCCCCGAAGGATGTTCACCGGGGCGCACGCCGACCGAACGCGCCAGCGAACGGGTCCGGTGCAGTTCGGCGGCGAGCAGGTCGATCCGGGCGGGCAGCGCCGACCAGACCGCGTCGGCGGCCACCACCACGTCCAGGGAGCCGGCGTACAGCTCGTTCATCCGCACCACCAGCTCCGCGAGGGAGAACCGCTCCGCGATCCCGGCCCCCTCGGCCCCTGCCCCGGCGACCACCACACCGGGCCCGCGCAGCCGGTCGGTCAGTTCCGCGAGGTCCTCGCGGCTGGGCCAGCGCCGCCGTTCGCGGATCTGCCGGGCGGCGGCCAGAGCGCCGCTGTAGGCGTCGAAGTACGTCCACAGCCGGGTGATGGCCGCGTCGGCGGCCGTCCACCGCTCCTTGGTGGTCCCGGTCAGCCCGGCGCCCTCCAGCAGCCGCCGCCCGGCGTGGTCCTGGAGCGCGAGCAGGGAGGTCTCCACGGCCTCGTGCTCCGCGCCCAGGCGGGCCAGCGCGCGGTCGACCTCGTCCCGGTCCATCACTGCCGGCCCCGTCTGCGGAAGGCGCACCCGGCTCTCCCCGTTCTCCTCGCCCGCGTACGGCTGCGGTCCCGATCCGTATCCCGATCCGGCCACGGCCTCAGCCGTCCCGGTACTTGGGCGCGGGCGGTGCGGTGACGTTCGGCAGCACGGCCTCCAGGTGGGTGCGGTAGGCCTGCATCCAGGGACTGTCGTTGCCGCCCGCGCGGTAGTTCTCCAGCACCTTGTTCACGCGGCGCACCAGGTCGCCCGCGTCCTTGTTCATCGCGACGCCGTAGAACTCGCGGGTGAAGGGCGAGCCGACCAGCTGCACGGACGGGTCCTGCGCCGCCTGGCCCGCCGCGAGGGCGTTGTCGGTGATGATGCCGTCCACCTCGCCCAGCTGGAGCCGGACCAGGCAGTCCAGCTGGTTGGCCACGGAGACCGGGACCGCGCCGTACGACTGGGACCTGAGGGCCGTCTCCGCGGTGGAACCGGCGGCGGTGCAGATCTTGCGGCCGTTCAGCGAGGGGTCGTAGCCGGTGATCGGGGAGCCCTTCGGCGCCAGGACCTGCTGCCCGGCCTCGAAGTACGCCGTGGAGAAGGCGACGTCCTCCAGCCGCTTGCAGTTGATGGTCATGGTGCGCACCACGATGTCGACGCGGTTCTCCTTGAGCGCGGGGACGCGCTGGCTGGTGGGGATGGCCCGGTAGATGACGGCGTTCTCATCACCCAGGATGTCCTTGGCGATGGCCTTGACCAGCGCGATGTCGAAGCCGTCGAGGTGGCCGTCCGGCTTGCGGTAGCCCCACTTGAAGCTGTTCTGGTCCACGCCCGCGACGAGTTTGCCCGCCTTGCGGATCCGCTCGATCGCCGGGCCGTCCACCCCGCCCGGCCGCAGGCTGGCCTCGGGGTCCTGGCAGGTGTCGGCCGGGGTCGCCGGAGCCAACGCCATCGTGGCGGGCGGCCGGACCGCGCCGGGCCCGACGCCGTCCGGAGCGGCCTGGGCCAGCGGCAGCAGCACGGCCGCCGCGGTCAGCGCACAGGCGACCGCCATCGCGCCGACACCGCCCCAGCCGCGCAGCCGGCGCACGGGCCACCGCGCCGCGGAGCCCCCGGACCGGCCGGCCCCGGGGGCGGCCCCGGACCGGCCGGCCGCGGAGCCCGCCGGCTCCCCGGCCGGGCTGCCGTCGGCGCCGTACCCCTGGTCCCGTCCCGCGCGTATCCGCATCGATCTCACCTGTACTCCGAAAGCCTGCGACCGATGCCGAGCAGTGCGGCCGCCGCACCGACGACCGCCAGGGCCGCCGAGCCCGTCACCAGACCGCCCAGCGCCCCGAGTCCGCCCCGGGCCGCCTGAGTGAACTGCTTCTGCTCGTGGGCCACGGCCTGCTCCAGGGAGGCGTCCACCGTGTCGAAGGAGGCCCCGCTGCTGTCCTTGTGGTCCTTGTCGCCGATGACCTGCGGCAGCGCGAGCTCGTAGTCGCCGCGCATATCGGTCTCCCGGGCCGCCGCGTGCCGCTGCTTCCACTGCGCCACGCCGTCGAGGGCCTGCTGGACGGGCCGGCGGCCACTGCTGTCGTCGGCCAGCCGCAGTGCCGTCGCCAGCCCCGAGTCCAGCTCCTTCATGTTCTTCGTGAACTCCACGTCGTACTTGTCGGACGTCTTGTCCTCGGCCAGTACGGCGCCGCGCGCGATCAGCGTCAGGTTCTCGCCGGCCCGCGCCTGGAGCGAGGCGATCCGCGCGTCGTTCAGCACCTTGAGCGACTCCTGCCCGCCGGAACGGGCCTCACTCAGCCCCGACCGGGCCAGTGTCTGTCCGACGGTCAGCCACAGCAGCACCACCGCCGCGGCGGCCGTCGCCGCGACGAGGCCGTGGTTGAAGACACGGTTGGTCCGGCGGTAGTTGCGCCGCTGCGCCCACACCAGGGCGCCGAGCGCGAGCAGGCCGGTGAGCGTCGCGACGGGCGGCCAGGAACGGGCGTCGTCGTAGTCCTTGTAGAGCCGGCCCGTCTCCGCCTCGTAGAGCCGCTGGGCGGCCGGCAGCAGCACCGTGCTCATCTGCTCGTTGGCGTACCGCAGGTACGCGCCGCCGAGCGGCAGACCCTGCCGGTTGGTGGCCCGCGCCTGCTCGATCAGGCCCGTGTAGCGCGGCAGCTGCTGACCCAGCAGCGCTATCTCCTTGCGGGAGTCCCCGCCGGCGTCGGTGTTGGCGGCCGCGTTCACCAGCAGGCGGGAGGCGTTCGCGATGTCCTTCTCGTACCGTTCGCGGACTTCGCGCGGCTCCTGGGCGCCCGCGAGGAAACCGCTGGAGGACGCGGTGTCCGCGTCCGCGAGGGAACGGTAGATGCTCGCCGCGTCCGCGCTCAGCGGCTGGCTGTGCCCCACCACGTCCTCGGCGGCGGTCACCCGGTCCGAGACCTCCCACACCGCCGACGTGCCGAACAGCAGCACCAGGGCGGCGAGTACCGCCCCGATGATGCGCAGCCGGCCCGGCTCCGTGGTCGCGGCCGCGCGCAGCCGCTCGACGCCCTCGGCCCAGGCGGTGCGCGGCCCGGGCGGTGCGGGCTGCTGCGCGGGCGGTCCGGCGGCGGGCGTCGTGGAGACACCGCCGCCGGGCGCGGGCGCGCGTGATGTGATGGCCACCGTGACCTCCCCCTCGGTCATGACTTCCCCCCGGCTGCCGGGCGGGGCGCCCCCCGGTCCGGTCACCGCGGGAGTACCCGTCGCAGCAGTATGGCCGCATCGGCGGACAACTACAGCACGAGGTACCGGATCTTGACGATCCTTCCCCCGGTCCGGCGCCGCCGCCGCGTCCGTCACCGCTTGCGCCGCCGCTCGCGTCTCCCCTTCACCGTCAATACGTCCGGGCGTCCGTCACGGTTCCACACCGCCCGCCCCCGTGGGCAGGTTCACCCGAAATGGGCACGGAGTTTGCCGTACGCCTCGGGCGGCGCCCCCACCGCGTCCAGCCCCAGCAGCCCCGCGCCCAGTACCGGCGGGGCCACCACCACCGAGATCCGGGCCCGCGGGGCCGCTTCCGCCAGCCCCGACTCGATCGCCCCGTTCAGCTGTGGATGTCCGGCGGCGAGCACCCCGCCGCCCAGCAGGACGGGAACCTCCTCGCCGAGCATCCCGAGCCGCGCCAGCGCCACCGACGCCATGGCCACCACCTCCCCGGCCTGGCGCTCCACGATCGCCGAAGCCACCGGATCGCCGGCCGCGGCCACCGCGAACAGCACCGGCACCAGCTCGTGGGTGCGCTCGTACGCCACCGCGCCCAGGTGCAACGCCTCGATCAGGCCGGCCATCCTCGCGAACCCGAAGTGACCCGGCACCGCCGAGGCCAGCTCGGTCGGGCCGCCGCGTCCGTCCTCGGCCCGCGCCGCCCACCACAGGACCTCCGCGGCCAGACCCGAACCGCCGCCCCAGTCGCCGGAGATCCGCCCGAGCGCCGGGAACCGTGCGGTCCGGCCGTCGGGGGCCACTCCCACGCAGTTGATCCCGGCCCCGCACACCACGGCGACCCCGTACGGGGCTCCCGGCGCCGTCAGTCCGGCCCGCAGGACGGCGAAGGTGTCGTTGCGCACCTCGGTCGCCGTGCCCCAGCCGCGGGCGCCGATCGCGTCCGCGAGCCGCCGTTCCTCCACCGGCAGGTCGGCGTTGGCCAGGCAGGCCGACACCTGCTGCGCGTACGGGCCGTCGGGACGCAGTCCGGCCGCCTCCGCCGCCTCCACGACGGCTTGCCCGAGCACGTCCACGGCCGCCTCGACCCCGGTGCGGGGCGGCTGGAAGCCCCCGGAGCGGCCGGTGCCGAGCACCGTGCCGTCGGCGCTGACGAGGGCCGCGTCGGTCTTGCTGTTCCCGGCGTCGACGGCCAGCACGGCGGCCGGGGGCGGGCCGGCAGCGGGCGGCGCCGCGAGCGGGGCGGCGCGCGGCGCGGCCGGGTTCAGGCCCATGCCAGGTACTCCTTGTTGTGCGCGAGCAGCCGGTCCGTCAGGCCCTCGGCGAGGTCGAACTGCCCGACCAGCGGGTGCGCCAGCAGCGCCCGGAAGACCCGCTCGCGGCCGCCGCGCAGCGCCGCGTCCAGCGCGAGGTCCTCGTACGCGGTGACGTGGGAGATCAGCCCGGCGTACAGGGGGTCCAGCCGGGGCACCGCCAGCGGGACCGGCCCCGAACCGCCCGCGCCGCCGGAACCGCCCGCGCCGCCCGATCCGCCCGCGCCGTCGATGCGCGCCTGCACCTCGATGACGGCGTCGTCCGGCAGGAACGGCAGGGTCCCGGCGTTGCGGGTGTTGACGACCTGCACCGGGGACGCGCCGCGGCCGTCGCCCAGCAGGGCCGCCGCGAGGTCCACGGCCGCCTCCGAGTAGAACGCCCCGCCCCGCCGGGCCAGCAGGGCGGGCTTCTCGTCCAGTGCGGGGTCGGCGTACAGGGCGAGCAGCTCCCGCTCCATCGCCGCGACTTCGGCGGCCCGCGAGGGCTTCGCACCGAGCTCCCGGACCACCTCGTCGTGCGCGTAGAAGTAGCGCAGGTAGTACGACGGCACCACGCCGAGCCGGTCCAGCACGGCCCGCGGCAGCCGCAGGTCGGCGGCGATGGCCCCGCCGTGCTCGGCGAGCAGCCCGGGCAGCAGGTCCTCGCCGTCGGGGCCGCCCTTGCGCACGCCCAGCTCCCACGTGAGGTGGTTGAGGCCGACGTGGTCGAGGTGGATGCCGGACGGGTCGACCCCCAGCAGCGCCGCGAACTTCCTCTGCAGGCCGATGGCGACGTTGCACAGCCCCACCGCCCGGTGCCCGGCCCCCAGCAGCGCCCGCGTGACGATCCCGACCGGGTTGGTGAAGTCGATGATCCAGGCGTCGGGACTGGCCCGCCGGACCCGTTCGGCGATGTCGAGGACGACCGGGACGGTGCGCAGGGCCTTGGCGAGCCCGCCCGCACCGGTGGTCTCCTGGCCGAGGCAGCCGCACTCCAGCGGCCACGTCTCGTCCCGGAGCCGGGCCGCCTGTCCGCCGATCCGCAGCTGGAGGAGGACCGCATCGGCGCCGGCGACGCCCGCGTCCAGATCGGCGGTGGTGGTGATCTTGCCGGGATGGTCCTGCCTGGCGAAGATCCGCCGGGCCAGGCCGCCGACCAGCTCCAGCCGGTCCTCGGCCGGATCGATCAGCACCAGTTCGCTGACGGGCAGGGTGTCGCGCAACCGCGCGAAGCCGTCGATCAGCTCGGGGGTGTAGGTGGAACCGCCGCCCACCACTGCGAGTTTCATCGTCGCTAGCCTTTCACTCCGGTCAGTGTGACTCCCTCGACGAACGCCTTCTGGGCGAAGAAGAAGAGGACGATCACCGGCGCCATGACGAGCACGGTCGCCGCCATGGTCAGGTTCCAGTTGGTGTGGTGCGCCCCCTTGAAGGACTCCAGGCCGTAACTGAGCGTCCAGGCGGCGGGGTTGTCGGAGGCGTAGATCTGCGGGCCGAAGTAGTCGTTCCAGGCGTAGAAGAACTGGAACAGCGCGACGGCGGCGATCCCGGGCCTGGCCATCGGCAGTACGACGCGCAGCAGCGTGCGCAGCTCGCCGCAGCCGTCGACACGGGCCGCGTCCAGGTACTCGTCGGGGATCGTCAGCAGGAACTGGCGCAGCAGGAAGACCGAGAACGCGTCGCCGAACGCCATGGGGATGATCAGCGGCCACAGCGTGCCGGACAGGTCCAGCTGCCCGGCCCAGAACAGGTACATCGGGATGACCACCACCTGCGGCGGCAGCATCATCATCGCGATCACCAGCAGGAGCGACAGCCGCCGCCCGCGGAAGCGGAACTTGGCGAGCGCGTAGGCGACGGGCACGGAGGAGACCACGGTCAGCAGTGTGCCGACTCCCGCGTACAGCAACGTGTTGCGCCACCAGGTCAGGAAGCCGGGGGTGTGCCACACCCGGGAGTAGTTGCCCCACTGCCAGGTGTGGGGCCACAGGTCGCGGGTCAGCGCCTGCCGGTCGTCCATCACGGAGGTCAGGAAGAGGAAGACGAAGGGGAGGACGAAGAACAGGGCGGCGGCCACCCCCAGGCTGTGCACGGCCACCCAGTGCACGAGCGCGCCCCGGGCGCGCCGAGGCGGTGCGGGGGCGGTCCGCGCGGGGGCGGTGCCCGTCGCCGTCGTGGTCACGGCCATGTCAGTCACCTGATCCGATCAGTCCGCCACGGCGGCGCATCAGCAGCGCGGTGAACGCCATGGAGAGGGCGAAGAGGACGAGGGCGGCCGCGCACGCGGCGCCGTAGTCGAAGCGCTGGAAGCCCAGGTTGTAGACGACCTGCGGCAGGGTCAGCGTGGACTTGTCGGGGTAGCCCGGCTCGAACTGCTCGCCCGAGCCGCCGATCACCCCGGCCGCCACCTTCCCGGCGACCAGCGGCTGCGTGTAGTACTGCATGGCCTGGATGACCCCGGTGACCACGGCGAACAGGATGATCGGGGAGATGTTCGGGAGGGTGATGTGGCGAAACCGCGCCCACGCACCGGCCCCGTCCAGTTCGGCGGCCTCGTACTGCTCCTTCGGTACGTCGAGCAGCGCGGCCATGAAGATGACCATCAGGTCGCCGACGCCCCATACCGCGAGCACGGTCAGCGCCGGCTTGGACCAGTCGGCGTCGGTGAACCAGCCGGGCGAGTGCAGTCCGACGCCTTCCAGCAGGACCCCGGCCGGCCCCGTGCCCGGGTTGAGCAGGAAGACGAACGCCAGCGTCGCGGCCACCGGCGGAGCGAGGTAGGGAAGGTAGAACAGGGTCCGGAAGAGGCCGGGCGCCGTCTTGATCTTCGTGATGAGCAGCCCGGTGCCGAGACCGAAGACGACCCGGCAGCCGACCATCACCACGACCAGCCACAGGGTGTTGCGCATCGCCGGCCAGAACAGCGGATAGTCGGTGAACAGGTACGTCCAGTTGTGCAGGCCGCTCGGGACGGGCGGGCGGAAGCCGTCGTACTTGGTGAAGGAGAAGTACACGGTGGACAGCAGCGGGTAGGCGAAGAAGAGCGCGAACCCGATCAGCCACGGCGACATGAAGGCGGCGGTGCGCAGCGCCGAACGGCGCCGCTTCGCCCGCGCGGTGTACGGGGAGGCCACCGGGGTTACTCGGCCTTCGCGATGTCGGTGTCTATCTGCTTGTCGGTGCGGGCGAGCCCGGCCCCGATGTCGGCCACGTCGCCCTTCTCGACGCCGTACGCGAAGTCCTCGAAGGTCAGCTGGTAGGTGCCGCCGTCCGCCTGGGCCGGGGTGGTGGCGGACTTGGGGTGCCGTGCGATGTCGATGAACGTCTTGAACTCCGGGGTGACCTGGAGCTTCGGCGACGCCAGTGCCTCCAGCGTGGAGGGGACGTTGTGGATGGCGTTGGCGAAGGCCACCACCGTGTCGGTGTCGGTGGTCATGTACCTCACCAGTTCCCAGGCGGCGTTCTGTTTGCGGCTCGCCGCCGAGATGCCCATGACCGTGCCGGAGACGTAGCCCTTGCCGTAGTCGGCCACCTGGTCGTCCGGTACGGGCAGCGGCGCGGTGCCGATCTCGAACGCGACACCGGCCTCCTTCGCCATCGCGGGACGCCACTCGCCGTCGATCTGCATGGCGACCTTGCCGGTGTGCAAGGGGTGTTCCGCGCTCCACTCGTCACCGAAGGTGGCGCGGTACTTCTCCAGCTTCTCGTAGCCGCCGAGCTTGGCCACGAGGTCCTTCTGCGCGGTCAGCATCTTCGCGAAGGCCGGGTCCCCGGCCAGGTTCGACTTGCCCCGGGCGTCGAAGTAGGTCCCGCCCCACTGGGCGGCCAGCCGGGTCGGTTTCGTCTCGTAGCCGTGGAAGGTGGGCATCACCCCGAGCCGGTCGTAGGTGTCGCCGCGCGCCACCGTGAGCTTCTGCGCGTCCTCGGTGAACTGGCTCCACGTCTTGGGCGGTTCGGTGATCCCCGCCGCCGCGAAGGCGCTCTTGTCGTAGACGAGTCCGTAGGCGTCGCTGAGCAGCGGCAGGGTGCACTGGTTGCCGCGGTACTGGGTGTACTCCAGCAGCGTCCTGGGGAACACCTTCGCCTTGTCGACGCCGGACTTCTCGAGGAAGGGGTTCAGGTCCGCGAAGGCGCCCGAGTTGCAGAACTTGCCGACGCTGTCGGTGGTGAAGGAGGAGACCACGTCGGGGGCCTTGTCGCCGCCCGCGCGCAACGCCTGGTTGATCTTGTCGTCGGTCATGTTGGCGGTGACGCGGACCTTGATGTTCGGGTGGGCCTGCTCGAACCGGGCGATGTTCTCCTCGATCGCCCTGACCTCTCCCGGCGCGGACCAGCCGTGCCAGAAGGTGAGCGTGACCTGCGCGTTCGGGTCGTCGTCGGCGGAGGCGCCGCTCTGGCCCGTACAGGCGGTGGCGAGGGCGGTCAGCGCCGCGAGGACGGCGACGGCGGTAGTGGGGCGTCCGGATCTGGGCATGGCGGGGCTCGCTCTCTGGGGTGAGGAACTTCCGTGGGGGGTGCCGTGGACGGGGTGGGGGTGGGCCTGGGGGGCTGAGGGGCGGGGGTGTGGAGGGGGGTGGGGGTGTCAGCGTCGGCGGGAGGTGTCGAAGACCTCTTCACGGGTGGTGATCAGGGCGCTCTCCAGCGCGCCGCGCAGGACGGGCCGCTCGCGCACTGCGCCGGGGACCAGGCGGGGCCGGGACGGCGCCAGTTCGGCGAGCTCGGCCTCCAGCAGCGCGCGCAGCGGTTCGCCGCCCGCGGCGATCGCGGCCCCGGACAGCACCACGATCTCCGGGTCGAGTACGGCGACCAGGGAGGCCAGACCGGTCGCGAGGACGGTGGCGTACGACTGGAGGAAGCGCAGGTGCGCGCCCTCCGGCCGGGCGGCGGCCCGCTCCAGCAGGGCGACCCCGGCGGCGACCTGCGGACCGTCCGCGGCCGCGTTCCCGTCGGCCGTCCCGGGCGTCCCCGCAGCCGCGATCCCTTCGAGGGGCTCGATCCCCAGCTCGCGCGCGAGGCGGGGCAGCACCTGTACACCCGCCAGTTCCTGGTAGCCGCCGGTGTTGGCGCGGGTGACCTGCCGCACGAGGGGGTGGCCGGGCACGGGCAGGAAGCCGACCTCGCCCGCGCCGCCGGTCCAGCCGCGGTGGAGCCGGCCGCCGAGCACCAGCGCGGCGCCGAGCCCCTCCTCGTTCCACAGCAGGACGAAGTCCTCGTGGCCGCGGGCCGCGCCGAGCCGCTGTTCGGCGATCGCGGCGAGGTTCACGTCGTTCTCGTACTCGACCGGCATCGGCAGGGCCGCCGCCAGTTCGTCGAGGAGGGTGGGGGAGTGCCAGCCGGGCAGGTGGCTGGCGTAGCGCAGCTGGCCGGTCTGCGGGTCGAAGGCGCCGGGGGTCGCGATGACCAGCCGGTGCACGTCGGTGCGCCGGAGCCCGGCGGCCTCGACGGCCTCGCCGAGCGCCTCGGTCACCTGTGCGACGGCGTCGCTGCCCTCCCGGTAGGGGTGTTCGAAGCTGCCGACCACCTCGCCGGTGAGGTCGGCGACGGCCGCCGCGACCCGGTCGGGGGTGACGTCGAGTCCACCCACGTGGGCGGCGCGGGCGTTGAGGGCGTAGAGCTGGGCGTTGGGCCCGGGCCGGCCGCCGTCGGTGCCGGTGGCCACGACCAGCCCGGCGGCCTCCAGCCGGGCCAGCAGCTGGGAGGCGGTGGGCTTGGACAGGCCGGTCAGGTGCCCGATCCGGGTCCGGGACAGCGGTCCGTGCGTCAGCAGGAGCTCCAGCGCGGCGCGGTCGTTCATGGCGCGCAGCAGGCTGGGCGTTCCGGGGGTGGCGGCGGGCATGGGGCGGGACTCTCCCTCACCGAGGCGAACTGTTAGGTAAGTTTCCTATTGCCGTCCGAGCCGTGTCAATGGCGCTGCCCCGCAGGTTGTGACCTGCGGGGCAGCGGTGAGGTGGCGGTGCCGGGGGACTACTTGGTGATACGGGGGCTCCCCGGCGAGGCCGGGGGCGGGATCGGGCTGGTGGCCAGGGACTGCACCGAGGCCGGGTTGGCGAGCGCCGACGGCGGGGCGACGGCGGCCGCCGGGTCGGCGCCCTCCTCGGCCTCGTCGGCGGCCGGCAGACCGCCGATGATGCCGATGCCCGCGGCGTCGAAGGCCTCCTTGATGCGCCAGCGCAGCTCGCGCTCCACGGCGAACTGCTGGCCCGGCATGGTCTTCGCCGACACCTTCACCGTCATCGAGGCCAGCAGCACCTCATCGAGACCCAGCACCTCCACCGGGCCCCACAGCCGCTCGTCCCACGGCGACTCCTTCGCCATGCCGTCGGCGACCTGCTGGACCACCTCGCGGAGGCGGGAGAGGCTCTCCGTCGGCTTGACCTGCACGGCCACGCCGGCCGTGGCCCAGCCCTGGCTGAGGTTGCCGATGCGCTTGATCTCGCCGTTGCGCACGTACCAGATCTCGCCGTTGTCCCCGCGCAGCTTCGTCACGCGCAGTCCGACCTCGACGACCTCGCCGGAGGCCACCCCGGCGTCGATCTTGTCACCGACGCCGTACTGGTCCTCCAGGATCATGAACACGCCGGACAGGAAGTCCGTCACCAGGTTCCGGGCACCGAAACCGATCGCCACACCGGCCACACCCGCACTCGCCAGCAGGGGCGCCAGGTCTATCCGGAGCTGGGAGAGCACCATCAGCACGGCCGTGCCGAGGATCAGGAACGAGGCCACCGAGCGCAGCACCGAACCGATCGCCTCCGAGCGCTGGCGCCGCCGCTCCGCGTTGACGAGCAGCCCGCCCAGCGCCGTTCCCTCGACGGCCTCCGCGCCCCGGTTCATCCGGCTGATCAGCTTGGTCAGCGACTTGCGGATGACCGAGCGCATGGCGAAGGCGATGACCAGGATCAGCAGGATCCGCAGGCCCATGGCCAGCCAATCGGCCCAGTTCTTCTCGATGAAGTCCGCGGCGTTCGTCACGCTCTCGGTCGCGTCGTCTGTGGTCGCTGCCAGCGGTAGCAGGGTGGCGGGCGAGGGCACGGCGGGGAACCTCCAGGCATAGCGGGCCGACCGCGGGAGAAAAGCGGACGACCCGTCCACACTAACGGGGCGGCCGCCCCGACCCCGCTGCCGTGTTCGAGGGAGAGACCGGACTCACGTGGGGAGGAAGCGGGTGTGTCGGAAAACACCTCCGACCCGTTACGAGCGCGTGGTGGCGCTTCCACCAGCCGTAAGGGGAGACTGGAGAGCAGATCGTCCCGGCGCGAGCCACGCGCCGCCGGCGTACAAGGAGGCAGTCCGTGCCGCACGTCCTGGTCCTCAACGCGTCGTACGAGCCCCTCGGCGTCGTACCGCTCCGCCGCGCGCTCGTCCTCGTCCTGGAGAACAAAGCGGTCTCCCTGGAGGAATCCGGCGCCTTCCTGCACAGCGCGACCAGAGCCGTCCCCGCGCCCAGCGTGGTCAGGCTCAAGCGCTTCGTGCGGGTCCCCTACCGGGGGCCCGTTCCACTCACCCGGCGCGCGCTCTTCGCCCGCGACGGCGGCCGCTGCATGTACTGCGGGGCCGTCGCGACGAGCGTCGACCACGTCGTCCCGCGCAGCCGGGGCGGCCAGCACGCCTGGGACAACGTGGTCGCCGCGTGCCGCCGGTGCAACCACGTCAAGGCCGACCGGCACCTGCTCGAACTCGGCTGGCGGCTGCGCCACCAGCCGGCCCCGCCGTCCGGCCTGGCCTGGCGCATCATCGGCACGGGCCACCGCGATCCCCGCTGGATGCCGTACCTGGAGCCGTACGGGGCCGAGGCGGCGCTGGACCGGATCGGGGTGGCGGCGTCATAGCGCGGGCGTCACGGGGTTCATAGGGCTCCCCCCCCTCGCCCGGGCGTCGGCAGCGGCCGGTGCTGTCCGGTGCGTCCGCGGTGCGCCCGTGAAGTCGGGCCGGGCCGGGCGCTGTTCCCGCAGAGCCGCCCGTCCGCGGGCCCGCCCGGCCGCCGGAGCCGGCCCGTCCGCAGGAGTCGGCCGCCGGTCCGCAGGCCCCGCCCGTCCGCAGGAGCCGGCCGCCGGCCCGGTCCACCGCGAGCGGGGCCCGCGGCCCCTCTACAGCGGCTCGCGGAGCATCTGAGGGCGGGTCCAGGACCGGTCCGGACGAGGGCCGTCCCCGGCTCCCTCCGGGCCGGGTGCGGGGGGCCGCGCGGCACGCGAAGACGCCCGGCGGACCGGTGGGGGCAGAGCGGCCGAACAGCGTTCCCGGTCACCGCGACCGCCGCCGCGGTGGCCGCTCTGCACCCCTGAGCTGCACGGAGCCACCCCGTCCCGAGCCGTCCGCCGCCGTACCCGGCCGCCGGGCCGGCAGCGCGTGCGGCGGGGACGCCGCGCCCGGCGGTGATCTTGGACGGATACGCCAGGAATGCCGGGCGCCCGGCGGGGTAGTGCTGCGGTGTTCGCCGGGCGTGTTACATCGGTCCCACGAACCCGCGCGAAGGAGTGCTTCCATGAAAGCCGGACCCGTCCGCACCTCCACCGTCCACCCCCCGGCCAGCCGCGCCCCCCTCCGCCACCTCCGCGCCCAGAGCGGTCCGGCGGACGTCCCCTGCGCCCCCCTCACCAGCGAACCCCCGCTCACCTGCACCGCGTACGCCCCCCTGACCAGCGAACCGCCGCTCACCTGCGAGGCCGCACTGACGAGCGAGCCCTCGGTACCCGCCCGCGCGGCCGACTGACCACGACCCAGCGATCAGACAGGGACTCACATGGACGACCTCGACCGGCTCGCGGCCCTGCACGGTGTCGCCACCTCCTACCAGCCCGCCGAGGACGTCACGCTGCGGGTCCCGCGGGCCACCGTCGTCGCCGTGCTGGGCCGGCTGGGGGTGGCCGCCGGGGACCCGGAGGCCGTACGGGCCGAGTTGGCGTCGGCGGACCGGGCCGCGGCGGACCGGCTGCTGCCCCCGGTCCTCGTCGGCTGGGCCGGAGCCGCCCCGGACGAGCTGGCCGGACTCCCGCCCGGCACCGCGCTCCGCGTGGCCCTGGAGGAGGGCGGCGAACTGCCCTGGGGACCCGGACTGCCCCTGGGCGTGCACCGCCTGACCGCCCAGGCCCCCGACGGCCGCACCGCCACCGCCACCTTGATCCTGGCCCCGGACCGGGCCCCGGCCGCGCCCGGCCGCACGCACGGCCTGCTCGTCCAGCTCTACTCCCTGCTCTCCGCACGCTCCTGGGGCATGGGCGACCTCGGGGACCTGGCCGCCCTGGCCGGCTGGGCGGCCCGCACGCACGGCGCCGGGTTCCTCCAGGTCAACCCGCTGCACGCGGCCGTCCCCGGGAGCCCGACCGACCCCTCCCCCTACCGGCCGTCCTCGCGCCGCTTCCCCGACCCGGTCTACCTGCGCATCGAGGACGTCCCCGAGTACGCCGCCAGCCCCGACCGGGAGGCGCTGGCCGAACTGGCCGCCCGGGCCGGGGAGCTCAGGCGCGCGGTGCTGGAGAAGGGCGCCCTCATCGACCGGGACGCGGTGTGGGGGCTCAAGCGCGCCGCCCTCGAACTGCTGTACGCGGTTCCGCGGGAGCCCGCCCGGGACGCCGCGTTCCGCGCCTTCCGGGAGGCGGGCGGCTCCGCACTGGCCCGGCACGCCACCTGGTTCGCGCTGGCCGAGCGGTACGGCACCGACCGGGCACGCTGGCCCGAAGGCGCCGAGGACGCGCCGGAGACCGCCCGGGGAGCCGAGTTCCACTGCTGGCTGGCCTGGCTGACCGATGCTCAGCTCACCGCCGCCCAGCGCGCCGCCCGGGACGCGGGTATGACGGTCGGCCTGGTCCACGACCTGGCCGTCGGCGTGCACCCGGAGGGCGCGGACGTCTGGGCCGCGCCGGACGCGTACGCCGCTGCGGCCACCGTGGGCGCCCCGCCGGACGCCTTCAACGCGCGCGGCCAGGACTGGGGGCTGCCGCCCTGGCGCCCCGACGCGCTCGCCGCGAGCGGCTACGCCCCCTTCCGGGCCCTGCTGCGCGGGGTGTTCCGGTACGCGGGCGCGCTGCGCATCGACCACGTGATGGGCCTGTTCCGGCTCTGGTGGATCCCCGAGGGCACCCCGCCCGCCGAGGGCACGTACGTCTCCTACGACGGCGAGGCGATGCTGGCCGTGCTCGTGCTGGAGGCCCACCGGGCCGGGGCCCCGGTCATCGGCGAGGACCTCGGCACGGTCGAGCACGGGGTGCGGCGGGCGCTCGCCCGGCGCGGGGTGCTCGGTACTTCGGTGCTGTGGTTCGAGCGGGACTGGCAGGGCGAGGGGCAGCCGCTGGAGCCGGCCGACTGGCGGGCCGACTGCCTGGCCACCGCCACCACCCACGACCTGCCGCCCACCGCCGCCAAGCTGGCCGGCAGCCACGTCGAACTGCGCGACCGGCTCGGCCTGCTGACCCGGCCCGTCGACACCGAGCGGGCCGAGGACGCCGCCGACACCGCCGAGTGGCTGGCCGTGCTGGACCGGCTGGGCCTGGAGGCCAAGGGCGAGGAGGCCGCCGTACGCGGCCTGTACGCCTTCCTGCTGCGCACGCCCGCCCACTTGGTCGGCGTGTGGCTGCCCGACGCGGTGGGGGACCGGCGGCCGCAGAACCTGCCGGGCACCTGGGACCAGTACCCCAACTGGCGGCTCCCGGTCGCGGACGAGGCCGGCCGGCCGGTGACGCTGGAGGCGCTGATGGCCTCGCCCCGCGCGAACGCCCTGCTGAGCGCCGTGCGGGAGGGTGCGCGCACCCGTACGGCACCCCCGGGCGCGCGCCCCCTTTAGGTGTTCGCTACGTTTGCACCGTGGACAAGAAGAACGCTCTGCGCGCCGGCGCCGTCACGGCCGGAACGACGCTGATGATGCTGCTGATGACGTCTCCCGCCCTCGCGGTGATCCGCGACGACGGCGATGACCCGGGCCCGGGCCTGAGCATCGGCGAGACGCTCGGCCTGTACGTGGCCACGCCGATCGTGCTGTTCCTGGTCATCGCCGGTCTGGTGATGGTCGGCGACAAGTCGCGCAAGCAGCGTCCGACCGACTGATCCGGCCGCCCTCCCACGGGCGGTCCTCCATGACTTCCGGGGCGCCGGGGGTCCGCACTCCGACATGTGGTCGGTGGTCGCGGGACCCCCGGCGCTCCGTCGTGCCCGGCGCCGGTGACCGCCTCCCCGGTGAAGGGGCCGCGGTGGTGAGGCTCAGCCCACGCCCGCCATCAGCTTGCGCAGCAGCCCGCTGAGGGCTTCCACCTCTTCGCCGTCCAGCCCCGACAGTGCGGCGCGCTGCACCTCCAGGCCCGCGGCGACGGCCTCGTCGATGAGCTCGAGCCCGCGCTCGGTGATCGTCACCTGGAGCCCGCGCCGGTCGTTCGGGTCGGGGTTGCGGCACAGCAGCCCGGCCTTCTCCAGCTTGTCCAGCCGTCCGGTCATACCGCCGCTGGTGAGCATCAGCGTGGCCGAAAGCTGGCGCGGCGAGAGGGTGTACGGGGCCCCGGAGCGGCGCAGGGTGGCGACCACGTCGAACTCGCCGAGGGAGACCCCGTAGCGGTTGTAGGTGCGTTCCATCTCGTCGCTGACGGCCCGGGCGATCCGGTTGATACGGCCGAACACGGCCATCGGGACGGTGTTCAGGTCCGGTCGCACCGCGTACCACTGGTCGGTGATCGCGTCGACGGCGTCCTTGTTGGCCTCGGTCATGAGCACAGTATCCGGCCTCTCCTTCTTCGATCACCAAAGTCGCTTGACGAAAAGTAGCTTAGCGCTAAGCTACTTACAAGCAACCTAACGAGGGCGCCGCCGACCTCGTAGCCGTCCCTCTCCCCGAGGAGTAGCCGTGAACCGCCTCGCCACCGTCGCCCTGACCGCCCTGGCCCCCATCTCCTGGGGCTCCACCTACGCCGTCGCCACCGAACTGCTGCCACCCGACCGGCCGCTGTTCACCGGCGTCATGCGCGCACTGCCCGCCGGACTGCTGCTGACCCTCCTGTCCCGCCGCCTCCCCAAGGGCGAGTGGTGGTGGAAGTCCGCGGTCCTCGGGGCGCTCAACATCGGCGCGTTCTTCCCGCTCCTCTTCCTCGCCGCCTACCGGCTGCCCGGCGGCGTCGCGGCCGTCCTCGGCAGCGCCGGCCCGCTGTTCGTCGTGGGGCTCGCCGCCCTGGTCCTGGGCGAGCGGGCGAGCCTGCGCACCGTACTCGCCGCCGTCACCGGAGCCCTCGGCGTCAGCATGGTGGTGCTGACCGCCGCCGCGAAGCTCGACCTCATCGGCATCATCGCCGGTGTGGTCTCCTCCGCCTCCATGGCCGCGGGCACCGTGATGACCAAGCGCTGGGGCCGCCCGGACGGCGTCGGACCACTGGCCATGACCGGCTGGCAGCTCACCGCCGGCGGCCTGATCATCATCCCCATCGCGGCCCTCGTGGAAGGCGCCCCGCCCGCGCTCGACGGCAAGGCCTTCCTCGGCTACGGCTACATGATGCTCATCAACACCGGCACCGCGTACTGGCTCTGGTTCCGCGGCATCGGCAAGCTCTCCGCCACCTCCGTCACCCTGCTCGGCCCGCTCTCCCCGCTCACCGCGGCCGTCATCGGCTGGGCGGTCCTCGGACAGGCGCTCTCCCCGGTCCAGCTCGTCGGCATGGCGATCGCCTTCGGGGCCACCGTGGCGGGCCAGCTGTTCGCCGCCCGGGCCGCCGCCGCCCAGGCCGCCCGCACTCCGGAACCGTTCACTTCTGCTGAAAAGACCGATCGGAACATTTCGATGGACCTGACAGCTGAACCGGTGCGACCGTAGCCCCACGAACCGTCGACCGAATCCCGAGGGGGAGACACCCAGTGGCCGTCCTGGACCGCAACCGCACCGTCGCACCAGCAGCACCGCAGTCCACCGGCACGGGGAGGAAGGGAGCCGCCGGCCTCGGCGTGCTCCTGGCCCTGGTCGCGACGGTCGTCTGGTCCGGCAGCTTCGTCGCCACCCGCGGAATGGCCGAGACCGTACCGCCCGTCCAGGCCGTCTTCTGGCGCTGGGTCATAGCCGCCCTCGCGGTCACCCCCCTCGCCGCCCGCCAGGCCTGGCAGCAGCGGGCACTGATCCGGCGCCACCTGCGCTACATCGCCCTCGCCACCCTCTTCGGCGTCACCCTCTACAACACCCTCGTGCACCAGGCGGGCCTGACCACCTCCGCCTCCAACATGGGCATGATCATGGCGGCCTCGCCGGTCGTCATGGCCCTCTACGCCCGCCTCGGCGGCGAACGGCTCGGGGCCCGCCGCGTCTTCGGGATGCTGCTCGCCGCCTTCGGGGTACTGCTCCTGGTCGGGGACGGCTCGCTCGGCTTCGACTTCACCGCAGGCGACCTGTGGATGTTCGCCGCCGCCCTGTCCTTCGCCACCTACAGCGCCCTGCTCAAGCGCAAGCCCGCCGAACTGGGCGGCCTGGCCTTCCTGCTCACCACCTTCGTGCTCGGCGCCCTCATGCTGGCGCCCGTCTACGCCGTGTCCCTCACCGTCCAGGGCGGCTTCCGGCTCACCCCGGCCGCCGGCGGCATGCTGCTCTACGTCGGCGTGATGTCCTCCGCCGTCGCCTTCTTCGCCTGGAACAAGGCGATCTCCCTCATCGGCGCGGCCCGCGCCGGAGTCGTCTACTACCTCCAGCCGGTCTGCGTCGCCGGCCTCGGACTGCTGCTGCTGGGCGAACGGACCGGCCCGGCGCAACTGCTGTGCATGGCGCTGATCCTCGTGGGCGTGGGGCTGGGGAGTGCCCGCCGGTAGGTTCGGGCCCATGACCGAGTGGGACATCAAGAAGCTGCGGATCCTGCGGACGCTGGCCGACCGGGGAACCGTGACCGCGACGGCCGGGGCGCTGCACATGACGCCCTCGGCCGTTTCGCAGCAGCTGACGAACCTGGGCCGGCAGCTGGGGGTGGTGCTGCTGGAGGCCCAGGGGCGGCGGGTACGGCTCACGGACGCCGCCCACCTGGTCCTGCGGCACGCCGAGGCCGTCTTCGCCCAGCTGGAACGGGCCGACGCCGAACTCGCCGGGTACCTGTCCGGGGAGGTGGGCGAGGTACGGATCGGCGCCTTCTCCACCGCCGTGCCCGCCCTGGTGGTGCCGGCCGTCGCCGCCCTGCGCCGGACCCGGCCCGGGGTGGAGGTGCGGGTGCGGGAGACCGAGGCCGCCGAATCCTACGAGCTGCTCTCCGCCGGGGTCGTCGACCTCGCGCTGTCCCTCGCGGCCCACGCGCCGACCGCCCGCGACCCCCGCTTCACCCGGGTCACGCTGCTGGAGGACCCGCTGGACGTGGCGCTCCCGCCGGACCACCCCCTGGCCGCCGCCGTGACCGTGCGGCTCGCCGACCTGTCGGGGGACCGGTGGATCTACGGGGGCAGCGGCCCCTGGTCGCAGATCACCCGTTCCGCCTGCGAGGCGGCCGGGTTCGTCCCGGAGCAGGCCCACTCGGCGTCCGGCTGGAGCGCGATCCTGGCCATGGTCGAAGCGGGCATGGGGGTGGCCCTCGTACCCCGCATGGTGACCGGACGCGCCTCGGGCACCGCCGTACGGGTGCTGGCCCACGACCGCCCGGCCCGCCACGTCATCGCGGCCACCCGCAGCGGAGCCGAGTCGGCCCCGGCGCTGGCCCCCGTCCTGGAGGCACTGCGCGACGCGGCCGCGGCGCGCGCCACCGCTTGAGCAGACGCAGGTGTGCCCCGGCCGCCGGAGCGGGCCGGGGCACACGGGGCTCAGGACGCGGCTGCCGCGTCCGCCGCCCGGGCCTTGAGGGCACGCTCGACACCCGCGCGCGCCTCCGACACCAGACGGCGCAGACCCGCGTTCGGCTCGGCCGAGGCCAGCCACGCGTCCGTCGCGTCCAGCGTCGCGCGCGAGACCTGGAGGGACGGGTACAGCCCCACCGCGACCTGCTGCGCGATCTCGTGGCTCCGGGTGTCCCAGACCTCCTTGACCGACGCGAAGTACTTCTCCGTGTACGGGGCCAGCAGCTCGGCCTGGTCGGACTGGACGAAGCCGCCGATCACCGCCTCCTGCACGGCGTTCGGCAGGTCGCCCGACTCCACGACCGATGCCCAGGCCTGCGCCTTGGCATCCGCCGTGGGGCGCGCCGCCCGGGCGGTGGCCGCGTGGCGCTGGCCCGCCGCCGTGGCGTCCCGCTCCAGCTCGGCCTCGATCGCCGCCTCGCCGGCCACGCCCGTCGCCACCAGCCGCTCCAGGAACGCCCAGCGCAGCTCGGTGTCGACCACCAGGCCCTCGATCTCCGCCGAGCCGTCCAGCAGCGCCGACAGGTACGTCAGCTGCCCCTCGGTCCGGGCCGTCGCCGCGAATGCACGGGCCCACGCCAGCTGGTGGTCGCTGCCCGGCGCCGCCGCCCGCAGGTGCTCCAGCGTCGCCTCGGTCCAGGTGGCGAGGCCCTGCTCGCGCCACGCCGGGTCGGCGTAGAGGTCGAGTGCCAGCTTCACCTGGCGGTGCAGCGACTGCACGACGCCGATGTCCGACTCCTTGCCGATGCCCGACAGGACGAGGGAGAGGTAGTCGCGGGTCGCCAGCTCGCCGTCGCGGGTCATGTCCCAGGCCGAGGCCCAGCACAGCGCGCGCGGCAGCGACTCGGTGAAGTCGCCCAGGTGGGCGGTGACGTTGGCGAGGGACACCTCGTCCAGGCGGACCTTCGCGTACGAGAGGTCGTCGTCGTTCAGCAGCACCACGGCCGGACGGGCGCGGCCCACCAGCTCGGGTACCTGCGTCAGACCGCCGTCGATGTCCAGTTCGATCCGGTCCGTGCGGGTCAGCAGACCGTCCCGCAGGTCGTACAGGCCGATCGCGATGCGGTGCGGGCGCAGCACGGGCTCGCCCTTGGCGCCCGCCGGCAGTGCCGGGGCCTCCTGGCGGACGCCGAAGGCCGTGATGACGCCCTGCGCGTCCGTCTCGATCTCCGGGCGCAGGACGTTGATGCCGGCGGTCTCCAGCCACGCCTTCGACCAGGCGGTCAGGTCGCGGCCCGAGGTCTCCTCCAGGGCGCCCAGCAGATCGGACAGGCGCGTGTTGCCGAAGGCGTGCGCCTTGAAGTACGCCTGCACGCCCTTGAAGAAGGCGTCCATGCCGACGTAGGCGACGAGCTGCTTGAGCACCGAGGCGCCCTTGGCGTACGTGATCCCGTCGAAGTTGACGAGGACGTCGTCCAGGTCACGGATGTCGGCCATGATCGGGTGCGTGGACGGCAGCTGGTCCTGCCGGTACGCCCAGGTCTTCATCGAGTTGGCGAAGGTGGTCCAGGCGTGCGGCCACTTCGAGCCCTCGGCGTAGGCCTGGCAGGCGATCGAGGTGTAGGTGGCGAACGACTCGTTCAGCCACAGGTCGTTCCACCACTCCATGGTGACCAGGTCGCCGAACCACATGTGCGCCAGCTCGTGCAGGATCGTCTCCGCGCGCACCTCGTACGCCGCGTCCGTCACCTTCGAGCGGAAGACGTACTGGTCGCGGATGGTGACGGCGCCCGCGTTCTCCATCGCACCCGCGTTGAACTCGGGCACGAAGAGCTGGTCGTACTTGGCGAACGGGTAGTCGTACGCGAACTTCTCCTGGAACCAGTCGAAGCCCTGCCGCGTCACCTCGAAGATCGCGTCGGCGTCGAGGAACTCCGCGAGGGAGGGCCGGCAGTAGATGCCGAGCGGCACGGACTGCCCGTCCTTGCCCTCGTAGGAGCTGTGCACCGCGTGGTACGGGCCGGCGATCAGCGCGGTGATGTACGTCGAGATGCGCGGGGTCGGCTCGAAGCGCCAGACGTTGTCCTTGACGTCCTCGGGAGCGGGCGTCGGGGAGTTCGAGATGACCGTCCAGCCCTCGGGGGCCGTCACCGTGAACCGGAAGGTGGCCTTCAAGTCGGGCTGCTCGAAGCTGGCGAAGACCCGCCGCGCGTCCGGCACCTCGAACTGGGTGTACAGGTACGCCTGCTCGTCGACCGGGTCGACGAACCGGTGCAGGCCCTCGCCGGTGTTGGTGTAGGCGCAGTCCGCGACGACGCGGAGCTCGTTGTCCCCCGCGGCCAGGTGCTCCAGCGCGATCCGGGAATCCCGGAAGACGGCGGCCACGTCGAGGGTCTCGCCGTTCAGGACGACCTCGTGCACGGACGGCGCGACGAGGTCGATGAAGGTCGCGGCGCCCGCCTCGGCCGACTGGAAGCGCACGGTGGTCACGGACCGGTAGGTGCCCCCCTCCTGCGCACCGCCGAGATCGAGTTCGATCTCGTACGAGTCGACGGTGAGCAGCTTCGCCCGCTGCTGAGCCTCTTCACGGGTGAGATTCGTGCCAGGCACGCGGTCATCTCCTTTGATGGTGACGTTGCCGCCCCATCCTTCCACGCGGCCCCGCGCCGGCGCGCCCGAGTAATCCACGGGCGAACAGGGTCGGGCACCGCCGCCCCCCGGGCGCCCTCCCGGCCACCGCCCCGGACGTCTTCGCACGCCGAAGGGGCGGCGCCGGCGCGGGCGCCGCCCCTTCGGCGGTTGCGGGTCGGGCCGACCGGCGATCGGCGTGATCAGCCCTGACGCAGTTCGTCGGCGACGAGCTCCGCGATCTGGACCGCGTTCAGCGCGGCGCCCTTGCGGAGGTTGTCGTTGGAGAGGAACAGCGCGAGGCCGTTCTCCGTCGTCTCGTCGACGCGGATGCGGCCGACGTACGAGGCGTCCTTGCCCGCCGCCTGGAGGGGGGTCGGGATCTCGGAGAGCTCGACGCCCGGGGCGTCCGCGAGCAGCTCGTAGGCGCGCTCCACACTCAGCGGACGCTCGAAGCGGACGTTGACCTGGAGCGAGTGGCCCGAGAAGACCGGCACGCGCACACAGGTGCCGGAGACCTTGAGCTCCGGGATCTCCAGGATCTTGCGGGACTCGTTGCGGAGCTTCTGCTCCTCGTCGGTCTCGAAGGAGCCGTCGTCGACCAGGTTGCCCGCGAGCGGGACCACGTTGTACGCGATCGGCCGCTTGTAGACGGCCGGCTCCGGGAAGTCCACCGCGCCGCCGTCGAAGGTCAGCTGGTCGGCGGCCTCGGAGACCGCGCAGGCCTGGCCCTTGAGCTCGGCGACACCGGCCAGGCCCGAGCCCGACACGGCCTGGTAGGTGGTGGCGACCATCGCCTTCAGGCCGGCCTCGTCGTGCAGCGGGCGCAGGACCGGCATGGCGGCCATGGTGGTGCAGTTCGGGTTGGCGATGATGCCCTTGGGGCGGTTCTTGATCGCGTGCGGGTTCACCTCGGAGACGACCAGCGGGACCTCGGGGTCACGACGCCAGGCCGAGGAGTTGTCGATCACGACGGCGCCCTGCGAGGCGACCTTCTCCGCGAGGGCCTTGGAGGTGGCGCCACCAGCGGAGAAGAGCACGATGTCCAGGCCGGAGTAGTCGGCCGTGGAGGCGTCCTCGATGGTGATCTCGCGGCCCTCCCACTCCAGGGTCGAACCGGCCGAACGGGCCGAGGCGAACAGCCGCAGCTCGTCCACCGGGAACTTCCGCTCGGCGAGGATGCCGCGCATGACTCCGCCGACCTGTCCGGTGGCTCCGACGATTCCGACCCTCACGGTGACTCCCTCATGTGTTGCGTTCGACGCGGGCGCGCGTAAGGCCATCATGCGTTCGGTCCTACGAGCCTTGTCCAATCCATTGTCCGAGGTGCGGACGATCTCCCGCGTGTGAACACCGTGCCGGATCCGTCACAACCCCGCCGCCGGCTCGCCCTGGACCCCGTTTCACCTGGTCAGCGGCGGTATCGGCGCCGGGAACGCCCGAAGGGGCGGCGCTCGGTCGAGCGCCGCCCCTCCGGTGTCGTACGTACTACGGCAGGACCTTGTCGATCTGCACGCTGCCGGTGCCCGCGGCGGTACCGCGGCCGTTCAGCAGCTGGACCTGGCCGAAGAACTGCCGGCCCTCGGGGGCCGCGCTGCTGACCAGGACGTTCGCCGAGACCTGCGCGCTGGCGCCGTTGGCGAGGTTCACCGCGGCGGCCTCGTCGACCTGGACGGAGCCCAGGGCGGTCGAGAAGTACACGTCGCGGTAGTCGTACGTGGTGCTGCCGGACGGGACGGCGTAGCCGATCACCTTGATGCTGTAGGTGCCCGCGGCCGGGTTGAGCAGGCTCACGGCCTCCTCGGAGTCGCCGTCGGCGGAGGAGCCGACCTTGACGCCGTCCTTGTAGACCTCGAGGTCGAGGTCGGCGGCGGCGTCGGAGACCTTGCCGATCGCGACGTCGAGGCGCGAGACGCCCTCGCCGACGGTGACCTCGGTGGTCTGGGTCTCACCGGCGGCGATGGTCGGCTTGGCGACCTTCGCGGAGCCGAGCGGGCCGCCCTGGAGCTTGCCGCCGCTGATGGCCGCGGCGTCGTTCTTGATGCTCCACTGGACGGGCGCCGGGGTGCCCTGCTTGACCTCGGGGAGCACCTTGACCGCGGGGTCGAAGGTGGCGCCGAGGACCGAGACGTCCAGCTTGTACGGGTTGTCGAGCAGCGGCGACGTACGGCGCGACTCGACCTCGATCTCCCAGACGCCCGGGGTCGGGTCGGCGTAGGAGCGCAGGTCGGGGCGGCACTTGTTCGCCGGGTTGTCGTAGTTCGGGTAACACTGCGTCGTCGCGCTGTCCTCGACGCCCGTGCCGTACGGGTGGATCGAGATGAAGCGCGTCTGGCTGCCGGCCGCGAGGCCGCCGAGGGCGACCTCGAGGGTCTTGGCGCCCTGCGGGACGGTCACGAAGTACGACTTGTGGCTGTTGCGCTGCACCGAGGAGGTGTCCGACAGCGCGAACGACGGCTTCGCCAGCGGGGCCGAGGCCACGACCGTGGTCATGATCTGCTTGTCGATGCCCTCGGTGGTCTCGTCGTCCAGCTGCAGGATGCCGCTGTGCACGCCGGCCGACTTGACGTTGGCCTCGACCTTGATGGTGACGGGCTTGTTCAGCGGCAGGGTGACGTAGTCGTAGCCGCCGACGACCTTGAAGGTCCCGTCGTTGTTGCGCCAGCTCAGGTTGTGCCGGGTGCCGTACTTGACGCCCGTGGTGCGGGTGACGACGACGTCGTAGACCTTCTTCTGGCCGACCTTCAGGCCGCCCTCGCGGTCGTAGAGGCCGGTGCCGAAGCCCGGGGTCTTGAGGAACTGGTCGATCGCGGTGTCGACCGGGGCCTTGACGCTGAACTCGTTGGCCTTCGCGCCGCGCTGGAGGGACTCCCACGCGTCGACGATGTTGATCAGACCCGCGCCCTGGGCGTGCGCCGGGACGTCGTCGATCTTCTTCGCGGTGCTGGTGAGCGCCACGCGCAGGCTCGCCGGGGTCACCGCGACGTGCTGCTGCTTGGCCGCTGAGAGGAGCAGGGCGCTGGCGCCCGTCGCCTGCGGCGAGGACATCGAGGTGCCCTGGAGCATGGAGTAACCGGCCGGCAGGGTGTAGCCGGCCTCCTTCACCGGGGAGCCGGGCAGCCAGGTCTGCGTGGTGTTGATGGCCGCACCGGGGGCGGTGAGGGTCGGCGTCATGCCGCCGTCCTCACGCGGACCGCGCGAGGAGAAGGGGAACATGTTGTACTTCTTGGTCACGCCGGAGCCGTAGTTGGCGGCCCAGGTCTCCTTGGAGACCGCGGCGCCCACGGAGATGACCTTGTCCGCGAGACCGGGGTCGCCGATCGTGTTGACGCCCGGGCCCTCGTTGCCGGCCGAGATGACCAGCTGGACGCCGTAGGTGTCGATCAGGTTCTTGTAGAGCTCGGCGCGCGCGTTGTTGCCGTCGTTGAGCGCCGGCAGACCGCCGATGGACATGTTGACGATGTCCACGCCGCGGTTGGCGACCAGGTCGATCATGCCCTCGGTCAGCGCGACGTTGGTGCAGCCGCCGGACCAGGAGCAGGCGCGCGAGGAGACGATCTTGGCGCCGGGCGCCTCGCCGTTCATCTTGCCGCCGAAGAGGCTGTTGGCGGCGGTGATGCCCGCGACGTGCGTGCCGTGCTCGGACTCGATGATGCCGATGTTGACGAAGTCGGCCTTCTTGCCGACCCAGTCACCACCCAGCGGGTCCATCGGGACGTCCTTGCGGATCTGGATCACGAACGGGATCCGCTCGGCGACGTCGGTCGCCGGGTTGTCCGTGCCGAAGTAACCGATCTGGTAGCCGTCCTTGTACGGCTTCATCGGCTCGTTGTTCGTGAAGTCGCCGTCCTGGTCGGTGTCGACGCGGACGGTGCCGGCGGCGGCGTCGTAGAGCATGCCGAACCGGTCGGTGGTGTCACCGTCCCGGTTGACGTCGCCCTTCTCGTCACCGGTGGCGGTGATCGACTCGCTGAAGCGGCTCCACTGGTACGAGCCCTCCGGGGCCTTCCAGCTCTGGCCGCCCGCGGTGAAGGTCCCGCCCGTGGCCGTGACCGGGGTGATCTGGGCGCGCCAGGTGGCGTCGTTGTCCGTGATCGGGTCGGTCGCGGTGACCCAGTCGACGATCTTGCGCTCGCCGGTGGTGGTCTTCTGGAGCGCGGGGTGGCCGAGGTCGACGCCGGAGTCCAGGATGCCGATGGTCACGCCGCGGCCGTCGGCCTGCGGGTTCTTGGCGACGAAGTCGACCGCGCCCGTCTCGAAGGACGGGTTGTACGGGTTCTTCGCCGGCGTGTCCTTGCCCGGCCCCGGGTAGGTCTCGGCCGCGGTCTTCTTGCTCGCGCCGGCGTCCTTGCCCGAGTCCGGCCTCGGGTCCGACAGCTGGATCTCGTGCTTGAGGTCCATGGCGTGGACGGAGGACAGCTTGCCGGCTTCCTTCAGCGCGGCCTCGGCCTTGCCGGTGGGGATCGTGGCGCGCACGTAGCCGAGCTTGTCGTTCGTCTGGCCCACCGAAGCGCCCTGTACGGCACCCAGCTGGTCGGCGACCTGCTTGGTCTGACCCGGCGCGGTGGCCACCATGACGGTGACGGTCGCGTCACCCTTGGCCTTGGCGTCCTGGAGCAGTTCGGCGTCGGACGAACCGAGCTTCTGGTCCGCGGACTTGACCGCCGTCGGGGCGCCGGGGTCAGTGGCTCCCGTCGCGGCGAAGACGGGCATCGCCCCGGACGCGCAGAGCGCGGCCACCAGGCCTGCGGCCGCCGCGACGCGGGCGACGCGCCTGGAGGCCGGTATTGCCCCGGTTGTGGAGCTGGGGGATTCGAGGGTCATCAGCATCCCTGGCTAAGTGAAAGATACGGTCCGGATTTCGGTGCCGGATGACCGGTCAGCCTTGCGCAAGTGACCACTGTTTGGGGAGACATGTCATTGACCGAGACCTGACATGGCGGACACCCGCCAGGGTGGGGTTTCCGCCATCGGGAACAACTCGGGGCAAGCCGGGGCGACTTGTGCCGGTCAGGTAGTGGATTTATCGACTTACAGGCCGTGTGGCAGGGGTCTGTCAGGGTCTGGTCTCACCCGAGGTGTGACAGATTCCGACCGTTCAGCGCTCGCGCGTGCGCGCGTAGTGGCGCGAGGCCTTGGCGCGGTTGCCGCAGACGGCCATCGAGCACCAGCGCCGGGTGCCGTTGCGCGAGGTGTCGTGGAAGTGCAGCACGCACGTCTGTGAGGCGCACTTGCGGATCCGGTCCGGCGCGGACCCCAGCAGGCCCAGGTAGTCGCGGGCCGCGAGCCAGGCCGGCCCCCAGGCCGGGTCGTCGAACTCGGCCCGCTCGCCCGGTCCTTCGGCGGTGAGCGTGGCCCGGATGCGGCCGTGCTCCAGTACGGCGTCGATCAGTTCGCGGGCGTCGGCGTCGGCCGGGTCCGCGACGGCGCGGGCCAGCGCCTCGCGCGCGGTCAGCAGGTGGACCAGGGTCGACTTGTCGGCGCGGAAGCGGGGGGCCAGGCCCGTGCTCTCGAGCCAGAGGCCCAGCCCTTCGAGGCGGCTCAGCCCGAAGGCCCCGGCGAAGAGGTCGGCGGGCTCCCCGTTCGGCATCCAGCGCGTGTTCACCAGGTCGAGGGCGAGCGGCTCCCCGGTGAGCGGACGGGGGTCCGTCGTCGGTACTGCCGTCATGTCCGCCTCCTCGCACCGCTAACCCCTCAAGGGTACGTGACCGGTTGACGCACCGGGATCTAACCCCTAACGTCGCCCTAGGAGGTTAGATCCGAACGTCGGACATCCTCGGGAAGGGAACCCTCATGACCACCACCACCGCCGCCCTCCGCACCGGGCACGTGGGCCTCAACGTCACCGACCTGGAGCGCTCGCTCGCCTTCTACCGCGACGCCCTGGGCTTCGGTCTGCTCGGCGAGGGCAAGGAGGACGGGCGCCGCTTCGCCTTCCTGGGCCGGGACGGCGAGCTCGTCCTCACCCTCTGGCAGCAGGCGGACGACCCGTACGCCCCGCGGGCGGCCGGACTGCACCACCTCGCCTTCTCCGCCGGAGCGATCGAGGAAGTGCGGGCGTACGAGGAGCGGCTGCGCGGCCTGGGCGTCGACTTCGCCTACGAGGGCGTCGTCGCCCACCGCGAGGGCGCGGCCTCGGGCGGGATCTTCTTCCACGACCCGGACGGCACCCGCCTGGAGATCTCCGTGCCGACCGGCGCCGAGGGTGCTCCCGCACCCGTCGAATCCGCTCCCACCTGCGGTTTCTTCTAAGGAACGGGGAAGTGAGGGCCGTCATGGACCGGTACCACCAGGGCTCCCTGGCCATCCAGGAGCGGGTCGGCGTCCGTACGCTCGCCGAGCACGTCGGCCGCTCGATCGGACCCGGCATCCGGGACGTGGCGGCCGCCTTCCTCGCCCTCCAGCCCCACCTCGTCGTCGGCGCCGCCGACGGCGCGGGACGGCTGTGGGCCTCGCTGCTCACCGGTCCGCCGGGCTTCGTCCGGGCCACCGGGCCGGACCGGATCGCGGTCCGCGGGGGCCTGCCGGACGGGGACCCGCTCGCCGGGGCGCTGGCCGCCGCCGGCACCCGGGTCGGCACCATCGCCCTCGACCCGCGCACCCGGCGCCGGATGCGGCTCAACGGCACCCTCGCCGTGACGCCCGGCGGCTTCGCGGTGGCGGCGGAGGAGGTCTTCTCCAACTGCCCGAAGTACCTGCAGAAGCGGCAGCCGCTGGAGCTGGTCGCCGAGGGTCCCGGAACCGTACGGCGCTCCGCGTCGCTCACCCCGGACCAGGAGCGGGCCGTGCGCGGCGCCGACACCTTCTTCATCTCCACCACGGCGGAGGCGGGCGGGGCCGACGCGAGCCACCGGGGCGGGATGCCGGGCTTCGTGGAGGTGCTCTCGCCCACCGAACTGCGCTGGCCGGACTATCCGGGCAACGCGATGTTCCTGACCCTGGGCAACCTCGCGCTCGACGAGCGGGCCGGACTCCTCTTCCCCGACTGGGAGGGCGGCGGGCTGCTCCAGCTGAGCGGGCGGGCCCGGACCGAGTTCGGAGCCGACGGGGGCCGCGAGGTCCGGTTCCGGGTGGAGGCGGTGGTGCAGAGCCTGCATCCGGGGCGGCTGCGCTGGAGCGCCCCGGAGTACTCCCCGGCGAACCCGGGCCTCCCGGGCGCCCCTCACCGGGGCAGGACCACCAGGTAGGCGGCGGGCTCCCGGTCGACCGAAGCCGTCAACGCGGTCCGGACGACCGCGGCCTGCTGCTCGGGCCAGTCGCGCAGCTTGCGCGGGGTGATGTGGATGACGGTCACCCCGAGCCGCTCCAGGGCGTCCCGCTTGCGGACGGTCTCCGACCACTGCTCGTCCTCGCCCTGGCGGGGAGCGCGGGTGTCGATCTCGACGGCGACGGCTTGCTCGGGCCAGTATGCGTCGACCCCGCCGAGGTGGGGGCCACCGGGCAGCCGCAGGTCCACGTTCCAGACCGGCTCCGGGAGCTCGTACCCCCGTACGAGCTGGTACAGCCGGTCCTCGGCGATGGCCCGGCCCTCGGCGAGCAGGGACTCGACGGCGTCGACCACGTGCGGCCGGTCCAGCAGCCGGGCCACCGTCAGCTCCCGCACGACGGCCGCCGGTTCGCAGTGCCCCGCGCGGACGGCCTCGCTCAGCAGGCGGCGTACGGTACCCGCGTCGGAGAGCCGGGCGACGGCGTCGGCGACGGCGCGGGCGACCGGCGCGACGGGCAGGCCGGTCACCTGCGTCGGCCGGGGCGGGGTGTGCGTGCGGATGATGCGGACGCCGCCGGTGGAGCGCAGCCGACGGGTGTTCGAGACGAGTACGTCGATGTGCGCGAGCGCCGTGAGCGCGGGGGCCGCGCCGAACCGGTACAGGGCGAGGGCGGCGAGCCCGGTGATCATGGTTTCGTCGGCGGTGCGGCGCCCGGCGTACAGCAGGGCGGCGTGCAGCCGCTCCTCGCTGGTCGGGGGGCCGGGGTGGAGCAGGAACACCCCCGGCAGGATCTGCTGCCAGGCCCGGCCGGCGGCGTCGGAGGCGCTGACGCCGTGCTCGCGGAGCTGCGCGAGGGTGAGCACGCGGGGCCGGCTGCCGGTGAGGTGGGTGAGGGGGAGGGGCGCGTTGTGGTTCATGCGGCGGAGATTCCCGCACGGCGGGGGCCCGCTAACCCCTGTTACGTTCCCGTCGACAAATCGGGACAAGCCCGCACTAAAGTACGGCCGTTCGAAAGCCGATACCGCCGTTCGCTTCTCGCCCGGACCGCCTGGTCACCGGCGCCGACGTCCGGTGTCCGACGCCTGGGCCGGGCCTGGCGCAGCCGGGCGAGAAGCGCTTGGGGCGACTATCCGGCGGTCGCAGCGCCGTCGGCGGCGCCCGCGTCACACGCCTGGGCGCGCAGCGCGCGGGCCAGGTCGTCACGAGACTCCACCACCAGCCGCCGCAGCGCCGGCGGCGCCGACTCGTGCGCGGCCAGCCACGCGTCCGTGGCCTCCAGCGTGGCCCGCGAGTCCTGGAGGGCAGGGTAGAGGCCCTTCACCACGTCCATGCCGATCTGGATCGACCGCTGTGCCCACACCCGCTCGATCGCCTCGAAGTACCGCTCGGTGTAAGGCGCCAGCAGGGCCCGCTGCGAAGACTGCTGCATCCCCGCGATCGTGGCCTCGACCAGCGCGTTCGACAGCGCGTCCGATTCCACCACCGCCGCCCACGCCTGGTCCTTCACCGCCGCCGACGGCCGGGCCGCCAGGCACCGCACGTGGTGGCGGCGGCCCGACGCCGTGTCGTCACGCGCCAGCTCCGCGGCCAGGAGGCCCTCGTCCACCGCCCCGTGCGCGGTCAGCGGCAGCAGGAAGTCCCAGCGCAGCTCCTGGTCGACCTCCAGCCCGTCGATCTGCGCCGAACCGTCGAGCAGCCCCAGCAGCAGCTGGAAGTCGCCCTCGGTGGTGGCACCCGCCGCGAAGAACCGGGCCCAGATCAGCTGGTGCTCGGACGCGGGCTCCGAGAAGCGCAGCTCCTGCAACGCGACCGCCGACAGCACCCGCCCGCCCTGCTCGCGCCACTCGGGCGCCGCGTAGTGGGTGACGGCCGTCAACGCCTGGTGGTGCAGCATCTGGAGCACCCCCAGGTCGCTCTCCCGGCCCGAGTGGGCCAGGACCAGCGAGACGAAGTCGCGGGCCGGCATCAGGGCGTCGCGCGTCAGGTTCCACAGCGCCGACCAGCACAGCGCCCGGGCGAGGGGGTCCCGTACGCCGCCCAGGTGGGTGCGCAGCGTCGCCAGCGACCCCTCGTCGAAGCGGATCTTGCAGTAGGTGAGGTCGTCGTCGTTGACCAGGATCAGGTCGGGCCGCTCCTGCCCGGCCAGTTCGGCCACCGTCGTCCGCGCCCCGGCGACGTCCGCCTCGGTCCGCGCGTACCGCACCAGGGCGCCGTCCTCCAGCCGGTACAGGCCCACCGCGACGCGGTGCGGGCGCAGCTCGTCCCCCTCCTGGACCACCGCGAGCTCGTCGATCCGGCCGTCCGGGCCGTAGGTCACCACCGGCGCCAGCGCGTTCACGCCGGCCGTCTGCAGCCACGCCCGCGACCACTCGGCCATGTCCCGGCCCGAGACCTCCCCGAGCACCGACAGCAGGTCGCCGAGGGTGGTGTTCCCGTAGGCGTTCGCCTTGAAGTAGCGCCGCGCGCCCTCCAGGAACGCCTCCCGCCCGACGTACGCGACGAGCTGCTTGAGCACCGCCGCGCCCTTGGCGTAGGTGATGCCGTCGAAGTTCAGCTTCGCGGCCTCCAGGTCGGGGATGTCGGCCGTGATCGGGTGGGTGGAGGGCAGCTGGTCGGCCCGGTAGGCCCACGCCTTGCGGTTGTTGGCGAAGGTCACCCATGCCTGGTCGAACCGGGTCGCCTCGACCAGCCCGAACGAGCCCATGAAGTCGGCGAAGGACTCCTTGAGCCACAGGTCGTCCCACCACTTCATGGTGACCAGGTCGCCGAACCACATGTGCGCCATCTCGTGCAGGATGACGTTCGCGCGCCGCTCGTAGGAGGCCTGCGTGACCTTCCCGCGGAAGATGTACTCCTCCCGGAAGGTCACCATGCCCGGGTTCTCCATCGCGCCCAGGTTGTACTCCGGCACGAAGGCCTGGTCGTACTTGCCGAACGGGTACGGGTAGTCGAACAGCTCGTGGAACAGGTCGAAGCCCTGCTTCGTGACGAGGAAGACGTCGTCCGCGTCGAAGTGCTTCGCCAGGCCCTTGCGGCACATCGCGCCGAGCGGGATCGTCAGGTCCCCGCGCGTGTAGGTGTCCGTGACGTAGTGGTACGGGCCCGCCACCACGCAGGTGATGTACGTGGAGATCGGCTCGGTCTCGGCGAAGCGGCGGGTCTGCCCCTCCCGGGACTCCTCGACCCCGTTGCTCCACACCTGCCAGCCCTCGGGCGCGGTGACCTCGAAGCGGTAGGGCGCCTTCAAGTCCGGCTGCTCGAAGTTGGCGTACACCCGCCGGGCGTCGGCCGGCTCGTACTGGGTGTACAGGTAGACCTCGCCGTCCTCCGGGTCCACGAAGCGGTGCATGCCCTCGCCGGTGCGGCTGTAGGCGCAGTTCGCGTCGACCACCAGGACGTTCTCGGCGGCGAGGCCGTCCAGGGCGATCCGCGAGCCGTCGAAGACGGCGGCCGGGTCCAGTTCGCGCCCGTTCAGGGTGATCCTGTTCACCGACGGGGCGATCAGGTCGGCGAACGTCGAGCCGTCCGCGGTCGCGGCCCGGAAGCGGATCGTCGTCACCGACCGGAAGGTCCGCGGGGCGTCCGCCGGTTCGGCCTCGTCCACCGCCGACCTCAGGTCGAGGGACACCTCGTACGCGTCGACGGACAGCAGCTCGGCCCGTTCGCGGGCCTCGTCACGGGACAGATTCTCTCCGGGCACCTGCACTCCTTCGTGCGTGATCGCGGTTTTGGTCGAATCCTCGCACGGGGGGAATGGGAGCGGCCCGGAGCTGGTTGGGCAGGGGGCAACGTGACCGGATTCGGGTGAACGACTTGAGGAGAGACATGGCCGACACGCAGGTGCGCGGGAAGACCCCGGTCGATTTCTGGTTCGACCCGCTCTGCCCGTGGGCGTGGATGACCTCGCGCTGGATGCTCGAAGTCGAGAAGGTGCGCGACGTCGAGGTCCGCTGGCACGTGATGAGCCTCGCCGTCCTCAACGAGAACAAGCTCGAAGAGCTGCCCGAGCGTTACCGCGAGATCCTCGGCCCCAAGGGCTGGGCGCCGGTGCGCGTGGTCATAGCCGCCCAGCAGAAGCACGGTGACGAGTACACCGGCAAGCTCTACACGGCCCTCGGCACCCGCATCCACAACGAGGACAAGGGCGCGACCCGCGAGGTCATCGCGGAGGCGCTGGAGGAGGTCGGCCTCCCGGCCGAGCTGCTCGCCTACGCCGACTCCGACGAGTACGACGAGGTGCTGCGCGCCTCCCACAACAACGGCATCGAGCGCGTCGGCCAGGAGGTCGGCACCCCGGTGATCTCCGTACCGGGCGCCGACGGCGGCGAGGTGGCGTTCTTCGGGCCGGTCGTGACGCCGGCCCCGCGCGGCGAGGCCGCCGCCCGGCTGTGGGACGGCACGCTGATGGTCGCGTCCACCCCCGGCTTCTACGAGATCAAGCGCACCCGCACCCAGGGGCCCGTCTTCGAGTAGGCGCCCCGGGATCCGAGCACGGAAGACCCCCGTGAGTCACGTCCTCACGGGGGTCTTCCGCTGTACACGCCCGCCGGTGAAGGTTGAGAAGACGATCACGAGGCGGCCGGGCCGTGGCGCCGATCAGCCCTTGACGGGGATCAGCAGCGGGGTGTTGGCCTTGGCGTCGGCGTAGCGCCTGGCGACGTCGTGCCAGTTGACGACGTTCCACATCGCCTCGATGAAGTCCACCTTCTGGTTCTTGTACTGCAGGTAGAAGGCGTGCTCCCAGGCGTCGAAGACCAGGACCGGCACCGAGGCCTGGCCGACGTTGCCCTGGTGGTCGTAGACCTGCTCGACGATAAGACGGCCGCTGATCGGCTCGTACGCGAGCACGCCCCAGCCCGAGCCCTGCGTGGCGGAGGCCGCGAAGGTCAGCTGCTTCTTGAACTTCGCGAAGGAGCCGAAGGACTCGGTGATCGCGTCCGCGAGGTCGCCGACGCCGTCCGCGGCGGTCGGCTCGCCACCGCCCTCGCCGGTCTTCGGGCTGGCCATGTTGTGCCAGTAGATGCTGTGCAGGATGTGGCCGGAGAGGTGGAAGGCCAGGTTCTTCTCCAGGCCGTTCAGCGCGCCCCAGTTCTCCTTCTCGCGCGCCTCCTCCAGCTGCTCCAGCGTGGTGTTGGCGCCGGCGACGTAGGCCGCGTGGTGCTTGTCGTGGTGCAGCTCGATGATCTGCGGGTTGATCACCGGCTCGAGTGCCGCGTAGTCGTACGGAAGCTCAGGAAGCGTGTAGATGGCCATGCGTGTATTCCGGTCCCCTCGGCGTGCCAACTGCTTATTGCAATCAATGCGCAACTGAACGCTAACAGTATCTATGGCCGAACACACGTAAGGGTCGCCTGCCTTCGTATGCCTTCGCCGCCCTCGCCGAAGCACCGGGCCAAGGGGCCACGACAGCGACCACGACCACGACCACGACTACGACCAGGACGAGGGGACACACGACAAAGGCGCGCCCCGTGCCGTCGCACGGAACGCGCCTTCTGCGCCGCCGGTCCCTCAGGCGGCCGCGGTCCGCCGCCCGCGTACCCGGCCGACCACCGCGAGGACGGCCGTCAGTCCGGCGGTGAAGACGACCTGGACCCGGGTGTCCCCGCCCAGCGCCATCAGGACCAGCACACCGGCGACCCCGGCCAGCGCGACCCACGTCAGGTACGGGAAGCCCCACATCCGTACCACCAGCTTCCCCGGCGCCTCCCGCTCCAGGCGGCGGCGCAGCACCAGCTGGGAGACGCCGATGAAGCCCCAGACGACGAGGATCACCCCGCCCACCATGTTCAGCAGCCAGGCGAACAAGGTGTCCGAGTACCAGTAGGACAGCAGCACGGTGACGAACCCGAAGCCGGAGGAGGCCAGCACCGCCCGGCGCGGCACACCGCCGCTGACCTTGCCCAGCGCCCTCGGGCCCTGACCCCGGGACACCAGCGAGTGGGCCATGCGCGAGGAGCCGTAGATGTTGGCGTTCATCGCGGACATCAGGGCGATCAGGATGACGACGTTCATGATCTGGCCCGCGGCCGGGATGCCGAGGTGGTCCAGGGCGGCGGCGTACGGGCCGTCCTCGACCACCGCCGGGTCGTTCCACGGCAGCAGCGTGACGATGACCAGCATCGAGCCGACGTAGACGATCGCGATCCGCCACATGGTGGTCCGCACGGCCCGGGCCACGCCCCTGACCGGGTCCTCGGACTCGGCGGCCGCGATCGTCACCGTCTCCAGTCCGCCGTACGCGACCACCGACGCGAGCAGGCCGACCAGCAGCCCGTCCGTCCCCTTGGGCAGGAAGCCGCCCTCGTGGACCAGGTTCGCGGCGCCGGGGGAGGCGGTCCCGGGCAGCAGTCCCAGGACGGCCAGCACCCCGAGGCCCAGGAACAGCGCGATCGCCCCGATCTTGAGGGCGGCGAACCAGAACTCGAACTCGCCGAAGTTCTTCACGGCGGTCAGGTTGCCGACGGTGAACAGCACCATGAAGAGCAGCACCCACATCCACGACGGGGTGCCCGGGAACCAGCCAGTCATGATGTGCGCCGCGCCGATCCCCTCGATGGCGACGCCGACGCACAGCAGCGTCCAGAACATCCAGCCGGCCGTGAACCCGGCCCACGGGCCGATCGCGCGCTCCGCGTGGACGGAGAACGAACCCGAGGCGGGGTTCGCGGCGGACATCTCGCCGAGCATCCGCATCACGCACATCACCAGCAGCCCGGACACGGCGTACGCGAGGACGATCGAGGGACCCGCGGCCGCGATGCCGGCGCCGGAGCCGACGAAGAGGCCGGCGCCGATGACCCCGCCGAGCGCGATCATGGACAGGTGGCGTTGCTTGAGGCCGCCGGCGAGGGGCGATCCGGCGCCGCCCGAGGGGGGCGCCTCCTCGGCTCGGGGTGCGGTGGCTGTCTGGCTCATGAAGGTGTTGCCTGTCCGGTGTGCGGGTGGACGGGAGGAAGTGCCCCAGTCTCACCATTGTCCGATCATCGGACACTTCGCGTCCGTTATTCGGACAACGGGATGACCATCGGTGATCGCCCCCGTACGCTCGCGACAAGACACCCACGACGCGGCAGGGGGCCGAATGGACCACGGCATAAGGGAATTGGCGGCGACGGGCCGGGGCGTCCTGGTCACCGGAGCCTCCCGGGGCATCGGACGGGCCGTCGCCACCGCCTTCGCCCGCCGGGGCGACCGGGTTGCCGTGCACTGCACCGCCCGCCGGGCCGACGCCGAACGCACGCTCGCCGAGCTGCCCGGGGAGGGCCACGTCCTGCTCACCGCCGACCTCGCCGACCCCGCGCAGGTGGCGGACCTGGCCGCCGCGGCCGAGGACGCGCTGGACGGTGTGGACGTACTGGTCAACAACGCCGCTGTCATGGTCGCGCACCCGCTCCCCACCACCTCGTACGCCGACTGGCAGGCGGCCTGGCAGCACACCGCCGCCGTCAACCTGTTCGGCGCCGCCACCTCGTGCACTGCGTCGCCCGCCGCATGATCGACGGCGGCCGGGCGGGCCGCGTCGTCAACATCGGCTCGCGCGGCGCCTTCCGGGGCGAGCCCGACCACCCGGCGTACGGCGCCACGAAGGCGGCCCTGCACGCCCTCGGCCAGTCCCTCGCCGTCTCCCTGGCCCCGCACGGCATCGCGGTCGCGGCCGTCGCGCCCGGCTTCGTGGCCACCGAGCGGGTCGCCGGCCGGCTCGACGGGGAGGAGGGGATGCGCATCCGCGCCCAGAGCCCCTTCGGCCGGGTCGGCACCCCGGAGGAGGTCGCCGCCGCGGTCCTCCACCTCGCCTCGCCCGCGGCGGCCTGGAGCTCGGGCACCGTCCTCGACGTCAACGGCGCCTCGTACCTGCGGACCTGACGGCCCCCGAACGCCGAGCGGGCCCCCGCCTTCCGGCAGGGGCCCGTTCCTTCACCGCTCCCGTGCCCTCAGGCCCGGCGCGCCCTGAGCTCGCGCACCCACGCCACCACGAGGACGGCCGCCGCCGCACCCGAGGACCACAGCAGCTGCGGCCGCGCCGAGTCGTCGAACAGCATCAGCACCAGCACCGCCGCCATGCCCAGCAGCGCCGCCCACGTCAGGTACGGGAAGCACCACATCCGCAGCGTGAGGCGCTCGGGCATGTCCCGCTCCAGCATGCGGCGCAGCTTCAGCTCCGAGACCGCGATCAGCGCCCACACGAACAGCAGCACCGCGCCGACCGCGTTCAGCATGTAGAGGAAGACCGTGTCCGGCCACAGCAGGTTCAGCACCACCGACACGAAGCCGAAGGCCACCGAGGCGAACACGGCCCGGCGCGGCACCCCGCCGCCCGACACCTTCAGCAGTGCCTTGGGCGCCTCGCCGCGCTCGGCCAGCGAGAACACCATGCGCGAGGAGCCGTACAGATTGGCGTTGAGCGCCGAGAGCAGCGCCACGAACACCACGATGTTCATGATCTGGCCGGCCGCGGGGATCCCGATGGAGTCCAGGACGGCGACGTACGGGCTCTGCCCCGGCTCCAGCGAGTCCCACGGCAGCAGGGTCACGATGACCACCATCGAGCCGACGTAGAAGAAGAGGATGCGCCACACGGCGCTGCGCACCGCCCGGGCCACGGACTTCGCCGGGTTGTCGGACTCCGCGGCCGCGATGGTGACGACCTCCAGGCCGCCGAAGGCGAAGATGACCGCGAGCATGCCCGCGACCACCCCGCCGAACCCCTCGGGGAAGAACCCGCCCTGGCCGGTCAGGTTGGCCATGCCGATGGGATCGGTGTCCGGGAGCAGGCCGAAGATCGCGAGCGTGCCGAGGATCAGGAAGAGGACGATCGCGCCGACCTTCAGGGCCGCGAACCAGAACTCGAACTCGCCGAAGTTCTTCACGGCGGCCAGGTTGGTGACGGTGAAGACCACCATGAAGATCAGCACCCAGACCCACTGGTCCACCGAGGGCAGCCAGCCGTTCGCGATCTTCGCCGCGCCGGTGGCCTCCACCGCGAGCACCACGACCAGCAGGAACCAGTAGAGCCAGCCCGCCGAGAACCCGGCCCAGCGCCCCAGGGCCCGCTCCGCGTACACGGAGAAGGAACCGGAGGCGGGCATGGCCGCCGACATCTCGCCGAGCGCGCGCATCACCAGCATGGCGAGGGCGCCCGCCAGCAGGTACGAGCAGATGATCGCCGGTCCGGCGATCGAGATGCCGGCGCCGGAGCCGACGAAGAGCCCGGCGCCGATCACTCCGCCGAGGCCCAGCATGGTCAGGTGGCGCTGCTTGAGGCTGTGGCTCAGGGGTTCGGGGGAAAGCCCGTCCGCGGGGGCGGGCTTGTCGGTCAGGCGGTCGCGCATGAGGGTGGGCTCGTACTCTCGTTCGGCCTGGTGGCGAAGGGGATTCGCGCAGATTGGAGGGACCCTACAGTCTCGCCGGAGGGCGTTCGTCTGCGCAAAACGGACGTGAAGTCTCTAGTGGGTCGTGATGGGGATCACTGCAACTCTGGTGCGGGGAAGGGTTTTTGTCCACTCTCCACGAAACCGCGCAGTACGGCTTGTTCCTGGCGGCGGTGGGGCGGCGACCGGCCCCGGACTAACGTCGATGATCGTCCCGTCATCCGATCACCCCCACGCGGAGTCCCCTCATGAGCACTGCTTCCGTCTCCTCCCGGCCCGGCGCCGTCCTCGCCGACCTGCTGCCCGCGAGCCGCGTACGTGACGTCGCGCTCGTCGTCGGCGGAGCCGCGCTCATGGGCGTCGCCGCCCAGATCTCCGTCAAGGTCCCGGGCCTGATCGTGCCGATCACCGGCCAGACCTTCGCCGCACTGCTCGTCGGCGCCGCGCTCGGCGCCGGCCGCTCCTTCCTCTCCATGGCGCTGTACACGCTCGTCGGCATGGCCGGAGTGCCGTGGTTCGCGCACGGCGCCTCGGGCGCGGGCGGCGCCACCTTCGGCTACGTGCTCGGCATGCTGCTCGCCTCCACCGTCGTCGGCGCCCTCGCCCGGCGCGGCGGCGACCGCTCCGTCCTGCGTACGGCGGGCACGATGGTGCTCGGCTCGGCCCTCGTCTACGCGGTGGGCGTCCCGTACCTGGCCCTGTCCACCGGGATGACCTTCGCCGCGGCGGTGGCGGGCGGCCTGACCCCGTTCCTGATCGGCGACGCCGTCAAGGCGGCCCTGGCGATGGGCCTGCTGCCCGCGACGTGGAAGCTGCTCGACCGCCGCTGAGCGGCCCGTACGCGAAACGAAGCAGCCCCGGACCACGAGCGTGGTCCGGGGCTGTTGCGCGGGGAGTACCCCGGGACTACGCGGACGTGACGGCCCCGGCGGCCTTGCGGCGCCAGTCGCGGACCGCGCCGATCACCAGGACGACCGCCGCGACCAGCAGCGACAGCATCACGGTCTCGCGGTTGTCCTTGTCGTAGACCATGTAGGCCAGGACGAAGGCGATCATGCCGGCGGTGATCCAGGTCAGGCCCGGGAAGAGCCACATCTTGACGGTGAGCTTCTCCGGCGCCTCGCGTTCGAGGATCCTGCGCATCCGCAGCTGGGTCAGGCAGATGACCAGCCACACGAAGAGCGCGATCGCACCCGAGGAGTTCAGCAGGAAGTCGAAGATCGTGTCCGGGAACGCGTAGTTGAAGTACACGGCGAGGAAGCCGAAGACCACGGACCCCAGGATCGCGGCGGTCGGCACACCGTTCTTGCTGACCTTGGCGAACGCCTTCGGGGCGTCACCGCGCTCGCCCAGCGAGAACGCCATGCGCGAAGCGGTGTACAGGCCCGAGTTCAGGCAGGACAGCACGGCCGTCAGGACGATCACGTTCATGATCTGACCGGCGTGCGCGATGCCGATCGAGTCGAGGGCGGCTACGTACGAGCCCTTGTCGACGATCGACTTGTCGTTCCACGGCAGCAGCGTCAGCACGATGAAGATCGAGCCGAGGTAGAAGACGCCGATGCGCCAGATCACCGAGTTGGTGGCCTTGGTGACCGCGCGGCGCGGGTCCTCGGACTCGCCGGCGGCGAGGGTGACGATCTCACTGCCCATGAACGAGAAGACGACCATCAGCACACCGGTGAGGATCGAGCCCCAGCCGTTGGGCATGAACCCGCCGGCGTCCGTGAGGTGGGCGAAGCCCGCGCCGGGGTTGTCCGAGCCCGGCAGGACGCCGAAGACGGCGAGCATGCCGACGATCACGAACGCGCCGATGGCGACGACCTTGATGCCCGCGAACCAGAACTCGAACTCGCCGTAGGAGGCGACCGAGCCGAGGTTGGTGACGGTCAGGACCGCCATCACGATCAGCGCCCATCCCCACTGGGGGACGGCCGGTATCCAGCCTTCGAGGATCTTCGCGCCGGCGGTGGCCTCCACCGCCAGGACGACGACCCAGAAGAACCAGTACAGCCAGCCGATGGAGAAACCGGCCCAGCGGCCGAGCGCGCGGTCGGCGTAAGCGGAGAAGGAGCCCGAGTTCGGGCTCGCGGCGGCCATCTCGCCGAGCATGCGCATCACGAAGACGACCATCGCGCCGACGAGTGCGTACGACACGAGGATGGCGGGACCGGTCTTGGCGATGCCGCCGCCGGAGCCGACGAAGAGTCCTGCTCCGATGACACCGCCGATGGCGATCATGGACAGGTGGCGGTTCTTGAGACCGGCCTTCAGACCATCGGAGGGCTTGGCGTCGCCGGGGGTGCCGGAGGGGTCGCCTGCCTTCTGAAGGGTCGTCGTGGAGCTCATGGACGATTCCTTAGGTTCTCGGGTTGCGAGTCCCGGCATTGAAACCTGAGATGAACGCCAGACGGAAGACCTCGTTCCGGAAGGTTGCCCCGGGCTAAAGTCCGGGACCTTCGTCCCACCCCGTCCCGTCTGGGTTGTTGGGCATAATTTGAGCTTGGCGGGTGACTCATGCCACACCCCCGTCGCCACCCTCCAGCCGTAGTCCAGGCAGGCCGTGCCACACTCGACCCATGCGCGTGTACCTCGGATCTGACCATGCCGGCTTTGAGCTGAAGAACCACCTCGTGGACTGGCTCAAGAACAACGGCCACGAGCCCGTCGACTGCGGGCCCCACATCTACGACGCGGTCGACGACTACCCGCCGTTCTGCCTGCGCGCCGCGGAGAAGACCGCGGCGGACGCTGACAGCCTCGGCATCGTCATCGGCGGCTCCGGCAACGGCGAGCAGATCGCCGCGAACAAGGTCAAGGGCGTCCGCGCCATCCTGGCCTGGAGCGTCGAGACCGCGAAGCTCGGCCGTGAGCACAACAACGCCAACGTGATCTCCGTCGGCGGCCGGATGCACACCCAGGACGAGGCCGTCGCCTTCATCGAGGCCTTCCTGGCGACCCCGTACTCCGGCGAGGAACGCCACACCCGCCGCATCGACATGCTCACCGCGTACGAGACCACCGGCGAGCTCCCCCCGATCCCGGCCCACCACCCCCAGGGCTGATCCGCACGATCTTGTGGGCCGTGCCGCCGGACACCGGCGGCACGGCTGTTCCCGCCGCTCCGGGCGAGCGGCACGGCTGTTCCCGCCGCTCCGGGCGCCCGCGGCGAGCCGCGCGTCTTTCCGCCCGGCCTCGCGCCCGTCGCCCCGCCCGGCGCCACGCTCGTTTGCCCGCCCGTCGTCCCGCCCGCCTTCCCGCTCGTCGCCGTGAGGAGCCCCGCCGTGCCCGAGGGGCATACGATCCACCGCCTCGCCCAGGACCACACCGCACGCTTCGCCGGGCGTCCGGTACGGGTGAGCAGCCCGCAGGGCCGGTTCGCCGAGAGCGCCGCCCTGCTCGACGGCCGCACCCTGGAGAGCGCCGAGGCGCACGGCAAGCACCTCTTCCTGGAACTCGGCGACGCCTGGATCCACATCCACCTCGGCCTCTTCGGCAAGCTCGGCTTCGGCCCCGCGCCGGCCCCGCCCGCCACCGACACGGTCCGCCTGCGCCTGGCCAACGAGGACCACTGGGCCGATCTGCGCGGGCCGACCGCCTGCGCGCTGCTCGGCGAGGGCGAGAAGAAGGCGATACACGAGCGTCTCGGCCCCGACCCGCTGCGCCCGGGCGACGACCCCGACCGGGCGTGGAAGCGGATCTCCCGCTCCCGTAGCACCGTCGCCGCGCTGCTCATGGACCAGAAGGTGATCGCGGGCGTGGGCAACGTCTACCGGGCCGAGGTGCTCTTCCGGCACGGCATCGACCCGTACCGGCTCGGCAAGGACCTGACGCGGGCGGAGTGGGACGCCGTCTGGGCCGACCTGGTGGCCCTCATGCGCGAGGGCGTACGGAACAACCGGATCGACACCGTCCGCGACGAGCACATGCCGCAGGCCATGGGCCGCCCGCCCAGGGTCGACGACCACGGCGGCGAGGTGTACGTCTACCGCAGGGCGAACATGCCCTGCCACATCTGCGGGGGCGAGATCCGCACCGCCGGCCTCGCCGCCCGCAACCTCTTCTGGTGCCCGGGCTGCCAGATCCGCTAGGCGCCGTCTCTTTCGGATCTTGCCGGGCGGCGCGGGTCAGGCCCGATCCGCAAGAGACGGCCCAGGCGTGCGCCTCAGAACCCGTGGGGGAGCCAGGGCGCCACGTCACCGGCGAAGGCCCGTGAGGCCCGCACCAGTGCGCCAGGGCGCAGCTCGCGCACGCGCCCGGCGCCGGCCAGCGAGGTCAGCGTGATCCCGCCCAGGTACGCCGAGCCCAGGTCCCGCACCGACAGCTCCAGGTCCACCGGGTCGGCGCTGCGCACGCAGGACGCCGTCCCGTCCGGCCCGACGCGCAGCCGCCACCGCCCCTCGTTCCACGGACAGAACGCGTCCTCCACCTCCAGGACCACGTCCAGCGGCGTCCCGTACCTGCGCGCCTCCAGCGCCGCTCCGAGATCCACGAGCCGCACGTACAGCGCGTCGCGCGGGTTCGGCCTCGACCGCCGCACGTCGCTCACCAGGTGCAGCACCGGATCGTCCGCCGGGCGCCCGGTGGCCCGCACGGTCGACGTCAGGTCGATCCCGCAGAGGTAGCGCCACAGCGCCGCGTACACCGCCGGGTCCAGCGCGTCGAGGTCGCACACCTCCACCTTCCCCGCCGCGCCGGTGGGCTCCCACTCGGGCTTCACCCGGTAGCGGGCGTACCCCGCCACCTGCCCGTCCGGCCCCTCGGCGACCACGCACTTGAGCGGCGAGGCGCCCGCCCGCACGGACTCCGGGTCCAGCAGCGCCTGCCGCTCCCAGCCCGGCTGCCGGGCGGGCATCCCCGGCCGCAGCGCCGTCAGGGCGGCGTAGACCCGCTCACAGTCGGCCAGGGCCTTCTCCGGGTCCACGAGGCGCAGCCTGATCGCGTCGGTCCCCGGAGGCGCGCAGAGCCGTACGCGGCTGGTGTCGATCTCCAGGGCCAGCGCGTAGGTGCCGGTTCCGTAGCCGAACCGTCCGTAGATCGCGGGCTCCGAGGCCGTCAGCACGGCGAGTGGTTCACCACCCGCCCGGATGTCGTCCAATTGGCGGCGCATCAGCGACGTCAGCACCCCGCGCCGGCGGTGGGTCGGCGCGACGCCCACCATCGTGACGCCCGCGGCGGGCACCAGAACCCCGCCCGGCACCGACAGCCGGAAGCTGAACGCGCTCGCCGAACCCACGCAGTCCTCGCCGTCCCACACCGCGAGCGAACGTTCCAACTCCGTGAGGGACTTGTAGAGTTCACGCTCCTCGGGGGACTCGGGCACACCGCCGAACGCCAGTTCAAGGTGGTCGTACCAGACATCCCACTCATCAGCCTGCAATACCCGCGTCTCAAGAGCCATATGCGCATCCTTATCAGGGCAATCCCGTCCAGTCGCGTTTTCGCCCCTCGGCGGGCCCCAGGTCCGGGGGTACCCCTGCGCGCGCACAGCCAGGATGGATAGGGTCCCGAAGCAATGGCCGGAGCAGGTGTGGAGACGCTCATGGCCCGGACGCGCATGCTGTCGCACCGGGCACGCACCGGGCTGCGCAAATCCGCGGTCGACTACTTCCGTGGGGACGCCTCCGACTGGCTCGCCTTCGGGGGCCTGCTCCTCACCGTGCCCGCGATCGCCTTCGGCACACTGATGATGCCCGTCTGGTTCTCGCCGTCCGCGCTCGTCCTGCCGATCGTGGCGGGCGGCCTGCTGCTGCGGCCGGCCAGCCTGCTCGCCCTGTACGCCGCCTCGGCCGTCGCCCTGATCGTGGAGGCGCTCGTACTGGGCCCGTACACCGAGGGGCCGGCCAGGGTCACGCCCGGCACGGTGCTGGTGGTGGCGGCCTGCGGGTTCTTCGGGCTGGTCATCGCCCAGTTCCGCAGCCGGGTCGGAGTGCCGTGGCGGCGCGGCGGCACCATGCTGTTCGACCTGCGCGAACGGATCCGGGTGCAGAGCAAGCTGCCGTCCCTGCCGTCCGGGTGGCACCGGGAGATGGCCCTGCGACCGGCCGGCGGCCAGTCCTTCTCCGGGGACTTCGTGGTGGCCGCCCGCACGAACGGCGGCCGGACCCTGGAGGTCGTCCTCACCGACGTCTCCGGCAAGGGCATGGAGGCCGGCTCCCGCGCCCTCCTCCTCTCCGGGGCCTTCGGCGGCCTGCTCGGGGCCCTGCCCCCGCACGGGTTCCTGCCCGCCGCCAACGGCTACCTGCTGCGCCAGGACTGGGAGGAGGGCTTCGCCACCTCCATCCACCTCGTCCTGGACCTGGAGACCGGGGACTACGAACTCCTCTCCGCCGGCCACCTCCCCGCCCTCCAGCTCTCCGCGGGCACCGGCCGCTGGCGGGAGGTCTCCGGCGAGGGCCCGCTGCTCGGCGTCTACGACGGCGCGGAATTCACCCCGGCCCGCGGGAACCTCCGCCGCGGGGACGTCCTGATGCTCTTCACGGACGGCCTGGTCGAGACCGCGGACCGCGACATCAGCGAGGGCATCGACCGCCTGACGGGCGAAGCCGACCGCTACGTCGCCGCCGGCTGGGACGGCGCGACCTGGCACCTCATCGAGAAGGTGGCCAAGGACGTCAACGACGACCGCGCCCTCCTCCTCATCCGCCGCTCCCCGTAAGGGGGACGCTGCCGGCATGATCCAGCCCCGCCGGCGTTTGAGGCGCGGTCCGCAGCCGGGCGGAGCCCCGCAATGCCCGGCGCAGCCGGGGCCGCTCGCGCCGCGGCGCCGCACGGGATCCGGCGCCCCCCGGCGAGGCAGGGGGCCACCCACCGCCGATTGGCCCGCCCCCCGGCCCCCACCCCCCGCATAACGTGCCCGAATGCATCCCACCCTCGCCGCCGACCTCGCCCGCCTCCCCGCCCTCCTCGACGCCACCCGCCACGCCGCCGCCGAGGCCCTCGCCACCCTCGACACCCGCCCCGTCCTCCCCGGCGCCGGGACACCGGCGGAGCCGCCCCTCACCCCCGAGCCCCTCCCCGACACCCCCACCGGCACCGAAGCCACCCTCACCGCCTTCCGCACCCGCTGGGCCCCCCGCCTCTCCGCCTCCGCCGGCCCCCGCTACCTCGGCTTCGTCACCGGCGGCGCCACCCCCGCCGCCCTCGCCGGCGACTGGCTCACCGCCGCCCACGACCAGAACAGCAACTCCGCCCTCGACGGCGCCGGTCAAGACCTCGAACGCGAGACCGTCACCTGGCTCCGCGACCTCTTCGGCCTCGGTCCCGCCCACACCGGCACCTTCGTCAGCGGCGCCACCATGTCCAACACCACCGGCCTCGCCATCGCCCGCGAGTGGCTCGGCGAACGCCTCGGCGTCTCCCCCTCCGACGACGGCGCGGCAGCCCTCGGCCCCGTCCGCGTCCTCTCCGGCGCCCCGCACTCCTCCATCGCCAAGGCCCTCTCCCTCCTCGGCCTCGGCCGGAGCGCCCTGGTCCCCGTCCCGACCCTCCCCGGCCGGGAGGCCGTCGACCCCGCCGCCCTCGACCGGGCCCTGGCCGACACGCCCGGCCCCGCCGTCGTCGTCGCCAACGCCGGCACCGTCAACACCGTCGACTTCGACGACCTGCGCGCCCTCGCCGCCCTCAAGACCCGGCACGACTTCTGGCTCCACACCGACGCCGCCTTCGGCGCCTTCGCCGCGCTCTCCCCGGACCACGCCCACCTCACCGACGGCCTCGACGCCGCCGACTCCGTCTGCGTCGACCTGCACAAGTGGCTCAACGTCCCCTACGACAGCGCCGTCCAGTTCACCCGTCGCCGCGACCTCCAGGCCCGCGTCTTCCAGAACGCCGCCGCCTACCTCGGGCCCCTCGGCGACCACCCGGACCTGGTCCACCTGACCCCCGAGAACTCCCACCGGCTGCGCGCCCTCGCCGCCTGGTTCACGCTCCGCGCGTACGGCCGCGAGGGCCACCGGGAAATCGTCGAGCGCGACATCGCCTGCGCCCGCGCCCTCGGCGCCGAGCTCTCCGCGGACCCGGCCCTCACCCTCCTCGCCCCCGTCCGCCTCAACGTCGTCTGCTTCACCCTCGCCGACGCCCCCACCCCCGCCCGTCTCACCGCCCTCCGCGAGGCCGTGCAGCCGGAGGTGTTCGTCACCCCCACCGTCTACGCGGGAACCCCCGCGCTGCGCGCCGCGTTCTCCAACTGGCGCACCACCGGGGCGGATGTGCGCCGGGCCGCCCAGGCCCTCCGTACGGCAGCAAGGGAGCTCACATGACGGACGGGGTCCTGACCCTCCTCGAAGTGGAGGCCCTCGCCCGCGCGGCGCACGAGGGGCAGACCGACAAGGCCGGCCGTCCCTACGCCGAGCACCTCGCCGCCGTCGCCGAGGGCGTGCGCATGCGCGGCGGCACGCCCGAGCAGCAGGCCGCCGCCTGGCTCCACGACGCGATCGAGGACCACGCCCTCACCCCCGCCTGGCTGGAAACGGCCGCCCTCCCCGAGGGGGTCAAGGCCATGGTCCTCGCGCTGACGAAGATCCCGGGCGAGCCGGTCGAGGAGTACACGGCCCGCATCCTCGCCACCGAGGGCGCCCTGCTGGTCAAGGAGGCGGACCTGGCGCACAACGCCGACCCCGCCCGCCTCGCCGTCCTGGACCGCCCCACCCGCGACCGGCTGTCCGCGAAGTACGCGTATGTCCGCTCGCTCCTCGGCCTGCCCACCCCTTGACCCCCGCCCCGCGCCCGAAATATGCGGCCGACACCTGCGGTTGAGCGAAAACCCGCGATGGCGGTTCGTCACGGGACGGATAGCCGGGCCCGGTTGGTGGGAGGATGGTCCTTGTGGGGGCAAGTGCCCCGGGCCGACCAGGGGACGACCGAAGGTGTGATCAGTAGTGGCCATTTCGCTGTCAGTGGTGGTTCTGTTGGCGATCATTCTGGTGGTGCTGATCCGCGGCAGCCACATCAAGGCCGGCCCGGCGATCGTCGCGGTCCTCTTCGGCTTCTTCCTCGCGTCCAGCTCCATCGCCCCGGACGTGAACCGCTTCCTGAACTCCCTGGCGGACACCATCGCCGGCATCAAGCTCTGACCCGGCCCCGGACCCCGGGCCGCACCCCCCGCAAGAACGACCGAGGGCCGGACGGAGGAGTCATCCTCTGCCCGGCCCTCGGCCATAAGAGCGGGTGACGGGAATCGAACCCGCGTAGCTAGTTTGGAAGACTAGGGCTCTACCATTGAGCTACACCCGCAATGCGTGCGCCGCAGGTCCTCGGGACCGCGGCACGGACAGCATACTAGCGGGTCGGGCGGGGGGATCGCACACCGCATTTCGGTCCGCCCTTCGTGGCCGCCGTCGTGGTCGCGTTCGCCGGCGGGGCCCGGGCGGGGCGCGTTCCCTGGGAAAGCGGCGTGTCGGACCGTCTTCGGGCATGTACCCTACGTGTCGCACCGACGGGGTGTGGCGCAGCTTGGTAGCGCGTCCGCTTTGGGAGCGGAAGGTCGTCGGTTCGAATCCGGCCACCCCGACTAGTAGCACCTTCTCCACACAGTGTCCCCGGGCACGCCCCACCGAAGATCGCCGCGGTGATCGCGTTGTGGGCTGATTGCCGCTTGCGGTTACTATGCAAGCTGCGTGCCCGTGTGTCTGATGCCGGGCCGAATCCGCCGAACCGCTGAATCGCAGCGCGACGGCAGAACCCCCAGCAGTCAGCCACAAGGAGACCGAACCGTGAAGAGCGCCGTGGAGACCCTGAACCCGACTCGGGTTCGGCTCACTGTTGAGGTGCCCTTCGAGGAGCTCAAGGACAGCCTCGACGCGGCCTACAAGAAGATCAACCAGCAGGTCACGGTGAAGGGCTTCCGCAAGGGCAAGATCCCGGCCCGCGTCATCGACCAGCGCTTCGGCCGCGGTGCGGTGCTGGAGGAGGCCGTCAACGACGCCCTCCCGAAGTTCTACACCGAGGCGGTCAACGAGGCCGACCTGAACCCGCTGGGCCAGCCCGAGGTCGACATCACGGAGCTGAAGGACGGCGAGCTGCTGGCCTTCACCGCCGAGGTGGACGTCCGCCCCGAGATCGAGATCCCGGACTACTCCGGCATCGAGGTCACCGTGGACGCCGTCGAGGTCACCGAGGAGGACGTCGAGAAGTCGGTCGAGCAGCTGCGCGGCCGTTTCGCGTCCACCAAGGACGTCGAGCGCGCCGCCCAGGACGGCGACGTCGTCACCCTCGACCTGGAGGCCAAGGTCGAGGGCGAGGTGCTGGAGGACGGTGTCGCCCAGGACGTCTCCTACACCATCGGCTCGGGCGAGCTCCTCGACGGCATCGACGAGGCCGTCAAGGGCCTGGAGGCCGGTGGCGAGGCCACCTTCACCTCCCAGCTCAAGGGTGGCTCCGCCGAGGGCAAGGACGCCGAGGTCACCGTCAAGGTCACCAAGGTCTCCGCCCGCGAGCTGCCGGAGCTGGACGACGAGTTCGCGCAGATGGCGAGCGAGTTCGACACCCTCGAAGAGCTCAAGGCGGACAGCCGCAAGCGCCTCGAGAACATGAAGCAGTACGACCAGGCCACCCAGGCCCAGGAGCGCGTCCTGGAGAAGTTCCTGGAGCTCGCGGAGATCCCCGTCCCCGAGAAGCTGCTCGCGGACGAGGTCCAGACCCGCAAGCACAACCTGGAGCACCACCAGCTCGGCCAGATGGGCCTGAACCTGGAGAAGTTCCTGGAGATCCAGGGCAAGACGGTCGAGGAGTTCGACGCCGAGACCTCCGAGCAGGCCGTCAAGGGCATCAAGACCCAGTTCCTGCTGGACGCCCTGGTCAACAAGGAGAAGCTGGGCGTCAACCAGGAGGAGCTCACCGAGCACCTCATGCGCCGCGCGCAGTCCTCCGGCATGTCCCCCGACCAGTTCGCCCAGGCGGTCGTCGAGGGCGGCCAGGTCCCGATGCTGGTCGGCGAGGTCGCCCGCGGCAAGGCCCTCGCGGTCGTCGTCGAGGCCGCCAAGGTCGTCGACACCAACGGTGAGGTCGTCGACCTCTCCGACGACGAGGACGAGGTCGAGACGGCCGCCGAGACGGTCGAGGCGGCCGTCGAGGCCGACGCCGAGACCGAGGGCGACGAGGCCAAGTAACACCCCCGGGCGGGCCGCACGCCCCGCCCACCCGGCAGTGCCCCGAGGGGCCCGGACGCGACCGCGTCCGGGCCCCTCGTCGTCCCGCGCGGGGGCCCCGGGACCTTGCGCTCCGAGCGAACAGTTCGGGAAGCGGGATGGCGTTGTCCGACCTGCGCGTTAGGGTCCATGAATACGAGGGCACGGGATTACCCGACGCCGGCGGACATCGTCCGCACCGGCTGGTCCGCGCCCCAGAACGAGACGCTGAGACGGCATGTGGCCGTCGGAGACGAGCAGGTGGATACGTGACGAATCTGAAGCCTTACGCCGCGGGTGAGCCGTCCATCGGTGGTGGCCTCGGCGACCATGTCTACAACCGGCTGCTCGGCGAGCGCATCATCTTCCTCGGCCAGCAGGTCGACGACGAGATCGCGAACAAGATCACGGCGCAGCTCCTCCTCCTGGCCGCGGAGCCGGAGAAGGACATCTACCTGTACATCAACAGCCCCGGCGGCTCGGTGACGGCGGGCATGGCGGTCTACGACACCATGCAGTACATCCCGAACGACGTCGTCACCATCGGTATGGGCATGGCGGCCTCCATGGGCCAGTTCCTGCTCACCGGTGGTACGGCCGGCAAGCGCTTCGCGCTCCCGAACACCGACATCCTGATGCACCAGGGCTCCGCCGGCATCGGCGGCACCGCTTCCGACATCAAGATCCAGGCCCAGTACCTGCTGCGCACCAAGCAGCGGATGGCCGAGATCACCGCTCACCACTCCGGCCAGACCGTGGAGGCCATCATCCGCGACGGCGACCGCGACCGCTGGTTCACGGCGGAGGAGGCCAAGGAGTACGGCCTCATCGACGAGATCATCTCCGCCGCGTCCCTGGTCCCCGGCGGTGGCGGCACCGGGGCCTGATCCCCGGCACCGCACCAGGCAAGCCTCAGCCCGCAGAACGCCACCAGGATGGTGAACACCCAGATGCACATGAACAACCTTTCTCCCGCGAGCGGCCTCTACACCGGCGCTCAGGTGGACAACCGGTACGTGATCCCGCGTTTCGTCGAGCGCACCTCGCAGGGTGTGCGCGAGTACGACCCGTACGCGAAGCTCTTCGAGGAGCGCATCATCTTCCTCGGCGTGCAGATTGACGACGCGTCCGCCAACGACGTCATGGCGCAGCTGCTGTGCCTGGAGTCGATGGACCCGGACCGTGACATCTCCATCTACATCAACAGCCCCGGCGGCTCCTTCACCGCGCTGACGGCGATCTACGACACGATGCAGTTCGTGAAGCCGGACATCTCGACGGTCTGCATGGGCCAGGCGGCCTCCGCCGCCGCCGTGCTGCTCGCCGCCGGTACCCCCGGCAAGCGTCTGGCCCTGCCGAACGCCCGTGTCCTGATCCACCAGCCGTCCGGCGGTACCGGCCGTGAGCAGCTCTCCGACCTGGAGATCGCGGCCAACGAGATCCTGCGCATGCGCGACCAGCTGGAGACCATGCTGGCCAAGCACTCGACGACGCCGATCGAGAAGATCCGCGACGACATCGAGCGCGACAAGATCCTCACTGCCGAGGACGCACTGGCGTACGGCCTGATCGACCAGGTCGTCTCCACCCGCAAGAGCACCGCGGTCTGATCCTTGCCGCCAGTTGGCGTGGTCGCGCTGTCGCATTGGGCAATGTGAACCACGTCAAGGGGGCCCCGTTCGGGGCCCCCGGCAAGGTACCGTCGGATATGAGGCACCAGGAGCGCTGAACCAGGCGTCTCCCAGGCGAAGGGGAAGCACCTCGTGGCACGCATCGGTGACGGCGGCGATCTGCTCAAGTGCTCGTTCTGCGGAAAGAGCCAGAAGCAGGTGAAGAAGCTCATCGCAGGACCCGGTGTCTACATCTGCGACGAGTGCATCGACCTCTGCAACGAGATCATCGAAGAGGAACTCGCGGAGACCTCCGAGGTCCGGTGGGAGGAACTCCCCAAGCCCCGTGAGATCTACGAGTTCCTGGAGAGCTACGTCGTCGGCCAGGAGCCGGCGAAGAAGGCGCTCTCCGTGGCGGTCTACAACCACTACAAGCGGGTCCAGGCCGGCGAGAACGGCGGCGCGCAGGGCCGGGACGACGCGATCGAACTCGCGAAGTCCAACATCCTGCTGCTCGGCCCCACAGGCTCCGGCAAGACGCTGCTGGCCCAGACCCTGGCCCGCATGCTGAACGTCCCGTTCGCCATCGCCGACGCGACGGCGCTGACGGAGGCGGGGTACGTCGGCGAGGACGTCGAGAACATCCTGCTCAAGCTGATCCAGGCGGCCGACTACGACGTCAAGAAGGCCGAGACCGGGATCATCTACATCGACGAGATCGACAAGGTCGCCCGCAAGAGCGAGAACCCGTCGATCACGCGCGACGTGAGCGGCGAGGGCGTCCAGCAGGCGCTCCTCAAGATCCTGGAGGGCACGACGGCCTCCGTCCCGCCGCAGGGCGGCCGCAAGCACCCGCACCAGGAGTTCATCCAGATCGACACGACGAACGTGCTCTTCATCGTGGGCGGCGCCTTCGCCGGCCTGGAGAAGATCATCGAGTCGCGTGCGGGCGCCAAGGGCATCGGCTTCGCGGCGACCATCCGCTCGAAGCGGGAGATCGAGGCGAGCAACCAGTTCCAGGAGGTCATGCCGGAGGACCTGGTGAAGTTCGGGATGATCCCCGAGTTCATCGGCCGCCTCCCCGTGATCACCTCGGTCCACAACCTGGACCGCGAGGCGCTGCTCCAGATCCTCATCGAGCCGCGCAACGCGCTGGTGAAGCAGTACCAGCGGCTGTTCGAACTCGACGGCGTCGAGCTGGACTTCGAGCGCGAGGCGCTGGAGGCGATCGCGGACCAGGCGATCCTCCGCCAGACCGGCGCGCGCGGCCTGCGCGCCATCATGGAAGAGGTCCTGATGTCGGTGATGTACGAGGTCCCGTCCCGCAAGGACGTGGCCCGCGTGGTCATCACCGCCGATGTGGTCCGCTCCAACGTCAACCCGACGCTGGTCCCCCGCATCGTCCCGAAGGACCAGGGCCCGCAGGAGAAGTCGGCCTAGCCGCAACGGACATACGCGAAGGGGCGCCCCGGAGGACCGGGGCGCCCCTTCGCGTGTGCGCCGGGTCAGACCTTGACGCGGGCGGTCTTGTAGAGCTTCGCGGTGAGGTCCGCGGTCTGCTCCATGGTGTAGCCCGGCCTGCCCGCGAGGATGGAGGCCACGTCCGAGGCGCTGACGACACTCAGCGTGCTGTAGTCACCCCAGATGCAGATGGGGAGGGTCATCTCCTTGGGGCCCTTGGAGGCGGTGTCCTTGAAGGTCACCTTCATCTCCTGGCACTTCAGCACGGCCCCCTTGAATCCGGCGGGGTTGATCTCCTTGGGGCTCCCGATGAGCTCGGCGGTCGCGTCCTTCTTGTCCTCGGCGGCCTTCAGTTTGGCCATGGCGAAGTACCCGTCCACGGCCTTCTCCGGGTCGGCGATCTGGCCGAAGACCCCCTGGAAGTTGAGGCCCTTCATCGACAACGGGTTCTTCGGGTCACCCGCCAGGTATTCCATGCCCACCTGGCTGGCGTTCTTGATGCCCGCCGTTTCGGCCTCTTTCCTGTCCTTGTCGCTGAAGGGCTTCTGCTGGTACTTCGGGTCCTGCTTGAAGTCGTCCACCGACGGCGGCGGGACCAGCTTGTAGCCCTTCGTGTCCGCCGCCACCTTGCCCGAGGCGCCGCCGCCCTTCGTGAAGTACCAGCCGGCGCCCGCGAGCACGCCGAGGACGACCACCACCGCGATCACCGCGCCCGCCTTGGACTTCTTCGGCGGCTGCTGCGGCGGCATCCCGCCGTACGGGGGCTGCGGGGGCATGCCCGGCTGCTGCTGGTAGCCGTAGGGCTGCTGCGGGGGCTGCTGGGGGTAGCCCGGCTGCGGGGGCTGCTGCGGGTAGCCGTAGCCGGGCTGCCCGTACGGGCCGGGCTGCTGCTGCTGCGGCGGCTGCGGGCCGCCGTACGGTCCCGGCTGCTGCGGCTGATGCCCGTACGGCCCCGGCTGGTTGTAACTCATGACCCGCGTCCCCCTTTAGGAACTTCTTATGTTGGTCATATCTTGGCCGAAGTCCCCGCAGGTCCCGGCCCCGGGGCCCCAGGCGTTACCGAACTACGACGCCCGCACCTCCATCACGCCCCGAAGTGCCCGGGTCTGCTCCGCGAGCGCGGCGATCGCGACCGGCTCGTTCTCCACGGGGACCGTGACCGTGACGAGCGAGCTGTGGTCAGCCCACATGCACACCGGGAGCGCACCGGCGTCGACGTGGACCGTGCCGCACGACATGGCGGCGCCCTCCGGCGTCCCGGCCCGCTCCGTGACCGCGCGTCCGCCGCCCCCCTCTCGTGCAGGCCGCGGACCAGCGCCGAGCCCGGGTCCCTGTCGTCGAACCGGCCGGCCGCCCCGCTGACCACCAGCCGCGCGGTGCCCGATCCGTCGGCGTAGACCACGGCGACCTGCTCGGTGCCCGGCTTCCGCGGGCCCTGCCCCAGCTTGATCGCGTCGACGCGCGGGCCGGAGTCCTGGAGCGTCAGGCCCTGGAAGGAGGGGGGCGGCACCAGCCGGTACCGTCCGGCGTCGGACGGGCCGCCGTCGAGGACCGCGGTCACGGCCGCCTTGCCGGCGGCCACGCCCACGAGGGCCCCGAGCGCCACTCCGACCTTCACGAGCACCCGCTTCTTCGACGGGACGTTCGGGACGGAAGCGTAGGGGTGTACCGAAGGGGCGGCCGCGGGCTGCCCGGTGATCTCGTTCATGCGCACAGTCAGACCGATCGGTCATGACCCGGTCAAGGCGGACCGGAGGGCGGAACGGATTCGTAACCGGGGTGGGGCCGCCCGTATCCTGTGGTGCGTGACCGAGAACACGCAGACACCCAGCAGCCCCGACTCCGAACTGCCGACCCAGTACGCGCCGGCCGAGGTAGAGGGGAAGCTCTACGAGCGCTGGGTAGAGCGTGGGTACTTCGAGGCGGACGAGAAGAGCGAGAAGCCCCCGTACACGATCGTCATCCCGCCGCCCAACGTCACCGGCTCCCTCCACCTGGGGCACGCCTTCGAGCACACGCTGATCGACGCCCTCACCCGCCGCAAGCGCATGCAGGGCTACGAGACGCTGTGGCAGCCCGGCATGGACCACGCGGGCATCGCCACCCAGAACGTCGTCGAGCGCGAGCTCGCCAAGGAGGGCAAGTCCCGCCACGACCTCGGCCGCGAGGCGTTCGTCGAGCGCGTCTGGCAGTGGAAGGGCGAGTCCGGCGGCCAGATCTCCGGCCAGATGCGCCGCCTGGGCGACGGGGTCGACTGGTCGCGAGAGCGCTTCACGATGGACGAGGGCCTGTCGGAGGCCGTCCAGACGATCTTCAAGAAGCTCTACGACGACGAGCTGATCTACCGCGCCGAGCGGATCATCAACTGGTGCCCGCGCTGCCTGACGGCGATCTCCGACATCGAGGTCGAGTACCAGGACGACGACGGCGAGCTCGTCTCCATCCGCTACGGCGACGGCGACGCCTCCATCGTCGTCGCGACGACCCGCGCCGAGACGATGCTCGGTGACACGGCCGTCGCCGTCCACCCCGACGACGAGCGCTACGCGCACCTCGTCGGCACGGAGATCGAACTGCCGCTCACCGGACGCCGGATCCCGGTCGTCGCCGACGAGCACGTCGACCCGGAGTTCGGCACCGGCGCCGTCAAGGTGACCCCTGCGCACGACCCCAACGACTTCGAGATCGGCCAGCGCCACGGTCTGCCGAACCTCGCCGTCATGGACGAGCACGCGGTCATCACCGTCCACGGCCCCTTCCAGGGTCTGGACCGGCTGGAAGCCCGCTCCGCCATCGTCGCCGCGCTCCGCGCCGACGGACGGATCGTCGCCGAGAAGCGTCCGTACAGCCACTCCGTCGGCCACTGCTCGCGCTGCAAGACCACCATCGAGCCCCGCCTTTCGATGCAGTGGTGGGTCAAGGTCGGCCCGCTCGCCAAGGCCGCCGGTGACGCCGTCCGCGACGGCAAGGTCAAGATCCACCCGCAGGAGATGGAGAAGCGCTACTTCGACTGGGTCGACAACCTCCACGACTGGTGCATCTCGCGCCAGCTGTGGTGGGGCCACCGCATCCCGGTCTGGTACGGCCCGAACGGCGAGGTCGTCTGCGTCGGTCCGGACGAGCAGCCGCCCGCCGGCGAGGGCTGGACCCAGGACACCGACGTCCTCGACACCTGGTTCTCCTCCGGCCTGTGGCCCTTCTCCACGCTGGGGTGGCCGCGCCAGACCGAGAGCCTGGCGAAGTTCTACCCGAACTCCGTCCTGGTCACCGGCTACGACATCCTCTTCTTCTGGGTCGCCCGGATGATGATGTTCGGCCTGTACGCGATGGACGGCACCCCGCCGTTCCATACCATCGCCCTGCACGGCATGGTCCGCGACCAGTTCGGCAAGAAGATGTCGAAGTCCTTCGGCAACGCGGTCAACCCGCTGGACTGGATGGACAGGTACGGCTCCGACGCGGTCCGCTTCACGCTGGCGCGCGGCGCCAACCCGGGTGTCGACGTCCCGATCGGTGAGGACTGGGTCCAGGCTTCCAGCAAGTTCGCCAACAAGATCTGGAACGCCACGCGCTTCGCGCTGATGAACGGCGCCACGATCGAGGGCGAGCTGCCGAGCGCCGAGCAGATGTCGGCGACCGACCGCTGGATCCTGTCGCGGCTCAACAAGACCGTCGCCGAGATCGACGCCTTCTACGAGGACTACCAGTTCTCGAAGCTGTCGGACGCCCTCTACCACTTCGCGTGGGACGAGGTCTTCGACTGGTACGTCGAGCTGTCGAAGACGACCTTCTTCGCGGGTGGCGAGCCGGCCAAGGCGTCCGCCCGGGTCCTCGGCGAGGTCCTCGACGTCATGCTGCGGCTGCTGCACCCGGTGGTCCCCTTCGTCACCGAGACGCTGTGGACCACGCTGACCGGCGGCGAGTCCCTCGTGATCGCCGACTGGCCGAAGGACAGCGGCTTCCGCGACGCGGCCGCCGAGGCCGAGATCGAGGGCGTCCAGGCCCTGGTCCGGGAGGTCCGCCGGTTCCGCAAGGAGCAGGGCCTCGACGACAAGCAGAAGGTTCCGGCCCGCCTGGACCTGTCTGCCACCGCGCTGGCCGCGCACGAGGGCGCCATCCGCCAGCTGCTGCGCCTCCAGCCGGAGGGCGAGGCCTTCCAGGCCACCGCCACCCTGCCGGTGGCCGGCGCCACCGTCGCCCTGGACCTGTCCGGGACCATCGACGTGGCCGCCGAGCGCAAGCGCCTGACGAAGGACCTCGGCGCCGCCGAGAAGGAGAAGCAGCAGGCCGAGGCGAAGCTCGGGAACGAGGCCTTCCTGGCCAAGGCGCCCGACAACGTCGTGGACAAGATCAAGGGCCGTCTCGCCAAGGCGGAGGCGGACATCGCCCGCATCCAGGCCCAGCTGGAGGGGCTCCCGCAGGCGTAGCGGCCGCCCCCGGGCCCTGTCCGGGCGGCACGCGAAGGCGCCCCCACCACCGGCCGGTGGTGGGGGCGCCTTCGCCGTACCCCGCCCCCTGCCGAGTGCGGGACATCACCCCGGGGCCCCGCGGCCCGGGTCCGATCGCCCCCGCCGCTCCCGCATGATGGAGGGCATGCACGTCAAGCCCGTCGCCTCGGCGCTCCACCGGGTCGTGGCCGTCGGCCGCAGGGTCACCGAGAGCTGGGCCGGGTCGCCGCGTGCGCTGGACGTCCTGACGGCGCTGAGCTGCCTCGCCCTGATGGCACTGGACCTGCCGGGACTCGCCGCCGCCGACAACTCCCTGAACGGTCCGGCTGCCGCCGCCGTCTTGACCGCGGGCTGCGCGAGCCTGCTGGTACGCAGGCGGCTGCCCTGGGCCGGGTACCTCACCGCGCTGCTGTTCATCGGCTGGCTGCACGAGCTGACGCTGATCCAGTTCGCCCTGTACTCCGTCGGCCGCTACCGGGGCCGCCGGGCCGGGATCCTCGCCACCGCCGGGTACGTGGTCTTCTCGCTCGCGGTGTTCAGCCTGCCGGGCTGGCCCGAGCCGAGGGCGGAGACCCTCAGCGCCTTCCTGAGCCTGGTCGTGCCGATCGGGGTGCTCGCCTCCGCGGTCGGCATCGCCGCCTACCGGCACGACCTCGTGCGGGAACTCGACACCCGCCGCGCCGAGTCCGCCGTCCTCCAGGCCGTCCAGGACGAGCGGACCTCCGTGGCCCGCGACGTCCACGACTTCGTCGGGCGGGAGCTGACCATGCTGACGGTGCGCTCGGAGGTGCTGTCGGTGCGGGCCCGCGAGAGCGCCTACGCGAAGGACTTCGAGGAGCTCGCCGACACGGCCCGCCGCGCGCACCTGGTGCTGAACGACATCATCGTGCAGCGCGGGGAGCGGGCCGCGACCCCGGGCGTGGACGGGCTCGAAGCGCTCGCGCGGGAGAGCGGGCGTGCGGGCTCGCCCGTACGGCTGGTGATGGACCCTCAGGCGCGGGAGCTGTCGCCGCTGCGTCAGGCGGCGGTCTACCGGGTGGTGCAGGAGTGCCTGACCAACGCCGCCAAGCACGCCCGCGGCGAGACCATCGAGGTGTCGGTCACGGCCGGCGCCCGGTGCCTGCGCATACGCGTCACCAACGGCCTCGCCGACCGGAACCCGGCCCGCGCCCCCGTCTCGGCCGGCTCCGGTACGGCGAGCATGGCCGAGCGCGTCCACAGCCTGGGCGGAACCCTCACGGCGACCCGTACCGAGGACGCGTACGTCGTCGAAGCGACCCTGCCGCACGGCTGAGGCGGGTCCTACGCCTTCGCGGGGGCCAGCAGGCCGGCGAGGGTGTCCATGTCCTCCACGCAGCGGCCGGAGCCGAGGGCCACGCAGTCCAGCGGCGCGTCGGCCACGAACACCGGGATGCCGGTCGCGGAGGCGATGCGCAGGTCCAGGCCCGGCAGCAGCGCCCCGCCGCCCGTCAGGACGATGCCGCGCTCCATCACGTCACCGGACAGCTCCGGCGGGCACTCCTCCAAGGTGGTGCGCACGGCGGCGATGATCGCCTCGACCGGCTCGTCGAGGGCGGCCCGCACGTCGAGCGCCGTCAGCTCCAGCGTCCTCGGCATGCCGCCGGCCTTCTCCCGCCCGCGCACGGTGTGGGTGCGGCTCTCCAGCTCGGGCAGGCCCGGGACCGGCCAGGCCGAGCCGATGGCGACCTTGACGTCCTCGGCGGTGCGTTCCCCGATGAGCAGCGCGTGCTCCTTGCGCACGTGGTCGGTGATCGCGGCGTCCATCCGGTCGCCGCCGACCCGCAGCGACTGCGAGGTGACGATGCCGCCCAGCGAGATGACGGCCACCTCCGAGGTGCCGCCGCCGATGTCCACCACCATCGAGCCGCGGGGCTCCGACACCGGCAGCCCCGCGCCGATCGCCGCCGCCATCGGTTCCTCGATCAGGTGTACGGACTTGGCCCCGGCGCGGGTGGAGGCGTGGATGATGGCCCGCCGTTCGACGGGGGTCACCCCCGACGGCACGCAGATCACCATCCGGGTGCGAGGCCGGCGGCCGGGGACCGCCTTGCGCACGAAGTGCCGGATCATCTCCTCGGCGGCCTCGTAGTCGCAGATCACCCCGCCCCTCAGCGGGCGGATCGCGGTGATGGAGCCCGGTGTGCGGCCGATGGTCTCCTTGGCTTCCGTCCCCACCGCCAGGGCCGTCGTCGTACCGGCCTTGACCGCGACCACGGACGGCTCATTGAGGACGATCCCGTGCCCCCGGGCGTAGACGAGGGTGTTCGCGGTCCCCAGGTCGATCGCTATGTCACGGCTGGAAGCCGTCTTTTCCCTGCTGGCGTCCGTGCTGGCCTGCGGCATTCGTTCCCCTCTCTGCTGCCGCAAGGCTTGCATAACGAAACGGTCGCGAAGGCAGCCGAAGGTCCCGAAACGGCCGGGCCGAAGGTCCCCCGGGTCCTCGTCCGTAGACTGGTCCCCGTGAGTGAGCAGCAGCCCGACAGCCACGGCCCCGACGACCTCGGCCGGCCCTTCGAAGCGATCGACGAGTTCGACCGGATCGTCGCGGAAGAGTCCGACCGCGACCCCGACCTGGCGGTGATCGAGGCCGGGAGCCGCACCTTGCGCGCACACGGCGGAGCGCCGCAGGGCGAGCAGGTGCCCGCCGCGCCCGCCGACCCGGAGGTCGCGAAGGCGCTCCAGGAGGTGGAGCAGGAGCTGTCCACCCGCTGGGGCGAGACGAAGCTGGAGCCGTCCGTCTCGCGGATCGCCGCGCTGATGGACGTCCTGGGCGAGCCGCAGCGCGCGTACCCCTCCCTCCACATCACCGGCACCAACGGCAAGACCAGCACCGCCCGCATGATCGAGGCCCTGCTGAACGCCTTCGACCTGCGGACCGGCCGCTACACCAGCCCGCACGTGCAGTCGGTCACCGAGCGGATCAGCCTGGACGGGGCGCCGATCAGCGCCGAGCGGTTCGTCGAGACCTATCACGACATCAAGCCGTACGTGGAGATGGTCGACGCCGCCGAGGAGTACCGGCTGTCGTTCTTCGAGGTGCTCACCGGGATGGCGTACGCGGCCTTCGCGGACGCGCCCGTCGACGCGGCGGTGGTCGAGGTCGGCATGGGCGGCTCGTGGGACGCGACCAACGTGATCGACGGCGCGGTCGCGGTGATCACCCCGATCAGCCTGGACCACACGGACCGGCTCGGATCCACTCCGGCCGAGATCGCCCAGGAGAAGGGCGGCGTCATCAAGCAGGGCGCCACCGTCATCCTGGCGCAGCAGCCGGTGGACGCGGCGCAGGTGCTGCTCAAGAAGGCCGTCGAGGCCGATGCGACCGTCGCCCGCGAGGGCATGGAGTTCGGCGTCGTCTCCCGCGAGGTGGCGGTCGGCGGCCAGATGCTGACCCTGCGCGGCATGGGCGGCGAGTACGACGGCATCTTCCTGCCGCTGTACGGCGCCCACATGGCGCACAACGCGGCGGTGGCCCTGGCCGCGGTCGAGGCGTTCTTCGGCGTCGGCGGCGAGCACGCCCGTGAGCTGGACGCGGACACCGTCCGCCGGGCCTTCGCCTCGGTGACCTCGCCGGGCCGCATGGAGGTCGTCCGGCGCAGCCCCACCGTAGTCCTGGACGCCGCGCACAACCCGGCGGGGGCGCAGGTCACCGCGGAGGCGGTCACCGAGGCCTTCGGGTTCAGCCGGCTGATCGGCGTGGTGGGCGCGAGCGACGACAAGGACGTGAAGGGGGTCTTCGAGGCCTTCGAGCCGATCTTCGCGGAGGTCGTCGTCACCCAGAACTCCAGCCACCGTGCGATGCCGGCCGACGAGCTGGCGGCCATCGCGGTCGAGGTCTTCGGGCCGGACCGGGTGCAGGTGGAGCCCCGGCTGGACGACGCGCTGGAGGCGGCCGTCACCCTGGCGGAGGAAGAGGCCGAATACGGTGGGGCCGGGGTCCTGGTGACCGGGTCCGTGATCACGGTGGGCGAGGCCCGCCTGCTGTTGAAGAGGGGCTGAGGAATGCGCACGCTGTGTGCTTCGACGCTGATCGGCGAGTTCTTCGTGATCGGGTTCGCGGGTCTGGTGGCCATGAAGGACCCGGACCTGACCCAGGCGGCCGTGTGGACGGTGTGCGGGATCGCGATGCTGCTGTCCGTGCTGCTGTGCGGGATGCTCTCGCGCCCCGGCGCGGTCCAGCTCGGCTGGGCCCTGCAGACCGGGCTCGTCCTCAGCGGGTTCGTCGTCCCGACGATGTTCTTCCTGGGAGCGGTCTTCGCCGGCCTGTGGTGGTGCTCGGTGCACTACGGCCGCAAGGTGGACGCCGCCAAGGCCCGCTGGGCGGCGCAGAGCGAGGCGCAGGCCGAGGCGTAGGGCGCCCCCGGGCCCCCTGTAGCCTCGTCGGACCGCACCCGTATGCCGCAAGGAGTTACCACATGACCCAGCGCACCCTCGTCATCCTCAAGCCCGACGCCGTCCGTCGTGGCCTGATCGGCGAGATCATCGGCCGCATCGAGCGGAAGGCCGGCTGGACCATTCCCGCGCTGGAGCTGCGCACGCTGGACCAGGGGACCCTGGAGACGCACTACGGCGAGCACAAGGGCAAGCCCTTCTACGAGCCCCTCATGGGCTTCATGGCGAGCGGTCCGGTCGTCGTCCTCGTCGTCGAGGGCGAACGCGTGATCGAGGGCGTCCGCCAGTTGGCGGGGCCCACCGACCCGATCGCCGCCGCGCCCGGCTCCATTCGGGGTGACTTCGGTTCCATCACCCGGGAGAACCTCATCCACGCCTCGGATTCCGAGGAGTCGGCGGAGCGCGAGCTCAAGCTGTTCTTCCCCGCTCTCTGAGCCGATCCGGAATCCGCACCGGGGCGTCGGCGCGCCGGTCGCCCCTGACGCGAGATCAGCCAAATAGCGCTCATGACCTGGGGCGACCGAAGTAATTTCGGTCGCCCTTCGGTATGACGGGCGGCGAGCGGGAACGCATGTGCAGGACACGACGTCACCACTTAGGGGGCGGGTATCCGTTCCGGCGGGATTACCGGAGTCCCGTCGCGCGATGTCCGTACCCGCGGCACTACGATGGGGCCTCCACCCACACACCCACCTCGCCGACCTGACAGCAGCCGCTATCAACTGGAAGGCCAGACGCTCCTCATGGGGAACAAGGGGAACAACATGTCGTTCATCGGCCGTGACATGGCGATCGACCTCGGGACCGCCAACACGCTGGTGTACGTGAGGGGCCGGGGGATCGTCCTGAACGAGCCGTCCGTGGTCGCCATCAACACGAACACCGGTGGAATCCTGGCGGTCGGCTCCGAGGCGAAGAAGATGATCGGCCGGACGCCCGGCAACATCGTCGCCGTACGACCCCTCAAGGACGGCGTGATCGCCGACTTCGAGATCACCGAGCGCATGCTCCGGTACTTCATCCTCAAGATCCACAAGCGCCGCTACCTGGCCCGCCCGCGCGTCGTGGTCTGCGTCCCCTCCGGTATCACCGGAGTGGAGCGCCGCGCCGTGATCGAGGCGTCCACCCAGGCCGGCGCCCGTCAGGTACACATCATCGAGGAGCCGATGGCCGCCGCCATCGGCTCGGGCCTGCCCGTCCACGAGGCCACCGGCAACATGGTCGTGGACATCGGCGGCGGCACCACCGAGGTCGCCGTCATCTCCCTCGGCGGAATCGTCACGGCGCAGTCCATCCGGGTGGCCGGCGACGAGCTGGACAACGCGATCATCCAGCACATCAAGAAGGAGTACTCGCTCCTCCTCGGCGAGCGCACCGCCGAGCAGATCAAGATCACCATCGGGTCGGCGTACGACCTCGACAAGGACGAGCACACCGAGATCCGGGGCCGCGACCTCGTCTCCGGTCTGCCGAAGACGGTGGTCATCTCCGCCGCCGAGGTCCGCAAGGCCATCGAGGAACCGGTCAACGCCATCGTGGACGCGGTGAAGACCACCCTCGACAAGTGCCCGCCGGAACTCTCCGGCGACATCATGGACCGCGGCATCGTCCTCACGGGCGGCGGCGCCCTGCTGCGCGGACTCGACGAGCGGCTGCGCCGCGAGACGGGCATGCCGATCCACATCGCCGAGGACCCCCTCGACTCCGTGGCCCTCGGCTCCGGCAAGTGCGTCGAGGAGTTCGAAGCACTCCAGCAGGTCCTGGACGCCCAGCCCCGGCGTTGACGCAAATCCCCGTAACGGGGCATGTGGAACACAAGGATCCGCCGTACGGGTGCTAGCGCGCCTGTGCGGCGGATCGTTGATATACAGGCACAGTCCGGTGCGAACCCCCGCTCCGTCGGAGCGGCTCCGGCACCGCGAATACCTACGAGGAAGGCACGCCGCCGCACGTGAGGGACACACGAGAGAGCCGGCTGCTCCTGGTGCTTCTGATCGCCATCGCGTTCGCTTTGATCACGGTGGACATCAGGGCGGGCGAGGAGTCACCGGTCGACGGCGCCCGGCAGGCCGCCGCGGCGGTCTTCGGCCCCGTGGAGAAGGGCGTCGCGACCGCGGTCAACCCCGTCGCCCACGCCATAGGCGCCGTACGGGACTCCGGCGAACGCCACAACCGCATCAAGACGCTCGAACGCGAGAACACCGCGCTGAAGGCGAAGCTCGGCAGCGACGCGCAGACCCACAGCCGGATCCACGAACTGGACGAGATGCTCAAGCGGGCGGGCGCCGGGCAGTACGGGATCAAGGGCGCCGAAGTCATCGGGATAGGAGCGGCCCAGGGCTTCTCCTGGACCGTCACGATCGACGCCGGCAGCAAGGACGGCATCGAACGCGACATGACCGTCCTCAACGGCGACGGCCTCGTCGGGCGCGTCGCGACCGTCGGCCCCGACACCGCCACCGTGGTCCTCGCCAACGACCCCGACTTCACGGTCGGCACCCGCCTGGAGAAGACCGGCGAACTCGGCTTCGCCACCGGCCAGGGCGACCGCGCCCTGTCGGTCCAGATGCTGAACGGCAAGGCCAAGATCGCCCCCGGCGACCGGCTCGTCACCTTCGGCTCGCGCGGCAACAAGCCCTTCGTGCCGGGCGTCCCGCTCGGCGAGGTGGTCAAGGTCGACCCCTCGCGCGGCGACCTGACCCGCACCGTGTGGGTGCGGCCGTTCGTCGGCTTCTCCCGCCTGGACATCGTCGGCGTCGTCGTGATGCCGCCGCGCGAGGACCCGCGCGACACCGTCCTGCCGCCCAAGCCGGAAGTGAAGCCCACCCCGACCGTCACCGTCACCGTGGCCCCGTCGGCGTCCGCCAGTGCCCCCGCCAAGCCGGCCGACGAGTAGGAGCTGACCGATCATGCGCTTCAACCGGATCCTGCTCTCGGCCACGCTGATCGTGGTCGCCCTCGTCATCCAGGTGACCGTCCTCGGCCGGCTGCAACTCCCCGGCGCCGTGCCCGACCTGCTGCTGCTCACCGTCGTCGCCCTCGCCCTGGTCTACGGACACCTCAGCGGCGCCTTCGTCGGCTTCGGCGCGGGTCTCCTCGCGGACCTCGCGCCGCCCGCCGACCACGCCGCCGGACGGTACGCCCTGGTGCTCTGCATCGTCGGTTACCTCGTCGGCCTGGTCCGCCCCGACAACGGGCGGTTCCGCTCCGCGTGGGGGCCGCTGACGACCGTCGTCGCCGCCGCGATCGGCTCCACGCTGCTGTACGCGGGCGTCGGCGCCCTCGTCGGCGACACGGCCGCCCGGCACGTGGGCCTCACCGAACTGCTGTTCACCGCCACGCTGTACGACCTGCTCCTCGCGCCCTTCACCGTGCCGCTCGTCATGGCCCTCGCCCGCCGCGCCGAGAACGACCCGCTGGCCGTCGAAGCGGGCGGCGGACCGCCCCAGGGCAAGGCCGTGTCCTCCGGCTGGCTGGCCGGTGGAACAGGGCTGCGGATCGGCAGCCAGCGCGGCGGACTGCGGCTCAAGACGGCGCGCGGCCGCGCCAACAGGGCCGGCCGCATAAAGGGCGTCAAAGGTGTGAAGAGCGTCAGGAAGCTGTGAGGGGGGAGCGGACGTGACCAACATCCCGGAGACCGGCCGCACCCCCCGGGTGCAGATCCGGCTCGTCATCATCCAGGTGCTCGTCTTCTCGCTGCTGTTCACACTCGGCGGACGCCTTTGGTACCTCCAGATCCGCAACGGCTCCGAGTACGCCGACGAGGCCAAGAACAACCACGTCCAGCAGGTCGTCCAGCCCGCCGTGCGCGGCTCGATCCTCGACGACCGCGGGGTGCCGCTCGCCGACAACGAGACGCGCCTGGTCGTCTCCGCCAGCCGCACCGAGCTGATGAAGATAAAGGACAAGGGCAAAGGCGTCCTCGCCCGGCTCGCCGCCGTACTGGACATGAAGCCGCAGGCCGTCATGGACAAGGTCCGCCTCTGCGACTCCAAGACCCCCCAGCCCTGCTGGAACGGTTCCCCCTACCAGCCGATCCCGGTCACCCTGGGGGCCACCACCCAGCAGGCCCTCCAGATCCGCGAACGCCCCGAGGACTTCCCCGCCATCACCGCCGAGCCCACCGCCGTACGCCGCTACCCGGCGCCGGGCGGCGCCAACACCGGCCAGGTGCTCGGCTACCTCTCCCCGGTCACCGACGACGAGATCCAGAAGGCCAAGAACACCAACTCGCCGTTCCTGCGCTCCGACCAGGTCGGCCGCTTCGGCCTGGAGCGCACGTACGACAAGGAGCTGCGCGGCAAGTCCGGCGTCACCCGCTACGAGGTCGACAACCTCGGCCGGGTCATCGGCGAGGCGAAGAACGACCCGGCCGTCCCCGGCGCCCACGTCGTCACCAGCATCGACGCCCGCGTGCAGGCGGTCGCCGAGTACGAGCTGAACGCCGCGATGGTCGAGGCGCGCAAGCAGATCGACCGCAACACCGGCGTCCCCTACAAGGCCGACGCCGGAGCCATCGTCGTCCTGGAATCCAAGACGGGCCGCGTCGTGGCCATGGCCTCCAACCCCACCTACGACCCCAACGTCTGGGTCGGCGGGATCTCCGGCAAGGACTACGCCAGGCTCACCGCCAAGGAGTCCAACGTCCCGCTGATGAACCGGGCGATCCAGGGCCAGGCCGCCCCCGGCTCCATCTTCAAGGTCATCCCGACCACCGCCGCCGTCAACGCCGGCTACAAGTTCGACGGCAGCTACCCCTGCCCCAGCTCGTACTCCATCGGCGGCCAGGTCTTCCGGAACTTCGAGTCCCAGGGCCACGGTTCGATCACCCTCGGCAAGGCCCTCGAAGTCTCCTGCGACACCGTCTTCTACGGCCTCGCCCACCAGCAGTGGCTCAAAGACGGCGGGCTCAAGCCCGTCAAGCACCCCGGCGACATCTTCTTCAAGACCGCCCACAAGTTCGGCCTCGGCGCCGAGACCGGCGTGGACCTGCCGGGCGAGGTGAAGGGCCGCGTCCCCGACCGCCAGTGGAAGCAGCGGTTCTGGGCGGCCAACAAGGACGACTGGTGCAAGACCGGCAAGAAGGGCGGCACCTACGTCGAGCTGCTCAACTACGAGAACTGCCTCGAAGGCAACCTCCTGCGCGCCGGTGACGCCGTCAACTACTCGATCGGCCAGGGCGACACGCTCGTCACGCCCATCCAGATGGCCACCATCTACGCAGCCATCTCCAACGGCGGCACCATGTGGAACCCGACCATCGGCAAGGCCATCGTCAGCGCCGACGGCAAGAGCGTCCAGCAGATCCGGCCCAAGGCGCACGGCAGGCTGCCCATGGACGAGAAGACCCGGCGGCAGATGGTGGGAGCGCTGGAGGGCGTCGCCACCCGGGGCACCGCCGCCTGGCGCTTCGGCGGCTGGCCGCAGAAGCAGATCCCGATGCACGCCAAGACCGGTACCGCCGAGGTCTACGGCAAGCAGACGACCTCCTGGTTCGCCACGTTCACCGACGACTACACGATCGTGATGACGATCTCCCAGGGCGGCACCGGCTCCGGCGCCTCCGGCCCCGCCGTGCGCAACGTCTACAACGCCATCTACGGTCTCGACATGACCGGCAAGCAGGACCTGGCCAAGGCCCTGCTCCCCAAGCCGCAGGCGCAGCTGCCCGCCATCCAGGCGGACGGCTCCATCGAAGCCCCCGAGATCAAGCCGTACGTGCCGCCGTCCCCCGAGGACGTGCCGCCGCCACTCGCGGGACCGCCCGCGCCGCCCGTTGCCAGGCAGGACTGAGGACCCGATGCAGACCGCCAACAAGTTCTCCGTCTCCCGGTACGCGCCCGAGCAGCGCGGGGCGCTGGCCAGGCTCACCGCGCGCGACTCGGTGCTGCGCCGGCTCGACTGGCCGATACTCCTCTCCGCGATCGCGCTGTCCTTCATCGGCTCGCTGCTGGTGTGGTCGGCGACCCGCAACCGGACCAACCTGAACCAGGGCGACCCGTACTACTTCCTGGAGCGGCACGTCCTGAACACCGGGATCGGCCTGGTGCTGATGATCGGGACCGTGTGGCTGGGCCACCGCACCCTGCGGGGCGCGGTGCCGATCCTGTACGGGCTCTCGCTCGTGCTCGTCCTCGCCGTCCTCACCCCGCTCGGCGCGACCATCAACGGCGCGCACGCCTGGATCGTGATCGGCGGCGGGTTCTCCCTCCAGCCCTCCGAGTTCGTGAAGATCACGATCATCCTGGGCATGGCGATGCTGCTGGCGACCCGGGTCGACGCCGGTGACCTCGACCATCCCGACCACCGCACGGTGGTGAAGGCGCTGTGCCTTGCCGCCGCCCCGATGGGCATCGTCATGCTGATGCCCGACCTCGGTTCGGTCATGGTGATGGTCGTCATCGTGCTCGGTGTGCTGCTCGCCTCCGGCGCCTCCAACCGCTGGGTGCTGGGGTTGATGGGCGCGGGCGCGGCCGGGGCCGTCCTCGTCTGGCAGCTCGGGATCCTGGACGAGTACCAGATCAACCGCTTCGCCGCCTTCGCCAACCCCGAACTCGACCCGGCGGGCGTCGGCTACAACACCAACCAGGCGCGGATCGCGATCGGCTCCGGCGGCCTGACCGGCTCGGGACTGTTCAAGGGCTCCCAGACCACCGGGCAGTTCGTGCCGGAGCAGCAGACCGACTTCGTCTTCACGGTGGCGGGGGAGGAGCTGGGCTTCATCGGGGCCGGGCTGATACTGGTCCTGCTCGGCGTGGTGCTGTGGCGCGCCTGCATGATCGCCCGGGAGACCACCGAGCTGTACGGGACGATCGTCTGCGCCGGGATCATCGCCTGGTTCGCCTTCCAGGCCTTCGAGAACATCGGGATGACCCTGGGCATCATGCCGGTGGCGGGGCTGCCGCTGCCGTTCGTCTCCTACGGAGGATCGTCGATGTTCGCCGTGTGGGTGGCGGTGGGGCTGCTCCAGTCGATCAAGGTGCAGCGGCCGCTGTCGGCCTGATCCGGCCGATCGGCGGGCAACCTTCCGTTTCTTTTCACGTCGTGATCCGTTCAGAGCTACGTTCGAAGCATGGCGGACACGAAACGAGAGATCGAACGGAAATTCGAGTTCACTTCGGCCGCGACGAAGAGGCTGCCGGACCTGACGGGCACGGCCGGGATCACGGCCGTGCGCCGGCAGGGCACCACCCGCCTCGACGCCGTCTACTACGACACCCCCGACCTGAGGCTCGCCGCCGACGGCCTCACCCTGCGCCGCCGCACCGGCGGCGCTGACGAAGGCTGGCACCTCAAACTCCCCGTCTCCCCGGGCGTCCGCGACGAGATCGCGGCCCCGCTCGGTGACGACACCGTCCCCCGCCCCCTCGCCTCCCTCCTGCGCTCCCGCACCCGCGAAGCCGAACTCGCCCCCCAGGTCCGGCTCCTGTCCAAGCGCAAGGTCACGCACCTCCTCGATGCCGACGGAACCCTGCTCGCCGAACTGAGCACCGACACCGTCACCGCCGAACGGGGCCCCGCCACCGCCGCCTGGACCGAAGTCGAGGTCGAGCTCGCCGACGGCGCCGACCCCCTCCTCCTCGACGCCGTGGAGAAGGCCTTCCGCAAAGCCGGCCTCAAGGTCAGCGACGCCCCCTCCAAACTGGCCCGGGCCCTCGCCGAGACCGGCGCCGCCCCGCCCGCCCGGCCCGCACCCGGCCCCGCCGACGACACCGCCGGCGCGCGCGTCCTCACGTACCTGCGAGAGCAGCGCGAGGCCCTGATCACCCATGACCCCGCCGTACGCCGCGGCCTGCCCGACTCCGTCCACCAGATGCGCGTCGCCACCCGCCGCATGCGCAGCGCCCTCGCCACCTACCGCAACGTCCTCGACCGCACGGCCACCGACCCACTGCGCGCCGAACTGCGCTGGCTCGCCGCCGAACTCGGCGTCGACCGCGACCAGGAAGTCCTCCAGGAACGGCTGCACACCCGGCTGGGTGAACTCGACGTCACCCTGCTCCTGGGCCCCGTCCGCGCCCGCCTGCGCATCTGGGACACCGTCCGGCGCACCGAATCGCGCCTGCGCGCCCTCGCCGCCCTCGACAGCGAGCGGTACCTGGCCCTCCTCGACTCCGTCGACGCCCTGCTCGCCGACCCGCCGCTGCGCAAAGCCGCGACCCACCCTGCCGCGAAAGTCCTGGCCAAGGCGGTACGGCGCGACCACGACCGGCTCGCCCGCAAGGTGAAGCGCGCCCTCGCCCAGGGCGCCGGCCACGAGCGCGACCTCGCCCTGCACGAAGCCCGCAAGGCCGCCAAACGCGCCCGCTACGCGGCGGACGCCGCCGCCCCCGCGCTCGGCAAGCCCGCCGAGCGCCTCGCCGAAGCCACCAAGAAGGTGCAGACCCTGCTCGGCGACCACCAGGACGGCGTCGTCGCCCGCGAGGCACTGCGGGGCCTCGCCGCCCAGGCGGCCGGGGCCGGGGAGTCCGCCTTCACCTGGGGCCTGCTGTACGGCCGCGAGGAAACCCTCGCCGAGCGGTACGAACGGCAGCTGCCGAAGGTGTGGAAGAAGGCCTCCGCCCGGGGCGCCGCCTTCGCCCGCGGCCGCTGACCGGAGCGTTGATCACTGCGGCGGGGGGCGGCCGGGACGCGCGGTACGCTAGAGAGTCGCCCCCTGCCCGCTTCACGAAAGTCGCGTGATGTCCGAGTCGGTCTTCCCACAGCTCGAAGCTCTGCTCCCGCATGTGCAGAAGCCCATCCAGTACGTCGGTGGTGAGCTCAACTCCACCGTCAAGGCCTGGGACGAGTGCGACGTCCGCTGGGCGCTGATGTACCCGGACGCGTACGAGGTCGGGCTGCCCAACCAGGGCGTCATGATCCTCTACGAAGTGCTCAACGAGCGGGAGGGCGTGCTCGCCGAGCGCACCTACAGCGTGTGGCCGGACCTCGAAGCGCTGATGCGCGAGCACCAGGTCCCGCAGTTCACCGTCGACTCCCACCGCCCCGTCGGTGCCTTCGACGTGTTCGGGCTCTCCTTCTCCACCGAGCTCGGCTACACCAACATGCTGACGGCGCTGGACCTCGCGGGCATCCCGCTGGAGGCCCGCAACCGTACGGTCGACCACCCCATCGTGCTCGCCGGCGGCCACGCCGCCTTCAACCCCGAGCCGATCGCGGAGTTCATCGACTGCGCGATCATCGGCGACGGCGAGCAGGCCGTCCTGGACATGACCGAGATCATCCGGACCTGGAAGGCCGAGGGCCGCCCGGGCGGGCGCGAGGAGGTCCTCCTGCGGCTGGCCAAGACCGGCCAGGTCTACGTCCCCGGCTTCTACGACGTCGACTACCTGCCGGACGGCCGCATCGCGCGCGTCGCCCCGAACCGGTCGGGCGTCCCGTACCGGGTCTCCAAGCACACGGTCATGGACCTCGACGAGTGGCCGTACCCCAAGCAGCCGCTGGTCCCGCTGGCCGAGACCGTCCACGAGCGGATGTCCGTCGAGATCTTCCGCGGCTGCACCCGCGGCTGCCGTTTCTGCCAGGCCGGCATGATCACGCGCCCCGTGCGGGAGCGAAGCATCACCGGCATCGGCGAGATGGTCGAGAAGGGCCTCAAGGCCACCGGCTTCGAGGAGGTCGGCCTCCTGTCGCTGTCCTCCGCGGACCACACCGAGATCGCGGACATCGCCAAGGGCCTGGCCGACCGCTACTCGGACGACAAGGTGGGCCTGTCCCTCCCGTCGACCCGCGTGGACGCGTTCAACGTGGACCTGGCCAACGAACTGACCCGCAACGGGCGCCGCTCCGGCCTCACCTTCGCCCCCGAGGGCGGCTCCGAGCGGATGCGCAAGGTCATCAACAAGATGGTCTCGGAAGAGGACCTCATCCGCACCGTCGCCACCGCGTACGGCAACGGCTGGCGCCAGGTGAAGCTGTACTTCATGTGCGGGCTGCCGACGGAGACCGACGAGGACGTCCTCCAGATCGGCGACATGGCCGTCAACGTCATCGCCAAGGGCCGCGAGGTCTCCGGCCAGAACGACATCCGCTGCACGGTGTCGATCGGCGGGTTCGTGCCGAAGCCGCACACCCCCTTCCAGTGGGCCCCGCAGCTGTCGGCGGAGGAGACGGACGCGCGCCTGACGAAGCTGCGCGACAAGATCCGCGGCGACAAGAAGTACGGCCGCTCCATCGGCTTCCGCTACCACGACGGCAAGCCCGGCATCGTGGAAGGCCTCCTCTCCCGCGGCGACCGCCGCATCGGCGACGTGATCCGCGCGGTCTACGAGTCCGGCGGCCGCTTCGACGGCTGGCGCGAGCACTTCTCCTACGACCGCTGGATGCAGGCGGCGGAGAAGACCCTGCCCGCCTACGGCGTGGACGTGGCCTGGTACACCACCCGCGAGCGCACGTACGAAGAGGTCCTCCCCTGGGACCACCTCGACTCGGGCCTCGACAAGGACTGGCTCTGGGAGGACTGGCAGGACGCCCTCGACGAAACCGAGGTCGACGACTGCCGCTGGACCCCGTGCTTCGACTGCGGCGTGTGCCCCCAGATGGACACCCAGATCCAGATCGGCCCGACGGGCAAGAAGCTGCTCCCGCTGTCGGTCGTCAAGTAACGCCTGGGTATCGAGAGGCCCCCCGCCGCAACGGCGGGGGGCCTCTCGTGTGTCCGTATGTTCATGGAACAAGACAATCCGCACCCGGCGCAGGGAGAAGGCTGCCTGGTCGGGGCCCTGCGCATCCCCGTGAAGATCGTGGCGGTGCTGATCGTGCTGCCCGTACGGGTGGTCTGCGAACTGCTCGCCGCCCTCGGCCGCGGGCTCGTGCGGTACGTGCTCGCGCCGCTGTGGACGTACGTGCTGGAACCGGTGGCGCGCGCCGTCGGGTGGGTGGTGGCCACCCTGCTCAAGCTGGTCTTCGTCTGGCCGTGGGCAGCCCTGTGGCGCTACGTGCTGCGGCCGGTGGGGGCCTGGGTGTACGCCTACCTCCTCGCCCCCGCCGGCCGGCTGCTCTACGCCTTCCTGCTGCGGCCCTTGGCGGTGCTGACCTGGCAGTACGTGCTCGTGCCCGTCGGGCGGGCCCTGGTGTGGCTGGCCGTGACCGCGTACCGGTACCTGCTGCTGCCCCTCTACCGGTACGTGCTCACCCCGGTCGGGCAGGCCCTCGCCTGGGCCTGGCACGTGGCCGGGCGGATCACCGGTGCGCTGTGGCGGGCGGCCAAGTGGGTCGGGTGGGTCCTCGTCGGGTGGCCCCTCTCGCAGGTGTACCGGTACGTGCTGACGCCCGCCTGGCACCTCCTGCGCGCCGTGTGGCGGACGGTCCGCGACACCGTCCGGGAGGCCCGCGCCGAGGTGCGCAGGGCGTTGTTCGGTACTCCTCCCCGGGAACCGGCGAGGTCACGGGCGCGTACTCTGGGTAGTACGACAGCCGCCGACGCGGCACCCGCTGACGAGATCTCCCTGCGCCAACGGCAGGGGTGAGCCGGAGCGGGTCGAGAAGACCTCAGGGCGACGCGCGAGCCGCGGAGCCCCGCACAAGGAGAAGAACCACTGGGCAAGCGACAGCCCGAAGGCCCGCCCCCCGCACCGGTGGTGCAGCGCATCCGACTGCGCTACACCAAGCGCGGACGCCTCCGGTTCACCAGCCACCGGGATTTCCAGCGCGCCTTCGAGCGGGCCCTGCGCCGCTCCGAGGTGCCGATGGCCTACTCGGCCGGCTTCACCCCCCACCCCCGGGTCTCGTACGCGAACGCCGCGCCCACCGGCACCGGCAGTGAGGCCGAGTACCTGGAGATCGCCCTCGCCGAGCCCCGCGACCCCGCGATGCTCCGCGAGCTGCTCGACGAGTCGATGCCGGTCGGGCTCGACATCGTCGACGCCGTCGAGGCCCGGACCTCCGGGCTGGCCGAGCGGCTCACGGCCTCCGTGTGGGAGCTGCGCCTGGACGGCGTGGAGCTCGCGGACGCCGAGCGGGCCGTGACCGCCTTCCTCGAGGCCGGGAACGTCGAGGTCCAGCGCCGCACCAAGAACGGCATGCGGACCTTCGACACCCGAAGTGCGGTGGTCAGCCTCGAAGCGCATCCCGCTCCGGTTGATAGGCCACTGGACAATGCCTGTGCGATACTGCGGCTGGTTGTTCGGCATCTGACACCTGCCGTGCGACCCGACGACGTCCTGTCCGGTCTCCACGCTGTGGCCGACCTGGCGCCGCCGGTCCCCGCAGCGGTGACCAGGCTGGCGCAGGGGCTCTTCGACGAGGAGTCCGGCACGGTGACCGACCCGCTCGCGCCCGACCGCGAGGCTGTCACGGCCGCCCCACCCACGGCCGCCGTAGCAGCCGACGCGAAGGCGCCGGAAGGTCCCGCCGCGTAAGGATCGTCATCGTCGCGCCGCCCTGGCACCCGGGAGCCAACCGGGTCGGGCAGCGCACAGACCTGAAGACTTCCGCCAGGCCGTACCGACAACGCGTACGGAACCGGCGGCCACGAACTGAGCTCCCGTGTGGCGAACGCGCCCCGGAGGCCGGTTCCGCGCCCTGTGCGCGGAGCCGTGCCGGACCGGATGTCAGCCGCGGCGCCCGGGAGCGTGACGGGAGAACCGCCCGCATGCTCGACAACGAAACCGAGAACACCAACCCCACCGCCGCCGGCAACGCCGACAGCGGGACCCCGAGCGACAGCCTGCCGCCGCGCAGGCGTCGTCGTGCCGCGTCCCGGCCCGCCGGGCCCCCCGGTGCCGCTGCCGCCGAGGCCGCTCCGGCCGCCGCCGCGCCCGTCGCGGCCCCCGCCGAGGAGGCCGCTGCGGCCGCCGCCCCGGCCCGTGCCCGCCGCCGCGCGACCCGCGCCGTGGCCGCTCCGGCTGCCGACGCCGTGGCCGAGGTGGTGGTCGAGGCTCCGGCCGCGGCCCCCGCTCCCGTCGCCGAAGCCGTGCCCGCCGTGGAGGAGCCCGCCGCTGCGGCCGCGCCGCGTGCCCGTCGCCGTGCCACCCGCGCCGTGACGGCCGCCGCGGCCCCGACCGCAGAGTCCCCGGCCGCCGCCGCGCCGGCCGCCGAGGCCGTGCCCGCCGTGGAGGAGCCCGCCGCTGCGGCCGCGCCGCGTGCCCGCCGCCGTGCCACCCGCGCCGTGACGGCCGCCGCGGCCCCGACCGCAGAGTCCCCGGCCGCCGCCGCGCCGGCCGCCGAAGAAGCCGCGCCCGCCGTGGAGGAGCCCGCCGCTGCGGCCGCGCCGCGTGCCCGCCGCCGCGCCACCCGCGCCGTGACGGCTCCCGAGACCCCGGCCGCCGAGGCCCCCGCGGCCGCCGCCGAGGAGCCGGTCGCCGCCAAGGCCACCGTCACCGTCGCCGACGCCGTCGACTCCCCGAAGCGCGGCGGACGCCGCCGTGCCACCCGCTCCGCCTCCCCGGCCGCCCCCGCGCAGCCCGCGGCGGCCGCTCCCGCCGCCGAGCCCGAGGCGCCCGCCGCCCCGGCCCCGGCGTCCCGTGGCGCCCGCCGCGCCGCGCGCCCCGCCGTGGCCGTGTTCCAGGCCCCGGTGTTCGCCGAGCCGATGTTCCAGACCCCGGAGACCGCCGCCATGGCCGCCGCGGCCGCTGCCGCCGCCTCCCGGGCCGAGGAAGCCGAGGAGGAAGAGGAGCCCGAGGCCGAGGTCGAAGCCGCCGCGGCCCCCGCCCCGCAGCCGGCCGGCCGTCGCCGCCGCCGTGGCCGTGGCGCCGTCGAGGCCGCTCCGGCCGCCGAATCGGCGCCCGTCTCGCTGGCCGACGTAGAACTGCACGAGGCCGAGGAGGCCGAGGTGGAGGCCGAGGCCGCCGACCTCGACGACGAGGAGACCGACGGCGAGCGTCCGTCGCGTCGCCGCCGTCGCGGTGGCCGCCGCCGTCGCCGCGGTGAGGCCGCCGACCTGGACGAGTCCGCCGAGGACGAGGCCGAGACCGAGGCCGCCGAGCAGGAGGCGGAAGAGGACGAGGACGCGGGCGAGGGCGATGACGAGGAGAGCGGCGCCCTCGGCTCCAGCTCCAGCCGGCGCCGCCGTCGTCGTCGCCGCCGCAGCGGTGACAGCGGCACGGACGTCGAGGCGGCCGAGGAGGACGGGGTCCGCACCGTCGTCAAGGTCCGCGAGCCGCGTCCGGCCCGCGAGAAGGCCGAGCCGTCCGACGAGGTCCAGTCCATCAAGGGCTCGACCCGTCTGGAGGCGAAGAAGCAGCGCCGCCGAGAGGGCCGCGAGCAGGGCCGCCGCCGCGTCCCGATCATCACGGAGGCCGAGTTCCTGGCCCGCCGTGAAGCCGTCGAGCGCGTGATGGTCGTCCGCCAGGCGGGCGAGCGCACGCAGATCGGCGTCCTCGAGGACAACGTGCTCGTCGAGCACTACGTCAACAAGGAAGAGGCCACCTCGTACGTCGGCAACGTCTACCTGGGCAAGGTCCAGAACGTGCTGCCGTCGATGGAGGCCGCCTTCATCGACATCGGCAAGGGCCGCAACGCCGTCCTGTACGCCGGTGAGGTCAACTTCGAGGCGCTGGGCATGGCCAACGGCCCGCGCCGCATCGAGTCCGCCCTCAAGTCGGGCCAGTCGGTCCTGGTGCAGGTCACCAAGGACCCGATCGGCCACAAGGGCGCCCGCCTGACCAGCCAGGTCTCACTGCCCGGCCGGTACCTGGTCTACGTGCCCGAGGGCTCGATGACCGGCATCAGCCGCAAGCTGCCCGACACCGAGCGCGCCCGCCTCAAGACCATCCTCAAGAAGATCGTCCCCGAGGACGCGGGCGTCATCGTGCGCACCGCCGCCGAGGGTGCGAGCGAGGACGAGCTGCGCCGTGACGTCGAGCGTCTGCAGGCCCAGTGGGAAGACATCCAGAAGAAGTCGAAGCAGATCACGACGTCTTCGCCGAGCCTGCTGTACGGCGAGCCGGACATGACCGTCCGCGTCGTGCGCGACATCTTCAACGAGGACTTCTCGAAGGTCATCGTCAGCGGTGACCAGGCGTGGGAGACCATCCACGGCTACGTGTCCCACGTGGCGCCGGACCTCGCGGACCGGCTGTCGCGCTGGACCTCCGAGGTGGACGTCTTCGCGACGTACCGGATCGACGAGCAGCTCGCCAAGGCGCTCGACCGCAAGGTGTGGCTGCCCTCGGGCGGTTCCCTCGTGATCGACAAGACCGAGGCGATGATCGTCATCGACGTCAACACCGGCAAGTTCACCGGTCAGGGCGGCAACCTGGAGGAGACCGTCACCAGGAACAACCTGGAGGCGGCCGAGGAGATCGTGCGCCAGCTGCGGCTGCGCGACCTGGGCGGCATCGTCGTCATCGACTTCATCGACATGGTGCTGGAGTCGAACCGGGACCTGGTGCTGCGCCGCATGCTGGAGTGCCTGGGCCGTGACCGGACCAAGCACCAGGTGGCGGAGGTCACCTCCCTCGGTCTGGTGCAGATGACCCGCAAGCGGGTCGGCCAGGGTCTGCTGGAGTCCTTCTCCGAGACCTGTGTCCACTGCAACGGACGCGGTGTCATCGTGCACATGGACATCCCGACGGCGGCCGGCGGCGGTGGCAACGGCAAGCGCGCCAAGCGCCGTGGTGGCCGCGGTCACGAGCACGACCACGAGGTCGAGGCCGTCAGCACGGCCGTGACGGTCGACGCCGACGAGTACGAGGCCGAGACGGAGGCGGAGGTCGCGGCCGAGGTCGCGGCTCCGCGGGCGCTGCCCGAGCCGGAGTTCGTCGCGGGCGAGGAGCTGTACAGCAGCCCGGCCGAGGCGGAGGCCGCCGCGGGCATCAGCGGCCGGCGCAACCGTCGCCGTGCCACCCGCAAGGCGACCGCTCCGGCCGGCGCCCCGCGCGGTGCGGCCGCCGCTGCGGTGCAGGCCCCGGCCGAGGTGGCCGCCCCGGTGACCCCGGTCATCGAGGACGAGCCGGCGCTGGAGCCGGCCGACACCGTCCTGGAGCCGGCCGCCGAGGTCGTCGCCGAGGCCGTGGAGGCCTCCGAGACGGTCGTGGCCGCGCCGGTGGAGGAGGCCCCGAAGGGCCGCACGCGTCGCCGTGCGACCCGCAAGGCCACCGCTCCGGCGGGTGCCCCGGCGGCTCCGGCCGAGCCGGAGGTCGTGGTCGAGGCCGTGGTCGCGCCCGAGGCCGCCCCCGTGGCGGAGCCGGTCGCGGTACCCGAGCCCGAGCCGGTCGCCGCGCAGGCCCCGGCGGAGCCCGTCGCCGAGGCCGCTCCGGCCCGTCCGCGCCGCCGTGCGACCCGCAAGGCCACCGCCCCGGCCGGTTCCCCGGCGGGCGCGGCCGAGGCGGCCGTGCTGGTCGTGGAGACGGCGTCGGCGGAGCCGCAGGCCCCGGCCGAGGCGCCGGTGGAAGCGGAGCCGGCCGAGGAAGCCGCTCCGGTCGCCAAGAAGGCCGTCCGCAAGACGGCCGCCAAGAAGGCGACCACCACCGCGGCGAAGAAGGCCCCGGCCAAGAAGGCCCCGGCGAAGAAGGCGGCGGCCACCAAGACCGCCACCGCGAAGAAGACGGCCGCCAAGAAGGCCACCACGGCCACCACGGCGGCCAAGAAGGCTCCGGCCAAGCGGGCGACGAAGAAGACGGCGGCGGCCGAGCAGCAGACGCCCCCGTCGGTCTCGGCTCCCGCCGAAGCCTGATCCGCGCAACGCCCGTGGGCCCCGCCGAGCGGCGGGGCCCACGGCCTTGCGGGAGCCGGTTTGACCCCCCGGAACCAGCCCCGTAACCTAGACCGTCGGCATGTCCTAGACGATTGACGTCTAGTGCGCGTCGCGCTCCTGAGCACCTTCCTCCCGCTGAGCACCACGTGCGGGAGAGGCCGCTCGTCCATTCCGGATCACCGTGGGCCCCGGCCCATGTGAGCGGCTGGCTTCAGGAGCATCCGTCCCGAGTGAGAGAGAGATCCGCGTGTACGCCATCGTGCGCAGCGGTGGTCGCCAGCACAAGGTTGCTGTCGGCGACATCGTTGAGGTTGACAAGATTTCCACTGCCAAGGTTGGCGACACGGTCGAGCTCTCGACCCTGCTCGTTGTCGACGGCGACGCCGTGACCAGCGACCCGTGGGTGCTGGCCGGGATCAAGGTCCAGGCCGAGATCGTGGACCACCACAAGGGCGCCAAGATCGACATCCTGCGCTACAAGAACAAGACCGGCTACCGCCGTCGCCAGGGTCACCGTCAGCAGTACACGGCGATCAAGGTCACCGGTATCCCCACGGCTGCGAAGTAAGAGGGACTGAGACATGGCACACAAGAAGGGCGCATCGTCCACCCGGAACGGGCGCGACTCCAATGCCCAGCGGCTCGGCGTGAAGCGCTTCGGCGGTCAGGTCGTTTCCGCCGGCGAGATCCTCGTCCGCCAGCGCGGCACCCACTTCCACCCGGGTTCGGGTGTCGGTCGTGGTGGCGACGACACGCTGTTCGCGCTGCAGGCCGGTTCGGTCGAGTTCGGCACGCACCGTGGCCGCAAGGTCGTCAACATCGTTCCGGCCGCCTGATCCAGCTCCTGCTGATCAGCGGTACGTAACTTCCCGAGGGCGGATCTCAGCTCTTCCCGGCGCGAGCCGGGAAGAGAGGTCCGCCCTCGGCGCGTTGTCATATAGACCACGTTTTAATGGGCAGCAAGGCCTGCCCGGGACATTCCCGTATGTATCTGGAGGAACACCCATGACCACCTTCGTGGACCGCGTCGAGCTGCACGTCGCCGCGGGTAACGGGGGCCACGGCTGCGCCTCCGTTCACCGGGAGAAGTTCAAGCCGCTCGGCGGCCCCGACGGCGGCAACGGCGGCCGTGGCGGCGACGTCATCCTCGTGGTGGAGCAGGCGATCACGACCCTGCTCGACTACCACCACAGCCCCCACCGCAAGGCCACCAACGGCAAGCCCGGCGAGGGCGGCAACCGCTCCGGCAAGGACGGCCAGGACCTGGTCCTGCCCGTGCCGGACGGCACCGTCGTCCTCGACAAGGAGGGCAACGTCCTCGCCGACCTCGTCGGCCAGGGCACCACGTACGTCGCCGCGGAGGGCGGCCGCGGCGGTCTCGGCAACGCCGCACTGTCCTCCGCGCGCCGCAAGGCGCCCGGCTTCGCGCTCCTCGGCGTCCCCGGCACCACCGGTGACATCGTCCTGGAGCTCAAGACCGTCGCCGACGTGGCGCTGGTCGGCTTCCCGAGCGCCGGCAAGTCCTCGCTGATCTCGGTGCTCTCCGCCGCCAAGCCGAAGATCGCGGACTACCCCTTCACCACCCTCGTCCCGAACCTGGGTGTCGTCACGGCCGGCTCGACCGTCTACACGATCGCCGACGTCCCGGGTCTGATCCCGGGAGCCAGCCAGGGCAAGGGCCTGGGCCTGGAGTTCCTGCGCCACGTCGAGCGCTGCTCGGTGCTGGTGCACGTACTGGACACCGCCACCCTGGAGTCCGACCGCGACCCGGTGGCCGACCTCGACGTCATCGAGGAAGAGCTCAAGATCTACGGCGGCGGCCTGGAGAAGCGCCCGCGGCTCGTCGTCCTCAACAAGGTCGACATCCCGGACGGCCAGGACCTCGCCGACATGGTCCGCCCCGACCTGGAGGCCCGCGGCTACAAGGTCTTCGAGGTCTCCGCCGTCGCCCGTACGGGCCTCAAGGAGCTCTCCTACTTCCTCGCCGAGGTCGTCGCGAAGGCGCGCGCCCGCAAGCCGAAGGAGGAGGCGACCCGCATCGTCATCCGCCCGAAGGCCGTGGACGACGCCGGCTTCACCGTCACCTACGACGAGGTCGAGGACGTCTACAACGTGCGCGGCGAGAAGCCCGAACGCTGGGTCCGCCAGACCGACTTCAACAACGACGAGGCCGTCGGTTACCTCGCCGACCGCCTCAACCGCCTCGGTGTCGAGGACGCCCTCAAGAAGGCGGGCGCCCGCGCCGGTGACGGCGTGGCCATCGGCTCCGACGAGAACGCCGTGGTCTTCGACTGGGAGCCGACCATGATGGCCGGCGCCGAGATGCTGGGCCGCCGTGGCGAGGACCACCGCATGGAGGCCCCGCGCCCGGCCACGCAGCGCCGCAAGGAGCGGGACGCCAAGCGCAGCGACTCCGTGCAGCAGGAGTACGACGAGTTCCGCCCCTTCTGAGTGGTGACCGGTCCTGTTGAGGTGACCTTTATCCGGGTCGCCTAGGATCCACTGGGTGACCAGCTCCAATGCCGCCACCGTTTCCGTCGTGGTGATCGCGTACAACGACGCCGGGCTCGTGGGCGAAGCCGTTACCTCGGCTCTCGCCCAGGGCCCGGTGGTCGCCGAGGTCGTCGCCGTGAACGACGCCTCCTCCGACGACACCGCGAGGGTGCTGGACGACCTGGCCGCCCGGCACCCACGGGTGAGGGTCCTGCACCGCACCGAGAACAGCGGTGGCTGCGGGACCCCTCGCAACGACGGGATCGCGGCGGCGACCGCCCCCTACGTCCTGTTCCTCGACAGCGACGACGTTCTGCCGCCGGGTGCGGCCGACGCCCTGGTCGGCGCCGCGCGGGAACACAAGACGCCGGTCACCGTGGGCGCGTGCGTGCGGCGCGAGCTGCCGCAGCACCTCGACGTGCCGTGGGTGCCGAAGCTGTACACCGCCGGTGACGTGATCGAGCGGCCCGCGCAGCGGACCGAGCTGGTCCGCGACACCCTCTGCGTCAACAAGCTCTACGAGCGCGCCTTCCTGGACGAGCACGCCATCCGGTTCCCCGACGGCCGCTTCCGCTACGAGGACTTCGTCTTCACCGCGCGCGTGCTGGCCGCGGAGCCGCGCATCGCGGTGATCGGCGATCTCGTCTACGTCTGGCACGTGCGCCGCGACGCCGCGCAGGTGTCGATCTCCCTCGACCGCAAGGACGTCGGCAACTGGCGTTCGCGGATCGAAGCCCACCGCACCGCGTCCCGGATCCTCGCCGAGTCCTCGCCGGAGCTGGGCCACGCCTGCCAGGTCAAGTTCCTGGAGTACGACCTGCGCATGTACCTGCGCGAGATCGGCCCGGACCCGCAGTACCAGGCAGCCTGGTGGACCCTGACGCGGGAGTACCTGGCCGGTTTCGCCGAGGCCGACATCGAGGCCGCGGGGGCGCACGCCCGCTGGATCGTGCGGGTGCTGCGGGCGACCGCGACCCCGCCCGCCGACCTCGCGCGGCTCGCCCGCTTCGCCGCGGAACCACCGCGCCTGGAGCCCCCGTACGCGACCTCCGCCGAGGGGCTGCCGGTGTGGAGCCAGGAGCTGCCCGTGGAGCTGGACCGCCTGGCGGAACTGCCGACGCAAGACCTGCCCGTCACCATCGACGCCCGGGCGGCCGGCGTCTCGGGGCTTCACCTGCGGGTGCACGACCTGTACGGGCGCCTCGCCGCGGCCGGGCCGCGCACCGTCCGGCCGGTGTTCCTGCCGCGCTCGGGCGGGGAACCCGTACGAGGGCTGCCGGTGGAGCTGCGCCCGGCCGAGGACGGCGACGGCTGGGTCTGCGACGTGCCGTTCCGTCTCACCCCGCTGGCGGACGCCGGGCGGCGCCAGGGCCGGCGCGGGATGCAGGCCTGGGGCGTGCAGATCGGTGTGGAGTGTGCCGACGGGAGCTCCCTGACGACCTCCCCGCGCCCCCTCGACGGCCTGCTCCGCAGACGCGCCCTGCCCAGCAGCCGGTACGGTGTTCTGCTGGCGCAGCCGTACCGCACGGCCGGCGGCTCGCTGGCGGTCCGGCTCGCGCCGGGCGCGGCGGGTGCGCTGAGCTTCGTACGCAACCGGCTCGGCAGGGCCACGGCCAAGATGAAGGCCAAGGCCGCGCCGAAGCCGGGCTGACCGGCGCGCCAGGCACAGGCGCAGGACGCGGCCGGCCCGGGCAGGGCCGGCACGGCACGGCACGGCAAGACCACAGGACAGACAGGACTCGGGAGACTAGGCATGACATTTCTGATCACCGGTGGCGCCGGGTACATCGGCGCGCACGTCGTCCGCGCGATGCTGCTCGCGGGAGAGCAGGTCGTCGTCATCGACGACCTCTCCACGGGCGACGAGAGCCGTGTGCCGGAGGGCGTGCCGCTGGTGATCGGCTCGGTCCTGGACCGGCTGATCCTCGACGAGACCATCGCGCAGCACGAGATCACCGGCGTGGTGCACCTCGCGGGCAAGAAGCAGGTCGGCGAGTCCGTCGAGAAGCCGCTGTACTACTACAACGAGAACGTGCAGGGCCTGACGGTCCTGCTCCAGGCGGTGGCCGCCGCCGGCATCCGCAACTTCCTGTTCTCCTCCTCCGCCTCCGTCTACGGCATGCCGGACGTCGACCTGGTCACCGAGGACACCCCCTGCCTGCCGCTGAGCCCGTACGGCGAGACCAAGCTGGCCGGCGAATGGCTGGTCCGCGCCGCCGGCAAGGCCCACGGCATCTCCACGGCCTGCCTGCGCTACTTCAACGTGGCGGGCGCCGCCACGCCCGAGCTCGCCGACACCGGCGTCTTCAACCTCGTGCCGATGGTCTTCGAGCGCTACAGCGCCGGTGAGGGCGCGCGGATCTTCGGCGACGACTACCCGACCCCGGACGGCACCTGCATCCGCGACTACATCCACGTCGAGGACCTGGCGGACGCCCACGTGGTGGCCGCGCGCAAGCTCGCCGAGTGGGGCGCGCAGGGCCAGTACCAGGACCTCACCGTCAACATCGGCCGCGGCGAGGGCGTCTCCGTCCGCGAGATGGTCGAGCTGATGAACGCCCACACCGGGCACGACCTCGCCCCCGTGGTCACCCCGCGCCGCCCCGGCGACCCGGCGAAGGTCGTGGCCTCGGCCGACAAGATCGCAGCCGAGCTGGGCTGGAAGGCCAAGCACGACGTCCGCGAGATGATCACCTCCGCGTGGGCGGGCTGGGAGGCCAACCGCGAGGGCGCCCTCGACCCCGCCGGCCGCTAGCCGGTACGTACGAAGCCGGTACGTACGAAGCCGCCCGCCCCGGATCCGGTCCGGGGCGGGCGGCTTTCGTATGCGGCGGGCGGGGAGGTCAGCGCTCCAGGAAGGAGAACAGCGCCTCCCAGCGGTCGGTGATCTCGGCACTGGAGTACCGGCGGACCTCGCGGAACGCGGTGTCGCCCAGCCGGTCGCGCAGACCGCCGTCGGACATCAGCACGTCCAGGTGCCCCGCCAGCTCCATCGTGTTGCCGAGCCTGGCCAGCAGCCCGTCCTCACCGTGCCGCACGATCTCCCGCACGCCCGGCGCGCAGTCGAAGGCGACCACCGGCAGGCCCGCGGCCATCGCCTCCAGCAGCGTGATGGGGAACCCCTCGGCCCGCGAGGCCTGCGCGAAGACCGAAGCGCCGCGCAGCGCGCCCAGCACGTCGTCGGTGCTGCCCATCCACTGCACGGACTCCTCGATGCCGAGCTCGGCGGCGTGCGCCCGCAGCTTCGGCTCCTCCACGCCCGCCCCGTAGATCCGCAGGACCCAGTCGGGGTGGCGCGGCGCGGCGTCCGCCCAGGCGTCGAGCAGCAGGTCCATGCCCTTCTCGAACGCGAGGCGGCCGACGCTCGCGACGACCTTCTCCGTGCGCGGCGCGGGGGAGTCCGGCATGAACGGCAGCGGGTTCGGCATGCTGTCCACGTTCTGCACGCCCGCGCGGATCCAGAGGTCCGCGTCCTCGGGCGTCAGCACCAGCAGCCGGTCGACGTCCTGGAAGAAGCGGCGTACCCGGTCGCCGCGCGAGGACTTCTGACTGGCCTCGAAGGACTCGTGGCTCATACCGATGACGGTGAGCCCCTTGGTGTCGGCGAGCGCCACCCACTCCATCGCCCACACCTGCGTGACGATGACCACGGCGCCCGGGCGGGCGGCGCGGAACAGGGAGTTCAGCGTCTCGGCCTTGGCCCGCATCCCCGCGCGGCGGGCCGCCTGGCGGCGCCGCTCGGGGGCGTTGAGCCGGCCCTTGAGGCCGGTCAGCCGGCGGGCGGACGGCGGACGGGCCGCGTACAGCGTCGTCGTCCCGTACGGCAGGTCCTGCGGGAACTTCTGCCGCAGCTCCTCCTCGACCGGCGCGATCCCGATGAGGTGGACCCGGTGGCCGCGGTCGGTGAACAGCCGGGCCATCTGGTGCGACCAGGTGGTCACACCGCCGAGCTCGTCCACGCTGTTGGAGACGAGGAAGATGTCACGGCCGTCCGGCGCGGACGCGTCGGACGGTCCGGCGGCGGTCTGCTGGCTCACTTGCCGCTCCTGGTGAAGAACTTCTCGACGATCTGGCGGGCGGCGTCCCCGCGGTCGTACTCGCCGAACTCGGTGAGGAAGCGCTGGCGCGCCTCCGCGTACTTGGCGTCGGCCTCGTCGAAGGCGGAGACGGCCTGCATCAGCTCGTCGGCGGTGGCCACGACCGGCCCCGGAGCCTTCTCCTTGAGGTCGAAGTAGGTGCCGCGGATGTCCGTCGAGTACGCCTCGTAGTCGTAGGCGAAGAACAGCATCGGCCGGTCCAGCACCGCGTAGTCGAACATCACCGACGAATAGTCGGTGATCAGGCCGTCGGCGAGGGCCAGCAGCGGGGTGATGTCGTGGTGCCGGGAGACGTCGATCACCCGGCCCGCGACCGACGGCGGCAGCGAGACGCTGTTGAGGTAGTGCGTCCGCACCAGCAGGACGAAGCGCTCGCCCAGCCGGTCCGCGAACTCCTCCACGTCGAAGGGGAAGGCGAAGTTCTCCACCGCGCCGTCGACGCCCGCCCGGAAGGTCGGCGCGTACAGCAGCACCCGCTTGTCGGGGTCGATGCCCAGCTCGGCGGCGAGCGGCCCGCGCACCCGCTCCCCGCTCTGCACCTCGGCGCGGTGCGCCTCGACCAGGGCGTCGTTGCGCGGGTAGCCGGTGCGCTCCAGCACCTCGTCCCGCAGCCGGAAGCCCTTGGCGAGGGTCCGGGCGTCGTGCTCGGAGCGGATCAGGAAGTGGTCGAAGCGGTCCACGGCCGCCTGGAAGCGGTCCTGTCCGGCCTTGCCCTGGGCCTTGGTGCGGGGCTCGTGGAAGCCCATCCGCTTGAGCGCGGAGCCGTGCCAGGTCTGGATGTAGGTGGTGCCCGCGCGCTTGGTCAGCGCCAGTGGGAAGCCCTGGTTGTCGACCCAGAACTCGGCCTGCGCGAGCGCACGCAGGTACGGCCAGCTCCAGCGGCGGACCAGGGTGGCCTCCTTGGGGAAGCCGGTGGGCTTGGCACCCGCGTACGACCAGATCGCCTCGAACGGCACGCCCTGGCGCACCATCTCCTCGTAGATCGCCTTCGGGCTGTCGCTGTACTGCTTGCCCATGTGGCTCTCGAAGACGACGGTGCCCTTCTTGAGCGGCAGCTTCGAGAAGACCTCGTGGTAGACCTTCACCTTCTGCTCGCCCGAACCGATGTTGCGGCGGGCCCGCAGCGCCTTGCGCAGACCGCGCTTGACCACGCCCGCGGCCTTGCCGTGCATGGCGCTGTCGATCAGCGTCCGGGTGCGCTGCGCGGCGGCGCCCTCGGCGGTCAGGACGTAGGAGAGGTTGCCCTTCTTGGTCACCTCCGGCTCGAACCGGTCGGAGACCAGCCGGGTCAGCCGGGGCCGCACGCGCAGCCGGGCCGCCGACTCCAGGTCGACCCCGCCGACCGAGACGCGGGTGGTGATCCGGTCGCCGCCGGCCGTCAACTTGAGGCGGACGTCCCAGACGGCGTCGATGATGCCGAGCGGGCGGACGGTGCTCGCGACGTCGGCGGTCGCGGTCCACTCGATCGTGTCACCGGCGTGGCGCACGGTTGTCGCCGGGAAGCTGAACGAGCGCACGCCGATCTGGCGCCGGGCGCGGAACTCGAGGGTGGCCTTGAGCTCCTGCCCCTCCGCGATGCGGCCGAGCGGGTTGACGACGGCGCCGGACAGCGTGACGGTGCCGCGCCCGTCGTCCTCGTACGAGGTGAGGCGGTTGCCGAGGGACAGCGAGGGGAGCGGGGTCGTGTGGAATCCCTGCTCGGTGACGTCCAGTATCCGGCGGCCCTCGGCGTCGTCGAGGTGCCGGGCACACCAGTAGATCCGGCCGTCGCGCTCGGCCAGCGGCGACGTGAGGCGGCCCTTGTTGGTCATCGCGTCGGCGGCCGGCAGCAGGTTGTCCCAGTCCTCCTTGCCGAGCAGGTAGGCGCAGATGGCCTGGAGGTGGTTGACGCTGTCGTACGCGGCCGGGTCGATGCCGGCCAGGTAGCCGTTGGCCAGGCGGGCGAACTCCTGGCGGTACGCGTCGCCCAGCAGGGGCAGGTCACGCAGGTGCAGCACCAGGTCGTGCTTGAGGAACTTGGCGTCCTTGGCGGTCTTGATGTCGGTGTGGCCCTTGGCGGCCAGCAGCTCGTCGACGCGGCGGTGGATCTCCATCCGGTGGACGAAGTTCGCGATCTCGTGGCGCCGGTTGCTGATCGACTTCGCCGCCGCCTTCTCCACCACGTTCCAGAAGTAGACGTGGTTGGGGATCAGCGTGATGCGGCGCGCGGCGACGTACGCCTGCGCGGAGAACAGCAGGTCCTCGTAGTGGATGCGGACCGGGAACTCCAGGCCCTGCTCCAGCAGGAACGCGCGCCGGTAGCACTTGTTCGTGGAGAGGGTGTCGTAGACCAGCAGGTCCGGGTACTCGGTGATCGACTCCAGCGTGCGGGTGCGCGAGTAGATCCAGGGGTACCACTCGGTGGTCTTGCCCCACCGGTTGTCCAGGTGCACGCGCACGCACATGCCCGAGACGAGGTCGGATCCGGTCCGTTCGGCCGCGGCGACCATGTTGCGGCAGGCGTTGCGTTCCAGCACGTCGTCGCTGTCCAGGAACATGACGTAGGTGCCGGTGGCCTGCTGGACGCCGTGGTTGCGGGGCGCGCCGCAGCCGCCGCTGTTCTCCGGCAGCCGGAAGGCGCGGACCCTGCCCGGGTGCGCCGCCTCCAGTTCCTGGGCGACCGCGTAGGACCGGTCCTTGCTGCAGTCGTCCACGATCACGACTTCGACCCCGTGCAGGGTCTGGTCCAAAACCGACTGGACGGCTGTCGACAGACGCTCTGCGTCGTTATAGACGATGACGACCACGGAGACGTCAGGCACGTGCACCTCGATCCCTTTGTTCCATTCCGCCCCCGGACTCCGTCCGAGGGGACCCCCCGCCCGTCAAAGCTACCGTGTGTCACGCCCGACTCCGGCAGGCCGCCCCCGCCGTGCATACTTCTGAGGAAAAGGTGTGTGGCGGGTCCGGTCGCCGACAATCACCCGTTCGGACCCAGCAGGAAGTGTTCATGACCAAGCTGTCGGTAGTTGTCCCTTGCTACAACGAAGAAGCCGTCATCGACAGCTTCGACGTCGAGATCCGCAGGGTCCTGGACGCACTGCCCGTCACCTATGAGGTGTGTTACGTCGACGACGGGAGCCGGGACGGCACCCTGGAGAAGCTCCGCAAGATCGCCACGGAGCACGGCGAGCAGACGCGCTACGTCTCGTTCAGCCGGAACTTCGGCAAGGAGGCCGGCATGCTCGCCGGCCTGCGCGAGGCCACCGGTGACGCTGTGGTGATCATGGACGCCGACCTCCAGCACCCGCCCGAGCTGATCGCCACCATGCTCGACTACCACCGCCAGGGGCACGACCAGATCATCGCCCGACGCACGCGCGAAGGGGACAAGAAGGTCCGCTCCGCGCTCAGCCGGCTCTACTACCGCGGCGTCAACCGCTGGGTCGACGTCGAGCTCACCGACGGTGTCGGGGACTTCCGGATGCTCTCCCGCCAGGCCGTGGACGCCCTGCTGGCGCTGCCGGAGTACAACCGCTTCTCCAAGGGGCTCTTCTCCTGGATCGGCTTCGACACCGTCCACTTCGACTACCGCAACGCCCAGCGCGAGGCCGGCGAGACGAAGTGGAAGTTCGGCTCGCTGCTGAACTACGCGATGGACGGTCTGATCTCCTTCAACAACCGGCCGCTGCGGATCGGGATCTGGCTCGGCGTGTCGCTCGTGGGCCTCACCGGGCTCTACGCGCTGTGGATCACGGTGATGGCGATGACCCACGGTGTCGACTCACCCGGTTACGTCACCCTGGTCGCGCTCATCACGGGCCTCGGCGGCGTGCAGATGATCATGCTCGGGCTGATCGGCGAGTACATCGGACGCATCTACTACGAGACCAAGCGCAGGCCCCACTTCCTGGTCAAGGAGGCGCACGGCGCGGGGCGGGCGCAGGCGGAGCGCGGGGGCGCTGCCGCGGAGGCCGTGATCGTCGAGCGCAGCCGCGGATGACGGCCGACGGCACCCCCGGCAACGGCGACGGCAGCGGCAACGGCAATGGCGACGGCAACGGCGGCGTCAGCGTTGGAGACGCCGGCCCCGGCCCCGGCCGCAGTGCGCGGCGCGAGCAGTTCGGGCAGCTCCTGCGCTTCGGCCTCGTGGGCGGGGTGAACACCGGCACCTTCTTCGGCATCTACCTGCTCCTGCACCCCTGGATGCCGTACTTCGCCGCCTACACCCTGGCCTTCCTGCTCTCGATGGTCGGCTCGTTCTTCATGAACACCTACTTCACCTACCGGACCCGGCCGACCTGGAAGAAGTTCGCGCTCTTCCCGCTCACCAACGCCACCAACTACGTGATCCAGTCGGTCGGGCTCTACGCCCTGGTCACCTGGGCCGGGATGGACACGCGGATCGCGCCGCTGGTCGCGGCCGTCGTGGCGATCCCGTTCACCTTCCTCCTCTCCCGCAAGATCCTCGTCCCCGGAGCGGTCCCCGCGGCCGGGCAGGAGCCCGCCCGGAGCCGGTCCACGCTCTGAAACCGCCGCGCGGCCCGCTCCGGCCACCCCGTAGATTGAGGGCGCAAGGATCAGGCAGGCGAGGGGCAAGGGGAAGACGTGTCAGCGGCTAGGCAGAGCGTCGTCGACGCGCGCAGGATCGTGGTCAAGGTCGGATCCTCCTCGCTGACCACCGCGGCGGGCGGTCTCGACGCGGACCGGGTGGACGCGCTGGTCGACGTACTGGCCAAGGCCCGCAGCGGCGGCGAGAAGGAGATAGTGCTCGTCTCCTCCGGCGCCATCGCCGCCGGACTCTCCCCCCTCGGACTGCGCCGCCGCCCCAAGGACCTGGCCCGCCAGCAGGCCGCCGCGAGCGTCGGACAGGGCCTGCTCGTCGCCCGGTACACCGCCTCCTTCGCCCGCTACGGCATCCGCGTCGGCCAAGTGCTCCTCACCAGCGACGACACCAGCCGGCGGGCGCACTACCGAAACGCCTACCGGACCCTGGACCAGCTCCTGGTGATGGGGGCGCTGCCCGTCGTCAACGAGAACGACACCGTGGCCACGGACGAGATCCGCTTCGGCGACAACGACCGGCTGGCGGCCCTCGTCGCCCACCTCGTCCGCGCCGACCTGCTGGTCCTGCTCTCCGACGTCGACGGCCTCTACGACGGGGACCCGTCCCTGCCCGGCACCACCCGCGTCGAGGAAGTGCGCGGCCCCGAGGACATCGCCCACGTCTCGATCGGCAGCGCCGGCAAGGCGGGCGTCGGCACCGGCGGCATGGTCACCAAGGTCGAGGCCGCCCGGATCGCGGCGGCGGCCGGGATCCCGGTCGTCCTGACCTCCGCGAGCCAGGCGGCGGACGCCCTGGCCGGGCGCGGCACGGGCACCCTCTTCCACGCGACGGGCCGCCGTTCGGCGGACCGGCTGCTGTGGCTCCAGCACGCCTCGACCCCCCAGGGACACCTCGTACTCGACGACGGGGCGGTGCGCGCGGTCACCGAGCGCGGCAGCTCCCTGCTGCCCGCCGGAATCGCGGCGGTGGAAGGGGAGTTCGTCGCCGGGGACCCCGTGGAGCTGCGCTCCGCGGACGGCCGGGCGGTGGCGAGGGGCCTGGTCAACTTCGATGCCAAGGAACTCCCGAGGCTGCTGGGACGATCCACCCGCGAGCTCGCGCGAGAGCTCGGACCCGCGTACGAGCGGGAGGTCGTCCACCGGGACGATCTGGTGCTGCTGGAGGGCTGAGGTTCGGCAAAACCGCCGCACGGCAGGCCAAGGACTGGTCAACTGTGAGAGGCAGACGGACACGCGGGGTGTGGCGGAGCAGACAGGAGGCGGCTGGTGAGGCGAGCGCTGACCAGCGTCGGCACCGGGGACGGTGACGGCGGCGGAGGCGGGGACCAGGGCGACACCTCCCGTCTCTGGCACGTGACCCTGAGCGTCTCCGGCAAGCCGGCCCCGCTGTGCGAGGTGCGGCGCGGGCTGGAGCAGCTCGCGCATGATCACCCGTTTCTGCTGACCAGCCGGTATGCCGACGACCATGCGGAGATCCGGTACTGGGAGGAGGCCCGCGACCTCCACGACGCGGCGGCCGTCGCCCTGCGGCTGTGGGGCGAGCACCGCTCGTCGGCGCGGCTGCCACCGTGGGAGATCGTCGGCCTGGAGGTCATCGACCGCTCGACCTACCACCAGCGCGTCGCGGAGGGCTACGGCCCACCCCCGGCCCACCCGGTCGGCGTGCACCCTTACTAGACGCGGCCCCGTTCTCGCCCACGGCTGCACCCCTTGCCGCTTGCGGCCCGGGGCCGGGCACTTCCAGCCCCGCCGGCGTTTGAGGCGCGGGTCCGGGACTTGTGGCCCGGGCATCTCCAGCCCCGCCGGCGTTTGAGGCGCGGGTCCGGGACTTGCGGCCCATGCCCGGGGACTTCCAGCCCCGCCGGCGTTTGAGGCGCGGGTCCGGGCAGAGCCCGGATAGCCGCCCGGCAGGGCGCGGTGGCTTGGCGCCGGGTACGGCTTCGCCGGGGTATTCGGCCGCCTACGGGTGAGGCGCGGGGTGCGGGGCGGAGTCCCGGGAAACGGTGAAAGGGCGGGGCGGAGAGCAAGCCCGCGCAGCGCCCCCGGGCGGAGCCGGGCACCCTCCCGGCCGGCGGCAGCGGCTCGGGTCCCTGCTCCGCCCGGACAGGGCTGTGGGCCGGCCCCCGGACGACCCGGAGGGGAGCAGGCCGGCCCCCTCGCTGCCCGCCGCAACCCCCCGCCGCAGCCCCCCGGCGGAGCCCCCCGGCGGAGCCTCACGGTGGGGCGTCTCGGGGGGTGGAATCCCGGCGGCCGCCGATCGCCCGGGGATTACCCTGGGCCGCATGACCTCGTACGACGCCCCCAGCCCCGTCACCGCCACCGCGCAAGCCGCCAAGGCCGCCGCCGCAGCCATCGCCCCGCTCCCGCGGTCCGCCAAGGACGCCGCCCTCCTGGCCATCGCGGACGCGCTGGAGGCCCGTACGGCCGAGATCGTCGAGGCCAACGCGGTCGACACCGCCAAGGCCGCCGCGGCCGGCACCAGTGAGACCGTCATCGACCGCCTCACCCTCACCCCCGAGCGCGTCCGCGCCATCGCCTCCGACGTGCGCGACGTCGCCGCCCTGCCCGACCCCGTCGGTGAGGTCGTCCGCGGCTCGACCCTCCCCAACGGCATCGACCTGCGCCAGATCCGCGTCCCGCTCGGCGTCGTCGGCGTCATCTACGAGGCCCGCCCCAACGTCACCGTCGACGCCGCCGCGCTCTGCCTCAAGTCCGGCAACGCCGTCCTCCTGCGGGGCAGTTCCTCCGCCTACGCCTCGAACACCGCCCTGGTCGGGATCCTCCGCGACGCCATCGTCTCCGCCGGCCTGCCCGCGGACGCGATCCAGCTCGTGCCCGGCGAGTCCCGCGACTCCGTCCGCGAGCTGATGCGCGCCCGCGGCCTGGTCGACGTCCTCATCCCGCGCGGCGGCGCCTCGCTCATCAAGACCGTGGTCGAGGAGTCCATCGTCCCGGTCATCGAGACCGGTACCGGCAACTGCCACGTCTACGTCGACGCCCAGGCCGACCTCGCCATGGCCGTGGACATCCTCGTCAACTCCAAGGCCCAGCGGCCCTCCGTCTGCAACTCCGCCGAGACGCTCCTGGTCCACCGGGACATCGCCGCCGCCTTCCTGCCCCTGGCGCTGGACGCCCTCGCGGACGCCGGCGTCACCGTGCACGGGGACGGCGAGGTGCTCTCGTACGCCGAAGGCACCAAGGTGACCGCGCTGCCCGCCACCGACGAGGACTGGGCCGCCGAGTACCTCTCCTACGACATCGCGGCCGCCGTCGTGGACTCCCTCGACGAGGCCGTCACCCACATCCGCCGCTGGACCTCCGGGCACACCGAGGCGATCGTCACCACCTCCCAGGCCGCCGCCCGCCGCTTCACCCAGCTGGTCGACTCGACCACGGTCGCCGTGAACGCCTCCACCCGGTTCACCGACGGTGGTCAGTTCGGCTTCGGCGCGGAGATCGGCATCTCCACCCAGAAGCTGCACGCCCGCGGCCCGATGGGCCTTCCCGAGCTGACCTCCACCAAGTACATCGTCACCGGCGACGGTCACGTCCGGTAGCCGAACGGCGCACGCGGTGTGGCCGGATTTCCGCTCACACCCTGCCCAAAGCAGCCCCCCAGGTCTACGCTGTCCCCGTGCCGGACGACGTGGGGGGCAAGCCGTTCCCGGACGACGGTGAGCCCGACGACGACCGCGGAGGCGCGGATCAGGACTTCGCCTCCGTGGTGTTCGACGAGGCCTTCGTCCGGAACGCCGAGATTCACGAACCGAGCGCGGCCGAGCGCCAGCGCGCCGCCGACCGGGCCCGCGCCGAGGCCGCCGAGGCCGCGCGCGTCGCCGGTGGCCGGACCGGCGAAGACGACTACGAGGGCTACGACGGCTACGGGTACGGCTCTGCCGACGCCTACGACCTCGACGAGCCCGGCTGGGAGCACGGCGGCTACGGCCACGGGTACCCGGACGGCCCCTACGGCGTCTACGGAGGCCGCCTGCGGCCCTACCGCGGACGCTCCCCGTGGCTCCGTCCGGTCGCCTGGGTGCTGGCCGTCGTCATGGGACTCGGCATGGTCGCCCTGGCGTTCAGCGCGGTGTACCGGAGCGCCGAAGCCGACTCGGACCCCGCCCCGGCCCCGGCCAGTACCCCGCTGCGCGAAGTCACCGGCGCGGGTGCGTTTACGTACCCCGTCGGCCGCCAACCCTGAAAGTACGACCCCTTGAGCACGACCCCACTCGCGTGACCGGAGCAGGGGGCTTCTCTACAGCGGGGACAGCGGGGAGAAGCGATGGCCGTTCCAGGAGATCCACCCAACGGCACCCCCGAAGGCACCGGCGGGGGCGACGACGACTTCCGGGCGGACGAGTACCGGTCCGTCGTCTTCGACGAGGACTTCGTGCGCGCCGCCCGGCTCCAGGAGTACTCCGCCGAGGAACGCATGGGCGAGCACGCCCGGGCCGTACGCAGCCGCTCACTCTGGTCGGCCGGCGGGACCGGGCACCGCACCGGCACTCCCGGCAGGGGCGCCCGGCAGGGCATGCTGCTCGTCCTGCTCATCGCCACGGCCTTCGCGGCCGCGGTGTACATGGGCCTGCGCAACCCGTACGTGCCCACGCCCCAGGGCGAAGCCCAGCCGCTCGGCAGTGTCGTCGTCCCGCTCGCGCCGGCCGTTCCCGTCCCCGGCGGAAGCCCGGCTGACCTCTACGCGAACAGCCCCGCGGCCCACTACGCCGTCGGGGCGGCCGGGATCAGCCTGCCCGCCGTGCGCCGCACCCCGCATTTCAGCGACAGCCAGATCCTCGCGGCGCTGTCCATCGCCAAGGACTACCTGGTGCAGTCCTCGCTCGACCCGGACGTCCTGGCCGGCACCGCCTCCCGGCCCGTACGCGTCCTGCTCGACCCGGCCCAGCAGTCGCAGTTCGACCAGAGCATGACCTCGCCCTCCGGGGACGGCCGGCACGCCGCCACCGGGTGGCTGGTCCGCTTCGACCCGGGCACCGCCGCGATCGCCGATTCACGCGTGCGGGTGAACGGCACCCTCGGCTTCGAGGAGGTCACCCCCGACGCGCTGGAGGTGACCACCGACCACACCTTCGTCTACGCGGTCCGCCCCGCCACCGGATCCCCGACCGCCGTCGACGGCGCGTCGCTCTTCACCGTCCGGCGCGAGCTGCTGCTGCGCTTCGACCGCGCGGACCTCACGGCCCGGCGTGCCGAGCTGCTCTCGGCCTACGTGACGGCCGGACCGCAGGACTGCGCCACCGACCCGGCAGCCGGCTTCCGCCCGCTGCTCGCGGGAGCCGCGCCCACCACCGTCGGGCCGCCGGCCAGCGACCCGTACGCCAGCGGCCACCCGAGGCGCACGGCCGGGCTGTGCGGCGTCCTGGCGACGCCCGCACCCCCGGACGCCCCCGGCGCGACCGAGCCGGAAGGCCGGACCCTGCCGGAGAGCCAGGTCCCGCCGGACGGTGCGGCTACTGCTCCGTAGCCCCGCCCTTGCCGTCCCCGCCGTGGCCGGCTCCGCCCGCCCCCGTACCGCCGCCCGCGCCGGAACCCGAGCCGGTGAACACGTCGCGGAGCTTGCCGCCGAGGTCGCCCGCACCGCCGGCTATGTCGCCGACCAGCTTCATCAGCGGATCCTTGCTGCTGCGCACGGAGTCCGCGTAGTGCGAGGCGGACTCCCGGAAGGAGTCGCCCACCGAGGTGTCCTTGTCCTCGTCCCGCCGCGGGTAGTGGCCGTCCATGATCCGCTGGTAGTCCCGGCTCTGCGACCACTTCTTGAGCTCGGCCGCTCGCACCGTGGTGAAGGGATGCGTGCGCGGCAGCATGTTGAGGATCTTGAGGACGGAGTCCCGCAGGTCACCGCTCTCCTCGTACTCCTCGGCCTGCGCAAGGAAGGCGTCCACGTTCATCTCGTGCAGGTGGTGGCCGCCGGCCAGCTTCATCAGCCCGCGCATAGAGGCGTGCACGTCCTGCCCCGCCAGCAGCCCGGCCCGGTCCGCCGACAGCTCCGACTTGCGGAACCACTCCCGCAGCGCGGTGACGATCGCCATGATCGCCACATTGCCCAGCGGGATCCACGCCACCTTGAGCGCCAGGTTCGTCAGGAACAGCAGGACCGTGCGGTACACGGCGTGCCCGGACAGTGCGTGGCCCACCTCGTGGCCGACGACCGCCCGCATCTCCTCCTCGTCGAGCAGTTCGACCAGGCCCGTCGTCACCACGATGATCGGCTCGTCCAGCCCGATGCACATCGCGTTCGGCTTCGGATCCTGCTGCACGTACATCTGCGGGACCTGCTCCAGGTCCAGGACGTAGCAGGCGTCGAGCAGCATCCCGTGCAGGTGGGGGAACTGCGTCTCGCCCACCCGGACCGAATCCGACAGGAACAGCAGGCGCAGGCTCCGCTCCGGCAGCAGCCCGCTGAGGGCCTTGAACACCGTGTCGAACCCGCTGAGTTTGCGCAGCGCGACCAGCGCCGAGCGGTCCGCCGGATGCTCGTAGGCCCGCGACGAGATGCCGGGGAACCTCCTGCGGTTCCGGGCCGGTACCTTCTCGGATCCGGTGTTCGTCATGACGCCCTCCCCCTGGATAGACCTGTGTGCTCGCGTCCATCCTCTCCAACGCCTGAGTCGGCGTGAGGGTGCCCGGGGCCCCCGCATACGATGTGAGGGAAGTCTCCGCTCCCTCCCGACTCGATAGGTACCTGCCTGATGAGCCTCTCCACCACCACCCACAACCTGGTCGTTCTCGCCTCGGAGGGTGCCGAGCAGCACGGCGGCAACCACGACAGCCTGAGCCCCTACCTGACCGGTGGCGGCGCCTTCTGCGTGCTGCTGCTCCTGCTGTGGGTGACCACGCGCCTCAACCGCGACCGCTAGACCCGTTGTCCGAGCGCACCGCCCGGCTGCCCGAGCCCCCGGGCGCACGCTCGAATGCGGGTCCGGGACGGGCCGCCGGGCCAGTAGGCTCTGCGCTCATGGGAGAGCAGGGAACGCCTACCGGCCCGGTCAAGCGCCGCCTCGGCGTGATGGGCGGGACATTCGATCCGATCCACCACGGACACCTGGTGGCCGCCAGTGAGGTGGCCGCCCTCTTCCACCTCGACGAGGTGGTGTTCGTACCGACCGGCCAGCCGTGGCAGAAGTCGCACAGCGTCGTCTCCCCGGCCGAGGACCGCTACCTCATGACCGTCATCGCGACGGCCTCGAACCCGCAGTTCTCGGTGAGCCGCATCGACATCGACCGCGGCGGCCCGACGTACACCATCGACACCCTGCGGGACCTGAGCGCCCTCAACCACGACTCCGACCTGTTCTTCATCACCGGGGCGGATGCCCTCGCCCAGATCCTGACCTGGCGCAACGCCGAGGAGCTGTTCTCCCTCGCGCACTTCATCGGAGTGACCCGGCCGGGCCACGTGCTGACCGACGACGGGCTGCCCGAGGGCGGTGTCTCCCTGGTCGAGGTGCCCGCGCTGGCGATCTCGTCCACCGACTGCCGGGCGCGCGTCGCGCAGGGCGACCCCGTTTGGTATTTGGTGCCGGACGGTGTCGTGCGCTACATCGACAAGCGTGAGCTGTACCGGGGAGCCTGAGCTTCCGGTTCAGCAGAGAGGGGCCCGCGGTGAACGACCGCCAGGATCCGTACGACCCGTACGCCGCCCAGGAGCAGCAGCTCATCGGCTACGACCCGTACGGCCGGCCGGTGTACGGCCCTGCGCCCGCCCAGGCCCCCGCCCCCGCGTACGAGCAGCCGTACGGCTACGACCACCAGGGCTACGCCCCCCAGCAGCCCTACCCGCAGCAGCAGCAGCCCGCCCAGGACCACGGCACTCAGGGCGGGGCGTACGGCCAGGAGCAGTACGCGCCCGGCCCCGGCTACGGGTACGACACCCAGCAGGCCCAGCAGTGGATCCCGCAGCAGCATGCCCCGCAGGAGCAGGCTCCCGGGCAGCAGGCGCCCCGGCAGCAGCCCGCCCCGGACCCCCGGCCGGCCCCCCAGGTCCCCCAGCCGCGCCGGGCCGCCCCCGGACCCGGGACCGAGCCCGAAGCCGGCCGGGACTACCGCACCGAGATGTTCGCCTTCATCGACCAGCCGGACGAGGAGTCCGAGGACGTCATCGACTGGCTCGCCTTCACCGAGAGCCGCACCGAACGCCGCGAGGAGGCCCGCCGCCGGGGCCGCAACCGGACCGTCGCGCTGATCGTCGTCCTCGCCTTGATCGTCGTCGGCGGCGCCGGCTACCTCTGGTACGCGGGCAAGCTCCCCTTCCTCGACGGGCCCGGTGGTCAGAAGAAGCCCGCGGCCGCGACCGGGGCACAGAAGCGGGACATGATCGTCGTCCACGTGCTCAACACGAAGAAGGGCGGCTCCTCCACGCTGCTGCTCGTCGACAACGTGACCACGAAGCAGGGCGCCACCGTCCTGCTGCCGAACACCCTGAACGTCCCCAAGGAGGACGGCACCGGCCAGCCGCTGTCCAAGTCGGTCGAGGACGGCGGCATCGGCACCCGCGAGTCCCTCGACTCGGTCCTCGGCACCCGCATCGGCGGCACCTGGCGCCTGGACACCCCCTTCCTGGAGCGGCTCGTCGAGCTGGTCGGCGGCATCGAGGTCGATACCGACACCGCCGTCCCGGCCGACGACCAGGCGAAGACCCCGGCCGTGTCCCAGGGCGCCAAGCAGAGCCTGACCGGTGCGATGGCCGTCGCCTACGCCACCCACCGCGCCCAGGGCGAGCCGGAGACCAAGCAGCTGGAGCGGCTCGGCAAGGTGCTGTACGCCGTCCTGCGCAAGATCCCCGCCGACCCGAAGGCGGCGGCGGTGACCGTCGAGAGCATGGGCCAGATCCTGGACCCGGCGCTGAACGCGCAGAACCTGGGCGCGCTGCTGTCGCGGATCGGGGAGCACGCCAAGGTGGGCGCCTACCGCACCGAGGTGCTCCCGGTGAAGCCGGACGGCGGCCTCGGCGACGACGCCGGCAAGAAGGCCGTCGACGAGATCCTCGGCGGCTCCGCCGCGGCGGTCCCCGGCGCCGCTCCCCGGATCGGCCTCAAGGACGCCACCGGAGACGAGAAGGCGCAGCTCGCGGCGAAGGCGGCGCTGCTGAACGGCGGCTACACGCTCGTCGAGGGCGGCAAGGCCGACAAGAGCGCGGCGCTCTCGCAGATCACCTACCGGGACGAGGCGCAGCGGGCCAAGGCGGTCGAGGTGGCCAAGACGCTGGGGCTGCCGGAGACGGCCGTCAAGAAGGCCGAGAGCGCGGTGAACGCGGACGTCGTGGTGGTCCTGGGCAAGGACTACAAGGCGTCCTGAGCCGCTGCGGGCGGCCTCGCCGGGCCCCTGAGCTGTGATTTCGTCCGCGCGGAACGTTCCGCGCGGGCGGTGTCGGCGGTACATGAGACCCTTGAGAGGATCTGCCCGCCAACCCGAAAGCATGGCCAGTGACCGCCACGGACCGCTCCATCGAGCTCATCACCGCCGCCGCCCAGGCCGCGGCCGACCGGCTCGCGCACGACATCATCGCGTACGACGTCAGCGACGTGCTGTCGATCACCGACGCCTTCCTCCTCGCCTCCGCGCCCAACGACCGCCAGGTCAAGTCGATCGTGGACGAGATCGAAGAGCGCCTGCTCAAGGAACTCGGCGCCAAGCCGGTGCGCCGCGAGGGCGACCGCGACGCCCGCTGGATCCTGCTCGACTACGTCGACATCGTCGTGCACGTCCAGCACAGCGAGGAGCGGGTCTTCTACGCGCTGGAGCGCCTGTGGAAGGACTGCCCCGAGATCGAGCTCCCCGAGGACGCCAAGCTCACCATCGGCAAGGCCGAGGAGCACGCGAAGCTGCGCGAGGCGCAGGGCGACGACGAACTGGACGGTGATCTGTTCTGAGCACGACCGACACGGGTACGACCGGTACGGCCGCCTCCACCGCACCGGCCGCTTCGGACGGCAAGGGCGGTCGCACCGGTCGGAAGATCGTCCTTTGGCGGCACGGGCAGACCTCGTGGAACCTGGAGCGCCGCTTCCAGGGCTCCACGGACATAGAGCTGACCGAGACCGGTGTGGCGCAGGCGCGCCGCGCCGCCCGGCTGCTCGCCTCGATGAAGCCGGACGCCATCGTCGCCTCGGACCTGCGGCGCGCCTCCGACACGGCCGCCGAGCTGGCCGCGCTCACCGGCCTCGCGGTGGAGCACGACGAGGCGCTGCGCGAGACGTACGCGGGCGAGTGGCAGGGGCTCACGCACGAGGAGATCCTCCACAAGTACGGCGAGCAGTACGCGGCGTGGAAGCGCGGCGAGCCCGTACGGCGCGGTGGCGGCGAGCTGGAGACCGAGGTCGCCGACCGGGCCGCGCCGGTGGTCCTGCGTCACGTCGACCTGCTGCCCGAGGGCGGCACGCTGGTGGTGGTCAGCCACGGCGGGACGATCCGTACGACCATCGGCCGTCTGCTGGAGCTGGACCCGTCCTCCTGGGAGAGCCTCGGCGGGCTCACCAACTGCTGCTGGTCCGTCCTCGGCGAGGGCGCGCGCGGCTGGCGCCTCATGGAGCACAACGCCGGCACGCTGCCGGAGCCGGTGCTCGGCGACGACGACTGAGCACGTCGGCGCTGCCCGCGGCGCAGGTCGGTGCGGGCGCACGGCCGGATTTCACTTTCCGGCTGGTCGCAGGCTAGAGTTCTTCTTGTTCGCAGCGCGGAACGCCGGAAACGGGGGGAGCGCCGCGGAGAGCGGGGCTATAGCTCAGTTGGTAGAGCGCCTGCATGGCATGCAGGAGGTCAGGAGTTCAATTCTCCTTAGCTCCACAATCGGTATCCCGTCCCCAACAGGGGGCGGGATACTTGCGTTTGTTCCTTTTTGTGCTTGCTGACCCGGCGCGTACCGGCATGGCAGAATCGGACCGCCGGAGGGGGACACGACGGCCCGACGCGGGAGGGAGTCGCTGACGGATGGGTGCACACCGGCGGCGGTGCGACTGGTGCAACAACGGCACGCCGATCGTGCGGGACATGGAGCCGGTCAACCCCGACTACCAGTACTGGTGCGAGGAATGCGCGCGGGCGCTGATCATAAAAGGCGACCCCATCGAGACGTACCGCGAGCTGGAGGGCGAGCCGATCTACGGCCGACTGCTCGACGAGCACTGCACGCTCAAGCGCTTCTACCAGTTCGCGAAGGCGTGAGGAAACGGACGTAGTGGTCCATGTCCGTCATGGCTCCGGCGGTGCGGAAACCGATTTTTGGACCAGGGCCATGACCGTGTAATGTTTGGGACGTCGCCAAGGGGAACCGCCAAGGGAAACCGGAACGGCAAGCAGTACCAAGCAGTACGAGGGGCTATAGCTCAGTTGGTAGAGCGCCTGCATGGCATGCAGGAGGTCAGGAGTTCAATTCTCCTTAGCTCCACAGTGAGGAAGCGGGTCACCCGGATCGGGTGGCCCGCTTCTCGTTGTGCGGAACGCCCGAGCGGGCGTCGGGGCCGCTGCGGTACCCTGACGCCATGCGTGCCGTACGCCTTCTGCTTACCGAGCCGCGCTGATCAGTACCGACCCTTCGAGACGGTCGGCATCGGCGCGGCGTCCCCTCCTGTGCGAGGGGTTTTTTCGTTTGGGCAGGCAGAGACGGCAGAGACGATCGATGGAGCTTCAGAAATCATGAGCGAGACGAACACCCCGGCCCCCGAGGCGGCCGAGGCGCACCGCTACACGGCTGCCATGGCCGCCGACATCGAGGCACGCTGGCAGGACGTATGGGACGCGGAGGGCACCTACGAGGCTCCCAACCCGACCGGTGACCTGGCCGGGGCCGACTCCGCGAAGACGGCGGCGCTCGTCGCGCGGCCCAGCAAGTTCATCATGGACATGTTCCCGTACCCCTCGGGTGCGGGCCTGCACGTCGGTCACCCGCTCGGGTACATCGCCACGGACGTCTTCGCCCGCCACCAGCGGATGACCGGCCACAACGTCCTGCACACCCTGGGCTTCGACGCCTTCGGCCTGCCGGCCGAGCAGTACGCCGTACAGACCGGCACGCACCCGCGCGTGTCCACCGAGGCCAACATCGAGAACATGAAGGTCCAGCTGCGCCGGCTGGGTCTGGGCCACGACAAGCGCCGCTCGTTCGCGACGATCGACCCGGACTACTACAAGTGGACGCAGTGGATCTTCCTGCAGATCTACAACTCCTGGTACGACGCCGACGCGAAGAAGGCCCGCCCGATCGCCGAGCTGGTCGCCTCCTTCGAGGACGGCTCCCGCGAGGTCCCCGGAGGCCGTGCCTGGGCGGAGCTGGGTGCGGGTGAGCGGGCCGGCGTGCTGAACGAGTACCGGCTGGCCTACGCCTCGGACGCGCCCGTGAACTGGTGCCCGGGACTGGGCACCGTACTGGCCAACGAGGAGGTCACCGCCGACGGCCGGTCCGAGCGCGGCAACTTCCCCGTCTTCAAGGCGAAGCTGAGCCAGTGGAACATGCGGATCACGGCCTACGCCGACCGCCTGCTGGACGACCTGGACGCGCTGGACTGGCCCGAGGCCATCAAGCTCCAGCAGCGCAACTGGATCGGTCGCAGCGAAGGCGCCCGCGTGGACTTCCCCGTCGGCGCCGACGCGATCACCGTCTTCACCACCCGTCCCGACACCCTGTTCGGTGCCACCTACATGGTGCTGGCGCCCGAGCACGAGCTGGTCGAGAAGATCGTCCAGGCCGCCTGGCCCGAGGGCACCCACCAGGTGTGGACCGGCGGCGCCGCGACCCCCCGCGAAGCGGTGGACGCGTACCGCAAGCAGGCCGCGGCCAAGTCGGACGTCGAGCGGCAGGCCGAGGCCAAGGACAAGACCGGCGTCTTCACCGGCGCGTACGCCACCAACCCGGTCAGCGGCGCCCAGGTCCCCGTCTTCATCGCCGACTACGTCCTGATGGGCTACGGCACCGGCGCGATCATGGCCGTCCCGGCGCACGACAGCCGCGACTTCGAGTTCGCCCGCGCCTTCGAACTGCCGATGCGCTGCGTGGTGGAGCCCTCCGACGACCGCGACGCCGACCCGGCGGAGTGGGACGACGCGTTCTCCTCCTACGACGGCACGATCGTCAACTCCACCGGCGAGGGCATCTCGCTGGACGGCCTGGGCGTCGTCGAGGCGAAGGCCCGCATCACCGACTGGCTGGCCGAGCGCGGCATCGGTGAAGGCACCGTCAACTTCCGTCTGCGCGACTGGCTGTTCAGCCGCCAGCGCTACTGGGGCGAGCCGTTCCCGATCGTCTACGACGAGGACGGCGTCGCGCACCCGCTGCCCGAGTCGATGCTGCCGCTGGAGCTGCCGGAGGTCGAGGACTACTCGCCGCGCACCTTCGCGCCCGACGACGCCGCCTCGAAGCCCGAGACCCCCCTGTCGCGCAACGAGGACTGGGTCTACGTGGAGCTGGACCTGGGCCGGGGCGAGGGCGTCAAGCGCTACCGCCGCGAGACCAACACCATGCCCAACTGGGCCGGCTCCTGCTGGTACGAGCTGCGCTACCTGGACCCGCACAACGACTCGGCGCTGGTCGACCCGGCGATCGAGCAGTACTGGATGGGCCCGCGCGAAGGCGCCCCGCACGGCGGCGTCGACCTGTACGTGGGCGGCGCCGAGCACGCGGTGCTGCACCTGCTGTACGCGCGCTTCTGGTCCAAGGTGCTGTTCGACTTGGGTCACGTCTCCTCCGCCGAGCCGTTCCACAAGCTGTTCAACCAGGGCATGATCCAGGCCTACGCCTACACCGACGCGCGCGGCGTGTACGTGCCCGCGGCCGAGGTCGAGGAGCGCGACGGCGGCTACTTCTACCAGGGCGAGCCGGTCAAGCGCGAGCACGGCAAGATGGGCAAGTCCCTCAAGAACGCCGTCACGCCGGACGAGATCTGCGAGGAGTACGGCGCCGACACGCTGCGCCTGTACGAGATGGCGATGGGCCCGCTGGACGTGTCGCGCCCGTGGGACACGCGGGCCGTGGTCGGCCAGTACCGGCTGCTCCAGCGCCTGTGGCGCAACATCGTGGACGAGGAGACGGGCGCGGTGACGGTCGTCGACGCCGAGCCCGCCGAGGACACCCTGCGCGCGCTGCACAAGGCCATCGACGGGGCCGGCGCGGACCTGGCGGGGCTGCGCTTCAACACCGCCATCGCGAAGATCACCGAGCTGAACAACTTCCTGACGAAGGCCGGCCGGCCGCTGGAGCGCTCGGTCGCCGAGCGGCTGGTGCTGCTCGTCGCCCCGCTGGCTCCGCACATCGCGGAGGAGCTGTGGCACCGGCTGGGGCACAGCGACTCGGTGGTCCACCAGGACTTCCCCGTCGCGGACCCGGCGTACGTGGTGGACGAGAGCGTGACGTGCGTCGTCCAGGTCAAGGGCAAGGTCAAGGCGCGCCTGGAAGTGCCGCCCACGGTCTCCGAGGGCGACCTGGAGCAGCTGGCGCTGGCCGACGAGGCGGTCGTGGCGGCGCTGGGCGGTGCGGAGATCCGCAAGGTGATCGTGCGCGCGCCGAAGCTCGTGAACATCGTCATCTGAGGGGCGGCGGCCTGATCTAGGGGTCTTCCCGTACGGGCAGGTTGGGGGTTCGAAGGGAACCCCCGGCCTGCCCGTTGCGTTTACGGTGGAGGGGACGGAATAGGCAGGGGAAGGGAGCCTCATGGAGGCGGGCGCGTTGGTCATCTTTGCCCTGTTGGTGCTGTTCGCCTTCTTGGGGCTGGGTGCGTGGGTCACGGTGAAGGCGGTCGGCGCGGCCAAGCGCGGCGTGGACCGGACGCTGACGCAGGCCCGGCGGACCGTGGAGGACACGACCCTCAGGGCCAGGAGCCTCGGCCAGGTGGGGGTCACGGCGGGGCTGGCGCAGCTGAGGCTCGACCTGCGGACATCCATGCGGGCCACGCAGCAGGCCCTGTACCAGGGCGTGCAGACGGACGCCTCGCTGAGGGAGTCGATCGGCCTCTTCGAGCGGCTGAGCGAACACGGGCACGACCTGGACGCCGAGCTGAAGCGGCTGGAGCAGGAGCCGGACCGCAAGCGGATCGCCGCGAGCCTGCCCGACCTGCGGGAACGCACGCGCAAGATCACGGAGTCGGCGGACTCCTTGCGGTGGGCGGCGCGGGAACGCGCGCGGCGCTTCGCGGAGGACGACCTGTCCACGCTGTCTGCGCAGATCGAGGTGGAGTCGGGCGCGCTGCGCGACTGGTCGCGGGAGTCGGTGGACGACCTCACGGCCGCCGCCGCCTCCTGGGACGCGACGACCGGGCCGGAGCGCCGGGCCGATGCCCCGGCGGAGCCGGGCCCCGCGGCCCTGAACCCGGCCTCCCGGACTCCTCGTCACCCCTGGGAGAAGGCGCCGAGGAAGACTCCGAGGCCGGAGACGACGGCCTGAGGGTGGGTCGACGGGGTGGGTCCGGAGCGTTCGGGTGCGCTGCTCTTCGGGTGTGCTGCTTGAGTTGAGGCCGCTCGGGCGTGAGGGGGTGGCTTGGCCAGCGGCCCGGGGTGGAGGCCGCTCGGGCGTGAGGGGGTGGCTTGGCCGGCCGGCGGTTTGGCGGGGAGCCCGCTCGGTGGTCCGGCGTGGAGTCCGCTCGGAAGGGTCCGGCCCGTGTGCGAAGGCCCTGGTGAGGGGCTCGTGCTGCCGGAGGGGGGTCGCTGGCGGTAACCTCCCGCTCATGTCCCGCCATGTCGCGATCGTCACCGATTCCACGGCCTACCTGCCCCCACCGGCGATGGCGCGGCATCGGATCACCGCTGTCCCCCTGACCGTGGTGCTCGGCGACGAGGCGCTCGAAGAAGGCACCGAAATCTCGGCCCGCAGCCTCGCCCTCGCCCTGCAGAAGCGCCGCTCGGTCACCACCTCCCGCCCCAGCCCGGACGACTTCGCACGGGCCTACCGGGCCGCCGCCGACGCCGGCGCGGCTGGCATCGTCAGCCTCCACCTCTCTGCCGAGTTCTCCGGCACCTGGGACGCGGCCGTGGTCGCCGCCAAGACCGCCCCCGTCCCGGTCCGGGTCGTGGACACCGGCATGGTGGCCATGGCCCTCGGCTTCTGCGCGCTCGCCGCCGCCGAGGTGGTGGAGACCGGTGGTTCGGTGGACGAGGCCGTGGCCGCCGCGGAGAAGAGGGCCGCCGACATGTCGGCGTACTTCTACGTCGACACCCTCGACTACCTCCGACGCGGAGGCCGCATCGGGGCCGCGCAGGCCCTCCTCGGCTCGGCGCTCGCCGTCAAGCCGCTGCTCACGCTGGACGGCGGTCGGATCGAGATGCTGGAGAAGGTGCGGACGGCGTCCAAGGCCATCGCCCGCCTCGAAGAACTCGCCGTCGAACGCGCCGGCTCGGGCAGTGTCGACATCGCGGTGCACCACCTCGCGGCGCCGGAGCGGGCCGACAAGCTTGCGCAACGGCTCCGGGAGCGGGTCCCCGGGCTGGTCGAGCTGCACGTCAGCGAGGTCGGCGCGGTCATCGGCGCACACACCGGGCCGGGTCTGCTGGCGGCCGTCGTCTCGCCACGCTGATCGTTGGCGGGTGCACGGCCGGGGTTGTTCGGCGGCGGGGGGACAGCCCGGGCTGGTCGTCGGCGGGGCACGGTCGGGTGCTTTCGGGCGGCGTCCGGCGCACGGAACGGCCCGGCGGGTCACCGGAACGGGTGGCCGGGTTATCCACAACGGTCAGGTCATCCACCGGAATTGATGCCTCCGAACGAGGATCGGGGAAGGCCCCTACCGTCGTGGCATGACTCTGCGCACGCGTACTTCGTCCCCTTCCCGAGCCGGCGGCACCAGTGGCCCCGGTCGTCCGCGCCGGTCCGACGGACGGCTGCGTGACCGCCGGCGGCAGCCGTACCCCGATCCCGCGACCGTGCGGCGCCGGGCCGAGGCCATCCTCACGGCACCGCCGCCCGAGCCGCCGCCCGACCCCCTGTCCGACCCGCCGCCCGGGGTCCGCGTTCGCGTCCCCGACGCCGTGGCCGGCCCCGAGCCGGTGGTCGGGGCCGAAGCGGCCCCGCCGGACGGCCGGGGCTCGCGGTGGCTCGCAGTGCGGGAGCGGCTGCCGGTCTGGGTCCAGGCGCGGTGCGGGGTGGAGCCGCGGACGGTGGCGGCGCTCGCGGTGGTGCTGGTTGCGGGGGTGGGTTTCGCCGCCCAGCAGTACTGGTCGGCGCGGCCGGGGCCGGTGACCGCGCCGGCGGTGGTCGCCCCTGCTTCGGTACCCGCCCCGGCCCCGGGGCCGTCGGCCCCGGCCCCCACGGGAGGCAACCGGGCCGTGGTGGACGTCAGTGGCAAGGTCCGGGAGCCGGGGGTGCGGACGCTGCCCGCCGGAGCGCGGGTGGAGGACGCCCTGGCCGCCGCCGGGGGAGTGCGGCCGGGCACCGACATGACCGGGCTGAACCGGGCCCGGGTGCTGGTGGACGGCGAACAGGTGGTGGTGGGCGCACCCGCGCAGCCCCCGGCGGGGGGTGGCGGCCCGGGTTCCGGGTCCGGGTCCGGTGGCGGCCCGCTGAGCCTGGGCAGCGCCACCGTCGCGCAGCTCGACGGGCTGCCCGGGGTGGGTCCGGTGCTCGCGCAGCACATCGTCGACTTCCGGACCGCGCGGGGCGGGTTCCGTTCCGTGGAGGAACTCCGGCAGGTCAACGGCATCGGCGAACGCCGGTTCTCCGACCTGCGCAAGCTGGTGCGGCCGTGAATCGCCCCGAGGGGTCCGGGCCGATGGACCTGCGGCTCGCCGGCCCGGCCCTGGGCGCGTGGGCGGCGGCCGCCGTCTGCCTCGACGTGCCGGCCGCGTGGACCGTCGCCGGGGTGGGCCTGGCGGTCGCCGCGGCGGGGCTGTTGCTGCTGGTCGGCCACCATGGGCCGGGTCCGCTGTGGAGGGTGGGCGCGGCCGCTGCCGCCGCGTTGCTCTGCGCGGGCGCCGGTGCCGGGGTGGCCGGGCTCCAGCGGGCCGAGGCGCGGGCCGGTCCCGTGCTCGGGCTGGCCGGGAAGCACGCCCGGGTCTGGGCGGAGCTCACCGTCGGCTCCGATCCCCGCGGCGTCGGGGGCGGGGGCGGGCCGCCGATGGTGACGCTGGACGCGGTGGTGACCCGGGTGACCGGCCCCGACGGCGCGCGGACCAGGGTCGAGACGCCGGTACGGGTGCTGGCCGGGCACCCGGCGTGGGCGGGGCTCCAGCCCTCGACGCGGGTCGAGGTGGTGGGGCGGCTGTCCCCCGGCCGGGGCGGTGAGCGGGCCGTGGCGTTGCTCCGCCCGGCCGGGGACGCGCCGCCGAGGGTGATTCGTGGCCCGGACCGGGTACAGCGCCTCGCGGGAACCCTGCGGGCCGGGCTGCGCGAGGCGACGCGGGGGCTCGCGCCCGACGCCCGGGCGCTGCTGCCGGGCCTGGTCGTCGGCGACGTGTCCCGGGTCCCGCCCGACCTGCACGAGGCGTTCCGCGCCACCGACCTGCTGCACCTGCTGGCCGTGTCCGGCTCCAACCTGACGGTGGTGCTGTTCCTGCTGATCGGGCCTCCGGCCGCCGCGCAGCACGCCGAACGGCGCGGCCTGGCACCGCGCCTGGGGCTCTCGCTCCGGGCCACTGCCCTGTGCGGGGCGGCGCTGACGCTCGCCTTCGTGGTGGTGTGCCGGCCCGAACCGAGCGTGCTGCGGGCCGCCGCCTGCGGGGCGGTCACCCTGCTGGCCCTGGCCACCGGCCGGCGCAGGTCCCTGGTGCCCGCACTGGCCGCGGCGGTTCTGCTGCTGGTGCTGTACGACCCGTGGCTGGCCCGCAGCACCGGGTTCCTGCTGTCCGTGCTGGCCACCGGGGCGCTGCTCACGCTGGCGCCGCGGTGGGGCGAGGCCCTGCGGCGGCGGGGCGTGCGGCCGGGGCTCGCCGATGCGCTGGGGGCCGCCGCGGCCGCCCAGGCGGTGTGCGCGCCGGTGGTCGCGGTGCTGTCCGCCCGGGTCAGCCTGGTGGCGGTGCCGTGCAACCTGCTGGCCGAACTCGCGGCGGGTCCCGCGACGGTGCTCGGGTTCGCGACGCTCGCCGTGGCTCCGCTGTGGATGCCCGCGGCGGAACTCCTCGCCCGGTGCGCGGGGGTGCCGGCCGGGTGGATCGCGGGGGTGGCCCGCGCCGGGGCGGGGCTGCCAGGGGCGGAGCTGGCGTGGCCCGACGGGTGGGCGGGGGGTGCGCTGCTGGCCGCCGCCACGGTCGGCGTGGCCGGTCTGTGCGTCCGGTGGGGGCGCAGGTGGTGGTTCTGCTCCGCCCTGGCCGTGGCGCTGCTCGCCGCCGTACTCAGGCCGCCGCTGCTCGTTCGTACATTCAAAGGATGGCCGCCGCCCGGCTGGAGTTACGTCCAGTGCGCGGTGGGGCAGGGGGACGCGGCCGTGCTCGCCGTGGGCCCTGGTACGGCGGTGGTCGTGGACGCGGGACCGGAGGCCGAACCGGTGGACGCGTGCCTGCGGAGCCTGGGGGTGCGGAGGATCCCGTTGCTCGTGCTCACGCACTTCCACGCCGATCACGTGGGCGGGCTCGCCGGGGTGCTGCGGGGCCGGGCCGTGGGCGCCATCCAGACGACGACGCTGGAGGAGCCGGCCGGGCAGGCCGAGTTCGTCCGGCGCACGGCCGCCGGCGCCGGGGTTCCCGTCATGGCCGCCGTCGCGGGAGAGCGGCGCCGGACCGGACCGCTGGAGTGGCGGGTGCTGTGGCCGCCACCCGCCGGCCCGCCGGCGCAGGGACCGAACGACGCGAGCGTCGCCCTGCTGGTGCGAACCTCCGGCCTGACCCTGCTCCTCCTCGGTGACCTCGAACCACTCGCCCAGCAGGCCCTGTTGAGGGATCATCCGGAACTGGGGCCCGTGGACGTGCTGAAAGTGGCGCACCACGGCTCCGCGCACCAGGACCCCGTGCTCCAGGCGCGGGTCAGGCCACGGATCGCCCTCGTCCCGGTCGGCGCCGGCAACCGGTACGGACATCCCGCACCCGCTACGCTCGCCAGGCTGCGGGCGATGGGCACGGCCGTCCTGCGCACCGACACCGACGGCAGCGTGGCCGTCGCGGGAAGCGGCCCCGGGCTACGGGCGTTTCCGGCCGGGCGACGGCGCGGACGGCGCGGGCATACCGGGGTCGACCCTTCTGTTTGCCCCCAACCCGACAGCATGATCGAATGCGTTTTCGCCAACACGGTCCAAGTCCACACTGCACGGGGGTGCATCAACCATGTTCGGACGCCGACGGGGGACGGATACGGGCGGCAGCGCCGCGTCCCATACGGCCGCGACGCTGACGTTGCCGCCAACGGCCCGGTTGCTCAGCTGCCGGGTGCTCGACACGGTCCACCAGCCGGTCCGCCAAGCGAAGTTCGAAGTCACCGACCCGATAGGCCGCCGGGTCGTCAGCGGGGAGACCGACCCGTACGGCGGGTTCAACGCAGCCGTGCCGGAGGGGGAGTACCGGCTCTCCGTCACCGCCGAGGGCTACGCGCCCTTCCACGGGGCGACGCTGGTCGGCGACCCGGCGCAGCACGGCACCGCGGAGATCGTCCTCGACGCGGTGGAGCCGCCGCTGCTGCCCGCGCCCGGACACTGGGAACTCGACCCGACCCACTCCTCGATCGGCTTCACCGCACGGCACATCGGCTTCGCCCGGATCCACGGACGGTTCACCACGTTCGCCGGAGCGGTACGGATAGCCGAGCGGATGGAGGACTCCTCCATGCGCGTGATCATCGACGCGGGCAGCATCGACACCGGGCTGCGGATGCGGGACGACCACCTGCGCTCCGCCGACTTCCTGGACGCGGCGCGCCATCCCACGGTCGAGTTCTACAGCGAGCGTTTCATCCACCGCAGTGGCAGCCGCTGGGCCGTCGCGGGCGCACTGACCCTCCACGGCGTCAGCCGCTCCGTGACCCTGGACACCCAGTACCTGGGCCACGGCACGGGCCTCCAGGGCGAACCCCGGGCCGCTTGCCGGGCGACTGCCGCACTGAACCGCGAGGACTTCGCGCTCAACTGGCAGTCACTGCTGGCCCACGGGGTCGCGGCGATCGGTGCGAGCGTCGAGGTCGAGCTGGACGTCCAGATCGTCCACAAGGCCTGAGGGGGCCGGGGCGGGGCTCAGGGAGCCTCCAACCACCCGTCGTAGGCGCCGGCGAGGTCGTCCAGGGAAGCGGAATCGAGCTTCTCCTGCGGGTCCTCGATGACGACCAGCCACTGGGCGTCCTCCGCGTCGTCCTCGCCGGCCAGGGCGTCGCGGACCAGTTGGGGCTCCTCGGGCAGGCCGAAGCGGTCGACGGCCTCGGTCGCCACCTCCTCGGCGGCGTCGCGGTCGGGCAGGACCAGTACATGTCGCACGTTCACCCGGCCATTCTCCGGGACGGGGCGGTGGCCGCGGATCGGGGGAGGGGGACTGTCGGTGGGGCGTGGGATGCTGGAGGCGATGGCCACCAGGAAGAACCCCACCGACGATCCGCTCGCCCCGCTCACCCTCGCGGTGGGGCAGGAGGACCTGCTGCTCGACCGCGCCGTACGGGAAGTGGTGACGGCGGCGCGTGCCGCCGACGCCGACACGGACGTGCGCGACCTCGCCTCCGAGCAACTCCAGCCCGGCACGCTGGCCGAGCTGACCAGTCCCTCGCTGTTCTCCGAGCGCAAGGTCCTGATCGTGCGCAACGCGCAGGACCTGTCCGCCGATGCGGTGAAGGAGGTCAAGGCGTACCTCGCGGCGCCCTACGAGGAGATCGTCCTCGTGCTCCTGCACGCCGGTGGCGTCAAGGGCAAGGGCCTGCTGGACGCGGCGCGCAAGGCCGGGGCCCGGGAGGTCGCCTGCCCGAAGATGACGAAGGCCGCGGACCGGCTGTCGTTCGTGCGGGGGGAGTTCCGCACGCTGGGGCGTTCGGCCACCCCCGAGGCGTGCCAGAGCCTGGTCGATGCGATCGGCAGCGACCTGCGGGAGCTCGCGAGCGCGGCGGCGCAGCTGTGCGCGGACGTCGAGGGGACCATCGACGAGGCCGTGGTCGGGCGGTACTACACGGGCCGGGCGGAAGCCTCCAGCTTCACCGTCGCGGACCGGGCGGTCGAAGGGCGGGCGGCGGAGGCCCTCGAAGCCCTGCGCTGGTCACTGTCCACCGGTGTGGCGCCGGTGCTGATCACCAGTGCCCTGGCCCAGGCCGTACGGGCCATCGGGAAACTGGCCTCGGCCCCGCGCGGAGCCCGCCCGGGCGACCTCGCGCGGGACCTGGGCATGCCGCCGTGGAAGATCGACCGGGTCCGGCAGCAGATGCGGGGCTGGTCGGCGGACGGCGTCTCGGAGGCGTTGCGCGCGGTGGCGCTGGCCGACGCGGGAGTGAAGGGCGGCGGCGACGATCCGGAGTACGCCCTGGAGAAGGCGGTAGTGGCGGTCTCCCGCGCAGCCCGCCCCCACCAGCGCTAGGCCGCCTCTTCCGGATCTTGCTTGACCCGCGCCGCCCGGCGCCGAGCGGCTGCCTCCGGCGCCATCGGCGTGCCGGGGGCGTGTCGGCGGCGTCCTCGCTGCCGTCCGGGTAGGACGAAGGCCCCGGCCGGCCCTGGGGAAGGGTGGCGGTCGGGGCCTTCGGTACTTCTGGGTGCGCCGCACCCGCGTGGCGAACGCTTCGCGTGCGGCGCGGTTGCCGGTCAGGAGCGGGAGAGAGGGCCCGCTGGGTCCCTACCCGGCGATCACATCAGGAGCTCAGCCCTGGAGGGTGGCAACCTTGGTGGCCAGCGCCGACTTCTTGTTGGCGGCGGCGTTCTTGTGGATGACACCCTTCGAGACAGCCTTGTCGAGCGCACGCGCGGCGGCGCGGGAAGCCACGGTGGCCTTCTCGACGTCACCGGCGGCCACGGCCTCACGGGCCTTGCGGATCGCGGTCTTGAGCGAAGACTTGACGGCCTTGTTGCGCAGGCGCGCCTTCTCGTTCGTCTTGTTCCGCTTGATCTGGGACTTGATGTTCGCCACGAAAGAGCCTTTTCAGGTTCAGAGTTTGATCTTCGGATTGTGTCCCGGACGGTGAGAGGCCATACGAGACACAGCTGCCCAGGCTACCAGGCACGCTCCGGACGGCCCAAACCGAGCGCACTACGCCGTCCATGGGACCATGGGACTCTGCATCTACGAGATATACGACCCGAGAATCAGGACACTGCGTGCCCGCGATCCCCAGCCACGTGCCCGAGCCGAGCCGTACCGACCCGGCGCTGATCCGCAATTTCTGCATCATCGCGCACATCGACCACGGCAAGTCGACCCTCGCCGACCGGATGCTCCAGCTGACCGGCGTCGTCGACCAGCGGCAGATGCGCGCCCAGTATCTCGACCGCATGGACATCGAGCGTGAGCGCGGCATCACGATCAAGTCGCAGGCGGTCCGTCTGCCCTGGGCGCCCACCGAGGGCCCGGGCAAGGGCGACACGCACATCCTGAACATGATCGACACCCCCGGTCACGTCGACTTCACGTACGAGGTCTCGCGCTCCCTCGCCGCGTGCGAGGGCACGGTCCTCCTCGTCGACGCCGCCCAGGGCATCGAGGCGCAGACCCTCGCCAACCTGTACCTGGCGATGGAGAACGACCTCGCGATCGTCCCGGTCCTCAACAAGATCGACCTGCCGGCCGCCCAGCCGGAGAAGTTCGCCGAGGAGCTCGCGAACCTGGTCGGCTGCCAGCCCGAGGACGTGCTGCGCGTCTCGGCGAAGACCGGCCTGGGCGTGGACGCGCTGCTGGACAAGGTCGTCGCCACCGTCCCGGCGCCGGTCGGCGTCAAGGACGCCCCCGCCCGCGCGATGATCTTCGACTCGGTCTACGACTCGTACCGCGGCGTGGTGACCTACGTCCGTGTCGTCGACGGCCAGCTCAACAAGCGCGAGCGCATCCGGATGATGTCCACCGGCGCCACGCACGAGCTGCTGGAGATCGGCGTCTCCTCCCCGGAGATGACCCCGGCCGACGGCATCGGCGTCGGCGAGGTGGGCTACATCATCACCGGCGTGAAGGACGTCCGTCAGTCCAAGGTCGGTGACACGATCACCAGCCTGCACAACGGCGCGACCGAGGCCCTCGGCGGCTACAAGGACCCGAAGCCGATGGTCTTCTCGGGCCTGTACCCGCTCGACGGCTCGGACTACCCGGACCTGCGCGAGGCCCTGGACAAGCTCCAGCTCAACGACGCCGCGCTCGTCTACGAGCCGGAGACCTCGGCGGCGCTCGGCTTCGGCTTCCGCGTCGGCTTCCTCGGCCTGCTGCACCTGGACGTGGTCCGCGAGCGCCTGGAGCGCGAGTTCGGCCTCGACCTGATCGCCACCGCCCCGAACGTGGTCTACCGCGTCGTCCTGGAGGACGGCAAGGAGGTCACCGTCACCAACCCGAGCGAGTTCCCCGAGGGCAAGATCTCGGACGTGTTCGAGCCGGTCGTGCGGGCCACGATCCTCGCTCCCAGCGAGTTCATCGGCGCGATCATGGAGCTGTGCCAGACCCGCCGCGGCACCCTGCTCGGCATGGACTACCTCTCCGAGGACCGGGTCGAGATCCGCTACACGCTCCCTCTGGCCGAGATCGTGTTCGACTTCTTCGACCAGTTGAAGTCCAAGACGCGCGGTTACGCCTCCCTGGACTACGAGCCCACCGGCGAGCAGTCCTCCAGCCTGGTCAAGGTCGACATCCTGCTGCACGGCGACAAGGTCGACGCCTTCTCGGCCGTCTGCCACAAGGACGCCGCCTACGCGTACGGCGTGCGGCTCGTCGCCAAGCTGCGCGAGCTCATCCCGCGCCAGGCCTTCGAGGTGCCGATCCAGGCGGCCGTCGGCTCGCGCGTCATCGCCCGCGAGACCATCCGTGCCATCCGCAAGGACGTCCTCGCGAAGTGCTACGGCGGTGACATCTCCCGTAAGCGGAAGCTGCTGGAGAAGCAGAAGGAAGGCAAGAAGCGGATGAAGATGGTCGGCTCCGTGGAGGTCCCGCAGGAGGCCTTCATCGCCGTCCTCTCCAGCGACGAGTCCGGCGGCAAGAAGAAGTAGCCGACGGGTGACCCCACTCGCGACAAACGGGCCCACATGTGGACGCATGTGGGCCCGTTTCGTTATGAACCGGCCGCTCGCCGCCCCTTACGCGCGGGCCGGGCGGCCTTTAGTCTGATCACTGCTCGATGGTTACTCGCCAGTCACAAACTCGCCAACAGCACGTGCGCAGGTCCCCACCCCGCCAGCCCCAAGCGCCCCACGCCCACGCTGCTGCGTGGACCGGTCCGGAGGATGTCGTGAGCGACACACAGACCTTGATCGAGAACCGCCCGCCCACCGTGGCGGCCCTCTTCCTTGAGCGTGTCGCCGCCACGCCGGACGGGGAGGCCTACCGGTACCCGGTCCCCTCGGCGAACGGCGGGCCCGACGACTGGAAGTCACTCAGCTGGGGCCAGGCCGCCGACCGGGTGTTCGCCATCGCCGCCGGTCTCGTCGACCTCGGCCTCGGCTCCGAGGACCGGGTCGCGCTGGCCTCCAACACCCGGGTCGAGTGGATCCTCGCCGACCTCGGCGTGATGTGCGCCGGCGCCGCGACCACCACCATCTACCCCAGCACCAACGCGGAGGAGTCGGCCTTCATCCTCGCCGACTCCGAGAGCCGGGTCCTGATCGCCGAGGACGCGAAGCAGCTGGCCAAGGCCCGCGCGCACCGCGCCGACCTGCCGCGCCTGGCCCACGTGGTCGTCCTGGACGCCGACGACGCCCTGGAGGCGGAAGGCGACCCCGAGGGCTGGGTCCTCTCCCTCGACGCCCTGGAGGCGCGCGGCAGGGAGTACCTCGCCAAGCACCCCGAGGCGGTCAAGGAGCGGATCGGGTCCATCAGCGCGGACCAGCTCGCCACGCTGATCTACACCTCCGGCACCACCGGCCGCCCCAAGGGCGTGCGCCTGCCCCACGACAACTGGTCGTACATGGCCAAGGCGACCGTGGCCACCGGCATGATCAACGCGGACGACGTCCAGTACCTGTGGCTGCCGCTGGCCCACGTCTTCGGCAAGGTGCTCACCTCCGGCCAGATCGAGGTCGGGCACGTCACCGCCGTCGACGGCCGTATCGACAAGATCATCGAGAACCTGCCGGTGGTGCAGCCGACCTACATGGCGGCCGTCCCGCGCATCTTCGAGAAGGTCTACAACGGTGCCGCGGGCAAGGCCCGGGTCGCGGGCGGCGCCAAGTACAAGATCTTCAAGTGGGCCGCCGAGGTGGCCCGCGAATACGCCAGGACCAGCCAGGACAACCACCGGCGCACCGGAAGCACGAAGGTCCCCCTCGGCCTCGCCGCCAAGCACAAGGTCGCCGACGCGCTCGTCTACTCCAAGCTCCGCGAGGCCTTCGGCGGCAAGCTGCGCGCCGCCGTCTCCGGTTCCGCCGCGCTCGCGCCCGACATCGGCTACTTCTTCGCCGGCGCCGGCATCCACATCCTGGAGGGTTACGGGCTCACCGAGTCCAGCGCCGCCTCCTTCGTCAACCCCGGCGAGGCCTACCGCACCGGCACGGTCGGCAAGCCGCTCCCCGGCACCGAGGTCCGCATCGCCGACGACGGCGAGATCCTGCTGCGCAGCCCCGGCATCATGCAGGGCTACCACCGGCTGCCCGACAAGACCGCCGAGGTGCTGGAAGCGGACGGCTGGCTGCACACGGGCGACATCGGCGAGCTCTCGCCCGACGGCTACCTGCGCATCACCGACCGCAAGAAGGACCTGATCAAGACCTCGGGCGGCAAGTACGTGGCCCCGGCGGAGGTCGAAGGCCAGTTCAAGGCCATCTGCCCGTACGTCTCCAGCATCGTCGTGCACGGCGCGGACCGGAACTTCTGCTCGGCGCTGATCGCGCTCGACGGCCCGGCGATCCTGGGCTGGGCGGCCGAGCACGGCCTGGAGGGCAAGACGTACGCCGAGGTCGCGGCCGCGCCGGAGACCAACCGGCTGATCGAGACGTACGTACAGACCCTCAACGAGGGCCTCCAGCGCTGGCAGACGATCAAGCAGTTCCGGCTGCTGCCGCGCGACCTGGACGTCGAGCACGGTGACCTCACGCCGAGCCTGAAACTCAAGCGTCCGGTCGTCGAGCGCGAGTTCAAGCACCTCATCGACGAGATGTACGCGGGCTCGAACGAGGCGTAAACGACCTTGGGGCAGTGCGGGACAATGGGCACATGCCTTCCGCACTGCCCGACGGTGACCCCATGCCCGAAGACGGCTCGCTGCCGTCCCACGCCCTGGCGGGTGCCGGGGACCGGCCGCTCGGGTTCTACCTGCACGTCCCGTACTGCGCCACGCGCTGCGGCTACTGCGACTTCAACACCTACACGGCGACCGAGCTGCGGGGTACCGGAGGCGTGCTCGCCTCCCGCGAGAACTACGCCGACACCCTGATCGACGAGGTCCGCCTCGCCCGCAAGGTGCTCGGGGACGACCCCAGGGCCGTGCGGACCGTGTTCGTGGGCGGCGGCACGCCGACACTGCTGCCGGCCGCCGACCTCGTACGGATGCTCGCGGCGATCCGGGACGAATTCGGTCTGGCACCGGACGCGGAGATCACGACGGAGGCCAACCCGGAGTCCGTGGACCCCGCGTACCTCGCGCAGCTGCGGGCGGGCGGGTTCAACCGGATCTCCTTCGGCATGCAGAGCGCCAAGCAGCACGTCCTCAAGGTGCTGGACCGTACGCACACCCCCGGGCGGCCGGAGGCGTGCGTCGCCGAGGCACGGGCGGCGGGCTTCGAGCACGTGAACCTGGACCTGATCTACGGCACGCCCGGCGAGACGGACGAGGACTGGCGGGCGTCGCTCTCGGCGGCGCTGGGGGCCGGTCCGGACCACATCAGCGCGTACGCGCTGATCGTGGAGGAGGGCACGCAGCTGGCCCGGCGGATCCGGCGCGGCGAGGTCCCGATGACGGACGACGACGTGCACGCCGACCGGTACCTGATCGCGGACGCGGTGATGGCGGAGGCCGGGTACCACTGGTACGAGGTGTCGAACTGGGCCACCTCGGAGGCCGGGCGGTGCCTGCACAACGAGCTGTACTGGCGCGGCGCGGACTGGTGGGGCGCGGGGCCGGGGGCGCACTCGCACGTGGGCGGGGTGCGGTGGTGGAACGTGAAGCACCCGGGGGCGTACGCCGCCGCGCTGGCCGAGGGCCGTTCCCCCGGGGCCGGGCGGGAGGTCCTGTCGGAGGAGGACCGGCGGGTGGAGCGGATCCTGCTGGAGCTGCGGCTGGTGGACGGCGTGCCGTTGGCCCTGCTGGCTCCGGCCGGGCTGGCCGCGGCCGGTCGGGCCCTGGCGGACGGGCTGCTGGAGCCGGGGCCGTACGGGGCGGGGCGGGCCGTGTTGACGCTGCGGGGGCGGTTGCTGGCCGACGCGGTGATCCGGGACCTGGTCGACTGACGCGGGTCGACTGACGCGGGGCGGCGGGTGCGGGTGCGGGTGTGCCGGTGCCGGTGCCGGTGCGGGTGTGCCGGGTGCGGCGCCGTTGCGCTGCGCGGCCCCGGCTGTGCCGGGCTTTCCGGGGCTCCGCCCCGGGCCCCGCGCCTCAAACGCCGGCGGGGCTGGGTTTCCTCGCCCCGCGCCTCAAGCGCCGGCGGGGCTGGGTTTCCCGCGCCTCAAACGCCGGCGGGGGTGGATTGCCCGGGGATCAGGCGTCGGCCGGGGTCGTGACGTGGTCGATGAGGTGTTCCACCGCGCGCAGGAGGGTGGGGTCGAGGTCCTTGTAGGACGTGACGCGGGACAGGATGTGCTGCCAGGCCGCGCCCGTGTTCGGGGGCCAGCCGAGGGCGCGGCAGATGCCCGTCTTCCAGTCCTGGCCCGGGGGGATCACCGGCCAGGCCGGGATGCCCAGGGCCGAAGGCTTCACCGCCTGCCAGACGTCCACGTACGGGTGGCCCACCACCAGGACGTGCGGGGACGTCACCGACGCCGCGATGCGGGACTCCTTCGTACCCGGCACCAGGTGGTCGACCAGCACGCCCAGGCGGGCGTCCGGCGCCGGGGCGAAGTCCGCCACGATGGCGGGGAGGTCGTCGATGCCCTCCAGGTACTCCACGACCACCCCCTCGATCCGCAGGTCGTCGCCCCACACCCGCTCCACCAGCTCCGCGTCGTGGCGGCCCTCGACGTAGATCCGCCCCGCCCGCGCCACCCGCGCCCGCGCCCCGGGGACGGCCACCGAGCCCGAGGCCGTCCGCGTGGGCACCACCGCCGCACGCACCGGGCGGGTCAGGGTGACCACCGCGCCGTCCAGGAGGAACCCGCGCGGCTCCAGCGGGAAGGCGCGGCGCTTGCCGAAGCGGTCCTCCAAGGTCACCGTGCCCGCCTCGCAGCCCACCACCGCCCCGCAGAAGTCGGTGCCCGCCACCTCCACCACGAGGCCCGGGTCGGCCGGCACCTCGGGCACGGCCTTGGCGCGCTTCCACTGCGGGGTCAGATCGGGGGAGTACTCACGCATCCGGCCGACGGTACGAGAGAGCCCGCGCTCACGCGCCCGACACGCCGAACCGGCCCGCCAGTGTGGCGCGTTGCGCACGCACGAAGCCCGCGTCGACCACCGCTCCGTGACCGGGCACGTACAGCGCGTCGTCCCCGCCGAGCGAGAGCAGCCGGTCGAGCGCCGCCGGCCACCGCGCCGGGACCGCGTCCGGGCCCGCCTGGGGTTCGCCCGACTCCTCCACCAGGTCCCCGCAGAAGACGGCCTCCCGCTCGCCCGGCACGAAGACCGCCAGGTCGTGCCGCGTGTGCCCCGGCCCGACGTTCGCCAGCAGGACCTGCACCCCGCCCAGCTCCAGCGTCCACTCGCCCGACACCAGGTGCCGGGGCAGCGGGAGCGCCCGTGCCGCTTCGGCGGCCTCCGCCGGGTCCAGTCCCTGCCGGACCGCGTCCTCCCGCAGGTCGTCCCGGTCCAGCGCGAGGTGCGCGTCCAGCCCGACCGCACCGTAAAACTCCGCCTCCGGGAAGGCGGAGCCGCCGAGCACGTGGTCGAAATGTCCGTGTGTGAATGCGATATGGGTCACGTGGCGGCCGGTCAGCCGCTCCGCCTCCGCCCGCAGCCCCAGGCCTTCGCGGACGCAGGATCCGGGGTCGATCAGAAGCACCGACTCATCGCCCACCACCAGCCCCACCGTGCAGTCCCACACCGGCAGTCGGCGTCTTCCGGACCGCCCGGTCAGCCGTTCCCAGCCCGCCTCTTCCCAACGCACGTCCATGCGGGGACGCTACCCTGGCGGGCCGCCCTTGCCCGCGGCGTACTACCCGGCCGTACACTGACCGGGGGATGTCTGGCACTCGGATGCGCAGAGTGCCAGTGGCCCGTCCCGGGCCGGCCGAAAACGACCGCAGCGACGACCCACCGCACTGGAGGTGTGCACGAGTGCTCAGCGAACGCAGGCTCGAAGTATTGCGCGCCATCGTCCAGGACTACGTGGGGACGGAGGAGCCGGTCGGCTCCAAGGCGCTCACCGAGCGCCACCGGCTCGGCGTCTCCCCGGCGACGGTCCGCAACGACATGGCCTTGCTGGAGGAGGAGGGCTACATCGCCCAGCCCCACACCAGCGCCGGCCGCATCCCCACCGACAAGGGCTACCGGCTCTTCGTCGACAAGCTGGCGGGGGTCAAGCCGCTGTCGACGCCCGAGCGCCGGGCCATCCAGAACTTCCTCGACGGCGCCGTCGACCTCGACGACGTCGTGGGGCGCACCGTGCGGCTGCTCGCGCAGCTCACCCGGCAGGTCGCCGTCGTCCAGTACCCGAGCCTGACCCGCTCCACCGTCCGGCACGTGGAGCTGCTCTCCCTGGCGCCCGCGCGCCTGATGCTCGTACTGATCACCGACACCGGGCGGGTCGAGCAGCGGCTCGTCGACTGCCAAACCCCGTTCGCGGAGACCTCGCTCGCCGACCTGCGGGCGCGCCTGAACAGCCGGGTCGTCGGCCGCCGTTTCACCGACGTACCGCCGCTGGTGCAGGACCTCCCGGAGTCTTTCGAGGCCGAGGACCGGGCGACGGTCAAGGCCGTCCTCGCCACCCTGCGGGAGACGCTGGTGGAGGAGGCGGAGGAACGGCTGATGATCGGCGGTACCGCCAACCTCACGCGGTTCGGACATGACTTTCCCCTGACGATCAGGCCGGTGCTGGAAGCGCTGGAGGAGCAGGTCGTGCTCCTCAAGCTGCTGGGCGAGGCCAGTGAGTCGGGGGTCGCCGTGAAGATCGGGCATGAGAATGCCTACGAGGGACTGAACTCCACGTCCGTCGTCTCGGTCGGTTACGGTTCGGGCGGCGAAGCAGTCGCCAAACTCGGCGTGGTCGGACCGACCCGCATGGACTACCCCGGAACGATGGGAGCGGTACGCGCAGTGGCACGTTACGTCGGACAGATCCTGGCGGAGTCGTAAGTGGCCACGGACTACTACGCCGTTCTCGGCGTGCGCCGCGACGCATCGCAGGACGAGATCAAGAAGGCCTTCCGTCGCCTCGCGCGTGAACTCCACCCGGATGTGAATCCGGACCCGAAGACGCAGGAGCGCTTCAAGGAGATCAACGCGGCCTACGAGGTCCTCTCGGACCCGCAGAAGAAGCAGGTCTACGACCTCGGCGGCGACCCGCTGTCCTCCTCGGGCGGTGGCGGCGGCGCGGGCGGCTTCGGAGCGAGCGGCTTCGGCAACTTCTCCGACATCATGGACGCCTTCTTCGGCCAGGCCTCGCAGCGCGGCCCGCGCTCGCGCACGCGCCGCGGCCAGGACGCCATGATCCGCCTCGACCTGGAACTGGACGAGGCGGCCTTCGGGACGACCAAGGACATCCAGGTCGACACGGCCGTCGTCTGCACCACCTGCTCCGGTGAGGGCGCCGCCCCCGGCACCTCCGCGCAGACGTGTGACATGTGCCGCGGCCGGGGCGAGGTCTCGCAGGTCACCCGGTCGTTCCTGGGCCAGGTCATGACCTCGCGGCCCTGTCCGCAGTGCCAGGGCTTCGGCACCGTCGTCCCGACCCCGTGCCCCGAGTGCGCGGGCGACGGCCGGGTGCGCTCCCGCCGCAGCCTCACCGTCAAGATCCCGGCCGGCGTCGAGAACGGCACCCGGATCCAGCTGGCGGGCGAGGGCGAGGTCGGCCCCGGCGGCGGCCCCGCCGGTGACCTGTACGTGGAGATCCACGAGCTGGCGCACCCGACCTTCCAGCGGCGAGGGGACGACCTGCACTGCACGGTCACCATCCCCATGACGGCCGCGGCCCTGGGCACCAAGTGCCCACTGGAGACGTTGGACGGGCTGGAGGAGATCGACATCCGGCCCGGCACCGGATCCGGCCAGGCGATCCCGCTGCACGGGCGCGGCGTCACGCACCTGCGCGGCGGCGGCCGGGGCGACCTGATCGTGCACGTCGAGGTCACCACCCCGGGCAAGCTGGACGCCCAGCAGGAGGAACTGCTGCGCCAGCTGGCGAAGCTGCGCGGCGAGGAGCGGCCGACGGGCCAGTTCGCGCCGGGCCAGCAGGGTCTGTTCAGCCGCCTCAAGGACGCGTTCAACGGCCGCTGACCGGCCCGCCTCACCTCCTGCGAGCCCGCCCCGGGGAACGCCCCGGGCCGGGCTCGCGGCGTTCCCGGACCCGCGCCGGGAAGCGGACTATGCCAGGCGAATGCGGTGATTCGGCCGGGTGCGCCGGACGTGGCACGATGCAGGGCATGTCCACCGCGCCGAACGGTCTCTCCCCGTACCCGATCGTGCAGGCCCCCATGGCGGGCGGTGTCGCCTGCCCGCCGCTCGCCGCCGCCGTGTGCGAGGCCGGCGGACTCGGTTTCCTGGCCGGCGGCTACAAGACCGCCGACGGGATGTACCAGGAGATCAAGCGGCTGCGGGCGCTCACCCGGCGCCCCTTCGGCGTCAACCTCCTCATGCCGCAGACCGGCTACGTCGACCCCGCGGCCGTCGAGACGTACCGGGGGCAGCTGGCCGGCGAGGCGACCTGGTACGAGGTGTCCCTGGCGGCGGACGACATCGTCGGCACCTGCGACGACGGCTACGACGCCAAACTCGCCATCCTGCTGGAAGACCCCGTCCCGGTGGTGTCCTTCACCTTCGGCTGCCCCCCCGCGGCCGTCCTGGCCCGGCTGCGGGAGGCGGGTACGTACACCGTCGTCACCGTGACCGGTGTCGAGGAGGCCCGCACCGCCGAGGCCGCGGGCGCCGACGCGGTCTGCGTCCAGGGCGTCGAGGCGGGCGGCCACCAGGGCACCCACCGCGACGACCCGGAGAACGACGGCACGGCGGGCGTCGGCCTGCTCGTGCTCGTCGCGGCGGTACGGGAGGCGGTGGCCCTGCCGATCATCGCGGCGGGCGGGGTGATGCGCGGCGCGCAGATCGCGGCGCTGCTCGCGGCGGGCGCCGCGGCCGCCCAGCTCGGCACGGCCTTCCTGCCCTGCCCGGAATCCGGCGCCGACCCCCTGCACAAGAGGGCGCTGACCAACCCGCTGTTCCCGCACACGGAACTCACCCGGGCCTTCTCCGGCAGACCCGCCCGGGGACTGGTCAACCGCTTCATGCGCGAGCACGGCCCGTACGCCCCGGCGGCCTACCCGCAGGTCCACCACCTGACCTCGGGGCTGCGCAAGGCGGCGGCCGCCGCCGGGGATCCGCAGGGCATGGCGCTGTGGGCGGGGCAGGGCCACCGGCTGGCGCGGCCGCTGCCGGCGGGGGAACTGGTGGAGGTGCTGGTGGCGGAACTCGCCCTGGCACAGAGTGCGTTGAAGGTCATGCAGATGAGGAGAGCGTCATGACGGCCCCGGTGTTCGTGGTCGAGGAGGTCCCCGCGGGGCCGGAGTTCGTGCTGGACGGCCCGGAAGGCCGTCACGCGGTCTCCGTGAAAAGGCTGAACCCCGGTGAGGACGTGGTCCTCACCGACGGGCGCGGCCACTGGGCGGAGGGCGTCGTCAAGGCCGCCGAGGGCAAGGACCGCCTCGTCGTCATGGACCTCGAGTCCGTCCAGGAGGAGCCGGAGCCGGCCGTCCGGATCACCGTCGTGCAGGCCCTGCCCAAGGGCGACCGCGGCGAGCTCGCCGTCGAGACCATGACCGAGACCGGTGTGGACGCCATCGTCCCCTGGCAGGCCTCGCGCTGCATCACCCAGTGGCGCGGAGAGCGGGGCGCCAAGTCCCTGGCCAAGTGGCGGGCCACCGCGCGGGAGGCGGGCAAGCAGTCCCGCAGGGTGCGGTTCCCGGAGGTCGCGGAGGCCCTGTCCACGAAGCAGGTCGCGGCGCTGCTCGCCGAAGCCGACCTGGCCGTGGTCCTGCACGAGGACCGCGACACCCCCTCGGAGGCGCTGGCCACCGCCGAGCTGCCCACCGCGGGCTCCATCGTCCTGGTGGTCGGCCCGGAGGGCGGGGTCTCCCCGGAGGAACTGGCCGCCTTCGCGGCGGCCGGGGCCCACCCGTACCGCCTGGGCGCCTCGGTCCTGCGCACCTCCACCGCCGGAACGGCCGCGACGGCGGTCCTGCTGGCACGGACGGGCCGCTGGTCCTGAGGCCGTCCGCCCCGAGGTGGCCGAGCAGGTCACGAGCCGGGGGATCACGCCGCCGGTTACGATGCCCCGACCGATCAACGTCACGAGAGGCGCAGCAATGGCCGGGGAACCGCAGGCGGACTGCCTGTTCTGCAAGATCGTGGAGGGGAAGATCCCGGCGACGATCGTCCGCGAGTCGGAGACGACCGTCGCCTTCCGGGACATAAACCCGCAGGCGCCCACGCACGTGCTCGTGATCCCCAAGGCGCACTACCCCGACGCCGCGTCGCTCGCCGCCGCCGAGCCGGCGATCGCCGCCGACGTGCTCCGCGAGGCCGGGCAGATCGCCGCCGACGAGAAGATCGCCGACCACGGCTACCGGATCGTGTTCAACACCGGCGCCGGGGCGGGCCAGACCGTCTGGCACGCCCACGCGCACGTCCTCGGCGGCCGCGGCCTCCAGTGGCCCCCCGGATAACCGGTGTCCGTACGCGAGTTCGTGGTCCTGGGGACCGCCAGCCAGGTCCCCACCCGGGCCCGTAACCACAACGGCTACCTGCTGCGCTGGGACGGCGAGGGCATCCTCTTCGACCCGGGCGAGGGCACCCAGCGCCAGATGCTGCGCGCCGGGGTCGCCGCGCACGACATCAACCGGATCTGTGTCACCCACTTCCACGGTGACCACAGCCTCGGCCTCGCCGGGGTGATCCAGCGGATCAACCTCGACCAGGTGCCGCACCCCGTCACCGCGCACTACCCGGCCTCGGGGCAGAAGTTCTTCGACCGGCTCCGCTACGCCACCGCCTACCGGGAGACGGTGGCGCTGCGCGAGGAGCCGGTGGCCGCGGACGGGACGCTGGCGCAGGGGCCCCCGTACACGCTGGAGGCCCGGCGGCTCTCGCACCCCGTGGAGTCCTTCGGCTACCGGATCACGGAGCCCGACGGGCGCCGGATGGTGCCGGAGCTGCTGGCGCGGCACGGGATCAAGGGGCCGGACGTGGGCCGGCTCCAGCGCGAGGGGAACCTGGGCGGCGTCACCCTGGACGAGGTCAGCGAGCACCGGCGGGGGCAGCGTTTCGCCTTCGTGATGGACACCCGGCTGTGCGCGGGCGTCGACGCGCTCGCCGAGGGCTGCGACATGCTGGTGATCGAGTCGACGTTCCTGGACGAGGACGTGGCACTGGCCACCGACCACGGCCACCTCACCGCCGGACAGGCGGCCCGGGTGGCCAGGGACGCGGGGGTCCGGCACCTGGTGCTGACGCACTTCTCCCAGCGGTACTCCGACCCCGCCGAGTTCGAGCGGCAGGCGCGCGCGGCCGGCTTCGAGGGCGAGCTGACGATCGCCGCGGACCTCGTACGGGTCGCACTGCCCAAGCGCGCGTAGCGGGGAGCCGGGGGCCTTCGGATCCGGCCGGATCCGAGCGCTCATGTGGTGATGTGCGTCACACTGGGTTCTGGTTCGTCCGCGCTCGGGCACCGACGACGACTGTCCGCCGCAGGCCCGGGCGCGAGCCGTCCACATCGGCCGCACACGCACGGAACGGGGAGCGCATCGTGACCACTCGGGAAAGCCGTACCAGCCCCGAAGCGAGACTGGACCCGCTCGGGCCGGTGCGCGATCCCCAGGAACCGGGCTGCGACGTCTTCCTCACGGGCACCGTCTTCCTCGACATCATCTTCACCGGCCTGGACTCGGCTCCCGTCCGCGGCACGGAGTCCTGGGCGCGCGGCATGGGCTCCAGTCCCGGCGGGGTAGCCAACATGGCCGCCGCACTGGCCCGGCTCGGCCTGCGCACCTCGCTGGCCGCGGCCTTCGGCGACGACCACTACGGCGAGTACTGCTGGGACGCGCTGGAGCAGGGCGAGGGCATCGACCTGTCGATGTCCCGCAGGATCCCCGGCTGGCACAGCCCCGTCACCGTCTCCATGGCGTACGAGGGCGAGCGCACGATGGTCTCCCACGGCCACGAGGCCCCGCTCCCGACGGGCCCCGGCCGCTTCCCGCAGTGCCCGCCCCGCACCCGGGCGGCCGTGGCCTCGCTGGGCCCGGGCGGGGGCGAGGAGTGGATCGCCCAGGCGGCCCGGCAGGGTTCGCGGGTCTTCGCCGACGTGGGGTGGGACGAGAGCGGCCGCTGGGACCTCGGGGCCCTGGCCGACCTGGAGCACTGCGAGGCGTTCCTGCCGAACGCGGGCGAAGCCATGCGCTACACCCGGACCGAGTGCCCCCGCGCGGCGGCCCGGGCCCTGGCGGACAAGGTCCCGGTGGCGGTGGTGACCATGGGCGCGGACGGCTCCTGCGCGGTGGACGGCCGCACGGGGGAGACGGCGGAGGTCCCCGGGATCATGGTGGACGCCCTGGACCCCACCGGAGCCGGCGACGTGTTCGTGGCCGGCTTCGTGACGGGCACCCTGGCGGGCTGGCCGCTGGCGGACCGGCTGGCCTTCGCCGGGCTCACGGCCGCCCTGTCGGTGCAGGAGTTCGGCGGCTCCCTGTCGGCCCCAGGCTGGCCGGAGGTCTCCCACTGGTGGCGCGCGGCCCCGGCCGACCTGCGGGGCCGCTACGCCTTCCTGGACGCCCTGGTGCCCCCCGGCGCGCCGCCGGGCCCCCGCCGCCGCGCCGTCCCCACCATCGGCTTCCGGCCCACCCCCTGAGCCGCGGGCCCGGCGGCGAGCGGACCGCCGGGAAAAGCCCTCGGGGATGGCGCCGGGGAGTCGTACCCTTGGTAGTCCGGAGGTCGACGATCGGCGCGACCCCTCAGTGGGAGGTATGCGCAGGCCACAGTGCCGGCCCATGACTCAGACACCGACAGCCCGTACCCCAGCGCCGGGGCAGGCGCGAGCCCACTTCACCGTACCGGCCACGCATCCGATGGTGACCGTACTGGGCTCTGGTGACGCCCTGCTGCGCGTCATCGAGAATGCCTTCCCGAAGGCCGACATCCATGTTCGGGGCAATCAGGTCAGCGCGATCGGCGACGCGGTGGAAGTCGCCCTGATCCAGCGCCTGTTCGACGAGATGATGCTGGTGCTCCGCACCGGGCAGTCGATGACGGAGGACGCAGTGGAACGCTCGATCGCCATGCTCAAGGCGAACGGCAAGGGCAACGGCGGCGACAGCGGCCACGACGAGACCCCCGCCGAGGTGCTCACCCAGAACATCCTCTCCAGTCGCGGCCGGACCATCCGTCCCAAGACGCTCAACCAGAAGCGCTACGTCGACGCCATCGACAAGAACACCATCGTCTTCGGCATCGGCCCCGCCGGTACCGGCAAGACCTACCTCGCCATGGCCAAGGCGGTCCAGGCCCTGCAGTCCAAGCAGGTCAGCCGGATCATCCTGACCCGCCCCGCCGTCGAGGCGGGCGAACGGCTCGGGTTCCTGCCGGGCACCCTGTTCGACAAGATCGACCCGTACCTGCGTCCGCTGTACGACGCCCTGCACGACATGCTCGACCCGGACTCGATCCCCCGCCTGATGGCCGCCGGCACCATCGAGGTCGCGCCGCTCGCGTACATGCGCGGGCGCACCCTCAACGACGCCTTCGTCGTCCTGGACGAGGCGCAGAACACGACCGCCGAGCAGATGAAGATGTTCCTGACCCGCCTGGGCTTCGATTCGAAGATCGTCGTCACCGGTGACATCACGCAGATCGACCTGCCGGGCGGGGCCAAGAGCGGCCTGCGCCAGGTGCAGGAGATCCTCGACGGGGTGCCGGACATCCACTTCTCGCGGCTCACCTCCGAGGATGTCGTCCGGCACAAGCTGGTCGGCCGTATCGTCGACGCGTACGAGAAGTACGACGACAGCCAGGACTCCCCGCAGTCCCGGAACGGCTACCAGCGGAAGTAGAACTCAGCGCACCATGTCGATCGACGTCAACAACGAGTCCGGGATCGAGGTCGACGAGCAGGCGGTCCTCGACATCGCCCGCTACGCGCTCACCCGGATGCGGATCCACCCGCTGTCCGAGCTGTCCGTCATCGTCGTCGACGAGGAGGCGATGGAGCAGCTCCACATCCAGTGGATGGACCTGCCCGGTCCCACCGACGTCATGTCCTTCCCGATGGACGAGCTGCGCCCCCCGGCGAAGGACGACGAGGAGCCCCCGCAGGGGCTCCTCGGCGACATCGTGCTCTGCCCCGAGGTGGCGAAGCGGCAGGGCGAGGAAGCTCCGACGCAGCACTCCATGGACGAGGAGCTCCAGCTCCTGACCGTCCACGGGGTGCTGCACCTGCTCGGGTACGACCACGAGGAGCCGGACGAGAAGGCCGAGATGTTCGGCCTCCAGGCGGCCATCGTCGACGGCTGGCGCGGTGAGCGCGGCCTGACCGGCCCGTCCCCCGCCCCCACCGTCTCGTGACCGGCGCACCGCAGCTGATCAGCGGCGCGGTGCTGCTGGTCGTCGTGGCGTGGTTCGCGGCCTGCGCGGAGTCCGGGATCGCCCGCGTCTCCAGCTTCCGCGCCGCCCAGGCCGTACGGGAGGGCCGGCGCGGCAGCGCCAAGCTGGCGCAGGTCACCGGGGACCCGACCCGCTACGTGAACGTGGCGCTGCTGGTCCGGGTCACCTGCGAGATGGCGGCGGGCGTGCTCGTCACGTACGTGTGCCTGAACGAGTTCGGCGAGAACTGGACCGCGCTGCTCGTGGCCATCGCCGTGATGGTGCTGGTCTCGTACGTGGCGGTCGGGGTCTCCCCGCGCACCATCGGCCGCCAGCACCCGCTGAACACGGCGACCGCGGCCGCGTACGTCCTCGTTCCGCTCGCGCGGATCATGGGGCCGGTCCCGCAGCTGCTGATCCTCCTCGGCAACGCGCTCACCCCGGGCAAGGGTTTCCGCAAGGGGCCGTTCGCCTCCGAGGCGGAGCTGCGGGCGATGGTGGACCTGGCGGAGGCGGAATCGCTGATCGAGGACGACGAGCGCCGGATGGTGCACCAGGTCTTCGAACTCGGCGACACCCTCGTGCGCGAGGTGATGGTGCCCCGTACCGACCTGGTCTGCATCGAGCGGTACAAGACGGTGCGCCAGGCGACGACGCTCGCGCTGCGCTCGGGCTTCTCGCGCATCCCGGTGACCGGGGAGAACGAGGACGACATCGTCGGGATCGTCTACTTGAAGGACCTCGTCCGCAAGACGCACATCAGCCGGGAGGCGGAGTCCGACCTTGTCTCGACGGCGATACGGCCGGCCGTCTTCGTACCCGACACCAAGAACGCCGGTGACCTGCTCCGCGAGATGCAGTCGGTGCGCAACCACGTGGCCGTCGTCATCGACGAGTACGGCGGCACGGCGGGCATCGTGACGATCGAGGACATCCTGGAGGAGATCGTCGGCGAGATCACGGACGAGTACGACCGGGAACTCCCGCCGGTCGAGGAGCTGGGCGACGACCGCTACCGGGTCACCGCGCGCCTGGACATCACCGACCTCGGGGAACTGTTCAAGGTCGAGGCGTTCGACGACGAGGACGTGGAGACGGTCGGCGGACTGCTCGCCAAGGCGCTGGGCCGGGTTCCGATCGCGGGCGCGTCCGCGGTGGTGGAGCTGCCCGACGGGCGGCCGCTGCGGCTGACCGCCGAATCGCCGGCCGGGCGCCGGAACAAGATCGTGACGGTGCTGGTGGAGCCGGTGGTGGAGGAGCCCGACGAGGACGCGGAGGTGTCGCCGTGACGCCGGGGGAGCTGCGCGCGTTCTGCCTCGGGTTCAACGCGGCGGTGGAGGAGTTCCCGTTCACGCCCGAGACGTCGGTGTTCAAGGTGCTGGGGAAGGTGTTCGCGCTGACGGCGCTGGACGCCGAACCGTTGAAGGTCAACCTCAAGTGCGAGCCGGAGGCGGCGGTACGGCTGCGGGCGGAGCACGAGGCGATCGTGCCGGGCTGGCACATGAACAAGCGGCACTGGAACACCGTGACGGTCGGCGGGCTGCCGGACGAACTGGTGCGGGAGCTGGTGGAGGACTCGTACGACCTGGTCGTCGCCGGGCTGCCGAGGGCGGAGCGGCTGCGGCTGGACCGGCCCTGAGGGTGGGTGCGAGCGGTCGGGCGGGGCGCGGTCCCTATGCTTTCGCCCATGAGCGAGAACACCGGGATCGACCCCGAGGACAGCAAGATCATCACGCTGGCGCGCAGCGCCCGGGCCCGTAACGGGGTGCCGGAAGGGGCGGCGGTGCGCGACGAGACGGGCCGCACGTACGTGGCCGGGACCGTGGAGCTGGACTCCCTCAGGCTCAGCGCCCTCCAGACGGCGGTCGCGATGGCGGTGGCGAGCGGGGCCCGGTCGCTGGAGGCGGCCGCCGTGGTGAGCGCGGCCGACGCCCCGGCCGACGCCGACCGGGCGGCGGTCCGCGACCTCGGCGGCCCGGACACCCCGGTGCTCCTGGCCGCCCCGGACGGCACCCTCAAGTCCACCACCCCGGCGGGCTGACGCCCCCCGCCGTCCGGCGCGGACCGGGCGGGACCGGCGCGGACCGGGCGGGCAGAGCGGCGGCTCCAGGTGCACCGTCCGGCAGGACGGGCTCCCCGGACGGGCCGTGCCGCAGGGGCCGGGGCGCCCGAACAGCTGCCGGTGAAACCCCTGACCGAGGGACGGGACCGGATCTTGAACCACCGGAAGGCGGCATCGGCGCGATCGCGGCGGCGGCGAGCAGGCAGGCCGCCCGGGCTGTCGGCCAAGGGCGACCTCGACGACCACCAGGGCGCCGCCCGGTGCCGGCAGCCGAGCCGTGCACCGCTGCGCACGGCCCCCCTGGTGCCGGCCGCCGCCCGGACGGTCGGCCTCGCCGACGGGAGGGGCGGGGGTGGAGCGCGGCGGCGCAGATGATGACGCCGTACGGGCCCGGGCAGGCCCGACCGCCCCATCGGCCCGGCCGGCCAGGTGGCCACCGCCCCAGCCGGCGTTCGGCCACGCTGCCGTAGGATCCTGCGCCCCCAAGGGCCCGGAGGTGCGGTGCCCGCGCCGAGCGCCGTTGCGGGGCCCGGGGCCGTGCGGTGTGGCAGCCGGCCGCGGCAGACCCGTCAGGCCGCGGCCGGGGCACCGGACCGGCGGCGGATGACCATCGCCATCAGGGCGGCCATCGCGCAGAGGGCGCCCGCCGCGTACCAGACCAGGTCGTACGAGCCGAAGGCGTCGCGGGCCAGGCCGCTCAGGAAGGCCACCAGGGCCGCGCCGACCTGGTGCGACGCCAGGACCCAGCCGAAGACGATGGCGCTGTCCTCCCCGTACTGCTCCCGGCACAGCGCGATGGTGGGCGGCACGGTCGCGACCCAGTCCAGGCCGTAGAAGACGATGAAGAACACCATCGGCGGGTGCACGGACGGCGCCATCAGCATCGGCAGGAACAGGAGCGAGACCCCGCGCAGGGCGTAGTACACCGCCAGCAGCCGGCGCGGCTGGAAGCGGTCCGTGAACCAGCCGGAGGCGATGGTGCCGACCACGTCGAACACGCCGACCACCGCGAGCAGCCCGGCCGCCGCCGTCACCGGCATGCCGTGGTCGTGGGCCGCGGGCACGAAGTGGGTGCGCACCAGCCCGTTCGTCGTGGCGCCGCAGATCGCGAAGGTGCCGGCCAGGAGCCAGAAGGGGCCGGTCCGGACCGCCTTGAACAGCACTGACAGCGCTCGCCCCGCCGCACCCCGCACCGGCTCGGGCTTGGCCGCGTAGGTCCCCCCGTACGGTGCGAGCCCCACATCGGCGGGGTGGTCGCGCAGCAGCAGCCATACGAACGGCACCACGACCGCCGCGGCCAGCGACACCGTCACCGCGCCCGGGCGCCAGCCGTGCCGTTCCACCAGCCATGACAGCAGCGGCAGGAAGAGCAGCTGCCCGGAGGCCCCGGCCGCGGTCAGGATCCCGGTGACGAGCCCCCGGCGGGCGGTGAACCAGCGGTTGGTCACGGTCGCGGCGAACGCCATGGCCATCGAGCCACTGCCGAGGCCGACCACCACGCCCCACAGCAGGACCAGTTGCCAGGCCTCGGTCATCCAGACCGTGGCGAGCGCCCCGCCGGATATGACGAGCAGGGCCAGCGCCACGACCCGGCGGATGCCGAAGCGGTCCATCAGCGCGGCCGCGAACGGTGCGGTGAGCCCGTACAGGGCGAGGTTGACGGAGACGGCGAAGCCGACGGTGCCGCGCGACCAGTCGAACTCCTCGTGCAGCGGCTCGATGAGCAGTCCGGGCAGGGACGCGAACGCGGCGGCGCCGACGATCGTCACGAAGGCGACGGCCGCGACGAACCAGGCGCGGTGGACGCGTCCGGGCCGGCGGGGAGCGAAGGGGGGATCGGCGGAGGGGGCGGGTACGGGCGCTGTCTGAGTCACCAGCACAGCTTCCGACCAGGGGGATCCGCACGACAGTGGCCTGAACGACACGCTTCGCTATGATCGGGCCATGGAGCCCCGCACGCACCGCGTCGTCGTCCTCGCCCTCGCCGGACTGCTGCCCTTCGAGCTCGGCATCCCGCACCGGATCTTCGGCCGCGCCAAGGATCCGGCCGGACGTCCGCTGTACGAGATCCTCACCTGCGGCCTGTCCGCGGGACAGGTGCCCACCGACGCCGACTTCGCGGTCCACGTCGAGCACGGACCGGAGCTGCTCGCCACGGCCGACACGGTCGTGGTGCCGGCCTCGTACGAGCTCGGGCCGGTGTACGAGCACGGCAGGCTCACGGACGAACTCGCCGCCGCGCTGGCCCACATCCGGCCCGGAACCCGGCTCGTCTCCATCTGTACGGGCGGCTACGTCCTGGCCGCCGCCGGGTACCTGGACGGCCGGCGCGCCACGACGCACTGGGCGTCCGCCACGCACTTCCAGCGGCTGTTCCCCGAGGTGCTCGTCGACGCCGACGTGCTCTACACCGACGACGGGGACGTCCTCACCTCCGCCGGGGTCGCCGCCGGCATCGACCTGTGCCTGCACATCGTGCGCCGCGACCACGGCGCGGCCGTCGCCAACGAGGTGGCCCGGCGGACGGTGGTGCCGCCCCACCGGGACGGCGGGCAGGCCCAGTTCACGGAGCGCCCGGTGCCCGAGCCGCAGCTGGCCAGCACCACCGCCGCGCGGGCCTGGGTGCTGGAGCGGCTGCACGAGCCGGTCCGGCTGAGCGACCTGGCCCGGCAGGAGGCCGTGTCGGTACGGACGTTCACGCGCCGGTTCCGCGAGGAGGCCGGGGTGAGCCCCGGCGAGTGGATCGTCGCGCAACGGGTGGAGCGGGCCCGGCGGTTGCTGGAGCGGACGGAGCTGCCGATGGAACAGGTGGCGCGGGAGACGGGGTTCGGTACGGCGCAGTCGCTGCGCAAGCACGTACGGGCCGCCCTGGGGGTCAGCCCGACGGCCTACCGCAGGACGTTCCGGGCCGACGCCGACTGCGACTTGCTGCCATCTTCTGATGGCCCATCAGTCGATGTGGGGGCCGCACATTGACTTCTCCCGCCCACCGCCCCTGAATGGCCCCCGGGCCGGACCAACCCAGGGGGCGGGCAGTGGGGACAGCGGCGCGCAGCACGAGAGGGCCGGTGGCGCTCGCCGGCCTGGCCGTCCTCGCGGCCGTCACAGGGGGAGCGCTGGGTGCCCCGGCCGCCGCCGAAGAGGGAACGGCCCCGGGGCGGGTCGAGTTCCCCACGCACTGCCTGCCGCCCCAGGAAGCCGGGCTGCCGCCCGCCGAGGGGCCCACCGCGGCCCGGATCACCGCCGACGATCCGGCGCCGAAGGTCGGCGACACCGTCACCGTGACCTACCAGCTGGCCGCGACCCCGGCCGTCAACCCCGTCCCCGGCGCGCTGCCCGCCGACGTACTCACCCCCACCGGGGCGGGTCGTGCTCGGGGGCGCGCAGCAGGGCGAGCTCACCGTCGTCGGCGCCCCGCGCAACGACCCCGTACCGGCGGGGGAGGAGCTGCCCGGGGTGACCATGACCGGCACCTTCACCGTCACCGCACCCGGCGCGATCACCCTCGCCCCGGGCGGCTACACCCTGCACACCCGGCACCTGGGCGACCTGGACACCGTCTGCACCCCGGCCGCGCCCGCGCCCGTATCGGAACGCCTGACCGCCACCCCGCTGCCGAGGGCCAACCTGCGCGCCCTGACGCTGGGGTCCGCCCACGGGAAACCCGGTGCGGCGGTCGAAGTCTCCGGCACCGGCTTCGCCCCGGGCGCGGCCGTCACCGTGGCGGGCCGCGCGGGAGTCGCCGAGACCGCCGACCGGGTGGCCGCCACGGCCGACGGGGCGGGCGAGGTCCGGGCGGAGCTGCCCGTCAGGGACAGGGCGACGACGGGCGTGGTGGCGTACGAAGGCACCGGGTGGTCGGCGCAGCGGGGCTCCGGCGTCGCGGCGTACACGGTCATCGCCGCCGTCGCCGTGCCGCCCGGGGCGCAGGAGGTGACGGCGGTGGTGGAGCCGGGCGCGCTGGCGATGACGCAGGCCGGGGATTCCGTCACCCTGGGCGGAGTCCCCTACGGCGACGGGGGCGCGGCGCCCGGCCGGATCGGCACCGTCACCGTCAAGGACGCCCGGGGCGGCCCCGCGGGGTGGTCGCTGGTCGGCAAGGTCACCGACTTCACGGGGCCGGGCGGTGTGCGCATCCCGGGGGCGTCCCTGTCGTGGACGCCGAGCTGCACGGCGGCTCCGGGCAGCCCCAGCCGGTGCTTGGCGGGCAGCCCCGGGGTGGTGGGCGCCGAGGGCGCCGTCCTCGCCTCGGCCCCCGACGCGGCGGTGGTGGGCGGCACGTTCACCGTCGACGCGGGAGTGGAGCTCCGGGTACCGCCGTACACCCCGCCCGGGGCGTACACGGCGGTCCTGACGCTGACCCTGTCGTGAACGGCGCCGCCGCGCGGTGGGTGGCCGGCGCCCTGGCCCTGCTCGGGGCGCTGCTGGCGGGCGCCGCCGGGACGGCGTGGGGCGCCGACAACGGGGAGTGGTCCGTACTGCCCGCCGCCAACGCCGTCGGGCAGCGCCCGTACTTCTACCTCGCCGCCGCCCCCGGAACCACCGTCCGGGACGTCGTCACCGTCACCAACCGGACCGGCCGGCCCCGCACCTTCCGCCTCTACGCCGCCGACGCCTACAACACCGCCCGCGACGGCGGCTTCGCCGTGCGCGGCCCCGACGAGCCGCGCCGCGCCACCGCCGCCTGGACCGCACTCGCCCGGGACCGGGTGACCGTCCCGGCCCGGGGCTCGGCAGGCGTCGCCCTGACCGTCACCGTCCCGGAGCGGGCCGAGCCCGGGGACCACCCCGGCGCCGTCGTCGCCCTGGAGGACGAGCCGGCCGCGACCACCTCCGACCCCGGCATCGGGGTGCGACGGGCCGTCGCCGCCCGCCTCTACCTCCGGGTCACCGGACCCACCGCCCCCGCACTCGCCGTCCGGGACGTCCGGGTCCGCGCCGACGGCGACGGCGCGGAGATCACGTACGCCCTCCGCAACCTCGGCAACGTCACCCTCCGGCCCCGCATCACCCTCACCGCCACCGGCACGGCAGGCCGAACCCCGGCGGCCCTCCCGCTCGGCGGCCCGCCGGCGGAGCTGCTGCCCGGCCAGGAGGTGCGGCTGCGCAGCCGGTGGGCCGATCCGCCCGCCCTGGAATGGGCCCGGCTGACCGTGCGGGCCGACGACGCCGGAGCGAGCGCCGAAGGCACCGCCGACTACGCGCGCCACCCCCGGCTCACGGCCGCTCTGGCCGCCGCTCTGGCCCTCGCGGCCGTGGCCTGGTCGGCGCTGGGAGCGGCATCGGGGAGAATGGCCCGTATGAGCGATCGTTCCCCCGAGCCCACCGCCCCGCACCGCGCGGGCTTCGCCTGCTTCGTCGGCCGCCCCAACGCGGGCAAGTCGACCCTGACCAACGCGCTCGTGGGCACCAAGGTCGCGATCACCTCGAACCGGCCGCAGACCACCCGCCACACCGTTCGCGGCATCGTGCACCGGCCCGACGCCCAGCTGGTGCTGGTCGACACCCCCGGCCTCCACAAGCCGCGCACCCTGCTCGGCGAGCGCCTCAACGACGTCGTCCGGACCACGTGGGCCGAGGTCGACGTCATCGGCTTCTGCCTGCCGGCCGACCAGAAGCTGGGCCCCGGCGACAAGTTCATCGCGAAGGAACTCGCGGGGATCAAGAAGACCCCCAAGATCGCCATCGTGACCAAGACCGACCTGGTCGAATCCAAGCAGCTGGCCGAGCAGCTCCTGGCCATCCACCAGCTGGGCGCGGAGCTCGGCTTCGAGTGGGCCGAGATCGTCCCCGTGTCGGCGGTCGGCGACAGCCAGGTCCAGCTGCTCGCGGACCTCATCGCGCCGCTGCTGCCGGAGAGCCCGCCGCTGTACCCCGAGGGCGACCTCACCGACGAACCCGAGATGGTGATGGTCGCGGAACTCATCCGCGAGGCCGCGCTGGAGGGCGTGCGCGACGAGCTCCCGCACTCGATCGCGGTGGTCGTGGAGGAGATGATCCCCCGGGAGAACCGTCCGGCGGACCGCCCGCTGCTCGACATCCACGCGAACGTCTACATCGAGCGGCCCAGCCAGAAGGGCATCATCATCGGCCCGAAGGGCTCCCGCCTCAAGGAGGTCGGGATGAAGTCGCGCAAGCACATCGAGGCGCTGCTCGGCACGCCCGTCTTCCTCGACCTGCACGTGAAGGTGGCGAAGGACTGGCAGCGGGACCCGAAGCAGCTGCGCAAGCTGGGCTTCTGATCTCCGAGGCGCGACCCGCCGGCGCAGCGGGCCGATGCGCACGGCCGGGGATCGGCCCGCCTACGGCAGTCGCCGGACCTTGACCGCGTTGTCGGTGCGCGTGCCGGGGTTGCCGTCGGGGCGGGTCTGGACGCGCTCGTGTTCCGCCGCGAGCAGCACCTCCCACTCGCCCTGCGGCAGCTCCAGCGAAGCCACCACCTCGTCCGGGGCCGGGAAGTGCACGCGGTGGTCTGGGTGCTCGTGCCAGGCCGGCCAGCCCGCGTGGCCGGCGATCAGCAGGATGCCGCCCGGGGCGACGGCCGCGGCGGCCCTGCGCAGGATCCGCTCGCGCGGGAAGTCCCCGTAGGAGTGCAGGAAGCAGGCGGAGACGAGGTCGAACTCCCCGTCCGGGAACGAGACCGCGAAGTCGTGGCGCTGCCAGTCGACCCGGTCGCCGACCCCGGCCTCCTTCGCGTGGGCCTCCGCCCGTTCCAGCGCGACGCCGGAGATGTCGGTCGCGGTGACCCGCCAGCCCTGCCGGGCCAGCCACACCGCGTCGGCGCCCTCGCCGCAGCCGAGGTCCAGGGCGCGGCCGGGGGTGAGTCCCCCGGTCTCCCGGACCAGGACGGCGTTGGGGTTGCCGCTCCACACCCGGTCGCTCTCGCGGTAGCGGGAGTCCCAGTACTCCTCACCACCCTCGGCGGCGGGGTCGGGGGTGTTTCCGGCGGGTCCGGTGTGTGCGGCGTGCGTGGTGCGGTCGGGTTCTTCGGGCATCGGCGTCTCTCTTCCCGGGGTACGTGGACACGTGCGGTTGCGCTACGCCGATGGTCCGCCCGGCCGGGGCGGGCGGGCAAACATCCTTGCCGTTCCGGCAAATGCCGTACTCAGGCGCCGTCCGCCGCCGGGGGTTCCGCGATCAGTGCCGTTGCGACCCGGCGGAAGCCGGCCCGCCCGTAGATCCGGGCCACGTCCTCGTCGCCCGCGGACAGGAACACCGTACGGACGCCCCGCGCGAGCGCCTCCGTGACCAGCGCCGCCGTCACCGCGAGGGCCAGCCCCTGGCGGCGGGCCGCCGGGAGGGTGCCGACGCCGACGATCTCGGCCACGTCGCCGACCGGGTTGTACTGGCCCGAGCACAGCACCACCCCGTCCCGCTCGGCGGCGGCCATCACGGTGCGGCCCGACGCGATCATCGCCGCGATCGAGGCGCGGCGTACCTCCACCGCCGGATCCGCGGTCGCCGCGGCGAGTTCCGCCGGGCCGGCCTCGCCCACTTCCGTCCCCCGGGCCGCGAAGGCGAGCATCGGCACCGTCAGGGCCGCCGCCAGCCGGGGGTCGTCGGCGCCGAGCACGTGGGCGGCCCCGGGCTGCGGCGGGAGCGGTTCGGCCGTGTCCAGCACCATGAGCGGGTGGGCGTGGACGTGGAGCCCCGCGGCCTCCACCGACGCGCGCAGGGAGGGGTTGTTTTCGGCCACCCATTCGAATGCCTCGGGCACTTCGAGCTCCCGCTGGCGGGCCAGGACCCGCTCGACGTCCGCGACCGAGGCCTCGGCGCCGCCGAGCGTGGGCCGCGCGTAGTACGCCCAGCCGTCGCCCTCCTGCACGAAGAGCGTCAGCGGCCCGAAGTCCTCCGCGCGGGCGCCGCCCCCGCGCGGCACGGCGTCGTAATACTGCTCCAGCGAAATCAAGATCGTTTGAGTGGCCATCTGGTCATCCAAACAAAGCCGCCGCTGCCGGGCATCCGAATTCCCGGGCGGGCGCCGCTACGCGCCCTCCTTGAGCACGCGCATGATCAGGCTCCGCTGGGCCTCCGACAGGTACGGCTCGGCGCAGGACACGGTCCTGCCGTCCACCGTGATCCGGTACGAGAACCCGTCCCGCACCCGGTCCGCCCCGTGCCCCGGCGGACCGGGCCGCAGCGCCAGCAGCGCCAGAGCCCGCCACTCGTTCTCGTCCGGCCGGCCCGAGGTGTCCACCTCGACCCGGCGCTCGATGCCCGCGAAGCCGCCCGTCCGTACCACCAGAATCCGCATGTCGGCCCTCTTACCCCAGGCCGACCGCCGACCACGCCTTCTGCATCGCCTGGTGTTCCGCGCCGCCTTCCCCGTACCGGGCGACGGCCGCCGCCGTGGAGAGCCGGGCGAAGTCGGCGAAGTCGGCGTCGGAGGCCAGTGCGCCGCCGGTCAGCGTGTCGTACCAGATCCGCCCGGCCCGCTCCCAGGCCTTGCCGCCCAGCTCGCTCGCCACGATGTAGAACGCGTGGTTGGGAATGCCGGAGTTGATGTGTACGCCGCCGTTGTCGCTGTGCGTGGTGACGTAGCCGTCCATCGTCGCGGGCTGCGGGTCCTTGCCGAGCTCGTCGTCGTCGTACGCCGTCCCCGGCGCCTTCATCGAGCGCAGCGCCACCCCGGTGACGGCCGGTCCGAGCAGGCCGGCGCCGATCAGCCAGTCCGCCTGGTCGGCCGTCTGCCCCAGCGAGTACTGCTTGATCAGGGAGCCGAACACGTCCGACATCGACTCGTTCAGCGCGCCCGACTGGCCCCGGTATTCGAGGTTGGCCGTGTACTGGGTGACGCCGTGGGTCAGCTCGTGCCCGATCACGTCCACGGACACCGTGAAGTCGAGGAAGAGGTCGCCGTCCCCGTCGCCGAAGACCATCTGGCGGCCGTCCCAGAAGGCGTTGTCGTAGTCCTCGCCGTAGTGGACGCTCGCGTCCAGCGGCAGGCCGGCGTCGTCGATGGAGTGGCGCCCGAACCCCTTGAGGAACAGGTCGTACGTGGCTCCCAGCCCCGCGTACGCGCGGTTGACGCTGGCGTCGCCGGTCGCCTCCCCGCCCTCGCCGCGCACCTTCGTGCCCGGCAGCCGGGTGCGGTGCCCGGCGTCGTAGACCGTCCGCTGCGGCTCGTCGGAGACGGGTGCGGCGAGCGGCGGGGCGATGCCCCGGACGGTGGTGATCCGGCGGCGGGTGCGCAGGGCGGCGTCGTGTTCCAGGGTCCGCTGGGCGGTGTCGGCGCGGCGGGCGTGCCCGGAGCGGGCGATCCGGTCGAGGAGGTGGGGAGGCACGACCGTGCAGAAGACGGGGAGTGAGGGGCGCAGAGTGGCATCCATGTGCGCAATGTGGCAGTGCGTGACGATCCTGTCACTAATCGCGACCATGATTCATTCGGTTGTCTGAAAGCCGTCGCGTCGCGTTGACGGATCGACCGGACATCCCGTGGCTGCGACGGTGCATAACGAGTCTTAACTCACAAAGGGGTACAAAACGGACCAGGGGGTCTTGCATACTGAAACAGGTCCTCGCGTTACGGCGCGGCTCGGCTAGGCTCGGCCCATCATGCGTTTCGGGCTGCTTCTCCTTAGCTGCCGCGGCGAGGGTCTGTAGTCGTAGGCCGGCCCCCTCCCCGCGGAGTTTGGTGTTGCGGATTTACGACCGCCGTCGGCCGTCCCAGCGAACTACACGCGGACACGCGAGGAGCCCCACGCCATGAGTCAGCACACTTTCGCAGGTCGCCCCACGCCCATCACGAACGCGACCCACATGCAGAAGCCCTCCGGGATGCCCGTCCACAAGTACGGCTTCTACGAGCAGGTCGACATCCCGGACCGCACCTGGCCGAACGCCCGCGTCACCAAGGCCCCCCGCTGGCTGTCCACCGACCTGCGCGACGGCAACCAGTCGCTGATCGACCCGATGACCCCCGCCCGCAAGCGCGAGATGTTCGACCTGCTGGTGCGCATGGGCTACAAGGAGATCGAGGTCGGCTTCCCCTCCTCCGGTGAAACGGACTTCGCCTTCGTCCGCTCCATCATCGAAGAGGGCGCGATCCCGGACGACGTCACCATCTCCGTACTGACCCAGGCCCGCGAGGACCTGATCGAGCGGACCGTGGAGTCGCTGGTCGGCGCCAAGCGCGCCACCGTGCACCTGTACAACGCGACCGCCCCGACCTTCCGCCGGGTCGTCTTCCGCGGCTCCAAGGAGCAGATCAAGCAGATCGCCGTCGACGGCACCCGCCTGGTCATGGAGTACGCGGAGAAGCTGCTGGGCCCGGAGACCACCTTCGGCTACCAGTACAGCCCGGAGATCTTCACCGACACCGAGCTGGACTTCGCCCTGGAGGTCTGCGAGGCCGTCTGTGACGTCTGGCAGCCGGCCGAGGGCCGCGAGATCATCCTGAACCTGCCCGCCACCGTGGAGCGTTCCACGCCCTCCACCCACGCGGACCGCTTCGAGTGGATGGCCCGCAACCTGACCCGCCGCGAGCACATCTGCATCTCCGTCCACCCCCACAACGACCGCGGCACCGCCGTGGCGGCCGCCGAGCTGGCCCTGATGGCCGGCGCCGACCGCATCGAGGGCTGCCTGTTCGGGCAGGGCGAGCGCACCGGCAACGTCGACCTGATCACCCTGGGCATGAACCTGTTCTCCCAGGGCATCGACCCGCAGATCGACTTCTCGCAGATCGACGAGATCCGCCGCACCAGCGAGTACTGCAACCAGATGGAGGTCCACCCGCGCCACCCCTACGCGGGCGACCTGGTCTACACCGCCTTCTCCGGCTCCCACCAGGACGCCATCAAGAAGGGCTTCGACGCGATGGAGGCCGACGCGGCCGCCGCCGGCAAGACCGTGGACGAGATCGAGTGGGCCGTGCCGTACCTGCCCATCGACCCGAAGGACGTGGGCCGCTCCTACGAGGCCGTCATCCGGGTCAACTCCCAGTCCGGCAAGGGCGGCATCGCCTACGTCCTCAAGAACGACCACAAGCTGGACCTGCCGCGCCGCATGCAGATCGAGTTCTCGCGGATCATCCAGGCCAAGACCGACGCCGAGGGCGGCGAGGTCACGCCGAAGGCGATCTGGTCGGTCTTCCAGGACGAGTACCTGCCCAACCCCGAGAACCCGTGGGGCCGCATCCAGCTGCGCTCCGGCTCGACGGCAACGGACAAGGACGGCACCGACACGCTGACCGTCGAGGCGGTCGTGGACGGGGCCGAGACCGTCCTGACCGGCACCGGCAACGGTCCGATCTCGGCCTTCTTCGACGCGCTGGCCGGCATCGGCATCGACGCCCGCCTGCTGGACTACACCGAGCACACGATGAGCGAGGGCGCCTCCGCCGTGGCCGCCTCGTACATCGAGTGCGCGATCGACGGCCGCGTCCTGTGGGGCATCGGCATCGACGCCAACACCACCCGCGCCTCCCTGAAGGCGGTCATCTCCGCCGTCAACCGCGCGGGCCGCTGATCCCACCCGGTCCCACCGGCCGCGCGAGCGAACCCCGCACCTCCCCCGGAGGCGCGGGGTTCCGCTTTTTCCGGGCGGCGCCGCGCCTCGCGGTGGGGGCGCAGATCGGCCAACTCCGGTTCCCGGGCCAGGTTGTCTCGTCACACGCCTGACACACACTCACGGATGTGGCTAACATCACGCCCACCCGGCGATGGTGCCGTGGGGTCCGCATACGGAGGTGCGACGTGCTGCCAGTTCGGGGTGGGGACGGCCGGAAACTGACCGTATGGGGCATCCGTACCACCTGGAGCACCGTGGCCGACGGGGAGTTCTTCTGCCCCGGCTGCGGCGGTGACCGCAACTACCGCAGGCGCACCGGCCGACGCCGCTTCGCGGTCCTCGGCGTGCCGCTGCTGCCGCGCGGATCCGCCGGGCCGGTGGTCGAGTGCCAGGCCTGCAAGGAGCGCTTCGGCACCGACGTGCTGGACCACCTGACCACCACCCGCTTCTCGGCGATGCTGCGCGACGCCGTGCACACCGTGACGCTGGCCGTCCTCGCCGCCGGCGGGACCACCTCGCGCAGCGCCCTGGAGGCGGCCGTGGCGGCCGTACGGGGCGCCGGGTTCCAGGACTGCACGCAGGAGCAGCTGGAGGCCGTGGTGGACGCCCTGGCGACCGACGAGGGGCGGCTGGGGCTGTACGACGGCCCGGAGTGCTGCGGGGCCGCGCTCTCGATAGAGCTCCACGAGGCGCTGGAACCCCTCGCGCCGCACCTGGCCGGACCGGGTCGGGCGTCGCTCCTGCTCCAGGGCGCCCGGATCGCCCTCGCCGACGGGCCGTACATCCCGGCCGAGCGGGAGGTGCTGGCCACCGTGGGCGCGGCGCTGCGGATGGGAGCGGACGAGGTCGCCCGGCTGCTGTCGGCGGTCCGCGCCCCGTAGCGGTCCGCCGCACGACGGCCCGCGACGTCGGTCCCGCGCGACGTCGGTCCCGCGCGACGACGGTCCGCCGCACGACGGCCCCGCGCCGGTCCCCGCGCAGGGGACAATGGGCCCATGAGTCTGTTCCGCGACGACGGCATCGTGCTGCGCACCCAGAAGCTGGGTGAGGCGGACCGCATCATCACGCTCCTCACCCGGGGCCACGGCCGGGTGCGGGCCGTCGCCCGCGGGGTACGGCGCACGAAGTCCAAGTTCGGCGCCCGGCTGGAACCTTTCTCCCACGCCGACGTGCAGTTCTTCGCGCGCGGCAGCGACCTCGTCGGCCGCAGCCTGCCCCTGTGCACCCAGACCGAGATCATCGCCCCGTACGGCAACGGCATCGTCACCGACTACGCCCGCTACACCGCCGGCACCGCGATGCTGGAGACCGCCGAACGCTTCACCGAGAACGAGGGCGAACCGGCCGTCCAGCAGTACCTGCTGCTCGTCGGCGCCCTGCGCACGCTCTCGCGCGGTGAACACGAGCCGCACCTCATCCTGGACGCCTTCCTGCTGCGCTCGCTGGCCGTCAACGGCTACGCGCCGAGCTTCGAGGACTGCGCGAAGTGCGGCATCCACGGCCCCAACCGGCACTTCTCCGTCGCCGCGGGCGGGGTCATATGCGGCGACTGCCGGGTGCCGGGCAGCGTCGTACCCTCGTCGGAGGCCATCGCCCTGCTCAGCGCGCTGCTGACGGGCGACTGGGGTCACGCGGACGCCTGCGAGGCGCGTCACGTGCGGGAGGGCAGCGGGCTGGTCTCGGCCTATTTGCACTGGCATCTGGAGCGCGGGCTACGCTCCCTGCGATACGTCGAGAAATAGGAGCTGGGCACATGGCACGACGCGGGATTCTGGGACGCTCTCGCCGGGAGTACAAGGTTCCCGAGCCGCACCCGTCCGGTGAGCGCCCGCCGAAGATCCCCGGCGAGCTCGTCCCGAACCACGTCGCGGTCGTCATGGACGGCAACGGCCGCTGGGCCAAGGAGCGCGGGCTGCCGCGCACCGAGGGCCACAAGGTGGGCGAGGGCGTCGTGCTCGACGTGCTCAAGGGCTGCCTGGAGATGGGCGTCAAGAACCTGTCCCTGTACGCCTTCTCGACGGAGAACTGGAAGCGCTCGCCCGACGAGGTCCGCTTCCTGATGAACTTCAACCGGGACGTCATCCGGCGCCGCCGGGACGAGATGAACGAGCTGGGCATCCGCATCCGCTGGGTCGGCCGGATGCCGAAGATGTGGAAGTCGGTCGTCCAGGAGCTCCAGATCGCGCAGGAGCAGACCGTCGGCAACGACGCGATGACCCTGTACTTCTGCGTCAACTACGGCGGCCGCGCCGAGATCGCGGACGCGGCGCAGGCGATCGCCCGGGACGTGGCCGCCGGCAAGCTGGACCCGTCGAAGGTCAACGAGAAGACCTTCGCGAAGTACATCTACTACCCGGACATGCCGGACGTGGACCTGTTCCTGCGGCCGAGCGGCGAGCAGCGCACGTCCAACTACCTGATCTGGCAGAGCGCGTACGCCGAGATGGTCTTCCAGGACGTCCTGTGGCCGGACTTCGACCGCCGCGACCTGTGGCGCGCCTGCCTGGAGTACGCCCAGCGCGACCGCCGCTTCGGCGGCGCGGTCCCCAACCAGCCGGAGCCGGGCGCGTCCCGCTGACCCCGTCCGAGGCTTCCGGGCGGGGGGACGGCCCCTGCCCGGACCGCCCTCAGGAAGCGCCGGCGGCGCAGTCCGCGCAGGTCCCGAAGATCTCCACCGTGTGGGCGACGTTCACGTAGCCGTGCTCGGCCGCGATCGCCTCCGCCCACTTCTCCACCGCCGGGCCCTCGACCTCGACGGCCTTGCCGCACTTGCGGCACACGAGGTGGTGGTGGTGTTCGCCGGTGGAGCAGCGCCGGTAGACGGATTCGCCGTCGCTGGTGCGCAGCACGTCCACCTCGCCGGCGTCGGCGAGGGACTGGAGGGTGCGGTAGACCGTGGTCAGGCCCACGGAGTCGCCGCGGTGCTTGAGCATGTCGTGCAGCTCCTGGGCACTGCGGAACTCGTCCACCTCGTCCAGCGCCGCGGCCACGGCGGCGCGCTGCCGGGTGGATCGTCCTCGTACTGGCGCGGTCTCGCCAGGCGCAGTCGCCACCGGTTCCTCCTCGTATCGGCCTCGCCCCATTGTGCCAGGCTGCCGACGGGTCAAACCTTTACGTCGTCGCGTGTGCAGACCTCTTCGGCCACCCGGGCCGCCTTGGCCCGGCGCCGCGCCAGCGGGGTGGACAGGGCCGTCATGACCATGAAGACACCGATGGCGAGCAGCACGATCGTGGCGCCCGAGGGCACGTCGATGTAGTACGTGGCCGCCGTCCCGGTCAGGGACACCGTCAGGCTGATCGCGATGGCCAGGCCCAGCGTGGCCGCGAAACCGCGCGTCAGGCGCTGCGCGGCGGCGACCGGGATCACCATCATTGCGCTGACCAGCAGCAGGCCGACGATGCGCATGGCGACGGTCACGGTGATCGCGGCGGTGACCGCGATCAGCAGGTTCAGCGCGCGCACCGGCAGGCCGGTGACGCGGGCGAACTCCTCGTCCTGGCAGACGGCGAAGAGCTGCCGGCGCAGGCCGATGGTCACCGCGATGACGAACGCGGCCAGGATCACGACGGCGGTCACGTCCTGGGTCGAGACGGTGGTGATCGACCCGAACATGGCGCTGAGCAGGTTGGTGGTGGAGCCGCCGGGAGCCATGTTGATGATCATGACGCCGCCTGCGAGGCCGCCGTAGAAGAGCATCGCGAGCGCGACGTCGCCGCTGGTCCTGCCGCGGGAGCGGATCATCTCCATGACGACGGCACCGAGGACGGCGACGAGCGTCGCCATCCACACCGGGCTGGTGTTGAGCAGGAAGCCGAGGGCGACACCGGTCATGGCGACGTGGCCGAGGCCGTCCCCCATGACGGCCTGGCGGCGCTGGACGAGGTAGGTGCCGATCGCGGGGGCGGTGATGCCGACCAGGGCGGCGGCGATCAGGGCCCGCACCATGAAGGGGTAGTGGAGGAGGTCCATCAGCTCAGCAGTCCCGTCCGCAGGGGCTCGGCGTCGTGCGCCGCGTGGGGGTGTACGTGGTCGTGGCCGGGCAGGGCGTGCTGGCCGACGGCCTGCGGGGGCGGGCCGTCGTGCACGACGCAGCCGTCGCGCAGGACGACGGCCCGGTCGATCAGCGGCTCCAGGGGGCCCAGCTCGTGCAGGACGAGCAGGACGGTCGTACCGGCGGCCACCTGGCGCCGTACGGCCTTGGCCAGGACCTCCTGGTTGGCCAGGTCGACGCCGGCCATGGGTTCGTCCATGATCAGGAGTTCGGGCTCGACGGCGAGCGCCCGGGCGATGAGCACGCGCTGGTGCTGCCCGCCGGAGAGGGCGTTGACGGAGGCGTCGGCGTGCGCGTTCATGTCCACGAGGTCCAGCGCGCGCTCGACGGCGATCCGGTCGGTCTTGCGCAGGACGCCGAAGCGGGAGCGGGCCAGCCGGCCGGCGGAGACGACCTCCCGGACGGTGGCGGGGACGCCGCTGGCGGCGGTGGTGCGCTGGGGGACGTAGCCGATCCGCGACCACTGCCGGAAGCGCTTGAAGTCGGTGCCGAAGAGGGACAGCGTGCCGTCGCTCAGCGGGACCTGGCCGACCACGGCGCGGACGGCGGTGGACTTGCCCGAGCCGTTGGCGCCGAGGAGCGCGACGACCTCGCCGCGGCGGACGGTGAGGTCGACCCCGCGCAGCACGGGGCGCGAGCCGAGCGAGGCGGTGGCCCCGCGCAGGGATATGACGGGCTGCTCGGCCGCCGATGCGGCCGTACCGGATTCCATGGCCATGGCTCGCGCCTCCGTTGCTGCTGCTGTCATCACTTGGTGCCGAGCGCCTTCTGCAGGTTCTTGAGGTTGGACCGCATGACCTCGAAGTAGTCGGCGCCCTGGGACTTGTCGGTGATCCCCTCGAGGGGATCGAGGACGTCGGTCTTGAGGCCCGTGTCGGCGGCGAGGGTCTTGGCGGTCTTGTCGCTGGCCAGCGTCTCGAAGAACACGGTGGACACATTGTCCTTCTTCGCGACGGCCTGGAGGTCCTTCATCCGGGCCGGGCTGGGCTCGGACTCGGGGTCGACGCCGGAGATGCCCTCCTGGTCCAGGCCGTAGCGCTCGGCGAGGTAGCCGAAGGCGGCGTGGGTGGTGATGAAGGTCTTGGAGGCGGTGCCGCCCAGGCCGTTCTTGTACTCGGTGTCCAGGGCGGTCAGCCTGGCCAGCAGGTCGTCGGTGTTCTTCTTGTACTCGGCCGCGTGGGCGGGATCGGCCTTCTCCAGGGCGGCGCCGACACCCTTGGCGATCTCCGCGTACTTGTGGGGGTCGAGCCAGACGTGGGGGTCCGCGCCGGCCTCGCCGTGCGCGTGACCCTCCTCTTCGCCCTCGGTCGCGTGGTCGTGGTGGCCGGAGGCGGCGTGCTGCTCCAGCTTGGTGAGGGTGGCGGCGTCGACGGTGTTCTTCACGCCGGCCTGGGCCACCGCCTTGTCGACGGCGGGCTGGAGGTTCTTGAGGTAGAGCACGACATCGGACTCGGTGAGCCGGGCGGTCTGCTTGGGGGTGATCTCCAGGTCGTGCGGTTCGACGCCCGGCTTGGTCAGGCTGGTGACCTGCACGTGGTCCTTGCCGATCTGTTCGGCGAGGTACTGCAGCGGGTAGAACGACGCCATCACGTCGAGCCTGCCGTCCTCGGCGGCTCCGGAGGCACCGGCGCCGGAACAGGCGGTGAGGGCCGTCGCGGCGAGGGCCACGGCTCCGGCGAGGGCGGCCGTGGGTATGAGGCGTCGTACGTTCATGACATCCATTTTCATCAAAGATGGAAACGGTTGTCAAAAACCCTGGTGGGGCAGCCCGGGCAGGGCCGTTGAAGGGGTCCCGATTTGATAGCGGGGGTGCGGGCGCCGGTAACCTAAAGGCTTCGCCGTTCGTCCTCGTAATGAAGAGAGCACCGTGGCCGCCGACAAGATCGAAACCATCGTCAGCCTGAGCAAGCGCCGTGGCTTCGTTTTCCCGTGCAGTGAGATCTACGGCGGCTCCAGGGCTGCCTGGGACTACGGTCCGCTCGGCGTCGAGCTCAAGGAAAACATCAAGCGCCAGTGGTGGAAGGCCATGGTCACCGGCCGCGAGGACATCGTCGGACTCGACTCCTCCGTGATCCTGGCCCCCGAGGTGTGGCAGGCCTCCGGCCACGTCGCCACCTTCTCCGACCCGCTCACCGAGTGCACCTCCTGCCACAAGCGGCACCGCGCGGACCACCTGGAAGAGGCGTACGAGGCCAAGCACGGCCGTCCGCCGGCCAACGGTCTCGCCGACATCAACTGCCCCAACTGTGGTGTGAAGGGCCAGTTCACCGAGCCGAAGCAGTTCTCCGGCATGCTGGAGACCCACCTCGGCCCGACCCAGGACACCGGCTCCAAGGCGTACCTGCGCCCCGAGACGGCCCAGGGCATCTTCACCAACTTCGCCCAGGTGCAGACCACCTCGCGCAAGAAGCCCCCCTTCGGCATCGCGCAGATGGGCAAGTCCTTCCGCAACGAGATCACGCCCGGCAACTTCATCTTCCGCACCCGCGAGTTCGAGCAGATGGAGATGGAGTTCTTCGTCAAGCCGGGCGAGGACGAGCAGTGGCAGGAGTACTGGATGGCCGAGCGGTGGAACTGGTACCGCGACCTCGGCATCCGCGAGGAGAACATCCGCTGGTACGAGCACCCGAAGGAGAAGCTGTCCCACTACTCGAAGCGCACCGCCGACATCGAGTACCGCTTCAACTTCGGTGGCAACGAGTTCTCCGAGCTGGAGGGCGTGGCCAACCGCACGGACTTCGACCTCAAGGCCCACTCCGCCGCCTCCGGCCAGGACCTGTCGTACTTCGACCAGGAGGCCGGCGAGCGTTACACCCCGTACGTCATCGAGCCGGCGGCCGGTGTCAACCGCGCCATGCTCGCCTTCATGCTCGACGCGTACAACGAGGACGAGGCCCCCAACGCCAAGGGCGTCATGGAGAAGCGCACCGTCATGCGCCTCGACCCGCGCCTGGCGCCGATCAAGGTCGCCGTCCTGCCGCTGTCCCGCAACCCGCAGCTGTCGCCGAAGGCCAAGGGTCTCGCCGCCGACCTGCGCAAGAACTGGAACATCGAGTTCGACGACGCGGGCGCCATCGGCCGCCGCTACCGCCGCCAGGACGAGATCGGCACGCCGTTCTGCGTGACCGTCGACTTCGACACCCTGGACGACAACGCGGTGACCGTGCGCGAGCGCGACACCATGAAGCAGGAGCGCGTCTCCCTGGACCAGATCCAGAGCTACCTCGGCAGCCGCCTGCTCGGCTGCTAGGCCCGTCGGTCCCGCTTCCCGCGGGAACGGGCGGTGGCCCGGTGCGCACTGCGCACCGGGCCACCGCCGTTTTTCCGTCCTGCCGCCTGCCTGTCAGGCGGCCGCTGCCTGCGCGGCGGCCGCCGCCGCGGCGCGGCGTTCGCCCTCGGCCTGGGAACGCTTGCCGTAACGCGCGGTCCAGACGGCCAGCAGGCCGAGCACCGTGTAGATCATGATCGGGCTGACGGTGACCATCGTGCCGGTGTCGAGCACGTACGTCAGTGCCACCCGCACCGCGGCCTCGACCAGGTACGCCACACCCCAGACCGTGGTCATGACGGTCAGCGTCCGGCGGAATCCCTCGTACTGCCACAGGCCGTTCCACCAGCCGGTGCTCTCGGGAGTGCCGTCGGTGGCGAACTTGCGGCCGAAGTAGAACATCAGCGGGCGCGGGGCGAGCAGGGTGGCCAGGCACAGCAGCCCGAACAGCCCGGTGACGCACGAGTCCTTGATCAGCAGCGCGCGGGCCGAGTGCGCGCCGATCAGCGAGACCACGGCCGTGATGACGAGGAACACCAGCGTGACGATGGCGAACTCGTCGAGCTTGCGGCGCCAGGCCAGGCTGATCGCGCTGTCGAGCACCGGCCAGGCGCTGCTGATCAGCAGCGCGCCGAACTCGCTCCAGCCGTGATCGTGGAGCTGGTTGTACGTGATGACCGGTGCGACCACGTTGAGACCGATGGTCACGATCCAGCCGACCGCGGCCGCCCCGCCCGACCGCGCGGGTGGCGCCGGGCGGCCGACCTGTGGCTGCGTTGTGGACATGCTTCCCCCTGAGACGTACCTGATGGAGTGTTCGGGGGGAACCTAGGCCAGGTATGCGGGCCCGCGACAGGGCCCCCCGGCTCAAATGATCACCAAGTGAACGCGGAATGAGCCAGTCCGGCGCAGACGGCCAGCCCGGCGCAGCGGACGGGGCAGGTGTGCGGGGCAGGGCTGTTGGTCAGGCCCGCAGGCCGCGGACGATCAGCGAGGTGACCGCCTCGAACTCCGCGATGATCGTGGGCGAGCGCCAGTCGGCCGCGTACTGCGGATCATGGAAGCGTCCGGTGGCGTCGAACACCGCGCGGGCGGCAGCCGGTACGTCCTGCGCGGCCAGTGTCCCGTCCGCGACGCCCTGGGCGATGATCCGGGTCAACTGTCCGATGAGTTCGCTCAGATGGTGATCCACCACCCCGCTGCTCTCGGCCAGCAGCACCGTGTACGTAGCGAACAGTTCCGGGTCGTCGCCCGCCTTGTGCCGCTTGGCTTCGAAGAGCGCCTCCAGCCAGGTCTCCAGCTTGGAGGGGGCCGACTCGGCCGGCGCCGAGGCGATCTCCTCCAGCTGTACGACGCTCTTGGCGAGCCAGCGGTCCGTGACGGCTTCGCGCAGCGCCGCCTTCGACGGGAAGTGCCGGTACACGCTGCCGTGACTGACACCCAGCGCGCGCGCCACGTCCACCACGGTCGCCTTGGTCGGGCCGAAGCGGCGCAGCACTTCCTCGGTGGTCTCGAGGATGCGCTCGGGGGTCAGGGGTTCGGCAGCAGCGGAGGGCATGAGTACGACCGTACCGCCAGGTCAGCGCTCGCTGTCCAGATGGGCCATCTGCGCCGCCGGGTAACGCTCGCCGGCTGCGGCCCCCGCGGGTATCGCCGCCTCGATGGCGGCCACATCGGCGGGGCTCAGCTCCATCCCCAGGGCACCCAGTGCCTCCTCCAGCCGGTCCCGGCGCCGGGCGCCCACCAGCGGCACGATGTCGACCTGGTGCCGCCGGCCCTGAGCGAGCACCCACGCTATGGCGGTCTGGGCGACGCTCACTGCCTTCTCCTGTGCCACCTTGCCAAGGGCGTCCACCAGATCGAGGTTCCGGTGGAGGTTCTCGCCTTGGAAGCGCGGGCTCATCCCGCGGAAGTCGTCGGCGGACAGCTGCCGGTCGCGGCCGAAGTGGCCGCTGATCAGGCCGCGGGCCAGTACCCCGTACGCGGTGATGCCTATGCCGAGCTCGCGCGCGGTCGGCAGGATCTCGGCTTCGATCCCGCGCGACATCAGCGAGTACTCGATCTGGAGGTCCGCGATCGGAGCCACGGCGGCGGCTCGGCGCAGGGTGTCCGCGCCGACCTCTGAGAGCCCGATGTGCCGCACGTGCCCCGCCTGGACCGCCTCGGCGATCGCGCCGACCGTCTCCTCGATCGGCACGGCCGGGTCCAGGCGGGAGATGCGGTAGATGTCGACGTGGTCCCGGCCGAGGCGCTGGAGCGAGTAGGCGAGGAAGTTCTTCACGGCCTCGGGCCGGCCGTCGATCCCGGTGAATCCGCCGTCTACCGTCCGCAGGGCGCCGAACTTCACGCTGGTCAGCGCCCGCTCCCGCAGCGCGACGGGCGCGCTGCGCAGGGCTTCGTTGATCAACAGCTCGTTGTGCCCCATGCCGTAGAAGTCGCCGGTGTCGAGCAGGGCGTCCATGCCGTCGGGGACGGCGTCGAGGTAGGCGTGGATGGTCGCGATCGACTCGGACCGGTCGCTCTCTCCGTACAGCGCGGACATGCCCATGCAGCCGAGCCCGATCGGAAAGACGGCGGGGCCGGTGGCGCCGAGGGTCGTGGTGGTGGTGGTGGTCGGTCGGATGGTCTCGTTCGTCGTCATGCAACGAGAATGACATGACGGGTGACAGATTTCAATATCTGTCACCCGTCAGCGTGGTGGTACCGGCTCGGGCGCCTGCGTGGGGCGTAGGGGAGTGCGCGCAGGCCTGGCGCCACGGCGCGTGATCGAGGGACGGTGACGGCACCGCTCGCCCGCCCGCCGCGCCGCGGAGGAACCCCGGAGGGTCGCGGGCTGCGGGGTCGGGCGGGCTCGGCCACCGGTCCGGGCGCGGCCGCCGCGCGGGCGGCAGGTGCCCGGCCGCCGAAGGCCCACGTTCCTGGCGGCGGAGGCCGCTGCGGGTGCCCGGTCACTCCCTACGACCTCGCCCGAGCGGCCGGGGTTGGTCAGCAGCCTCCTCGGGCGGGAGGGTGAGGGGCCACCGCGCCGGCCCGGCGGTCCGGTCCGCACCGTTCACCCGGCGAGCAGGATGCGCCGGACGCCGTCCGCGCCGCCCCGCACGCCCCGACTGCGACTGCACGGAATGCGGCGGCTGTGGACAAGGAGGACGCCCGGAGACTCGGGGCCTGTCAGCAGAGCCTCACGCTGCCGGCAGAGCAGCGCTGCCGGGCTGCCGCCGGGAGCGCTCCGCTATCCGCTACCGGCGCTGCACCTCAGCGTTGTTGGGCTCATATGCGGTGGCCCCCGACTGACGTCGCAGGCCGTCCTGCGCTCTGCCGGGGCTTCGGCGGCACCGGACGCGGCGGCCGTTGCGGAATTCGAGCCCGCCGTCAAAGCCATGCCTGGTCCAATGCGGCACTCGTCCTCGGCAGCAGCTGGGAGAGGTGCCGAGTACCCGCTGCGGGGCTTCGGCCCGGCCGGACGGTGTCCGGAGGGCCGGTGCCCGGCTGCTCGACCTGTCGTCAGAGTCCGCGAGCTCTGTGTGGTCCGATGCGGCACCCCGTCCCGAGATGCCGCTGGGAGGTTCTCCTGGGGCGGCAGTGCCCAGTACTGGCTGCAGGTCCGGACATTGCCCGGGGGGGTGTCTGGGGGCTCGGCCCCTCGTCAGAGCCCGCGTAGTCGACGTGGCCCGGTGCGGCACGCGTTCCCGGCTGTTCCCGCGTTGGCGTCGGGTCCCCGCTGCCGGGCTTCGGCCGGGCCGGACAGTGTTCGGGAGGACGGCCCTCGGCTCTGGGGGGCTCGGCCACCGCTCAAAGCCCGCGCGCCCGGAGTGGTCTGCGTGGCGCGCCCCCTCCCCGGCTGCCACTGCGAGGTGCCGGGTACCTGCTGCCGGGCTTCGGCCGGGCCGGACAGTGTCCGGGGGCGGGTCTCTGGCGGCTCGGCCCCTCGTCAGGGCCCGAGCGCCAGGCCTGGTCCGACGGCGCCCGTCCCGAGCTGCCGCTGGCACGGTCCCCCGCGTGCGGCGTCGGATCCCCGCTGCCGGGCTTAGGCGTGTGCCGGAAGCCGGAAGCCGGAAGCCGGAAGCCGGAAGCCGGAAGCCGGAAGCCGGAAGCCGGAAGCCGGAAGCCGAAAGCCGGAAGCCGGGCCCACGGACCGGCAGGCAGGCCGGGCTCGGCACCGTCGGCGACGAGCCGTCCGGGAGGGACAGGCGGTCCGGCTCGCGCCGTCGTGCTCGGCGGCGCGGCCTGGTCGTCGTGGTGGTGCCGGCGAACGGTTGCGGCGCTACTTCGGTGTCAGGGCCGCGTTCAGGGCGCCGGCCGTGCGGGTGGCCGTCTGCCGGGCCCAGCGGCCCGTCGTGGCGATGCCCGTCGCCAGGACCAGGACAGCGCACACCGTGATGATCCACCAGGCCGGCCGCGCCGCGGCGACGAAGCCGCCGCCCTGGGACAGCCCGGCCGCGAGCACCGCGCCGATCACCGCCACGCCCAGCGTCCCCCCGGTCTGCCGGCTGGTCGACGCCACCGCCGCCGCCACCCCCGCCTGGGCCCGCGGCATCCCGGACACCGCCGTGTTGGTGATCGGCGCGTTGACCATCCCGAAGCCCAGCCCGAACAGCACGTACGCGGCGAACATCAGCGGGTCCGACCCCTCCGCCTCGAACGCCGCGAACAGCAGCCCGCTGCCACCCATCGCCACCCCCGCGATCACCAGGGGCAGCCGCGGCCCCACCGCGCCGACCAGCCGTCCCGAAAGCGGCGCGCAAAGGAAGGCCAGCGCCGCCATCGGCAGCATGTACAGCCCGGCGTGCAGTGCGTCCAGCCCCCGTACCTCCTGGAGGTAGAGGGTGTTCAGGAACAGGAACCCCGACAGCGCGGCGAAGGCGCTCACCGCGATCACCGTCGCCCCGCTGAACGGCGCGCTGCGGAAGAACCGCGGGTCGATCAGCGGCTCCGCCCGCCGCGGCTCGTACACCAGCAGCCCCACCAGGGCCGCCACCGCGAGCGCCGCGCAGCCCAGCACGGTCGGTGAACTCCAGCCGGCCGACGGGGCCTCGATGATCCCGTACGTCACCGACCCCAGCAGCGCCACGACCAGCAGCTGCCCGACCGGGTCCGGGCGGCGCGGGTGCTCGGCCCGCGACTCGGGGATGTAGCGCAGGGTCAGGGCCAGGGCGGCCAGCCCGACGGGGAGGTTGACCCAGAAGATGGACCGCCAGCCGACGGAGTCCACCAGCAGGCCGCCGATCAGCGGCCCGGCGGCCATCGAGATGCCGACGACCCCGCCCCAGACGCCGATGGCCCGGGCGCGCTCCTTGGGATCCGTGAACGTGTTGGTGATGATCGACATGGCCACCGGGTTGAGCATCGAGCCGCCCACGGCCTGGATCATCCGGAACGCGATCAGCCACTCCAGGCTCGGCGCCAGCGAACACAGCACGGAGCCCGCCGTGAAGACGACGAGGCCGGTGCTGAACACCTTCCGCCGCCCGATCCGGTCGCCGGTGGACCCCGCCAGCATCAGCAGCGAGGCCAGGACCAGCGTGTAGGCGTCGATCGTCCACTGCATACCGGCCACCGAGGCGTTGAACTCCCGCCGCATGGAGGGGAGCGCGACGTTCAGAACGGTGGTGTCCAGGCTCACGATCAGCAGGCTCATGCAGCAGATCGCCAGCACGAGGCTGCGTCGCCTGGGGCTCAGGGTTCGCATGACTCAGATAGTACGCCTAACTAACGAATTACAGGGGTGTGGCCCGGCTGGGCGACAATGGGGGGATGACCACGCTCCCCCCGCCCCTCGCGATCGGCCCGCACACCGTGCAGCCCCCGGTGGTGCTCGCACCCATGGCCGGTATCACCAATGCCCCGTTCCGCACCCTGTGCCGCGAGTTCAGCGGCGGCAAGGGGCTGTTCGTCAGCGAGATGATCACGACGCGCGCCCTGGTCGAGCGCAACGAGAAGACCATGCAGCTGATCCACTTCGACGAGACCGAGAAGCCCCGCTCGATACAGCTGTACGGAGTCGACCCCACGACGGTCGGCAAGGCGGTCCGCATGATCGTCGAGGAGGACCGTGCCGACCACATCGACCTCAACTTCGGCTGCCCCGTCCCCAAGGTCACCCGCAAGGGCGGCGGCTCGGCCCTGCCCTACAAGAGGAACCTGCTGCGCGCGATCCTGCGCGAGGCCGTGGCCGGCGCCGGTGACCTGCCCGTCACCATGAAGATGCGCAAGGGCATCAACGACGAGCACCTCACCTACCTCGACGCCGGCCGGATCGCGGTCGAGGAGGGCGTCACGGCCATCGCCCTGCACGGGCGCACCACTGCCCAGCACTACGGCGGCACCGCCGACTGGGACGCCATCGCGCGGCTCAAGGAGCACGTGCCGGAGATCCCGGTGCTCGGCAACGGCGACATCTGGTGCGCCGAGGACGCGCTGCGCATGGTCCGCGAGACCGGCTGTGACGGAGTGGTCGTGGGCCGCGGCTGCCTGGGGCGGCCGTGGCTGTTCAACGACCTGGTCGCGGCCTTCGAGGGGCGCCCGGAGGACTTCCACAAGCCGACGCTGCGCGAGGTCGCGGCCACCATGCACCGGCACGCCCAGCTGCTGGGGGAGTGGATCGGCGACGAAGCGCGGGGGGTGATCGACTTCCGTAAGCACGTGGCTTGGTACCTCAAGGGCTTCTCCGTGGGATCGGAGATGCGCCAGAAGCTGGCGGTGACCTCTTCCCTCGCCGAACTGGACGCTCATCTGAGCGAGCTCGATCTGGACCAGCCCTGGCCCGACAGCGCCGACGGTCCGCGCGGCCGGACGTCCGGAAACAACCGGGTTGTCCTGCCGGAGGGCTGGTTGAAGGATCCGTACGACTGCGCAGGCGTCAGCGAGGACGCCGAGCTGGACACCTCCGGAGGCTGACAGCAGCCGACAAATCGCCCTCGGTGTAGCGTGATATACGCCACGCATGGGAGAGGTTTCGCTCAGATGAGCAGTTAAGTCACGGGTAAGACTTTCAAAGGGTGGCACTGGGTGCCACCCTTTGTTCGTTCAACACTTGAACGCAAATGTATCGATGATCGCTCATCCGAGCGCAAACAGGCCTCAAGGGCCACCTCACCGTTCGGGATGTGAACGCTCTTCGCCCGTCGGCATTACTTATCGGTTACTTTCGATTGGCTGGCACACGGGTGGTTACAGCCGCATGACGCCTAAGTGGACATACCCAGACGCCTTCGATCTGGGTATGTTCCTGGCCGTCAGGGCAGCCACCCGAGTCCTCGAGGAGTCGAGACCCGTGTCGGAAAACAAAGATCAGAAGTTCGTCTACGACTTCACCGAGGGAAACCGCGACCTCAAGGACCTTCTCGGCGGCAAGGGAGCCAACCTCGCCGAGATGACCAACCTTGGTCTCCCGGTGCCTCCCGGCTTCACCATCACCACCGAGGCCTGCAAGGTCTACCTCGAAAGCGGCGAGGCCCCGGCCGCGCTGCGCGACGAGGTCAGCGCGCACCTGGCGGCCCTCGAAGCGAAGATGGGCAAGAAGCTCGGCCAGTCGGACGACCCGCTGCTGGTCTCCGTGCGTTCCGGCGCCAAGTTCTCGATGCCCGGCATGATGGACACCGTCCTCAACATCGGCCTCTCCGACGAGTCCGTGGTCGGCCTCGCCGCCCAGGCCGGCGACGAGCGGTTCGCGTGGGACTCCTACCGCCGCCTGATCCAGATGTTCGGCAAGACCGTCCTCGGCGTGGACGGCGAGCTCTTCGAGGACGCCCTCGACGAGGCCAAGGCCGCCAAGAAGGTCACCGTCGACACCGACCTCGACGCCGCCGACCTCAAGAAGCTGGTCAAGGCCTTCAAGAAGATCGTCGCGAAGGAGGCCGGCCGGGAGTTCCCGCAGGACGCCCGCGACCAGATGGACCTCGCCGTCGAGGCGGTCTTCAACTCCTGGAACACCGACCGCGCCAAGCTCTACCGCCGCCAGGAGCGCATCCCCGGCGACCTGGGCACCGCCGTCAACATCTGCTCCATGGTCTTCGGCAACCTCGGCCCGGACTCCGGCACCGGCGTCGCCTTCACCCGTGACCCCGCCACCGGCCACCAGGGCGTCTACGGCGACTACCTGCAGAACGCCCAGGGCGAGGACGTCGTCGCGGGCATCCGCAACACCGTCCCGCTGGCGGACCTGGAGAGCATCGACAAGGCCTCCTACGACCAGCTCATGACGATCATGGAGACGCTGGAGACCCACTACAAGGACCTCTGCGACATCGAGTTCACGATCGAGCGCGGCCAGCTGTGGATGCTCCAGACCCGCGTCGGCAAGCGCACCGCCGGCGCCGCCTTCCGCATCGCCACCCAGCTCGTGGACCAGGGCCTGATCGACGAGGCCGAGGCCCTCCAGCGCGTCAACGGCGCCCAGCTGGCGCAGCTGATGTTCCCGCGCTTCGACGAGGGCGCCAAGACGACCATGCTCGGCCGCGGCATCGCCGCCTCCCCGGGCGCGGCGGTCGGCAAGGCCGTCTTCGACTCGTACACGGCCGTCAAGTGGTCCCGCTCCGGCGAGAAGGTCATCCTGATCCGCCGCGAGACCAACCCGGACGACCTGGACGGCATGATCGCCGCCGAGGGCATCCTGACCTCCCGCGGCGGCAAGACCTCGCACGCCGCCGTCGTCGCCCGCGGCATGGGCAAGACCTGCGTCTGCGGCGCGGAGGACCTCGAAGTCGACACCAAGCGCCGCCGCATGACGGTCGGCGGGACGGTCGTCGAAGAGGGCGACGTCGTCTCCATCGACGGCTCCACCGGCAAGGTCTACCTCGGCGAGGTACCCGTCGTACCGTCCCCCGTGGTCGAGTACTTCGAGGGCCGCATGCACGCCGGCGCCGACGACGCCGACGAGCTGGTCGCCGCCGTGCACCGGATCATGGCGTACGCGGACCGCGTCCGCCGGCTGCGGGTGCGCGCCAACGCCGACAACGCCGAGGACGCCTCGCGCGCCCGCCGTTTCGGCGCCCAGGGCATCGGCCTGTGCCGCACCGAGCACATGTTCCTCGGTGAGCGCCGCGAGATGGTCGAGCGCCTGATCCTGGCCGACACCGACGACGAGCGCGAAGCGGCACTCAGTGCCCTCCTGCCGCTGCAGAAGAAGGACTTCGTCGAGCTGTTCGAGGCGATGGACGGGCTGCCCGTCACCGTCCGCCTCCTCGACCCGCCGCTGCACGAGTTCCTGCCCGACATCACCGAGCTGTCGGTGCGCGTCGCCCTCGCCGAGTCCCGCAAGGACGCCAACGAGAACGACCTGCGCCTGCTCCAGGCCGTGCACAAGCTGCACGAGCAGAACCCGATGCTGGGTCTGCGCGGCGTCCGCCTCGGCCTGGTCATCCCCGGCCTGTTCGCCATGCAGGTCCGGGCGATCGCCGAGGCCGCGGCCGAGCGCAAGAACGCCAAGGGCGACCCGCGCGCCGAGATCATGATCCCGCTCGTGGGCACCGTCCAGGAGCTGGAGATCGTCCGCGACGAGGCCGACCAGGTCATCGCCGAGGTCGAGGCCGCCACCGGCACCAACCTCAAGCTGACCATCGGCACGATGATCGAGCTGCCGCGCGCCGCGCTGACCGCCGGCCAGATCGCCGAGGCCGCGCAGTTCTTCTCCTTCGGTACGAACGACCTGACCCAGACGGTGTGGGGCTTCTCCCGCGACGACGTCGAGGCCAGCTTCTTCACCGCGTACCTGGAGAAGGGCATCTTCGGGGTCTCGCCCTTCGAGACCATCGACAAGGACGGCGTCGGCTCGCTGGTCCGCAGCGCGGTCGAGGCCGGCCGGGCCACCCGCCCCGACCTCAAGCTCGGCGTCTGCGGCGAGCACGGCGGCGACCCCGAGTCGGTGCACTTCTTCCACGAGGTCGGTCTCGACTACGTCTCCTGCTCGCCGTTCCGGATTCCGGTGGCGCGCCTGGAGGCCGGCCGTGCGGCCGCCGAGTCGAAGGGCTCCGACAGCCGCTGAGCCCCCCCGTGCCGGGTTCCGGCGCGGCTCAGCCGGGCACGAACCCGGCCGGGCGGCACCGGTTCCTGAGGCTGCGCCTGCTTCCGGTTTCCCTGACCCCCGGAAGCGGGCGCAGCCTGCTTTGCGTTCAAGGACCGTATTCAACCAAGTCGCCTTTACGGCACCAGGCGGTGGACGGATCCCCACCCGTCCACCGCCTGCCGCCTATCGCCGGGCACGTCGGCGCTTCCCTGTGCGACCGACCGCCAGGCCCCGCAAAGCCCCCCACGGCCTTCACGGAGCGTTTCGGTCGCACTGGAGTGTGCCCGGCGGAGTACAGGATTTCGGTTGTCACGCTCCTGCCGAAAGGGGTTTCAACTGTGGCTGAAAGGGCGTGGTGACCACGTGTGACGGCGTGCATACTCATGGGGCGGGGGGATTGCGGTTGCACAGGTGGGGGTTCGGTGCTTCGTATCCATTTCACGGGAGTGGACCTCGCACGCGTACGGATGGCGGGACGTCCCGATGCGTTGTGGGAAACGATTCTCAGCTTTCACCGCTTAAGGGACCGGCGTGACGCCCGGTTGTTCGGTGAATGGCGTACGGAAACCCGGAGCAGGTTGAATAGTGAAACAAGACTCCTCGGTGCGCTGATACCGGGGCGCGGCTATTTCCCCGATTTCCTGACCCCCGTGGAGGGGCAGTACGGGTGGGACCTCGGCCTCGACGCGCTGCGTGGCATACGCCCCGAGCGAATACGCCGAGAGCTGTCGCTGATGGGCGCGGGAGCGCGCGTCGGCGCGGCCTTCGGCATGCCGCCGGGCGCGGGTGGCGCGGGCGACACCCTCGTCCCGCGCCGGCTGCGGGAGTTCATGGACGACGCGCCGGGGCACATGCCGAGGCTGCTGGGCGAGCTGCGCGCGTACCACCGGGTGGCCGTGGAGCCCTACTGGACCCACATCCAGGCCCAGATCGAGGCCGAGCGGGCAGCCAGGGGCCGCGCACTGCTGGACGGCGGCGCGGACGAGCTGCTCGCGTCGCTGCCGCCGATGCTGCGCTGGCGGGCGCCGGTCCTGGAGTGCGACTACCCGGTGGACCGGGACGTCCGGTTGCGGGGGCGCGGGCTGCTGCTCCAGCCGTCCTTCTTCTGCCGCCGCACGGCCGTCACCCTGCACGACCCGGAGCTGCCGCCGGTCCTGGTGTACCCGGCGGCGGCGCAGCTCGCCTCGGCCCCCGCCCAGGGGGAGGCCGCCCGGCCCGCGGAGGAGCAGCGCCAGCGGACCTTGGGCAAGCTGGTCGGGCACACCCGCTCGGTGGTGCTGCGGGCCATCGGCGACGGAGCCACCACCAGCGAACTGGCCCGCCGGGCGGGGGTGTCGCTGGCCTCCGCGAGCCAGCACGCCTGTGTGATGCGGGAAGCGGGCCTGGTCACGACGCTGCGCCGGGGCAACGCCGTGCTGCACACCGTGACCCCGCTGGGGGCGGCACTGCTCAAGGGCGGCGCGGTGGCGTCCTGACGGCGGTGGCCGGGCTTCCCGTAGGAGAGGCGACGGCGGTGCCGGGTGCCCCGTAGGAGAGGCGACGGCGGTGGCCGGGTGCCCCGTAAGAGAGGCGACGGAGGCGCAGGGGCGGGCCCGCGGAAAAAAAACCCTCCCCGCGCCGATGAGTTTCCCGGGGCCGCCCGGTCTACCCCTTCGAACGCACCCACGCGAGAGAAGAGGGACCGAGATGTCCGCCACCATGATCTTCGTCAACCTGCCGGTCAAGGACCTGGAGGCGAGCAAGGCCTTCTGGGGCGGGCTCGGTTACTCCTTCAACGCCCAGTTCAGCGACGAGAACGGCGCCTCCCTGGTCATCAGCGACACCATCTACGCGATGCTGCTGACCGAGGCCCGCTTCAAGGACTTCACCCACAAGGCCATCGCGGACACCTCCACCACCACCGAGGCCCTGCTGTGCCTGAGCGCCGAGAGCCGCGAGGCGGTGGACGCGCTGGTCGACGCGGCCGTCGGCGCGGGCGGCACCGAGCCCCGCCCCGCGCAGGACCACGGCTTCATGTACGGGCGGGCCTTCGAGGACCTCGACGGCCACACCTGGGAGATCATGTGGATGGACCCGGCGGCGATCCAGGCACAGTGATCCCCCGGCGGCCTATACGGGCGCGGGCACGGCGGTCCGCACCGGGTAGGTCCGGACCGCCACCGCCTCGTCGTCCAGGCAGCGCCCCGATTCCAGGTCGAACCGCTGCTTGAGCAGCGGCGAGGCCACGAACGGGCGCCCCGTCACCGCGCCCACCAGTCCCCGGGCGAGTACCTGCGCGCCGGTGAAGGGGTCCCGGTTGCCGATGGCGTACGGGCGTCCCCCGCGGTCCACGAACACCGCGGCTTGGCTCCCGTCGGGCAGCAGGGCCGCGACCCCGCGCCCGGGGGTCAGTTCCGAAAGCTCGCACACCGTCAGCCAGCCGCCGTTCACTTCCAGCTCGATGGTCACCGGTTGCCTCCCACGGGCTCAAGGGTCAGTACGGTCAGGTCGGGCTTGACCTGGTCGCGTTCCGGCACGAACCGCACGCTGGGGTCCGGGGCGCCGGGCGCGTTGACGAAGGACACGAACCGGCGCAGCCGCTCGGGGTCCTGGAGGGTTTCGGCCCACTCGTCGCGGTAGTGGGCGACGTGGTCGGCCATCAGCGACTCCAGCTCCGCGCACAGGCCGAGCGAGTCGTGCACGATCACGTCCCGCAGGTGGTCCAGCCCGCCCTCCAGCCGCTCCAGCCAGGTCGAGGTCCGCTCCAGCCGGTCGGCGGTGCGGATGTAGAACATGAGGAACCGGTCGATGAGACGGACCAGTTCGGCGTCCGACAGGTCCTGGGCGAGCAGGTCGGCGTGGCGCGGGCTGGCCCCGCCGTTGCCGCCGACGTACAGGTTCCAGCCGTTCGCCGTGGCGATGACGCCGAAGTCCTTGCTCTGCGCCTCCGCGCATTCGCGGGTGCAGCCGGACACCGCCGACTTCAGCTTGTGCGGGGCGCGCAGGCCCCGGTAGCGCAGCTCCAGGTCGATGGCCATGCGCACGCTGTCCTGCACGCCGTAGCGGCACCACGTCTGGCCCACGCAGGACTTCACCGTGCGCAGCGCCTTCCCGTAGGCGTGCCCGGACTCGAACCCGGCGTCCACCAGCCGTGCCCAGATGCGCGGGAGCTGGTCGACCGCGGCCCCGAAGAGGTCGATCCGCTGCCCCCCGGTGATCTTCGTGTAGAGGCCGAAGTCGCGGGCCACCTCGCCGATCACGATGAGCTTGTCGGGGGTGATCTCGCCGCCCGGGATCCGGGGGACGACCGAGTACGAGCCGTTGCGCTGCATGTTCGCCAGGAAGTGGTCGTTGGTGTCCTGGAGGGCGGCCTGCTCCCCGTCCAGGACGTATCCGCTCGCGCCCAGCGTCGCGGCGAGCGAGGCGATGATCGAGGCGACCGCGGGCTTGCAGACCTCGCAGCCCTCGCCGCCGCGGGCCTCGTCGCGCCCGTGGCCGTCGAGGATCTCCCGGTACGAGGTCAGGCGGCGGGTGTGGACGATCTCGTACAGCTCGGCGCGGGTGTACGGGAAGCAGCCGCACAGCCCCTTGTCGGCGGCGGCGGGCAGCAACTGCCCGATCACCTTGAGGCAGCCGCCGCAGCCGGTGCCGGCCTTGGTGCACTTCTTGACCTCGGGGAGGGAGGTGAAGGCGGTGATCTCCTTCTTGGTGACGTTGTGGCAGGAGCAGATCACCGCCGTGTCGGGCAGCGCGGACGGGCCGAGCTGTGCGGCCGGCCCGATGCCCGCGGGCAGCACCAGCTGCTCGGGCAGGACCGGCGGAACGCTGCCGGTGAGCGGCCGCAGCAGCCCGTAGGCATCGGCGTCACCGACGAGGACACCGCCGAGCAGTACGCCGTCGGGGGAGACGACCAGCTTCTTGTAGACGCCGGAACGGGAGTCGGAGTAGACGACGTCGAGGCAGTCGGGGGTGGCTCCGTGGGCATCGCCGAAGGACGCCACGTCCACGCCGAGCAGCTTGAGCTTGGTGGACAGGTCGGCTCCGGTGAACTCCCGCTCGCGGCCCAGCAGGTCGTCGGCGGCCGTCTCGGCCATCTCGTAGCCGGGGGCGACCAGGCCGTAGACCCGGCCGTCGACGGCCATCGCGCATTCGCCGATGGCGTACACGCGGGGGTCGGAGGTGCGGCAGCGGGCGTCGACGGCGATCCCGCCCCGTTCGCCGACGGTGAGGCCGGCGTCGCGGGCGAGCTGGTCGCGGGGGCGGACACCGGCGGAGAAGACGACCAGGTCGGCGGGGACGGTCGAGCCGTCGGAAAGGCGCATCCCGCTCACCGAGCCGTCCTCGCCGGTGAGGACCTCCTGGGTGCCGACGCCGGTGTGGACGCTCAGGCCCATGGCCTCGATGGTCCGCAGCAGCGCGGCGCCGCCCCCGTCGTCGACCTGGACGGGCATCAGCCGGGGGGCGAACTCCACGACCCGGGTGGCCAGCCCCAGCCCTTGCAGGGCGCCCGCGGCCTCCAGCCCGAGGAGTCCGCCGCCCACGACGGCCCCGCTGCTGCGGCCCTTCCCGTACGCCTCGATCGCGAGGAGGTCCTCGATGGTGCGGTACACGAAGCAGCCGGGGGCCTCCTTGCCGGGCACGGGCGGCACGAAGGGGTAGCTGCCGGTCGCCAGCACGAGGACGTCGTACGGGAACACCCGCCCGGAGCGGGAGGTGACGGTGCGGGCGCCGCGGTCGATGGTCTCCGCGGGGTCGCCCAGGTGCAGGTCGATCCCGTGCCGGGCCATGAACCCGTCCGGGGTCAGCGACAGGTCCTCGGGGGTGCTGCCGGAGAAGTAGGAGGTCAGGTGGACCCGGTCGTAGGCGGGCCGGGGCTCCTCGCACAGGACGGTGACGCGGTGCGTGGAGGTGATCCCGCGCTCGGCGAGGGCCTCCAGGTAGCGCTGGCCGACCATGCCGTGGCCGACGAGCACGAGGGCGGGGCCGGCCGCGGGGGCGGGTCCGGGGGTGGGCGGGACTGCGGCCATGATCAGGAGCCTCCGTCGTCGGTGAGCAGGTGCGAGAAGTCGGTCAGGGCGGCCCCGTCCTCCCATGAGCGGGCCAGGGCGCCCACGGTGGACAGTTCGCCGAGGAGGACCCCGCCGACCAGGCGGTCGCCGCGGACGACGACCTGTCGGTAGGTCCGGCGGGTGGCGTCGGCGAGGCGGATGACGTCGTCACCGGGCAGCGGGGTCGGCTCCCCGAAGGCGGCGAGGTCCAGGGGCGCGCTGCCGCCGGGGAGGCCGCCGGCGCCGTCGCCGGGGGTGAGGGTGAGCCGGGTCAGCGCGCGGGTGCCGGTGTAGGTGCCGGCGGGGCCGCCGGTCCCGGTCAGGGCGGCCGCCAGGGCGTCGGCCTGCTCCAGTGCGGCCCCGGCCAGCCCGTACACCCGGCCGTCGTGCTCGGCGCAGTCGCCGATGGCGTGGATGCGGGGGTCGCTGGTGCGCAGGCCGTCGTCCACGACGATGCCGCCCCGCACCTCCAGCCCGGCGGCCCGCGCCAGTCCGGTGCGCGGGCGCACCCCGCAGGCGAGCACCACGAGCTCGGCGTCGAGCCGGTAGCCGTCGGCGAGTTCCACGCCGGTGACCCGGGTTCCGGCCCCGGGGCGGGGGGCCGCGGCCTTGGTCAGGCCGCGCACCCGGCACTCGGTGTGGATCTCGATGCCGAGAGCCGTGAGGTGGGCGCCCAGCAGGGCCGAGGCAGCCGCGTCCAGCTGGCGTTCCATCAGTCGCTCGGCCTGCTGTGCGAGCACCACCTGGGCGCCCCGGGCGGCGAGTGCGCGGGCCGCCGAGACCCCGAGGAGACCGCCGCCGATCACCACGGCGCGCAGGCCGGGGCGTACGGCCGCGGAAAGGGCCAGGCAGTCGTCCATGGTGCGGAACGCGTGCACGCCCTCGGGCAGTTCCCGGCCGTCCGGCTCGAACAGGCCGCGCAGCGGCGGAAGGACCGGGTTCGAGCCGGTGGCCAGGACGAGGGTGTCGTACCCGAGCACCGCCCCGTCGTCGCAGTGCACCGTCCGGTCGGCGCGGTCGACGCGGACCGCGCGCACGCCCCGGCGCAGCGCCGGGCCCGGGTCCGGGAGCCCGATCACCTCGGGGGCGTACCGGCCGGCCAGGATCTCGGCCAGCAGCACGCGGTTGTACGGGACGTGCGGCTCCTCGCCGAGCACCGTGACCGCCGCGGCACCGCCGGCGGTCAGCCGCGCCGCGCACCGCAGGCCGGCCAGGCCGCCGCCGATCACCACCACACGCCGATCCGAAGTCATGGAACGAGCGTGCGGGGCCGCTGTTTCCCCGCCGCATCGCCGCTGTTACCCGGACGGAACGCGCACCTCAGCACGGAGCCGGGCGGCCCGTGAGGCTCTCGAACCTCAACCTTTGCGCAAGTTTCCCGGGATCCGTGGTCATTGCAGCCAACCGCTCCATAGGGTCGGAGCCGTGCCTGACATATCAACCACGATGATCATCGTGCTCTGCGTGGCCGCCGCGGCGGCCGGCTGGATCGACGCGGTGGTCGGGGGCGGCGGACTGCTGCTCCTGCCCGCCCTGCTGCTCGGTCTTCCGCACACGCCCCCCGCCGCCGTCCTCGGCACCAACAAGGCGGTGGCCATCGTCGGCACCACCGGGGCGGCCGTGACGTACGTCCGCAAGGCACCGGTGGACGTGAAGCTCGCCGTCCGCATCGGCCTGGCCGCGCTCGCCGGTTCGATGGGCGGCGCCGCGCTGGCCGGGGGGATCAGCAAGGACGCCATGCGCCCGCTGATCATGGCGGTACTGGTGGTCGTCGCCGCGGTGGTGATCTTCAAGCCCGGTTTCGGCGCGGCCGCGTCCACCGCGCCCGTCAGCCGACGCCGCGTGCTGCTCGCCATCGGCCTGGCGGGACTGGGCATCGGCTTCTACGACGGACTCATCGGGCCCGGCACCGGCACCTTCCTGGTCCTCGCCCTCACCGCGCTGCTCCACCTCGACCTGGTGACCGCCTCCGCCACCGCCAAGATCGTCAACTGCTGCACGAACGCCGGGGCGCTCGCGATGTTCGCGTACCAGGGGATGGTGCTGTGGCAACTGGCGGCCCTGATGGCGGCTTTCAACCTGGCCGGCGGCATGATCGGGGCCCGGATGGCGCTCACCAAGGGCAGCGCGTTCGTCCGGACGGTGCTGCTGACGGTGGTCGGCGCGCTGGTGGTCAAGCTCGGCATCGAGCAGTGGGGCTGAGGCGTACCGGCCGCCAGGGCCGCCCTGTCCTGTCCTAGTACGTCCCCGTCAGGTGGGCGAAGACGACGACGTTCCCCTCGTAGCCGGTGCGGGGTGAGAAGGCGCCCCCGCAGGTGATCACGCGCAGCTCGGCGCGCGGCGAGGGCCCGTACACCCGGGAGTCGGGGAAGGCCCTGGCGTCGTACACCTCGACGGCGTGGACGGTGAACACGGCCGTGCGTCCGTCCGCGCGCGCCACCTCGATCGTGGCCCCGCGGCGCAGCGCGCCCAGGTGGTAGAAGACGGCCGGGCCGGTGGCGTGGTCGACGTGGCCCGCGATCAGGGCGGTGCCGGTGGCGCCGGGAGTGGTGCCGTCGCGGTACCAGCCCGCGAGGTCGCGCCGGGCGGGCGGCGGGACTTCGAGGCTGCCGTCGGCCTGTAGCCCCAGCCCGGTGAGCGGGGCGTCCACGCGGATCGACGGGATCCGGATCCGGGTGGGCGGGGAGCCGGGCAGCGGGGCGATGCTCCCGGCGTACGAGGCCTGGCCGCTGAGCGCGCTCAGCGCCTCGGCGGGGGACGGCAGCGGCGGCCCGACGCTCTCCCCCGAGCCGCTGCTCACGAGCCAGATGCCCACGCAGGCGGCGAGGGCCAGGAGCCCGCCGCGGCCGGCGATGCCGGAGGTGCCCACCATGCCTGCCCCCTCGTGCTCGCTTCCCGTGCGTATGACTGGCCGTCGCCCGGCCCCGCGAACGGGGGGGACCTCGCGGGGCGGGCGACGGGGGGACGGTACCGCTCGGACCGCGGCCACGGCCGCGGGGTCCGTCAGCTCCGCGTGCCGCTCGCCCGGCGACGCAGGAGCCAGGTACCGCCGACGGCGACCGCGGCCAGCACGGCCGCTCCCGCCGTGATCTTGGCGGGGTCGGTGGTGGTGGTCGTGCCACCACCGACCCCGGTCCGTACGTGGCCTTGCGGGCCACGATCGGTGACGACCAGGTCGCCGGTGGCGAACTTGCCGTTCGCGCAGGTCGCGCCGATGTCGTAGGTGCCGGGCCGGAGGTCGCGGGCGACCTGGAACTGCCCCGTGACCACTTCCTTGCGGGTGCCCGGCATCAGCTTGAAGCGTCCCCCGCCGACGGTGGTCGCATCGCCCTCGGCGTGGCCGGAGGGGCCGCAGGCGCTGGTGTTCACCGTGACGGTCACACCCGGGGAGGCGGACTTCGGCCAGACCTCCAGCGGGGCGAAGTCGCCCGGGGCGAAGCCCGGCATGCCGAGTTCCGCGGCGGCGACCGCGCCCGCGACCGGGCCGGCGAAGGCGACGGCGGTCAGCGCGGTGGCGGTCAGCACGTGTGCGGTGCGGCGGCGCATGGGGGCTCCTGGGAACGCGGGGTCGTGTTCCGAGATAACCCGCCCCGGCCGCGCGCCGCCTCCTGATGCGGTGTCAGGTACGCCGTGCGGGCGGGTGTCCGCGCAGCTCAGACGGGCCCGCTTGGGCCGTCCGGGGGACCCTGCCCGTCCGGGTGACACCGGCCATCGCCCGGTGCCGGTCCGTGCCGTCCGTCGCCGGTCCGTGCCGTCCGTCGCCGTCTTGTCCCGTCCCGTCGCGTGCCCGCCCGGGGCCCGCACCGGCCGGGCGCAGGAGGTACGGCACGGGCTTACGCCGGCCCCGAGCGGTGCGTACGGTGGAGGCCCGCGCGGACGGAGCGACCCGCCGCGCGGCCACGTCCTGGGAGGGCCTCGTGACACCGCTCGACCGGCCGGGAACCGCCGCGCCCGCACTGCCGTTCTTCGTGTACGGGACCCTGCGGCCCGGCGAGGTCAACCACGACATGTTCCTGAGGGGCCGTACGGCGGCGGAGGAACCGGCCCTGCTGCCGGACGCCGCGCTGTACGAGGGCCCCGGGTACCCGTACGCCGTCGCGCGCCCCGGAGCCGCGATTCGCGGCGAGCTGGTCACCCCCGAGCCCGAGGCCTACGCGGAGCTGCTGGTCGCGCTCGACCTGCTGGAGGAGTACCGGGGCCCGGGCCTCCCGGGGAACGTTTACGACCGGGTCGCCCGCGAGGCCCTGCGCCCCGACGGCATCCGGGTCCTGGCCTGGGTGTACCTGGCCGCCGCACCGCTGGCCCGCGCCCTCGCCCGCTCCGGGACCGAGATCCCGGGCGGCGACTGGCTCGTCCCCGGCCGGTCCGGGTGACGACCGGCGGCTACAGCCCCTCGGCCCCGCGGTTGCGCAGCCGCTGCCCGTACTGCTGGAGGACCCACAGCTCCTCCTGGACCGCCGCCAGCTGCTCCGGCGGGGCCTGCGGCCCCAGCCGCGAGAGCGTGCCCTGGATCTCCTGCACCCGGCGGTCCACGGCGCGCAGCCGCACCTGCACCAGCTGGACCCCCGCGTAGACCTCGTCCACCGTCTTCGCGTGGATGGCTTCGACCGCGAGTTCCGTGACCAGCGCGCGCACGGTGTCGTTGGGCGCGGCCTCACGGACCCGCGTCAGGTAGTCCTCGGTGCCCAGCGAGGCGCCGCCCGCATCCTGGATGGCCTGGCGGACCGCCGCGTAGGGCGGCGCGGTGAACTCGTCGATCCCGTACGCGTCGAAGGCGGGGGAGACCAGGGCCGGTCTCTGCAGCGCCAGCTTGAGCAGCTCGCGTTCGGTGCGGTGGGCGGGGCTGCGCAGGTTCAGCGCCGGGCCGCCCGCCGCCACGGGGGCGGGCGCGGGGGCGGCCTCGTACGACCGGCCGCGGCCGCCGTGCTGCGGCTGGCCCCCCCGCTCGCGCGCCCAGCGGGCGAGCTGCGCGACCCGCTTGACCACGAACTGTTCGTCGCGGATGCCCAGCATTCCGGCCAGCTGTACCGCCGACTCGTGCTGGATCGCGATGTTCTTGATGTGGGCGACGACGGGGGCCGCCTCGTCCAGCGCGGCCGCCCGGCCCGCCGGGTTCTCCAGGTTGTGCCGGGCCACGATGTGCCGCAGGGCGAACTCGAACAGCGGGGTCCGTGACTCCACCAGTCCCGAGACGGCGGCGTCGCCCTGCGCGAGCCGCAGGTCACAGGGGTCCATCCCGCCCGGGGTGATCGCGATCGAGGTCTCTGCGGCGAACTTCTGGTCGTCCTCGAAGGCGCGCAGCGCGGCTTTCTGGCCCGCCGCGTCCCCGTCGAAGGTGAAGATCACCTCGGCCGTGGCGTTGTCCATCAGCAGCCGGCGCAGGATCTTGATGTGGTCCCCGCCGAAGGCCGTGCCACAGGTCGCGATCGCGGTGGTGACCCCCGCCAGATGGCAGGCCATCACATCGGTGTAGCCCTCCACCACGACGGCCCGCGAGGTCTTCGCGATCTCCTTCTTGGCCAGGTCGATGCCGTAGAGCACCTGGGACTTCTTGTAGATCGCGGTCTCGGGGGTGTTCAGGTACTTGGGGCCGTTGTCGTCGTCGCGCAGCTTGCGCGCGCCGAAGCCGACGACCTCGCCGCTGATGTCGCGGATCGGCCACATCAGCCGCCCGCGGAACCGGTCGATCGGCTTCCCGCTGCGGCTGTCCTGGGCCAGGCCGGAGGTGATCAGCTCCTTGTCGCTGAACCCCTTGCCGCGCAGGAAGCGGGTCAGGTGGTCCCAGCCGGCCGGGCTGTAGCCCACGCCGAAGTGCGCGGCCGCGGCCTGGTCGAAGCCGCGCTCCGCCAGGAACTTGCGGCCGATCTCCGCCTCGGCGCCGCCCAGCTGGTCGGCGTAGAACTGCGCGGCGGCCTTGTGCGCCTCGACCAGCCGGATCCGCTCGCCGCGGCCGCTGGTACCGGCGGTGTAGCCGCCCTCCTCGTAGCGCAGGGTGATGCCCGCCTGGCCGGCGAGGCGCTCGACCGCCTCCGAGAAGGAGAGGTGGTCGATCTTCATGATGAAGTCGAGGGTGTCCCCGCCCGCCTGGCAGCCGAAGCAGTGGTACAGCCCCTTGCTCGGACTGACCTGGAAGGACGGGGACTTCTCGTCATGGAAGGGGCACAGGCCCTTGAGGTTTCCGCCGCCGGCGTTGCGCAGCTGGAGGTAGTCGGAGACCACGGCGTCGATCGGGACCGCGTCCCGTACCGCCTTCACGTCGTCGTCGTTGATCCGTCCTGCCACGCGTGAAGTCTACGGCCGGGCGCCGACAAACCCGTCAGGCCCCCTCCGCCGCCACCAGGGAAGAGAGCGGAACCGACGGGTCCGCCAGTTTCTCCCGGTCCACCGGCGCGTGGGAGCGGATCAGGGCCTGGATGTGCCCGGTGACGTCCCACACGTTGACGTTCATCCCGGCGAGCACCCGGCCCTGCGACAGCCAGAACGCGATGAACTCCCGCTTGCCCACGTCGCCGCGGATCAGCACCTGGTCGTAGCCGCCCACCGGCGCGTACCCGGAGTACTCCAGGCCCACGTCGTACTGGTCCGAGAAGAAGTAGGGCACCCTGTCGTACGCGACCTCCTGCCCCAGCATCGCCCGGGCGGCCGCCGGGCCGCCGTTGAGCGCGTTCGCCCAGTGCTCGACGCGCAGCCGGGTCCCGAGCACCGGGTGGTGGGCGGCCGCCACGTCCCCGACGGCGAACACGTCCGGATCGGACGTGCGCAGCGACGCGTCGACGGCGATCCCGCCGCCGTGCTCCCGGTCCACCAGGGCCAGCCCCGAGCTCTCCGCGAGCGCCGTGCGGGGCGCGGCACCGATCGCGGCGAGCACCGCGTGCGCCGGGTGCTCCTCGCCGTCGTCGGTCCGGGCGGCCAGCACCATCCCGTCCTGCCCGACGATCTCGGTCAGCCGCGCGCCGAAGTGGAAGCGGACCCCGTGCTCGGCGTGCAGGTCGCCGAAGAGCCGGCCGATCTCCGGCCCCAGCACCGCGTGCAGCGGTGTGGCCAGCGGCTCGACCACGGTCACCTCGGCGCCGTACCCGCGGGCCGCCGCGGCGACCTCCAGACCGATCCAGCCGGCGCCCGCGATCAGCAGGTGGCCGTTGTCCCGGCCCAGCCCGGCCAGGACCTGCTTGAGCCGCTCCGCGTGTGCGAGGCGCCGCAGGTGGTGCACCCCCACCAGACCGGTGCCGGGGACGTCGAGGCGGCGCGGCTCGGCGCCGGTGGCCAGCAGCAGCTTGTCGTAGTGCAGGGCCGTGCCGTCACCGAGGACGACCTTCTTCGCGGACCGGTCCAGCTGGACGGCGGGCTGGCCCAGGTGCAGCTCGATGTCGGCACCCGCGTACCAGGACGGCTCGTGGACGAAGACGCTCTCGCGCTCCTCCTTGCCCGTCAGGTACCCCTTGGACAGGGGAGGGCGTTCGTAGGGATGCTCACGCTCGTCCCCGATCAGGATCACCCTGCCCGTGAACCCCTCGGACCTCAGGGTCTCGGCCGCTTTCGCCCCGGCGAGACCCGCGCCGACGATGACGAACGTCCTGTGTGCGTCGACCACCTGATGCCTCCTCATAACCTCTGCGCCACATGCGGCCACATGCGAGCGTCCCGCACCGAGCCTGCCCCGTGAAGGGGGAGTGGCCCGATCGGCTCACCCTTCGGCGCGTCGCGGGCGTCGGGTGAGACGGGCGTGCAACGAGCGGGCCGAGGCGTCGGTGAGGGCGGCGATCTGGTCGATGACCGCCCGTTTCCTCGCCTTGTCGTCGGGCGCGTCCTCGAAGATCGCCCGGAACTGGGGGTCGAGGCCCTCGGGTGCGCGGGCGCTGAGCGCCTCGGCGAGTTCGGCCAGGACGATGCGCTGGTCCGCGCGCAGCCGCTCCTGCTCGTCGCGCTGCATCACGTACAGGTCGGCGACCGCCTTGAGGACGGCGCACTCGTTGCGCGCCTCCCGGGGAACGACCAGCTCGGCGGCGTAGCGGGTGAGGCGGCCCGATCCGTACGCCTCCCGGGTCGCCGCCTCCGCGGCCAGGCAGAAGCGGCCGATCAGCTGGCTGGTGGCGTCCTTGAGCCGGGCCTGGGCGACGGCCGAGCCGTCGTAGCCGTGCGGCCACCACTCCTCCCCCATCAGCCGGTCCAGGGCCTCCCGCAGCTCCTCCGGCGCCGTGTCGGCGGGCACGTACCGGCCGATCGCGACCTGCCAGATGGCATCGCGCTCCGGTTCGGCGAAGAGCATGTTCGGGTCGAGGTGCCCGGCGTGCAGACCGTCTTCGAAGTCGTGGACCGAGTACGCCACGTCGTCCGCCCAGTCCATGACCTGCGCCTCGAAGCACTTGCGGTCGGCGGGCGCGCCCCGGCGCAGCCAGCCGAAGACCGGCAGGTCGTCCTCGTACGCGCCGAACTTCACCGAGTCGGGGTCGGTGGGGTGCCCGCCGCGCGGCCAGGGGTATTTGGTGGCGGCGTCCAGCGCGGCCCGGGTCAGGTTGAGACCGACGCTGACGAGTTCGCCCGTCACCGGATCGGGCACGAACCGCTTCGGCTCCAGCCGGGTCAGCAGGCGCAGCGACTGCGCGTTGCCCTCGAAACCGCCGCAGTCCTTGGCGAACTCGTTGAGGGCTTCCTCGCCGTTGTGTCCGAAGGGCGGGTGGCCCATGTCGTGGGAGAGGCAGGCGGCCTCGACCAGATCGGGATCACAGCCGAGGGCCGCCCCCAGCTCGCGGCCCACCTGCGCGCATTCCAGGGAGTGGGTCAGGCGGGTGCGGGGGCTCGCGTCCCAGTCGTAGGAGCGGGTTCCGGGGGTGACGACCTGCGTCTTGCCGGCGAGGCGGCGCAGGGCGGCGGAGTGCAGTACGCGGGCGCGGTCCCGTTGGAAGGCGGTGCGGCCGGGCCGTTTGTCGGGCTCGGCGGCCCAGCGCTCGGTGTCGGCAGGCTCGTAGGGGTCGGTGCGGGTGGTGCTCTCCATGCCTTCCATGCTCAGACGTTAACCGGAAGAGCCGACAATGCGGGTGATCCGGGGCGGCCCGGACCTACGCGGTGGCCGGCTCCAGAGGTGTCCGGCGCCGGGCGAGGGCCTGGTCGTAGCGCAGCAGGACGAGACGGGCGAGGGCCGGGTGGTCGCCGAGCGGCGCCGCGGCCGGACCGGTCGCGGCAGCGGCGCTCTGGGCGGCGAAGCGGCCGGGGGCGGTGAAGTACGAGGCCACGGCGATCCGGTGGTGCCCGCGGGCCGCGAGGGTGCGCAGGGCGCCGGCCACGGACGGGGTCGCGGCGGAGGCGTGGGCGGCCACGACGGGCACCCCGCCGAGCCGCTCGGACAGCAGGGCGGCGGTGCGGCGGGTGTCCTCGGCGGCGTCCGGGTCGCGGGAGCCGGCGGCGGCCAGTACCACCGCCGTCCCCGGCGCCCAGGAGGCCTCCAGGAGCCGCTCGTACAGGGCCTCGACCAGCAGCGGGTGCGGCCCGAGCGGGGCCGCGACCCGGGTGCGCAGGTGCGCAGCGCGGGCGGCCGCCGCGGGGAGGTCGCGCTTGACGTGGTGTCCGCGGCTCAGCAGCAGCGGTACGAGGACGGCCTCCCCGGCGAGGGCGTCGAGCGTCTCGCCGAGCAGCGGCCGGTTCAGCTCGATGTGCCCGAGGCGGACGTCGAGGCGGGGGCGGAGCAGGCGGACCCGCTCCAGCAGGGCCCGGACGCTGTGGAGGGCGCGCGGGTCACGGCTGCCGTGGGCGACGGCGACGAGGGCGGGCTGCATGCGGGCACTCCGTTGGTCCGGGCCCCGGGGGACGCGCGGTGTCCGGCTGAGCACCGGGACGGACGGTGATCCGGGTCGGCGGCTCGACGGCGGTGGCGGGGGGAGACGGGAAGGGCGGGGATTTCCGGAGGGTGCGCGGGCTCCGTCATGAACCGATCCTGCGGGGCGCAGATTGCCGCCGCGTTGCGCCGCCGTGACGGGTCTTTTCCGGCTGCTCACAGTGGGCGGGGCGGGACGCGGCCCGGCGGCGGGTGAAACCGGACCGGCCCCGGCCGCGTCCTGACCAGCGGAGACCGGGTGACAACCAGCGACAACCAGGGGGAACGTCATGCGCGGAGCGCGCCTGAGCCGGATCGCGGGCGGGGTGCGGGGGCTGCTGCCGCGCACGGTGCGGGCCAGGCGGCGCGCCGTCCGGGCCGTGATGGTGCTGTGCGTGCTGGCGCTGCTGCCCTCGGCGTGGACGCACGCGGTGGCCGCCGACCGGCTCGGCAGCACGGCCCAGGCACCCTCCGCCCCGGTGGCCGTGGTGTTCGGCGCGGGCCTGCTGGGCGCGCGGCCCACCCCGTACCTGGCCGACCGGCTCGACGCGGCCGCCGAGCTGTACCGCGCCGGAAAGGTCAAGGTCGTCCTGGTCACCGGGGACAACAGCCGTACCGAGTACTCGGAGCCGGACGTGATGCGCGCCTACCTGACCCGCCACGGGGTCCCGGACGACCGGATCGTCAGCGACTTCGCCGGGTTCGACACCTGGGACTCCTGCGTGCGGGCCCGGCGGATCTTCGGCGTGGACCGCGCGGTGCTGATCAGCCAGGGCTTCCACATCCGGCGGGCCGTGGCCCTGTGTCAGGCGGCGGGGGTGGAGTCGTACGGGGTCGGGGTGCAGGACGTACACGACGCGACCTGGTACTACGGCGGCGCCCGCGAGGTCTTCGCGGCCGGGAAGGCGGCGCTGGACGCGGTGTTCAAGCCGCGGCCGACGTTCCTGGGGCCCAAGGAGGACGGGGTGTCGCGCGCCCTGGCGCTCTGACAGACTGGCACGGATTGTCAGACGTAGGGGGGCATCGTGGGCACCGTGCCGGATCTGAGCGGCAAGGCCGTCGTCATCACCGGAGGGGCCCGGGGGCTGGGCGCGGCCGCCGCGCGGGCCGTCGTGGACGGCGGCGGCCGGGTGCTGGTCACCGACGTGCTGGAGGCCGAGGGCGCCGCGACGGCGGCCCGACTGGGCGGCGCGGCCCGCTTCCTGCGGCACGACGTGACGAGCGAGGACGACTGGGCGGCGGCGCTGGAGTACGCGGTCGCCGAGTTCGGCCGCCTCGACGGCCTCGTCAACAACGCGGGCATAGCCACGGGGCAGTTGCTGGAGCACGAGAGCGTCGAACACTTCCGCCGGGTCGTCGAGACCAACCTGGTCGGCACCTTCATCGGCATCAAGGCGGCCATCCCGCTGCTGCGCGCGAACGGCGGCGGCTCCATCGTCAACATCTCCTCCGCCGCCGGCCTGACCGGACTCGCGCTGACCGCCGGGTACGGCGCCTCCAAGTGGGGCGTGCGCGGTCTGTCGAAGATCGGCGCGGTCGAGCTCGCCGAGGCCCGGATCCGCGTCAACTCCGTCCACCCGGGCATGACGCTCACCCCGATGACCGCCCCGGTCGGCATCCGGGCCGGCGAGGGCAACTACCCCGGCGCCCCGCTGGGCCGCGTCGGCACCCCCGAGGAGATCGCCGCGGCCGTCGCCTTCCTCCTTTCCGACTCCGCCGCCTACATGACGGGCGCCGAACTCGCGGTCGACGGCGGCTGGACGGCGGGCCTGACGGTGAAGCACCTGACGGGCCACTGAGCTCACCCCTGCCGGGCCGCAACAGCGCGTGCCGCCCGCACCGGCGCCGACGCCGCGCCTCACCGGGGGCCGGCGGGAGCGCTGAGGGGGAGAACCCCCGGCCGTAACGCGAGGGGGCGGTCCGTGTAACACCCGCGGCGCACCGTGGTCGGTATGCACACCGAAGGCACCGCCGGACCCGTCACCGCCACGCACTGCCCGTACTGCGCCCTGCAGTGCGGCATGAACCTGCGCGCCGGGACGGACGGCGGCGTCGAGGTGGAGGAGCGGCCCGACTTCCCCGTCAACCGGGGCGCCCTGTGCGGCAAGGGACGTACCGCCCCCGCCGTCCTGTCCTCGCGGGTGCGCCTGACGCAGCCGCTGGTGCGCGGCCGTACCGGGCGACTGGAGCCGGCCGGCTGGGACGAGGCACTGGACGCCGTCGCCGAGGGCCTCGCCCGCACGGGGCGCTCGTACGGGCCGGACGCCGTCGGCGTCTTCGGCGGCGGCGGGCTGACCAACGAGAAGGCCTACGCGCTGGGCAAGTTCGCCCGCGTCGCCCTGCGCACCTCCCAGATCGACTACAACGGCCGCTTCTGCATGTCCTCCGCGGCCGCCGCCCACCAGCGCGCCTTCGGGCTGGACCGCGGCCTGCCGTTCCCGCTGGAGGACGTCCCCCGCACCGGCTGCGTGATCCTCGTCGGCTCCAACCTGGCCGAGACCATGCCGCCGGCCCTGCGCTTCCTGCGGGAACTCAAGGACAACGGCGGCACGTTGATCGTGGTGGACCCGCGCCGCACCCGCACCGCCGAACAGGCCGACCTGCACCTCGCCCCCCGCCCCGGGACGGACCTCGCCCTCGCCCTGGGCCTGCTCCACCTCGTCGTCGCCGAAGGGCGCACCGACGAGGCGTTCATCGCCGGGCGCACCAGCGGCTGGCCCGAGGCGCGGGCCGCAGCGATGGCGCACTGGCCGGAGCTGGTGGAGCGGATCACCGGGGTCCCCGTGCCCCGACTGCGCGAGGCGGTGGGGATGTTCTGCGCCCCCGAGTCCGCCATGGTGCTGACCGCCCGCGGCCCGGAGCAGCAGTCCAAGGGCACCGACACCGTCGGCGCGTGGATCAACCTCTGCCTGGCCACGGGCCACGCCGGGCGCCCGCTGTCCGGTTACGGCTGCCTCACCGGGCAGGGCAACGGCCAGGGCGGGCGTGAGCACGGCCAGAAGGCCGACCAGCTCCCCGGGTACCGCAAGCTGACCGACCCGGCGGCCCGGGCCCACGTCGCCGGCGTCTGGGGCGTCGACCCGGACAGCCTGCCCGGCCCCGGCCGCAGCGCCTACGAACTCCTCGACGCCCTCGGCACCGAGGTGAAGGCGCTCCTGCTGATGGGCTCCAACCCGGTGGTCTCCGCGCCCCGCGCCGCCCACATCGAGGGCCGGATCCGCTCCCTGGACTTCCTCGCCGTCGCCGACGTCGTCCTCTCCGAGACCGCCGAACTGGCCGACGTGGTGCTCCCCGTCACCCAGTGGGCGGAGGAGGACGGCACCACCACCAGCCTGGAAGGCCGCGTCCTGTTGCGCCGCCGGGCCCTGACCCCGCCGTCGGGCGTCCGCACCGACCTGGAGGTCCTGCACGGCCTCGCCACCCGGCTCGGCGTCGAGAAGGGCTTCCCCACCGTCCCCGAGGAGGTGTTCGAGGAACTCCGCCGCGCCTCGGCGGGCGGCCCGGCCGACTACTCGGGGATCTCCTACGCCCGCGTCGAAGCAGAGCAGGGCGTCTTCTGGCCCTGCCCCGAGGGCTCGCCCGGAACACCCCGGCTGTTCCTGGACCGCTTCGCCACCGACGACGGCCGGGCCCGCTTCGTGCCCGTCGTGCACCGGGACGCGGCCGAGGTCCCCGACGCCGAGTACCCGCTGCTGCTCACCACCGGCCGGGTCGTGGCCCAGTACCAGTCCGGCGCCCAGACCCGACGGGTCGCGGAGCTCAACGCGGCCGCCCCCGGCCCGTTCGTGGAACTCCACCCCCGCCTCGCCTCCCGCCTGGGCGTCACCGAAGGGGCCCCGCTGGCGGTCGTCTCCCGGCGCGGGCGCGCGGTCGCCCCGGCCCGCATCACCGACGCGATCCGGGCGGACACGGTGTTCATGCCGTTCCACTGGCCGGGGGAGGGGCGCGCGAACACCCTCACCAACCCGGCCCTGGACCCGGTTTCCCGCATGCCGGAGTTCAAGACCTGCGCGGTGCGGGTCGAGCCGGCCTGAGCCGCGGGCCCGCTCGGACATGCGTCCGGGCGGCTTCGGGCGTCCCGGCGGGGGGTAACCATCCGGTCACGCACCGGACTCAGAAAGTGCTCGCACGCCCCTCGTGGCTGCGATGTGTCGTACCCCACACTGAAATCCGGTGCCCCCGTCCTCGGAGCCCTGGAGGTCGCCCCCGTGCAGACCCAGACCCTGACCGCGAACGTGAGCCACCCCGCCCAGGCCGACGAACCCGCCGATGCGGAGGCCGAAGTCGTGGACGTCGAGCCCGAGGAACCGGAGGTCCTCGACCTGACCGGGGAGGTGCCCGAGCAGCGCGGGCGCGACGGCGACCATGAAGGCGGGACGGGTGAGACGGGCGGGACGGGTGAGACGGGCGGGACGGGTGAGACGGGCGGGACGGGCCGGACGGCCGGTACGGGCGGGGCGGGCCCCTCCGCGGACCTGTTCCGGCAGTACCTGCGCGAGATAGGCAGGATCCCGCTCCTGACCGCGGTCGAGGAGGTCGAACTCGCCCGGCGCGTCGAAGCGGGACTGTTCGCCGAGGAGAAACTCGCCGCCGCCACCGGGCTCGACCTCCAGCTCACCCTCGACCTGGACAAGCTCGTCGTCATGGGCCGCATGGCCAAACGCCGCCTCATCGAGTCCAACCTGCGGCTCGTCGTCTCCGTGGCCAAGCGCTACGTGGGCCGCGGGCTCACCATGCTCGACCTCGTCCAGGAGGGGAACCTCGGGCTCATCCGGGCCGTTGAGAAGTTCGACTACGCCCGCGGCTACAAGTTCTCCACCTACGCCACCTGGTGGATCCGGCAGGCGATGTCCCGGGCCCTCGCCGACCAGGCCCGGACCATCCGCGTGCCCGTACACGTCGTGGAACTGATCAACCGCGTGGTGCGCGTGCAGCGCCGCATGCTCCAGGAGCGGGGGTACGAGCCCACCGCCGAAGAGGTCGCCGCCCACCTGGAACTGACCCCCGAACGGGTGCTGGAGGTGCTCCGCCTCGCCCAGGAGCCGGTCTCCCTGCACGCGCCGGTCGGCGAGGAGGACGACGTCGCCCTCGGCGACCTCATCGAGGACGGGGACGCCGCCTCACCCGTCGAGTCCGCCGCGTTCTTCCTGCTGCGCGAGCACCTCGAAGCCGTGCTGTCGACCCTCGGCGAACGCGAACGCAAGGTCGTCCAGCTCCGCTACGGCCTCGCCGACGGCCGCCCGCGCACCCTGGAGGAGATCGGACGGATCTTCGGCGTGACCCGCGAGCGGATCCGCCAGATCGAGTCCAAGACGCTCAACAAACTGCGCGACCACGCCTTCGCCGACCAACTGCGCGGCTACCTCGACTGAGCGGCCCCCCCCGGGAGACCCGCTGCGCACGAAAGGGGTGCCCCCGTACGAGGGCACCCCCGGCCGACGGCGAGGTCCGGCTAGTCGACCTCGGCCACCGCCTGCGCGAACTGCGCCGCGTACAGCCGCGCGTAGGCGCCGTCCGACTCGAGCAGTTCCTCGTGCGTGCCCTGCTCCACGATCGAGCCATTCTCCATCACCAGGATCACGTCCGCGTCGCGGATGGTGGAGAGCCGGTGCGCGATCACGAAGGACGTACGGCCGTGCGCGAGGCGCGCCATCGCCTTCTGGATCAGCACCTCGGTACGGGTGTCCACTGAGCTCGTCGCCTCGTCGAGCACCAGGATCACCGGATCCGACAGGAACGCCCGGGCGATCGTGATGAGCTGCTTCTCACCCGCGCTGACGCCCGCGCCCTCGTCGTCCAGCACCGTGTCGTAGCCGTCCGGCAGGGTGCGGATGAACCGGTCCGCGTGCGCGGCCCGCGCCGCCTCCTCGATCTCCTCGCGCGTGACCTCGCGCGAAGCCCCGTAGGCGATGTTCTCCGCGATGGTGCCGCCGAACAGCCAGGTGTCCTGGAGCACCATGCCGATGCCCGTGCGCAGTTCCTCGCGGGTCATCTTCGCGACGTCCACCCCGTCCAGGGCGATCCGGCCGCCGGTGACCTCGTAGAACCGCATCAGCAGGTTGACGAGCGTGGTCTTGCCGGCGCCCGTCGGGCCGACGATCGCGACCGTCTGCCCCGGCTCGACGCTCAGCGAGAGGCCCTCGATGAGCGGCTTGTCCGGCTCGTAGCGGAACGCCACCTTGTCGAGGGTGACCTGGCCCCGCAGCCGCTCCGGCCGCTCGGGAACCTCCGCGTCCGGCTCTTGCTCCCGCGCGTCCAGCAGCTCGTACACGCGCTCCGCCGAGGCGACTCCGGACTGCACCAGGTTCGCCATCGAGGCGACCTGCGTCAGCGGCATCGAGAACTGGCGCGAGTACTGGATGAAGGCCTGCACGTCACCGATCGACAGGGAACCCGAGGCCACCCGCAGACCGCCGACCACCGCCACCAGCACGTAGTTGATGTTCGAGATGAAGAACATCACCGGCTGCATGATCCCGCTGACCAGCTGTGCCTTGAACGAGGCCCGGTACAGCGCCTCGTTCTGCTCGGCGAAGACGGCCGCGGACTCCTTCTGCCGGCCGAACACCTTGACCAGCGTGTGGCCCGAGTACATCTCCTCCACGTGCGCGTTGAGCGCGCCCGTGGACTTCCACTGCGCCACGAACTGCGGCTGCGACTTCTTGCCGATCTTCGCCGCGACGAACACCGACACGGGGATCGTCACCAGGGCGACCAGCGCCAGCAGCGGCGAGATCCAGAACATCATCGCCAGCACGCCGACGATCGTCAGCAGCGAGTTGAGCAGCTGGCCCATCGTCTGCTGGAGCGTCTGCCCGATGTTGTCGATGTCGTTCGTGGCGCGGCTGAGGACCTCACCGCGCTTCTGCTGGTCGAAGTACGACAGCGGCAGCCGCGACAGCTTCCCCCGCAGCTCCTCGCGCAGCCGGAACACGGTGCCGTTCATGATGTGGTTCGACAGCCGCGTCGCGACCAGCATCAGCAGTCCGGCGAGGGTGAAGACCACCAGCGCCCAGACCGCGACGGACCCGACCGCGGAGAAGTCGATGCCCCGGCCCGGGGTGAAGTCGGTGCCGGACAGCATGTCCGCCATGCCGCCCTGCCCCCTGGCGCGCAGGCCGTCCAGCGCCTGCGCCTTGGTGATCCCGGCCGGCATCTGCCGCCCGACGATCCCGGCGAACACCAGGTCGGTGGCGTTGCCGAGGATCTTCGGCCCCACCACCGAGCAGGCGACGCTGCCGACGACGGCCGCGACCATGCCCCAGATCCTGGCCCGGTCCTGCGCGAGCTGGCCCAGCAGCCGCTTGCCCGATCCCTTGAAGTCCATGGACCGCTGGACCGGCCCCATCATCATCCGTCCTCCGGGCCCGCTCATGCGGCCTCCGCCTCCGTCAGCTGGGAGAGCACGATCTCCCGGTAGGTCTCATTGCCGGCCATCAGTTCGTGATGGCGCCCCTCGCCCACCACCTGGCCCTCGTCCAGGACGATGATCCGGTCGGCGTCACGGATCGTGGACACCCGCTGGGCCACGATGACGACGGTCGCGTTCTGCGTCTCCAGGGCCAGCGCGGCGCGCAGCGCCGCGTCCGTCGCGTAGTCCAGGGCCGAGAAGGAGTCGTCGAACAGATAGATCTCCGGACGCTGCACCAGCGTGCGGGCGATCGCCAGCCGTTGGCGCTGCCCGCCGGAGACGTTGGTGCCGCCCTGGGTGATCGGCGCGTCCAGTCCCCCTTCGAGTGCGGAGACGAACCCGCGGGCCTGGGCCACCTCCAGGGCGTGCCACAGCTCTTCGTCCGTCGCCTCGGGGCGCCCGTAGCGCAGGTTGGAGGCCACGGTCCCGGAGAACAGGTACGGCTTCTGCGGAACCATGCCGACCGTCTTGGCCAGCAGCTCCGGGTCGAGCCGGCGTACGTCCTCCCCGTCGACGAGCACCTCGCCGCCGGTCGCGTCGAACAGCCGCGGCACCAGGCCGAGCAGCGTGGACTTGCCGCTGCCCGTCGAGCCGATGACGGCGGTCGTCTCGCCCGGGCGGGCCAGCAGGTCCACCCCGCGCAGCACCGGCGCCTCGGCGCCCGGGTAGCGGAAGTCGGCGCCGCGCAGCTCCAGCTGCCCGTGCCGCAGCAGCTTGCGTACCGGGTCGGCCGGCGGGATGACGCTGGAGTCGGTGTCCAGGACCTCCTGGATGCGCTCGGCGCACACCTCGGCGCGCGGCACCATCATGAACATGAAGGTGGCCATCATCACGGACATGACGATCTGCATCAGGTAGGCGAGGAACGCCGTCAGCTGGCCGATCTCCATGCCGTTGCCGTCCACGCGCATCGCGCCGAACCAGATGACGGCGACGCTGGAGATGTTCACGACGACGATGACGACCGGGAACATCAGCGCGAGCAGCTTGCCGGAGGCCAGCGACACCCCGGTCAGCTCCGCGTTCGCCTCCCGGAAGCGCTCCTTCTCGTAGGAGTCGCGGACGAAGGCGCGGATCACGCGGTTGCCGGTGATCTGCTCGCGCAGCACCCGGTTCACGATGTCCAGCCGTGTCTGCATCGTGCGGAACAGCGGGCGCGTCTTGAAGACGATCGTGCCGACGGACAGGCCGAGGACGGGGACGACGGCGAGCAGCACCCCGGACAGCTTCACGTCCAGCGACAGCGCCATGGCGATACCGCCGATGCACATGATCGGCGCCGACACCATCAGCGTGAAGGTCATCAGGACCAGCATCTGGACCTGCTGTACGTCGTTCGTCGTACGGGTGATCAGCGACGGGGCGCCGAACTGGCCGAGCTCCCTGGCGGAGAAGCTCTGCACCCGGTCGAAGACGGCGCCGCGGATGTCCCTCCCGACCGCGGCGGCGGTGCGGGCGCCGAAGTAGACGGCGCCGATGTTGCAGGTGAGCTGGACGAGCGACACGCCCAGCATCAGGGCGCCGAAACGCAGGATGTACCCCGTGTCACCGCTGACGACACCGTTGTCGATGATGTCCGCGTTGAGCGTGGGCAGGTAGAGGCTCGCACTGGTCTGCAGCAGTTGCAGCAGCACCAGGAGGGCGATGGGTTTCCTGTACGGACGCAGGTGTGTCCGCAGAAGTCGTATGAGCACGCGCAGGCTCCGGTCGGCATGATCGAGGGGGGTTCACCCCATCTTCGGCCAACCGGAGGCCACAACCCCAACGGTTTTCGCAAAGCCCGGTCAAAAGGAGTACTCCTCCCGACGGGGGTCCTACGCCGTCCCGCCCTGGAACGCCCCGCCCTGGAACGCCCCGGGGTGGATCTGCTCGCGCGTGGCCACGTACTGCTGGCGCACCGCCTGCCACGCCGGGAACTCCTCGCCCGGCTCGAACGTCTGGGCGGCCGGGGCCGGCCAGACCGGCGGGCTGTGCGGGGCGAGCGTGCCCTGCGCCACACCGAGGGCCCACGCCGCCTGGCGCGCGGAGCCCAGCGCGGCGTAGTCGGCGGGAGCCGGCACCACGACCTGCGTGCCGAACAGCCCCGGCGCCGCGGCCTGTACGGCGGGCAGCTCGGCCGCCGCCCCCAGGAGGAACACCCGGCGGATCTCCACCCCCCGGTGCCGCAGCACGTCGAGGGCGTCGACCAGCCCGCAGAGCATGCCCTCGAACGCGGCCCGCGCCAGGTGCTCCGGCTTCATCGAGTCCCGGCGCAGACCGGAGAGGGTGCCCGCGCTGAGCGGCAGGTCCGGGGTCCGCTCCCCCTCCAAATACGGCAGGAGTACGAGGCCGTGCGCGCCCGGCGTCGACTTCAGCGCGAGTGCGCTCAGCCCCTCCAGGTCGGTGCCCAGCAACTCGGCGGTGCCGCGCAGGGCCCGTACGGCGTTGGAGGTGTTCACCACCGGCAGGTGCATGCCGCTGGCGTCGGCGAGCGAGGTGATCAGGCCGCCCGGATCGGAGACGGCGTGGGGGTGCACGGCCATCACCGACCCCGAGGCGCCCAGCGAGACCACCGCGTCGCCGGGGACCAGGCCCAGCCCGAGCGCGGCGGCCATGGTCTCCCCGGTACCGGCCGAGATCAGCAGCCCCTCGGGGGTCGTCCCGGCGGCATCGGCCGGGCCGAGCACCTCGGGCAGCAGCGCCCGGTGCCCGAGCGCCAGCTCGACCAGGTCGGGCCGGTAGGAACCGGTGGCCGGGGACCAGTAGCCGGTCCCGGAAGCGCCGCCCCGGTCGGTGGTGCGGCGCGCGGGCCGGCCGAGCAACTGCCAGACGAGCCAGTCGTGCGGGGACATCAGTACGGCCACCCGCCGGGCCGCCTCGGGCTCGGTCCGGGCCAGCCAGGCGAGCTTCGCCAGCGGCTGCGCCGAGTGCGGCACCGAACCCACGGCCTCCGCCCAGGCCTGCCGGCCGCCCAGCGCCTCGATCAGGTCGGCCGCCGCGACCTGGCCCCGCTTGTCGTTGCCGACCAGGGCCGGCCGGACCAGGCCGCCCTGCGCGTCGAGCGGGAGCAGGCCGTGCTGCTGCGCGGAGACGCCGATGGCCTGGACCCCTTCGAGGAGCCCGTTGCCGGCGGCCTCGCCGAGCGAGAGCAGCCACGCCTGCGGGTCGGTCTCGTGCTTGTTCGCCCCGGCGGCCTCGCCGGTCGGCTGCGGATGGGGCGCGTAGCCCTGGCGCAGCACGGCCCCCGTATCGGTGTCGCAGACGACGATGCGAGTGAAGGCGGAAGAGCTGTCCAGCCCGGCGACTATCCCCATGCGGAGAATTCTGCCGCACCGCGTGGCGGTCGTGACCGCCGAGTAGGCACGCGAACGCCGCGGGCCCCGCAAAGTGCCGGGCCCGCGGCGTTCGCGTCACCGTCAGGTGTTGCTCGTACCCCACTCGTCCTCGCCGCCGGAGCCGCCCCGGCCGCGCAGCGTACGCACCCGTGACACGAGGGATTCCGGCAGCTTGTCGCCGACCTTGCCGCCCACGACGGCGAAGGCCTTGCCCGCGTAGGTGCGCCCGGCCTGCCCGGCGGTTTCGGCGGCGTTGCGCACCGCCGGGGTCTGCGCGACCTCCCGTGCGGACTTCTTCAGCTGCTCGTACCGCTCGCGCCCGGCCCGGGTCCCGAGCACGTACCCGACGGCCAGTCCGATCACGAACGTGACCTTGTACCGCATGCTTGCCACCCTTCGTCGTGTGGTGCCCGGCCCACTGCCGATACCGATTGGCGGAGCACCCCCCTGCTTGCGCTAATCTATGACTCGCAACGGGCGCTCGCCCCCCGGCAAGGCCGGAGGTGGGCTGTTCGGCGCACCGCAGCAATCCCCTGTAGCTCAATTGGCAGAGCAGCCGGCTGTTAACCGGCAGGTTACTGGTTCGAGTCCAGTCGGGGGAGCGCGATCCCCTGTAGCTCAATTGGCAGAGCAGCCGGCTGTTAACCGGCAGGTTACTGGTTCGAGTCCAGTCGGGGGAGCACGGAAGACGAGGGCCCCCGGCGGGTCCTCTTCTTTTTTGCCCCGAGCCGGAACCGGGCAGCGCTCGGCACGGTCTTCTTGGGCAGGCGAAGCCGATCATGCGAGGCAGCAGATCGTATGAGCGGCTATGCTGCGGCAGACGGCGCGCACACGTGTACGCGCCACGCCGTAGAGGGGCGGTAGCTCAGCCGGTTAGAGCAGCGGACTCATAATCCGTCGGCCGTGGGTTCGAGTCCCACCCGCCCCACCGTGCCACAGGTCAGAAGAAACGTTCTGATCTGTGGCTTTTTTCTTGCTGCCGGTCGGTCGTGGAACCGGAGACGGCCTATGGCCGGAGCACGCACGGGACTTGGCCGATCGTGTGGTCCGCACGGCCGGCCACGGTCGGCCGGCCGTTCCCGGAGGGCCGCCTGCGACTTCCCGCTCAGCGCGACCGAATCCCGTACGCCTGCGGGCCCGCTCCCGTCCGCGTGGCGATCACCAGGGGATGGGCAGACCATGGGAATGCCGGTGGGTCCGGCCGGCTTCCTCCTCGGCTCTCGCCGGGGAACGGCCTTCGGACCCAGCGGGACAACGAGGAACGGGTGATCATCCATGTGCCGATGGCTCGCTTACTCGGGGACGCCTCTCCTGCTCGACACCATCCTGTACAAGCCGGCGCACTCGCTGATCGACCAGAGCCTGCACTCCAAACTGGGTGTGGAGACCACGAACGGCGACGGGTTCGGCGTCGGGTGGTACCCGGAGAACGGCGGCACACCGGCGGTCCTGCGGGACATCGGGCCCGCCTGGAACAACCGCAACCTGCGGGAGATCGCGGACCACGTCCAATCCCCGTTGTTCTTCGCCCACATCCGGGCGTCGACCGGAACGGCGGTCCAGCAGACGAACTGCCATCCCTTCCGGCACGGCCGCTGGCTGTGGATGCACAACGGTTCCATCGCCGGTTTCCACCTCATGCGCCGGGAACTCTTCCTGCTCGTCGACCCCGCGCTGTTCAACGACATCGAGGGAACGACGGACTCCGAGATGATGTTCTACCTCGCGGTCACCTTCGGCCTGGACGAGGACCCGCCCGGCGCCGTGGCGCGGATGGCGGGGGTCGTGGAACGCATCGGGCGCGAGCAGGGTGTGGAGTTCCCCCTCCAGATGACGGTCGCCGTGACCGACGGCGAGCGCGTCTGGGCCTTCCGCTACTCCAGCAAGGGCGAATCCAGGTCACTGTTCTACAGCAGCCGGGTGGAGCCCCTGCGCAGGCTGCACCCTGACGTGACGTTCTTGCAGGACGTGTCCGACGAGACCCGCCTCATCGTGTCCGAGCCCCTCGGTGATCTGCCCGGCGCCTGGAACCAGGTGCCGGAGAGCAGCTACGGCGTCGTACAGCCGGGAGGGGACGAGCTGCTCCCCTTTGCTCCTCAAGCGGCCTGACGCCGCGAGCGATGCCTGTGCCCGCAGTCAAAACGGAGGCGTGCCATGAACGAGTCGATGCTGGACCTGGCCGTGGACTACCCGCTGCTGAACATGTTCTGGACCATGATGATGATCTTCCTGTGGGTCCTCTGGTTCATGCTGCTCTTCCGGGTCATCGGCGACATCTTCCGCGACGACGACCTGGGAGGCTGGGGCAAGGCGGGGTGGACCGTCTTCGTCATCGTCCTTCCCTTCCTCGGTGTGTTCGTGTACCTGATCGCCCGGGGTCGCGGGATGGGCGAACGCGAGCTGGCCCGGGCCCAGCGCAGCGAGCAGGAGTTCCGCTCCTACGTACAGCAGACCGCCGGAGGTGCCAGTCAGGCGGAGGAGCTCGCTCGGCTCGCCGAGCTCAAGAACAAGGGCGACATCACGGCTGCCGAGTTCGAGCGGGCCAAGGCCAAGATCCTCGCGGCATAAGGCGGACGAGCCGCCATGGTGCCCGGCATGAGCCGGATGCGTTGCCATGGTGCTTGACCTGCTCGTCATCGGCCTGGTCATCACGCTCTACCCACTGCCGATCGCGGCGTTCGTCGTGGTCGTGTCCGCCCCCCGCGGGGTGCGGAAGGGGCTGGCGTTCATCCTCGCCTGGCTCGCGTGCCTGGTGGCCGTGATCGCCGTCGTGCTGCTCCTCACCGACGGGGAGCCGCCCCCGCCGCGCTCCCCGCCCTCCACCGCCGCACTCGTGGTCAAGGTGGTCCTCGGGCTCGGACTGATCGTGTACAGCGAGCGCAAGCGGCGTCGACGGCGTACGGCCGCTGCCCGCGACGGCGCGGCGGACGAGGGGCGGCCGGTGGCGTCCAAGAGGCCGAAGACCTCCAGGATGGACCAGGTCACGGTGTGGTCCGCCGCCTCGCTCGCCGTCCTCCTCCAGCCCTGGGGCATGGTCGGCCTCGCCGCCACCACGGTGGTGGCGGCCGACCTCTCCCACGGGGAGTCGTACCTGGCGCTCCTGGGCTTCTGCGTCCTGGCCACTTCCACCCTGCTGACCATGGAGCTGTACGTGGTGTTCGCGCCGCAGCGGGCGCAGCAGGCCCTGACGGGCCTGCGCGCATGGCTGGAACTGCACACGGAACAGGCGATCGTCGTCACGTGCCTCCTCCTCGGCCTGTGGACCGTGGCCCGGAGCCTCTACGAACTCACCGCCTGAACTCCCGGGCGGTGAATTTCCGGGCGGTCAGGAGCAGGCGGTGGCCGGGTGGTCGTGGACGAGCGCGCAGACCATCCGTTCGCCGCGCCCGTGACCGGGGTACGCCGTGAGCAGCTCGGCCTTGAAGTCGTCCCACTGGCGGGTGATCTCGGCGGTGGCCCCGGCCGTCGCGCGGTGGAAGTTGTCGCCGGTCCTCGAACGGGCGGATGCGGGCGTGTCCTTGTTCAGGGCGCGGTTGTGGGAGACGCGGCCGTCGCAGTCGGCGGGTTTGACACCGGTGGAGTCGAAGTCGGGGTAGCAGCCGGTGGCGAGGTCCGCAGGGATGCGCTCCCGTGCCTCCCGGGTCCAGTCGGCGTCCTTCATGGCGCTGTAGCGGCGGATGTCGAGGAACGGTGCGAGGCCCGTACGCTCCAGGCCGGGCGGGTTGTCGAGGCCGATCGGGCCGGGGGCGGCCCGGTCACTCCAGTTGGAGTGGGAGTAGAAGTCCTCGATCTGGTGCCAGCCTCGGCCGAGCTGTTCGAGGACGGCACATTTGGCCCGCCCGGCCTTCTCCTCCCACGTGCAGGGGGAGGAGAGGTCGCTCTGGTCGGCGCGCACCGTGCCGTCGGCGTCGACGAGGCCGTCGGCGGCCCGTACGGCGTTCCGGAAGCGGGCCACGGAGGTACGGATGCAGGCGAGGAGCTCGGTGGTGGCCTCGTCCCGGGTGCGGGGGTAGCCGGGGGCGTGGCGGGGGGCGAGGTAGTCGGCGTTGTCGCAGTGCAGGGGGCCGACGTCGAAGTAGGGGCGGTGGTCGTTGGCGTTGACCGCCCCGTCGCGGGCGTCGGCCATCGCGGTCAGCGTGAGGGGCTCGAAGGGCAGTGCGGCCCGGGTGATGTCCTCGTGGTTGGCGCCGGTGAAGGCATGGGCGGGGCCGCCCGGCACGGCGCTCAGGGCAGCTGCCAGGACGGCTGCGACAGCCGCGGAGCGGGCCCGTGCCGGCGGGATGACAGCCATACCTCCATGCTGCGCGCCCCGAACGGACCCCGCACACGCGCGGGCAGCGGTTACGGCTCCGTCGAGCGCGGCTGGACCGACGGGATCCGCCGGGTGAAGAAGAGGGCGATCAGCGCGGCGAAGGCCAGGACGGCGAGTGCCGCGCGAAGGCCGTCGAGCCGGGCGTCGGCGTTCGCGTCCAGCACGGCCTTGGACACTTCCCCGCTCGCGCCGGCTTGATCGAGGGCGGTCTTCAGCTGGGCGTCGGACAGGAACGGTGCGCCGCTCTGGAGCTGGACGGTCGCCCGGCTCGTGACGCTGTCGGGGACCGCCGGATTCGCCTCGACGTTGGTCAGGAAGGAAGTGGTGAGTGCGGCGATCATGATCGATCCGGCCAGTGCCGTACCGATCGAGGCGCCGAGGTTGGTGACGGCGTTCTGCACGCCGCCGACCTCCGCGCTCTGCGCCTGCGGCACCGCGGACACGGTGACCGACCCGAGCTGGGACGCCAGCGCGCCCATGCCGAGCCCGACCAGCAGGAGGGGGATGGTGACGACCTCCGCGCCGGCGTCCGCGTCGAGCGCGGCCATCAGGACCACCGCTCCCGCGAGCAGCGCGAGGATCCCGAGCCGCACCACGCGCCGCGGCGAGACGTCCGGGAGGAGGCGCGGGATCAGGGTCGCGGCCGCAAGCAGGCTCACCGAGAGCGGCAGGAGGCGGGCGCCGGTCTGCAGCGCCGACAGCCCCAGGGCGACGGACAGGTAGAGCGGGACGACGAAGAACACGCCCATCTGCACGAGGAACTGGAAGAAGAACATCGTCAGGCCGCCCGTGAGCTGCCTGTTCTGCAGCATGCCGGGATCGATGAGGGGATCCCGCCCCCGCTCGACGACCTTGGCCTCCCAGCGGAGGAAGAGCCGGACCAGCGCCAGACCCGCCAGCATCAGCCAGGTCGTCAGGGAGACCCCGAGCCACGCGGGGGCGTCGGGCTTCGGCTGGAACCAGCCCCACTCGTCGGACCGGAGCACGCCGTAGACGAAGATCCCGAGCCCGAGCGCGGAGAGGACGGCGCCCACGTAGTCGATGCTCCGGCGTTCACCGAGCGGGGCGTCCGCGATGCGGCGCGCGAGCACGAGGATGCCGAGCACCACCAGGACCTCCCCGGCGAAGACCCACCGCCAGGAGAAGTACGTCGTCGCGAGACCGCCGATGAGTGGCCCGACCGCGATCGCCACGGCCCCCGCCGCCACGACGAGTCCGTAGGCGGCGGGACGGCGTTCGACGGCGAAGTTGCCGGCGACGAGCGCCACGATCGCGGGCAGGATCAGGGACGCCCCGATTCCCTCCAGGAACGACCAGCCCAGCAGCAGCACGGGCAGGTTCGGAGCGAGCGCCGTGGTGAGGGAGCCGACCCCGTAGATGCAGCAGCCGATCATGAACGAGCGTTTGCGTCCGATCAGCGCACCGGCCTTGCCGCCGGGGATCATGAACATCGCCATCACGAGGGTGTAGGCGGTGATCGCGCCCTGGATGCCCGTCACCGTGGTGCCCACGTCCTCGGCCACCGTGGCGATGGAGACGTTCATGACGGAGCTGTCGAGCGCCATCAGGAACTGACCGGACGCGAGCGTCAGCAGGACGATTCGCGACCTCGCCGACTCCGAACTCTCGGCCGTGCCTGCCTGGGATGCCATGGACGCATGGTTCCAGCCGCGTACGGGCCCGAAGGGGCCGACCCGCCGCGCAGTCGACCGGACGGGCGCGACGCGGGGCGGGCGCCGTGCCCCGGTCCGAGACCGCCCCGCCCGCCCGGCAGGTGCTGGGCTGCCGTCCCACTGCGAGCCGCAGGTGCAGGACCTGGTGCACCTGCGGCTTCGGTGTTCCCCGGGGCACGGGGTGCCCGGCTAGAAATCCTCCGTTTCGTCCGTGAGATGGCGCAGTACGTCCGTCAGATCCCGGCGGCGCGCGAAGACCGTGCGCTGGCGTTGGGCGCCCGAGCCGTCGCGCAGGAGGGACGCCATGGTCTTGGCCGCGTGGTCGAGGTCGCCGGCGGCGGCCAGTTCGGGGGCGACCAGGTCGAGCAGGGCCTCCGCCAGGTCGGCTGCGGGGAGTTCCGTGCCCGTGTACGGGTCCAGACCGAAGCCCTCCAGGCCGTCGTGGGCCGCCCGCCAGCGGGCCAGGCGCAGTACGTCGTCCCGTACGGGTGGATCGGGGCGCTGCTCCGCGACCTCCTGCAGGGCCGTCGCCACCAGCGCGCGCGCCAGCACGGCCTGCAGGACGGCTCCGTCGATGTCCGGGGACATGTCGGGCGCCCGGAATTCGAGCGTCGGCCAGTGCCCCGAGGGGCGCATGTCCCAATAGACCATCTTGGTGTCCAGCGCCGCCCCGGAGCCGAGCAGGGTCTGTACCGAGCGCCGGAAGTGGGCCGTGGACGCGAAGTGCGGGGGCAGGCCCGCCGAGGGCCAGCCCGACCAGGCCATCGCCCGCCAGCTGGCGTGACCCGTGTCACGGCCGCCCCAGAACGGCGAGTTGGCGGCCAGCGCGATCAGCGTCGGCAGCCAGGGTCTGACCCGGTTGGACACCGCGACCGCCGTGTCCACGTCGAGGGTGCCTATGTGGATGTGGCGGCCGCAGCTGACCAAGGTGTCGGTGAGCGCGCCGAACCGGCGGTGCTGCTCGCGCTGGCGCGGCTCGTCGTCGGTCAGGTGCAGCGGACTCTCCACGGCCACGACCGGCGAGGGCGCGGCCAGCAGCCGGCAGCCGTGGGTGCGGGCCGCACGGCCGAGGGTGCGCCGCAGCGCGGCGAGTTCCGTGCGCAGCGAATCCGCCGAACGGGCGATCGGGGTGGAGATCTCGACCTGGTAGCGGGTGCCCTCGGCGTGAAGTTCGCCGGGCAGCCCGTCGGCCGTCGCGAGGACGAGCGGGGCGGCCGGGACCACCCGGAAGGTACGGGCGTCGACGAGGAGGAACTCCTCCTCGACTCCGACGGTGAGGGGGCCGGTGGTGCGCACCGCGTTCTGCTCGGTGCCGGTGCTCGTGGTGCTGTTGCCAGGTTCGATCACTACGCCTCCCTGGACATACGAGTCTTTTCATCATGAGCTGAACACGCGGGGGGTAGCGCACGGCGATTCGGTCAAATGTCCAGTGAGGATGGCGGGTTACCGGCAAACAACCAGCCGCACCGGGGCCGCGGGGAAGCGGGGGGCGAGCGGGGCGACTGTTGCCGGTGTGTGAACGCCGTGGACGGGCCGGAGGGAGCCGGCGGGCCGGTGGTTATCATCCGCTGTGCCCCATACGACCACGCCCACGCCCACGCGCCCCCGGCGGCGCATATTCGCCGACCTGACCCCGCTGCGCACCTCCGTGCACTACCGGCGGCTGTGGGTCGGCGGCACCATCTCGTGGCTCGGGCAGGCGATGACCGCCCTCGCGATCTCGCTCCAGGTCTACGAGATCACCGGGTCGAACTTCGCCGTCGGGCTCGTCGGACTCTTCGCGCTCCTCCCGCTCGTCGCCTTCGGGCTCTACGCCGGCGCCATCGCCGACACCCTGGACCGGCGCAAGCTCGGCCTCCACAGCTCCCTCGGCTCCGCCGGGCTGTCCGTCGCGCTCACCGCGGCCGCGCTGCTCGGCTACCACCGGGTCTGGTTCCTGTACGCCGTCGTCGCGCTCCAGGCCGTGTGCGGGGCACTCGCCGGGCCGGCGCGGTCCGCCATGATCCCCAGGCTCCTGCCGGCGGAGCAGCTGCCCGCCGCCAATGCGCTGAACTCCGTGACCATGACCTCCGGGATGATGGTCGGCCCGATGCTGGGCGGGCTGATCGTCGGCTGGTGGGGCTACCAGGCCGCGTACCTGATCGACGCCGTCACCTTCCTCGCCGCGCTCTACGCGATGTGGCGGCTGCCCTCGATGAAGCCCGACCGCGCCGAGGGCACCCGGGGCCGGGCCTCCGTCCTCGACGGCCTGCGCTTCCTCGGGACCCGGCCCAACATCCGGATGACCTTCTTCTCCGACATGGCCGCCATGGTGCTGGCGCAGCCCCGGGCGCTGTTCCCGGCCATCGCCGGGCTCTGGTACGGCGGCGACGCCAAGACGGTCGGCCTGCTGGTGGCCGCGCCCGCCGTGGGGGCGCTGCTGGGCGGGCTGTTCTCGGGCTGGCAGGGGCGCGTGCGGCGGCACGGGCTGGCGATCCTGATCTCCGTGGCCGGCTGGGGGCTGGCCGTCGCGGTCTTCGGGCTGACCCGGAACCTGTGGCTCGGGCTGCTCTTCCTGGCCCTGGCCGGTTGCGCCGACACCGTCTCGATGGTGTTCCGCAGCACCATGATGCAGGCCGCCACCCCGGACGAGATGCGGGGCCGCCTCCAGGGCGTCTTCATCGTGGTCGTCGCGGGCGGCCCCCGGCTCGGGGACTTCATCGCGGGCACCGTGGCCGACCTGACCTCCCCCGCCGTGGCGGTCACGGGCGGAGGACTCGCGTGCGTGCTGGTGCTGGGGCTCCTCGCACTGCGGTGGCGCTGCTTCGCCCGCTACGACGCGCGGTCCCCGCAGGCCTGACCGCCGAGCTCGAACCTGAGGCTCGCGGTCTCCTCGTCGGCGGCCGGCCAGTGCTCCACCTCGTGCGGGACGACGTACAGCTCGCCTTGGCCGAGGACCCCGTCTCCGTCGCGCAGGGGGTGTCCCGGACGCCTTCCGCCTCGAGCCGCAGGGGCGAGCCGCCTTCACCACGACCTGCGAGTCGCTGACCCTGCTGCCGGGCGGCCACACGCTGGTCGCCGGCGTCGAGGCCATGGTCGTCACCCACCACGACGGCACCGGCCGGATCCGGCTGCTGCCGGCCGGCGACGACAACGAGTTCCCGAGCAGATCACCCGTCTGTACACGGCGGACGTGAAGCTGCCGCGCCGCTCCTGAGGGCGCGAGGCGCTTCTAAGGGCGCGACGCCGGGGCGACCACGCCCCGGGCCACCCCCAGGGCCACCAGGTCCTGGGGGCGGATGCGCAGTTGGTCGGCCGTGGCGGGGGCGGCGGTCGGGGGGCGCTTGAGGATGGCCGCCGCCAGTTCCGGGGCGATCACGGAGAAGTAGCTGTCCGGGGTGACCCAGGTGTTCCCCGGCGCCGCCAGGGCGAGGGCGCCGCCCGAGCCGCCCTCGCCGATGAGGAGGGTGGTGACGGGGACGGTGGCGCCGGCCAGCGCCGCGAAGGTGTCCGCGATGGCTGCGCCGGCGCCCGCGTGTTCGGCGGCGGCGTCGTTGGCCGCGCCGGGGGTGTCGACCAGGGTGAGCACCGGAATGCCGAGCCGGTCGGCCAGGCGGATGACGCGGGCGGCCGTACGGTAGCCCGCCGGGCGGGTCGCGGTGCCGCACTGGGCTGCGTACGCGACGGGCCGTCCCTCGCGCAGCCCGAACCCGCACAGCATGCCGGGGTCGGTGCCGCCCGCGCGGTCCCCGGAGAGGGGCAGGCGGAGGGTGAAGTACGCGTCCAGGTACGCCTCGGCGCGCGGGCGGCCGGGGTGCCGGGCCTGCCGGACGGCGTCCCAGCCGGTCTGCGGCTCCTCCACGCCGGCCAGCGCGGCCGGGGGTGCGACGGGCCCGGCGGGGCGGGGCGCGGTCAGCACGCGGAGCCAGTCCGCCAGGGCGCCGGGCAGCTCGGGGGCGGGCACCACGGCGTCCACGTGACCGGCGGCGTACTGCCCCTCCGCGGAGTAGGCCGCCGGATCGGCGTCCGCCGGGCGCACCCGGGAGCCCGCGAAGCCGACCTGCGCCCCCGGCAGCGCGAGGACCACGTCGGCCCCGGCCCCCAGGGTGGCCCACCCGCCGCCGGTGGTGGGGTCGCGCAGGACGGCGAGCTGGGGGAGCCCCGCGGCCCGGGTCAGTACGCACTGGCGGGCCACGCGCTGGAGTTGGGTCAGCGCGAGCATCCCCTCCTGCATGCGGGAGCCGCCGGTGGCGATGAGGGAGACGAGGGGGAGGCGGTGCTCGCGGGCGTACGCGTACGTGGCTTCGAGCCGGTCTCCGGTGCGTTCGCCGAGGGACCCGCCGAGGAAGCCGAACTCGAAGGAGATCACGGCCGCTTCGTGACCGCCGATGCGGGCGGTGCCGGTGACGACGGACTCCTGCTCTCCGGTCCGCTCGGCGGCGCGGGCGCGCGAGTCGTCGTAGCCGGTCCAGCCGAGGGGGCCGTCGGGCGGTGACTCCCGCAGCGGGGCGGGGAGTTCGGCGAAGCTGCCGGGGTCGGTCACGGAGGCGATGGCCGCGCGGGCCGAGAGCCGGGTCGTCGTCACGCGGCCAGCCTAGGTCGTGGCGTCAAGGTCCCGCCCGGCCGGCGTTGCTTCGACGATGCTCCCCCGGAGAGGCGGATCGGGGACGCCCCCGGGGGGCGGGCGGGTGGGCTCAGGGGAGCGGGAGGGCGATCTTCACCGCGTAGGCGGCGACGAGTCCGTAGCCGAGGCGGAAGGTCCATGCGCGGGTGGTGTCGGAGATCCGGCTGCCCGCGAGGGCGGCGAGGGCGACGAGGGTCTGCTGCCAGAGGAGCGAGGCGGCGGCGACGCCGGCGAGGAAGGCGGCTCCGGCCGCGCCGGTCCGGAGGGTGGCGCCCTGGGCGGTGGTGAGGGCGGCGAAGTAGAGGGCGGTGGTGGGGTTGAGCGCGGTGAGTCCCACGTACCGTCCGAACGCCCTTGTCGCTGCCGCTGTCCCGGGGTCCCGCGCCTCGATCGCCGGCGGGGTTGAGTGGGGCCCCGGCGCCTCGATCGCCGTCAAGGCCGGGGGGTCGTCCCGCGTTTCGGAGGGTGGCCGGGGGGAGGTGCGGCGTCGGGAGGGGCGGGATGTGGTGAGGCCGTGGGCGGCGATGGCCAGGAGGATCAGGGCCGAGGTCAGGCGGACCCAGGCCTCGACGGGGGAGATGTGGGAAGCCGCCCAGGGGCCGACGGCGGTGGCGACGGCGGCGTAGCCGAGGTCGACCGCCGCGATGCCCGCGGCCGCGGCCACCGCCACCCGGCGGCGGCGCATCGCCTCCTGGATCAGCAGCACGCTCATCGCGCCCATCGGCATCGCCACGCCCAGGCCTGCGGCGGCTCCGGCGAAGGCCGGAGTCATCAGTTCGCTCATGGAGGAGAGGGTTCGGGCCCCGACCCGGCGGAAGGGCGCGAATATCGGCTCCGGCTGCGAGAATCGCGGGATGGACCGCCTCGACAGGGAAATCCTCGGGATCCTCCGGGAGGATGCGCGGATCTCGTACCGGGACCTCGGCGTCCGGGTCGGCCTCAGCGCCAACGCCACCGCCGACCGGGTGCGCCGGATGCGGCGGGACGGGGTGATCCGCGCGTTCACCGTCGTCGTCGACCCGGCCGCCGACACCCGGGGAGGGCTGGTCGTCTTCATCGACCTCACGCTCCGCCAGGACACCACCAACGAGCAGTTCGAGCAGCGGGTCGCGAAGCTTCCCGGGATCACCGAGGTGGTACACGTGACGGGGGAGTACGACTACCTCGTACGGGCCCGGGCCGCCGACCCCGCCGCCCTCGACGGGCTGCTGCGCCGGCTCAAGCGGGATGCCGGGGTGGCCCAGTCCAGCACCCGGATCGCGCTGCGCGCCGCCACCCGGCCCGGCACGGCCTGATCCGCACGGGGCCCAGAGTCGGGCCGGTGTTCACGGGCCCGGCGTTCGCCCGGCCGGACCGGTGATCCAGGTTCAGCGGTGTGGAGATACCCCTCTGGGCCCGCTGGGTCCTCCTGGGATCGGCGTGCTCGGCCTGCTCGGTGCCCACGCGGCCCTGCGCGGGTACCGTACGGCGGCCCCGGGCGGCCCCGGCCGCACGGGCGCCGCGCTCGACGCCGCCGAGTCCCTGCTCGGTGTGGTGCTGCTGGGCGCGCTCGCCTTCGGGCGGTTCGGCGCCGCCGTGTGCGCCCTGGCGGCGCAGGGGCCGTCCTCGGTACGAAGGCGGTCCGCGCCGCCAGCCGTCGCCGCGCCGTCGTGGCGAGGCGCCGGGCCGGAGAGACGGCTAGAGCTCCGACACCCACGTCACCTTCGTCCCCCGCGTCCCCGACTCCGTCCGTCCGTCGTCGCAGACCGTCAGCCGGACCCGGGAGGGGACCGCGTCGACCTTCACCTCAATGGCGGTGACCCCGGAACGACGGTGGGCCGCCGCCAGGGCGCCGCGCAGGGCGGAGAGCAGGTCGCCCGCCACCGGCTCGGGCACCAGGGCGTCCACCGCCCCCGTGAAGTGCACCGACGGCTGGAAGCCCAGCAGCACCGCCGCGCCGCCCGTCTCGCGCAGCACCCGGCCCCGGAACGTCGTCGGGGCGTCCGTCGGGGGCTGCTGGAGCGCGAAGATCGTGGTGCGGACCTCCTGGATGGTGGAGTCCAGTTCGTCCACGGCCCGCCCGAGTTCGGCGCCGACCGTGTCCCCGGTCGCGGCGGACGCCGAGCGCTTCTTCGTGCTCTCCAGCATCATCTCCGTCGCGAACAGCCGCTGGACCACCAGGTCGTGCAGGTCGCGCGCGATCCGGTCGCGGTCCTCGTAGACGGCCAGCTGCTCGCGGTCGTGCTGTGCGTCCGCCAGTACGAGGGCCAGCGCGGCCTGGGAGGCGAACTGGGAGGCCAGCAGCCGGTCCACGGCGTCGTACGGGCGTCCGCCGCGCGCCCGCGGCAGGGCGAGGGTGCCGATCAGCCGGCCGCCGCTCTGCAGCGGGAGCATCATGCTCGGGCCGAACCGTTCCCGTACGTGGGTGGTCATCCGGGGGTCGGTCGCCGAGTCCTCTATGAAGACCGCCTCCCCGCCGAGCAGTTGTTCCAGGACCGCCGAGCCGGGGGCGATGGTGGTGCCGACGAGGTCACCGGGGTCGCCGTGCGTGGAGGCGGCGACGATCTCCATGCCGCCCTCGGGGGTGGGCTGGAGCACCACACCGGCCATCGCGTCCGCCAGCAGCCGGGCCCGGTCCGCCACGCACATCAGCGCGTCGGCCGCCGGGCGGCCCGCCAGCAGGGTGGTGGTCACCGCGGCGGCGCCCTCGATCCAGCGCTCCCGGCGGCGGGCGGTCTCGTAGAGGCGGGCGTTGCCGATCGCTATCCCGGCCTGGGAGGCCAGTACGCGCAGCAGGGACAGGTCCTCGTCGGTGAAGCGGCCGCCGCCGCGCTTCTGCGTGAGGTAGAGGTTCCCGAAGACCTCCGTGTGCACCCGGATGGGTACGCCGAGGAACCCGCGCACCGGGGGGTGCCCGGGCGGCAAGCCGACCGCACGGGGATCCAGGGCCAGGTCGTCGAGCAGCAGCGGGCGGGGGTCGCTGACGAGCGCGCCGAGCACCCCGGTGCGGCCGTCGGGCAGCCGGGGGATCGCGGCCCGCTGGTCGGCGGTCAGGCCGGAGGTGAACAGCTCGGTCAGCAGGCCGCGCTCGGGGTCGACGACCCCGAGCGCGGCGTAGCGTGCCGCGCACAGGTCGGCGGCCGAGTCCACGAGGTGCTGGAGGGTGCTGCGCAGCTCCAGCTGCGACCCGACGGCGAGCACCGCCTCCAGCAGCACGGGCAGGCTCGCCGGGACCTCTGCGCCGGAGTCCTGGCCGGACCGGCGTTCCGGGTCGTCGGATACGTGCGGCGTCATTCGGTCAAGGGGTTGAGGACCATCGGGGCGATCTTTCCTTCCAGCATCGCGCCCAGACCCATCACCGCGCACACGTCGGGGCGTTCCGCGATGGCGACGGGCATCCCCGTCGCGTCGCGCAGCATCTGGTCCAGGCCCGGCAGCAGGGCGCTGCCGCCGACCATCATGATGCCCCGGTCCGTCAGGTCGGCCACCAGGTCCGGCGGGCAGTCCCGCAGCACCTTGCCGATGCCGTCGAGCACCGCCGTCAGCGGGGTGTGGATGGCGTCGCGCACCGCCGCGGTGTCCACCTGCACGGAGCGGGCCAGCCCCGTGGCCACGTCCCGGCCGTGGATGAGGGTGGAGGCCGGGCCCTCGGCGGTGATGCCGTTGCCGTGCAGCGCCAGCTGGAGCGGCCGGACGGCCTGGCTGGGGAGCATCAGCTCGTGCGCGTGCCGCAGGTGTTGCACCACGGCGTGGTCGATGGCCTCCCCACCGACGGGGATCCGCTCGGCGGTGACGATGGAGCCCAGGGACAGCACCGCCACCTGGGTGGCCGCCGCCCCGCACACCATGATCATGGTCGCGGTCGGCTGCTCCACGGGCAGGCCGCAGCCGACGGCCGCCGCGATCAGGGTGTCGACCAGCTCGACGCGCCGGGCGCCGAGGCCGACCAGCGTCTCCACCGCAGCCCGCTGCGCGAGCGGATCGGCGTCGTGCGGGGTGCAGGCGGCGGCCCGCAGCCGGGGCTTGCGCCGCAGGGCGCGGCGCAGCTTCTCGCCGAGCAGGTGACGCAGCATCCGCTGCGCCATCTCGATGTCGACGACGGTGCCGCCGGAGACGGGGCGCACCACCCGGATGTAGTCGGGCGTACGGCCCGTCATCCGTTCGGCGAAGGTGCCGACGGCGATGAGGGCCCCCGTACGGGTGTTCACCGCGGCGACGCTGGGCTCGTCGACGACCAGGCCGGCGCCCTTCACGTAGACGCGGGTCCTGGCCGCCCCCAGGTCGACAGCGACGTGGCAGCGGCGCAACTGCTCAAGACTGACGGTCACGGCAGATCCCTCCGAGAGCGCTGACGCAAGAAGACCGGCGACTGCCGGTCGGACAACTCATATCTTCTCGGGTCAATAGGGTCACGCGCCTGTTGGGATGCTCCGGCCGAGGTGGGTCACGTGTGCCAGGCGGTGCTGCACAGGGGTGGTCTTCTGTACCGACAGGCGCCACGATGCGCGCACTGTCCGCGCTACCGGCGCGTAACGAGGTAAAGGGGAACCGATGCTGACGCCCCGCCAGGGACTGCCGGCCCTCCTGACGCTCTGCCTGACCCTCTGCGTCACCTTCCTCGCGCCGTCACCGGCCCGGGCGGCCTCCGGGGCGGCCGTCCGCAATCCGGTCGTCTTCGTGCACGGCTACAACGCCGATCCCGGGGTGTGGGGGTCGCTGCGCGAGGACCTGCGCGCCGACGGGTACGCCGACGCGGACCTCTTCTCCTTCGGTTACGACACCCACCAGTCGGTGAACGAGGTCCTCGCCGGGCAGCTCGGTGCCTACGTCGACCAGGTCCGCGGGCGGACCGGCGCGGCCAGGGTGGACATCGTCGGGCACTCCTTCGGCTCGCTCGTCAGCCGCTGGTACGTGAAGTACGGCGGCGGTACGGCCGCCGTCGCCCACTGGGTCTCGCTCGCCGGCCCGAACCACGGCACCTCCACCGCCTGGGCCTGCGCCCTGTGGGACCAGGCCTGCCGGGACATGACGCCGGGGTCGTACGTGGTGAAGAACCTGGCCGCCGGGGACGAGACGCCGGGGGCGGTCGCGTACGCCACCTTCTGGTCGGACTGCGACGAGGTGGTCAACCCGGACGCCAGCGTCCCGCTGGCCGGGGCCACCAACGTGGCGGTGGGCTGCCTGAAACACAACGACCTGCTCGGCGACGACGCCACCTCGGCCGGGGTGCGGGCCTTCCTCGCGTCCTGAACCGGGGGCCTGAACCGGGCGGGGCACGAACCGCGCAGGGCCTGAACCTCACGGGGCCTGAACCGCGCGGGGCGCGAACCTCGCGGGGCCGCGGCCGCCCCCGCCCGGCGGGGCCTCAGGCCGTCCCCGGCCGGACCTCCTGGAGGAGGCCGTAGGTGAACTCCGCCACCAGAGGCTCCCCCGACGCGGCGAAGGCCAGCCGCCACCGCGTCGGGGCCGTGCCCTCCATCGGGCGGACCGGCGCGAAGGCCCGCGCCACCTCGTCCACCGTCGCCGACCAGGCAGACAGGTCCCGCGCCGTCTCCAGTACGGGCCCCCGCGCGCCCGGGGCCCGCACGAGCCACTCGTTCCACACCGCGCCGTCGGGGCCGGCCAACACCTCGAAGCGCAGGTCGGGCCAGAGCGGCACCGGCCACAGCAGCGCCTCGCACTCCAGGTCGCCGATCCGCCGGTGTGCGGTGGACTCCGGTGGACCGAGCACCGAGCGGTAGCGGGCCAGCGCCCCGCGGGACCGGGGTGATCGGACCATGGCCTGCCAGCGCTTGTTCGCCTGACGCTGCTCCGCGAGCGAGGCGCCCAGGCGCAGCCGTGCCTGCTCGGCGAGGCCGGGCTGGAAGTCCGCCATCCTTCGCAGCAGCACCAGTTGGAAGGCGGCCGGGCCGAAGGCCCCCGGGGCGGCGGCCGGGTGCGGGTCCGGCGGGGTCGCGGTCATGGAAGACACGATTCCACACAGGATCCTTACGTTCCCGGAATCCCGCTGTTGCCGCCGACCACGTAGCCTGCGGGCCCTATGAATTACTGCCCCGCCTGCCAGAGGTACCTCAACGGCGCGCTCGCGTGTGCCGGATGCGGGACCCCGGCCGAGTACCTCATACCCGCCCCGCCGGCATCCGCCGCGGCGCCAGGCCATGAGCAGCACGGCCATGCGCAGCCGGGGTTCGCGCCGATGCGGGACCACCGGACGCAGGACGCCGGCTACGCCCCGCCGGGATACGGGGGCGGCGACGACCCCGGGCACGCGGGACACGGCGGCTACGCCGACCCCGGGAACACCGCGTACGCCGACCCCGCGTACGCCGACCCCGGGAACACCGCGTACGCCGACCCCGCGTACGCCGATCCCGGGTACGGCTCGAACGCCGGGTATGCCGGGCCCGCCTACCCTGCCTACCCCGCCTACCCGCAGCACCAGGACGTGCCCCCCGGCTCCGCTCCCGAGTCCGACGACCTCGACGCCGATTCGCTCGTGGTGCTGTCCGGGCCGGTGGACGGCCGGTCCCGGACGCGCGGCCGGGCCGCGGCCCGGGGTGGCAGCCGGACCCTGATCAGCGTCGGGCTCGGGCTGCTGCTGGCCACGGGCGGTTCGGTGGCCCTGGCCCGGATGACGACCGACAACGAGGGTGGCGGCCGGGCCGCCAAGGTCGAGCTGACCGACGAGGTCGGTCCCGAGACGCCGGAGCCGGCACCGGACGCGCCGAGCGGCGGGCCGCACTCCGGGGCGACGGGTACCGGCAAGGGCGCCGGGGGCGCGAAGGCCCCCGCGAGTGCCAAGAATTCCGCCGGGCCGAGCGGGTCCCCGAGCGGGTCCGCGCAGCCGGGCGCCGGGGCGAGCGCCTCCGCCTCCGGGGAACCGGGGCCGACGCCCACCGCCTCCGGGTCGGGGTCATCCGTACGACCCACCAAGCCGGGACAGCCCGCGCCCAGCACCTCCGGTACGACGAAGCCCCCCGCGCCGGTGCCCACGCCCACCCCGACGAAGAAGCCCAAGCCCACGTGCTGGTTCATCTTCTGCTAGCGGGGCCCGGCCGCTGAGGCTCAGCCCAGCATCCGCCTGAGCAGGTCCCGCAGCATCCCCCGCTCGGCGTCGGACAGCCCCGCCAGCGGTTCGCGCGCGAAGTCGAGCGACTCGCGCAGCCGGTCCGCGGTCAGCAGCCCCTCCTCGGTGGGGGCGGCCAGCTTCACCCGGCGGTCCGCCGGGTCCGGCCGGCGTTCGACCAGGCCGCGGGACTCCAGCCGGTCCACGATGCCGGTGATGTTGGAGGGCTCGCACCTGAGCTTCTGCGCGATCCGGCGCATGGGCATCGGTTCCAGGGACAGCAGGTTCAGTACGCGGGCCTGGGCGCCGGTGAGCTGGTGGCCGGCGGCCGCGTGCTCGTACTCCTGGTGGTAGCGGGTCACGACGTCGCCGATGAGCTCGACGACCTCAAGGGTCAGTGGGTCTGTGCGACGACTGGGCATGGATCTAGAGTACCCATTTACTTGACAACATGAAATATCCAGGAGCATGGTTGTTTCAGGTAGTGAAGCATTTGCCGCCGGGTTCCGTTTTCCCTCATGCCTCAGGAGCACCCCATGTCCCAGATTCCCGCCGTGAGCCGCGAGTGGCACCTCGTCCGCCGCCCGCAGGGCTGGCCCGTCGCCGAAGACTTCGCCCTGCGCGAGGTACCGGTGAACGCCGAGCCCGCCCCGGGCCGGATCCTGGTGCGCAACCTCCACATGTCCGTCGACCCCTACATGCGCGGCCGGATGAACGACGTGAAGTCCTACGTCCCGCCGTTCCGGCTGGACGAGCCGATGGACGGCGGCGCGGTCGGCGAGGTCGTCGCCTCCGCCGCCGAGGGCATCGCGGTCGGCGACCACGTGCTGCACGGCCTCGGCTGGCGCGAGTACGCCGAGCTGGACGCCAAGCACGCCACCAAGGTCGACGCCTCCCTCGCCCCGCTCTCCGCCTACCTGGGCGTGCTCGGCATGCCGGGCCTGACCGCCTACGCCGGTCTCTTCGAGGTCGCCTCCTTCAAGGAGGGCGACGCCGTGTTCGTCTCCGGCGCCGCGGGAGCGGTCGGCAGCCTCGTCGGCCAGTTCGCGAAGATCAAGGGCGCGTCCCGGGTGATCGGCTCGGCCGGCTCGGACGAAAAGGTGACGCTCCTCACGGAGAAGTACGGCTTCGACGCCGCCTTCAACTACAAGAACGGCCCCGTCGCCGAGCAGCTCAAGGAAGCCGCGCCCGAGGGCATCGACGTCTACTTCGACAACGTCGGCGGCGACCACCTGGAAGCCGCGATCTCCTCCCTCAAGGTGCACGGCCGCGCCACCCTGTGCGGTGCGATCGCCCAGTACAACGACACCGAGCCGGCGCCCGGCCCGCGCAACCTCGTGCAGGTCATCGGCAAGCGGCTGCGACTCCAGGGCATCCTCGTCGGCGACCACGCGGGGATCCAGCAGCAGTTCGTCCAGGACGTGGCCGGCTGGCTGCGCTCCGGTGAGCTGCGCTACGACGAGACGGTCCACGAGGGCGTGGAGAACGCCGCCGACGCCTTCCTCGGGATGCTGCGCGGCGAGAACACCGGAAAGATGATCGTTTCCTTCACCCGTTAGGCTCACTCCACACCGTCGTGATCGTGGGCGCGAGTCACGGCGATTCATATGGAGGATCCACTTTCATGTCCATCACGCAGTCCGACGTCGCGTACACCGCCGTGGCCACCGCCGAGAACGGCCGTGACGGTCGCGTCGCCACCCACGACGGCAAGCTCGACGTCGTCGTGAACCCGCCGAAGGAGCTCGGCGGCAGCGGCGAGGGCACCAACCCGGAGCAGCTGTTCGCCGCCGGCTACAGCGCCTGCTTCCAGGGCGCCCTCGCGGTCGTCGCCAGGAACGAGAACGCCGACGTCTCCGGCTCCACCGTCACCGCCGAGGTGGGCATCGGCAAGAACGACGACGGTTTCGGCCTGATCGTCAAGATCTCCGCCTCGATCCCGAACGTGGACGCCGCCACCGCCAAGGACCTCATCGAGAAGGCCCACCAGGTCTGCCCGTACTCCAAGGCGACCCGCGGCAACATCACGGTCGAGCTGGCCGTCTGACCGACGGGCCGGCTGACCGTCCGGCTGACTGGCTGACTGGCTGACCGGCTGACCGGCTGACCGGCTGACCGTCCGGTCCGCACCGCGGAGCCGAAGCGAAGGCCGCACTCCCCCGGGGGTGCGGCCTTCGCCCGTAAACTGGGCCGCATGGGTGATCTTGTGGGGGGTTTCCGGTACCTGCTCGCCGGACAGCGGTGGGTCTTCGCCAACGGCCGCTGGCTGGGCTTCGGCCTGCTGCCGGGGCTGGTCTCGCTGGTGCTGTACGCCGGCGCGCTCGTCGGGCTCGGGTTCGGCGCCGACGACCTGACGGCCTGGGCCACCCCCTTCGCCGACGACTGGTCCTCCCCGTGGCTCGGGCTGTTCCGCGGCTTCCTGACGGCCCTCGTGTTCGCCCTCGGGCTCTTCCTCGCGGTGATCACCTTCACCGCCGTGACCCTGCTGATCGGCCAGCCGTTCTACGAGTCCCTCTCCGAGCAGGTCGACAGGACCGAAGGCGGCGAGGTGCCGGAGTCCGGGCGGGGGCTGTGGGAGGACCTGTGGATCTCCGGCCGGGACAGCCTGCGGCTGCTGCTGCGGGTGGCGCTCTACGGGATCCTGCTCTTCGCCCTCGGGTTCGTCCCGGTGGTCGGGCAGACCGTGGTCCCGGCGATCGGGTTCTGCGTGTCCGGCTACTTCCTCACCCAGGAGCTCACCTCCGTCGCCCTCCAGCGGCGCCGTGTTGACCTCGGCGGGCAGTTGGCACTGCTGCGGGCGAGGCGGGCGCTGGCGCTCGGGTTCGGCGTGCCGCTGGTCCTGGCGTTCCTGGTGCCGCTGGTGGCGGTGTTCCTGATGCCGGGCGCGGTGGCGGGGGCGACGCTGATGGCGCGGCACCTGATGGGGGCGGATGCCGAGGCGGAGGACGCCGGGGACGCCGAGACGGCCTCGCAGACGGCCCCCGAGGCGGCTCCCGCCGGGGAGTTCGGTCCGCCGCCGTCCTGGTAGGGGGCCGCGCGCCGGCCGGTCAGGCCTCGATCGTGGCCGTCACCACGGACGGCGTACGGTCGTCCGCCTCGGCCACGAGGCTGCCGTCCGGCGCCCACACGGCGGCGCCGCCGCAGCCGGTCCACGGGCCCGCCGGGCCGACGTGGTTGGCCAGCACCACGTACATACCGTGGGCCCCGGCGATGCCCGGGTGGACGGTGGCCCGCTCCCGGACGCCCTCGCCCGTCCCGTACAGCGAGCTCGCCAGGTGCACCCGGCAGCCGTCCGCCGCGGCCCTGGCGGCCAGGTCCGGGAAGTGGTTGTCGTAGCAGACGCCGAGGCTGAAGCGGATCCCGCCGAGGGTGAAGCGGCCGTCGGCGGTGCCCGGTGCGAAGGCGCCCCGTTCGTGACGGTAGAGGTGCTGCTTCGCGTACGTCGTCACGTGCGCGCCGTCCGTGTCGTGGACCAGCGTGGCGAGGGCGGGCAGCGGGCCCGTGGTGCGCAGGGCGACGTTGACGGCGGTGGCGGTCCCGGCGGAGCGCAGCGGGTCCAGCCGGGGGTCGTCGGAGTCCGCCAGCCACAGACCCGGATCCCCGGCCAGGGCGTCCAGTTCGTAGCCGGTCAGGGTGAGTTCGGGGAACACCACGAGCTCGGCTCCCTGCTCCCGCGCGGCGGCGGCCAGTGCGGCGGCCGCGGCGACGTTGGCCGCGACATCGGCGGGTACACAGGTGAGCTGGGCTGCGGCGATCTTCACGCGCCCCAGGATGTCAGCCCCGTCCGCGGGGCCGACCTGGGGGTGGCGCGGCGCCGGGCCGTCCGGCCGTCGCCGTCGCCCCCCGCTCGCGGCGGTCCGCGAGCCGCTGCCCGGCCCGGGCGGCACGGCTAAGGGGCCGCCTGCGGGCCGCGGAGCAGGGTCAGGAAGGAGCGGAACGCGGCGGGCATGTCCACCGACTGCGGGGCGAGGAGCCACTGGTACTGGAGGCCGTCCATCACCGCCGTCAGCAGCGGGGCCGCCTCCTCGGGGGTGAGGCCGGAGGGGAGGCGGTCGCCGAACTCGGCGCGCAGCACCGCGGCCATCTCGGCGCGGACCTGCGCGTAGCGGTCGGTGAAGAACTCCCGGGCCGGGTGGCCGTCGGTGACGCTCTCGCCCAGCAGCGCCGAGAAGGTCTGCACGATGCCCGGGCGCATCGCGTTGTAGTCGACGAGGGAGGCCAGCAGGTCGAGCCGCCAGGTGTCCGCCGAGGCGCGCGAGCCGCCGCCGGTGTCCCAGCGGTCGCGCTCCTCCAGCACCGCGACCAGCAGTGCCTCCTTGGTGGGGAAGTAGTGCAGCAGCCCCTGCTGGGTCAGGCCGACGCGTTCGGCGACCGCGCCCAGGGACGCGCCCCGGTAGCCGCGCTCGGCGATCACCTCGACCGCGGCGCGCACGATCTCGCCGCGCCGCTCCTCGCTCCTCGTCCTGGCCATCGCCCCGGCACCCCTTCCCGTCCGCACCCTGCCCCGCCAGCAGGACCGTACGGCATGCTGATATCACAAGAACATCACGAGACCTACCGCTCTACAGGGAACGGGTCCACGATGGGCACACCGCACCGCACCGCACCGCACCGCGCCGCCCACCGCACCCACCCGACGAGGAGGCACGGCCGTGACCGATGCCGATCAGGCCCGTGAAGACGCCGTAGAGGCCGCGCTCGACAAGCTGGATCTCGACACCAAGACCCGTCTGCTGGCAGGTCAGGACATGTGGTCCCTGCCCGCCGTCCCCGAGATCGGGCTGGCGTCCCTGGTCATGTCCGACGGTCCCGTCGGCGTGCGCGGCGTGCGCTGGACCGCCGACGACCCGTCCGTCGCGCTGCCCTCCCCGACCGCGCTCGCCGCGGCCTGGGACCCCGCGCTCGCCCGCCGGGCCGGCCGGCTCCTCGCCCAGGAAGCGCGCCGCAAGGGCGTCCACGTACTCCTCGCCCCGACCGTCAACCTGCACCGGTCCCCACTCGGAGGCCGGCACTTCGAGTGCTACTCCGAGGACCCGTACCTCACCGGCGCCATCGGCTCCGGCTACGTCAGCGGAGTGCAGGACGGCGGGGTGGCCACCACCGTCAAGCACTTCGTCGGCAACGACGCCGAGACCGACCGCTTCACCGTGGACGACGTGATCGCACCGCGCACCCTGCGCGAGCTGTACCTCGCGCCCTTCGAGGCCATCGTCAAGAACGCCCGCCCCTGGGGCATCATGACCGCCTACAACCAGGTCAACGGCTCGTCCATGACCGAGCACCGGCACCTCGTCAACGAGGTGCTGCGCGCCGAGTGGGGCTTCGACGGGTGCAACGTCTCGGACTGGATGGCCGCACGCTCCACCACCGGCGCCCTCCTCGGCGGCCTCGACGTGGCCATGCCCGGCCCCCGCACCGTCTACGGCAGCGCCCTCGCCGGAGCCGCCCGCGCCGGGGAGGTCCCGCCGGAGGCGGTGGACGGCGCCGTGCGCAACGTCCTGCGCCTCGCCGCCCGCGTCGGCGCCCTGGAAGGCGCGCCCGCCGCCGTCACCGAACCTCCGGCCGGGATCGACGGTCAGGCGCTGGCCCGGGAGATCGCGGCCCGGGGCTTCGTGCTCGTCCGCAACGAGCCCGCGTCCGGCGGGCGGCGCGCCCTGCCGCTCGACACCGCGCCCGGCCGCACGGTGGCCCTGGTCGGCGCCGCAGCCCGCGACGCCCGGGTCCTCGGCGGCGGCTCGGCGACGGTCTTCCCCGAGCGGGTCGTCTCCCCGCTCGACGGTCTGGGAGCCGCGCTTCCCGCCGGGTCGCTCACGTTCAGTGTCGGCGCCGACCCCAGCGAGGAGCTCGTCCCGGCCGACAAGGGCTTCGAGCTCCGCGCGATCTGCCGCGACGCCTCGGGCGCCGTCCTCGGCGAAGGCAGCCTGCCGTCCGGCCAGGTGCAGTGGATCGGCGAGGACCTCCCGGCCGGCGCCACGTACGAGACGATGGCGAGCATCGAGGTCACCGGCACGTTCGTGCCGCGCGAGAGCGGCGAGCACGCCTTCGGCACCCGGGGGCTCGGCGTCTTCGCCCTCGCCGTGGACGGGCGCACGCTCTGGGAGGGCGTCCAGCGGATGGGCGAGGAGGCCGACCCGTTCGAGGCCTTCTTCGGCGCCCCCAGCGAACGCACCCGCACCACCTTGACCGCGGGGGAGCCCGTCGAGGTGTCCTTGACCTTCCAGGTGCCCGACGTGAGCGCCCTGCCGCTCAAGGCGATCATGTTCTCGCTGCTCCACCTGGGGCCCCGGCGGGACGCGGACGAGCTGATCGCGGAGGCCGTGGAGGCCGCCCGGGCCGCCGATACCGCCGTGGTCGTCGTCGCCACCACCGAGCGCGTCGAGTCCGAGGGCTTCGACCGCAAGGACCTGAGGCTGCCGGGGCGCCAGGACGACCTGGTCCGTGCCGTCGCCGCCGTGAACCGGAACACCGTGGTCGTCGTCAACGCCGGTTCCCCCGTGGAACTGCCCTGGCGCGCGGACGTGGCCGCCGTGCTGCTCACCTGGTTCCCCGGGCAGGAGGGCGGCGCCGCGCTGGCCGACGTACTCCTCGGGGAGACCGAGCCGGGCGGCCGGCTGCCCACCACCTGGCCCGCCGCGCTCGCCGACGCACCCGTCACCGAGGTCGTCCCCCGCGAGGGGCGGCTGGAGTACCGCGAGGGGCTCCTCATCGGGCACCGGGCGTACGAGGCCCGGGGGGTGAAGCCCGCCTACCCGTTCGGGCACGGCCTCGGCTACACCGAATGGGCGTACGAGGCGCTGGAGGTCACCGGGTCGGTGGCGCGGGTGCGGCTCACCAACACGGGCGCCCGGCCCGGGCGGGAGATCGTCCAGCTCTACCTGGCGCCGCTCGCCGACGACGCGGGGCGCCCGGCGAGCTGGCTGGCGGGGTTCGCACCGGTCGCCGCGGGCCCCGGTGAGAGCGTCGAGCTGGAGATCACCCTGCCGGACCGGTCCTTCGAGGTCTGGGACGAGAGCGCCGGCTCCTGGCGCCGCGTCGGCGGCGGATACGAGGTCCGGGCGAGCCGTGCGCACGGCGACACGCGGCTGACGGCCACTCTCCACGTCTAATGGCCGGAAATCACCCCTGAACCGGACCGGTGGAGGCCCCTGACGGCCCCCGCCGGTCCTCTCGCCCCGGCCCTGCCGCCGATGCCGCCGGAACTCAGCGCGGCAGCTCGGGCGCCGTCACCTGCCGGTGCGCGAGTTCCGCGAGCCGGGCCTGACCGGCCTTGCCCGGGTGGAACCAGTCCCAGCGGCTCAACTGCTCGGCCCCGAAGGGGTACTGGAACACGGCGCCGCCGTCGTAGCGGCAGAGCGGGTCCTTCGCGCAGACGCTGCGCAGCACCTCGTTGTACTCGACCACGCGCGCCCGGACGCGTTCCCGCCGGGCCGTCGCCTCCTCAGTGGACGACAGCGGCTCGGCCAGCATCGACTGGCAGATGCCGAGCTTCCACACCTGCCGGACCATCGGGGCGTCCTTGCCCTGCTCCCACAGCCGCTGCAAGTCCGGCACGGAGGACACGTACACCTGGGTCGAGGGGGACGCGGCCCGCAGGACGGCGAGGGCCTTCTCGAAGCCGTCCTTGAAGGCGGCGACCGAGGTCATGGAGGAAGTCGTGGGCCGGCAGGCGTCGTTCGAGCCGACCATCACCGTGACCAGGTCGGGCTTGTGCTCGGCGGCCGAGGCCAGCTGGCCCGCCAGGTCCGCCATCCGGGACCCGGTCACCGCGTAGTTCCAGCTGTTCGCGGGTGCATCGGCCTGCCCGAGCAGCCGGGTGGCGAGGGAGTCGACCTCGGGGTCGGCCCCGGTGGCCCACGAGACCTCCGGGCAGTCCGCCAGCACCGAACAGGCGTCGAACCCCCGGGTGATGGAGTCACCCACGGCGGCGATGGACTTCGGGGCGGTGTTCCAGCGTGGTCCGGCCTGCGCCCCCCGGCCGCTCTCGCTGCCCGGCCCGCCGCCCTCACAGGCCGTCGTGCCCCCTGCCAGCAGGGCGGCCGTCGCGACCGCCGCCGCGAGGGTCCGGCGGGTGCGTCGGCGCGGAGCGGTGGTGCCCATCGGGGTGGTCCCTCCCTCGTCGCCCCCCGTCCTGCGGGGGCGTCCTGCTGAGTGAATGCTCTGTGTCCACGGGGGTTCTGAGCGACCGTACGTCACACCGGGACCCCTGGCGCACGGTAGCTTTTTCCCGTGGCGTTTCGGCCGCAGGTCCCGCGACGCAATGTCAGATCATTTCCGTTACATTACATCTCGTCACATACTGTCCGTTTTCTGGAGTTTATTCCCGACCTCGTCCCACACTGGAGGTCCCGGTGACGACACGTGGAGTTCTGTACGTGCATTCCGCGCCGCGCGCGCTCTGCCCGCACGTGGAATGGGCTGTTGCGGGTGTTCTCGGGGTGCGGGTGAACCTCGACTGGATCAGGCAGCCGGCCTCCCCCGGCACCTGGAGATCCGAGTTCTCCTGGCAGGCCGAGGCGGGCACCGCCTCGAAACTCGCCTCCGCGCTGCGCGGCTGGCACCTGCTGCGCTTCGAAGTGACGGCCGAGCCCTGCCCGACGGCCGAGGGGGAGCGCTACAGCTCGACCCCCGACCTCGGCATCTTCCACGCCGTCACCGGACTGCACGGCGACATCCTGATCCCCGAGGACCGGCTGCGCGCCGCCCTCGCCCGCTCCGCGCGCGGCGAGAGCCACCTGGAGACGGAGATCTCCACGCTGCTCGGCAAGCCCTGGGACGACGAGCTGGAGCCCTTCCGCCACGCGGGCGAGGGCGCCCCGGTCCGCTGGCTCCACCAGGTGGTCTGAGCCGCTCCCGGTCAGGCGGAAGGCCCCGCCCGGCACAGCCGGGCGGGGCCTTCGACGTCGAACGGGGTATCAGACCGTGCGGAACGCCAGCGTCACGTTGTGGCCGCCGAAACCGAACGAGTTGTTGATCGCCGAGATCGGACCGTCCACCGGCAGCTTGCGCGGCTCACCGCGCACGATGTCCGCGTCGATGTCGTCGTCCAGCTCGTCGACGTTGATCGTCGGCGGGGCGATCCGGTGGTACAGGGCCAGCACCGTCGCGACGGTCTCGATACCGCCGGCACCGCCCAGCAGGTGACCGGTCATCGACTTGGTCGCGGAGATCGCGATGTGGTCGAGGTCGTCGCCCAGGACCTTGCGCAGGGCCTTCAGCTCGGCCGTGTCACCCTGCGGGGTGGACGTGGCGTGCGCGTTCAGGTGCACCAGTTCGGACGGGTCCAGGTCCGTGTTGTCGAGCAGGTTCTGCACGGCGGCCGCGACACCGCGGCCCGTCGGCTCCGGCTGCGCGATGTGGTGGCTGTCCGCGGACAGGCCCTGGCCCAGCACCTCGCAGTAGACCCGGGCGCCGCGCGCGGCGGCGTGCTCGGCGGACTCCAGCACCACGACGCCGGCGCCCTCGCCGAGGACGAAGCCGTCACGGGCCTTGTCGTACGGACGCGAGGCCTGCTCGGGGTTCTCGTTGTTCTTGGACATCGCCATCATGTTGGCGAACGCGGCGATCGGCAGCGGGTGGATCGCCGCCTCGGTCCCGCCGGCGACGACCACGTCGGCGCGGCCGGTACGGATCATCTCGACGGCGTAGCCGATGGCCTCGGCGCCCGACGCGCACGCGCTGACCGGGGTGTGCACACCGGCGCGGGCGTTGACCTCGAGGCCGACGTTGGCCGACGGGCCGTTCGGCATGAGCATGGGGACGGTGTGCGGGGAGACCCGGCGCACGCCCTTTTCCTTCAGTACGTCGTACTGGTCGAGCAGAGTGGTGACGCCGCCGATGCCGGAGGCGATCACGGTGCCCAGGCGCTCGGGGAGGACGGAGACGTCCTCGCCGGCCGGGGCGGTGTAGCCCGCGTCGGCCCAGGCCTCACGGGCCGCGATCAGCGCGAACTGCGCCGAACGGTCGAGCTTGCGGGCCAGCGGCTTGGGCAGGACTTCGCCGGGGTCCACGGCGGCCTGAGCGGCGATGCGGACCGGGAGTTCGGCGAAACGTTCGCCCTCCAGGGGCTTGACGCCGGAACGGCCGGCAAGCAGACCTTCCCAGGTCGAAGCGCTGTCGCCACCCAGCGGAGTGGTTGCGCCGATACCGGTGACGACCACGGTGCGATTGGTCGGGCTCACAGGAATTCTTTCTCCACGTCTCAGGGGGTGCTGAATTGTCACGGCGCCACCGCGGGGTGGCGACAAACGCTCGGCAGGCTCTTAGGCCTGGTTCTTCAGGATGTACTCAGCGGCGTCGCCGACCGTCTTGAGGTTCTTGACGTCCTCGTCCGGGATCTTGACGTCGAAGCGCTCTTCGGCGGCGACGACGACCTCGACCATGGACAGGGAGTCGACGTCCAGGTCGTCGGTGAAGGACTTGTCGACCTGGACGTCCTCGGTCGGGATACCGGCGATCTCGTTGACGATCTCGGCGAGACCCTCGACGATCTCTTCCTGGGTGGCGGCCATGAGGCGCTCCTTCTTTAGCTAATTGAATGATCAGGGAGGGAAAAAACGATCCCGGCCCTAGGGGAGGGTAACGACCGTCGCGGCGTAGACGAGCCCCGCCCCGAAGCCGATGACGAGCGCGGTGTCGCCGCTCTTCGCCGCTCCGGTCGCCAGGAGCCGCTCCATAGCGAGCGGAATCGAGGCGGCCGACGTATTGCCGGTGGTTTCCACGTCACGGGCGACCGTGACGTGGTCCGGCAGCTTGAGAGTCTTCACCATCGAGTCGATGATCCGCATGTTGGCCTGGTGCGGAATGAAGACGTCCAGGTCATCCGCGGTGATCCCGGCCGCGTCGAGCGCCTGCTGGGCCACCTTGGCCATCTCGAAGACGGCCCAGCGGAAGACCGCCTGGCCCTCCTGGGTGATGGCCGGGAACTTCTCCCCGCCGCCCTTGCCGAGGTACTCGTCCCACGGCACGGTCTGCTTGATCGTCTCGGACTTGTCGCCCTCCGAACCCCACACCGTGGGGCCGATGGCCGGTTCGTCCGAAGGACCGACGACCACCGCGCCGGCGCCGTCGCCGAACAGGAAGGCCGTCGCCCGGTCCTCCAGGTCGGTCAGGTCCGACAGGCGCTCGACACCGATGACGAGGACGTACTGCGCGGACCCCTCGACGACCATGCCCTTGGCCAGCGTCAGGCCGTAACCGAACCCGGCGCAGCCAGCGGAGATGTCGAACGCGGCCGGCTTGACCGCCCCGACCCGGTGCGCGATCTCCGTCGCCACGGCCGGCGTCTGCTTGAAGTGCGAGACCGTGGAGACGATCACGGCGCCGATCTGCTCGGGCGAGACACCGGCATCGGCCAGCGCCTTGCCCGAGGCCTCCACCGACATCGCGGCGACGGTCTCCTCGGGCGAGGCCCAGTGCCGGGTCGCGATGCCCGAGCGCGAGCGGATCCACTCGTCGGACGAGTCGATCGTCTCCAGGATCACCTCGTTGGGCACCACACGGGTCGGGCGGTAGCCGCCGACACCGAGGATGCGGGCGTACGGGGAGCCCTTGGCAGGCTTGATCTTCGACATGCTGAGGGGGGCTCCTTCTCTCAGGCCGCGTGCTCGGCGAGGAGCTCCGCGGCCTTCTGGAGATCGTCCGGGGTCTTGAGGGCGACGCTCGGAACGCCCTTGAGAGCGCGCTTGGCCAGACCGGTGAGGGTCCCGCCGGGGCACAGCTCGATGATCCCGGTGACGCCCAGCTCGGCGAACGTCTCCATGCACAGGTCCCAGCGGACCGGATGGGCGACCTGGCCGACCAGGCGGGCGACGACATCGGCGCCCGAGGTGACGACCCCGCCGTCCTTGTTCGACACGTACGTCAGCGCCGGGTCCGCCGGGGAGAGGGCCTGCGCGGCCTCCTCCAGGGTGGCGACCGCCGGGGCCATGTGATGCGTGTGGAAGGCGCCCGCGACCTTGAGGGCGACGACCTTCATGGAGCCTTCGGGCTTGTCGGCCTCCAGAGCGGCGATCTGCTCCAGGGTGCCGGCCGCCACGATCTGGCCCGCGCCGTTGATGTTGGCCGGGGCGAGCCCCAGCTTCTCCAGGTGCGCCACGACCACGTCGCGGTCGCCGCCCAGCACCGCGGCCATGCCCGTGGGGGTGACGGCCGCGGCCTCGGCCATGGCCAGGCCCCGGGTCCGTACGAACGACAGCGCGTCGGCCTCGCTCAGCACACCGGCGTACGCGGCGGCGGTGATCTCACCGACGCTGTGACCGGCGACCGCACCGAAAGCGGAGGGGGAACCCAGCGCAGAAGCGGACAGCAGACCCGCCGCGACCAGCAGCGGCTGGGCCACCGCCGTGTCGCGGATCTCGTCCGCGTCGGCCTTCGTGCCGTAGTGGGCGAGGTCGAGCCCGAGAGCGTCGGACCACCCCGCCACGCGCTCGGCGGCGCCGGGGAGTTCGAGCCAGGGAGTCAGGAAGCCGGGCGTCTGAGCGCCTTGGCCTGGAGCGACGAGTACGAGCACCCTCACACTCTCTCTTGTATTCGGCCCGCGCCGCCCGTGGGGACAGGGACGAAGAACCGTCGGGGTAATTGTTGATGTCCGACAAAAGTCTAGGACTGGAGATCGCCGTCGGCCAGACGCCCCAGGATCAGGGCGATCCGGAGCGTGAACGCGGAACGGACATCGGAGGGTGACCAGCCGGTGACGTCGGTCACACGTCGCAGCCGGTAGCGCACCGTGTTGGGGTGCACGAACAGCATCCGCGCCGCCCCCTCCAGGCTGCTCGCCTGCTCCAGGTAGACGCTCAGCGTCTCCAGCAGCGCCGAGCCCGCCTCCTCCAGCGGTCTGTAGATCTCCTCCACCAGCTGCTCCCTCGCCGAGGGATCCGCCGCGATGGCGCGCTCCGGAAGAAGATCGTCCGCCAGCACCGGACGCGGCGCGTCCTGCCAGGCCGTGCACGCCTTGAGCCCGGCCGCCGCGGCCTGCGCGGACTTCGTCGCGTTCAGCAGGTCCGGGACCACCGGCCCGGCCACCACCGGACCGGCCGCGAACGGGCCGATCAGCGACTTCGCCACCTGCAACGGGTTGTCGCTGCCGCCCGCGATGACCACGAGGCGGTCGCCCAGCACGCCCGTCAGCACCTGGAGCTTGTGGTGCCGGGCGGCACGCCGGATCGCCTCGACCGTCAGCTCGCTGTCCCCGTCCGGGGCGGTGCCCAGGACGACGCACACGTGCTCCGGCGAGTTCCAGCCCAGCGCCGCCGCCCGCGACAGCGCGCCCTCGTCCGCCTCGCCCGACAGCACCGCATTGACGACGAGGGACTCCAGGCGGGCGTCCCACGCACCACGCGCCTCGGCCGCCTGGGCGTACACCTGGGCGGTCGCGAAGGCGATCTCCCGCGCGTACACGAGCAGCGCCTCGCGCAGCACCGACTCGTCGCCCGGGGCCGCCACCTCGTCGATCGCGGTCTCCATGACCTCGATCGTCGTACGGACCATCTCCACCGTCTGGCGCAAGGTGATCGCCCGGGTCAGCTCGCGCGGAGCCGTCCCGAACACGTCCGTGGAGATCGCCTGCGGGGTCTCCGGGTGCCGGAACCACTCCGTGAACGCGGCGATGCCGGCCTGGGCGACCAGGCCGATCCACGACCGGTTCTCCGGCGGCATCGCCCGGTACCACGGCAGGGTCTCGTCCATGCGCGCGATCGCGTTCGCGGCGAGCCGGCCGGCGGACTTCTCCAGCCGGCGCAGCGTCGCCGAATGCGGGTGGGCGGGATGCGCGGCGTGCGCGGGACGCGCCGGGCCGGTCTCGGGGGAATGCTCACGTTCGGGTTGGGGCACGGGACAAGACTGCCTTATCGGTGACGGGGCGCGGAGCCGGGTCACCGGCACCCGCCCCCGCCGCGCCCGCCGCACCCGTCCCGGAAGGACGCGCACAGAGGTCTACGGTGGCCACCATGATTGACGTACGCCGCGCCGCAGACCGGTACGAGGGCGGGAACCCGGCCGCCGGGATCACCACCCGGCACGCCTTCTCCTTCGGGTCCTTCTACGACCCGGACAACATCCGCTTCGGGCCCCTGCTGGCCTGCAACGAGGAGTTGCTCCGGCCCGGCTCCGGTTTCGACGAGCACCCCCACAGCCAGACCGAGATCGTCACCTGGGTGGTGGAGGGCGAGCTCACGCACAAGGACAGCACCACCGGCCACACCGGCCAGGTCGGTGCCGGCGACGTGCAGCACTTCTGCGCCGGCTCGGGCGCGCGGCACATCGAACGCAACGACGGGCCCGTCCCGCTGCGCTTCGTCCAGACCTGGCTCGCCCCGCTCACGGCGGGCGGTGAGCCCTCCTACCGGCTCGTCCGGGGCCTCGCGGACGGCGAGGCCTGCGAGATCCCGGCCGCCGGGGCCGTCCTGCGCGTGCGGCGGCCCGGGGCGGGCGAGCGGATCACCGTGCCGGCGGCGCCCCGCGTCTACCTGCACGTCGTACGGGGCGACCTGCGTCTGGACGGCGAGGAACTCGGCCCCGGCGACTCGGCGCGCATCACCGGCGAGCCGGAGCTGCAGATCGTCGCCGGCTCCCCGGGCGAGCTGCTGATCTGGGAACTGCCCTGAACCCGTGCGGCGCCGGGCGACGCGGCGTCCGGCAAGATGCGAAAGAGACTGCCTAGCGCCCGCGCAGTTCTGCGAGGACCGCGTCGGTGAACGGGGTCCAGGCCTCCACGGCCCACGGGCCGAAGGCGCGGTCGGTCAGCGCCACGCACGCCGCGCGGGCGTCCGGGTCCACCCACAGGAAGGTGCCGGACTGGCCGAAGTGCCCGAAGGTGCGGGGCGAGGAAGTGGTGCCCGTCCAGTGCGGGGACTTGCCGTCGCGGATCTCCAGGCCGAGCCCCCAGTCGTTGGGGGACTGGTGCCCGTAGCCCGGCAGGACGCCCTTGAGGCCCGGGTGCACGACCGAGGTGGCCTCGGCGACGGTCCGGACGTCGAGCAGCCTCGGCGCCTGGAGCTCCGCGGCGAAGCGCACCAGGTCGGAGACGGTCGAGACGCCGTCCTTGGCCGGGGAACCGTCCAGGGAGCTCGACGCCATGCCCAGCGGCTCGAAGACGGCCTGGTGCAGGTACTCGGCGAAGGGGATCCCGGTGGCCTTGGCGATGTGGTCGCCGAGCACCTCGAAACCCGCGTTGGAGTACAGCCGGCGCCGGCCGGGCGGGCCCATCACCCGGTGCTCGTCGAAGGCGAGACCGCTGGTGTGGGCGAGCAGGTGACGGACCGTCGAACCCTCCGGTCCGGCCGGCTCGTCCAGTTCGACCGCGCCTTCCTCGTACGCGACGAGAGCGGCGTACGCGGTGAGCGGCTTGGTGACCGAGGCCAGGGGGAAACGGTGGTCCACGGGCCCGTGGGAGCCGGCCACGCTCCCGTCGGCGCGCACGACGGCCGCCGCGGCGGTCGGTACCGGCCAGCTCTCGATGGTCCGCAGGGTCTGCAAGGTCTCCGGGCTCTCCATGCGCCCGAGCCTACTTGCTTGGAGTGCACTCCAAGGTTTTAGCGTGGTGGTCATGAGCCTGACGCAGACGCGGTACACGATCAGCGAAGTCGAGGCCCTGACCGGTCTGACCCAGCACACGCTGCGCTGGTACGAACGGATCGGCCTGATGCCGCACGTGGACCGTTCCCACTCGGGGCAGCGGCGGTTCAGCGGCAAGGACCTCGACTGGCTGGCCTTCGTGGGCAAGCTGCGCACCACCGGGATGTCGGTGGCGGACATGGTGCGGTACGCGGAGCTCGTCCGGGAGGGGGAGCACACCGTCGACCAGCGGCGGGAGCTGCTGGAGCGGACGCGCCGCGAGGTGCGGGCGCGGATCTCGGAGATGACGGACGCGCTGGCCGTACTGGACTACAAGATCGAACACTACGCGGGGAAGGCTGTACGTCGATGACGCAGAGCACGGCGAAGATCAAGCAGGTCGAACTCGGCAAGGGCGGCCCCCTGGTCGGTGTCCAGGGCCTCGGCTGCATGGGCATGAGCGAGTTCTACGGGGACACCGACGTGGCGGCGGCCCGCCAGACCCTGAACGCGGCGCTGGCCGCCGGGGTCACCCTCTTCGACACCGCGGACGTGTACGGGCGCGGGGCGAACGAGGAGTTCCTCGCGTCGTTCGTGGCGGCGCACCGGGACGAGATCACCCTCGCGACGAAGTTCGCCATAGAGCGAACCGACGACCCGCACTACCGCGGGGTCCGCAACGACCGCGCCTACATCAGGCAGGCGGTCGAGGGCAGCCTGCGGCGGCTCGGCACCGACGTGATCGACCTCTACTACATGCACCGGCGCGACCCGGCCGTGCCGTTCGCCGAGTCGGTGGGCGCGATGGCCGAACTCGTACAGGAGGGCAAGGTGCGCCACCTCGGCCTGAGCGAGGTCACCGGCGCGGAGCTGCGCGAGGCGCACGCGGTGCACCCGATCGCGGCGCTCCAGTCGGAGTGGTCGCTGTTCAGCCGGGACGTGGAGCGCAGCGCGGTGGGCGCGGCGGCGGAGCTGGGGGTGGCGTTCGTGCCGTACTCCCCGCTGGGGCGCGGGTTCCTGACGGGCGCGTTCGCGGACGCGGCGGCGGACCTGTCCGAGGGGGACTTCCGACGGTTCCAGCCGCGGTTCACCGGCGACAACGCGAAGGCGAACGCGGAGCTGCTGGCCCCGGTGCGGGAGATCGCGGCCGCGCACGGGGCGACGCCGGCGCAGATCGCGCTGGCGTGGGTGCATCAGCGGGCGCAGGTGCACGGGCTGACCGTGGTGCCGATCCCCGGAACCCGCAAGCCCGGGCGCCTCGCCGAGAACACGGCGGCGACGCGGATCACCCTGACGCAGGCGGAGCTCGACCGGCTGGAGCCGATCGCCGCCCAGGTCAGCGGTGACCGCTACCCGGACATGTCCTCCACCTCGGCAGCCCGCGAGGGGTAGTCCCCCCGGCCCGGGGCCGCTCCCGCAGGGCCGCGCCGCGGCGGCTCAGCCCAGCCGGTCCCGCAGGGCCGAGTACTCGGCGTCCGTGAGCAGCCCCGCGCTGTGCAGCTCCCGCAGGTGGTGCAGACGGTCCCCGCCGGAACCCTTCGGCGCGGCCGTCGCCACCGTCAACCGCCGCCCCCGCACCGCCGCCAAGACGGCCGCCGCGAACGGCAGTGACTCGTGCACCGCCCCGTACCCCACCCCGAACACGGCCGCGGCCAGGTCGTGGTCGGGCCGGGCGTCACCGCCGGGGGCGTCCCGCAGCCGCAGCCGCAGATGCCCCTCCGGCCCCTCCGGCGAGCGCCACGCCACCGCGGTCACCGCCGCCAGCGGATACCGCTGGTCGCCCGCCTTCCACTTGGCGCTGCTCGCCCCCGTGCGCGACCAGTGGAAGGTGACGGCCGTCCCGTCGAAGCCGACGCGCGCGTCGTACGCCTTGAGGGGAGCCGTCACCTCGGGGACGCCGACCAGGAAACGTTCCGCCGCCGTCGCCGGTCCGAGCCGGCCCCGTACCTCGTCCGCCAGCGCCGCGGCCCGCGCGCCCGCCTCGGCGGGAAGCACCAGGCGGTACGGGTCGCAGCTCTCCTTGAGCTGCCCGGCGGCGGCCTCCATCAAGGGATCCGCCCCGGCCCGCGGCACGGCGCGCAGCACCACGGTGTCCCGTTTGCCTCCGGTCACCGTCACCTCCGACAGTGCCTCCAACGGGATCCGGCGCTCCCTCAGGGCGTGCCAGAGCCGTGGTGTCCGCAGCCCCCGCGCGAACCGAATGATCACCGAGTCGGAGTCGAGCTCCCAGACAGCATGGTTTCCGGCCAGTACGTCCCCCATACGGCTCATGGTAAAGGGACGCACCCCCGCTCGTCCCCTTCACCGCAGAGACGGTTCTTCGGTCCCTGCGGGAGCCCTGAGATCCCGTCAGTCCTCGGAAACCCCATGTCGGCAGGTGTCGGCCCCGGTCACGCACACAACGGAACCGAAGGCCCCGGTTCCGATCTTCGCGAAGTTGTCCAGCGAAGCGGTCCCTGGCTCGAAATAGCCGGTGTGGGTGCGGGCCCCCGCCGAGGACAGCAGTCGCGCGCCGAAGCCCGGCGAGACGGGGTCCGCCCCGTGGCCCAGGCCGCCCAGTTCGAGGTGCGGCACATCGGCGATCCAGTCACCGGAGTCGCGCATCGCCCAGACCCGGGCCGGCGTGTGCAGCTCGGCGGCGTTCGACACGCGCATCCCGGGGCTGCCCGCCACCACCACGTCGGTCACCCGCGGCGGCAGCTCGCGGGCCGCGACCCCGCACACCACCGACCCGTAGCTGTGGCAGAACAACGCGACGCTGGACTGACCCGGCAGGGCGGTGGTCAGCGCCCGCAGCCGTACGGAGCCCTCCACCGCGAGCTTGCCGGTGGCGGCGTCCATGCCGACCCCGGTCGGCGCCGTGTAGCCGGCCCAGGCGATGACCGCGGTCCTGCTGTCCGGCGCCGTCACGCGTTCGGCCTCGTAGAGGGAGTGCGCCATGCCGGCGGGCGCGGTCAGGCTGCGCTGCGTCCGCTCGAAGGTGAGCAGGTCGGTGTCGACGCCGGGCACGACCACCGAGACCCGGCCGGCCCGGTCGAGGTCGCCGAAGACCTCCGCGACGAGTCCGTCGCCGGTGGGATCGAACAGGAGGATCTGGCGTCCCGGTTCGGCGAGGGACTCCAGGCGGTGGGCGCGCCGCAGCGCGGTGGCGCGGTCGGCCGGGGTCAGGGCGACGTCCCGGCTGCGGGCCTCCTCCACGCGCCGCGCCTGCTCCAGGGAGCGCAGGTTGGCCCGGTAGCGGGTGGTGGCGGGCACCCCGTCGAGGTTGCCGACGACGAGCGGGTAGCCGTCCGCGAGCCGGGCCCGCTGGGCTCCGTCGAGCCCGGCGAAGAAGCGCGAGACCGCGGCCACGGGGGCGTCGGCCGCGGGCAGGGCCCGTCCGTCGATCCGGGCCAGCGACCAGGCGGAGAGGGCGGCCGCCCGGGGCGAGATGCCCGCCTCGGGCCGGTGCACGGAGGTCCAGCCGGTGATCACCAGCATGACGAGGACGACCGCGAGCGCGAGCAGGGTGCGCATTGCGGCGGGGGGCGCTGTGGCGCCGGCGGTGTGGTGGACGGAGCCGGGCAGTTTCACTGGAACCAGCCTAGGAGACCGCTCGAGTACCTGGCGCGCGGGGTGACGGGTCTCACCGCCGACCGTGTCACACGCAGTCACCCCGCCACCGTCGGCCACGGCACTGCCCCGCCGCGGCCGCGGCGGGGACCGGCGCCGTCACCGCCGCCCGCCACGCCGCCGTTCGCGCCGCGGACCGGCGCCGCCGCCCGCGGCAACGCCCCGCTCAGCGCCAGTCCGCGGCCAGCGCCGGGCCGATCTGGTCGAGGTAGGACTCGGTCATCCGCCGGATCGCCGCCACGCTGGTGTCCTGGCCCTGCCCCCACAGCCGTCCGGTGACCCGCATGACGCCGGAGAAGGCGGCCACCGCCACCCGCGGCCGCGGATCGGCGTCCACGTCCAGGCCCTCGCGGTCGGCGACGAGCCGGGCGATGCGCTCCTCCAGCTCGGCGGAGCGCCGCAGGTGTACGGCGAGCAGTGCCGGGGTCGACTCGATGAGCTGGTAGCCGCGCATGTAGAGGTCCACGGGCACCACGTCGGAGATGGCCTCGTCGACGGTGTCCCAGGCGACGAGCACCGCGTTCCGCATCGCCGTCAGGGGTCCCTCGGCGGCCGGCCGCGCCCGCAGCGCCGCCACGAAGTGCGACTCGACCAGGTCCTGGACGGCGAAGGCGACCTCTTCCTTGTTGGCGAAATAGCGGAAGAAGGTGCGCTGGGAGACCTGCACGACATCGGTGATCTCGTCGACCGTCGTCTTGTCGTAGCCCTGCGAAAGGAACAGCAGGAGGGCCGCGCGCAGCAGCGCGTCCCTGGTGCGCTGCTTCTTGCGCTCGCGCAGTCCGCCCGCCGGGACGGCCGGCGCGGGCCGGTGTTCGGTCATCACCGCGGGGTCCCCTTCCGGTGCCGCTGCCGGTCCGTGGTGCCGGGCCGCCGTTGGTCTGTTCTGACGCTGAGTGAGCGGTCAGGTTACCTGTGACCCACCTGACAGCGACTGCCCCGTTAAGCCGTTTGTGAAGTGTCAGTCGCTGTCACTAGCCTGTTCGCATGACTAGTCAGATCACCGCCGACGGCCGGGTGACCCTGGACAAATCCGGCCCGGCGCCGTCGCGTTCAGGACTGCGCGGCCATCCATGGCTCACCCTCTTCGCCGTTGCGATCGGCGTGATGATGGTGACCCTGGACGGCACGATCGTCGCGGTCGCCAACCCCGCCATCCAAAAGGACCTCGGCGCCACCCTCGCCGAGGTGCAGTGGATCACCAACGGCTACCTCCTGGCCCTGGCCGTCTCCCTCATCACCGCGGGCAAGCTCGGTGACCGCTTCGGTCACCGGCAGACCTTCCTCATAGGCATCGCGGGCTTCGCGCTGTCCTCGGCCGTCATCGGGCTGTCCGACGGCGTCGAGCTCGTCATCGCGTTCCGCGTCGCCCAGGGCCTCTTCGGCGCGCTGCTGATGCCGGCCGCGCTCGGACTGCTGCGCGCCACCTTCCCCGCAGAGAAGCTGAACATGGCCATCGGCATCTGGGGCATGGTGATCGGCGCCTCGACCGCCGCCGGTCCCATCGTCGGCGGCCTGCTGGTCGAGCACGTCAGCTGGCAGTCCGTCTTCTTCATCAACGTGCCCGTCGGGATCGTCGCGCTCGGCTTCGGCCTGTTCATCCTGCTCGACCACCGGGCCGAGAACGCCCCGCGCTCCTTCGACCTGATCGGCATCGTGCTGCTGTCCGGTGCGATGTTCTCCCTGATCTGGGCCCTGATCAAGGCCGCCGAGTGGGGCTGGGGGGACACCAAGACCCTGGTGTTCCTCGGCGCCTCGGTCGTCTGCTTCGCGCTCTTCGCCTTCTGGGAGACACGGGTCGCCGAACCGCTCATCCCGCTCGGGATGTTCCGTTCGCTGCCGCTGTCCGCGGGCACCGTGCTGATGGTGCTGATGGCCTTCGCGTTCATGGGCGGCCTGTTCTTCGTCACCTTCTACCTGCAGAACGTCCACGGCATGAGCCCGGTCGACAGCGGCCTGCACCTGCTGCCGCTCACCGGAATGATGATCATCGGCTCGCCGCTGGCGGGCGCCGCGATCACCAAGATCGGCCCGCGGATCCCCCTCGTCGCCGGCATGGTCGCCACCGCCGTCGCCTGCTTCGGGATGGCTCGGCTGACCCCGGGCACCGGCACGCTCGTCATGTCGCTCTGGTTCGCCCTCCTGGGCCTCGGCCTCGCACCCGTCATGGTCGGCGCCACCGAGGTCATCGTCGGCAACGCCCCGCTGGAGCTGTCCGGGGTGGCCGGCGGGCTCCAGCAGGCGGCCATGCAGGTCGGCGGCAGCCTCGGCACCGCCGTGCTCGGCGCCGTCATGGCGGGCACCGTCCGTGACTCGTTCGGGGACAACTGGCAGCGCGCGCAGCTGCCGCCGCTCAGCCCCGAGCAGCTCGACCTCGCCGAGAAGGGCGTGCAGGTCGGCATCGCGCCCGTCCCGCCGGGCGCCCCGCCCCAGATCGCGCAGGCGATCACCACGGTCGCCCACGACACGTTCGTCTCGGGCATGAGTACGGCCTTCACCGTCGCGGGCGTGGTCGCGGTGCTCGCCGCGATCGTGGCCGGCTTCACCAAGCGCGGCGAGAACGCCGCCGCGGGGGCGGGCGCGGCCCACGTCTGAGCCGCCCGCCCGCGCGCCGCGCAGGCGTCAACCCCGCACGCACGACAGCCCCGCCGGACGGTTCCGGCGGGGCCGTCGCCTATCAGGGTGGACCCGTCCGCGGCCCCTTCCGTACGCACGTCACCGCAGGTCAGCGTGGGGTCGTCGGAGCTTCGGAAACGGTCCGGGGCCCGAGTCGTCCACAAGGAGTTGACCCGTCATGCGTACGAGTACCCCCGTGCAGCCCAGCACGTTCCTGGCCGCCGTCGCCCTGGCCGCGGCCGCCCTCATCCCGGGCACCGCCGGCCCCGCACACGCCGCCGGGCCACCGACGCTCGGGGCCTGCGCCACCGGACAGCTGTGCCTGTGGGCGAAGCCCGACTTCAAGGGCACCCGGCACACCTACGAGCTCAGCACCCTCGACATCAACAGCTGCACCGCGCTGCCCGCCGGGACCAGCGCCCAGGCCCTCACCAACCGGACCGGCCGCCCGGTGACCACGTACCAGTCGGCCGAGTGCCAGGAGACGGGAGAGTTCCAGACGTACCCGGGCGACGGCGTCTGGCTCCCGCAGTCGCCCTACCAGGTGCGGGCGTTCAAGGTCTGGGAGCGCTGACGGGCTCCCCGGGGAGAAGTTCCCCGTCCGCCGCCCCGTCCGCCGCCCCGGCGCGGTCCTCCCGCGCCGGGGCGGCGCCCGGGCCCGGACCCGGACCCGGACCCGGCTCCGGCCCCGGGCCGGCCGCGCCGCCGAGGCGGGCGACTTCGGCGCGCAGCGCCCGTACCTCCCGCGCCAGTTCGGCGATCGCGGCGGTCTGCGCCCGCTCCACCTGGTCGTCGCGTTCGAACCGGGAGATGAACCAGGCGGCGATGTTGGCGGTGACCACACCCAGCAGCGCGATGCCCGACAGCATCAGCCCGACCGCCAGCAGCCGCCCCAGCCCGGTGGTGGGGGAGTGGTCCCCGTACCCGACCGTCGTCATGGTGGTCACCGACCACCACAGCGCGTCCCCGAGGCTCTTGATGTTGCCGCCGGGCGCGTCCCGCTCCACGCTCAGCACCGCCAGCGAGCCGAACATCAGCAGCCCCACCACCGCGCCCGCCACGTACGTGGTCAGCCGGACCTGCGGCGCCATCCGGGCGCGCCGGCCCACCAGCAGCAGCGTCGACACCAGCCGCAGCAGCCGCAGCGGCTGGATCATCGGCACCAGTACCGCCGCCAGGTCCAGCCAGTGGCCCCGTACGAACGCCTTCCGCGACGGCGACAGGCCCAGCCGCACCAGGTAGTCGGCGGCGAAGGCGCCCCACACCACCCACTCGGCGTGCGTGCACGCCCGGTGCACCGCGGGGCTGGCGTCCGGGGCCACGATCGGCACGGCGTACGCGACGGCGAACGCCACGGCGAGCACGAGCAGCGGGGTCTGGCTCCGCCGCTCCCACCGGGCCTGGCGGGAGGGTTCCTTCATGCCAGCATGGTAAAGAACGAGTAAGGGGCGCTGGGACAACCGTCCCAACGCCCCCTCGCACGAGTGACCCCTACGCGTCGCCGCCCGCCGCGCCCGGATCGGCCGCCGCGACGTCCAGCAGCTGGTACCGGTCGATCGCCTGCTTGAGCACCGAACGGTCGATCCGGCCCGCCTTGGCGAGCTCGGTCAGCACGGCCAGCACCACCGACTGCGCGTCGATGTGGAAGAACCGGCGGGCCGCGCCACGGGTGTCCGCGAAACCGAAGCCGTCGGCGCCGAGCGAGGTGTACGGGCCGGGGATCCAGCGCGAGATCTGGTCCGGCACCGACCGCATCCAGTCCGAGACCGCCACGAACGGCCCCTCGGAGCCCGAGAGCTTGCGCGTCACGTACGGGACGCGCTGCTCCTCCTCCGGGTGGAGCAGGTTGTGCTCCTCCACCTCCACGGCCTCGCGGCGCAGCTCGTTCCAGGAGGTCGCCGACCAGACGTCCGCCTTCACGTTCCACTCCGCGGCCAGGATCCGCTGCGCCTCCAGCGCCCACGGCACGGCTACGCCGGAGGCCATGATCTGCGCCCCGACGCTGCCCTCGGTGCCCGCCGACACCCGGTGGATGCCCTTGAGGATGCCGTCGACGTCGACGTCGGCCGGCTCGGCCGGGTGCTGGATCGGCTCGTTGTAGACGGTGAGGTAGTAGAAGACGTCCTCGGAGTCGGCGCCGTACATGCGCCGCAGACCGTCCTTGACGATGTGCGCGATCTCGTACCCGTACGCCGGGTCGTAGGCCACGCAGCCCGGGTTGGTCGACGCCAGCAGCTGGGAGTGACCGTCGGCGTGCTGGAGACCCTCACCCGTGAGGGTGGTCCGCCCCGCCGTCGCGCCGAGGACGAAACCGCGCGCCAGCTGGTCGGCCATCTGCCAGAACTGGTCACCGGTGCGCTGGAAACCGAACATCGAGTAGAAGACGTAGACCGGGATCAGCGGCTCGCCGTGCGTCGCGTACGCCGAACCCGCCGCGATCAGCGAGGCCGTGCAGCCCGCCTCGGAGATGCCGTCGTGCAGCATCTGGCCGGTCGGCGACTCCTTGTAGGCGAGCAGCAGCTCGCGGTCGACCGCCTCGTACTGCTGCCCCAGCGGGTTGTAGATCTTGGCGCTCGGGAAGAAGGCGTCCATGCCGAAGGTGCGGTACTCGTCGGGGGCGATCAGCACGAACCGCTTGCCGATCTCCTTGTCGCGCATCAGGTCCTTCAAGATGCGCACGAACGCCATCGTCGTCGCGATCGACTGGTGTCCCGAGCCCTTCTTGGCCGCCGCGTACGCCGAGTCGTCGGGCAGCTGGAGCGGCTTGGCGCGCACCACCCGGGTCGGCACGTAGCCGCCGTGGGCGTTGCGCTGGTCGTGCATGTACTGGATCTCGGGGGAGTTGCGGCCCGGGTGGTAGTACGGCGGGGCGCCGCTCTCGAGCTGCGCGTCCGTGATCGGGATGTGCAGGCGGTCGCGGAAGCGCTTGAGGTCGTCGACCGTCAGCTTCTTCATCTGGTGCGTCGCGTTGCGGCCCTCGAAGTTCGGGCCCAGCGTCCAGCCCTTGACCGTCTGCGCCAGGATCACCGTCGGCTGGCCCTTGTGGGCCTTGGCTGCCGCGTACGCCGCGTACACCTTCTTGTGGTCGTGGCCGCCGCGCCCCAGGTGCTGGATCTGCTGGTCGGACATGTTCTCGACCATCGCGCGCAGCCGCTGGTCGCCGCCGAAGAAGTGCTCACGGATGTACGCGCCGGACTCGGTGGCGTACGTCTGGAACTGCCCGTCGGGGGTGGAGTTCATCTTGTTGACCAGGATGCCGTCGCGGTCCTGGGCCAGCAGCGGGTCCCAGGAGCGGTCCCAGATCAGCTTGATGACGTTCCAGCCGGCGCCCCGGAAGATCGACTCCAGCTCCTGGATGATCTTGCCGTTGCCGCGGACCGGGCCGTCGAGGCGCTGGAGGTTGCAGTTCACGACGAACGTCAGGTTGTCCAGACCCTCGCGCGCCGCGATGGACAGCTGGCCCAGCGACTCCGGTTCGTCCATCTCGCCGTCACCGAGGTACGCCCAAACGTGGGACTTGGAGGTGTCCGCGATCCCGCGCGCCTCCATGTACCGGTTCATCCGCGCCTGGTAGATCGCACCCAGCGGGCCCAGGCCCATCGAGACGGTCGGGAATTCCCAGAAGTCCGGCATCAGCCGCGGGTGCGGGTAGCTGGACAGCCCGTACGGGGCCTTCGACTTCTCCTGGCGGAACGCGTCGAGCTGCTGCTCGGAGAGCCGGTCCAGGAGGTAGGCGCGGGCGTAGATGCCGGGGGAGGCGTGACCCTGGAAGAAGATCTGGTCGCCGCCGTCGCCCTCGTCCTTGCCGCGGAAGAAGTGGTTGAAGCCCACGTCGTAGAGGGAGGCGGAGGAGGCGAAGGTCGCGATGTGACCGCCGACGCCGATCCCGGGACGCTGGGCGCGCGAGACCATGACGGCAGCGTTCCACCGGGTCGCGTTGAGGACCTTGCGCTCGATCTCCTCGTTCCCGGGGAAGAAGGGCTCGTCCTTGGTGGCGATCGTGTTGACGTAGTCCGTGCTGCGCATCTCGGGCACGGCCACGCGCTTCTCGCGGGCCCGCTCGATCAGTCGCAGCATGAGGTAACGGGCACGTTCACGGCCGCGCTCGTCAACGGCCGCGTCAAGGGAGTCGAGCCACTCCTGCGTCTCTTCCGGATCGAAGTCCGGGACCTGGCTCGGCAGGCCGCCAATAATGATCGGATTGCGATCGGATGCGGAAGCCACGCTGTTCCTTCGCTGTCGGGGGAGTCGTGCCTTGGGGTCGCCGCCTCCCATGGTCTTACGCTCGGCCGAAATCTTCACCTCTACCACTGGGTAACCCCTGGAAAGTCTGGGCACCGCGGGTGGAGCGGGGAGAAGGGACGTCCGAGCGGGTCCGGCCGGACCGCCACCTTACGCCCCTGTGGATCAACCCCTTCGTAAAGCCGTTCGTCCCTCAAACAGGTGGGAAGTCCCGAGCGATGCCGAATGAGGCGGAATGGTGTGGGATGAATCACCACAGGCCCGTACGGGCAGGCTCAAAGTTGCGGCGAGACGGCCGCAATCGTCACCGTTTCGACGGTCTCGGCGGCCGGGTACTTGCGCGATCCGCCGCGCCCGTGTGGACTACGCCCAATGCTGCGCGTACGCGCGCCGCCGAAAGACATTCACCGAACATGAGCAGGAGGCACCCCGTGAGCGCGACCGCGGACCACGCGGAGAGCCTGGCCGCCCGGCTGGGTTTCCAGTCCGAACAGGTGGTCCAGGAGATCGGCTACGACGACGACGTCGATCAGGAATTCCGTGACGCCGTCGAGAAGCTCGTCAGCGAGCTCGCCGACGAGGACTACGACGACGTCGCCGACGCGGTGCTGTTGTGGTTCCGCGACGAGGACGGCGATCTGACGGACGCCCTGGTCGATGCGACCGAGCTGGTCGAGGACGGCGCACTGATCCTGCTGCTGACCCCCAAGACGGGCCGTGACGGCTACGTCGAGGCCAGCGACATCAGCGAGGCAGCCGAGACGGCCGGCCTCTCCCTTGCCAAGGGCCTGCCCGTCGGCAAGGAGTGGACCTCCACCAAGCTGGTGACGCCGAAGGCCGCCAAGGCCAAGCGCTGAGCCGCGCCCCCGCAGCCGAGCGGGACGCACCCCGCCGACCGGAATCACCCCGGTCGGCGGGGTGCGCGCTTTCCCCGGGCGCACGCCCGTTCCCCTCCCGGAGGCGGTACCCCATAGGCTGGCCGCACCCGAACAGCCCAACGCAGGCATGCAGGAACGAAGGGATGCGACAGATGGCGATCGAGGTCGGCAGCAAGGCCCCGGAATTCGAGCTCAAGGACAACCACGGCGCCACCGTGCGGCTCTCCGACTTCCGGGGGGAGAAGGCCGTCGTGCTGCTCTTCTACCCGTTCGCCTTCACCGGCGTGTGCACCGGTGAGCTGTGCGAGCTGCGCGACCAGCTCCCCCGCTTCCAGAACGACGAGGTCCAGCTCCTCGCGGTCTCCAACGACTCGGTGCCCACCCTCCGGGTCTTCGGCGAGCAGGAGGACCTGGATTACCCGCTGCTCTCCGACTTCTGGCCGCACGGCGAGACCTCCCGCGCCTACGGCGTCTTCGACGAGGACAAGGGCTGCGCGGTCCGCGGCACCTTCATCATCGACAAGGACGGCATCGTGCGCTGGACCGTCGTCAACGGGCTGCCCGACGCACGCGACCTGAACGAGTACATCAAGGCTCTCGAAAGCCTCTGAACGGGTACGCCGTCCGATCCGCGGGAAATCCGGTGACGGGCGGGAACCCGTCACTAGGATCGGGACGTTGATCCGACAGCAACCGCACGAAGGGGCGCAGCCCCACACCGAAACCCAATGGAGGACCCGTGGGAGTCAGCCTCAGCAAGGGCGGCAACGTCTCGCTGACCAAGGCCGCGCCTAACCTGACGGCGGTCATCGTCGGTCTGGGCTGGGACGCTCGCACCACCACCGGTGTCGACTTCGACCTCGACGCCAGCGCGATCCTGACCAACGACCAGGGCAAGGTCGCCAACGACTCGAACTTCGTGTTCTTCAACAACCTGAAGAGCCCGGACGGCTCGGTCGAGCACACCGGCGACAACACCACCGGTGAGGGCGAGGGCGACGACGAGGCCATCAAGGTCAACCTGGCCGGCGTCCCGTCCGATGTCGCCAAGATCGTCTTCCCGGTCTCGATCTACGAGGCCGAGACCCGTCAGCAGAGCTTCGGCCAGGTGCGCAACGCGTACATCCGCGTCGTGAACCAGGCGGACAACAGCGAGCTCGCCCGCTACGACCTCTCCGAGGACGCCTCGACGGAGACCGCCATGGTCTTCGGCGAGCTGTACCGCAACGGCGCGGAGTGGAAGTTCCGCGCGATCGGCCAGGGCTACGCCTCGGGCCTGCGTGGCATCGCCCAGGACTTCGGCGTCAACGTCTGAGTCCTGGCCCCAGCCAGCCGGCTGTGACCCCACAGCCGTTTCCTGTCCGGCGCCGTGCACTGTGTGTACGGCGCCGGACCGGCTTTACCCGCACCACCGGAACCACCGGTTCTACCGGCGGCACGGCAGCACCACCGCAACACCGGCACCACCGCAGTACGGCACCGCAACACCGGCACCACCGCAACACCGGCACCACCGCACCACCATCACCACGTCGTCCGGGGAGGACCACAACATGGGCGTCACACTCGCCAAGGGGGGCAATGTCTCCCTGTCCAAGGCCGCACCGAACCTGACCCGGGTCCTGGTCGGTCTCGGATGGGACGCGCGCTCGACCACGGGCGCCGACTTCGACCTCGACGCCAGCGCGCTGCTGTGCCGCGACGGCCGGGTGCTCGGCGATGCGTACTTCGTCTTCTACAACAACCTCAAGAGCCCCGAGGGCTCCGTCGAACACACGGGGGACAACCTCACCGGCGAGGGTGAGGGCGACGACGAGTCGATCATCATCGACCTCACCAAGGTGCCGGTGGAGGTCGACAAGATCGTCTTCCCCGTCTCCATCCACGAGGCGGAGGCCCGCCGGCAGAGCTTCGGCCAGGTCAGCAACGCGTTCATCCGCGTGGTGAACCAGGCCGACGGCCAGGAACTGGCCCGCTACGACCTCACCGAGGACGCCTCCAGCGAAACCGCGATGATCTTCGGTGAGGTCTACCGGTACGGCGGCGAATGGAAGTTCAGGGCGGTGGGACAGGGGTACGCGTCGGGGCTGAGGGGCATCGCTCTAGACTTCGGGGTCAACGTTTCGTAAAGCCGTACAAGACGATGGGGTGCCAGTGGTTCTCAAAACCTTCGGCTGGTCGTTCGCAATCACTGCGCTCGGTCTGGCCGCAGCGGTGTTCTACGGGGGGTGGACCGCTTTTGGGATCGTGGCGATCCTGTCGATCCTCGAAATCTCGCTGTCCTTCGACAACGCGGTGGTCAACGCCGGCATCTTGAAGAAGATGAATGCCTTCTGGCAGAAGATCTTCCTCACGGTCGGCGTTCTGATCGCGGTCTTCGGCATGCGGCTGGTGTTCCCCGTCGTCATCGTCGCGATCACCGCCAGCTTGGGCCCGATCGAAGCCGTCAATCTGGCTTTGACCGACAAGGACCGTTACCAGCAGCTGGTCACCGACGCCCACCCGGCGATCGCGGCCTTCGGCGGAATGTTCCTGCTGATGATCTTCCTCGACTTCATCTTCGAGGACCGGGACATCAAGTGGCTCGCCTGGCTGGAGCGTCCGCTGGCCAAGCTCGGCAAGATCGACATGCTGTCCGCGTGCATCGCGCTGATCGTCCTGGTCATCACCTCGGCGACCTTCGCCACCCAGGCCCACCAGCACGGCGGCGCACACGTCGACAAGGCGCAGACCGTCCTGGTGTCCGGCATCGCCGGTCTGATCACCTACATGATCGTCGGCGGTCTCTCCGGCTACTTCGAGAACAAGCTCGAAGAGGACGAGGAGGCCGAGCACGAGGCGGAGGAAGCGGCGAAGAAGAGCGGCAGCCCCGTCCCCGCCGTCGTCATGGCCGGCAAGGCCGCCTTCTTCATGTTCCTCTACCTCGAAGTCCTCGACGCCTCCTTCTCCTTCGACGGGGTCATCGGCGCCTTCGCCATCACCAACGACATCGTGCTCATGGCCCTCGGCCTCGGCATCGGTGCCATGTACGTCCGGTCGCTGACGGTCTACCTGGTCCGCCAGGGCACCCTGGACGACTACGTGTACCTGGAGCACGGCGCGCACTACGCCATCGGCGCGCTCGCCGTGATCCTGCTCGTCACCATCCAGTACGAGATCAACGAGGTCATCACCGGCCTCGTCGGCGTCGTGCTGATCGCCTGGTCCTTCTGGTCCTCCGTGCGCCGCAACAAGCGCCTGGCGGAACTGGAAGGGGTGCCCGTCGAGGCATGAGCCCGGCGGGAATGCGGAACGCTCCAAGTGCGGGGCGGCCTGGGGGTCCACGGACCCCCGGGCCGCCCCGCTTCCGTACGTCAGTGGGCTTCAGGGGGGTAGGGGACATGGGTTTCTTCGGCAGCTTCTTCGACGGCGGCCTCTTCGACGGCATCAGGGGCGCCCGCGCCATGCAGTTCGACTCGGGCAGCGCCTCGTCCAACGCGATCGAGCTGACCAGGCGGCACCCGACGGTGTCGCTCACCAAACAGGGGGCCGTCCACGGCAACCTGCGCGTCAACCTCTCCTGGCGGATGCGCAGCTCCGACATCGGCGGCCGCTCCGGCCAGAGCGGCCGGCTCCTGCGGCACCCGTTCAAGCTCTTCAAACCCGACATGGTGCAGGCGCACACCCAGGGCATGGTCAACGTCGACCTCGACATCGGCTGCCTGTACGAGCTGACCGACGGCACGAGGGGAGTGGTCCAGCCGCTGGGGAACCTGCACGGCGACATCAACAACCCGCCGTACGTGAAGCTCAGCGGCGACGACCGGTTCGGCGCGCCCTCGGGAGAGACGATCTTCGTCAACCTCGACCACGCCGACGAGATCAAGAGGCTGCTGGTCTTCGTCTACATCTACGACCAGACCCCGGCCTTCGACCGCACCCACGCCCTGGTCACCTTGTACCCCAGCACCGGGCCGCGGATCGAGATCCAGCTGGAGGAGCGCCACCCGCAGGCCCGGTCCTGCGCCGTGGTGTCGCTGGAGACCGTCAAGGGCGAGCTGACGGTGCGCCGCGAGGTGAAGTTCGTCTACGGGTTCCAGGCCGAGCTCGACCGGCTGTACGGGTGGGGGCTCCAGTGGGGGCGGGGCTACAAGAGCACCAAGGCCTGACCGGCACCGGTCAGGCCCTGGTGCGCGGGGCCGCAGGTCAGGCCCCGGCCCGCGCGGGGCGGGTCAGCGGCGGATGAACTGGGGACCCTGCACCGGCAGCCGGAAGGCGGAGTCGCCGCCCGGCCCGGGAACCGGTGACACCGGCTGCGGGTAGCCGTAGGCGGGCTCGACGGCCGGCGGGGCCTGCGTCGGGGGAGCGGGCACCGGGGGCGCCGCCGGCATCGGGGGCGTGGCCGGGGCAGGCGCCGCCATCGCGGCCGTCTGCTCGTCGGTGGTTCCGGGGGCGGGGCTCGCCGCCTGGTCCGGGGCGTTCTCGTCCACGGAGATCCCGTGGTCCGTGGCCAGCCCGACCAGCCCGTCCGAGTACCCCTCGCCCAGGGCGCGGAACTTCCACCCCTCAGCGCGGCGGTAGAGCTCGCCGCAGATCAGCGCCGTCTCGGCGCCCGTCTCCGGGTGCACGTCGAAGTAAGCCAGCGGTTCGGAGCCGCCGGTGGAGGTGGCGTCGTACAGAAGGATCCGCAGGTCATGGACCCGCTGGAACGGCACGTCCTCGGCGGAGGCCACCACCAGGACGCGGTCCACCGCGGTGGGCACCGCCCGCAGGTCCGCCTGGACGGCGTCGGTGATCGCCTCGCCGATCTGTTTCTTGCCCAGGCGCCACACCGCCCCCGAGGGGTGCCTGGGCTGGTTGTAGAAGACGAAGTCCTCGTCGGAGCGCACGCGCCCGTCCGCCCCCACCAGGAGCGCGGACGCGTCCACATCCGGTACCTCGGCCCCGGTGGTCCAGCGCAGCACCGCCCGGACCGCCACGGCGGACACCGGGATGTTCGAGCCCTTCTGCATCGCGTGCGTCATGCCGGTCATCCTGCCCTCCCGGCCATGACCTGGACAATGCGGCCCCCCGTAGTCACGTGCCGGTAGCCACTTGTACGGAACGCGAGACGTGGGCATGGTGCAAGAGGGTTACCTGAACTTCATGTGCTTGCGGAACTCTCGACTCTCATTCGTACGTACTATTACCGGCCACGCCAGTTGGGCCGCCGAGGCAGTACGGGGGAAGCGCATGCGTCACTTCGGGCACATTTCGCCCAGCGTCCGCAAGGACCTCTTCCACCAGGAGCCGGCCGAATTCACCGCCGCCTCGCCCGCCCGTACGCTCGCCGCCGGCCTCGGCGCCACCCTCTACAGCCCGGCGGTCCGCCCCCACCTCGCCGACGACATCCGCAAGCAGGCGGCCCGCGGAGTGGTCTCCATGGTGCTCTGCCTGGAGGATTCCATCAGCGACGGCGAGGTGACGGCCGGCGAGGCCAACCTGATCCGTCAGTTCGCCGCACTCGAAGAGGACCACGAACAGCTCCCGCTCCTGTTCATCCGGGTACGCACCCCCGAGCAGATCCCCGACCTCGTGCGCCGCCTCGGCGGCTCCGGACGCCACCTGGCCGGATTCGTACTGCCGAAGTTCACGGAGAGTCGCGGAACCGCCTTCCTCGACGCCGTCACCCAGGCGGAACAGGTCTCCGCCGTCGCCCCCCTGTACGCAATGCCCGTCCTGGAGACCCCCGACCTGCTCCACCTGGAAACCCGGGTCGAAGCCCTCGCCGGGATCTCCCGGACGGTCAACCGCTACCGCGAGCGCGTCCTGGCCCTGCGCCTCGGCGTGACCGACTTCTGCTCCGTGTACGGACTGCGCCGCACCCCCGACATGACCGCCTACGACGTCAAGATCGTCGCGGGTGTCATCGCCGACGTCGTGAACGTCCTCAGCCGCGCCGACGGCACCGGCTTCACCGTCACCGGTCCCGTCTGGGAGTACTTCCGCAGCCAGCAGCGCCTCTTCAAGCCGCAGCTGCGCCGCAGCCCGTTCCTGGCAGAGGGCGTCGAAGAGCTGCGCACCGCCCTCATCGAGCACGACCTCGACGGGCTGCTGCGCGAGATCGAACTCGACCGGGCCAACGGACTGCTGGGCAAGACCTGCATCCACCCCGCCCACGTCACGCCCGTCCACGCGCTGTCGGTGGTCTCCCACGAGGAGTTCAGTGACGCCCAGGACATCCTGCGCCCCGAGCGCGGCGGCGGCGGGGTCATGCGCTCCGCCTACACGAACAAGATGAACGAGGTGAAGCCCCACCGGGCCTGGGCCGAGCGCACCATGCTGCGCGCGGAGGTCTTCGGTGTGGCCAGGGAGGAGGTCGGCTTCGTCGACCTGCTCACCGCCGGGCTCCAGGTGTGAGACGGCCGTCGGACACGGATTTTTCAGCGCTCCCCGATCGTTTCCGGTGGTGGGGGCTTTCCACGGAGAAGGGCAAGACGATCGAAGAGGTGTGGTCGGGAACCTGGGTCGCGGACCGGCTGGGCGTGCGCCTGGAACAGGGCGCGGCGCCGGGGCGGACGATGGTGCCGGGGCAGGCTGCGCCCGGGGGGCCGCCGCTGCGTGAGCTCCTGGGCCTCGCCCTGCGCCGCAACCCCAAGCGCGCCCACCTGCTGGTCTCCCGGATCCTCGGCAAGCACGTCCCGCAGTCCCCGGCGGCCGTGCACGCCGCCGGATACGGGCTCGGCGAACGCGTCCGGGGCCTGCTGGGCGGGGAAGCCGCCGACGCCGTCGTCCTCGGGTACGCGGAGACCGCCACCGGCCTCGGCCACAGTGTCGCCGACGGCCTCCGTGACGCCCCCTACCTGCACTCCACCCGCCGCCCCGTGCCCGGTGTCGAGCCCGCGGGCGGCTTCGAGGAGGCCCACTCGCACGCCACCTCGCACCTGCTGCTGCCCGAGGACCCGAAGCTGCTGACCGGCAGCGGGCCCCTGGTACTGGTCGATGACGAGTTCTCCACCGGCAACACCATCCTGAACACCATCAGCGACCTGCACGCCCGCCACCCCCGGCCCCGCTACGTCGTGGTCGCCCTGGTCGACATGCGCTCCCCGGCCGACCGCGAGCGGCTCGACGCCTTCGCCGCCGGGCTCGGGGCCCGGATAGACCTCGTCGCCCTCGCCTGCGGGACGGTCCGGCTGCCCGAGGACGTGCTGGCCAAGGGGCAGGCGCTGGTCGAGGAGCACGAGACCCGGGGTGCCCCGGCCGAGGCCGGCCCGGCGGCCCCCGTCCGGCGCATCGGCCTGGACTGGCCCGCCGGGCTGCCCGACGGGGGCCGGCACGGCTTCACCCCCGCCCACCGGGCCCGGCTGGAGGCGGCGCTGCCCGCGCTGGCTGCCCGGATCGACGCAGAACTCGCCGCCGGGCCGGGGGGCGGGGCCGACGCCGGGCCGGGGGCGGGGACGGCGGCTGGGCGGCCCCGGCGGGTCCTGGTCCTGGGCAACGAGGAGCTGATGTACGCGCCGCTGCGCCTCGCGCGGGCCCTGGAGGAGTCCGGGGCGCCCGCGGGACGCGAAGTCCGCTTCTCCACCACCACCCGCTCGCCGGTCCTCGCCGTGGACGACCCCGGCTACGCCATCCGGACGCGGCTGACCTTCCCGGCCCACGACGATCCCGCCGACGGGCCGGGGGAGCGGTACGCGTACAACGTCGCGGGCGCCGGCTTCGACGCCGTCGTCGCCGTGGTGGACTCCCACGGCGACACCGACGCGCTGCACGCCCCCGACGGGCTCCTCGCCCGGCTCGCCGCGCACACCGGCCAGGTGCTGCTGGTGGTGGTGCCGTCGTACGTACCGGGGACACCGTCGCAAGCCCCCGCGGCGGTCCCCACCGAGCCCTACGACCGGCAGGAGCCGATCATGACCGAGCCCCTGCGCGGGCCCGCCTTCTCCTCCTACGCGGCCGAGGACGTCGGCTGGCTGCTCCAGGACTTCTCGGCCGTGGAACTGGAGGCCCCGACCGAGGAGCGCGAGGAGGCCATCCAGGCGGGCGGCGCGCACTACGCCGAGTCGCTGCCCGTGGAGTACCAGCCGTCCCCCGAGTACCAGCGGCTGTACCAGAGCGCGCTGACCGCCTCCGCCGCCCGAATAGCCCGCGCCGTGGGCACCGTCACCGAGACGGTGCTCGCCGAACGGTCACCCTCGCCCGTGCTCGTCTCCCTCGCCCGCGCGGGAACCCCCGTCGGTGTGCTGATGCGGCGCTGGGCGCAGGCCCGGCACGGACTGCACCTGCCGCACTACGCCGTCTCCATCGTGCGCGGGCGCGGGATCGACGCCAACGCGCTGCGCTGGCTGGCCGCCCACCACGACCCCGCCGACGTCGTCTTCGTCGACGGCTGGACGGGCAAGGGGGCCATCACCCGGGAGCTGCGCGACGCCCTGGCGGAATTCGACGGGTTCGACCCGGAGATCGTCGTCCTCGCCGATCCCGGCTCGTGCGTGGCGACGTACGGCACCCGCGAGGACTTCTTGATCCCCTCCGCCTGCCTCAATTCCACCGTCTCCGGACTCGTCTCGCGTACGGTGCTCAGGTCCGACCTGGTCGGGCCCGCCGACTTCCACGGCGCGAAGTACTACCGCGAGCTCGCCCCCGCCGACGTGTCGGTCGCGTTCGTCGACGCCGTCGCCGCCCGCTTCGACGAGGTGGCCGATGCCGTGGACGCCGAGGTCAAGGAACTGCTCGCGGCCGACCGGACCCCCACCTGGGAGGGCTGGGCGGCGGTCGAGCGGATCAGCGAGGAGTACGGGATCCACGACGTGAACCTGGTCAAGCCCGGCGTCGGCGAGACCACGCGCGTACTGCTGCGCCGGGTGCCGTGGAAGATCCTCGCCAAGCGCGGCGCCGGCGCCGACCTGGACCACGTACGCCTCCTCGCGCAGCAGCGCGGGGTGCCGGTCGAAGAGGTCGACGGGCTGCCCTACACCTGCGTGGGACTCATCCACCCCCGCTTCACGCGCGGCGCCACCGGCGCCGACGGAAAGGCCGTGGCCTCCAAGTGACCGTCCTCGTAGCCAGTGACCTCGACCGCACGCTCATCTACTCGGCGGCAGCCCTCGGCCTGACCATGCCCGACCCGGTGGCGCCCAGGCTGCTGTGCGTGGAGGTCCACGAGAGCAAGCCGCTGTCGTACATGACCGAGACCGCGGCGGCCCTGCTGGCGGAGCTGACCGCCGACCCGGGCGTCGTCTGGGTCCCGACCACCACCCGCACGCGCAAGCAGTACCAGCGCATCCGCTTCCCCGGACGCCCCGCGAAGTACGCCATCTGCGCCAACGGCGGGCAGCTGCTCGTGGACGGCGTACCGGACCGGGACTGGCGGCGTCAGGTCGCGGCGCGGCTGGCCGAGGAGTGCGCCCCGCTCGCCGAGGTGTACGCACACCTGCTGGCGACCGCCGACCCGGCGTGGCTGCGCAAGGCGCGGGTGGCGGAGGACCTGTTCGCGTACCTGGTGGTGGAGCGGGCGCTGGTCCCCGACGAGTGGCTCAAGGCGCTGGTCTCCTGGGCGGAGCCCCGCGGCTGGACGGTGTCCCTGCAGGGCCGCAAGATCTACGCCGTCCCGGGCCCGCTGACCAAGAGCGCCGCCATGCGGGAGCTGGCCCGCCGCACCGGGGCCGCCACGACCCTGGCCGCCGGTGACTCGCTGCTGGACGCCGATCTGCTGCTGGCGGCGGACCGGGGATGGCGGCCGGGCCACGGCGAACTCGCGGACGCGGGCTGGACCGCCGGGTCGGTCACGGCGCTGGCGCAGGCCGGCGTCCTGGCGGGTGAGGAGATCGTGCGCGCGTTCCGGCGAGCGGTCGGGGAACTCGGCACACTGGGCGCATGACCAAGGGCAACAGCACCAAGATCACCGACGAGCTCTACCAGTACATGCTCGACCACAACCCGCCGCTGGACGCCGTCCAGCGGGGTCTCGTGACGACCACGTACGAGAAGTTCCCCGATGCTGCGGGCATGCAGTCGGCGCACGAGCAGGGCCCGCTGCTGGCCTTCCTGGTCCGGCTGACGGGCGCCCGCCGCATCGTGGAGATCGGCACCTTCACCGGCTTCTCGACCCTGTCCATGGCGCAGGCGCTGCCCGCGGACGGCGCGCTGATCGCCTGCGACATCTCCGAGGAGTGGACGGCGTACGGCAGGCAGGCCTGGGAGGAGGCGGGCGTCGCGGACCGCATCGACCTGCGGATCGCCCCGGCGCTGGAGACGCTGCGCGCCATGCCGGGGGAGCCGCACATCGACATGGCCTACGTGGACGCCGACAAGGAGAACCAGATCGCCTACTGGGAGGAGCTCGTGCCGCGCATGCGGCCGGGAGGGCTGATCGTCAGCGACAACACCCTCTACCACGGCCGGGTGGTGGACGAGGCGGCGACGGGCGCGGCGGCCGCCATGCGCGCCTTCAACGACCACGTGCTGGCCGACGACCGCATGGAGTCGGTGCTGCTCGCCATCTCGGACGGCCTGACCCTGTCGCGCAAGCGGTAACGGCAGCCGCCGCCATTTCAGGCGCAGCCGCCGTTTCAGCCGTCGCCGCGGTTTCAGCCGCAGCCGCCCCCACCGCAGCAGCCGCCGCCCATGGCGGGGGCGGGGGCGGAAGCCGGCCCGCTGCGGGCCGCACCGCCGACCGCGACCGCGGAGAGCAGCTTGACGGTGTCGGCGTGACCGGCGGGGCAGTCGGCGGGCGCCGAGGACTCGGCCATCGGACGGCTCACCTCGAAGGTGTCGTCACAGGTCCGGCAGCGGTATTCGTAACGGGGCATGGGCACAGGCTAGCGGCACCGGCCCCGCAGCCGTAGTGCTCTGGCGGGCGGGGCGTGCCTCAGGGGGGGCGTGCCTCAGGGGGTGGGGCATGCCTCAGGGGTGGGGCGGCGTGCGACGGGTGCCGAGTGCGCGCCGGGCCGCGGCGCGGTCCTCCCGGGCGGCCTCCTCGGGGTGGCGGGCGCGCCAGTACGGGTTGTCGTGCGACAGGCCGCCCCCGACCCGCCCGTACATGCCGAACCACATCAGCATCACGCCGACGACGAAGCTGAACAGCACGTTCGGGAGGTGGAACGCCAGGAAGTTGAGCCCGGTGTCCAGCAGCGCGAGGTTCACGAACCCGCTCGCGATGAACAGCAGACCCAGCGCGATGTTCAGGGTCGAGGCGAAGTTCCCGCCGACCACCATCCCGTAGAACAGCAGCGCGCCGATGCAGATCGACAGCACGCTCAACGCCCCGTTCGTGTTCAGCGCCATCACGGTGTCCCCGCCGGTGTCGAAGAACCCGATCCGGTGCACCAGCCCCAGGACGCCGAACACGACCAGCAGCAGCCCGGTCAGGCCCGCGCCCACCCGGTACACCTTGCTGAGCTTGTGATCGACCGGCAAGTGCTCGTCGAGCCGGGCACTGACCGGCCGCCGCATGTGCGGAGCCGCGTGAGTGACCATGGCGGCCTCCTCTGCCGAGGTCTGCTGAGGTCCTTCCCAGCATCCGCCGCGGGCAGTGCCCGGACAAGTTCGGCCATCAGGCGCGCGGCCCCGGAGACGGCCTACGCGTGTCCGCGCTCGGCCCGGATCTCGTTCACCACCCGGTTCACGGACGCCCGGACGCCCTCCATCTCCTGGAGGAACTGCCAGTAGTCGGGGTGGCGCCCCTCCAGCCCCGACAGCGCCCGCTCCACCCGCGCCACCGACTCGTCCAGCGGCCGGGCGTGGCGCGGATCGGGCACGGTACGGCCCTCCATCGCCAGCCGTTGCGCGTCGCGGATCGCGAAGCGGGTCCGGCGGACCTCGTCCTGGGGGTCCCGCGCCACGGCCTCCAGCCGCGCCAGCCGGTCCTGCGCCGCCGACACCGCCTCGTCGGTCGCGTCCAGGCAGGTGCGGACCTCCTCGATCAGCGCCCCCACCTCGGTCCACCGCTGGGCGTCACGTGCCCGGCCGGCCTCCGCCAGCTTCTCCTCCGCCCGCGCGACCTCCCGTACCGCCTGTTCGGGGACGTGCTGGAGGTCCTGCCAGCAGGCCGCGCTGAACCGCCGGCGCAGCTCGCTCAGCACCGGATCCACCCGGTCCGCCCGGTTGCGCAACGCCTGCGCGCGGGTCCGCAGGCTCACCAGCCGCCGGTCGACCTCCGCCGCCCGCTCCGGCAGCCTGGCCGCCTCGGCCCGTATCGCCTCCGCGTCGCGCAGGATCCGGTCGGCGCGCTGCACCGTCTCCTGCACCCCGTGCTGGGCCGCGCCCTGGTTCAGCTTGGTCAGCTCCGGCCCCAGCGCGGCGAGGCGCGCCGCCAGGTCGTCGGCCCGCATCCCCTTCGCCCGGACCTCGTCCAGCGCGTTGCTCGCCGCCAGCAGCGCCGCCTTCGCCCGCTCCCGGGCGGGCGCGACCCGGGCCAGCTGCGTCTCGGCCTTGTCCAGCAGCGGCTGCAACCCCTGCGCGAAGCGGTCCAGCTCCGCCTTGACCCGTACGAGGTCGTCCCGCGCCCGCGTCAACTGCTCCCGCGCCCGCGCGGCGACCGAACCCTCCAGCTCGGGCCGGTCCAGGTCGTGCGCGTCGACGGCCTCGATGTACACCTGGCTGGCCTGGTCGATGCGCTGCCCGAGCGCGACGAACCCCTGCGCCGCCTGCCGCGCTGCGGGCGACCCGTCCGCCGCGGCGATGGTCTCCATCGAGATCCGCAGGTCCCGCTGCGCCGTATCCAGCTCGTAGAACGCGGCCGCGGCGGCATCCTTCGCCGCCTGCGCATCGGCCCGCCGGCCCTCGTCCCGCCCACCGAACCACCGCCGGGATGCCGTTGTCACAATCCCTCTCCCGTGCCGCGTCCGCCATGCCCCGCTCCATTCTCCCCTACGCCAACGCGTTTGCGCCGGGGGTGCACCCGCCATGTAGGCTGTCGTCCTGCCTTCGGGCACCGGGCACCCCTGGTCCTCAGACCAGGGGCACGTGGGCTGTCCCCTCACCAGGCGGCCACGGCCAAGCCCTCGCGGGTGCGTAGCTCAGGGGTAGAGCGCTGCTCTTACAAAGCAGATGTCGGCGGTTCGAAACCGTCCGCGCCCACCAGCACAAAGGCCCCCAACCGATCATGGTTGGGGGCCTTTGACGGCTAAAAGTGACGGCAGTCCCTGGAGCGCTGACCCGGGTCGGGCGGCCTGGGACGGCTACACGGGGTCCACGACAGCTGGTGGTGGCTCAGCCGCAGAGGGAGGCGGCGGGGCGTCAGTCGTGGCTGGGCTGAGCGCCGTTGGGCGCCCGGATCGGGGCCAGTGCGCGGACCTTCGTCCGTCGGCTTGCGCCTGCCGCAGTACCTGGGGGAGGCGGCCAGCGCCGACGTGTTGCCGGTCGCGGATGGGGACGATGCGAGGGGGCCGTCGCCTCCCTTCACCGAACCACTCGTATGACGTCCGTCGGGGCCGGGGAAGCCGTGCGCCTTCCGCCTCGACGACCTGACCTCACATCCTGGGAGCGCGCGGTCGCCAGGCTGCCTCCCGGTGGTCGCGTGCCGGTCGCAACGCCGGACCCGCCGAGCGGGATCCCCACGGAAGGTCACGGTTCGGGCATAGCGCCACGGGCGCGCCCACGCCCCCCTACGGTGGCCGGATTCGCACTCGTCCCGTGGGGGTCTCATGTCCCATCAGTTTCCGCCGTCCGGCCCGCCCCAGCCCGGATACGGCTACCCGCCCCCGCCGGCGCCGAAGAAGTCCAACGCCGGCAAGATCGTCGGATTCTCGTGCCTGGGTGTCGTCGGCGTAGTCGTCCTGCTCGGCGTCGTCGGCGCCCTGGTCACTGGTGGCGACGACCAGAAGAGCCCTTCGCGACCCGTCGAGGCCGTGGCCTCACAGCCCGTCAAGGCCCCGGAGGTCCAGCCTTCCAAGGCGCCGGAGAAGAAGCAGTCGGTCACCGTCACCGCCCAGAAGACGGCCTTCAAGGCGAGCGTCCTCGCGCAGGGCGACGGTTACACCAGCGTGTCCGTCACCGTCACCAACAACTCGACGAAGCCGATCAACGTCAACCCGCTCTACTTCACCCTCACGGACACCAACGGCACCAAGCACGCCTCCCAGCTCGCGGTGGACGAGAACCAGATCGACACCGTCGAACTCGCGCCGGGCGAGAACATCACCGGTGCCGTCACCGGCAAGGGCGCGTTCAGCGCGAAGACGGTGACCTATACGGACGGGCTCATCGGCGAGGCTGTGCGCGCCGAGGTCCCCTAGCCGGCCACGCGCACCCACGACGCCTGCGCGCCTGCGCCGGCACGCAGGCGTCGTGAGGTCGGACAGAAGGGCATGACGGCGGTCTTGGCGGCGGGGGTGGGCCGTGCGATCGTCGGGGGATGGGGGAGTGGGTGGCGTGGGCGGCCGCGCTCGTGGGCGGGGCGGGATACCTCGTACTGGAGCGGCGGGCCCGGCAGGGGTTCGAGCGGAGGCGGGAGGCCGAGCGGGAGCGGTTGCTCGCGCTGCTACCGGCACCCCGGGCGGAGGCGGGCGATCCGAAGTACGCGGACGTCGGTGGGATACCGGTCAGGACCGCGGCCCGGGGCGACGATTTCACCCCGCTGCTCGTCGAGTACTACGCCTACGGGCTCACCCAGGCGCGCAGCAGCTTCGTGACCAGCCAGCGCTTCGCCGGGGCCGGGGCGGTGATCCTGCTCGGCGGGGTGGCGCTGGCGGTGTGGAAGGCGGAGAGCAGCGGCGACCTGTACCTCGGCATCGTCACCAGCTCCGTCGGACTGGTCGTCACCGTCATCGGGCAGCTCTTCCACCGCAGGGCCGACGTCGCCCTGCGCTACATGGCCGGGCAGACGGCCTCGCTGCGGGACGACCGGCGCTCGGCGGAGTCGATGGCGCAGGCGGTCCGGCTGCTGGACGAGGTCGCCGATCCGGAGCTACGGGGACGGCTCCAAGCCGGCCTGATCATGAAGCTGTCCGGGGCCGAGCTGCCGGAGCAGGGCCCGGCCGCGGGGTAGCGGAGCCATAGTGGAGGTATGTGCCGTTCCATTAAGACCCTGCGCCCGCCCGCCATCCCGGAAAAGGCCACGGAGGAGGAGATCCGCGCAGCCGCCCTCCAGTACGTGCGGAAGGTCTCCGGGTTCCGGGCGCCCGCCGCACACAACCGGGAAGTGTTCGACGCCGCCGTGGACGCCATCGCCGAAGCGACGGCAGCGCTCCTCGACGGTGTGCACGTACGGGGCCGGGAGCCGGTCGCCCAGACCGGGTGACGGGAGGTCGTCAGGCGTGCGGTTCGCGGCGTCGGCGCAGCACCCACAGGCCGGCGCCCAGCGCACTCGCGACGAGCGCGCCGCCGATGGCGACCGGACCCGTACTCACCGTATCCACGCTGCCGCCGAGCCCGCCGCGGGCGGCGCCGAGGCTGACGGTCAACGTCACCGTGACGCGTTCACCGCCGGTGCCGCCGCACTGGAAGGTGACGGGGTGGGAGCCGGTCGTGGCGCCGCCGAAGACGATGGCACTGCCGGACAGCCGGGTGGCCTGAGCGTTGCCGGGCGCGAGCTGGACGTCCCCGAACGCGGGTGAGGACGCCCTGGCGGTCCGGCTGCTACAGCCCGTGACGCTGAGGTTGACGCGGCTGCCGGGGGCGACGACCCCGGGCGAGACGGACGCGGAGGCGTTGGCGTGGGCGACGGTGGCGGGTGTGACGGCGGTGACGGCGAGCGTCGCGGCAGCGGCTCCCATCAGGCGGTACCGCTTGCGGGTAGCGGGCATGGGAACTCCTCGGGCTGCTCGAAACGGCGCGGCCAGGACACGGGTGGGACGCGGATTCGGTCGCGCTCCGTGTTCAGGACGCTAGAAGCCCGGCCCCGAACCGGCGATCGCAGCCGGGTGAACGGGTGACCCGCTGCCCCGGCCGGCCTACAACCGGCCCGTCTGGTGCTGCCGGAGCCGGAGCCGGGCCCGGCGCCTGCGCACCGCGTCCGGAGCCCGGCGTCCGGACACCGTCCCGACCAGACGGCCTACGCGGCCGGTGCCGCCGACGGCAACGGGCGGCGCAGCAGGAACACCGCGAGGGAGCCCGCCGCGAACAGGGCGATCACGGAGACCGCCGTACCCAGCCACGCCGCGCCCAGCCACTGCGTCCCGAAGTAACCGAGCGCCACGCTGTAACCGGCCCACGCCATGCCCGCCAGCACCGACCACGGGAGGAACTCGCGCACCTCGCGCTGCGTCTTGCCCGCACCCAGGGACACCACCGAGCGGCCCGCCGGGGCGAAGCGGGCGATCACCACCAGCGCGCCGCCCCCACGGGCCAGAGCCACGCCCAGCCGCTCATGGGCCCGGGTCAGCCGGCGCGAACGGGCGATGACCCGGTCCAGGCGGGCACCGCCGCGCCGCGCCAGCCGGAACGCGGCCATGTCGCCCAGCACGGAGGCCGTCGTCGCGATCACCAGCAGCGCCATGACGTCCGGCACCCGCGCGTGCACCGGCGCCGCCGAACCCGCGGCCCCGGCCGCCGCCGCTGCGGCCGCCGAGGTGATCACCAGGACCCCGCTCGGCAACACCGGCAGGAACACGTCGAGCACGACGGACACCGCCACCACGGCGTAGATCCAGGGGCTCGAAGTCAGCGAACCCAGAGCCTCAAGCAAAGCGGGACTCCCCAGTCCGAAGCGCCGCGTCGTCGCGGGGAGCGGCAGGGGCGGCTTGACAGCCATACAGCGTACGCCCGACGCCGTAGCCCCCGAGCCCCGGGGCCGTCGGTCCGTCAGCCTCCCTGCGCAGCCCACCGCCCGCGGTCCCCGGCAGCAGCCGCCCGCCCCCGGGCCCGCCCCCCGGCCGCACTCGGGCCGGACCTCCGTCGGCCGCCCCGCGCCGCTCGGCCGTGCGCGTTACTCCGGTTCGGTGAGCCGCCGGTCCAGCACCGTCACCAGCCGGGCCCCCGAGCCGCCCGAACGGGCCTGGTCCAGCCACAACCTGGCCGTCCGCCCCGCCAACGCCAGCGTCATCAGCTGGTTGCCGAACCAGGGTCCGCCCGTACGCCGCCAGCTCAGCGGCGGCCGGCCGGTACGGCCGTGGCGGGAGAAGCCGCGCCCCAGCCACCGCCCCAGCCGCGACCAGCCCAGCCGGAAGCCGAGCTTCACCGCGAAGTGGATCGAGTTGTGGACCGGTGAGCAGGTCAGCTGGAACACCCGGGCCGTGCTGGGTATTCGGGGCTCGGCCACATACGCGTGGTGCACGTCCCCGGACAGGACCATGACGGTCGCCGGAGCCCGCGGGCCCGTGGCCACCTCCTCGATCAGATCACTCAACGCCGCGAACGAGGCCGGGAACGCCGCCCAATGTTCCAGGTCGGCGCGCCGGCGCAGATCCTCCCCGATCCGCGCCCACCGCGGCCCGCGCTCCCCGCGGCACAGCGCCGCGTTCCACACCTCCGCGTCGTGTATCAGCGGCGGCATCAGCCACGGCAGGGAGGACCCGATCAGCAGGTGGTCGTAACCACCTTGCCCGGCCAGGGCGTTGTCCCGGAGCCACTGGTGTTCCGCCGGGTCCAGCATCGCCCGGCCGTCCTCGGCGAGGACCCGCGCCGCACGGGTGTCCACCATCAGCAGCCGCGAGCGGCCGAAGTCCCGCCGGTAGCTCCACCGCTCCGAACCCGGATCGGCGTCCGCCCGGGCCGCGAAGGCGCGCAGCGCGTCCGTACCGTCCGGGCAGGCCCGTACCGCCCCGTACAGCTCGTCGGCGGCGAGCTCGGCCGGGGAAAGATTGCCGAGGTGCTGGTACACCCAGTACGACATCAGCCCGCTGAGCACCCTCTCCTGCCACCAGGGCGTCGCCCGCATCCCCGCCAGCCAGGCCTCGCTGGTGTTCCAGTCGTCCACGACGTCGTGGTCGTCGAACATCTGCAGACTGGGCACGGTCGACAACAGCCAGCGGATCTCCGGGTCGAGCCAGGACTCGTAGTAGAGCCGGGTGTACTCCTCGAAGTCCGCGACCTGGGCGCCCGGAGGCTCCCGCAGGTCCCGCCGGGCCGCCAGCCACCGGCGGGTCTCCCGCGACAACTGGTCGGCGTACACCTGGTCGCCCAGGAGGAGAAGGACATCCGGCCGGACCGCGTCCGGCTCGGCGGCCATCCGGGCCGCGAGGGTGTCCAGCGCGTCGGGACCGTGCGGCCCGCGCCGGCCGGCGGGCGGCGCCGCCTGCCGGCAGGACCCGAACGTCATCCGCAGCTCCGGCGCCGTCCGGCCGGGTCCGGCGACGGCGGGCGTGGTGATGGTGCTCGGCGGGAAACCGCTGTCGGGCAGGGGCCACACGCGGACGCCGTCGAGCAGCACCTCGTACGCCGTGGTCGCACCGGGGGTCAGGCCCGTTATCGGGACCAACGCGTAGTGGTGGCCGGCTATCTGGAAGGTGCGCACGCTCCCGGCGGCGCCGTCCGTGCACCGCACCTCGGCGGTGCACGGGCGGTCCGCCTCGATCCACACCGTGGCGGAGCCGCCGTCGTCCCAGTCGACGTAGCGCAGCAGCGGCCCCAGACGCAGTCCGGCCATCCGACTCCCCCTCCTTCTCATCCCCTTCGATCACGGTACGGGGTGGAGGGGGAGCCTGGCCTCCCCCTGACGGGGGAGAAAGATCGCAGTCCGTTTCCCGTGAGCGCAGTCCGTTTCCGCGGGGCGGGGGACCGGGGCCGGAGCGGGCGCCGAAGCGGTGTCAGCAGCCGTTGAGGACGTTGACCAGGGCCGTCTTCTCGCCGGAGTTCATGCTGAGGCCCCAGTACTGCTTCACGTTCACCCACATCCGGGCGTACGTACAGCGGTAGGCGGTCCGGGGCGGCAGCCACGTGCCGGGGTCCTGGTCGCCCTTGGACTGGTTGACGTTGTCGGTGACCGCGATGAGCTGCGGCCGGGTGAGGTCGTTCGCGAACTGCTCGCGCTTGGCGGTGGTCCAGGAGGCGGCGCCCGAGCGCCAGGCCTCGGCGAGCGGTACCACGTGGTCGATGTCGACGTCCGAGGCGGCGGTCCAGGTGGCGCCGTCGTACTCGGAGTACCAGCTTCCGCTGACTGCCGAGCAGGAGGAGTTGACGGTCACGCCGGAGCCGTCGCGCTTGAGGACGGTCTCGCGGGTGTCGCAGGAGCCGGAGACCGTGCTCCAGTGCGGGAAGAGGGTGCGGCTGTAGCCGGAGAGGGAACCTTCCGCCACCGGGGTCACCGTGGCCAGGTACGAACGGGCCGCCGCGGCACTGATCGGGGCGGGCGGGGACGCCTGGGCGGTGGGCGCGCTGACGAGGGAGGTCAGGGCGGCGAGCGCGGCGGCCGGGGCGAGGACGCCGATCCGGCCGGCTCGACGCGCGTAGACGGAGGGTATGAACGCCATGGGGGCTCCCTTGATGCGTGGGGGTGATGGCCGTGCGACCCCGGCGGGTCGCGGCCATGGTGGCGGCGCCAGGTGTCCGACGGGTGGGCGCCAGGTGACAGGGTGCCGACATGGGCACGTCACATCAAGGAGTTCAACGGTCCCGAGTGGTAAAGGAGTTGAGGGGGAGGGGGAAGTGGCCGGGCGAGCTGGGGTCAACGTCACATTCCGGACGCCCCTGAGTGGCGGCGGGCATCGCGTACCCTGGAGGAGCGAAGGGGAGTAGCTCTACGCCGGACCGTCGACATACTGCTGGGTCACACCAGCCGGCGCCCGGAGGCAGACCGCGTCAGCGGCCGGCCAGCGAGACCTTCGGCCGCAGTGTCCTGGAGCCGCGCATTCCGCGTGGCGACGTACCGGGGTGCCGCCGTGCCGAAGCGACCCCCGATCCACCCAGGTCTCTCGGTACGACGGCGTCCTGCCCGACCGATTGAGGTTCAGCCCCCGTGTTCAGCTTCACCGTCACGGCGATCGCCTTCGGCGTCGTCTTCCTCGCCGAACTCCCCGACAAGACGGCCCTGGCCGGACTGATGCTCGGCACCCGCTACCGCGCGTCCTACGTCTTCGTGGGCGTCGCCGCCGCCTTCGCCCTGCACGTCGGCCTCGCCATCGCGGCGGGAAGCGTGCTCACGCTGCTTCCGCACCGGCTGGTACAAGCCGTCGTGGGCGTGCTCTTCCTCGCGGGGGCGGCCGTGCTGCTGCTCAAGAAGAGCGATGACGAGGAGGAGGTCAAGCCGCCCGCCGACCAGTCCTTCTGGAAGGTGTCGGGGGCCGGTTTCATGCTGATCCTGGTGGCGGAGTTCGGTGACCTGACCCAGATCATGACCGCCAACCTCGCCGCGCGGTACGACAACGCCGTCTCTGTCGGCGTCGGGGCGGTGCTGGCCCTGTGGGCGGTCGCCGGCATCGGCATCCTGGGCGGGCGCACGCTGATGAAGTACGTGCCGCTGCGGCTGATCACCAAGGTCGCGGCCGCGGTGATGGCGGCGCTGGCCGGGTTCTCGCTGTACGAGGCGATCACGGGCTGAGGTCCGTCCCGGCGGGGTGGTGATGCCGGGTGCCGGGTGCCGGGTGCCGGGTGCGGGGTGTCGGGTGCGGGGTGTCGGGTGCGGGGTCGCTGCGGGCGCCGCGGACGGTGCGCAGCTCGTGCGCCCGCGCGGGTTGCGGCGCCCCGCGCGGGTTGCGGCGCCCCGCGCGGGGCCGTCCCGCTGCCCCGCGGGGCGGCACGGAGCCTGATCCACCGCTTTGGCCGGGTGGGCACTCGGGTCGCGCCCCGGGCGGCCTTCAAGCCCCGGGAGGGGCTGGAATGCCCCTGCGGGGCGGAGCTGAACCCGGGCGCTGACCCGCCGCCCTGGCCGGGGCGGTGCCCTGCCGGCCGTGATGGTGCTCTGTCGGCCCGTCATCGGACGGCCTGGGCCCGGAAGGCCCGGACGGGCCGGGGCCGCCCGGCCCCCGGGGTGGTGAGGCCGCTCTGCGGGTCTCCCCGTTGACTGCTCCCGGCGGCCGCCCTGCGCATGTGCCGACGGGCGGCGTGCTCCTTGGCGCGGCCGTTCGTCAGCGTGCGGAGTGGTCCACAGTGCGGCCGAGCCTGGTGCCGCCGTAGGTAACCAGGGGGGTCCCCTCTGAGCAGGCCGGACGGGGGCGGGTGACGGGCCGCTCCGGAGGGCCGGTGTGGGTGGCTCGCGCTGCGGCCACAGCGTGATTCCTCCCCGGCCCTGGTCCCTCCCAGGGTGAGGCGTTCGGTCGCGTGCCACAGCGAAGTGGGCGCGGGGCGTAGGGCTGGCCGAGGCTGGTGTCGCCGTAGGGCGCCAGGGGGTCTCCTCTGAGCAGGCGGGACGGGGGCGGGTGACGGGCCGCTCTAGAGGGCCGGTGTGGGTGGCTCGCAGTGTGGCCGCGGAGTGGTGCCGTCCCCGGCGGTCCCGCCCAGGGTGAGGCGTTTGGCCGCGTGCCACAGCGGCGCACAAGGCCGGCCGAGCCTGGTGCCGACCGCGGGAGCCCGACAGGCACGCGCCGACGCACGGTACGAGCCACCCGGGCACCGGCACCGGCCTCGGCCGCTGCCCGTTCGCGGGTCGTTCTGCCGGGGCCCCAAGGGCTGTCCCGTGATCCGCGGTGGGTGAGCGCGGGGCGTCGGGGCGCGGTGCATCGCACGGCCCAGGGGCCATTGCCTCCTCAGGCGGTCTCGACATGTCGGTCGCCGTCGCGTGGATGCGCGACAAGGGTGCGACCCGATGTCGGGCTCGTCGTACTGGCCGATGCCGGCGGTGTAGGTGCAGGGAGGGTGAGCGCGGCGTTCCTGGGCGGGGCTGGGGGCGTCCTCACACTGGGCGTACGCGGGCGATCCGACAGCACGGCGAGATGCCGTAGCCGGCGCCCGCGCGCCCGGGGTTACCGGACAGCCCTGAGCCCCCTGCGGGCACTGATGCCGCAGCGGGGCGTACGCCACCGGCCGTCGGGCGCCGCTCCCGGAGGTACGGGAGTCGGCCGCGGGCCGGCCCGCCGGGTGGGATCCGTAGACCCGCCGGGCCGGTCAGGCGGGGGTGAGGGTGAGGGTGAGGGTGAGGGTGCCGTCCGGGGTGGAAGTGACACGTACCCGTGTCAGGTCGGGGACGTGGGCGGTCGGGGCGTGTGCGGCGGCGCGGGGCCCGATGCCGATCACGCGCATGCCGGCCGCCTGGCCTGCGGCGATACCGGCGGCCGAGTCCTCGAACACGATGCAGTCGGCCGGGTCCACGCCCAGCTCGGCCGCGCCTTTGAGGAACCCCTCGGGGTGGGGCTTGCTGGCGCCGACCGACTCGGCGGTCACCCGCACCCGCGGCATCGGCAGTGCGGCCGCCGCCATCCGGGTCCGGGCCAGGGCGGCGTCGGCGGAGGTGACCAGGGCGTGCGGCAGGTCGGCGATCGACGCCATGAACTCCGGGGCGCCGGCGATCGGGACCACGCCGTCGGTGTCGGCCGTCTCGCGGGCGAGCATCTCGGCGTTCTCCGCGTGGTTGAGCTCCATCGGACGCCCGGGCAACAGGATCGCCATCGTGGCGTAGCCCTGGCGGCCGTGCACGACCTCGAGCGCTTCCTGCGGGTCGAGCCCGTGGGCCACTGCCCAGTCCCGCCAGCACCGTTCGACCACCGCGTCGGAGTTGACGAGTGTGCCGTCCATGTCCAGGAGCAGGGCCTTGGCGGAGAGGGCGACGGTGGTGCGGGCGGCGTTGTTGGTGGTGCTGGCCGACATCGGCGGGGCTCCAGACGGGGGACAAAAGAGAACAAGTGGTTCCGTCCCCCGGTCAGGGAGTGAGGACGGAACCACTTTGTTCCTCCACTATACAAAATCTGACGCCGTTCGCGCCACCGGCTGTCAGTGAGGGGAGGCATGATCGGCGCAGCGGTCCTCGACAGGAGACGGGAGGCGTCATGCCGATCACGAGTGAGCAGGTCGCGCGGTACGGCTTCCTGCGGCAGCTGTACGCCGACCCGTACTTTCCCGACCACGTCGTCGACAAGGGCAGGGCGGTCCTCGTGCGGCTGTGTGAGCGGGTGGAGGCGGAGCAGCCGGCCGACCTGGCGGCGCTGTACGTGCTCACCCACGCGGCGACGGACGCGTTCAATCTGCTGGAGGCCGACTTCGAGGCGGCCGGGAGCGGGATCGAGACCGTTGCGCGGGAGGCCATCGCCGAGGACTTCTGGTTCGTGGCCGCGGCCTACGGGTTCACGGACGCGGACGTCGAGGAACTCATCGCCACCCGGGAGTGGTGAGCAGAGCCACGGGGCCCGGCGCCCCGGGCGCTGGGCCGTCTCTTCCGGATCCTGCCTGACCCGCGCCGCCCGACACCGGCACCTCGCCGCGTTGTCGGGGAAAGAGGCGGCCTAGCCCTCCAGGGCCTTGCGGGTCGCGGGGCCGTAGACGCCCCAGGGGTCCTCGGTGATGTCGTTGTACCACTGGAACTCCGACACCGCGTCCTCCGTGGACTTGCCGTACTTGCCGTCAGGCCGACCGCGGTACAGGCCCTGCCCGGCCAAGAGCTGCTGGAGCTTCTTCACCTCCGCGCCCGAGTCGCCGTAGCGCAGGGTCGGACCCTGCGCGGCCGGGGGCGGCGGTGGGGCGGCGGAGGTACGGCTCGGGGTGGGGGAAGGGGTGCGGGACGGCGCCGCCGAGGTGCGGGACGGGCTCGGTGATGCGGAGGGCGACGCCGAACGCGAGGCGCTCGGCGACGGCGAAGCCGAGGCGGACGCCGAAGCCGACGGGCCGGCCGAGGCGCTGGGCGATCCCTGCGACGGGACGCCCGGGGTCAAGCCCATCACCGGCGCGGACGGCTTCGCGTCGAGCAGCGTCGTACCGCCCGACCCGGAACCGCCGGACGCGCCGAGGGCCACGGCCACGCCACCGACGGCGACGAGGGCGGCGGCGCCGGCCAGCAGCAGGGGGAACTTGCGCCGCTTCTCGGGCCCCCCGCCCCCACCCTCCCCTCCCGCTGTCACGTTCGTGGTTCCCGGTGCCCGGGGGACCGCACGGAGCGGGACCGTGTGGTCCGGCCAGGGCTGCGGCGACGGTACGGGGGTCCCGTACGCCGGGGTGTCCTGGCGGGGCGGTACGGGGGCTCCGTACGCCGGGGCGTGCTCGTGGGGCGGCGCGGGCGGCACCGTGGGCAGGAGCTCCGTCGCGTCGGCGTCGGCGTCGGCGTCGGCGGGCGCGCCGGGCCCGGCCATCGCGCCCAGGACCGGCTGCGGGGACGGTCCGGCGTCACCCGACCGGCCGGTTTCGGACAGGTTGACGTACGGACGTATGCGCAGGGGGTCGAAACCCGCTACCGGAGCACACCCGCAGCCGGCGCCCGGGGCGTCGCATTCTGGACAGCGCTCAGCGCTCACTGGAAAACCCTCCCTGGGCCGATGCCAGCGATTATGCAGACCCACCGGGCCGCACCCAACCTCCCGACAGGCCATAACCGGACACACCGCTCAGGATGGAGATGTTGTCCTGCCCGAGGCCCAGACATTTACGGAGGAGCCGATGGCACAGGAAGTGACCACATCGGCGGTGGACCCCCGTCCACGCTCGGAGCACACCTCCCGTGAGGCGCTCGTCGCCATCGGCGCGCTGCTGCTCGGACTGCTCATTGCGGCACTCGACCAGACCATCGTCTCCACCGCGCTGCCCACGATCGTCAGCGACCTCGGCGGCATGGAACACCTGTCCTGGGTCGTCACCGCCTACATCCTCGCCTCCACGGCCGCGACACCGCTGTGGGGCAAGCTGGGTGACCAGTACGGACGCAAGAAGCTGTTCCAGGCCGCCATCGTCATCTTCCTCATCGGTTCGGCACTGTGCGGGCTGGCACAGAACATGCCGCAGCTCATCGGGTACCGCGCCCTGCAGGGTCTGGGCGGCGGCGGCCTGATCGTGCTGTCCATGGCGATCGTCGGAGACCTCGTCCCGCCCCGCGAACGCGGCAAGTACCAGGGCCTCTTCGGTGCGGTCTTCGGCGCCACCAGCGTCCTCGGCCCTCTGCTGGGCGGCCTGTTCGTGGACCACCTGTCCTGGCGCTGGGTCTTCTACATCAACCTCCCCATCGGTCTCGTCGCCCTCCTCGTCATCGCGGCCGCCCTGCACATTCCGGGGCGCCCCTCGAAACACACCATCGACTACCTCGGCACGTTCCTCATCGCCTCCGTCGCCACCTGCCTCGTGCTCGTCGCCTCCCTGGGCGGCACCACCTGGCCCTGGGGGTCGGCGCAGGTCATCAGCCTCGTCGTGCTGGCCGCCGTGCTGCTCGTCGCCTTCATCGCCGTCGAACGGCGGGCCGCGGAACCCGTCCTGCCGCTGAGCCTGTTCAAGATCCGCACCTTCACCCTCTGCTCGGTGATCAGCTTCGTCATCGGGTTCGCGATGTTCGGCGCGATGGTCTACCTGCCCACCTTCCTCCAGGTGGTCCGGGGCGTCTCACCGACGATGTCCGGTGTCCACATGCTGCCGATGGTCCTCGGCCTGTTGATCTCCTCCACCGGCTCCGGTCAGATCGTCAGCCGGACCGGCCGCTGGAAGGTCTTCCCGATCGTCGGCACCGCCGTCACCGCGGTCGGCCTGCTGCTCCTGCACCAGTTGCAGCGCACCAGTTCCGATCTGGTCATGAGCGTCTACTTCTTCGTCTTCGGCGCCGGTCTGGGCCTGGTCATGCAGGTGCTGGTCCTCGTGGTGCAAAACGCAGTCCGCTACGAGGACCTGGGCGTCGCCACTTCGGGCGCGACCTTCTTCCGTTCCATCGGCGCCTCCTTCGGCGTCGCCATCTTCGGCACGATCTTCAACAACCGTCTGGGTGACGAGCTGTCCGCCGCCCTCGCCGGGGTGCCGTTGCCTCCCGGGGTGAGCGTCAACGGTCTGGAGGCAGACCCGCGGGCAGTCGCGATGCTGCCGCCTGCTCTTCGGCCGCCCGTGCTCGACGCCTACGCGTCCTCCATCACCGACGTGTTCCTCTACGCCGTGCCGCTGGTCCTCGTCGCTTTCGTCGTCGCCTGGTTCCTCAAGGAGGACAAGCTGCGCGGCTCGGTCACCGCACCCGACGGGAGCGAGACCCTGGCCACCAACCCCGTCCAGCGTTCCTCCCGGGACGAGGTGGCCCGGGCGCTGTCGGTGCTCGGCACCCGTGAGGGCCGCCGCCACGTCTACGAGAAGATCACCGAGAAGGCCGGCTTCGATCTGCTGCCCGCCGCCAGCTGGATGCTGCTGCGGATCAACAAGTACGGATCGGCGGAGCCGGCGGTGCTGGCGGAACGCACCACCGTGCCGCTCAAGACCATCACGGATGCCGCCCGCCAGGTCGAGGAGCGCGGGCTCGCCGTCCGCGACGGGCTGCCGTTGATCCTGACCGACCGCGGCCGCGAGGTCGCGGCCCGGCTGGCCCGGGCGAGGGAGGAGTCGCTCGCCCAGCTGCTCGGTGATTGGTGGGGTCCTGAGCGGCCGACCGACCTGGCCGACCTGCTCAAGGAGCTCAACGACGAGCTGTGCGGATCCGACGCCGAGGAGCCCTACGACACCTTCTCGCGCCGCGACCACTCCAGCCACTGACCCGCGGGGTCGGCAGGGCGAGCCGCAGCTGTGGACGCCGTCAGCTGCGCACGTCCGTCAGCTGCCCACGCCCTCAACTGCGCCGAAGTACGGCCAGGTCCCGGCGTCGCTCACGCCCCTTCGGGGACGTCCGTCGCGGATATCGGCTTCTCGAACCAGTGCTCCGCATACGGGCCGGTGTTGTAGGCGGGTATCTCCACATACCCCTGCCGCGCGTACAGGCGCCGCGCCTCCACGAGATCGGACCGCGTGTCCAGGCGGACCCGCTCGGCGCCCAGTTCCCGGCCCGCGTCCTCAAGAGCCCTCAGCAGGGCCGCCCCGCCGCCGGTGCCGCGGGCGCGCGGGTCGACGTACACCCTCGTGAGTTCGGCGGTGGTCGCATCGAGGAGGCGTATGCCGCCGCAGGACATCGGACGGCCGTCGTACCGGCCGACCACGAAACGGCCCGTCGGCGGAGCGAGCCCGTCGGCCGGGTCGTCGCGCAGCCCCTGGTCGATCTCGTCCTCGGTGACGGACCTGCGCCAGTACCGGCCGGCGACTTCGGCGTAGTACGCGCGGCGCAGGGCGGTGGCGTCGGTGGTGGTGAACGGTTCGGGGGCGACCTGCCAGGTGCCCGTTGCGGTGATCTGCTCGCCGGCCTGTGCGTTGCTTTGTTCCGTGTGCTGTTCCGTGCTCTGTTCGCTGGTCATGGCGTCATTCTGGGGCGGTCGGCGGATGGCTGCGCTGGAATATCCACAGGGGCGGCCCGATGATGTGAAAAGGGGTAAATCACTGAGGTCGGAATGCCGGCCAGAGTTCGATCAGAGGATGTGGGCGCCATGTCCGAACACCCTGACGCCGCCTTGGTCCGCCGTGGCTACGAGGCCTTCAACAGCGGCGACTTGGAGACGCTCGGCTCCCTCATGACGGCCGACGTCATCCACCACGTACCCGGCGACAACATGCTCTCCGGGCACCACAAGGGCCGCCAAGCCGTCCTGGACCTCTACCGCGCCTTCGGCGAGGAGACCGGCGGCACCATGCGGGTCGAGCTGCTGTCGGTGCTCGTGGACGGACGCGGCCACGCCATGGCCTTTTACAACACCCGCGCCGACCGCGCCGACCGCGGGATCGAGATCCACCAGGGCCTCTTCTTCACCATCGTCGGCGGCAAGATCAGCGACATCGACCAGTGCACCCAGGACATCGACGAGGAGAACACCTTCTGGGGCTGAGGGCCGGGCAAGAACCGCAAGGAGACGGCGGCCGCCCGCCAAGAACAACGGACAGCCGCCGCGCGCCAAGAACAACGGACGGCGGCCGCCGACCGGCCCCGGCCCCCAGCCCCTGGGGCCCGGGCCTCAGCCCTGGGGCTTGGGCGCCGCCTGCTGCACGACCTCGAACGACCACACCGACGAACCCGACGCGGCCGGCTTCGGCCGCTCACCGCCACCCGCACCACCGCCACCCTGGTGCGCCGCCTTCATCGGGCCCTCCATCCACGCCTGGAAGTCCTCCTCGGAACGCCACCGCGTGTACACGAGGTACTGGTCCGTGCCCTCCACCGGACGCAGCAGCTCGAACCACTCGAACCCGTCCGAACCCTCCACGGCCCCCGCCCGCGAGGCGAACCGCTGCTCCAGCACCTCCCGCTGCTCGGCGGGCACGGTCAGCGCGTTGATCTTCACGATGCTCATGCCCGCCATCCTAGGGATCCCGCGCGGGATATCGTCGTCCCCAGGTAATCAAGTGGTGCATGAAGCGCGGCAGCCAGGCGAAGTCAGGGTTGCGGTCAACAGGGCGGGAGGCCGGCGAGGCGTGGCTAACGCGGCGGAGCACAGGGGTGGACCCGGACATGCCGGGGTCATAGGCGATGGCGGAAGGCTCGGGGCGGCGCGCCTCCTGCTGTGGGCGCTGGCGGCGGTACTCGCCGTCAGACAGGCCGCCGTCGTACTGCGCGTCCCACCGGGGCAGTGGCTCAGCGCCTTCCACCTCCCGGGCAGCCTGCCCGGCTCGCTCTACGACAGCGGTTCCGGCCAGTTCACCGGCACACCCTTCGCCGGCCTGGTCCTCAAGCCGTTCGTCGGGTTCGCCGCGCCCTCGCTGGAGGTGGCGTGGACCTGCGTCACGCTCCTGTTCGTCGCCGCGATCGGGCTGGTGGCCGCCCGGGCGCTGCCCGACCCGGTGCCGCGCCGCACCGCGCTGCTGGCCGCGCCCGTGCTGGTCGCGCTGATGATGGTGTCGCTGCCCGTCCGCGAGGCCGCCTCGCCCGGGCAGACCGCCGTACTCCCCGTCCTGCTGGTGCTGCTCGCCGTCTTCCGGGTGCCCGCCGAGCGGCCGGCCGGGTTCCTCGTCGGCCTCGCCGCCGCGCTGCAGCCCGGGCTGCTGCTCTTCGCGCCGCTGCTGTGGCTGACCGGGCGCCGCGCCGGGGCCAGGGCCGCCGCCGTGACCTTCGCCGGTGCCACCGCGCTGTCCTGGGCGTCGCTGCCGCGCGACTCGTGGACGTACTGGGTGCACAACGTCGCCGGCACCGGCCTCGGCGGAGCCCCCGACAGCCTCGCCAACCAGTCCCTGCACGGCGCCCTGCTGCGGATCGGCCTGAGCGGCCCGGGCGAGATCGTCCTCTACGTCGCCCTGGCCGCCGCAGTCGTCTGGACCGGCCTGCGCCGCGCGGCCCGCTACGCCCGCGACGGGCAACTGCTGCTCGCCGCCGCGATCACCGGCTGCGTGGCCGTCGCCGTCTCCCCGGCCGGCTGGCGCCACCAGCTGCTGTGGGTCCTGCTCGCGGTCGCCGGGAAGGTGGGCAGGCGCGCCGCCGACCGCACCGTGTGGCCGGTGGCCGTGGTCCTGGCCATGACCCTGTCCGCGGACGTGCTGCTGCCGAACCTGGCCGCGCTGGCCCCCGTACGCGACAACGTGCTGCTCCTGACGGCGCTGGCCGCGGCCTGCGCCGTACCGTTCCTGCCCCGCTCGTCCCCGTACTGGCGCGAGCCCGTACCCACGGCCTACGGGCGGCCGGCCGCCGCCCGCTGGTCACGCGTGCCGCTGATGCCGTTCTGGCGACGCGTACTGTCGCGCCCCAACCTGTTGCTGGAGCTGCTGCTGATACGGGTGGGGTACTCGCTCTACTCGCACATCCGGGCCGCCGCACCCACCAGCCGCAGCCTCGCCGAGAGCAACGGCAGGCTCATCCACGGCATGGAGAAGGCGCTCGGCCTCGACATCGAGCACGCTGTGAACCACGCGGTGGTCAACGCGCCCCCGGTGAAGGCGTTCTTCAACTTCTACTACACCTCCTTCCACTTCGTGGTCCCGCTGACCATCCTGGCCGTCCTGTACTGGCGCCGCCCCGGTGACTACCGCTGGGCGCGGGCCTCGCTGGGCCTGGCCACGGTCCTCGCGCTCGTCGGTTTTTGGCTGTTCCCGCTCGCGCCGCCGCGCCTGATGCCCGACCTCGGGTTCGTCGACACGGTGCACGGGGTGCAGGACCTGGCGCACCCCCAGTACGGGGCGATGACCGCCATCTCCAACCAGTACGCGGCGATGCCCTCGCTGCACTTCGGCTGGTCGCTGTGGTGCGGGATCGTCATCATCGTGCTGGCGCCCAAGACCTGGCAGAAGCTGCTGGGGGCGCTGCACCCGCTGATCACGGTGTGCGCGATCGTCGCCACCGCCAACCACTGGGTGCTCGACGCGGTCGGCGGCGCCCTCGTCGTCGCCGCCGGGTTCGGGCTGGTCTACGTGCTCTCCGGGCCGCGCGGCGCGCTCGCGCCGGCCGACGTCAGCCTCAGCATGCCGCGCCCGCGCACGCCGGAGCGGATGGGCAGCGCCAACCCGTCCGGGGAGCGCACCAGCGCCTGACCCGCACACGGGCGCAGCGCAGGGCGCGTACATGCGGCCCGCGCAGGGCGTGCACATGCGGCCCGTGCAGGCGCGCGCGGCCCCAGGCGTTCCCCACGCGGCCCCCGCGCAGGCCGAAGGGGTGCCGGAGCACGGCATCGAGCCCGCTCCGGCACCCCTTAGATGGATCGCCGCGTCCGTCCAGGATGGGGCCGCAGCACCGCCCCCGCCACCCGGGACACCGCTCGACGTCCTACGCCTGCCCGTCCGCGGGCAGCTGCGCCACCACGAGTGCGATCGCGGCCTCGGCGGTGTCGGTCTCGCCGACGACCTGCTCCCCACGCGGGCCGCGCACCCGGAACCGGCCGTCGGGCAGCGGTTCGGCCGCCGGCACGTCGACGTTGAACGGCGGGCTCGTACGGGAGCTGAACCACAGGGTCCACTGCTTCGTGAACGGGTACAGCCGGCGCAGCCGCGGTTCGGCGGAGGCCGCCGCCAGCAGCGCCAGAACGCCCTGGCTCAGCGTCTTGGACTCGGCCCGGTCCCGCACCAGCCGCCACGTCAAGGGCATGCGCTGCCAGCGGGCTTCCACCGCGTCGGTGGCCCCGCGTTCCTCCTGAAGGTTCATCCGCGAAGTGTGCTGCCCCGACGCCGCAAGGACAACGGTTTCGCAGGTCACGAACCGGTAGACCAGCGGACGGCAGGGGCCGGGGCGTGGGCGGGAGCGGCCCCTGCCGCCCTGGATCACGGGTCAGCCGCGGCCGTGGCTGACCCGGAGCTCCTTGATCCCGTTGAGCCAGGCCGCGCGCAGCCGCCGCGGGCCGTCCCCGGCGAGGCGCAGGTCGGGCAGGGAATCGGCGAGCGCGTTGAAGATCAGGTCGATCTCCATCACGGCCAGGGACTTGCCGAGGCAGAAGTGCGGCCCGCCGCCACCGAACCCGAGGTGGGGGTTGGGGTCGCGGGTGATGTCGAAGACGTCCGGGTCCTCGAACACCTCGGGGTCGTGGTTGGCGGAGGAGTAGAACAGCCCCACCCGGTCGCCCGCCTTGATCTTCTGCCCGCCGAGCTCGGTGTCCTGGGTGGCGGTGCGCTGGAAGGACACCACCGGCGTGGCCCAGCGCACGATCTCCTCCGCCGTCGTCGACGGGCGCCTGTCCTTGTACAGCTCCCACTGCTCGAGGTGGGTGAGGAAGGCGTGCATGCCGTGGCTGATGGCGTTGCGGGTGGTCTCGTTGCCGGCGACCGCCAGCAGCAGCACGAAGAAGCCGAACTCGTCGGAGCCCAGGTTGCCCTGGCCCTCGGCGGCCACCAGCTGCGTCACGATGTCCTTGGCCGGGCACTCCTTGCGCGCAGCGGACAGGTTCATGGCGTAACCGATGAGTTCCATCGCCGCATCGGCGCCGACCTCCTCGGTGATCGCGTACTCCGGGTCGTCGTAGGCGATCATCTTGTTCGACCAGTCGAAGATGCGCGCGCGGTCCTCCTGCGGCACGCCGATCAGCTCGGCGATGGCCTGGAGGGGGAGTTCGCAGGCGACCTGGGTGACGAAGTCGAAGCTGCCGTCGGCAGAGGCGGACAGCGCCTCTTCGACGATCTTCCGCGCGCGGTCGCGCAGTGCCTGCTCCAGTCCGCGGATCGCCCGGGGGGTGAAGCCGCGCTGCACGATCTGGCGCACGCGCGTGTGTTCCGGCGGGTCCATGTTCAGCATGATGAGGCGCTGGGCATCAATGGCATCACGCCGGATGTGCTCGTTGAAGCGGATGATCGCCGTGTTGAGGGTGGAGGAGAACAGCTCCGGGTGCGTGGAGACGTACTTGACGTCCGCGTGCCGGGTGACGGCCCAGTACCCCTCGTCGTCGAAGCCGGTCACGCCCCGCCGCTGGGCGCACCACCACACGGGCGCCGTCCGCCGCAGCTGCGCGAACTCCGGGAAGGGGACGCGGGCGTGGAGGAGGTCGGGGTCGGTGGCGTCGAAGCCTTCGGGCAGCGCGGGACACGACATCGGGCGACTCCAAGGTCTGACAGCCCATCAGAAGATGGCTCGAAGGTAGTAACGAGTTCTAGAAGTGACAAGGGCCGCGGCGTCGGCTGTTGCGTGTGGAATCCGTGTAAGCCGCGTGCAAGACCCTTGCGTGCCGGGCCTGCGGGTCATAAGACTGCGCAGAGAAGTAGAACGCGTACTAGTTCAGGCGGGGCGCCGGGACGGCCCGCCGCGCCGGCACCGTGCAGGAGAGGACGAGCTCATGGCCGCGGAACCCGTCATCGTCGAAGCCGTACGCACCCCCATCGGAAAGCGCGGGGGCTCGCTCGCCAACCTCCACCCCGCCTACCTGCTCGGCGAGACGTACCGCGAACTGCTCGCCCGGACCGGAATCCAGCCCGACTGCGTCGAACAGATCGTCGGCGGCACCGTCACCCACGCCGGCGAGCAGTCGATGAACCCGGCCCGCAACGCCTGGCTGGCCATGGGCCTGCCCTACGAGACCGCCGCCACCACCGTCGACTGCCAGTGCGGCAGCTCACAGCAGGCCAACCACATGGTCGCCAACATGATCTCCGGCGGGGTCATGGACATCGGCATCGCGTGCGGCGTCGAGGCCATGAGCCGCGTCCCGCTCGGCTCGGGCTCCAAGCACGGCCCCGGCAAGCCCTTCCCGGACGAGTGGAACGTCGACCTCCCCAACCAGTTCGAGGCCGCCGAGCGGATCGCCCGCCGCCGGGGCCTGACCCGCGAGGACGTCGACCGGCTCGGCCTGCTGTCCCAGGAGCGGGCCGCGGCCGCCTGGGCCGAGGAGCGCTTCAAGCGCGAGACCTTCGCCGTGCAGGTGCCGACCACCGAGGCGGAGCAGGCGGCCGGCCAGGGCATGTGGCGACTGGTCGACCGGGACGAGGGGCTGCGGGACACCTCCATGGAGGCGCTGGCCCGGCTCAAGCCGGTCATGCCGACCGCCGTGCACACCGCCGGGAACTCCTCCCAGATCTCCGACGGCGCCGCGGCCGTGATGTGGGCCTCGCGCAAGATGGCCCGCGCCCTCAAGCTCAAGCCGCGGGCCAGGATCGTCGCCCAGACGCTGGTCGGTGCGGATCCGCACTACCACCTGGACGGGCCGATCGACGCGACGCGGGCCGTGCTCGGCAAGGCCGGGATGTCCCTGAGGGACATCGACCTCGTCGAGATCAACGAGGCGTTCGCCTCGGTCGTCCTCAGCTGGGCGCAGGTCTTCGACCAGGACCTGGAGAAGGTCAACGTCAACGGGGGCGGCATCGCGATCGGGCACCCCGTCGGCGCGACCGGCGCCCGGCTGATCACCACCGCGCTGCACGAGCTGGAACGGCGGGACAAGGAGTTCGCGCTGATCACGATGTGCGCGGGCGGCGCGCTGGCGACCGGGACGATCATCCAGCGGCTGTGACGGCGGTCGCCGAGGGGCGTACCGCCACTGAACCCATTGGGATGGGGAAAGCCGAAGGCCCCGGTGGCCGGCCTGGGGAGGCCGGCCACCGGGGCCTTCGCACACGCACCACTCAGGTGCGTCGTGCGGCGTCCGCTGCCACTGGCGGCTTAGTACCAGTGGTGCGACTGCCAGAAGTTCCAGGCGCCCACGGGGCTGCCGTAGCGGGAGTTCATGTAGTCCAGGCCCCACTTGATCTGGGTGGCCGGGTTCGTCTTCCAGTCGGAGCCCGCGGAAGCCATCTTCGAGGCCGGCAGGGCCTGGACCAGGCCGTACGCGCCGGAAGAGGCGTTCGTGGCGGTGTGGTTCCAGCCACTCTCGCGGGACACGATCTGGTTGAAGGCCGCGAACTGCGCCGGGTCCTTGATCATCTGGCGCGCGATGGCCTTGGCGTCCATCGGGGCCGCCTGGGCGGGAACCGTGGCGAGCATGGAGCCGGCGACGCCCAGGGCGAGGACGGAGCCCGCGAGGGTCTTCTTGGTGGCGGCGATGCGGCGGATGACGGCGTTGGACACGGAGGGAACCTTCCGAAGGGGACAAGGGCGGTCGCTGCATGCCGAAGACATGCGTGAGCCACTCACGCAAAGGAGAGGGGTTCGTCAGGCGGGGGGTGGGAACCCCTGCCGCCGTGGCGACATCACCCAGTTAGCCAGGTCCGGGCAGCCCTGGCAACGACCCCTGTTACTAGGCACTTTCATAGCGGGCCCCCTGTGACCCGGGTGCGCTCCGGCAGGGGTCCGCGCAGGTCAGGGCGGGTTTTGCGGGGGTCGAACGGGGGCCCGGGAGGCTACTAAAGAGCGCCGTATGTGACGTGGGTCCTGTGGGCCGCCTCACCCCGAAAGGGCCCGGATCTCACGCTGTGTGACCGGGCGTGCAACGAAATAGGGTGTGGTCGGGGCCACTTTCAACGCATATCGAAGCAAATCGGGGCATCGAACGCTGCTTTCCGCGTCGCCCGGCGGAGCGCTTTCAGCAGGGTCGTGCCGAGCGCGAGCGTCAGTACGACGGTCAGGGCGGCCCGGCCGAGGTCCCAGCCGACCGAGGTGGCGAGGCAGTACGCGAGGAAACGGGCCAGGTTCGCCGGCACCGGGTCGCCCGGGTGGAAGGAGATGCCCTGGCCCATGCCCTGGAGCAGCACCCAGCCCTGCAGGTTCATGACCGTGCCGTAGGCGAACGAGCCCACGCACCCGTACGCCGCGAGCATCCACACCTCGGCCCGCCCCCGGATCCGGCCGGGCCCCGGAAGCAGCCCGGCGCCCAGCGAGAACCAGCCCAGCGCCAGCATCTGGAACGGCATCCACGGCCCCACACCGCCCGTGAGCAGCGCGGACGCGAACATCGTCACGGAGCCGAGGACGAAACCGAAACCGGGACCCAGGACGCGGCCGCTGAGCACCATCAGGAAGAACATGGGCTCCAGGCCGGCCGTACCGGCGCCCAGCGGTCGCAGCGCGGCGCCCACCGCGGCCAGCACGCCCAGCATGGCGACGGCCTTGGAGTCCATCCCCTGGTCGGCGATCGTGGCGACGACCACCGCAACCAGCAGCGGCAGGAGCGCCGCGAAGAGCCAGGGGGCGTCCTGGGAGTGGGAGAGGCCGGAGCGGCCGTCGGCGAGCAGGGGCCAGCCGAAGGCGGCGATGCCGATGAGGGTGACGAGGGTCAGCGCGGCGGCGGCGCGGGGCCCGAGGGGCAGGGGGCGGGCGGCGGTCATGAGGGGCGGCCCTCCGGGGCCGTGGAGGCCTTTGCCGAAGGCTCCGGCGGCGGGGACAGGGCGGCGGCGACCTGGGACACCGTGAGCCAGTGGCCGGGCGCCAGGACCTTGGCCACCTGCGGGGCGAAGGCGGGGGAGGAGACGACCACCTCGGCGGTCGGGCCGTCGGCGACGACCTCCCCGCCGGCCAGGACCACCACGCGGTGGGCCAGCTCGGCGGCGAGCTCGACGTCATGGGTGGCCAGGATGATGGCGCGGCCGTCGGCGGCCAGGGCGCGCAGGAGCTCGACCAGTCGCGCCTTGGCGGCGTAGTCGAGGCCGCGGGTCGGCTCGTCGAGCAGCAGCAGGGCCGGTTCGCCGGTCAGGACCAAGGCGAGGGCCAGGACCAGGCGCTGGCCCTCGGACAGGTCGCGGGGGTGGGTGTCGTCGGCGACGCCGGGGAGGAGGGAGGTGACGAGGGCGCGGCAGGTGCCGGGGGCGGCGCCCGCGTCCGAGTCGGCGGCGGCGCACTCGGCGGCGACGGTGTCGGCGTACAGGAGGTCACGGGGGTCCTGCGGGACGAGCGCGACACGGCGGATCATCTGCGGGGGTGGCGTGCGGTGGGGGGTGAGGCCGCCGACGAGCACCTCGCCGGTGGTGGGGGCGAGGGTGCCGGCGAGGGCGGCGAGGAGGGTGGACTTGCCGGCGCCGTTGCGGCCCATGAGGGCGATGGTTTCGCCGGGGGTGACGGTGAGGGTGATGTCGTGGAGGACCTCGGCGCGGGCGCGGCGCAGGGTGAGGTGGGTGACCCGGGCCGGTTGCTCCGCCGGTTGCTCCGCCGGTTGCTCCGCGGGTTTCGTGGCGGGGTCGCGTCGGCGGAGGCGGGCCCAGAGGGAGGTGTGCGGCGCCGTCGCGCGAGCGGCCCCGGCTGCGCCGGGCTGTGCGGGGCTCCGCCCCGCGCCCCGCGCCTCAAACGCCGGCGGGGCTGGAAAACCGGCCTCGCGCGCCGGCGGGGCTGGAAAACCGGCTTCGCGCGCCGGCGGGGTGGGAGAACCGGCCTCGCGCGCCGGCGGGGCTGGAAAACCGGCCTCGCGCGCCGGCGGGGTGGGAGAACCGGCTTCGGGCGCCGGCGGGGTGGGAGAACCGGCTTCGGGTGTCGGCGGGGTGGGGGAACCGGTGTCGCGCGCCGGCGGGGCCGGGTGGGGGTGGGTCGGAAGCTGCGCCCCGGGCATCGGCGGGGTGGGAGAACCGGCCTCGGGCGTCCGCGGGGCCGGAAAACCGGTCACGAGGGCCGGGTGAAGCGTAGGTGCGGCCGGGGTAGGGGGCGGTGCCGCTGCGAGGCGGGCTTTGAGGGGGGCGGCGAGGCGGCGGGCGTCGCGGACGGAGAGCGGGAGCGGGGACCAGCCCGCGAGACGGCCGAGGGAGACGACCGGGGGGTGGACCGGGGAGACCGCCATGATCTCGGCCGGGCTGCCGAGGACGGGGGCCGCGCCCGGTGCGGCGAGGAGCAGCACGCGGTCGGCGTACTGCACCACCCGCTCCAGGCGGTGCTCCGCCATCAGCACCGTCGTGCCGAGGTCGTGCACCAGGCGCTGCAGGACCGCCAGCACCTCCTCCGCCGCCCCCGGGTCCAGCGCGGACGTCGGCTCGTCCAGCACCAGCACGCGCGGGTGCGGGGTGAGCACCGACCCGATCGCGACCCGCTGCCGCTGACCGCCCGACAGGGTGGCCAAGGGCCGGTCCCGCAGCTCGTTCAGGCCCAGCAGGTCCAGCGTCTCCTCCACCCGACGCCGCATCACCGCAGGTGGCAGCCCCAGCGACTCCATCCCGTAGGCCAGCTCGTCCTCCACCACGTCCGTCACGAAGTGGGCCGCCGGGTCCTGCCCGACCGTGCCCACCACGTCCGCGAGCTCCCGCGGCCGGTGCGTGCGCGTGTCCCGTCCCGCAACGGTGACCCGCCCCCGCAGCCGGCCGCCCGTGAAGTGCGGGACCAACCCGCAGACGGCACCCAGCAGCGTCGACTTGCCGACTCCCGACGGGCCGACCAGCAACGTCAGCTCGCCCTCCGGCACGGTGAAGTCCGCGTCCCGCAGCGCGGGGGCGCGGGCGCCCTCGTAGGTGACCGAGACCTGCTCGAACCGGATCACAGCGACGACGCCTCCTTCGGCGGTACGGGTGCCACGAGGGCGGGGAGCAGCCCGATGAGGATCGCCGCCGCGGGCCACAGCGGCAGCGCCGGGGCGACCAGCGGCACCACCCCCGGGCGCAGGCCCTGCGGGTCCGCCGCCCCGGCGTAGGCGAGCAGGGCCGCCACCGCCGCGCCCGACCCGGCGACCAGCCAGGCCCGGCCGCCCCACCGGTCGGGCCGGTACCGGGTGCGGACGCTGCGCCGGCCGCCCAGGCGCAGTCCGGCCAGGGCCAGGGCGAGGCCCATCAGGAGGACGGGCAGGCCGAACACGGCGCCCTCCGCCGCGAGCAGCCCGTACGTTCCGGCGCACATGCCGAGGAGTCCGCCGAGGGTGAGCGCGCTGGTGGTGCGGCGCACGGCGGGCGGGACCTGCGCGGTGCGGCCGTACCCCCGCGCGTCCATGGAGGCGGCCACCGCCACCGAGCGCTCCAGGGCGCCCTCCAGTACCGGCAGGCCGATCTGCAGGACGGCCTTCACCCCGCCGGTGGGGCGCCCGCGCAGCCGGCGGGCGGTGCGCAGGCGGGCCACGTCGGCCACCATGTTGGGCGCGAAGGTCATCGCGACGACCACGGCCACGCCCGCCTCGTACAGGGCGGCGGGCAGCGACTTGAGCAGCCGGGCCGGGTTCGCGAGCGCGTTCGCGGCGCCGACGCACACCAGCAGGGTGGCGAGCTTCGCGCCGTCGTAAAAGGCGAAGACCAGCTGCTCGGCGCTGACGCGACCGCCGAGACGGATGCCCTGCGCCCATGCGGGCAGGGCGACCTCCGGGAGGGTCACGAGGGTGTGCGCGCCGGGGACGGGCGAGCCGAGCAGGGTGGAGAAGACCAGGCGCAGGCCGATGACGACGAGCCCGAGCCGCAGGAACGCGCCGTAGGAGCGCGCCCAGGGCGCGGCGGTGCGGCGGGCGGCGACGACGTAACCGGCGACGGCGACGATCAGCCCGAGCAGGAGCGGGTTGGTGGTGCGCGAGGCGGCGGTCGCGAGCCCGAGCGCCCACACCCACCAGGCCCCTGCGTGCAGGGCGTTGCCCCGACGTGCCTCGGGAGCCCTGCCCAAGCCCCTTGCGTCGTACGCCGGCACGCGCGACCCCTCACCGGCCCCGCCCGGACCGTCCCCGGCCGGGGCCAGGTGGCCGGGTGCGGCGCCGTGCGGGGTGTCCGTGCGCGGGGCCCGCGGGAGCGGCGTCATCGGGAGCGGCGGCGGGACTGCCAGACGCCGGCCGCCGCGAGGGCGGCTACCGCCGCGGTACCCGCGAGCAGGCCCGCCGAGGGACCGCCGTCACCGCCCGGGGCGGCCTTCGGCTCCTGCCGCGCGCCCTCCGCGAGCGGCTCCCCGCAGCCCTGCCCCGGGTAGCCGGAGATCGCGCACAGCAGCGCCGCGCTGTTGTAGCGCAGCGGCTTCGCCACCGAAGCCAGCGCCTCGGCGGTCATGGCGTCCGGGGCCACCTGCGCGCAGGCGGTGCGCGGTCCGGCCTGCGGCGGGGTCTCACCGGAGGGCGAGTCCTGCGGGAGCCCGAAGTCGATGACCAGGGCCACCCGCTTCTTGCCCTCCACCGCCGGGGTGCCCGCGCAGACCGCCGCGAAGTCGGCGTCGGCCCGCGGCCGGGACGCCCGGTCCCCGGCGTCCTTGCTCACCGCGAAGCGGAAGCCCTCGACGGTTCCGTCCGCCGGACGGGCCGCCGTCCCCTGGGTGGCGTACGTCCAGGGGCCCTTCGCGCCGCCGTCCCAGAACGACCAGTAGCGGTAGCTCGACGCCAGCGCCGGGGACGCGGCCAGGAGGGTGAGGAGGACGCCGAGGGCGGCGGCGAAAACGGGCAGCCGGCGCATCAGACCTGGTTCTTCTTCCGGCGGCCGCTCAGCAGGAAGCCGATGCCGACGCCCGCCGCGGCGCCCGCGCCGATCATCCAGCCGATGTTGCCGGAGCCGTCCTCGTCCTTGTCACGTGCGGGCATGGCGCCCGTCGCCGGCGTCTGCGGGGCCGGGCCCGTCGCGTTCAGCGCCGCGATCAGGTCGGTGCCGCCGAAGGCCCGCGGGTCGGTGCCCGTCGCGTGTGCGGTGAGGACCAGGGTGCCCAGCGCCGCCGGGTTGCCCTTGGCCCACTGCGCCGAGTTGCCCTTGAGCCACTCCAGCGCGCCCGCCGCCGACTGCTTGTGGCCGGCCGCGGCCAGGGCGATGACGGCGTCGGCGGTGTTGCCGGTGTCGGGGGTGGGCTGGTCGGCGCCCGGGGTGGCGGCCGTCAAGTGGCCGTCCTTCTTGAGGGCTTCGGCCAGGTACCCGGCCGCGCCCTCGGCGGCGGCCGCGGGGTCGGGTGCGCCCGCCGGGCAGGCCGGGGCGGCCGCGGGGGTGTCCGTGGAGGCCGGGGCGACGACGGCGCCCTTGCCGAGGCCGGCCAGGGTCGCGGCGGCCGTCGCGTCGGCGTTGGCGGGGAGCTTGCCGTCGGTCGGCTGGTACCCGAAGGCACCCCGGTCGGAGGCCGGTTCGGCGTCGCAGCCCAGCCGGAAGGAAAGCAGGCCGTCGTACGCGGACTTGCCCGCCTTCGACGTGACGTCGGCCGGCTTCTCGCCCGCCACGGCCAGCGCGCTGATGACGACGGAGGTGGAACTCGCCTCGCTCGGGGAGCCCGGGACGTACGCCCAGCCGCCGTCCTCGTTCTGGACGGACTTGAGCCAGTCCACGCCCTTCTTGACCTGGGCGTCGTGGCCGCCGAGCGCCTTGAGTGCCTGCACGGCCACCGCGGTGGCGTTGGTGTCCAGCGGCGTCGCCGGGTCGCACGCCTTCGTCGCGTCCGCGCGGAAGGAGGCGAAGCCGCCGTCGGCGCACTGCTGGCCGCTGAGCCAGGCGATGGCCTGCGGGGCGGGGCGCAGACCGACCGTGTGCTGGGCGAGCAGGGCGAACGACTGGCGCCAGACACCGTCGTAGGTGGGGTCGGCCTGGCCGAACAGACCGGAGGGGATCACCGGCGCCGGGGAGGGGGAGGGGGCGGCGAGTGCGGCGGGAGCGGCGCCCAGGCAGAGCACGGCGGAGGCGGCGAGCGCGGCTGCGCTGCGGCGGACGTTCATGGCGGGGCGGGTGCCTCTCGTGCTGGGGGAGCGGGGGCAGGCACACGCGGGTACCGGGCTCCGGCTCCGTATTCCTCGACGGTGCCGGCCGCCGGGGGCCCGGCGGCACGAGCCGCGCACTCCCGGCGGGGCATCCCGGCTTCCCGCCCCCGGCGGCGCCGGTGCGGGTCACGGTTGCGGGTCAGCGCCGGATTCGCACCGGCTTGCCCCCGTACGGAAGTGTGGACGACGGCCTTACTGTACCGGCCCGGGTCCGGCCCCCCGGGGGCCGCCTGCCCGGGGTGCAACTGAGGAGCGCCCCTTACCCGGCGCCGGGGCCCGGGGCGGCGCACCGCCCGGGTGCCGCGCCCTGGGCGGCACACACCGGCCGGTACGTCACACCGCCCGGTACGTCACCGGGTCCGTGCCCGGCACCGCTTCCGCCCTGCCCTGTTTCACCAGCCGCCGCAGGTGCGCTTCGGCTTCGGAGACCGCGATGTTCCGGGACCCGTACGGGATCTGCTCCCAGGGCCGGTTCCACTGCATCCGCTCGGCGAGCCCCCACGGGGTCAGCGGCTCGGCGAGCAGCTCCCGGAGCCCGTCCAGCCGTTCCTCGTGGTGTGCCAGCAGCTCCCGCACCCGGGCCGGGGCGTCGGTGAAGGGGTGCTGGTGGGCGGGGAGCACCTCGGCCGGGCGGAGGCGGCCGACGCGTTCGAGGGAGTCGAGGTAGTCCCCGAGCGGATCGGTGACCCGCTCGTCCTGCGGGTTCTCGTACAGCCCGATGTGCGGGGAGATGCCGGGCAGGAGGTGGTCCCCGGAGAAGAGGCGGCCGTTGCCGGGGAGGTCCGCCGGGTGGGCCTCCTCCAGGTGCAGGCAGACGTGGCCGGGGGTGTGGCCGGGGGTCCAGATCGCGCGCAGCCTCCGCCCGGCGAGGGGCAGCAGCTCGCCGGGGACGATCTCCCGGTCGGGGACGGCGGCCCGCAGCCCGGGCAGGGTCCGCATCCGGCCGCTCGCCCGGGCCGCCCGCAGCGGGGCGATGTGCTCCTCGGGGGCGCCGGCGGTGACCAGCTTCTCGCTCATGTAGTCGAACCAGACGCCCGGTTCGGCGGACCGGGTCCGTACGACGACTTCGGTGTCGGCGGCGTGCATCGCGATCCAGGCGCCCGACGCCTCCCGGACCCGCCCCGACAGGCCGTGGTGGTCGGGGTGGTGGTGGGTGATGACCACGCCGTGGAGGCCGGTGACGGGGATGCCGAACGCGGCGAGGCCGGCCACCAGGGTGTCCCAGGAGTCGGGGTCGTCCCAGCCGGTGTCGATCAGGACGGGCCCGCGGTCGGTGTCGAGGACGTGGACGAGCGTGTGCCCGAGCGGGTTGTCGGGGATGGGGACCTTGATGCTCCGCACGCCTCCGCCGTGGTCGGTGACCTGAGGTGGGGCGAGGGGCGTCATGCGGACTCCAGGGGACGAGAACGTGGAACGGGTGCGGAACGGGAGCACGGAACGAGAACGTGTTGCATTGGTCGCCCCAGTCCACCATCCGGGTACGGGTTCTGACTAGTCGTCGGATCCGCGCCCCGGCTGTTGCGTGCGCGCCGTGGACTCCTGCAACTAGAACTGGTATCAGTTCTGGGACGCCCAGCCCGCTGGTAGCCGCAGGAGGCCTTGCCATGACCGAGCTCGTGGAACACGGACAGCTGTTCATCGGCGGGCAGTGGACGGATCCGCTGGGCGACGCCACCATCTCCGTCGTCTCACCCCACACCGAACAGGTCATCGGCAGCGTCCCGCACGCGAGCGCGGCGGACGTGGACCGCGCCGTCGCCGCCGCCCGCAAGGCCTTCGACGAGGGGCCCTGGCCCCGGATGACCCTGGAGGAGCGGATAGCCGTCGTCTCCCGGATCAAGGACGCCATCGCCGTCCGGCACGAGGAGATCGCGCGCTCGATCAGCTCCCAGAACGGGTCCCCGTACTCCTGGAGCGTCCTCGCCCAGGCGCTGGGCCCGATGATGGTCTACGACGCCGCGATCACCGTCGCGCGCGACTACCGGTACGAGGAACACCGCCAGGGCGTGCTCGGGCCGATCCTGGTGCGGCGCGAGCCGGTGGGGGTCGTCGCCGCCGTCATCCCGTGGAACGTCCCGCAGTTCGTGGCCGCCGCCAAGCTGGCGCCCGCGCTGCTCACCGGCTCGGCGGTGATCCTCAAGCCCTCGCCGGAGTCGCCGCTCGACTCCTACATCCTGGCCGACATCGCGCGGGAGGCCGGCCTGCCGGAGGGCGTGCTGTCGATCCTGCCCGCCGACCGGGAGGTCAGCGAGTACCTCGTCGGGCACCCCGGCGTGGACAAGGTCGCCTTCACCGGTTCGGTGGCGGCCGGCAGGCGCGTCATGGAGGTCGCCGCGCGCAACCTGACCCGGGTCACCCTCGAACTCGGCGGCAAGTCCGCCGCCGTGATCCTTCCGGACGCCGACCTGGAGTCCACCATCGCCGGGATCGTCCCGGCCGCCTGGATGAACAACGGGCAGGCCTGCGTGGCCCAGACCCGGGTCCTCGCGCCGCGCAGCCGCTACGGGGAGGTGGCCGAGGCCCTCGCCGCCGCCGCGGCCGCGCTGGTCGTCGGAGACCCGCTGGACCCGGCGACGCAGCTCGGGCCGCTCGTGGCGCAGCGGCAGCAGCAGCGCTCGCTGGACTACATCCGGATCGGGCAGGAGGAAGGCGCCAAGGTCCTCACCGGCGGCGGCCGCCCGGCGGGCCTGGAGCGGGGCTGGTACGTCGAACCCACCCTCTTCGGGGACGTCGACAACTCGATGCGGATCGCCCAGGAGGAGATCTTCGGCCCGGTGGTGTGCCTGATCCCCTACGGGGACGAGGCCGAGGCGGTACGGGTCGCCAACGACTCGGAGTTCGGCCTCAGCGGCAGCGTCTGGACCGGCGACGTGGAACACGGCCTCGACTTCGCCCGCGCCGTCCGCACCGGCACCTTCAACGTGAACACCTTCAGCCTGGACATGCTGGGGCCGTTCGGCGGCTACAAGAACAGCGGCGTGGGCCGGGAGTTCGGGCCCGAGGGGCTGAGCGAGTACCTGGAGCACAAGATGATCCACCTTCCGGCGGGGTACCAGGCCCCGGGGACCGGTGCCTGATGGGTGACCGCTGGCAGGTGGAGGTCGACCGCGGGGTGTGCATCGGCTCGGGCATGTGCGTGAACCACGCCCCGGCGGGCTTCACCCTCGACTCGGCACGCCAGTCCCACCCCCGCGAGCCGGAAACCGACGCGAACGAGCTGCTCCTGACGGCGGCCGAAGGCTGCCCGGTGGAGGCCATCACGATCACGCTGCTGACCACGGGGGAGGCGGTGTTCCCGCCGGAGGAGTAGGGGCGGGGCTTCGGGGGGCGGGGTTTCGGGGGGCGGGGTGTCGGCCGGGGTGCTCGGCCCGCTGGGCGGGGCCGGGGGGCGGGGTGTCGGCCGGGGTGCTCGGCCCGCTGGGCGGGGGTTGCGGGGGCGGGGTTTCGGCCGGGGTGCTCGGCCTGCCGGGCGGGGTTGCGGGGGCGGGGTGTACACCGGACGGGATCAGAGAGGGCATGGGGGGTTCCCGTCAGTCCGATCGTCTCTCCGCGTCGGGCCGGTCCCTCAAGGGCGCTCCTTCGTCGCGTCGCTTCGCGATGGCCTTCGGCCACCCTTGACCGACCGGCCCGCCACGGATCAACGAAGACTGCCGGGAACCCCCCAAGAGAACGATCACCGGGCAGAGACCCGGAGGAGCGGCCACGTCAGCGATCCGAGGCGGGGTCCCCGCGCATCAGATCGCTACGCGCTCCTCCCGTCCCGGCGTCCGCAGACCGTCTGGGGCTGGACATAGGCTGCCAATTCGGGCATGTGGTGCGGGCGGTGGGCGTCTGCGGGCGGTGAAGGGCTCTTGTCGGAGTCTGATGCCGGATTTCTCCACCTCAGGCTCCGACAGGAGGCCGGGCGGCCCGCAGTCGCAGTCCGGGGCGGCTGGAGGGGGCCGTGGGCGGCCTATGTCCAGCCCAAGACGGTCCGGAGACGCTGGGACGGGGGGAGCGCGTAGCGATCTGGCGCGGTATCCAGGAGTGGGGCCCCTGCAGCTGTGAGGGGGATGGGCAGAAAGCAGGCACCGGCCCGTTCCTCTGGGGGTTTCCCGTCAGTCTTCGTTGATCCGTGGCGGGCCGGTCGGTCAAGGGTGGCCGAAGGCCATCGCGAAGCGACGCGAGCGCAGCGAGCGCCCTTGAGGGACCGGGCCGACGCGGAGAGACGATCGGACTGACGGGAAACCCCCATGCCGTCTCTGAGCCGGTCCGGTGAACACCCCGCCCCCGCAACCCCGCCCGGCGGGGCGAGCACCCCGGCCGAAACCCCGCTCCCGCCCCCCGCCTACGACGCGTTCAGGCCCTTTCCGGCGCCGTCAGGTCGATCAGGCGGCAGACCGTCTCGATGTCGATCTTGACCTGGGCGATCGAGGCGCGGCCCGAGAGCCAGGTGATCAGAGCCGAGTGCCAGGTGTGCTCGATCACCCGGACCGCCGAGAGCTGTTCCGCCGTCGGCGCGGACTCCAGGCCCATCGCGTCCAGGATGATCGCCGTCGTCAGTCGCGAGACCGTGTCGACCTCCGGGCTCACGCTGCGGTCCGCGAACGTCAGGGCGCGCACCATCGCGTCCGCCAAGTGCGGCTCCCGCTGCAGGGCCCGGAACGCGCGCATGAGGGTCTCCGCGACGCGGGCCGCCGGGTCCTCGGCCGCCGGGGGCCGTTTGCGCAGCGTCGTGTGCATGTGCTGGAGCTGGTCCTGCATGGTGGCCACCAGCAGGTGGACCTTGGAGGGGAAGTACCGGTACAGGGTGCCCAGCGCCACGCCCGCCGCCTCCGCGACCTCGCGCATCTGGACCGCGTCGAACCCGCCCCGGCCGGCCAGCTGCGCGCTGGCGTGCAGGATCCGCCGGCGGCGCGCCTCCTGGCGCTCCGTCAGGGGCGGGGACGCCGGTGTGGTCACGGCCTTCGCTTCCACTGTCATCTGTCCTGTTCCAAGGCGTTCCGTGTCGTTGGCGGGGCTGCTCGCGCCGGGTTCGCCCGTCAGCATGTCAGCCGCCGGAGCCGTGGCGTGAATCACCTGCTCCGCCTCTTACGGTGTGGTTTCCGGCCGGTAGATTCAATGCTCTTCGACGGATCAAGTCTGAAACTTGTTCTACATTATGCGAGCGGTTACGCTCCGGCGAAAGTGCAGGGAGAAGGGGGCCGAGAGTGACCGCAGAGGCCATGGTGACGAGCCCTTTCGCGGGTTCCGTCGCCGACGGCGACCGCCCGTTGCGCATCGCACTCCTCACCTACAAGGGGAACCCGTTCTGCGGTGGCCAGGGCGTCTACGTCCGGCACCTTTCGCGCGAGCTCGTACGGCTGGGCCATTCGGTGGAAGTCATCGGCGCGCAGCCCTACCCGGTGCTCGACACCGGCGCCACCCTCACCGAGCTGCCGAGCCTGGACCTCTACCGCAGCCCCGACCCGTTCCGCACTCCGGGACGCGAGGAGTACCGGGACTGGATCGACGCCCTTGAGGTCGCCACCATGTGGACCGGCGGCTTCCCCGAGCCCCTGACGTTCTCCCTGCGGGCCCGCCGCCATCTCGCCGCGCGCGCCGGGGACTTCGACGTCATCCACGACAACCAGACCCTCGGCTACGGCCTGTTGGGCGAGCTGGGCGCTCCTCTCGTCACCACGATCCACCACCCCATCACCGTGGACCGGAAGCTGGACCTGGCCGCCGCCAAGGACCGCAAGAAGCGCCTTTCCGTCCGCCGCTGGTACGGCTTCACCCGCATGCAGGGCCGCGTGGCCCGCCGCCTGCCGTCGGTGCTGACCGTCTCCGGCTCCTCCCGGCAGGAGATCGCAGAGCACCTCGGTGTGCGCGACGAGCGCATCCACGTCGTCCACATCGGCGCCGACACCGACCTGTGGTCGCCCGACGCCTCGGTGGCGGAGGTGCCCGGGCGGATCGTGACGACCTCCAGCGCCGACGTGCCGCTCAAGGGGCTCGTCCACCTCGTCGAGGCGCTCGCCAAGCTGCGCACCGAACGACCCGACGCCCACCTGGTCGTCGTCGGCAAACGCGCCGAGAAGGGCCCGGTCGCCCGCGCGATCGAGACGTACGGGCTCCAGGACGCCGTGCGGTTCGTGAAGGGCATCACCGACGCCGAACTCGTGGACCTGGTGCGCAGTGCGCAGGTCGCCTGCGTGCCCTCCCTCTACGAGGGCTTCTCGCTGCCGGCCGCCGAGGCCATGGCCACCGGTACGCCGCTCGTCGCCACCACCGGCGGGGCGATCCCCGAGGTCGCCGGCCCCGATGGGGAGACCTGCCTCGCCGTGCCGCCCGGCGACGCGGGGGCACTGGCCGCCGCGCTGGGCCGGCTGCTGGGTGACGAGCGGCTGCGCGCCCGCCTCGGCGCCGCCGGACGCGAGAGAGTCCTGGCCCGGTTCACCTGGGCGAAGGCCGCCGAGGGGACCGTGGTCCACTACCGGGCCGCCATCGAGCAGGCCCGTTCCCGTCGCTCGCGCTGACACCGTTTCGACCCACCACCCGTACACCCCCGCGACCCGCGAAGGCAGGACCCCGTGCTGACCGTCGATTTCTCCCGGTTCCCGCTCGCCGCAGGCGACCGTGTGCTCGACCTGGGCTGCGGCGCAGGCCGGCACGCCTTCGAGTGCTACCGGCGCGGCGCCCAGGTGGTCGCCGTGGACCGCAACGGCGAAGAGATCCGCGAAGTCGCCAAGTGGTTCGCCGCCATGAAGGAGGCCGGCGAGGCGCCCGCGGGCGCCACCGCCACCGCCATGGAGGGCGACGCGCTGGCCCTGCCCTTCCCGGACGAGTCCTTCGACGTCGTCATCATCTCCGAGGTGATGGAGCACATCCCCGACGACAAGGGCGTCCTCGCCGAGATGGTGCGCGTGCTCAAGCCCGGCGGCCGCATCGCGGTCACCGTGCCGCGCTACGGCCCCGAGAAGATCTGCTGGGCGCTCTCCGACGCCTACCACGAGGTCGAGGGCGGCCACATCCGCATCTACAAGGCGGACGAGCTGCTCGGGAAGATGGAGGCCGCGGGCCTCAAGCCGTACGGCACGCACCACGCGCACGGCCTGCACTCCCCGTACTGGTGGCTCAAGTGCGCGTTCGGCGTCGACAACGACAAGGCGCTGCCGGTGAAGGCGTACCACAAGCTCCTGGTCTGGGACATCATGAAGAAGCCGCTGGCGACGCGCCTCGCCGAGCAGGCCCTCAACCCGGTCATCGGCAAGAGCTTCGTGGCGTACGCGACCAAGCCGCACCTCCCCCTCGGCGCGGCGCAGTGAGCACTCCCGGACGCACCGAACACCTGGTCCTGGACGGCGTGCTGACCGCCGAGCAGGCGGCGGGCACGGTGGCGGGGATCCTCGCGGCGCAGCGCGCCGACGGGGCGATCCCGTGGTTCCGCGGCCACCACCTGGACCCGTGGGACCACACCGAGGCCGCGATGGCGCTGGACGCGGCCGGGGAGCACCGGGCCGCGGAGCGGGCGTACGAGTGGCTGGCGCGGCACCAGAACGAGGACGGCTCCTGGTACGCGGCCTACGCCGACCGGCCGGACGGGGTGGACACCGCCGAGCCGCAGGACGCGAGCCGGGAGACCAACTTCGTCGCGTACATAGCGGTCGGGGTCTGGCACCACTACCTGGCCACGGGCGACGACCCGTTCCTGGACCGCATGTGGCCGGCGGTGTACTCGGCCGTGGAGTTCGTACTGGCGCTGCAGCAGCCGGGCGGCGAGATCGGCTGGAAGCGGGAGGCGGACGGCACGCCCGTCGGTGACGCGCTGCTGACGGGTTCCTCCTCCATCCACCAGGCGCTGCGGTGCGCGCTGGCCATCGCCGACCACCGCGGGGACCCGCAGCCGGACTGGGAGCTGGCGGCGGGCGCGCTGGGGCACGCGATACGGCGGCACCCGGAGCGGTTCCTGGACAAGTCGCAGTACTCGATGGACTGGTACTACCCGGTACTGGGCGGCGCCGTCACCGGCGCCGAGGCGAGGGCGCGCATCGAGGAGCGGTGGGACGAGTTCGTGGTCCCCGGGCTGGGCGTGCGGTGCGTGCTGCCGAACCCGTGGGTGACGGGCGGGGAGTCCTGCGAGCTGGCGCTCGCGCTGTGGGCGATCGGGGAGTCGGACCGGGCGCTGGAGATCCTGCGCTCGATCGGGCACCTGCGCGCCGACAACGGCATGTACTGGACGGGCTACGTGTTCCAGGACGAGGCGGTCTGGCCGGTCGAGCAGACGACCTGGACGGCGGGCTCGCTGCTGCTGGCCGTCGCCGCGCTCGGCGGCGACGAGGCGACGGGCGAGGTCTTCGGCGGCCTCTCGCTGCCCGCCGGTCTCGAACCGGACTGCTGCGGCCGGGAACAGGACCAGACCCCGGCCGGCTGAGGGGCCTCGGGCAGGTAAGGGCCGGGTGGTAAGGGCCGGGTAGCAGCTGCGCCCCTATACGCCCGGGTCCTTATACTTCGGCGCATGCAGTCCGTGACGATCAGACGCGCCCTCGCCCAGGACGCGGAGCGCCTCACCGCGCTGGTCCAGGAGTCCGGGGCCTACTCGGGTGCGTACGCCTCGATCATCTCCGGCTACCGGGTCACGGCCGACTACATCGCCCGGCACGAGGTCTTCGTGGCCGTCGGCCCGGACGGGCGGGTGCTCGGCTTCTACGCCCTCGTCCTGGACCCGCCGGAGCTGGACCTGGCGTTCGTGGCGGACGAGGCGCAGGGCGCGGGCGTCGGACGGCTCCTGGTGCAGCACATGAAGGGACGTGCCCGGGAGGCCGGTCTGTCCGGCGTGCGGGTCGTGGCGCATCCCCCGGCGGAGGAGTTCTACCGGCGCCTGGGGGCGCGGCGGGTGGGCGTGGTGCCACCGACGCCGCCGAGGATCGGCTGGGAGCGCCCGGAGCTGTGGTTCGACACGGGCGCCGGAACGCCGGCGGCCGCCACTTCGGACGTGGCGGCGGCCGGGGGAGGGTCCCGGGGTCAGCGGCGGTAGAGCCAGCCCGAGACGACGTGACCGATGAAGAGGTAGACCACCGCCGCCAGGCCGTAGCCGACCACCACCTGGACCCACTCGCGGTCGAAGGTGAACAGGTCGTACGACCAGCCGGCGAGCCAGGTCGCGGCGTCGTGGACGAAGTCGACGAACGCGTTACCCCGGTTGGCGTCCAGCAGGTAGAGCAGGATCCACAGGCCGATCACGAAAGCCAGCACGTCGGCCAGGACGGCGACGGCCCGGCCCAGGCCGCTACCTCGGGCAGGTGCTCTGGTGTATGTCCGCATGTCCCGCGTCTTGCCGCCGCGGGGCGCGACAAACCCCGAACGGGTCCCCCGAGTAGCGCAGTCGCGCGGTCCGGGCGAGGCTGCGGAGGACACCTCAGTCCCCGGAGGCAACCGTGTCCCACCCCACCACTTCCGTCCGAATCCGCCGCGCCCTGACGGCGGCCCTGCTGTCCTGCGCGCTCTTGGCCGGTGCGACCGCCTGTGGTTCCGGCGGTGGCTCCGGCACGGTCACCGCGAGCCAGAACGACGACGTCTCGGTCGCCGTGGCCGCCTTCGCGGAGGCCGAGGGAGCAGCCGCGGCAGCCGACGCCCGGGCCGCCGCCGCCGAGCCGACGCCCAGTACCTCCGCCGAGCGGCAGAAGTTCGCCAAGACCCGCTTCGTCGCCAACGCCGGTCTCGCGGCCGGGGCGACCTACCAGTGGATCATCAAGCCCTACAAGGCGGGCAAGTTCAAGAAGGGCGCCAAGGGGCGCACGTTCGCGCTCGTCAAGGCCGGCCTGGCCGGTGCCTTCGCCTACAACCGGCTCAAGGCGGCCGTCAACAACGCCAAGGGCGACCCGCTGCTGTCGAAGGCGGTGGCCCCGCTCACCGCGGGCATCGAGTCCCTCAAGGGCCTCGGTTCCAAGCTCCGCAAGGGCGACGCGAACGACGCGGACGTCACCAACTTCCAGAACGTGATCGGCGGCGTCAAGGACGCGGGCCAGAGCGCCGGAGCCCCCGTCCAGGACCAGGTCCCGAGCCTGTCCCAGCTGCGCGGCTAGGGCGTCCCTTCCGGATCCCGCCGTAGGCGGCGCCCCGGCGGGCGGGGGCAACAGCCCCGGCCCGCCCCGGCGTCGCTCTGTCACACCCCCCTCGTAGAGTCGGGAGGGTGAACCGAGACGACGCCCCCCACCCGACGGACGCAACCGGACTGCTCCGGGACGTACACGCCCGGCTGCTCCCCGTGGACGCGTTCACCCCCGAGCTCGCCGGGGCCATGCGCTACGCGCGCGTGGTCGCCGACGGGCTCGTCTTCGCGTACGCCCTGGACGGTCCCACCAGCGTGCGGATCCTCACCGACCACGACGTGGAGCGCGTCGGTCTCCAGGAGCTGGGGCGGGCGGGGTACGCCAACCTGATGCGCGTACCCGTCGAGTACGCGCAAGTGCCCGGACGGGAAGGGGCCCGGCTGCACTCCGTGTACGGAGACTCCCACTTCGTCGCCAGCAAGGCGCTGTTCCTGTCCGAAGTGGCCCGGCAGGTCACCGGCGAGCCACTCCCGGACGCCGGCGCCCTCGTCGTCCTGCCCAGCCGGCACAACCTCGTGTACCACCCGATCGGCGACGGATCGGTGGTCGACGCGCTCAACACCCTCGCCGAGTACGCGTGGGGGGCCCACGCCGACGGGCCGGGCGAGCTGTCGCCGCGGGTCTACTGGTGGCACGAGGGCGGACTCACGTCGCTCACCGTCATCGACGAGGACACCCGCACCCTCTCCGTCCAGCCGCCGCCGCGACTGCTGGGCCTGATGAAGGGCCTGGTCCGTCTGGACCGCGCGGGCCGGCTCGCCACCCCCGCCACGGCCGACGCCCCCGACGTCGACCAACTCACTTGCGCCACCGCCGAGTCGTTGGGCCGTCTCGCCGAGGACCCGGCAGGGCTGGGCGACGCCTTCGGCTCCGCCCTCGCGCTCGCCCACGCCCACTGCGCCGCCGATCCCGACGCGTCGTGGATCGACACCTGGGACGCCTGGGCCACCGCCGTGCAGCTCGGCTCGGCGCTGTTCGCCGGCGCGCAGCCGCAGGAGTGCCGGCTGGGCGAGGACCTCGTCAGGGAGCTGCCCGAGACGCCCGCCGAACCGCCCGCGGACGTCCGCGCCTGGCTCGACGCCCTGTACCTCGCGATCGTGTGCCGCCAGCACGAGCGGATCGGCCGGCTGTGCCAGGTGCCCATGGCGAGGCTGCGCGAGGACGACTCGGTGGACGAGTACGTCCTGCACTGGGCGGACACGCTGCGGACCTACTTCTCCCGAGGGCCCATGGACGACGTCGTGGACAAGCTGCTCGCCACGATGGAGGCGTCCCTGCCCGAAGCGCTGGCGCACGCGCCGAAGGACTTCGTGAACCGGGTGGACTACCAGCCGGTCGCCCTCTTCCACCGCCTCGTCGCGGGTGACCCGGAGGCCTTCGCCGCGGCGCTGGCCGAGGCCCTCTCGGAGCACGGCGGCTACTGGGGTGGGTCGGGGGCGCCGCGCGCCCGGCTGGCGCTGGGGCCGCTCGCGATGGCGAGCCTCGCCTACGACCGGGGGTTCCCGGTCGATCCGAAGCAGCCGTACTTGCCGGCCTGCCTGCTCAACCGGGAACGGATAGAGACCATCCCCGACGCCGGGGTGCCCGCGTAGGCCCTGTCCGGGGCCGCGCCGCGCCTCCCGCCCGGCGGTCCCGCGAGCCGCTCGCGGAGGGGACCCGTTGCGGACGGGAGCCACGCGGCCGGACCGCTCTTAGGATGAGCGGATGTTCGGATTCCTCTTCCTTGCCGTCGTCGCCGCCGTGACCGGGTGGCTGGTCCGGCGCGCGCAGCGCCGGCGGGCGGTGGCCGGCTCCCCCGCCGGCCTCCCCTGCATGGCCCGCCACCCGGCCGGCCGGGGACGCTGGCGGTCCGGCCGGGTGTACGTCGACCAGGGCGCGGCGCGCTGGCGCCCGCGCCGGGGTCCGGCCGTCGACCTGACCGGTGCCCGCGCCACCGCCGTGCGGCCGCCCTCGGTACGGGAGGGCCTGTCCATCAACCCCGGCTCCCGCATCGTCACCTGCACCCCCGCGGCCGGCCCGGCCATCGAGATCGCCGTGATGCCGCTGGACCTTCGGGAGCTGCTGGCCGCGGTACCGGAGGCCTAGGTGTTGAGTTCCGCGAGGACGCGCAGGGTGTGTGGGTCGGGGGCGGTGAGGAGGAGGTCGGTGACCGGGCCCTTGCGCCAGAGGTCGAGGCGCTCCGCGATCCGCTCGCGCGGCCCGATCAGGGAGATCTCGTCCGCGAACGCGTCGGGGACCGCGAGCACCGCCTCCTCCTTGCGCCCGGCGAGGAACAGGTCCTGGATGCGGCGGGCTTCCTCCTCGTAGCCCATCCGGGCCATCAGGTCGGCGTGGAAATTGCGGGCCGCGTGGCCCATGCCCCCGATGTAGAAGCCGAGCATCGCCTTCACCGGGAGCAGCCCTTCCGCGACGTCGTCGCAGACCTTGGCGCGGGCCATCGGCGCGATCATGAAGCTCTCGGGGAGCGCCGTCAGGGAAGCCCGGTAGACGTCGGTGCGGGTCGGCGACCAGTACAGGGGGAGCCAGCCGTCCGCGATCCGGGTCGTCTGGGCGATGTTTTTCGGACCCTCCGCACCGAGCAGGACGGGCAGGTCCGCGCGCAGCGGGTGGGTGATCGGCTTGAGGGCCTTGCCGGTGCCCGTGCCGTCGGGCCCGCGGTACGGGTGGCTGTGGAAGCGGCCGTCGAGGGCGACGGGCGCCTCGCGGCGCAGCACCTGGCGGACGACGTTCACGTACTCCCGGGTGGCGGTGAGCGGGCTCGCGGGGAACGGGCGCCCGTACCAGCCCTCCACCACCTGCGGCCCCGACAGGCCGAGCCCCAGCATCATCCGGCCGCCCGAGAGGTGGTCCAGGGTCAGGGCGTGCATGGCGGTGGCGGTGGGGCTGCGGGCGGCCATCTGCGCCAGGGCGGTACCGAGCCGGATGCGGGAGGTGTGCGCGGCGATCCAGGTCAGCGGGGTAAAGGCGTCCGACCCCCAGGCCTCGGCCGTCCACACCGAGTCGTACCCGAGCCGCTCGGCCTCCGTCGCGAGGGCGAGGTGGTCCGGGCCGGGGCCGCGGCCCCAGTAGCCGAGTGCGAGTCCCAGGCGCATGTGCGGCCCCCCGTGAGTCCCCGGTGGGCCCCCGGCGGGCGCGCACCTGACGCTGCGTCAGGAGACTGTAGGCCAACGGCCCCCCGCCCGGAAGGGCGAGGGGCCGTCGGGAGGCGACCGGAGGCTATCCGCGCTGGATGCCGGAGGTGTCGTTCAGGACGCCGCGACGGCCGTCCTGGGTCTGGGCGATCAGGGTGGCTTCGCCGCGCTGCTCGACGGCCAGGTACCAGGTGCCGGGCGCGAGTTCGGCGATCGGGGTGTGCGAGCCGTCCTCCGGGAAGAGCGGCCGGGCCACCGGGACGGCGAACCAGAACGGGGAGAAGTCCGCCGCCGGGCCGGGGGCCGGGGTCTGGGCCGCGTCCTGCGGGCCGGGGGCGGGCGTCGGAGTGCCGCCGTACGGCGGGACGGGCTGCGGCGTGGACCCGTACGGCTGCTGCTGGGCGCCCGGGTAGCCGTACCCGGCGCCGGGCTGACCGCCGAAGGGCGGGACGGCGGCCGGACGCGGCTCGGGGACGAGCTGACCGGCCAGCGCGGGGATCTTCGGCCCGGCGACGGCCACACCGGCCAGCGCGAGGGCCGCGAGGAAGGACAGGATGCAGCCGGCGCCGAGGTCCGCCCTGGCCGGGCAGACGATCAGCGACCACAGGGCGTTCCAGGCGGCCGCGACGGCGAGCACCGTACCCCAGGCGGCCAGGGGCAGACCGAGGACCTTGCGGGACTCCGGCTGGAAGCGGGCGGAGATGAGCAGCCCCGCCGCGACGAAGCCGAGCAGGAAGATCGCGGGCAGGGCCAGGCCGCTGTAGTCGGTGTTCCACACGCTCGGCATGTCGGCGCCGGTGACGGAGTAGAAATCGAGGAACGAGGCGATGAACAGCAGCACCGCTGCTCCGATCACCACGCCGTCGCCTCGAGTGAGGGAGCGGATGTTCACGTCTTAGGTGTCCTTCTCGGTCTCGGTCGTCTCGTGGTGCCGCGGTCGCAGATCAGAGCTGGAGCGGGGCGGGCGGCACCATGGTACGGAGGTTTCCCGTGGCCGAGAGGGCCGGGGCGGCGGGTGGCCCCGGAGGGGGACTACCCGCCCAGGAAGCCGACGATACCGTCCGCGATGCCCTGCGCTGCTTTCTGGCGCCACTGCGGATTCGTCAACTGCGCCGCGTCCTTGCTGTCACGCATGTTGCCGCATTCGATGAACACCTTGGGCCGGGTTGAGAGGTTCAGTCCGCCCAGATCGTCACGGATCACCAAACCGGTGCCGCCGCCGAGGTAGTTGGCCGGGCTCGATCCCGTCGTACGGGCGAAGTTCCTCGCGATGCGTTCGCCGAGGAGCCGGGAGGGTTCCACGATCTTGGCGGTGTCCGCCTTCCCGCCCTTGACCTCGGCGGGGAGGATCACGTGGTAGCCGCGGTTGCCCTCGGAGACGCCGTCCGCGTGGACCGAGACTACGGCGTCGGCCTTCGCCTCGTTGCCGATGCGGGCCCGCTCGTCGATGCAGGGACCCCAGGCGCGGTCCGTCTCGTGCGTGAACACCACCTTGAGGCCCTTGGCCTCCAGGAGGGTGCGCAGCCGACGGGACACGTCCATGGTGAAGTCGGCTTCCATGTAGCCCGAGTTGGTGGTGGTGCCGGTGGTGTCGCACTCCTTGCGGTTGGTGCCGATGTCCACCTCGCGGTCGATCTCGGTGGTGTGGTCGAAGTTGCCGGTGTTGTGGCCGGGGTCGACGACCACGGTCCGGCCGGCCAGTGGGCTCCCCGCGGGCGGCTGCGCGGAGGAGGCCGTGCCGGAGCGGCCGGCACCGGTGGGGGTGGCGCCGGCAGCGGTGTTCGGTTTGCCGTCCAGGCCGGTGGCGTGGGAGGCGGGCAGCGGGGCGGCGGCCGGGGGCGGCTGCCCGTCGTGCCCGGACCCGGTCAGCGCCTGGGTCAGCACCCAGGCCGCCAGGGCGGCCGGGACGAGGGACGCGGCCGCGATGGTGAGGGCGGACCGGCGCATGAACCAGCGCCGGTCCGGACTGATCGAAGAGGCGGATTCCGGGGGCGGGGGACTGTCGTCGTAGCGCACGTCGCGATGCTAGACCGGCCCCGCCCCGGGAGGCCGGAGCTGGGCCATCCGAGGGCGTGGTCTGTTTATATGCCCGAGAGTTGTATGCCCGAGGAGTTGTATGCCCGAGGGCCGCAACGGCCCGAGGTGCAAGGCGCCGCATCACGCCCGGGGCGGGGCGAGCAGGCGGCGGAGCCAGCGGGTGCGGGCGTCGCGGGCGTCCCGGGTGAGGGCCGCTCGCGGTGCCAAGGAGTCGAAGCCGTGGCAGGCACCGGGCCACACGTGCAGCTCGGCCCGGCCGCCGGCCTGCCATATCGCGTTCGCGTAGGCCACGCCCTCGTCCCGCAAGACCTCCGCCGATCCGACCTCGACGTAGGCCGCGGGAAGCCGGGAAAGGTCCGTGGCACGGGCCGGGGCCGCATAGGGCGGCAGGTCCGCGGCGCCGTAGCGGTCGCCCAGCGCCGCCTTCCACACCGTCTCGTTGGAGGCGGGGTCCCACACGTCGTGGCCGGCCGGCCGGTGACCGGAGAAGGTGCTGCCGCGGTCGTCCAGCATCGGGGACAGCAGCAGTTGCCCCAACGGGCGGGGCCCGGCACCGCCCCGGTCGCGGACCAGCAGGGCGAGGGCCGCGGCGAGCCCGGCGCCGGCGCTCTTGCCGCCGATGACGATGCGGTCCGCGTCGATGCCCAGTACGCCGGCGTGGCCGGCCGCCCAGACGAGCCCGGCGTAGCAGTCCTCCAGCGGTCCCGGGTACTGCGTCCGGGGCGCCAGCCGGTACTCGACCGAGATGACGGCCAGTTCCAGGGGGAGGACCCACTCGCGCAGGATCCGCGGCAGCACGGACCAGGCGTTGCCCATGACCAGGCCGCCCCCGTGCATGTAGTACAGCAGCGGCAGCGGCCGCCCGGCGAGCCCGGCCGGCCGCGCGCTGACGAGCGTGACCTCCGGGCCGTCCGGCGGTCCTGGCACCCGGAGTTCCGCCACCTCGAAACGCCCGTCTGCGCCCAGCTCCTCGACCGTCGGCCTGGGCCGCCGTGCGGCATCCCGCCGCTGCCGGTCCGCAAGGTTCGCCGGGGTGAGTGGCTCCGGCGCCCGCGACCCGTTCGCCGCCAGTGCGGCGCCCAGTTCGGGGTCGAGGGGCGGCGCGGCCCGCGGCGCCGGCCCACGGCGGCGCTCACCCGTGGCCGGGACGCTGCCGCGCCGGACGCCCTCCCCTGAACCCATACGGCACAGCCAACCACACCGCCGGGCGCTAGCGGAGCCGGACGGGGCGCCGCCCGCACGCTCAGGAACGGTGCACGGAGTTCAGGGCGGCGAGGTCGTCGCCGGACAGGCGCAGGGCGCCGGCGGCCACGTTGGCGTCGAGGTGGTGCGGGTCGCCGGTGCCGGGAATGGCCAGGACGTGCGCCCCTTGGTGCAGGGTCCAGGCCAGCCGGACCTGTGCCGGGCTCGCGCGGTGGGCGCGCGCGACGGCGGCCACCGCGGCGTCCTCCTCCACCCCGGTCCCGCCGATCGCACCGGCCGTGCGCCCGGGCCCGGCGATCGAGTAGAACGGCACGAACGCGACCCCCTGCTGCCCGCACTCCCGGACGAACTCCTCGTCCTCGGGGCGTACTCCGAGGCCGTACATGTTCTGCACGCACACCACGGGCGCGATGGCGCTGGCCTCCGCGAGGTGGTGGGGGCGGACGTTGGAGATGCCCAGGTGGCGGATGAGCCCGGCCTCGCGCAGGTCGGCCAGTGCGCCGAAGCGCTCGGCGATCGGATCGTCGCCGACGATGCGCAGGTTGACCACGTCGAGGTGGTCGCGGCCGAGCTGGCGCAGGTTCTCCTCGACCTGGCCGCGCAGCTGTCGCGCGGTGGCATGGGGGAGCCACTCGCCCGACGGGTCCCGGCCGGGTCCGACCTTGGTGGCGATGACGAGGTCGTCCGGGTAGGGGGCCAGGGCCCGGTTGATGAGTTCGTTGGCGGAGCGCAGCGGTGAGAAGTAGAACGCGGCGGTGTCGATGTGGTTCACCCCGAGTTCAACGGCCCGGCGCAGCACGGTGACGGCCTGCTCCCGGTCGCGGGGAACGGCGTCCGCCGCCAGCGCCTCGCCGCTCTGCGGCAAGCGCATGGCGCCGAAGCCGATCCGCCTGATCTCGGTGTCGCCGCCGAGGGTCCAGGTGCCGGCGGCAGCCGCCGCGACGCCGTCCGGGTTGGTGTCCGTGTTCGTGTACGTGGTCATGTCGGGGATGATCGCCAGGATGCGGGCTGCCGGGCCATTGGTTAAGGCATGTGTGAATCCTCGGCGCGGCTGCCGTCAGACGCCTTCGCCGGTACGCCGCAGGACGCGCAGCGAGTCCGTCACCGAGACCTCCTCGAAGGCGCCGGAGGCGAGCGCGCGCAGGTAGATCCGGTACGGGGCCTGGCCGCCGTCGGCCGGGTCCGGGAACACGTCGTGGATCACCAGGGTGCCGCCCACGGCCAGGTGCGGGGCCCAGCCCTCGTAGTCACCGTTCGCGTGCTCGTCGGTGTGGCCGCCGTCGATGAAGACGAAGCCCAGCGGGCCGCCCCAGGCCGCCGCCACCTGCGGGGACCGGCCGACGATCGCGATCACGTACTCCTCCAGACCGGCCTGGTGCAGGGTGCGGCGGAAGGTCGGCAGCGTGTCCATCAGCCCGATCTCGGGGTCCACCACCGTCGGGTCGTGGTACTCCCATCCGGGCTGCTGCTCCTCGCTGCCCCGGTGGTGGTCGACGGTCAGGACGGCCACGCCCGCCTCACGGGCGGCGTCCGCCAGCAGGAGGGTGGAGCGGCCGCAGTACGTGCCGACCTCCAGCAGCGGCAGACCGAGCGCGGCCGCCTCGGCCGCGGCGGCGTACAGGGCGAGCCCCTCGCCCACGGGCATGAACCCCTTGGCGGCCTCGAAGGCGGCGAGGGTCTCCGGCTTGGGGCTGGCCATGGTGGTTCCTCCTGCTGAGCGGGGTGCGCGTGGGCGGCCCATGGTGCCCTACCGCCCGGGAGGGCACCACGCCCGGGGGGCCTCGGCCCGCGGTACGGCTCGCACGGGGGGAGGCCCGGGCGGTGGAGGCGGGCCTTCGTCGTGTCCGGCGCCGGACGGCGGGTCCGGGCGGAACGGATGGCGATCTGACCTTCCGTCAGAATGGAACGTGTTCTAGCCTGCCGCGCATGGGCATCGGAATCACGCAAGAGCAAAGGGAGTTGGCCGACGCCGTGCGCGGCCGGCTCGCGCGGGCCGTGCCGGCCGAGGAAGTGCGCAAGCTGCTCGACACCCCGCCGCAGACCGGCGCGCGGCCCGCGTACTGGGACGACCTCGCCGATTCGGGGCTGCTGTTCCCGCTCCTGGAGGGCGGGACCCTGCTCGACCTCGCCGTCGTCGTGGAGGAGGCCGCCCGGGCTGCGCTGCCCGGGGCCTACCTGCCGAGCGCGCTGGCCTCCGTACTCCTGGCGCGGGCCGGGGCGCAGCCGCTCGGCGGGCGGGTGGGGGCCGTCGCGCTCGGGCCCGGGACCATGACCGCCGTCGCCGTCGAGGGGGGCGGCCACCTGCTGGAGGGTCTCGCTCCGCCCGTGCTCGGCGCCGGGGAGGCGGAGCTGGTGCTGCTGGCCGCCGAGGCCGACCCGGGGACGCTCTGGTTCGCGGTCGACGCCGCCTCCCTGGACGTGCGCACCCATGACAGCGCCGACCCGACCCGGCCCAGCGCCGAGGTGCGGGCGCGCGCGGTCGCCGTTCCCGCCGGGCGGCTGCTGGAGCTGGACTCCGATCTGGTGCGGGACGCGGCCTGCGCGCTGTTCGCCGCCGACGCCTGCGGAACCGCCGCCTGGGCCGTGCACACCGCCGCCGAGTACGCGAAGGTGCGCGAGCAGTTCGGCCGGCCCATCGGGCGGTTCCAGGGCGTCAAGCACCTGTGCGCCGACATGCTGGTCCGGCTGGAACAGGCGCGGGCGCTGGCCTGGGACGCCGCCCAGGTGCTGGAGGAACCGGACGGGGTGCGCTCGCTGGTGACCGCCCTCGCGGCCGCGACCGCCATGGACGCCGCCTACTCCTGCGCCAAGGACTGCATCCAGGTGCTCGGCGGGATCGGCTTCACCTGGGAGCACGACGCGCACGTCTTCCTGCGCCGGGCGGTCGTGGCCCGCCAGTTGCTCGGCCCCGGCGACGCGCACCGGATACGGGCCGCGGGGTACGCGGCGGCCGGCGCGCGGCGGGAGCTGCACCTGGAGCTCCCGGCGGAGGCGGACGCGTACCGCACCAAGGCCCGCGGCGCGATCCGGGAGGCGAGGGGTCTCGATCCGGCCGCCGCACGCAAGGTCCTGGCGCCGACCGGCTACGCGGCCCCGTACCTGCCGCCGCCGTACGGGCGGGGCGCCGGGCCCGTCGAACAGCTGGTGGTGCAGCAGGAACTGGCGGCGGCCGGGGTCAAGCTCGCCGACCTCGGGATCGCCACCTGGGTCGTGCCCTCGCTGCTCGCCCACGGGACCCCGCGGCAGCAGGAGAGGTACCTGATGCCGACCCTGCGCGGGGACGTCACCTGGTGCCAGCTCTTCTCGGAGCCGGGCGCGGGCTCCGACCTGGCCTCGCTGCGGACGAAGGCGGAGCCGGCGGCGGAGGGGGGCGGCTGGATCGTCAACGGACAGAAGGTGTGGACGAGTTCCGCACACCACGCCGACTTCGGGATCCTCCTCGCCCGGACCGACCCGCAGGCGCCCAAGCACAAGGGCCTCGGCTACTTCGTGGTCGACATGCGCACGCCCGGCATCGACATCCGGCCGCTGAAGGAGATCACCGGGGAGTCACTGTTCAACGAGGTCTACTTCGACGAGGTCGCGCTGCCCGCCGACGCGCTGGTCGGGGCGGCCGACGAGGGCTGGAAGGTGGCCCGCAACACCCTCGGCAACGAGCGCGTGCACATGGCCGACCAGATGGCCTTCGACACGGGGCTCGAAGCGCTGATCGCGGCCTGCGCCGCCGGGCCGGACGACACGTACCGGGCGCGGGTCGGCGCGCTGGCCGCCGAGGCGCACGCACTGGCCTGCATCGGCCTGCGCACCACGCTGCGGCAGGTGTCGGGGCTGGAGCCGGGCGCGGGTGCCTCCGTACGCAAACTCCTCCAGACCCCGCACCAGCAGCGGCTGGCGGAGCTGGCGCTGGAACTGCTGGGGCCGGTGGGCGCGGTGCGGGAGGGGGCGGGCGAGCGGGCGGTGCACGGGATGCTCATGTCGCGCTGCCTGACCATCGCCGGCGGCACCACACAGGTCCAGCTGAACGTCGTCGCCGAGCGGATCCTCGGCCTTCCCAGGGACTGAATGAGGAGTGGCAGTGGCACGGATGAAGTCGTACATCGTGGGCGTCGGCATGACGAAGTTCGAGAAGCCGGAGTCGCGGGAGTGGCAGTACTGGGACATGGCGAAGGAGGCGGGCGGCGCGGCGCTGGCGGACGCGGGGATCGGGTACGAGCTGGTGGAGCAGGTGCCGGTGGGGTACTGCTTCCAGGCGTCGACGGCCGGTCAGCGGGCGGTGTACGAGCTCGGGCTGAGCGGGGTGCCGGTCTACAACGTGAACAACAACTGCGCGACCGGCTCGACGGCGTTGATGATGGCGCGGCAGTTCGTGGAGGGCGGCCTGAGCGACTGCGTGCTGGCGCTGGGCTTCGAGAAGATGAAGAGGGGCGCGCTGGGCGGCGGCGCGGACGGCGGTGACTTCAAGGTCTCGCCGGTCGCCCGGCACTACGGGATCATGGCCGCCGGGCACGGCTTCGAGATGTCGCCGCCGACCGCGCAGATCTTCGGGAACGCGGCGCGCGAGCACATGGAGCGGTACGGGACGACGGCCGCGCAACTGGCGGCGGTGGCGGCGAAGAACCACCGGCATTCGGCGAACAACCCGAACGCGCAGTTCCGGGACGTGTACGAGGTCGAGGAGATCCTCGCGGCGAAGACCATCCACGATCCGCTGACGAAGTTGCAGTGCTCGCCGACCTCGGACGGCGCCGCGGCGGCGGTGGTGGTGTCGGAGCGGTTCATGGTCGCGCACGGGCTGCACGGCAAGGCGGTGGAGATCGTGGCGCAGGCGATGGCGACGGACACGGAGGCGTCGTTCGCGTCGGGCTCGTGCATCGACGTGGTCGGGAAGCCGATGTCGGCGGCGGCGGGGCGGGCGGTGTTCGAGGCGTCGGGGCTGGGCGTCGGGGACGTGGACGTGATCGAGCTGCACGACTGCTTCTCCATCAACGAGTTGCTGACGTACGAGGCGCTCGGGATGTGCGGCGAGGGCGGGGCCGGGGAACTGGTGGAGAGCGGGGCCACGACGTACGGGGGACGGTGGGTGGTCAACCCGTCCGGAGGCCTGATCTCCAAGGGGCACCCGCTGGGGGCGACGGGGCTGGCGCAGGCGGCGGAGCTGGTGTGGCAGCTGCGGGGCGAGGCGGGCGGCCGGCAGGTTCCGGGGGCGGGGGTGGGGCTGGCGCACAACATCGGGCTGGGCGGGGCGGCGGTGGTGACGCTGCTGCGGCGGTAGCGGCAGCGGAGGCCGTAATGGGAGCCGGAGCCGTAGGGAGGCCTTAGCGGAAGCCGCCCCTCTTGTTTGTCACGGTCACGACACAAGGGTTTCTTGAATATGTTCAAAACCCTGTGGGCCGTGCCTACCCTGTCGCATCGCCGCCCTCCAGTTCCGGTGTTCCGGGGCGGCCGACAGGGGAGGAACCTGATGTCCGACAACGCCGACCAGGCCGAACGCGATGCGGCCGGGGGTGGGAGCGCCGCCGCGCAGGGGGCGCCGTCGCCCGGCGCGGTGCCGCCCCCGGCCGCGGTGCCGCCGGCCGCTGCTCCGCCCCCGGCCGCGCCCGGGATGCCCGGGCACGATCCCGCGGCGTGGCACGGCTGGCTGATGTACCAGCACGAGCTGCGCCGGCAGCAGGCCCACGCCGATGCGGTGGCGAAGGCGGCCGCCTCGATCGGCGGGCGCGTCCGCACCGCCCAGGCCGCGCCGATCCGTACCGCCACCCTGGTGGCCGTCCTCGTCGCGGGGCTGGCCACCGCCGTCTTCCTCGGCGACGGCATGGGCCCCGGCCTGCTGCTCGCGGCCCTGCCGGCCATGGTGGCCGCCTACGTCTCGGCCCGGGCGGCCGGCCGCACCGCCCGCCCCTGGTCCGTGCTGTGGGCCCTCGGCTGCGTGGCGCTGCTCGGGGTCCCCGCTCTGCGCGACTCCGCCTGGCCCTCGACTCTGGCCGTCCTGGCCGCCGTGCTGCTGGCCGCGCTGGCCCTGCACGGGAGCCGGCGGTGGCCCGGCGTGCTGTTGAGCCCGCTCGGATTCCTGAGCACCGCCGTCTCCGGGGTCGGTTGGGCCTGGGCGGGAGTGCGGGAGCGGGGCGGCGGGGCCGGGCGTGAGCGCTGGCTGCCCGTCGCCAAGGCGAGCGTGGTGGCGGTCGGGCTGCTGCTGGTGTTCGGGGCGCTGTTCGCCTCCGCCGACGCGGCGTTCGCCGACCTGCTGGGGGAGCTGGCTCCGGACGTCTCGGTGGGGGAGGGGCCGTTCCGGATCCTGCTCTTCCTCTTCGGCGCGGTCCTCGCGCTGGCGGCCGCCCGTACGGCCGCGGCCCCGCACCGCTGGGACCGCATCGAGGTGGCGCCGGGGAAGGCGCGGTCGAGGGTGGAGTGGGGGCTGCCGCTGATCGTGCTGAACCTGTTGTTCGCGGGCTTCATCGCGGTGCAGTTGGCGGTGCTGTTCGGGGGCTACGACAAGGTGCTGGAGAGCACCGGGCTCACCTACTCCGAGTATGCGCGCCAGGGGTTCTGGCAGCTGCTGTGGGCCACGGTGTTCGTGCTCGGCGTCATCGCGCTCGCCCTGCGGTGGGCGCCGCGGGGGACGGCCGGCGACCGGCGCTTCGTGCGGGTGGTGCTGGGTGTGCTGTGCCTGCTGACGCTGGTGGTGGTCGCCTCCGCCGTGCGGCGGATGGACCTGTACGTGGACGCGTACGGGCTGACCCGGCTGCGGCTGTCGGTGGTCACGATGGAGCTGTGGCTCGGGCTGGTGATCGTGTTGCTGATGGCGGCCGGGGTGGCGGGCGGTCGCTGGCTGGCCCGGGCGGTGGTCGGGAGCGCGGCGGTGACGGTGCTGGCGTTCGGGCTGGTGTCCCCGGACGGGGTGATCGCGCGGAGCAACGTGACGCGGTACCAGGAGGAGGGCAAGATCGACCTGGCCTACGCCCGTGACCTGTCGGCGGATGCGGCGCCGGCGTTGGACCGGTTGCCGGAGCCGCAGCGGTCGTGTGCGCTGATCGGGATCCGGGACGAGCTGCGGGACGGGGGGCGGGGCGGGGCGCGGTGGTACGCGACGAGCCTCGGGGAGTACCGGGCCCGGGAGATCCTGCGGAAGCGGCCGGTGACGGTGTCCCTGAGCGAGTGCCGAACGCTCGGCGCGCCCGACGCCCGCCGATAACCCGCCCCGGCCAACGCCGGCTTCCTCCCCGGGCCGGTCAACTCCCGCCCCCGGGCCGGTCAACGCCGACCCCGCCGGGGCCCGGGGCGGCCATCTCCAGCCGGGGTTTGTGCCCGGGCCGCCCAACTCCGGCCCGCCCGGGGTTTATACCCGGGGCCGGTCAACGCCCGCCTCGACGGGGCGGCCATCCAGCCTCGCCGGCGTTTGAGGCGCGGGGTACGGGGCGGAGCCCCGAAAGCCCGGCGCAGCCGGGGCCGCTTGCGCAACGGCGCCGCACCGGCCCGGACCGGCCGGGGCCGGACATCAAGGGCAGGCCGGCTGCGCCGGGCCTTCCGTGGCTCCGCCCTGAGCCCCGCGCCTTTATCGTCGGCGAGGCTGGGTTGGGTTACCCGGCTGGATTTGGTTACCCGGCTGGGTTGGCCTGTCCTCCGGACCCCGCGCCTCAATCGCCGGCGAGGCTGGATTTGCCGGCCGCCTGGTTGCGGTGGGCCCCTCCGGGCCCCGCGCATCAACCATCGGCGGGGCTGGGTTTGTTGCGGCCGGCTGCGCCGGGCCTTCCGGGGCTCCGCCCCGAGCCCCGCGCCTCAAACGCCGGCGAGGCTGGGCTTGGCCGCCCGGCTGGGTTGGTTCCCCGGCTAGGTGGGGCCATACCCCGGCCCCCCCATCAAGCGCCGGAGAGGATGGAGTTGCCCGCCGATCGGCTTTGGCTCCCCGCCCGGGTGGGCCCCCGGCGGGCGGTGGGTGTTACGGGACGTCAAGGGACGGGTCCGTGACCCGTTCGCCGCGGGAGGCGGCGTGGAGGGAGCGGGCGAGGTCCGGGAGGGGGGCGTCGCGCAGGACCAGGCCCGACGCGCCCGCCGAGAGGGCGGCTTCGCGCAGGCCCGGGCGGGCGGAGCCCACGGCCAGCAGGACCGCGCACTCCGGGGCTTCCTCCCGTACCTCCCGGACCCCCTCCACCGACTCCACCAGCGCCACCGCCGGCCGGCCCAGCGGCGAGGCCACCACCTCGATGTCCCGCTCCAGCCCCAGCCGTACCGCCAGCGCCGGGTTCGCGGGCCACAGCAGCACCCGCAGGGGCCGGCCGGTTTCGTTCATGCCGCCAGGGTAGGGTCCCGGCCCCGCGCGCACCCGGAAAACATGCCGCATGCAGATCATCTGACGTCGGGTCAGCAGTCTTCACAACTCGGTGGGGGTGCGTTATACATGGCCTCACCGGCCGCCTAGAACGCGTTCTACCCGTGGCGGCCCCGCAGACGACCTCGGTGCGGCCGACGGTGCGGACGACCGCGCCGAGGTCTTCCACTCACGGAGCACCCACGCAGCAAGGAGCAGCATCCGAATGCCGATCGATGCCGCCAAGGCCCTGGCCGCCGAACCCCGCCAGGGGCACATCGCCTGGGACCACAAGGACATCCAGCTCTACCACCTCGGCGTCGGCGCCGGCCGGCCCGCCACCGACCCCGACGAGCTGCGCTACACCCTGGAGTCCAAGCTCCACGTACTGCCCAGCTTCGCGACCGTCGCCGGCGCCGGCATGGCCATGATGGGCGGCCTCGCCGCCCCCGGGATCGACGTCAACCTCGCCCACGTCCTGCACGGCGGCCAGTCCATCGAGCTGCACCGGCCGATCCCCGTCAAGGGCAGCGCCACCTCCTCCGCCAAGGTCGCCGCGCTCTACGACAAGGGCAAGGCCGCCGTGATCGTGCTGCGCACCGAGGTCGAGGACGCCGACGGGCCGCTGTGGACCTCCGACGCGCAGATCTTCGTACGCGGCGAGGGCGGGTTCGGCGGCGAGCGGGGGCCCTCCGCCCGGGAGGAGGCGCCCGAGCGGGCGCCCGACCGTACCGTCGAACGGCAGATCCGCGAGGACCAGGCGCTGCTGTACCGGCTCTCCGGCGACTGGAACCCGCTGCACGCCGACCCGGAGTTCGCCAAGCTCGCCGGCTTCGACCGGCCGATCCTGCACGGCCTGTGCTCCTACGGGATGACCCTCAAGGCCGTCGTCGGCACCGCCCTGGCGGGGGACGTGTCCCGCGTCCGCGCCTACCGCACCCGCTTCGCCGGGATCGTCTTCCCGGGCGAGACGCTGCGCATCCGGATGTGGGAGGAGCCCGGTCGGGTGCGGGTGGCGGTGAGCGCCGTGGACCGCGACGACGCGCCGGTCCTCGCCGACACCGTCGTGGAACACGCGTAACCCCCGCCGACGAACGAACCGAAGGAGCCGCACCGTGCGCGCAGCGCTGCAGAGCGAGATCGGCCAGGACAAGCTGGAGGTCGTCGAGGACATGGAGGCCGTGGGCTTCGGCCCCGGCAAGGTCAGGATCCGCATCAAGGCCACCGGCCTGTGCCACTCCGACCTGTCCGCGATGAGCGGCGTACTGCCGCAGCCCGCCCCCTTCATCCCCGGCCACGAGGGCTCGGGCGACGTCGTCGACGTCGGCGACGGGGTGACCACCCACGAGATCGGCGACCGGGTCCTCGTCTGCTGGCTGCCACCGTGCGGACACTGCCCCGCCTGCAAGCGCGGCCAGGGCCACCTGTGCCTGGAGTCCTTCGGGAACGTGGCGACGCCCAACTTCCGCCGCGCGGACAGTGACGTCTTCGGCTTCGCCGGCACCGGCACCTTCGCCGAGGAGATGGTGGTGCCCGCCGCGTGCGCCGTGCCGATACCCGACGACCTGCCCTACGACATCGCCGCCCTGATCGGCTGCGGCGTGACCACCGGGCTCGGCGCGGCGATCAACACCGCGAAGGTCGAGGCGGGTTCCTCGGTCGCGGTCATCGGCTGCGGCGGCGTCGGCATCTCCGTCATCCAGGGCGCCAAGGTGCAGGGCGCGGCGCAGGTCGTCGCCGTCGACCCGGTCGCCTCGCGCCGCGAGGCGGCGCTCCGGTTCGGGGCGACGGAGGCGGTCGCGCCGGACGCCTTCGGCGACGCCAAGAACCGGATCACCGCCGGGGAGGGCTTCGACTACGTCTTCGAGGTGGTAGGCAAGTCGGCGACGACCCGGACCGCGTACGAGATGACCCGGCGCGGCGGCTCCGTCGTGGTCGTCGGCGCGGGAGCGCTGGACGACGACTACTCGGTCAACATGTTCTCGCTCTTCTTCGACGAGAAGAAGATCCTGCCCTCGATGTACGGGGGCGGTGACGTGCTCCGCTCCTACGAGCGCACCATCGCGCTGTGGCGGGCCGGCCGGGTGGACCTGGCGAGCCTGATCACGCACCGGGTGCGGCTCGGGGAGATCAACGACGCCCTCGACCAGATGCGTACGGGCGTGGCCCTGCGCACCTGCATCGAACTCTGAGCCGGACGAGAGGAACGCGGGAGATGTCACTGCCACATGAGCGGCCGCTCGAGGGGCTCAGCGCCCTCGTCACGGGCGCGGGCCGCGGGCTCGGCCGGGCCGAGGCGATCGAACTGGCGCGGCTCGGGGCGAGCGTGGTCGTCAACGACTTCGGCCAGCCCGGCCGCGACGGTTCCGGGGAGGCGTCGGCGGCCCCGGCGCAGGAGGTGGCCGAGGAGATCCGGGCCGCGGGCGGACAGGCGGTGGCCCACCTCGGTGACGTGGCCGACTTCGAGCAGGCGCGCGAGCTGGTGGAACTGGCGGTCGCCAGCTTCGGAAAGCTCGACGTCCTGGTCAACAACGCGGGCATCCTGCGGGACCGGATGGTCTTCTCCATGTCGGAGGAGGAGTGGGACTCGGTGATACGGGTCCACCTCAAGGGCCACTTCAACACCACCCACTTCGCCTCCGTGCACTGGCGGGAGCGGTCGAAGGCGGCCGGCGGCCCGGTGTACGGCCGGATCGTCAACACCTCCTCCGAGGCCTTCCTCGGCGGCAGCGCCGGCCAGCCGAACTACGCGGCGGCCAAGGGCGGAATCGTGGGCCTGACCACCTCGACCGCCCTGGCCCTGGCCAAGTACGGGGTCACCGCCAACGCCATCTGCCCGCGCGCCCGTACCCGGATGACCGAGGACGTGTTCACGGGCTTCCAGGAACCGGAGGAGGGCAAGCTGGACGCCCTCGCCCCCGAGCACGTCTCCCCACTGGTCGGCTACCTCGCCTCGCCGGCGGCCGCGAAGGTCAACGGGCAGCTGTTCGTGGTGCACGGCGGGATCGTGGCGGTGATGGAACGCCCCAAGGTCGCCGCGAAGTTCGACACCTCCAAGGAGGCGTTCACCTTCGAGGAACTCGACGGGCTCCTCACCTCCCACTACGACTCCCGCCCGCCGAACGAGACCTTCGCGGCGGCGGAGGTCCTGGGCCTCAAGCACGACTAGGCCCCCGGAGCCGGTATTCGGAGCGGGTGTGGTGCGGCCGGGACCAGGGGTTCCGGCTGCACCACACCCGTCGGTGTACCCGGCGTTACCTGACGTCCTTCGCCGCCGGGTTGAGGAGCATGGCGACGTAGACCCGGCCCTCGTTGAGGCGGCACGCTTCCGCTACCGGGCCAACAGCACCTCGAACCCGGGAACCCCCAGTTGGGGTTGCACTCGTAGCGGCTGTACAGCCCGAGCCCGATGCTGAGCGAACCGGCCTGTATGCACTGCGTGGAATCCGCGTACGTGCCGCCAGACACCCGGTAGCCGGCGGCCTGCGCGCTCCCGGCGCCGGCGCCCAGCACCGCGACGGCGCTCGCCGCGCACAGGCCGGCCACCAGCAGACGACGGCCACTGCTGCCGCATCCGTTGTGGGTGACGATGTTTCTTTCCGCTCGGATGGGCTTGCTCGTCAAACGGCGGGCGTTCATCAATCGAAGAGCGGGGTCGGGCCCACACCACCCAACCGGCAGCGGATGGCGTCCGCCGCCCCCTCACCCGGTCTCCCGGGCGGCTCAGTCGAGCGGCTTGCCGGGGCACCACGCGTCGCCCCAGGCCGTCGTCACGACACAGTGCTTGCCGGGCCGACCCTCCCCGGAGGCGGCGGCGACCGATGCATGGTCGGGGGCGCCGCCGTCGCCGTACGCGGCCGCGGCGGACCAGCCGAGACCCGTGCCCAGTACCAGTGCGACCAGTGCTCGTACGGCGACCAAACGCATCACGTCAACTCCTGGCCATGAGGGAGGGTTTCGGCCGAACATCCCGGCCGATGCCACCAGCCCGGCAGTCGGTCCCGCCTGCCGACAGCTCCGCAGAGGATCATCTGTGTGTCATGCATCTTTAGGAGGCAACGCCATGGAGCCGAAGGCAGGGGCGGACCCCGTGACCGGAATCCCCGGTCTCGACAGTGCGGCGGTCACGCTCTACCGCTGGACGATCGTGCACGAGCTCCTCCTGCCCGCCGCCCTGGCGCAGGCGGCCGCCGAGACCGGGCTGAGCGAGCAGGAGTGCCGCGAGGCGGTGCGGACGCTCACCGGAGCCTGCCTCTTCCAGCCGTTGCCCGGCGGCGGGGGGCAGGAGCCCGCGGGCTGGCAGCCGGTGAGTCCCCAGGCCGCCGCCGCGCGGCTGCTGTCCGACAGTGACGCCGCGCTGCGCGCGCACGAGCAGGCCCTGCGGGAACAGCGCCAGCGCATCCAGGACCAGCGCGAAGGGCTGGCCGCGCTCCTGCCCGTCTACCTCCAGGCGCGCCAGCACGCCTTCCCGCAGGGCACCATCGACCACCTGCCGGACAAGTTCGCCGTCCGGGCGCTGCTGTCCGACGTCATCGACTCCTGCCGCAGCGAGGTGCTCGTCTCCAAACACGGCGGTGCGTTCCCGGCCGCCGCGCTGCGCGAGGCGCTGCCCCGGGACGTGGCGCTGCTCGGCCGCGGCATCCGCATGCGCAGCCTCTACCAGCACGCCACCCGCTTCGACCAGGCCACGCGCGGCCACGCCGCGCAGCTCATCGAAGCCGGTGCGGAGATCCGCACCCTTCCCGAGGTCCTGCCGCAGATGATCGTGGTGGACTCGGCGCTGGCGCTGCTCCCCGCCCGGTCCGGTGGGGCCCTGATCATCCGCGAACCCGACCTGCTCGCCTACCTGCTGGACGTCTTCGAACGCGACTGGCAGCAGGCGACCCCGTTCGCCACCGGTCCGCGTGCCGCTCACGACATCTCCGAGACCATGAAGCAGAGCATCCTGGTCCTGCTGGCCAAGGGGCTCAAGGACGACTCCATCGCGCGCCGCCTCGGCATCTCCCTGCGCACCTGCCGCCGTCACGTCTCCGAGATCCTGGACGGCCTCGACGCCCGCAGCCGCTTCCAGGCCGGGGTCATCGCCGAGCGGCAGGGCCTGACCGGCTGCCCCGCCGCGGCTTCGGCCCCCGGCCCGCAACGGGAGCCGGAGCCCGGTAACGGGCCCGCCCCCGAGGCCGGGGCCGTGGCCCGTTGCGCCGGTTGTGGCGGGCCGCTGTCCGGACCCGGCAGTGGTGGGGACCGGCCGGCCGGCCGGCCCGCGCGGTACTGCTCGCCCCCCTGCCGGTCGCGGGCCTACCGGGCCCGGGTGAAGCACCGGTCCGCGCGGCCCGAAGACGCCGCCCCGGCCTGAGCACCGTCACGAAAGGGCGCGTGCGTCACGAAACGCTCCGCCTCAGTTCAGCGGGGCCTGCTGGAGGGGGACCGGGCGGGGTGCCACGGGCGGCGTGATCCGGACCGGCGGCGGCGGGGGCACCGGCTGGGCCAGGGTGACGACCGCGCACGGCACCTCCGGCGTGGCGCAGGGGAGGCGCAGCACCCCCTGCGGCGTCCAGAGCCCCGCACCCAGCCAGCCCATCGGGGCGGAGATCCGGAAGACCTGCCGGTCGGCCGGGCGCCACAGGGCGATGCCCTCGGGCACCCGCAGCGCGACCCCACAGCTCTCGGGCATCAGCGCCTGCCCCGGCTGCACCGCGAACGGCACCGCGTCCGCCGACCGCAGGCACTCCGGGAAGCGGACCGGGCGCTCGCTGCCCAGCACCCCCCAGGCCAGGCGCGGCTCGCCGGGCGCGTCGGAGCGGATCAGCAGCAGCCCGCTGTCCGGCTCGGCCAGCAGCAGCCGGTCGTCGCTGTGCTCGGCGATCTGCAGCAGCGGGGTCACCTCCCCGCCCCGGGCCAGGTCCACCACCACCGCCTTGGTGCGGCCTTCCAGCTCCCGGTCCAGCGACAGCAGCCGGCCCGCCCGGTCCAGCCAGACGCCGCCCGAGCAGCGGCCCGCGAGGATCGCCGCCCGCCGGGGCCCGCCCGGAGCCCCGGCCACCTGCCACAGGACCGTCTCCTCGGCGGCCACCGCCAGGGCGTAGGCGCCGTGCCCGTCCGGGGACGGCGGCAGCAGGAAGACCCGTACCTCCTGCGAAGCCGGGACGACGGCGCCGAGCGGCAGCTCCCCGGTGCGCGGCCCGGCCCCGGCGCCGCCCGTCGGGTACAGCAGCGCGAAGGCGTGCCGGTCCGCGACCCGGCGGTGGATCAGGACCCGCCCGTCGGTCAGCGGCAGCACCTCGCTGTCCGCCTCCTCCGGCTGCCCGAGCGGCAGCGGCACCGCGTACGGCTCGGGCCCGGCCAGAGTCCAGCGCTCCGGGTACCGCGCCTGGCCCTCCCCGGCCAGCCGCGCGGCGTACGCCCCGTCCGCCGCGATCGTGAACGCGGCAGCCGTCGTCATCTCGATGGCACAGACAGTCATCCGTGCGTCACCTCCGGTGAGGAAGCTAGTTTTCGCACTTCCTGACGGACAGCACCACCTCACCCGCTTCACACATACGGGTGGCGGCCCGGCGATTCGGATGTGGCGCGGGGGGTGGCTGTGCTGCGCGGTGCCGGGGTCCCCCGGCACCGCCACCAGCGGCCGCCACGGACGGTAGCCTTGGCCCGTGCCCCGTCTCTGCGAAGTCATCGCCGCCCTCGACGCTCTCTGGCCCCCCGCGCGGGCCGAGCAGTGGGACGCCGTCGGCACCGTCTGCGGTGACCCCGACGCCGAGATCACCCGGGTCCTGTTCGCGGTCGACCCGGTGCAGGAGATCGTCGACGAAGCCGTGCGGCTCGGCGCCGACCTCGTCGTCACCCACCACCCCCTCTACCTGCGCGGCACCACCACCGTCGAAGCGGGCACCTTCAAGGGCCGCGTCGTGCACACGCTGATCAAGAACGACATCGCGCTGCACGTCGCCCACACCAACGCCGACACCGCCGACCCCGGCGTCTCGGACGCCCTCGCCGGCGCCCTGGACCTGCGCGTCACCGGCCCCCTCGTGCCCGACCCGACCGACCCCGCGGGCCGCCGCGGCCTCGGCCGGATCTGCGAACTCGACCACCCCGAGACCCTGCGCGCCTTCGCCGCCCGCGCCGCCGCCCGCCTGCCGCACACCGCGCAGGGCATCCGCGCCGCCGGCGACCCGGACGCGCTGATCCGCACCGTCGCCGTCAGCGGCGGCTCCGGAGACAGCCTGTTCGCGCAGGTCCGCGCCGCCGGCGTGGACGCCTTCCTCACCGCCGACCTGCGCCACCACCCCGCGTCCGAGGCCCGCGAGCAGAGCCCGCTCGCGCTCGTCGACGCCGCCCACTGGGCCACCGAGTGGCCCTGGTGCGAGCAGGCCGCCGCGCAGCTCGACGCGATCTCCGAGCGCCACGGCTGGGGTCTTCGCACCCACGTCTCGCGCACGGTCACCGACCCGTGGACGGCGCACGCGCCGTCCGTCACCTCCCCTACCAACCCTGGAGCCCCCAACTGAACGCCGAGCCCGCCGACCAGATCCGACTTCTCGATGTCCAGGCCCTGGACGTCCGGCTGTCTCAGCTCGCCCACAAGCGCAAGTCGCTGCCCGAGCACGCCGAGGTCGACTCCCTGACCAAGGACCTCACCCAGCAGCGCGACCTGCTCGTCGCCGCCCAGACGCAGGCCAGCGACGCCGCCCGGGAGCAGACCAAGGCCGAGCAGGACGTCGACCAGGTCCGCCAGCGCGCGGCCCGCGACCAGGCGCGACTGGACTCCGGCGCGGGCATCTCGGCCCGGGACCTGGCGAACCTGCAGAGCGAGGTCGTCTCCCTCGCCAAGCGTCAGGGCGACCTGGAGGACGTGGTCCTGGAGGTCATGGAACGCCTGGAGGCCGCGCAGGCGCGCGTCACCGAGCTGACCGAGCGGGTCTCCGGCCTGGAGGCCAAGCTCGCGGACGCCACCGCGCGCCGCGACGCCGCCACCGCCGAACTCGACGCCGAGGCCGCGGGCATCACCAAGGACCGCGAGGTCATCGTCGCCTCCATGCCGCAGGCGCTGATGGCGCTGTACGAGAAGATCCGCGTCAAGCAGGGCGGCGTGGGCGCCGCGCGCCTGTACCAGCGCCGCTGCGAGGGCTGCCGCCTGGAGCTCGACATGGCCGAGGTCAACGAGATCAAGGCCGCCGCCCGCGACCAGGTCGTACGCCACGACAACTGCGGCCGCATCCTGGTCCGTACGGCGGACTCGGGGATCTGATGCCGAGGCTCGTCCGGTTCGTCGTGGAGGCGGACGGCGGATCCCGGGGCAACCCGGGGCCCGCCGGCTACGGCGCGGTGGTCCTCGACCCGGCCACGGGCGAGACGTTGGCCGAGCGCGCCGAGTACATCGGCGTCGCGACGAACAACGTGGCCGAGTACAAGGGGCTGATCGCCGGGCTGAAAGCCGCCCGCGAGCTGGCCCCCGACGCGCTGGTCCTCGTACGCATGGACTCCAAGCTCGTCGTCGAGCAGATGTCGGGCCGCTGGAAGATCAAGCACCCGGACATGAAGCCGCTGGCCACCGAGGCGGCGGCGATCCTGCCACGCGCGCAGGTGACGTACGAGTGGATCCCGCGGGAGCGCAACAAGCACGCGGACCGGCTCGCCAACGAGGCCATGGACGCGGGCCGCAACGGCCGGCAGTGGGAGCCGTCGGCCTCCTCCGCCGCCCTGGACCACTCGGTGGCGCGCGCCCTGGCGACCCCGCCGCCGTCGGGCCCTCCCGGCGACGCCACGGCAGGGGCGGCCGCGGTCCGCGCGGCCCTCGCCGCCCCATCCGTTACGCCGGCACCCGCCGCGGGGGCCGAGCAGGCGGCGGACACCCTGTTCGCGGAGCCCGGCCCCGCCACGCCGGCGCCGGCGCCGGGATGGGGTCCCGACCTGGGTACCCCGGCCACCTTCGTGCTGCTGCGCCACGGCGAGACGGCGCTGACCCCGCAGAAGCGCTTCTCCGGCAGCGGCGGCTCCGACCCCGAACTGTCCCCGGCCGGCCGCCGCCAGGCCGCCGCGGTGGCGGGGGCGCTGGCCGCGCGGGGCACCGTGGAGGCCGTCGTCAGCTCCCCGCTGCGCCGCTGCCGGGAGACCGCGCAGGCGGTGGCGGACCGGCTCGGACTGCCGGTCGTCATCGAAGAGGGCCTGCGCGAAACGGACTTCGGTGCGTGGGAGGGCCTGACCTTCGCCGAGGTGGGGGAGCGCTTCCCGGACGACCTCCAGGCATGGCTGGACTCCCCGAAGGCGGCCCCCTCGGGCGGTGGCGAGAGCTTCACCGCCGTCACCCGCAGGGTGTCCGCCGCCCGCGACCGCCTGCTGGAGGCGTACGCGGGACGCACGGTACTGCTGGTCACGCACGTGACCCCGGTCAAGACGCTGGTCCGCCTCGCGCTCGGCGCGCCCCCGGAGTCCCTGTTCAAGATGGAACTGTCGGCCGCCTCGCTGTCGGCGGTGGCCTACTACGCCGACGGCAACGCCTCGGTCCGCCTCCTGAACGACACCTCGCACCTGCGCTAGGCACACGCGCCGGAGCCCCCGCCACACTGTGGCGGGGGCTCCGGGCCGTTGCGACGGAGGACAGACGAGCCGGCCTGTACGCCGGGTTCTGTCGCCCGGAGACCTCGCGGTCGCCGGGGAGACGGCCATCCATCTAGGACCGGCGTTGCCGCCGGCCTCGTGCGGTCTACCCGCGGACTCGGGCGGGCAGCCCTCGATCGTCCGCGCAGGGCCGTCCGGAGACGACCCCTCTTGACCTTGCTCCGGGTGGGGTTTACCTAGCCGCCTGAGTCACCTCAGGCGCTGGTGGTCTCTTACACCACCGTTTCACCCTTACCGAGGGCCGAAGCCCCTGGCGGTCTGTTTTCTGTGGCACTGTCCCGCGGGTCACCCCGGGTGGGCGTTACCCACCACCCTGCCCTGTGGAGCCCGGACGTTCCTCGGCGGGATCCGAGGACCCCGACGCGGCCGCCCGGCCGACTCGTCTGTCGTGCCGACCATGCTACCGGCTCGGCCGTCACGGCTTGACCTTGCCGCAGCGGCAGGGTTTCTACTGGGCGCCATGCGGATCGGAGAAATCGCCGCCCTGGCGGGAGTCACGACCAGGGCGGTACGCCACTACCACCACATAGGCCTGCTCCCGGAACCGGCGCGGCTGACCAACGGGTACCGGACGTACACCGTCCGGGACGCCGTCCTGCTGGCCCGCGTGCGCAGGCTGACCGAACTCGGGCTGGGCCTGGACGAGGTGCGGGACGTCCTGGCCGACGACGCGGGGCGCGAGCTCGCCGAGATCCTGGCGGAGCTCGACGCGGACCTGGCCCGGCAACAGGACGAACTGGCCGCACGCCGGCGGCGGCTCGCGGAACTGTCCGGCGGGGACGCCCCGCCCGCGCTCGCCCGGCTGCTCGACGAGGCGCCGCCGACGTCCTCGCCCAGCGCCGTGCTCGACCGGGAGCACCTGACGCTGCTCGACGCGACCGGTGCCGGGACCCGGGAGCTGTACGCCGCACTGGCCCTGCTGGCCGCCGACCCGGCGGTACTCGCCCTGTACGAGAGGCTGGACGCGCTCGCCGACGCCGCGGCCGACGACCCCCGCATCCCGGCGCTCGCCGCCGACCTGGTGGCGGCAGTCCCCGACGAGGCGTTCGCGGCGATCGCGCCCGGCACGGGCCTCGACCTCCCCGGGTTCAAGGAGGCCCTGCTCGCCGAGTACGCCCCCGCGCAGGCGGAAGTCGTACGCCGGGTCATGGACGCCTTCGCGGAACGGGTCCGGGGATGAGGGGCGTAGGGGCTGTGCGGCGGCTGGTGGGCAACGAAGTGCGGGCCGCAGCCGCGCTCGGGCGGTGGGTGCTGCGCAAGCCGCCGCAGGGGGTCGGCGGGGGCGATGTCGCCGCCGGGTACACCGGACCGCAGACGGCCATGATGTACGGGCTGCTGTTCGTGGCCCTGGTGGAGACGGTCGCCCTGGAACTCCTCGTCCCCTGGCCCGTCGTGGCCCGGGTGCTGCTGGTCCTCGACGGGTACGGCGTCCTGGCGGTGCTCGCCCTGCACGCCGCCTGCGTGCAGCGGCCGCACGTCGTGCGCGCCGACGGCTCGCTGCGGATCCGCTACGGGGTCCTCTTCGGCCTCACCGTCCCGCCGGACGCGGTGGCCTCGGTCCGGGTGGAGCGCCGCTACCCCCAGGGGCGGCTCGTCACGGTGTCCGAGGACGGGGTGCTCGACCTGGTGGTCGGCGGTCAGACCACGGTGACCCTGGAGCTGGCCCGGCCGCTGGACTTCGTCCGGCCGCTCGGGGCCCGCGCGCGGGCCCGTACGGTCCGCTTCCACGCCGACGACCCCCGCGCGGTGGTCGCCGCCCTGAGGCGCGGACCCGCGGACCAGACGGCCTAGGCAGGGGCGAAGAGGATCTTGGACGTGCCCGGGTCGGACCGGGTGAGACGGACGCGGATGCGTTCGCCGAGGGGCAGCTGCGCCGTGGGGGACTCGATGCGGCCGACCACCGCCGGGTCCTCCAGCTGGACCGTTCCGATCTGCGGTTCGTGTTCCTTCACGTCGATCACCGTCGCCTCGAAGGTCTCGCCGACCCGGTCCTTGAGCACGGCCGCCTCGACCAGGTCCACGCACTCCCGCTCCGCGGTGTTCGCCAGCCGGGTGCCCTCCGCCATCTCGTGCGGCAGCGCCGACAGTGCGGCGACGGCCCACTCCGGCGGCTCGGCCCCGGCGGACGCCGCCACGCACAGTTCACCGGCGTACCGGTCGACCAGCCGGCGCAGCGGTGCGGTGCAGTGCGCGTACGGGGCCGCCACCGCGGCATGCAGCAGCGGGACGGGGGTCTGACCGGGGGCGAAGGCCGTGTACCCGGCGCCGCGCAGCAAGGTCGTGCACTCCTGGAGGAAGGCGGCGTGGGCGGGCAGGTGCGGGTCGAGGGAGCGGACGAGTTCCGCGTACGGGACGTGGTGGGGCCAGTCGATCCGCAGGGCCTTCGCCGCTCGCCGCAGCCGGCCGACCGCGCCGTCGGGGGCGCTGGGCAGGGTGCGCAGGATCCCGGTCCCGGCGGCGAGCATCATGTCGGCGGCGGCCATGCCCGTCATCAGGGAGATCTGGGCGTTCCAGGCGTCCGCCGGGAGCGGCACCCGGAAGGCGAGCGCGTAGGAGCCGGCCTGCTCCACCACCTCCTGCTCGGGCACGTTCAGGGAGATCCCGCCGCGCTCCACCTCCAGGGCCTCGCGGAGCGTCCCGACGGTCTTGAGCAGAGCGAGGGCCTCATCCGCCGTCCCGGAGTCGATGGCCTCCTGGACGGTGGCGTAGTCGAGTTTCGCCCGGCTGCGGACCAGGGCCCGGCGCACCTCCGCGCTCTCCACCCGGCCGTCGGCGTCCAGGTCGAGCCGCCACACCAGCGCGGGGCGGCTCTGGCCGGGCAGCAGGCTGGCCGCACCCTCCGAGAGCACGGCCGGGTGCAGCGGGACCTTCCCGTCGGGGAAGTAGAGGGTGGTGACCCGCCGGTGGGCTTCGGCGTCGAGGGCGCCGCCGGGGGTGACGAAGGCGGCGACATCGGCGATCGCGTAGTGCACGCGGTAGCCGCCGGAGGGACGTTTCGCCAGGTGCATGGCCTGGTCGAGGTCGACGGAGCCGGGCGGGTCGATGGTGAAGAAGGGGATGCCGGTCACGTCGGTCGACGGGAGGCGGGGGTGCGCGGCGGCCGACTCGGCCTCGGCGATCACGGCGGCGGGGAACTGCTTGGGCGCGCCCAGCCTCGTCCGCAGTGCGCGCAGCGCGGCCCGCAGCGCGGCCCCGTCCGCGCCGGTCATGTGCAGGTGACGGCGTGGCATGGACCGAGCCTATGGGGGGCGGCCCCGTACTGCCCGTCGAATCCCGCCGGGCGGACGCGTCGGTCCGCCCGCGCCGCGCCGTTTACGCTGGGCGCCGGGGGCCGCACCCCCTGCGCCGTGTCGTACCGAAGGAGAACCACCGTGCTCGTGCTGCTGCCGCCCTCCGAGGGAAAGGCCGCCGGGGGTTCCGGCGCACCACTGGACCTGGGATCGCTGTCGCTGCCCGGGCTGGCCGGGGCACGGGCGGCCGTGCTGGACGAGCTCGTCGAACTGTGCGCGGCCGACGAGACCAAGGCGCGCGAGGTGCTGGGCCTGAGCGAGGGCCTGCGGGGCGAGGTCGCCAAGAACGCGGAGCTGCGGTCGGCCGTCGCGCGGCCCGCCGGGGAGATCTACACCGGGGTGCTGTACGACGCCCTCGGCCTGGCCGGCCTCCCGGAGCCGGCGCGGGCCCGGGCCGAGCGGTCGCTGCTGGTGTTCTCCGGGCTGTGGGGCGCGGTGCGGATGACGGACCGGATCCCCACCTACCGGTGCTCGATGGGCGTGAAGCTGCCCGGGCTCGGCGCGCTGGGCGCGTACTGGCGGACGCCGATGGCGGAGGCCATGCCACAGGCGGCGGGGGAGGGCCTCGTGCTGGACCTGCGCTCCTCCGCGTACGCGTCGGCCTGGAAGCCGAAGGGGGAGGTCGCGGGGCGGACGGCGACCGTGCGGGTGCTGCACTCCCAGGTGGTCGACGGGGTGGAGAAGCGGTCGGTGGTGAGCCACTTCAACAAGGCGACGAAGGGCCGGCTGGTACGGGACCTGCTGCTGGCGGGCGCGGTACCGGGCAGCCCCGCGGAGCTGGTGGAGGCGCTGCGGGAGCTGGGCTACGCGGTGGAGGCGCAGGAGCCGGGCAAGCCGGCGAAGCCGTGGTCGCTGGACGTCGTGGTGACGCAGATCCACTGAGCCGGGACCGGGCGGCCGCTGCTACCAGAGGCGGTCGACCGGCCCCGGGTACAACGGGATCCGCGCGGCCGTGAACACCGCGCGGGTGGCCGCCGGGTCCGGGGTGAAGAAGGCCGCCAGGACGGACTTGTCGAAGCCCGGCCGGTCGCTCGGCAGCGGATCGGCCGGGGTGCCGCCGAGCAGGACCGTGCCGGGCAGGTGCGCGAAGCCGGCCGCCTCGTAGAACGGGGTCAGCTCCCGGTCGCAGCTGAACAGGGCCACGTCCACCTCCGGGTCGGCGGCCAGCAGCTCACGGGCCGCCCTCACCAGGCGGCCGCCGAGGCCCCGCCCGCGCAGCTCCGGCCGGGTCACCACCGCGCTGAGCCCGGACGCGCGGTACGTGCCGCCCGCGAACCGGATCTCCTTGCGCAGCAGGGTCAGGCAGGCGGCCACCACCCCGGCCCCTTCCCCGGCCCCCTCCCCGTCCCCGTCCCACAGCACCACGGTGCGCGGGGCCAGCGCCGGGTCGTGGCCGGACCCCGCCCCGGGCCAGGTCACCGCCTCCAGCGCCCCGACCTGCGCGGCGACCCCGGCCGGGAGCACCTCGTACACCTCGATCACGCGGCCGCGCCCGTCACGCGAGGGCCACCGCGGCGCCGCCCACCCGCACCCGGGCGTCACCCGGCCGCAGTTCCACCGTCAGGACCCCGGGCCGGCCCATGTCCTCTCCCTGGCGCAGCGTCAGCGTCGCCCCCTCCGGGACCAGCCCGAGCTCGCGCGCGTACGCCCCGAACGCGGCCGCCGCCGCCCCCGTGGCGGGGTCCTCGACGACGCCGCCGACCGGGAACGGGTCCCGGACGTGGAACAGCTCCGGGCCCTCGCGGTACACCAGCTGGACCGTGGTGAGGTCCAGGCGGCGCATCAGCGCCTCCAGCCGGGCGAAGTCGTAGTCCAGGCGGCCCAAGCGGGCGCGGGTCGCGGCGCCGAGCACGAGGTGGCGGGCCCCGGCGTAGGCGATGCACGGCGGGAAGGCCGGGTCGAGGTCGGCGGCCGGCCAGTCCAGCGCGGCCAGTGCCTCGGCGAGGTCCTCGGGGGACACGGCCTCGGTGTGCGGCTCGACGCTGGTCAGCACCGCCCGCAGGCCCCCGTCGGCCTCGGTCACCGATACCGGCACGGTGCCCGCCGGAGTCGCGAAGACGAGTGCGCCCGGACCGATCCGCTCGCCCAGCGCGACGGCGGTGGCGACGGTGGCGTGCCCGCAGAAGGAGACCTCCGCCTTCGGGCTGAAGAACCGCAGCGTGAAGCCCCGTCCGGGCTCGGCGTCCAGGTCCTGCGGCGGGGGAGTCAGGAACGCGGTCTCGCTGTACCCCAGCTCCGCCGCGATCTCGAGCATCCGCTCGTCGTCCAGCGCGCTCGCGTCGAGCACGACCCCGGCGGGGTTGCCGCCGGCCGGGTCGGTGGAGAAGGCGGTGTAGCGCAGCACCCGGGTCGGTTCCGTCGTATCAGTCATGATCAGCCCAACTCCCGGGACACCGGCCGTCATTCCCGTCCGCTCAGCCCCGCCCGATGTACGGCATGGCAGTCGCCATCACCGTCGCGAACTGCACGTTCGCCTCCAGCGGCAGCTCCGCCATGTGCACCACCGTGCGCGCCACGTCAGCCGCGTCCATCACGGGCTCCACGGCCAGCTGCCCGTTGGCCTGGAGGATGCCGCTCTGCATGCGCTGCGTCATCTCGGTCGCCGCGTTGCCGATGTCGATCTGCCCGCACGCGATCCGGTACGGCCGCCCGTCCAGCGACAGCGACTTCGTCAGACCCGTCATGGCGTGCTTGGTCGCGGTGTAGGCGATGGAGTGCGGGCGCGGCACGTGCGCCGAGATGGAGCCGTTGTTGATGAGCCGGCCGCCCTGCGGGTCCTGCGCCTTCATCTGCCGGAACGCCGCCTGCGCGCACAGGAAGGAACCGGTCAGGTTGACATCCACGACCGAGCGCCAGGCCTCGTACGTGATGTCCTCCAGCGGGACCCCGCCGGGGCCGAAGGTGCCGGCGTTGTTGAAGAGCAGGTCGAGCCGCCCGTACCGCTCCCGGACGGTTCGGAAGAGGGCGTCCACCTCGTCCGGATCGCTCACGTCCGCCCGTACGCACAGCATGTCGGCGCCGTCCCCGGCCGCCTCGGCGGTGTCCTCCAGCGGCTGCGCACGGCGCCCGGCCACCGCCACCGACCAGCCCGCGGCCGCCAGGGCGAGGGCGACGGAGCGGCCGATGCCGGAGCCGGCCCCGGTCACCACAGCGATCTTCTTCCCAGGTGCGTTCATGGGGCCGCAGGGTACGTCACAGCGGACATTCGCCCGCGGACGTTCCGACAGCTGAGAGCATGGGTCGGTCAAAGGTGCGAAAACGTACGACGAGACCCGACGAGACACGACGAGCCGACGACGAGAGTGGAGTTGCGCATGCCGGAGAGAGTCCCTGGGACGGCCCGCGGCCGCAAGCCGTCGTCCGCCCTCCCGCACCCCTCTCCGGCGGCGCGCCGAACCGGCCTGCTCGTCACCTTCATACTCGGCGGGCTGACCGCTCTGCCGCCGCTGTCCATGGACATGTACCTGCCGGCGCTGCCGCAGGTCACCTCCGCCCTGCACAGCCCCGCCGCCACGGTCCAGCTGACCTTGACCTCCTGCCTCGCCGGCATGGCACTGGGCCAGCTCGTCATCGGCCCGATGAGCGACAAGTGGGGGCGCCGCAGGCCCCTGCTGACCGGCATGATCGTCTACGTGCTGGCCACCGCCGTCTGCGCGCTCGCCCCCACCACCGAACTCCTCGTCGGCTTCCGGCTGGCCCAGGGCCTGGCCGGCGCGGCGGCCATCGTCATCGCCCGCGCCATCGTGCGCGACCTGTACGACGGGGTCGAGATGGCCCGGTTCTTCTCCACGCTGATGCTGATCTCCGGCGCCGCCCCGATCATCGCCCCGCTCATCGGCGGCCAGGTGCTGCGCTTCGCCGACTGGCGCGGGGTCTTCGTCGTCCTCACCGCCGTCGGCACGGCACTGACGCTGGTGGTGTGGCGGGCGCTCGACGAGACGCTGCCGCCCGAGCGGCGCCACACCGGAGGCGTGGGTGCCGCCCTGCGCACCATGCGCGGGCTGCTCGGCGACCGGGTCTTCGCCGGGTACACCCTGGCCGGCGGCTTCGCGTTCGCGGTGCTCTTCTCGTACATCTCCGCCTCGCCGTTCGTGGTCCAGGAGATCTACGGGGCTTCGCCGCAGCAGTTCAGCCTGCTGTTCGGCCTGAACTCGGTCGGCCTGATAGCGGTCGGCCAGATCAACGGCAAGCTGCTGGTGGGCCGGGTCAGCCTGGACAAGGTCCTGGCCTGCGGGCTCGCCGTCGTCACCGTGGACGCGGTCGCCCTGCTGCTGATGGCGGGCGGCGCGTTCGGGAAGGTGGGGCTGGCGCCGATGGCGGCCGGGCTCTTCGTGCTGATGTCGGCGATGGGCGTGCTGATGCCGAACACCAACGCGCAGGCGCTGATGCGTACGCCGCATGCCGCGGGGTCCGCGTCCGCGCTGCTCGGCACCTCCTCGTTCCTGGTCGGGGCGGTCGCCTCGCCGCTGGTCGGCATCGCGGGCGAGGACACGGCGGTGCCGATGGCGCTCGTCCAGCTCGTCTGCGCGCTGCTGTCGGCGGCCTGCTTCCTCGGGCTGTGCCGCCCGTGGCAGAACCGGGAGCCGCTGGTGGCCGCGGGTCAGTAGGCGGCCTCGGGCGGCCGCCGGCCGCGGCCGGGGCGCGGCCCGCGCCGGGCGCCGTAAACTTCCCGGGTGAACGCCTCCGCCGCCCTTCCCGCTTCCGGTCCCACCACCGCCGAGACCCTGCGCTCCGCGCTCGGCGGGCTGCTCGACGGGCTGCCGCCGAAGCAGGCCTCGGCGGCCGTCGAGCGGCTGATCGCCAACTACCGCGGCACGATCCCCACCGACGTGCCCGTGCTGCGCGACCGTTCGGACGTGGCGGCGTACGCGGCGTACCGGATGCCGGCCACCTTCGAAGCCGTACGTTCCGCCCTGGACGCCCTGGCGGAGGCCGCGCCCGAGTGGTCGCCGGGCTCGCACGTCGACGTGGGCGGCGGCACCGGCGCCGCGACCTGGGCGGCGGACGCCACCTGGGACGGCCCGCGCGCCACCACGGTGCTGGACTGGGCGGAGCCGGCGCTTGCCCTGGGCCGGGAACTGGCCTCGCGCTCCTCGTCGCCCGTGCTGCGCGCGGCCGAGTGGCGCCGGGCCGTCATCGGCGCCGGGACCACGATCCCGGAGGCGGACCTCGTGACCGTGTCGTACGTGCTCGGCGAACTCACCGTGGAGGCCCGCCGGGCGGTCGTCGCCGAGGCGGCGCGCGCCGGCCGGGCGGTGGTGCTGATCGAGCCGGGCACCCCCGAGGGCTACCTGCGCATCCGCGAGGCCCGCGGGCAGCTGATCGACGCCGGGATGACGGTGGCCGCGCCCTGCCCGCACGACGGGACCTGCCCGATCGAGGTCGGCCAGGACTGGTGCCACTTCTCGGCGCGGGTCAGCCGGTCCTCGCTGCACCGGCAGGTCAAGGGCGGCTCCCTCCCGTACGAGGACGAGAAGTTCAGCTACGTGGCCGCGACGCGCTTCCCCGTGGAGCCGGCCGCCTCCCGGATCACGCGCAGGCCGCAGATCCGGAAGGGGCTGGTCCTGCTGGACCTGTGCGGTCCGCCGCAGGAGGGCTTGACCCGGGCCACCGTGACCAAGCGCCACGGTGACCTCTACAAGGCGGCGCGGGACGCGGACTGGGGACAGGACTGGCCGCCCGCCCCCGAGCCGCGCTGACCCCCCGGGGTCAGGGCGCCGTCACGGCCGCAGCTCCTGCGTGCAGCACTTGATGCTGCCACCGCCCTTGAGCAGCTCGCCCAGATCCATCGGGATCGGCTCGAAGCCCCGCTCGCGCAGGGGTGTGAGCAGACCCGCCGCGGCCTGGGGGAGCAGGACGTGCAGGCCGTCGGAGACGGAGTTCAGGCCGAAGGCCGCCGCGTCCTCGTCGTCCACGATCAGGGCGTCGGGGAACAGCCGCCGCAAGACGGCCTGGCTGCCGGGCGAGAAGGCCGGCGGGTGGTACATGATCTCGTCGCCGTCCAGGACGCACAGGGCGGTGTCCAGGTGGTAGAAGCGCGGGTCCACCAGGTCGAGGCCGATGACGGGGCGGCCGAAGAACTCCTGCGCCTCGTCGTGCGAGAGCGGACTGGAACGGTAGCCCCGGCCCGCCAGGATGTAGGTGGCGGTGACGGCGAAGTCGCCCTCGCCCTCGTTGATGTGGGACGGCTCGTGGATGTCCCGGAAGCCGTGGGTCCGGAACCACTCCAGGTGGATCTCCGCCTCGGCGGAGCGTTCCGCGTAGGCGAACCGGGCCCCCAGCACGCGGCCGTCGATGACCAGGGCGCCGTTGGCCGCGTAGACCATGTCGGGCAGTGCGGGGTCCGGAACCAGGGTCTCGACGGTGTGGCCCAGGGCGCGGTAGCGGTCCCTCAGGTCTTCCCACTGGGCTTGTGCGAGGGGCAGGTCCACCGGTTTCGCGGGGTCCATCCACGGGTTGATGGAGTACGTGACCTTGAAGTGCGCGGGTGGGCACATCAGGTAGCGCCGGGGTGTGGCGTCTCTGCGCAAAGAAGGCTCCTCACGACTGACTCGCGGTGCGTGTGCTGTGCGTGTGCAGAGAATCGTCTCTCCTCGACGTGGACCGCGCAGTGAACTGATTGGGTGGTTTATCGGAATGACCGGAACCGGAAGACGGTCCGTCTCGCGTTGGTACGTTGAGGGCATGAGCAGGACTCCCCACACCAAGACCCCCGGGGCCGCACCCACCGGAGGCACGAGGCCCGAAGCCACGGCGCCCGGAACCAAGGCCCCCGATCCCACCCGCCGCAGCGACCGGTCCCGCCGGGCCATCCTGGACGCCGCGCTCGCCCTCGTCGGGGAGGTCGGCTACAACAAGCTGACCATCGAGGCCATCGCCGCCCGCGCGGGGGTCGGCAAGCAGACCATCTACCGCTGGTGGCCCTCGAAGGCGGCCGTTCTGCTCGACGCCTCCCTGGCGCTGGCCGGGGACGCCGCGACGGCGGACGGCAGGACCGGCCTCCCGGACACCGGCGACCTGGCCGCCGACTTGAAGCGGGTGCTGCGGGCCACGGTGGACGAGTTCAACGACCCGTCGTACGACGCCCCGCTGCGCGCCCTGACCGCCGCCGGGGCGACCGACCCGGAGCTCGGGGCGCGCTTCACCGAGCGGCTGCTGGCCCCCCAGCTCGCCCTGTACGAGGACCGGTTGCGCAGCGCGCGGGTGGCGGGGCAGCTGGCGGGGGGAGCGGATCTGCGACTGATGACGGAGATGCTGCTCGGCCCGCTGACGTACCGCTGGTTGTTGCGGACGGCTCCCCTGACGCACGCGTTCGCGGACGCGCTGGTGGACGCCGTGCTGGGCACCGCGTAAAGACCCGGGGCCGCGTCACGCAGTCCCGCGTGACCGAGAACATATGGCCGAATTCTGCCTTTATGGGCGGGCCCGGTGCGGGGGTGCGGTCACCCGGCACCCCGGAGGGTGGGACCATGGGAAGGTCCGCCGGGGGCAACGGTGAGGTGAGGGGATAGATGGGGTCTGAGTCCGGCCGCGTCCAACGCGGCGAGCAGAGCAGGATTTCCCAGTGGCTGCGCCGCCGCTCGAAACCGGCTCCCGAAGACCCCGGCAGGGAACGCGAGGCCCTCCTCCTGGCCGTCGCCGCCGCCGGCCTCCCGATCGCCCCCGCCGCCCACCCGGCCGGCTACCGGTGTTCCTGCGACCGCATCGGCTGTCCGACGCCCGCGCGACACCCCGTCTCGTTCGCCTGGCAGACCCAGGCGACCACCGACCGCGCGCAGATCGAACGATGGGCGCGCAACCACCCCCAGGCCAACTTCATCACCGCGACCGGCATGGTCCACGACGTCCTGGACGTCCCGCTGGAAGCCGGACGCGACGCCCTGACCCGGCTGCTGGCTGCCGGCGTGGAGGTCGGCCCGGTGGCCGAGTCCGGCGGTACGGGCGACCAGGCCCGCATGCTGTTCTTCACGGCGACCCGGGGGACGCCGGAGGACGAGGACGAGTGGTGGCCCTGCGAGCTGGACTGCCACCCCGAGACGATGGACGAACACCCCGGCCTGCGCTGGCACTGCCGCGGCAGCTACGTCCTCCTGCCGCCGGCCGCCCTCCCGGGCGAGCAGCGCGTCGCATGGCTGCGCGGAGTGGAACACCCGCTCCCGGACCCGCTGACGCTGCTCGAAACCCTGACCGACGCCTGCGCCCAGTACGCGGGAACCTCCGAGCAGACCCCCGCGGCCGTGGCCTGGCCCCTCGGCCGCTGACCCCGCGAAAGGCGACGGGCCGGACGACTGCTGTCGTCCGGCCCGCGCTCTTTTCCCGTTCCTTAGGCCCGGCCCGGCCCGGCCTAGCCCTGCGCCCGCGCCGGCCGCCGGTCCGCGGGCTCGCCCTGCCCGCTCCGGCCCTTGACGGCCGACGGCGCCAGGAACAGGCCCAGCACCGTCAGCAGGTACACCACCCACACCACGAGCTGGACCACGGTCGGGTCCGGCTGGAAGTTGAACGTCCCCTTGAGCAGGGTCCCGTACCAGCTGTCCGGCGGGATCGTCGCGCTGATGTCGAACGCCTTGGTCAGGATGCCGGGCAGGAACCCGGCCTCCTGGAGGTCGTGGATCCCGTACGCCAGAACGCCCGCCGCGACCACGACCAGCATGCCGCCGGTCCAGGTGAAGAACTTGGCGAGGTTGATCCGCAGGGCCCCGCGGTAGAACAGCCAGCCGAGCAGCACCGAGGTGCCGATGCCCAGCAGCACACCGGCCAGCGGGCCCGCGCCGTCACCGGCCGCCTTCACCGAGCGCCACACGAACAGCGACGTCTCCAGGCCCTCGCGGCCCACGGCCAGGAACGCCGTCGTCACCAGCGCACCGGTGCCCATGGCGAGCGCCGAGTCGAGCTTCTCGTGGAGCTCCGCCTTCAAGTGGCGCGCGGTGCGCTTCATCCAGAAGACCATCCAGGTCACCAGGCCCACCGCGACGACCGACAGAGACCCGCCGATCGCCTCCTGCGCCTCGAACGTCAGCTGCTCCGTGCCGAACTCGAGCGCTGCGCCGAAACCGAGGCTGAGGGCGGCCGCGAGGCCGACGCCCAGCCACAGCGGCCCGAGCTTGTCCTTGTGGCCGGTCTTCACCAGGTAGGCGATGAGGATGCAGACGACGAGGCTGGCCTCCAGCCCCTCGCGCAGGCCGATCAGGTAATTGCTGAACACGTGGTTCCTCCTACGCGTCTACAGGTCTACGCGAACAGCGTCCGGCCCCACCAGTCGTCCTTGTCGCGGACGCCCGGCGGGACGGCGAAGACGGCCGAACCCACGTGCTGGATGTATTCGTTGAGCGCGTCGTTCTTCGACAGGTTGCGCTGGACCGGGATGAAGCCCTTGCGGACGTCCCGCTGGTAGGCGAGGAAGAACAGACCCGCCTCCAGGCGGCCCAGCCCGTCCGTGCCGTCCGTGAAGGAGTAGCCGCGGCGCAGGATCCTCGCACCGTTGTTGCTGTCCGGGTGGGCGAGGCGGACGTGCGCCTCGGGCTTCATGGCCTTGAGGAAGGGCTCGTCGCGCTCCTTCGACTTGCCGACGGGGGCGCCCTCGCCCTTGTCGCGGCCGAAGACGTCCTCCTGCTCCTGGAGGGAGGTGCGGTCCCAGGTCTCGATGTGCATCCGGATGCGGCGGGCGACCAGGTACGAGCCTCCGGCCATCCACGGGCTGCCGTCGGACGCGGCCGCCCAGACGTGCTGGTCGAGTGCCGCCCGGTCGGTGCCCGAGATGTTCCGGGTGCCGTCCTTGAAGCCCATCATGTTGCGCGGGGTCTGCGCGTCCGGGGTGGTGGACGAGGTCTTGCCGAAGCCGAGCTGCGACCAGCGGACCGCCGTCTTGCCGAAGCCGATGCGGGCCAGCTGGCGGATGGCGTGCACCGCGACCTGCGGGTCGTCCGCGCAGGCCTGGACGCAGAGGTCGCCGCCGGAGCGGGCCGGGTCCAGGTTGTCGCCGGGGAACTGCTCCAGGTCCACCAGGGCCTCGGGGCGCTTGTCCTCCAGCCCGAAGCGGTCCTTGGCGAACAGGCCCGGCCCGAAACCGATCGTCAGGGTCAGCCGGGACGCCTTGAGGCCCAGCGCCTCACCCGTGTCGTCCGGCGGGGCCTCCGGGAGGCCGCCGAAGCCGCCCTCGCCGACGGGGTGCCCGGCGGTCATCAGCCGGGCCGCCTCCGTCCAGTCCTTGAGGAGCTTGATCAGCTCCTCGCGGTCCTTCGTCTTCACGTCGAAGGCCGCGAAGTGCAGGCGGTCCTGGACGGCGCTCGCGATGCCGGCCTGGTGCTCGCCGTGGAAGGGCACGGCCGCCCCGGCCGAGGCCGCCGGCACCACGTCCGACGTGCCGCCGAACGCCGCGACCGCACCGCCGGCCGCGGCGGCGCCCAGCGCCAGCCCGGCCCCGCCCCAGCCGAGTACGGCACGCCGCGAGGGCGCGGTCGCCCCCTCGGGGGTGTCGTCGCCGTCGTGCTCCGCCGCTACCGGCTCCGTGCCAGTCATCCCGGTCCTCCCGCCTGCTCCGCTGTTCCCGACCGTTACTTCGTGACCGCTGCGGCCAGCTTGGAGAGCGGCTCGGCCAGCGCGTTCACGGCGTCCGAGAGCTCCTTGCGCTCCGGGTCGCCGACCTTGTCGTAGGAGGTGAAGTCGTAACCGTTCTTGTCCGCGCGGTGCTTGTCGAGCAGCGCGTCCAGCGCGGCGAACTGGGTGTCGAGCGTCTTGGCGAGCTCCGGGTCGTTCTTCGCGGCGACCGGCTTGAGCAGCTCGTACGCCTTCTGCGCACCCTCGACGTTCGCCTTGAAGTCCACCAGGTCGGTGTGGCTGTAGCGCTCTTCCTCACCCGTCACCTTGCCGGTGGCGACCTCGTCGAGGAGCTCCTTGGCGCCGTTGGCCATCGAGGTGGGGGTGATCTCCGCCGTGCCGATCTTCTTCTGCCAGTCGGTCACGTCGGTCATCAGGGTGTCGGCGAGCTTCTTCTCGTCGTCGCCGATCTTGTTGTCGGCCCACAGCGCCTTCTCCAGGCGGTGCCAGCCGGTCCAGTCCTTCGCCGGGTCCTGGCCCGCCTCCAGGCCGTCCTCGCGGACGTCGACCTTCGGGTCGATGTCGCCGAAGGACTCCGCGACCGGCTCGGTGCGCTCCCAGCCGATGCGGGAGACGGCGTAGGCCTTCTTCGCGGCCTCGACGTCACCGGCCTTCACCGCGTCCACGAAGGCATTGGTGGTGGGCAGGGACTCGTCGGCCTGCGCCTGCACGTACTTGCGGTAGTCGGCGACCGCGGCGTCCAGCTCGGGGCTGCGTTTGGCCGCGGTGCCGCCGGTGGCCTTGACCTTCTGGCGGATGCCGTCGCCCTTCATGCCGGGCTTGCAGGCGATCTCGTAGTCGCCCGCCTTGATCTCGGCGGTGATGGTGGCCTTGGTGCCGGGGCCGATGTTCTCGCGCTCGGCGACGATGCGGTCGTCCGGGAAGAGGACGTAGACCTCGGTGACCTTGGAGCCCTTGTTGTCGACCTCGATGGTGACCTTGCCCGCGGGGAACTCCGTCTTGGAGACGCCGCAGGCGCTGTCGGAGGCGGCCACCTGGAGCGTGCCCTCGCCACCCGCCGCGCTCTTCTCGGCGCAGCCGGTCACGGCGGTGAGCGCGGCCACTGCGGCAGCCGCGGTGACGACGGTGAAGCGGGCGGGGCGCATAGGGGCTCCTGGCGGGTCTGGCGTTCGGCAGACGGCCGCCCCGTCGGATGGGGGGCGGCCGGGTGAGGCGGACCTAACTTAACCGAGGCTTACCTGACCCCGCGCCGCGCGTCCAGTGATTCGGCGCACACCGCCCCCCGCCGGACACGGGGCCGTCACGGAGCCCTCACGGGCGAGCCACGGGAAGGTCAAGCGGAGGCAAAGGAGGGAGCCCGTGCTTGAATGCCGGGGTGAATGATCTCGACGTGCTCGCCGTCTTCTGCGCGGGCGACGGCCGTCACGGCAACCTGCTCGGAGTCGTGCGCGACGGCCGCAGCTGCCCCGACGACGCCTCCCGGCAGGCCCTTGCGGCGGAGCTCGGATACAGCGAGACGGTCTTCGTCGACGACCCCGAACGCGGGGTCGTGGACATCCGCACGCCCGGCACCCGGATGGCCTTCGCGGGCCACCCGCTGGTCGGGGTCGCCTGGCTGCTCGACATCGAGGAACTCCAGCCGCCGGCCGGCTCCGTGTGGGCCCGCGACGACGGGGAGTTCACCTGGATCACCGCCCGCCCCGAATGGGTCGAGGGCAAGCGCACCGAGCAGTACGCGAGCGCCGCGGAGGTGGAGGCGCTGCCCTCCCCGCCGCCGGGGGAGGGCTGGCTGTACGCCTGGGCCTGGGAGGACGAGGCCGCCGGACGGATCCGGGCCCGCGGCTTCCCCCGCCGCCCGGACGGGGCGATCACCGAGGACGAGGCCACCGGCTCGGCGGCGGTCCTGCTGACGGCCGAGCTGAACCGGGCACTGAACATCACCCAGGGCGCGGGCTCCCAGATCCTCACCGCCCCCGGCCCGGACGGAACGGTCGAACTGGGCGGCCGCGTCCGCTTCGCGCCCCGGGAGCCGTGAGTGCGTCTCCCGCGGCTCACGCGTCTCCCGCGGCTCACGCGTGTCGCGCGGCCGGCTACGCGCTGAGGGGGAACTGCTCGCCCAGCTCGCGGAACACCGCGCCGTTGAGCTCGAAAGCGAGCTTGCACTCGTCGATGATGCGCTGCTTCTCCAGGTCGTCGGCGGCGATCGCGTCGAGCAGCTCCCGGTAGCCCCGCTTGAACGCCGCCGGGTTGGCGATGTCCGCGAAGACGTAGAACCGCACCCCGTCGCCCCGGCGCTCGAAGCCCCAGGTCCGCTCCGCCCTGTCCCGGATGATCTGGCCGCCCGAGAGGTCGCCCAGGTAGCGGGTGTAGTGGTGGGCGACGTACCCGCCGGGCCAGGTCGCCGCGCACCGGGCCACCCGGTCCGCGTACGCCCGCGTCGCGGGCAGGGCGGTGACGGTCTCGCGCCACCCCGGGCCGCGCAGGTGCGCCAGATCCCGCTCGATCTGCGCGACGCGCATCAGCTCCGGCCGGATGAACGGCCCCGCGACCGGATCGCCCTCGAGCGCCTCGGCCGCGTCCTCCAGCGCCCGGTACACGAACCACAGCTGCTCGGTGTAGCGGGCGTACGCGGCCACGCCGAGCCGGCCGCCCAGCAGGTCGCTCATGAACGTCGAGGTCTCGGCCTCGGTGTGCTGCTCGTGCGAGGCGACACGGATGGCCGTGGAGAAGGCGTCCAAGGCGGACCTCCGAGGGTTCGCGTAGGAGGAGCGGGCGTCACGAGGACGGGCGTCGGCGGGCGCGGGCACGGCGGCCCCGCCGCCCCGCCCGGTCTCCCCACCAGTCTTCCCGACGCCGTGTCGGCAAAAACCTCGTCCGCCGCCCGCTGCCGCCCGCTGCCGCTCATGCCGCCGCGCCGCCTGCTGCCGCCCGCTCCGCTACGGCAGGGTCAGGATCTCCGCCCCGGAGTCGGTCACGACCAGCGTGTGCTCGAACTGCGCGGTGCGCTTGCGGTCCTTGGTGACGACCGTCCAGCCGTCGGCCCACATGTCGTACTCGTGCGTGCCCAGCGTCAGCATCGGCTCGATGGTGAAGGTCATGCCGGGCTCGATGACGGTGGTCGCGTGCGGGCTGTCGTAGTGCGGGATGATCAGGCCCGAGTGGAACGACGTGTTGATGCCGTGCCCCGTGAAGTCCCGGACCACGCCGTAGCCGAAACGCTTCGCGTACGACTCGATGACCCGGCCGATGACGTTGATCTGGCGGCCCGGCTTGACCGCCTTGATGGCCCGGTTCAGGGACTCGCGGGTGCGCTCCACCAGCAGGCGCGACTCCTCGTCCACCTCGCCGCACAGGTAGGTGGCGTTGTTGTCGCCGTGGACGCCGCCGATGTACGCGGTCACGTCGAGGTTCACGATGTCGCCGTCCCGCAGGACGGTCGAGTCGGGGATCCCGTGACAGATGACCTCGTTGACCGAGGCGCACAGGGACTTCGGGAAGCCGCGGTAGCCGAGCGTCGAGGGGTAGGCACCGTGGTCGCACATGAACTCGTGCGCGACCCGGTCCAGCTCGTCGGTGGTCACGCCCGGCGCGATGTGCTTGGCGGCCTCTTCCATCGCCCGGGCGGCGATCCGGCCGGCGGTGCGCATCGCCTCGATGGTCTCGGGCGTCTGCACCTCCGGTCCGGTGTAGGGCGTGGGCCCGGGTTTGCCCACGTACTCGGGCCGGCGGATGTTGCCGGGAACGGAACGGGCGGGGGAGAGCTCGCCGGGTACGAGCAGCGACTGGCCAGACATGCAAGCGAGTGTATCCAGCGGGGATGGGGCAGCATGGCGACAGAGAGCGGCGGGAGCCGCAACGAGAGGAGCCGGCGGACGATGGCCCTGTTCAAGAAGCGCCAGACGGGCAAACCGGGCGAGTGGTACTACTGCCTGGTCCACCACAAGGTCGAGGAAGGCCCCGAGTGCCCGGCCAAGGACCGGTTCGGCCCGTACTCCAGCCCCGAGGAGGCGGCCCACGCCATGGAGACCGCCGAGGAGCGGAACCTGGAGTGGCAGAACGACCCCAAGTGGAACGACAAGACCGGCGACGGCGGCGGACCGGACGGACCGGACGGGAGCGCGCCCTCTCCCTAGGCCCGGACCGGCGCCCCGCCGCGCGGCCTACCAGCGGCTGGGTGGCGGCGCGGTGAGCTGGTCGGCCAGCCGCGCCAGCCGGTCCCGCAGCCGGCGCGGCCCGCCGCGCGGCCCGGGCAGGTGGTTCTCCCCGGCCGCCGCGCTCACCAGGTGCTGCACGGTGTCCAGGTCCAGCTCGGCGGTGGCGTCCGGCACCGACAGCGCCTCGTGGGCCAGCGTGCCCAGGTCGGGGTCCCCGCCGTCCAGGGACAGTACGGTCGCCCCGGCCCGGCGGGCGTCGTGGACGCGCTCCAGCAGACCCCCGCCCGGCTGTTCCGGGGCGACCACCAGCAGGGTGTGCCCGCGCCGGGCCGCCTCCAGCCGGCTCAGCCCCACCGACAGGTGCGGCGGTTCACCCGGCCGCACCAGGTGGCGTACGAGGGTCGGCGCCAGCTGGGGCAGTCCCGACCAGGCGGCCTCGTCCACCAGGTGGGCGGCCAGGTGCCAGGGCTCGTACCGCTCGGTGCCCACCAGCAGCAGGTTCCCTCCGGCCGGTACGACCGAGCGGCGAAGCGCACCGGCGAACCGGCGCGCGGCGCCGGGCCACTGCGTACCGGCGAGCACCTCGCGCAGCAGCGCGACCCTCACGGCGTCCATGGCGGCATCCTGCCGCAGACGCGGTCGGTACGGTGGGCACTTCCCCGGGATGCCTCCCGACGGGTGGGGGGGACGGTACTCGGCAGTACCTTTGCCCCCATGACTACCTCAGACAGCACGCAGAAGCCGCCGGCCAAGGACCCCTGGGACCTGCCGGACGTCTCGGGCCTCGTCGTCGGCGTCCTCGGCGGCACCGGTGACCAGGGCCGCGGCCTGGCCTACCGCTTCGCCCGGGCCGGCCAGAAGGTGATCATCGGCTCCCGCGCCGCCGACCGCGCGCGGGCCGCCGCCGGGGAACTGGGCCTGGGCGTGGAGGGCGCGGACAACGCCGAGTGCGCGCGGCGCAGCGACATCGTGATCATCGCGGTGCCGTGGGAAGGCCACGCGAAGACCCTCGAAGCGCTGCGCGAGGACCTCGCGGGCAAGCTGGTGGTGGACTGCGTCAACCCGCTCGGCTTCGACAAGCAGGGCGCGTACGCCCTCCAGGTCCCCGAGGGCAGCGCCGCCCAGCAGGCCGCGGCCCTGCTCCCCGACTCCCGGGTCACGGCGGCCTTCCACCACCTCTCGGCGGTGCTGCTCCAGGACGAGTCGGTCGAGGAGATCGACACCGACGTGATGGTCCTCGGCGAATCCCGCGCCGACACCGACGTGGTCCAGGCCCTCACGGCCCGCGTCCCGGGCATGCGCGGCGTCTTCGCGGGCCGCCTGCGCAACGCCCACCAGGTCGAAGCCCTGGTCGCCAACCTCATCTCCACGAACCGCCGCTACAAGTCCCACGCGGCCCTGCGCATCACGGACGTCTGACCCCGGACCCACCCTGCCCGGCGGTCAGCCGCGTCGCGCGGAACGCCCGTCCAGCACGCCCAGCTGTGCGATGACGCCGTGATAGAAGCGGTCCACGGCGTCATCCACGCTGCGGATGAAGCCCGAATCCGTGTTGCCCCGGGAACTCCCCATTCCCTTGACCAGGGACAGCCGGAACCCGGTGGCCGGCGCCCCGCCCTTGGGCAGTAGATTGCCCGGTTCGGGACGCAGCCGTTCCAGCGTGCCGCGCGGGCCGTTCCCACCCTCCATCAGTGTCTCCACGTGAAGATCGGCCGGTGCCTCGGCCAGCGTCCGCAGCAGCTTCTTCGCCATGGCCAGGGGGTACGAACCCGCAGGCGCGGGGATTTCCACTGACGTGCGGATCCTGGCCGTCCGCAGGTCGGCGGTGACCGCGACGACACTGTTCGTCCCGTCGATCCGGAATTCCGCCGTCAGTCGCCCGTCCGCGCAGAGCCTCTCGGCCGCGGCGAGCCGCCGTTCCTTCGGGTCGCTACCGCGCCGGGCCCGCTGCACCGGCAGCGCCTTCTGGCCCAGTTCACCACCGAGGCGCAGGCACGTCTGGCGGATGAGCCGCTCCCAGCTCTCCACGACGTCCACCGCCCGGCTGTCATCGACGCAGAGCGTCTCGTCCTCGATGCCGTTACGAACGGCCACCCAGGAGGGGCCCATGTTCTGGAAGCCGTGGCAGCCGGAGTTCTCGTGCTGGAGGTACTGCAAGAACTCCTGGACGAGCCACGCATGTGCTGCGTTCCCCACGCCCTCGTGCCGGATCAGCATCTGGGCCTGGTGGGCCACCTCGGCCCAGGAAAGGTGCCAGAGACCGACCTTGTGCTTCCGTCGTCCGTCGATCTTGATGTCGACGACGTCCGAGCCTTCGAGGGCCACGTCGTTGGAGAGGGTGATCACGGCCTCGTAGCCGCGCCGAGCCGCGATGTCCACGTACTGCTGCACCTGCTCGGGCTTGAGCGGGTTCCCGTTGGTCTTCGTCTCCACCAGGGCCGTCCACAGCTTCCCGGCACGTTCCACCCGGATCACACCGTCCGGCCGGCGCGGGGTGTCGCCGTGGGGGAGGGACACCTCGGTGAAGGTCTGCATGCGGCCCGTCGGGGCGCCGAACGCGGCCGTGAGCCGACGCCCCAGTTCGGGCACCTGGGCCATGACGGACAGCAGCACGGAGGTGGCGCGGACCTCCCGTTCACGGTCGCTCTTGAGCGAGGGGACCGGAAACAGACGCGCCATCTGCCAAGCGTCGCTCTCGGCGAGCGACTTCTGGTCCTTGGGGAGCGTGACCTTCTTCTTGGTGGTCCGGGGCCCCTTGGAACGCTGCGCGGGGATGCTCGCGGCTTCGGCCCCGGCGCCTTCCGGGGCCGCCGAACCAACCGGTGCTTGCGGCGCTTCCGCTTCCTTGCTCGTCAAGGGGCCGGGCGCTTTCGCTCCGTCGGCGTCCTCGGGTCCCTCGATGGCCGTGGTGCCTTCGGCGTGTTCGGTGGCTCCGGTCTGTTCGGGCTCCTCGCTGTCGTCGAGCACCACGATGCCGAAGTCGGTGGCGAGACCGGCCAGACCGGTTTCGTACCCCTGGCCCACGGCCCGGAACTTCCATTCGTCGCCTCGCCGGTACAGCTCACCGAAGATGAACGCCGTCTCGGGGCCCGCGTCGTCGATGGAGAATCCGACCAGCGCCTCCCCGGACCGGTCCGCGACCGTCATCCGCAGATCGTCGAGGTCCCCGAAGCGCGCGCCGCCGTACTGGCTGGCCGCAACGACGATCCGTGTGACGTCCTCCGGCACCGCCGTCAGATCCAGGCTGATGCGGTCCTCGTCACCGCTCTCGGTCGGAGCCTTGCCGAGCAGCCGCACGCTGCCGTCGGCGGCGGCCGGGTGGTTGTAGAAGTAGAAGTCGTTCTCGCTGCGGATCTTGCCACTCGCGTCCAGCAGCAGAACGGAGACGTCAGCGTCTCCGGCTCCCGATGCACTCGTCCAGCCAAGGCTCACGACAACCGCTCCGGCGTCCTCGCTGAGAGCGGTCAGACTGACGTTCGCGCCCTTGGAGATCTCCTGCATGTGTCCCCCCGTTCGCCGGCTTCGCCCCTGTGGACACAGCCCCCGGCGAACCGTAACGGGGTGCCGGGCGAAAGAGCGGCTGAAGAGGAAAATGCGATGATATGCACCCGGCGGTCAGCGGTGGGACGGGTGAGGGCGGCGGGTGGGTGGGGATGGGGGACACTGGAGGGGCTCGACCCCTTCTGTGCCGCCGAGGAGCTCTGCCGCATGCCCCGCCTTGCCGTGTTCGCCGTTGTCGTCTGCCTCATGTCCGTGGCCGCGGCCGTGGTCGCCTTCGTGGAGGGCAGCTTCCTCGGGATCGTCTGGGTCCTGCTGGCCGGTCTGACCTCCAACATGGCCTGGTACTACGTCCGCAAGGCCAAGGCGGAGAAGCAGGCCTGACCGGCCGCCGGACGCCCGCTAGCCCTTGCGGCGGGGCTGCTTGATCTTGATGCGGCCGGTCCGTGGGTGCCCGACGACCGTGAGCACCGGGGCGGCCGGGTCCGCGGGCGCCGAGACCTGGTTGGCGATGTGCGCCGTATTGGTGCTCGACCCGTCGATGCGCACCGCCCAGCCCTGCGGGACGACCAGCTGGATGCTGCCCGATCCGCACCGCGCCTCGACGGTGACCTCACCGTGCAGGCAGATCGCCTCGGTGAAGTCGATCACGATGCTCAGCATCTTGCACTCGGCGACGATCCTGCGCGGGACCGTCCACCGGCCGTGCTGCTTGATGCTGCTCATACCGGTCTTGAGGACGAGCGTGTCCGCTTCGGTCCCGGGACGTACCCCCGAACCCCGCCCCTGCGGCAAGTCGGCCACCAGCACGTCCAGTTCGCCGTAGGTCTTCGCGGCGTACGCGCGATCGAGCCGCTCCTCCAACTCGGCGAGGCCGAGCCGGCCCTCACCGGCGGCGACCCGCAGCTGCTCGGCCACCGCTTCCCGGTCCACGTCCGCTGCCCGGAGCTCCACCGTGTCCCGCACCGACGGCTCCGGCGACTCCTGCTCCCCATTGATCATGGTCATGGACTGTAATCGCAGTGAAGCGGCCCGGCGCTACGGGAGCGTGCAGTAGCCGTCGGTCTCCTGCCAGAAGCGGTAGAGGTTGTGGCCGCAGTACGTCTCCAGGTCGGACACGCCCAGCGCGCCGAGGACATCGGTGACCCGGTCGAAGAAGAACACGTTCACCTCGGGGATCCACAGCAGCGCGAACACGCCGATCAGGGCGAAAGGTGCGAGCGGCGCCACCTCGCGGCGCACCCGCTGGGACAGCCAGGGCTCGATGACCCCGTAGCCGTCCAGCCCCGGGACCGGCAGGAAGTTCAAGATCGCCGCCGAGACCTGGAGCAGCGCGAGGAAGGCCAGGGCGAAGCGGAAGACGAGGGGCACGCCGTCGAGGGCGTGCAGCCAGAACGGCGCCGTGCACACGGCCGCGAACAGCACGTTGGTCAGCGGGCCCGCCGCCGAGACGAGGCTGTGCTTCCAACGGCCGCGGATCCTGTCCCGCTCGATGTACACGGCGCCGCCGGGCAGGCCCAGACCGCCCAGGATCACGAACACCACCGGCAGCACGATGCTGAGGAGCGCGTGCGTGTACTTGAGCGGATTCAGCGTCAGGTAGCCCTTGGCCCCCACCGAGATGTCACCGCCGTGCAGGGCGGTACGGGCGTGCGCGTACTCGTGCAGGCACAGGGAGACCACCCACGCGGACGTCACGAAGAGGAACACGGCGAGCCCGGGGCTCGTCGCGTAGCCGGTCCACACGGCCCAGCCGGTGACCGCCATGACGGCGACGATGCCCAGAAACACGGAACTGACCCGCCGCTCGGAGCGGCTCCCCTGGTGACTCATGCGGCGAAACCTATCCCGGCCGGTAAATCGGTCGGGCCCGGGGGCCCGGGCAGCGACAATGGGCCGGTGCGTTACGCGATTCTCGGCACCGCCCAGGCCACTCGCGACGACGGGACCCCCGTCGCCGTCGGCGGAGCGCGCCTGCGGGCCCTGCTGACCGCGCTGGCGCTGCGGCCCGGCCGCACGGTGCCGGCGGACCTGCTGGTCGACCAGGTCTGGGACGGGGACCCGCCCGCCGACGGCATCGCCGCGCTCCAGGCCCTCGTGGCCCGGCTGCGGCGCACTCTGGGGCACGAGGCCGTGCGCTCCGCCGGGGGCGGCTACCTGCTGGCCGCCGACCGGGACGACATCGACCTCTACCGCTTCGAGCGGCTGGCCGGCTGCGCCGCTGCGGAGCCGGACCCGGCCCGGGCCGCCGCCCTGTACGACGAGGCCCTCGCCCTGTGGCGCGGACCGGCGCTGGCCTCCCTGCCCGACCCCGCGGCCGAGTCCGCGCGCTGGGAGGCCGTACGGACGGACGCGCGCCGGGGCCGGCTGGCGGCGGCCCTCGCGCTGGGGCAGGCGGAGCGGGTCCTGCCGGAGCTGGGCGCGCTGTGCGCCGAGCAGCCGCTGGACGAGCCGTCGCAGGCGCTGCGGATCCGCGCCCTGCGCGACGCGGGCCGGCCGGCGGAGGCACTGGCCGCCTACGAGCAGGTCCGGCGGGACCTCGCAGACCGCCTGGGCGCCGACCCGGGCCCCGCCCTGCGTGCCCTGCACGCCGAACTGCTGACCCCCGCGCCGGTCCCCGTACCGACGCCGGTCCCCGTACCTGCGCCGGCCCCCGCACCGCCCGAGCCGGCGCCGGTACGGGGCAACCTGAGGGCCCGGCTCACCACCTTCGTCGGCCGCGAGGAGGACATCCGGGTCATCGGCGACGACCTCGCCCGCGCCCGCCTCGTCACGCTGCTCGGTCCCGGCGGGGCGGGCAAGACCCGGCTCTCGCAGGAGGCCGCCGAGGCCCAGGCCCCCGACGGCCTGCCCGACGGGGTGTGGCTGGTGGAGCTGGCACCCGTGGACGACCCCGAAGACGTGCCCGAGGCGGTACTCGCCGCGCTCGGAGCCCGCGAGACCAAGCTGCGCGGCGCCGCCGCCGAGGAACTGCGGGCGCTGACCGACCGCAACGGCGACGACCCCCTCGAACGGCTCGTCGACCACTGCGCACGACGGCGGCTCCTGCTGCTCCTGGACAACTGCGAACACGTCGTCAAGGCCGCCGCCGCCCTCGCCGAGGAACTCCTCGCCCGCTGCCCCGGCGTACGCATCCTGGCCACCAGCCGCGAACCCCTCGGGGTGCCGGGGGAGACGCTGCGTCCGGTGGAACCGCTGCCCGACCCGGTCGCGCTACGGCTGCTCGCCGACCGGGGGGCCGCCGCCCGCCCCGGGTTCCGGACGGAGGACGACCCGGAGGCCGCCGCCGAGATCTGCCGCCGCCTCGACGGACTGCCGCTCGCCATCGAACTCGCCGCCGCCCGGCTGCGGCTGCTGACCGCCCGGCAGATCGCCGACCGGCTGGACGACCGGTTCCGCCTGCTCACCAGTGGCTCCCGAACCGTCCTGCCGCGCCAGCAGACGCTGCGCGCCGTCGTGGACTGGTCCTGGGACCTGCTCGACGCCCCCGAACGGGCCGTGCTGCGCAGGCTGTCGGTCTTCGCGGGCGGCTGCGACCTGGCCGCCGCCGAAGCCGTCTGCGGCGGGGCCGGTGAGACCGGGGCCGGTGAGACCGGGCCCGCCGGCTCCCGGGCTGCCGCCCGGGACGGCTCCGGCGCCCGGGACGGCTCCGGCCCGCGGGACGGCGCCGACGTGCTCTTCCTGCTCGGTTCGCTCGTGGACAAGTCCCTCGTCGTCGCCGCCCCGGGCCCGGACGGCGGCATGCGCTACCGGCTGCTGGAGACCGTCGCCGAGTACGCGGCCGAGCGCCTCCACGACATGCCCGGCGACCGCGCCGCCACCGAGCGCCGCCACCTCACCCACTACCGCGAACTCGCCCGCACCACCGAGCCGCTGCTGCGCGGCCACGGCCAGCGCGAGGCCGGCGAGCGGCTGGCGGTCGAGTACGAGAACATCCGTACCGCCCTGCGCCGCGCCGTCGCCACCAAGGACGTGGGCGAAGTGCTCTGCCTCGTGCACTCCCTGGGCTGGTACTGGCACATGCACGACCTGCGCGCCGAGAGCCGCCACTGGTCCGCCCTCGCCGCCGCCCTCGGCCCCGACCCCTTCGCCCCGCCCCTCGTCCCCGCCGAGCCCGTCCTGGAACTGATCGTCGACTCCCCGCCGCCGTACACGGGCGAAGTGCTCACCGAAGCCTGGCGAGGCGTGCAGATGATGTGCATGGCCTCCCGCGACCAGACCAGCACCGACTGGAGCAGTCCCGAGATACGGACGCAGGTCGAGGCGATCGTGCAGGTCTACCAGCCCGGTCTCCCGCAGACCTGCCGGTTCCCCGGCACCTTCTGGATCTTCGCCGTCATGATCAACGGGGACGTGGGCCTGCTCCGGCGCATCCTCGACGCGACCGTCGACACCTCACGCGAACTCGGCTACCGCTGGGCGTACGCCAACGCCCTCCAGCTGCGCGCCAACGTCCTCGCCAACCATGCCGACTGGAGCGGCGACGCCGCCCGCGACGCGGAGGAGAGCCTGGCCGTCTTCCGGGAGCTCGGCGACGCCTGGGGCTGCGCCGAAGCCCTGTCGGCCCGCGCGGAATCCCTGGAGAAGCGCGGTGAATTCGCCCTGGCGGCAGCCGACTTCCGGGCCGCCGTCGACTACGCCGAACGCCTCGGCGCCCAGGCGCAGGTCACCGTCCTGCGGGTGCGGCGGGCCGGGAGCCTCATCGAGAACGATCAGGTGGAGGAGGCCGAGGCGATCCTCGACGAGCTCATCGGGATCGTCCAGCAGTTCAACAACGAGGCCATGCCGGCCGCCCGGATGTTCCTCGCCGGCGTGTACGGCCGCACCGGCCGCATCCCCCAGGCCCGCGAGCTGCTCCTCTCGCTGCGCGAGGAGTTCGCCTCCGGCGCTTACGCGATCTTCGACTGCTTCCTGCTGGCGATGCTGGCCTGGCTCGACAACCAGGAGGGCAGGTACCGCGAGGCACTCGCGTTGAACCGGCAGGCCATGGCCGCCGCCCAGGACCCGCTCGCCACGATGGTCGCGCCGCAGATGCCAGCTGTCTTCATGATCACGGCGGCCGTCTCCCTCGTCGGACTGGGCGGCCGCGAGCGCGCCTACGACGCGGCCCGGCTGGTCGGGGCCTACCGGGCCCTGCTGCCGCCCGGGCACGTCCCGGTCTCCACCGAACGCGCCGACGCCGCCCGCGCCGAGGAAGGGGCGCGTGCGGTACTGGGCGACGCCGTCTTCGAGGCGGCTCGCGCCGAAGGCGGCGGCCTCACCCTGGAGGAGGCCACCGCCCTCTTCTGATCCGCCCCCCGTACGGGGCAGGTCCGTCCCGGGACGCGATCCGAAACGGACCGGCCCCCCGGATCAGGTCTTCTGGCGGAACTTGCGCACCGCGAGCGGCATGGTGACGAGCGTGATGGCCACGGACCAGGCCAGGGTCACCCAGACCGGGTGGGCGACCGCGCCGCCGTTGATCAGGCCGCGCGCCGCGTCGGCCAGGTTGGAGAGCGGGTTGTAGTCGGTGAAGGTCTGCAGCCAGCCCGGCATGGTCGACGGCGGGGCGAAGATCGAGCTGCCGAACTGGAGCGGCATCAGGACCAGCATGGCCATGCCCTGGACGGCCTGCGCGGTCTTCATGGTCAGACCGAGCAGGATGAAGATCCACATCAGAGAGGCGCCGAACACGGCGGACAGCCCGATGGACAGGAACAGGTCCAGTACGGAGGTCTTGATCGACAGGCCCAGCATGAAGCCGACGGCGAGCAGGATCGCGATGGCGACCATCATGCGGCCGAGTTCGACCACGATCTTGGCTATCAGCACGGAGGACCGGGCGATGGGCATGGACCGGAAGCGGTCCATCACGCCCTTCTTGAAGTCGTCGTTGACCCCCGTACCGACGCCCATGGCGATGTTCATGCCCATCATGGCCATCAGGCCCGGGACGACGTAGTTGACGTACGCCTCCTGCTGGCCCTTGCCGGAGATCGCGCCGCCGAAGACGAACACGAACAGCAGGGTGAAGATGATCGGCATGAACACGACGTCGAACATCGACTCGGGATCCTGCTTGATCTGCAGGGTGTTGCGGCGCACCAGGGCGCCGATGTGCCGCAGGTTGCCCCGCAGGCCGATCCGGCCCTCGCCGGCCGGTCCGGCGGCCGTGGCCGCCGGGGCGGCCGCGGGGGTACTGGGCTTGGACGTGGTGACGGTGCTCATGCCGCGACCTCCTCGGTCTGCTGGGCGGAGTCCTCGGAAGAGGGCTTCTGGCCGGTGATGGAAAGGAACACCTCGTCGAGGCTGGGGAGGTAGGTGCCGAGGTCGGCGATCGCGTACCCGCGGGCTGCCAGCAGGCCGACCACCGCGGTCAGCTGCTCGTCGCTGAGGATCGGCACCAGCAGCACGCCCTCGTCGGGCACGGCCTGGGAGCCGGCCACCCCGTCCAGCCCCGCCTCGGCCAACGCCCGGGCCATGCCCGGCAGCTCGGCGGAGGCGACGGGCCGGATGCGCAGGGTGCGGCCGCCGACCCGGGCCTTCAGCTCGTCGACCTTGCCCTTGGCGATGACCTTGCCCCGGTCGATGACCGTCAGCTCGTTGGCGAGCTGCTCGGCCTCCTCCATGTACTGGGTGGTCAGCAGGACGGTCGCGCCCTCCGCGACCATCCGCTGCACCTCGTCCCACACCTCGTTGCGGGTACGGGGGTCGAGGCCGGTGGTCGGCTCGTCCAAGTAGAGGACGGCCGGGCGGCCGATCATCGACGCCGCCAGGTCGAGCCGGCGCCGCATGCCGCCGGAATAGTGCATCGCGGCCTTCTTGGCGGCCTCGGTGAGCGAGAACCGCTCCAGCAGCTCGTCGGCGCGGGACCGGGCCTCCTTGCGGGGCAGGTCCAGCAGCCGGCCGATCATGTAGAGGTTCTCCCAGCCGGAGAGCTTCTCGTCGACCGAGGCGTACTGGCCGGTCAGGCCTATGGTGCGGCGCAGTTGCCGCGGCTGGCGGACCACGTCGAAGCCGGCGACCGTCGCCGTCCCGGCATCCGGGGTGATCAGGGTGGACAGGATGCGGACCAGGGTGGTCTTGCCGGCGCCGTTGGGGCCGAGGACCCCGAGGACGGTTCCCTCGCGCACGTCGAGGTCCACGCCGTCGAGGGCCTTGGTCTCGCCGTAGTGCTTGACCAGCCCCCGCACCTCTACGGCGTGCGAGCCGTTCAGGGGATTCTTGTCGTTTCGCGTCATGTCCACCATGGGACCATCGACCACTGACAAACCGCCGACAGAGGACCGACAGCGAACCGACGGGCGGCCGACGGGCCGAGACCACGCGCGTCCGGCGGCCCCTGCGGCGGCTCCCCCGGCTCCCCCTGCCGCGCCCCCGGGAGGGGCGACAGCCCGCCGGCACCGGAGCCGACGGGCTGTCAGACGGGATCGGAGGGGCCGGTGGAGCCCCCGGTGGAAGGCGGGCAGGATCCCTCAGTGGAAGGCGTGCTCCGGCTGCGGGAACGATCCGCCGGTCACGTCCTCGGCGAAGGCCTTCGCCGCGTCACCCATGGTCTGACGGAGGTTCGCGTACTGCTTGACGAACTTGGGCATCTTGCCCCCGGTCAGGCCCATCATGTCGGTCCACACCAGCACCTGCGCGTCGCACTCCGCACCCGCGCCGATGCCGACCGTCGGGATGTGCAGCGACCGGGTGACCTCCGCGGCCAGCTCGGCCGGGACCAGCTCCAGCACCACCGCGAACGCACCCGCGTCCTGCGCCGCCTTCGCGTCGCGCAGCAGCTGGTGCGCGGCCTCGTCGCCGCGGCCCTGCACCCGGTAGCCCATGGCGTTCACGGACTGCGGGGTCAGGCCCAGGTGGGACATGACCGGGATGCCGGACTGCACGATCAGCTCGGTCTGGGCCAGCGAGCGCTCGCCGCCCTCCAGCTTGACCGCTCCGACGCCCGCCTCCTTGACCAGCCGGGTCGCGCTCCGCAGCGCCTGTACGGCGCCTTCCTGGTACGAACCGAACGGCAGGTCGCCGATGACCAGGGCGCGGCGGGTGCCCCGTACGACGGCCGCCGACAGCAGGGTCATCTCGTCCATCGTCACGGGGACGGTGGTCTCGTAGCCCAGGTGGCAGTTGCCCATCGAGTCGCCGACGAGGATCACCGGGATCCCGGCCTCGTCGAACACGGACGCGGTCATCGCGTCGTACGCCGTGAGCATGGGCCACTTCTCCCCGCGCTCCTTGGCCAGGGCCAGGTCGCGGATGGTGAGGCGGCGGGTGCCCGTGCCCCCGTACAGCGTGGGGCCGGAAGCTTCGCGGGCAGGCGAAACGGCATGCGTCATTGCTGCTGCTCCTTGTGTCATCTCGAGGCGTCCTGACGACGTCCCCGGACTCATCCACCATGGTGGCACTCTCCGGGCCCGGGGAGGAAGTGGCGCGATGACCGGTCCGTCACACTCCCGGCCGCGCTACGAGCCCCACTCCAGCCGCTCCGGATCGAATGTGCGCGTTTCGTGACAACCGGAACTACGGGCGGACAGCTGTTCGTCCTCCCGGTCGTACGGCCGGAACGGACGGCACGGATGGCTGCGTCCATCGCCTAGGGTCAAGGGGCGGGGACGGAGCGCAAGCACGGCAGCGAGGGCAGTTACATGGCACAGGCGTACATGACGGAGACGGGGAACGGCGGCGGCTCGGAGCCGGGGCCCTCCGGATCCGGCCTGCGGCGCCGACTCGCCGAATGGCGCAGGGACCGGGGCATCTGGCGGCGCGGGATCGTGACGGCGGCCCTGGCCGCGCTCGTCTCGCTGGTGACGATCTTCCATGCCGAGCTGCCGAACGACGTCGGCAACCTCGGCAGCCTCACCGAGACCTTCCTGCCCTGGCTCGGGCTGGCCGTGCCGCTGCTGCTCGTCGCGGCCGTGATCCGGAAGTCGGCGACCGCGCTGATCTCGATAGCGCTGACCGCCGCCGTCTGGGTGAACCTCTTCGGCGGCCTGGTCACCGACAAGTCCGGGACCGGCGGCGACCTGACGGTCGCCACCCACAACGTGGACGCCGCCAACCCGGACCCGCGCCGCACCGCCGAGTCGGTCGCGAAGGCCGGGGCCGACGTGCTGGCCCTGACGGAGCTCAAGGCGGGCGCCGTCCCGGCCTACGAGAAGGCGCTGGAGCCCACGTACAAGTACCACGCCGTCGAGGGGACGGTCGGCGTGTGGAGCAAGTACCCGCTCACCTCCAGCCGGCCCGTCGACATCAAGATGGGCTGGACGCGGGCGATGCGCGTCACCGTGAAGACCCCGTCCGGGGACGTGGCCGCCTTCGTCGCCCACCTGCCGTCCGTCCGGGTCAAGCTGAACGCCGGGTTCACCGCGAACCAGCGCGACAACAGCGCCGACGCGCTGGGCGCCGCGCTCGCCGCGGAACCGCTCAAGCGGGTCGTGCTCCTCGGCGACCTCAACGGCACCGTCAACGACCGGTCGCTGTCCGAGATCACCTCGCAGATGCGCTCCACCCAGGGCGCGGCGGGCGACGGGTTCGGGTTCACCTGGCCGGCCCGGTTCCCGATGGCCCGCATCGACCAGATCCTGGTCCGGGGCGTCACCCCGAAGGCCTCCTGGACCCTGCCGCGCACCGGCAGCGACCACCTGCCCGTCGCGGCGCGGGTCACGCTCACGCCGTAGTCCCGCAGTCCCCTTGCGCAGGTGTTCACGTACCGGGGCCCCGGTCGCCTTTCACGGCGGCCGGGGCCCCTGGTGCACGTACGGCTCGTCCGGCGCGTGCCGCCGGCCCTACGCGTGCTCGCGCCAGCCGTTGGTGATGGGCAGGCGGCGGTCCTTGCCGAAGCCCTTCGCGGAGATCTTGGTGCCCGGCGGGTACTGGCGGCGCTTGTACTCGGCCGTGTCCACCATCCGGAGGGTCTTGGCGACCAGCTCGCGGTCGTAGCCGGCCGCGACGATCTCCTCCAGCCCCCGGTCGCGGTCCACGTAGAGCTCCAGGATCGCGTCCAGCACCGGGTAGTCCGGCAGCGAGTCCGTGTCCACCTGGCCCGGGCGCAGCTCGGCGCTCGGCGGCTTGACGATCGAGTTCTCCGGGATCGGCGGGGTCTCGCCGCGCGCGGCGGCGGCCCGGTTGCGGTACTCCGCAAGGCGGAAGATCACCGTCTTGTAGACGTCCTTGATCGGGCCGTAGGCGCCGACGGAGTCCCCGTAGAGGGTCGAGTAACCGACGGCCAGTTCCGACTTGTTGCCGGGGGCCAGCACGATGTGGCCCTCCTGGTTGGACACCGCCATCAACATGGTGCCGCGCAGCCGGGACTGCAGGTTCTCCTCGGCCAGGCCCGACAGGCCCAGCGACCCCATGTACGCGTCGAACATCGACTCGATCGGCACGGTACGGAGGTTGAGGCCGGTACGCCGGGCCAGCTCGGCCGCGTCGCCCTTGGAGTGGTCCGAGGAGTACTTCGAGGGCATCGAGATGCCGTACACGTTCTGCGCGCCGATGGCGTCGCAGGCGATGGCGGCGACGAGCGCGGAGTCGATGCCGCCGGACAGGCCGATCAGCACGGAACGGAAACCGTTCTTCTTGACGTACGCGCGCAGGCCCACGACCAGCGCGTCGTACACCTCCTCGTCGTCGTCGAGACGCTCGGCGTAGCCGCCCGCCACGACCGGCTCGTACGGCTCCACCGGCTCCTCGGACAAGATCACCCGGTCGATCCGCAGACCGTCCTCGACCACGCCCTCCGGGGCGTCCGCGCGGGCGGCGGGCAGGTCGAGGTCGACCAGCACGCAGCCCTCGGAGAACTGCGGGGCGCGCGCGATGACCTCGCCGTCGGCGCCGACGACGATCGAGTCGCCGTCGAAGACCAACTCGTCCTGGCCGCCGATCATCGCCAGGTACGCCAGCGTGCAGCCGGCTTCCTGGGCGCGCTTTTGGACCAGCTCCAGGCGCAGGTCGTCCTTGTTGCGCTCGTACGGCGAGGCGTTGATCGACACCAGCAGACCGGCCCCGGCGGAGCGGGTGGCCGGGACGCGCCCGCCCTCCTGCCACAGGTCCTCGCAGATGGCCAGCGCCACGTCGACGCCGCGGACCCGGATGACCGGCTGGGTGTCGCCCGGCACGAAGTAGCGGAACTCGTCGAAGACGCCGTAGTTGGGCAGGTGGTGCTTGGCGAAGCGCAGCACGACCTCGCCGCGGTGCAGGACGGCGGCCGCGTTCTCCGGAGAGCCGGGCGGCAGGCCGAGCCGTTGCGCGGCCCGCTCGGCGCGGTCGAGGTAGCCGACGATGACCGGCAGCTCGCCGAGGCCCTCGGCCGCCAAGCGCTGCGCGAGGTCGCGCAGCGCCTGGCGGGAGGCCTCGACGAAGGAGCCGCGCAGGGCGAGGTCCTCGACGGGGTACCCGGTCAGCATCATCTCCGGGAACGCCACCAGGTGGGCGCCCTGCTCGGCGGAGTGCCGGGTCCAGTGGACGACCGAGTCGGCGTTGGCGGCGATGTTGCCGACGTGCGAGTCGATCTGATTCAGAGCGAGGCGTAGTTGAGGCACGGGGACAGTGTAATCGTCTGACTGACGCAATGTCCTGGGGGGCGTGGTGTCGATCGGTTTCCGCATCCCGTACGGTGCCCGCGGCCGGGGCCGGTCAGCTGATCGGACCGCTGAACCGGGCGGCGGGGGCGGGGATCACCGGGGAGACCTCCGCGGTGACGTACGCGGTGCCCTCGGGGACCTCGTAGGCGGCCGTTCCGGTGGCGGTGGCGCCGGGCTGGATGGTGCCGGTGATCATCTTCGGGGTGTCGACGTCGAAGACGAGCTTGGCGCGGTGGCCCTGTGCGTCGTGGACGGAGGGAACCGCGTAGATGACGTTGACGGGCTTGTCGGAGCTGTTAGTGATCTTGATGTCGATCCGGACCGCGTTGCCGACCTCGATGTACTTGCGCTTCGTGACGTACTTCTCCGGCGTCGACAGGCTCACGCGGAGGCCGTTCGCGTAACTGACGGTGCTGCCGAAGGGGACGGCGGAGTCGAAGCCCTGGCCGTGGTCCGGGGCGGTGGGCTTCGACGGGTAGTCGGGGTAGTCGGGGTAGTCCGGATCGGCCGGGTCGTCCGGCAGGTCCCAGTCGCGGTCGAGGCGGCGGTCCGCCGCGTCCTCGGCCTTGTGGACGACGGCGACGCTGAGGTAGAAGCCGCCGACGGAGGAGACGAGGCCGAGGACGCCGAGGATCGTGCCGATCACGGCCATCGTCTTGCGGGGGGCGCCGCGGGAGGCGCTGACGATGGCGGCGATGCCTATGCCGGCGCCGGTCAGGCCGAGGAGGGCGCCGACCCAGAAGACGAACGGGATGACACCGAAGGCGATCGCGAGCAGCCCGAGCACGAGGGCGGCGATGGCCATGTTGTTGGCGGGCGCGGCGGGGTGGCCGGGATAGCCGGGGTAGCCGGGGTAACCCGGGTACCCGGGGAAGCCGGGCTGGCCGGGTCCGGCGCCGGTACCGGGGTACGGGCCCGGCCCGGGCTGGCCCGTGTACGCGCCGGGGCCGGGCTGGCCGGGGTATGCGCCGGGGCCGGGCCGGCCCGGCCAGCCGTACGGCGCGGCCCCGGGCGGTGTCGCCTGCGGCGCGGCGGGAGGCGGGGTGAGCGGCGCGAAGTGGGCGGCGCCGGGCCCGCCCTGCGGTACGGCGTCTTCGGGCGCGGGCTGCGGGGCCGTCGGTGCGGCGTCTCCGGGGGCCGGCTGGGGGGCCGGCTGCGGTTCCTTGGTCAGGGACAGCGGTGCCGCGGCCGGCTTCGGCACGTCGGGCGCGGCCTGCGGTGCGGCGTCCTCGGGGGCCGGCTGCGTTTCCTTGGTCAGGGACAGCGGCTCGGCGGGGGGTGCCGCGTCCTCGGACGGGGTTTTGTCCAGGGACAGCGGCGACGGCGCCGGGGCCGGCGCGTCCTCGGGCGCGGGCTGGGGGGCCGGTGGGGCGGCGTCCTCGGGTATGGGGTTCCCCGAAGGCCCCGTCGGCGGGTCGCTCGGGCTGCTGCTCGGCGGGTTCGGGGGCGTACTCATACCTGGGGCGTCCTTCGGAACGGGGAGCGGTGATCACCTACCCTGCCACGGCCCCCGACCCCCTCCAACCGCTTTCGGCGCCCGTCCGCACCGCCGCCCTCGTCCTGGTCGACTCCACCGCCGCCCGGCCCCCGGACGGTGCCGGGCGCGGGCCTGCACACCGGGCGCCGCCCGTGTGCAACGGCCGCGCCGTGTGGGCCGCCGAGGCCCTCGGGGCCCGGACCACGCACCTGGTCGTGCGAGGACCACCCGCGCCAGGTGGCGCGGGCGGTCCTCGAAGCGCAATATGCCGGTCAGCGCCGGGCGTAGACCCTCTCGACGAAGCCGGCTATCTGCTCCTCCGAGAGGTGCTGGGCCAGGTCCGCCTCGCTGATCATGCCGACCAGCCTCTTGTCCTGGATCACCGGCAGCCGCTTGATCCGGTGGCTCTCCATCTCGTCCAGGACGTCGGAGACGTCCGCCCCGGCGTCGATCCAGCGCGGAGTTCCCTGACAGAGGTCACGGCAGGTGACCACCGACGGGTCGTGCCCCTTGGCCACGCACGACACCACGATGTCGCGGTCCGTGATGATGCCGCAGAGGCGTTCGTTCTCGTCGCTGACGGGCAGGGCGCCCACATTGAGCCGGGCCATCAGCTGAGCCGCCCGGTCCAGGGTTTCTTCGGCCGGGATCCACTGGGCCCCGGGGTGCATGATGTCTGCGGCGGTCGTCATCGCGAGTACCTCCTGAGCGCGCCGTGCGGGCGGGCGCGGACGCACCCGTCCCGGCGTTCCCATCGTCGGTCGCCCGGACGGAGCACGCGACCCCACCCGTACGGGTGGGCGCCCGTACGGGTGGAGGACCGGACGAAAGCCCAGGTGGCGCCTTCTCTCAGCCGCGCGGGGCGGCCCCGCGCTGCCTGAGCATGTCGGCCATCAGGGTGAGCTCCGAGCGCTGTGCCGCCACCATCCCCTCGGCCAGCTTCCGCTCGGCCGGGGTCGCGCACTGGCTCGCGCAGCCCTGGGCCATGGCGACGCCGCCCTTGTGGTGGTCGGTCATGAGCTGGAGGTAGAACACCTCCGCGTCCCGGCCCTCGGCCGAGCCCAGCCGCTCCAGCTCCTCCTTGGTGGCCATGCCGGGCATCAGCGCGCCCGGCTTGGTGGTCGCGCCGCCCATGTCGTGCCCGGACATGTCCTGTCCGCCCATGTCGTGCCCGGACATGCCGTGCCCGTCGCCGCTGCCCATCCACGACATCGGCGGTTCGTCCGCCACCACCTTCGGCAGGCCCCACAGGTCGAGCCAGCCCAGCAGCATGCCCCGCTGGTTGGCCTGGGTGTTGGCGATGTCGTAGGCGAGGCTGCGGACCGCCTCGTCCTTGGTGCGGTCCCGGACGATGAAGGACATCTCCACGGCCTGCTGGTGGTGCACCGCCATGTCCCGGGCGAAGCCCGCGTCCGCCGAGTAGAGCGCCGGCGCCCGCGAAGCGGCGGAACCGCCGTCCCCGTCCCCGCCGTTCGCGGTGGCGACCGTGGCCCCCACCGCGAACAGCGCGGCGACGACGACCGCCGCGCCCGCGCCCACGTACGTACGGGAGACCCGCCGGCCCAGCGGCGGGGTCACTTTCCGGCCAGCCCGTTGGTGCAGGCCGCGCCCGGCTCGGGGGTCTGCGGGCCCTGCACGTACTTGGTGAAGAACTCCGCCACCCGGGGGTCGGCCGCGTTGCTCACGGTCAGCTGCTTGCCCCAGGCGCTGAGCACGATCGCCCCGGCTTGCGTCTTGTCCGGGCTCATCAGCGTGTACGGGGTCTTGCGGACCTTCCCGGCCAGCGTGTCCACATCGGCCTTGGCGGCCTTGTCGTTGTACGTGACCCAGACCGCGCCGTGCTCCAGCGAGTGCACCGCGTTCACCTCGGGCAGCGGGCTGGTGTAGACGTCGCCGTTGCAGTTCATCCAGCGGGGGCTGTGGTCACCGCCGACCGGCGGGTTCATCGGGTAGCTGACCGGGGTGTCGACGTGGTTGCGGCCCAGCGTCTTGGCGTCCCAGCTCTGCTCGCCGCTCACCGGCGCCTTGCGGGCCTCGGCGGCGTCCTTCTCCTTCTGCTTCTGGCTCATCAGCATCCAGGAGCCGAAGCCGATGAGGGCGGCGACGACCGCCGTCGAGGCGGTGATCGCGATGATCTTGTTGCGCCGGTCGCGCGCCTTGTCCGCGCGGCGCATCTCGGCTATGCGGGCCTGCCGCGCGGTGTTGTCGGGGGTGGTCTTGCCGGACTTGCTGGCCATGTGCCCTGTTCCTTCTGCTGAGGGGGGTGGAAGGCGGTTCCGTTACAGGGGCGCGCGCCGGGCGGCGGCGCCCGACGGCGTCAGGTCCGCAAAACCTGGAGGGCGTGCAGGTCGGGGGCGCGCGCGAGCGTTCCGGGCGCCCGGACGGGCCCGGCGTACGCGGGGCGCACGGCCACCACGGCCCCGGCCCCCGCCGCGGCGAGGGCCGACGGCGGCACGGGCAGTACGGCGGGAGGCGTATCGGAGCGGGGGGAGCAGCCGGGCAACTGGTACGGGGCCACGCAGTCGGCGTGCACCCGCCCGTACGCGGCTTCGCCCGCGGGGCCGTAGGGCCGCCCGTACGCGGCTTCGCCCGCGGGGCCGTAGGGCCGCCCGTACGCGGCTTCGCCCGCGGCACCGTGAGCCCGCCCGCCGGCCGCTTCGCCCGCCCGGGCGTGCGCCGGCACCTGCCCCTGCCCCTGCGCGACGGCCGTCCGCGCTCCGTGGGACCCCACGGAGCGCGCGCAGGGGAACGCGGCACCCCACAGCAGCGCGCCGAGGGCGAGCGCGGCGGCCAGGGCCGTCAGCGCGGCCGACGGGACGGCACGCCGGGGCGGGGGACCGGTGTGGCCCCCGAGCTGCGCGTGCTTCCTGCCCCCCATGGCCGCAGATGGTAATGCTCATGACCGGCCCGGGGTCAGTGCGGGGGTGCCACGACCTTTCAGGGGTGCGTAATGTGGCGGAAACCACGGGTGGCGATACTGGGACGGCCCGACTGTGCTCCCCCTCCGGGGGTCGGTGGTGCACACGTCGTCTGAACTGCGAGGATGAAGGCATGGACAAGCAGCAGGAATTCGTCCTCCGGACGCTTGAGGAGCGTGACATCCGCTTCGTGCGCCTGTGGTTCACCGACGTACTGGGCTTCCTCAAGTCCGTCGCGGTCGCGCCCGCGGAACTGGAGCAGGCCTTCGACGAGGGCATCGGCTTCGACGGCTCCGCGATCGAGGGCTTCGCCCGGGTCTACGAGTCGGACATGATCGCCAAGCCGGATCCGGCCACCTTCCAGATACTGCCGTGGCGCGCCGAGGCCCCCGGCACCGCCCGGATGTTCTGCGACATCCTGATGCCGGACGGCTCCCCGTCGTACGCGGACCCCCGGTACGTCCTCAAGCGCATCCTCAACAAGACCTCCGACCTGGGCTTCACCTTCTACACCCACCCGGAGATCGAGTTCTTCCTGCTCAAGGACAAGCCGCTGGACGGCACCCGCCCGGTGCCCGCGGACAATTCCGGCTACTTCGACCACACGCCGCAGAACGTCGGCATGGACTTCCGCCGCCAGGCGATCACCATGCTCGAATCGATGGGCATCTCGGTCGAGTTCAGCCACCACGAGGGCGCCCCCGGCCAGCAGGAGATCGACCTGCGCTACGCCGACGCGCTGTCCACGGCCGACAACATCATGACCTTCCGCCTGGTCATGAAGCAGGTCGCCCTGGAGCAGGGCGTGCAGGCCACCTTCATGCCGAAGCCGTTCTCGGAGTACCCGGGCTCGGGCATGCACACCCACCTCTCCCTCTTCGAGGGCGACCGCAACGCGTTCTACGAGTCGGGCGCCGAGTACCAGCTCTCGAAGGTCGGCCGGTCCTTCATCGCGGGCCTGCTCAGGCACGCCGCGGAGACCGCCGCCGTCACCAACCAGTGGGTCAACTCCTACAAGCGCATCTGGGGCGGCTCCTCCCGCACCGCCGGCTCGGGCGGCGAGGCCCCCTCGTACATCTGCTGGGGCCACAACAACCGCTCGGCCCTGATCCGCGTCCCGATGTACAAGCCGGGCAAGACCGGCTCCTCCCGCATCGAGGTCCGCTCGATCGACTCGGGCGCCAACCCGTACCTGACGTACGCCGTCCTCCTCGCGGCGGGCCTCAAGGGCATCGAGGAGGGCTACGAACTCCCGGCCGGCGCCGACGACGACGTCTGGGCGCTCTCCGACGCCGAACGCCGCGCGATGGGCATCGAACCCCTGCCCCAGAACCTCGGCGAGGCCATCTCCCTGATGGAACGCAGCGAACTGGTCGCAGAGACCCTCGGCGAGCACGTCTTCGACTTCTTCCTGCGCAACAAGAAGCAGGAGTGGGAGGAGTACCGCTCCGAGGTCACCGCCTTCGAGCTCCGCAAGATGATGCCGGTGCTGTAGCCGCAGGTCTCGGCGGTATCCCAGTCAGACGGCACTCCGGGCCGGCGGCACTCAGCCGTCGGCCCGGAGTCGTCTCACCCTTCCTGGGCCGTCTGTGGGCCGTCAGGAGTGCGTCCCTGCGTCTCGGCCGGTGCCTCGTGTCATGGGGTGGGCAAGGGGCCTTGCGGGTCGGGCCCCTCCCAGAATTCGGGGCCGAGGGTTTCTTTGAGCAGGGCGTACATGTTCTTTCGGAAGTGAGCGGTCACGAGCCAGGGGCGGGTGAAGATGCGGATCCCCCCGACTTCGCCCGCATCGTTGAGGGTGAACATCTCGACGAGTTGCTGGACGTGACCGTCCACGTATTCGTCGATCACCACTGCGAATCCCGGTTCGCCTTCGATGTCGAGGACGGCACGAACCTTGAGGTCGCTGAAGCTCTTCGCCGCTGCTTCGAGGACAGGCCCGACGACGGCCTTCCCCGTCGGCTCTTCGCTCAGGATCGGGGAGTACAGGGTGACGTCCTGCGCCAGGGGCGGGACGGCCGGATGGTCTACCCAGTCCGGCGTCGGCCCTTCCGGGGCGTACGGTCCGGCTCCGAGGCCCGGGTCTGCGAGAGCGGGGTCGGTCTTCGCTATCACTTCACGCAGAGCGGCCATGGACGGCCACGGCCGGCCGTAGACGTCGATGGTGGCCACCAGGCCCGCAGAGTCGTTCCGCGCCAGCGCCACGATCTCCGTCTCCCGACCGCCGGGGCTCGCGCTGTAGACGACCCCCTCCACCTCGTCTCCTTTGAGGCCGGCTGTGGCCTCGGGCGCGGCCAGGGCCTGCCGGTACGTACCGAGAGCTGCCGAAACGGCGTCACGACCGACGATGCGGGATGCGGCCACTGGAGTCGCGAGCGAGACGTCTTGGGCGAGCGCTGTCGGGGCCTGCCCCGCAAGCGCTTCGTACAACTGATCCGACATCGCGCGCTCCTCGTGGTCACGCTCAAGGCGGTCCTGGGTTCGGGGAATGCTCGGGCGCGAGGTCACAAGGGCGCGCTCGACGTCGGCGCCCTGGGGGTCACCGAGGACCAGGAGCCCTGCGCCGCGGCCAGGTGCGTCTCCGTTTCCAGCATGCGCCCGGAACACGGCGGGACGCATGCGGGAGGCCATGGCACCACTACCGCTCGGAGGTCACCGCCTTCGGCGTAACGGGTGGCCGGGCGGCGGCCGGGGCCGGGGGCCGTCAGGTCAGGGGCGCCCGCGCCGGGAAGACCGCCGGGTGCCAGACGGGGCCCGTGGTGCCGGTGGGCGGGGTCATGGCCGTGTGGAGCGCGGCGTCGAGGCCGAGGACCGCCGTCGTCGCGGCGCCCGTGCGGTCGAGGGTGGCGGACGGTGCGCCGGAGTAGAGCATGCCGGATTCCGTCCAGGCGGGCGGGCCGCTGGCCGAGGTGGTGCTGACGGTGCCGGTGTCGGCACGGCCCGTCAGGAGGCGGCCCGCGACCCCGACCGCGCCGTAGCCGGCCCGGCCGCCGGACTCGGCGACGGGGGACACCTGCGGCTTGCCCGGGCCCGCGGTGACCAGGGCGCTGCGGACCACGCCCGAGTCGGGGCGGCGGAAGTAGAGCCGGACGCCCGCGCCCTCGGGAGCCGCCGTGAGGGGGACCGTGGTGGCGGGGAGGTTCGTCTGGAAGGGCCCCTGGAGGGGGGCGTCCGGGGCGGCCTGGGTCCAGGCGAGGACGGAGGTGCTGGTGGTGGCGTACACGTGGCGGCGGCCCGCGGCGTCCACCGCGACCACCGGGTCGCTCTGCAGGTCCGCGCCGCCCAGGTGCAGCCACTCGCCGAAGCCGCCCGAGGGCTGCTGGACGGAGGCGCGCAGGGTGCGGTGGGCGTCGCGCAGGTACACGGTCAGCCGGCCGTCCGCGCCGACGACCGCAGCGGGGGCACTGATCGCCGAGGTGCCGGGCTCGTCCGCCGCCTCGGGGGTGCCGAGCGACTGCCAGGCGCCGAACGCACCGCCCGGCGCCGTCTGGGTGAGGGTGACCACCTCGCGGCGGTAGTCCTTGCCCCCTTCGCCGAAGGCGGTACGGGTGGCGACGACCGTGACCCGGCCGTCGGGGAGGCGGGTGGCGAAGACGCCGGGGTCGATGCCCTCACCGGGGATCAGGGCCGGGGCGGTCCACATGCCGGCGGGTTCCCGGGTCCACACGGCCAGCCGGCCGTCGAGCGCCGCGAAGGCGTAGAGCCGGCCGGGCACCCCCTCCGTCATCCAGGAGGTGTTGTCGGCGCGGGCGTAGCGCAGGGACTGGGCCCAGTTGCGGCCGGTGGGGCTGCCCGCCACCTTCCGGTCGCCGCAGCCGGCGATGCTGCCGCAGTAGTTCTCGTGGTCCAGCCAGGCGTAGGTCTTGAGGTAGCCGATCTTCGTCTCGGCGGTCTGCGGGTCCAGCGCGTGCGGGAGGCTGCCGGTGTGGTAGCCGAGGTAGTTCTGGACCGCGAAGTGGGGGCGGTCGCTGGTCTGGCGGGCGTAGGCGGCGTAACCGGCCTGGACGAAGCGCGCGCCGTACATGTGGTCCTGGTGGTCGGTGTACGTGCCGGTCACCTGGTCCCGGCCGGGGGTCGGGTCCTGCATCCGTATCGTCGTCGGACGGTACTTCGTCAGGACCCCGGCTATGACCTGGACCACCTGGTCCTTGGTGTACGTGTACGGCTGCTTGACGGGGGAGCCCGAGGCGAGCTGCGCCTCCAGGGCGGGTATCTGGCCGTTCCACAGGCCGCGCAGGCTCTCGGGGGTCGGGGCGGTGGTGCTGCGGGCCTCGCGCAGCTGGAGCCAGACCAGGTTGATCTGGGGGTGGGCGAGGAGGACGTCGACTTCGGCCTGGCCGCCGCCGACGGTGGGTATGACCGTGCGCTGCCACGCGCTCGTGCGGTCCCCCGTCGCCATCTGCGCGTACGCGCAGCGTATGCCGTTCTGCCTGGCCTCCGCGTAGTGCGCGCGGTCGGCGGGCTGCTCGGGGTCCTTGGCGGCGCCGCCCGCGGCCTCGTTGCGGCCGTCGGCCTCGCCGGAGGTGAGGTAGACGGTGGTGACCGGGATGCCCGCGGTCAGGGACCGGCTGAGGTCCGGGTTCATGAAGAAGAGGTCGTCGTCGGGGTGGGCCACGACCTGGACCACCGAGCCGGCCGTGGTGCTCGCCGGTATGACGGGCGCGGCGAGGTGCTTGTCCTGGCTGGCCTCTGCCGAGGTCTGCTCGCCCGAGGCGATGGCGAGTACACCGGTGGTGCCGACCGTCAGGACGGGCAGCAGGGCGGCGGCCAGCATGAGGCGGCGGCGGGTCATCGGCATGGTCACGCCTTGGGGTCGTTCCGGGCGGGAAGAACCGCGAAGCGGTCACTCGAAGAGAGGTCAATCCGGGCGACTTGGTTCATCGTTGTCGCCGATGACTCGTGCTTTCCGAAAAACGACCGGATGTGATTGTGCCTCGTGCGGGTCCGATCGCGGTAAATGCCCGCCATGCGGACGCCTTTGTCCCGTACCGTGGGCCAAGTCGAGGCAGGTTATGGGCTATTGAGTCTTGTTTAGGTGAATTGGCCGGTTTGAGTGTTTTAGGTCGTTTTGAGCCCGCTCTCGTCCGTACGCCCACGAGCCCCGTCCCGGCACGTTTGCGCCGGTCACCGCACCACCGGGCGCCCGCCGCACCCCCGCCCCCAGGGCCCTGCCGCCGCGCACGCCACCCCTGCCTGTGAGCTTGTTCACTCCACCGCCCCCGCGCCCCGGCGAGCCGGGCCCGCGCTCCGGCTAGGCTCGGGTACCGGCCGGCCGGGCCAACCCCGGCAGCGACGCACGCGGGAGGCGGCGGGATGACAGTCCCGGGACGCAGGAGCAGCACCTTCATCCGGCTGCTGCGGAGCGGGTTCACCGACCCCTCCGCCGCCGCCCGGCTGCTGGAGAGCCCGGTGCTGGCCTCCGTACGCACCGACCCGGTACTCCTCGACGCGCTCGGCGCCACCGCCGACCCCGACCTCGCCCTCCTCGGCCTCGTCCGGCTCGCCGAGGCGCAGCAGCCGCAAGAGCTGCCCGTGCTCCTCGACACCCTGCTCGGCGCCAAGCCGCTGCGCGACCGGCTGCTCGGCGTACTCGGCGCCTCCGAGGCCCTCGCCGACCACCTCGCCCGCCACCCCCGCGACTGGCACACCCTCGTCACCTACGAAGCCGCCGACCTCCACCCCGGCCTCGCCGACTTCGAACGCGGCCTCGCCGACGCCCACGACCCCGTCGCCCTGCGCGTCGCCTACCGCCGCTGCCTGCTCTCCATCGCCGCCCGCGACGTCTGCGGCACCATCGACGTCGCCGAGACCGCCGCCGAGCTGGCCGACCTCGCCACCGCCACCCTCCGCGCGGCCCTGCGCATCGCGAGCGCCGCCGCCCCCGAGGACGCGGCCCGCTGCCGCCTCGCCGTCATCGCCATGGGGAAGTGCGGCGGCAACGAGCTCAACTACGTCTCGGACGTCGACGTCATCTTCGTCGGCGACGCCACCAGGGGCACCGACGAGGGCACGGCCGTCCAGGCCGCCACCCGCCTCGCCTCCCACCTGATGCGGATCTGCTCCGAGACCACCGTCGAGGGAACCATCTGGCCCGTCGACGCCAACCTGCGCCCCGAGGGCCGCAACGGCCCGCTGGTGCGCACCCTCTCCTCCCACCTCGCCTACTACCAGCGCTGGGCCAAGACCTGGGAGTTCCAGGCGCTGCTCAAGGCGCGCGCCGTCGCCGGCGACCCCGAGCTCGGCGCCCAGTACATCGAGGCCATAACTCCGCTCGTGTGGCAGGCCGCCGAACGCGAGAACTTCGTCGCCGACGTCCAGAAGATGCGCCGCCGAGTCGTCGACAACATCCCCGCCGCCCAGGTCGAGCGCGAACTGAAACTCGGCCCCGGCGGCCTGCGCGACGTCGAGTTCGCCGTCCAGCTGCTCCAGCTCGTGCACGGCCGCAGCGACGCCACCCTCCACTCCCGCACCACCCTCGACGCCCTGCACGCCCTCGCCGCCGGAGGCTACGTCGGCCGCGCCGACGCCGCCCAGCTCCACGACGCGTACTGCTTCCTGCGCGCCATGGAACACCGCATCCAGCTCTACCGGCTGCGCCGCACCCACCTCGTCCCCGAGGACGAGAACGACCTGCGGCGCCTCGGCCGGTCCATGGGACTGCGCACCGAACCCGTCGCCGAACTGGGCAAGGCCTGGCGGCGGCACGCCTCCGTCGTCCGCCGCCTCCACGAGAAGCTGTTCTACCGGCCGCTGCTCGACGCCGTCGCCCAGCTCACCCCCGGCGAGACCCGGCTCTCCCCGCGCGCCGCCGGACAGCGCCTCGAAGCCCTCGGCTACGCGGACCCGTCCACCGCGCTGCGCCACCTCGAAGCCCTCGCCTCCGGCGTCAGCCGCAAGGCGGCCATCCAGCGGACCCTGCTGCCCGTGATGCTGGGCTGGTTCGCCGACTCCGCCGACCCGGACGCCGGCCTCCTCAACTTCCGCAAGGTTTCCGACGCCCTCGGCCGCACCCCCTGGTACCTGCGGCTGCTGCGCGACGAAGGCGCCGCCGCCGAGAACCTCGCCCGCGTCCTGTCCGCCGGACGCCTGGCCCCCGACCTGCTGATGCGCGCCCCGGAGGCGGTCGCGCTGCTCGGGGACCCCGAAGGCCTCCAGCCCCGTACGCACGAGGCGCTCGAACAGGAGGTACTGGCCGCGGTCGGCCGCGCCGAGGACCCGCAGACCGCCGTCGCCGCGGCCCGGGGGGTGCGCCGGCGGGAGCTGTTCCGTACCGCCGCCGCCGACATCATCGCCTCCTACGGCACCGAGGACAGCCCCGCCGAAACCGACCCCGGCGCCCTCGTCGACCGGGTCGGCCGGGCCGTCTCCGACCTGACCGCCGCCACCATCGGCGGCGCCCTGCGCGCAGCCGTGCAGTCCCACTGGGGCGACACCCTGCCCACCCGCTTCGCCGTCATCGGCGTCGGCCGCTTCGGCGGGCGCGAACTCGGCTACGGCTCCGACGCCGACGTCCTGTTCGTCCACGAACCCCGCGAGGGCGTCGACGAACAGGAGGCCGCGAAGGCCGCCCAGGCCGTGATCGCCGAGATGCGCAGGCTGCTCCAGCTGCCCACCGCCGACCCGCCGCTGCTCATCGACGCCGACCTGCGGCCCGAGGGACGCTCCGGGCCGCTGGTGCGCACCCTCCCCTCCTACGCCGCGTACTACCGCCGCTGGTCGCTGACCTGGGAGAGCCAGGCCCTGCTGCGCGCCGAACCGGTCGCGGGGGACGCCGAGCTGGGAGCCCGCTTCATCGAGCTGATCGACCCGCTGCGCTACCCGGCGGAGGGCCTCGGCGACAACGCGGTCCGGGAGATCCGCCGGCTCAAGGCGCGGATGGAAACCGAACGGATGCCGCGCGGCGCGGACCCGACCCTGCACACCAAACTCGGCCGCGGCGGGCTCAGCGACGTCGAGTGGACGGTCCAGCTGATGCAGATGCGCCACGCCTGGAACGAACCGGGCCTGCGCACGACCCGGACCCGCGAGGCCCTGGCCGCGGCGCACGCGGCGGGCCTCATCCCGGCCGACGAGGCGCAGATCCTGGACGAGGCCTGGGTACTGGCCACCCGCGTCCGCAACGCCGTGATGCTGGTCCGCGGCCGCGCCGGGGACACCTTCCCCTCCGAGGCGCGCGAACTGGCCGCCGTGGGCCGCTACCTCGGCTACGCGGAGGGCACGGTCGGCGACATGCTCGACGACTACCGCCGCACCACCCGCCGTGCCCGCGCGGTCGTGGACGACCTGTTCTACGGGTCGTAGCGGGCGTTACGCGGCCGGCCGGCGGCGCAAGCGGTTCACGAGCGCGGCCGTCGCCGGGTGCGGGTCGGTGGCCCGGGGGCGGCGCGGCAGGCGGTGGGGGAGGGAGCCGTACCAGAGCCCCGAGACCGTGTACCCGAACGCCAGGCAGAGCATGCCGCCCGCGGCGTCCAGCCAGAAGTGGTTCGCGGTGGCCACGATGACCACCAGGGTCGCCGCCGGGTACAGCAGGCCCAGCACGCGGGCCCACGGCGCCGACGCGACCGCGAAGATCGTCAGCCCGCACCAGAGCGACCACCCTATGTGCATGGACGGCATCGCCGCGTACTGGTTCGACATGTGCTTGAGGTTCCCCGAGGCCATGGAACCCCAGGTGTGGTGCACCAGCACGGTGTCGACGAAGCGCTGCCCGTTCATCAGCCGGGGCGGCGCCAGCGGATAGAAGTAGTAGCCGAGCAGCGCCACGCCCGTCGTCGCGAACAGCACGAAGCGGGTGGCCGCGTAACGCCCGGGATGGAAGCGGTAGATCCAGACCAGCACGCCGATCGTCACGACGAAGTGCAGCGTGGCGTAGTAGTAGTTCATACCGACGACGAGCCACGTCACCGAGTTGACCGCGTGGTTGACGCTGTGCTCCACGGCGATGCCCAGCGAGTGCTCGGTGCGCCAGATCCAGTCGGCGTTGGCCAGCGCCGCCGCCTTCTGCTCCGGCACGGCGTTGCGGATCAGCGAGTAGGTCCAGTAGCTGAGCGCGATGAGCAGGACCTCGAACCAGATCCTCGGGCGGCGCGGCATCCGCAGGCGGGCGAGGAGAGTGCTCCGGGACCCCGGGCGGGTCTCCTGCTCGGTCACTTGGGGTGACGAGACGTCCGTCCGGGTTTCCAGTGTCTTCACGCTCGCTTCACCCATGGGGAAAGAGTCTGCCAGATGGCTTCCAGACCCCGATCATCCCTCGGGACGGTCTTGGGCGCAGCCGCTCCGCCCTGGGGAGTACACCGACCCCTGCCGGAACCCTTACGTGGCCCGCCGCTGTCCCGGGCCCGAAGCGGTCGATCCGCGCACCACCAGCTCCGGCAGGAACACGAATTCGCTGTGCGGGGCCGGCGTACCGCCGATCTCCTCCAGCAGCGTGCGCACCGCCGCCTGCCCCATCGCCTGCACCGGTTGCCGGATCGTGGTAAGGGGCGGATCGGTGAACGCTATGAGCGGGGAGTCGTCGAAGCCGACCACCGACACGTCCTGCGGCACCCGCAGCCCCTGCTGCCGCGCCGCCCGGATGGCGCCGAGCGCCATCATGTCGCTCGCGCACACGATCGCCGTGCAGCCGCGCGAGATCAGCGCGGCCGCGGCGGCCTGGCCGCCCTCCAGCGAGTACAGGGAGTGCTGGATCAGCTCCTCCGTCGCGGCCCCGTCCAGCCCGAGCCGCTCCTTCATGCCGAGCCGGAACCCCTCGATCTTGCGCAGTACGGGTACGAACCGCTTCGGTCCGACCGCCAAGCCGATCCGGGTGTGCCCGAGGGCGCTCAGGTGCGTCACGGCGAGCTGCATCGCGGCCCGGTCGTCCGGGGAGACGAACGGGGCCCGCACCTTGTCGGAGAAACCGTTGATGAGTACGAAGGGGACACCCTGGGCGCGAAGTTGGTCATAGCGGCCCATATCGGCCGTGGTGTCCGCGTGCAGCCCCGAGACGAAGATGATCCCGGAGACCCCGCGGTCGACGAGCATCTCCGTCAGCTCGTCCTCGGTGGAGCCGCCGGGCGTCTGGGTCGCCAGCACCGGGGTGTACCCCTGCCGCGTCAGCGCCTGCCCGATCACCTGCGCGAGCGCCGGGAAGATGGGGTTGTCCAACTCGGGGGTTATCAGGCCCACCAGGCCCGCGCTGCGCTGGCGCAGCCGTACGGGCCGCTCGTAGCCGAGCACGTCGAGCGCGGCCAGCACGGACTCGCGGGTGCCCGCGGCCACACCGGGCTTGCCGTTGAGCACGCGGCTGACTGTGGCTTCGCTGACCCCCGCCTGGGCTGCGATGTCGGCTAGCCGTGCGGTCACGGCATTGGACTGTACCGGTCGCACGTCACAATGCCCACCACGTGCACGACTCCGGTGGCAACAGCACCGTGCGCCCGTCCGTCTCCACCGGCGCGCTCGAGAGCACGGGCCGCCCCGGCGAGGGCAGTTCGAGCGGCGCCGGGAGGCTGTTGAGGGTGCAGGCGAAGCCGGGCCGGGTGAACAGGAGCACCCCTTCGGGCGCCGGCAGCCAGGTCAGCCCGCCCGCCTCGGGCGCACCCAGTCCCGGCAGCGCGCGGCGCAGCTCCAGGGCCGCGCGGTACAGCTCCAGCGTGGAGTGCGGATCGCCCGTCTGGGCGGCGACGCTCAGCCCCGCCCAGTCGGCCGGCTGCGGCAGCCAGCTGCCGCCCGGACCGAAACCGTACGGGGGCTCCTGGCCCGACCAGGGCAGCGGGATCCGGCAGCCGTCGCGCAACCCCTCCTGCCCGGCGGAGCGGTGGAACGCCGGGTCCTGGCGCACGGAGTCCGGCAGGTCCGCCACCTCCGGCAGGCCGAGTTCCTCCCCCTGGTAGACGTACGCCGATCCCGGCAGCGCCAGCATCAGCAGCGCGGCGGCCCGCGCCCGCGCCAGGCTGCCGAACCGGGTCCGGTGCCGCACGACGTCGTGGTTGGACAGCACCCACGTCGTCGGCGCCCCCACGGAGGCGGTGGCCGCCAGCGACTCGTCGATGACGGTCCGCATCGCCGCCGCGTCCCAGGGGCAGTTCAGGAACCGGAAGTTGAAGGCCTGGTGCATCTCGTCGGGCCGCACGTACAGCGCGAGCCGCTCCGAGGTCGGCGCCCACGCCTCCGCGACCCCGATCCGCGCGCCCTCGTAGGAATCGAGCAGCCGCCGCCAGGAGCGGTGGATCTCGTGGACCCCGTCCTGGTCGAAGAACGGCAGCGGCTGGGTACCGATGAGCGTCGCCTGCGCGCCGTGGCCGATGTCGGGCATGCCGGGGGCCTTGACCATCCCGTGCGCCACGTCGACGCGGAACCCGTCCACCCCGAGGTCCAGCCAGAACCGCATCACCGAGGCGAACTCCTCCGCGACCTCGGGGTGGTCCCAGTTGAGGTCGGGCTGCTCGGGGGCGAAAAGGTGCAGGTACCACTGCCCGTCCGCCACCCGCGTCCAGGCCGGCCCGCCGAACACGGACTCCCAGTCGTTGGGCGGCAGCGCGCCGCCCGGTCCGCGTCCCGGCCGGAAGTGGTAGCGGGCCCGCGCCGCCGGATCGGCGAGGGCCGCACGGAACCAGGGGTGCCGGGCGGAGGTGTGGTTCGGCACGACGTCCACGATGACCCGCAGGCCCAGGGCGTGGGCGGCGCGGACGAGGTCGTCGGCGTCGGAGAGGTCGCCGAAGAGGGGGTCGACGGCGCGGTAGTCGGCGACGTCGTAGCCGCCGTCCGCCTGGGGAGAGACGTAGAAAGGGGTCAGCCAGAGGGCGTCGACCCCGAGCCGGGCCAGGTGCGGGAGCCGCTCGCGGACTCCGCGCAGGTCGCCCACGCCGTCGCCGTCGCTGTCGGCGAAGGACCGGACGTACACCTGATAGATGACGGCATCGCGCCACCAGCCGCCGTTCGCGGTCCCGTCGCTGGAAGCGCTTGCAAGCCGGGACGCGGTCAGCTCATGGGTCATATCGGGGTCAACGCGAGCACACGCCCCCTGGTTGCGGGCCTGACGACTCGAAGGTACGTCGAACTAACAGCAAGCCGCGGCAACCGTACGGACACACGGATGTAACGATCACCAGCACTTGCAGAAAGTTGCCGCAAGGTCTTTCGGTCGGCTTTCAGTCTTGTTACGTTCCTGGCAACTCGGGACCGCGAGGAAGCGGCCGGGATCATCGAAGGAGTTCATATGCGGCGTGGCATAGCGGCCACCGCGCTGGTCGCGACCCTGGCACTCGCGGCGACGGCTTGCGGTGGGGACACCAAGGACAACGGCGGCGACACCCAGTCCGGCGGGGAACTCTCCGGGACCGTCACGTGGTGGGACACCTCCAACGACGCGGAGAAGGCCAGCTTCCAGAAGATCGCCGAGGCGTTCACCGCGAAGCACCCGAAGGTCACCGTCAAGTACGTCAACGTGCCCTACGGTGACGCCCAGAACAAGGTGAAGAACGCCTTCAGCAGCGGTTCCGAAGCCCCTGACGTGATCCGCGCCGACGTCGGCTGGGTCGCCGACTTCGCCTCGCTCGGCTACCTGGACGAGGTCCCGGCCGACACGGTGAAGAAGGTCGACGCCGAGTTCCTGCCGCAGGCCGCCGCCAGCGGCAAGTACGAGGGCAAGACCTACGCCGTCCCCCAGGTCATCGACACCCTCGGCCTCTTCTACAACAAGAAGATGCTCGCCGACGCCGGCGTCGAGCCCCCCAAGACGCTGGAGGAGGTCAAGACCGCCGCCGCCGCCATCAAGGCGAAGACCGGCAAGGCCGGCCTCTACCTGCGCGGCGACGACTCCTACTGGTTCCTGCCGCTGATCTACGGCGAGGGCGGCGACCTGGTCGACGCGAAGACCAAGACGGTCACCGTCGACAACCCGGCGGGCGTCAAGGCCTTCAAGACGGCGCGTGACCTGGTCACCTCCGGCGCGGCGATCACCAACGCCACCGACGGCTGGACCAACATGCAGACCGCCTTCAAGTCGGGCGAAGCCGCCATGATGATCAACGGTCCGTGGGCCGTCGCCGACACCTACGCGGGCGACCAGTTCAAGGACAAGGCCAACCTCGGCGTCGCGCCCGTCCCGGCCGGCTCCGTCAAGGCCGGCGCCCCGCAGGGCGGCCACGACCTCGCTGTCTACGCCGGTTCCAAGAACCGCGCCGCCGCGCACGCCTTCATCGACTACATGACCTCGCAGGAGGTGCAGGTCCAGTCCGCGAAGGAGCTGAGCCTGCTGCCGACCCGCACGGCCGCCTACGAGCAGCCGGACGTCAAGTCCAGCGAGATGGTCCAGTTCTTCAAGCCGGCCGTGGACAAGGCCGTCGAGCGCGCCTGGATCCCGGAGAACGGTTCCCTCTTCGAGCCGCTCAAGGTCGAGTACACCAAGGCCATCACCGGCGCGGCGACCCCCGAGGACGCGGCGAAGGCGACGGGCGTCGAGTTCCGCAAGATCCTCAAGGGCTGGAAGTAGAAGAGAAGATGGCTGCTCACACCAGCCAGTCGGTGGCGAAGGCCGCGGACGTCGAGGGCCCGCAGGCCCCCGCCGTCCGCGGCCGGAGCCGCATGACTGACAACCGCGGCGGAGCGAGGCGCGCCCTCGCCACCCACTGGTACGCCTGGGCCATGATCGCCCCGGTGGTGCTCGTGCTCGGCGTGATCATCGGCTGGCCGCTCGTCCGGGGCGTCTACCTCTCGCTGACCGACGCCAACGAACGCAACGTCGCCCGCACCATCGGCGCCAACCACATCGAGGCGACGTACCGGTTCGTCGGGCTCGACAACTACGCGGACGTCCTCGCCGACCCGGTGTTCCTGCAGCGGCTGGTGTGGACCGTCACCTGGACCGTCCTGTGCGTGTCGATCACCTTCGCGCTCGGACTGGCCCTCGCCAACATGCTCAACCGCGAGTTCCGCGGCCGCGCCGCCTACCGCATGGCGCTCATCCTGCCGTGGGCCGTCCCCGGCTTCGTGTCCGTCTTCGCCTGGCGGTTCCTCTTCAACCGCGACAGCGGCATCCTCAACAAGCTCCTCGACGGCGGCGGGATCTCCGCGATCCCGTGGCTCGACGACCCCACCTGGGCGAAGGTCTCCGTCATCGCCGTCAACGTCTGGCTCGGCGTCCCCTTCATGATGGTGGCCCTGCTCGGCGGACTGCAGTCCATCCCCGGCGAGCTGTACGAGGCCGCCGAGATGGACGGGGCCACCCCCTGGCAGCGGTTCCGGCACATCACGCTGCCGGGTCTGCGGACGGTGAGCATGACCGTGATCCTGCTCTCCACCATCTGGACCTTCAACATGTTCCCGGTGATCTTCCTGCTGACGCGGGGCGGACCCGGCGACTCCACCGAGATCCTCGTGACCCAGGCCTTCCGCGAGGCCTTCGTGTCCAGCCCGCGCGACTTCGCCGGCTCCGCGACCTGGGGCGTGCTGATCCTCGCCCTGCTCATGATCTTCGCGCTGGTCTACCGGCGCTCGCTGCGCAAGCAGGGAGAGGTGTGGTGACCGTGACGACCGACGTTCCCGTCCGCAAGCGGGGCGAGCGCTCGCCCCTCGCCTCCGCGGGCCTGCACGCCACCCTGATCGTCGCCTCCGTGATCGCCGTCTTCCCGGTGCTGTGGGTCCTGCTGACCTCCATCAAGCCCGCGAAGCACGCCATCTCCACGGACTTCGTGAAGGAACCCACGCTCGACAACTACCGCTACCTGGTGGAGTCGACCTCCTTCTTCACCTGGTTCGGCAACTCCGTCCTCGTCGCCGGCATCACCACGGTCCTCGGCGTGTTCATCGCCGCCACCACCGGATACGCCGTCAGCCGGTTCAAGTTCCCCGGCATGAAGCCGCTGATGTGGACCCTGCTCATCACGCAGATGTTCCCGATGGCCATCCTCATCGTCCCGCTCTACAACCTCATGGGACAGCTCGGACTGCTCAACCAGCCCGTCGGCCTGGTCATCACCTACCTCACCATCGCCGTGCCGTTCTGCGCCTGGATGATGAAGGGCTTCTTCGACACCATCCCGGTCGAGATCGACGAATCCGGCCGCGTCGACGGGCTCAACCCCTTCGGCACCTTCTGGCGCCTCATCCTGCCCCTCGCCAAGCCCGGCCTCGCCGTCACCGGCTTCTACGCCTTCATCACCGCCTGGGGCGAGGTCGCGTACGCCTCCGCGTTCATGGTCGGCGACGAGCACCTCACCCTCGCCGGTGGCCTGCAGACCTTCGTCACCCAGTACACCTCCAACTGGGGTGCGATGAGCGCCGCTTCCGTCCTCATCGCCATCCCCGCGGCGTTCTTCTTCCTCTTCGCCCAGCGTCACCTCGTCGCCGGTATGACAGCGGGCGCGACCAAGGGCTGACCACCCTTGCCCGCCTCCCCGCTCCGGCCCGACCTCTCCAAGGACACCATGACCCAGCACCTCGCCGACGCACTCCCCGCCACGACCGCAACGCGGCCCGGCTGGTGGAGAGAAGCGGTGATCTACCAGGTCTATCCGCGCAGCTTCGCCGACTCCAACGGGGACGGCATGGGGGACCTCGAAGGCATCCGCAGCCGGCTGCCCTACTTGAAGGAACTGGGCGTCGACGCCGTCTGGCTCAGCCCCTTCTACGCCTCCCCGCAGGCCGACGCCGGCTACGACGTCGCCGACTACCGGGCCATCGACCCCATGTTCGGCACCCTGCACGACGCGGACGCCGTGATCCGCGAAGCCCACGCGCTGGGCCTGCGCATCATCGTCGACCTCGTCCCCAACCACTGCTCCGACCAGCACGAATGGTTCAAGCAGGCGCTGCGCGAGGGGCCGGGCAGCCCGCTGCGCGAACGCTTCCACTTCCGCCCGGGGAGCGGTCCGGACGGCTCCCTGCCCCCGAACGACTGGGAGTCGATCTTCGGCGGGCCGGCCTGGACCCGGGTCGCGGACGGGCAGTGGTACCTGCACCTGTTCGCCCCCGAGCAGCCCGACTTCAACTGGGAACACCCCGCGGTGCAGGACGAGTTCCGCTCCATCCTGCGCTTCTGGCTCGACCTCGGCACCGACGGCTTCCGCATCGACGTCGCCCACGGCCTGGTCAAGGCCCCCGGCCTGCCCGACCTCGGCCGCGACGAACAGCTCAAGCTGCTCGGCAACCAGGTGCTGCCGTTCTTCGACCAGGACGGGGTCCACGAGATCTACCGCTCCTGGCGCAAGGTGCTCGATGAGTACGCGGGCGACCGCATCGGCGTCGCCGAGGCCTGGACCCCGAGCGCGGAGCGGACGGCCATGTACCTGCGGCCCGACGAGCTGCACCAGGCCTTCAACTTCCACTACCTGAACACCGGTTGGGATGCGGCCGCACTGCGCGGCGCCATCGACGACTCGCTGGACGCGATGCGGCCGGTGGGGGCGCCGACGACGTGGGTGCTGTCCAACCACGACGTCGTGCGGCACCGGACCCGGTTCGGCAGCCTGGCGCGGGCGCGGGCGGCCGCGCTGCTGATGCTGGCGCTGCCGGGATCGGCGTACGTCTACCAGGGGGAGGAACTCGGCCTGCCGGAGGTGGTGGACCTGCCGGACTCCGTGCGCCAGGACCCGTCCTTCTTCAAGGAGAACGGCCAGGACGGGCTGCGCGACGGCTGCCGCGTACCGATCCCGTGGTCCGGAACCGAGGCACCGTACGGCTTCGGCGACGGCGGCAGCTGGCTGCCGCAGCCGGCCGAATGGGCGGCGCTGAGCGTCGAGGCGCAGACCGGTGACCCCGGCTCCACGCTGGAGCTGTACCGGGCGGCGCTGCGGATCCGCCGCGAGCGGGCCGAGCTCGGGGCCGGCGACGCCGTGGAGTGGCTGGACGCCCCCGCCGGCGTACTGGCCTTCCGGCGGGGCGACTTCGTGTGCACGGTCAACACGACGGGTGAGGCCGTACGGATGTCCCCGCCCGGCACGGTGCTCCTCGCCAGCGGCGACGTCGCGGACCCCGGTGTCCTGGAGGCCGACACGGCGGTGTGGTGGCAGGGGTGACCTCCCCGCTGCGGCTGACGGACATCGCCGCGCAGGCCCAGGTCAGCGAGGCGACCGTCAGCCGTGTGGTCAACGGCAAGGCGGGCGTGGCGGCCGGCACCCGGCACAGGGTGCTGGCCGCCATGGACCTGCTGGGCTACGAGCGGCCGGTGCGGCTCAAGCGGCGCAGCAACGGCCTGGTGGGGCTGCTGATCCCCGAGCTCACCAACCCCATCTTCCCGGCGTTCGCGCAGGTCATCGAGCAGGCCCTGGCGGGGCACGGGTACACGCCGGTGCTGTGTACGCAGACGCCGGGCGGGGCCACCGAGGACGAGCTGGTGGAGCAGCTGGAGGAGCGGGGGGTCACGGGGATCGTCTTCCTGTCCGGGCTGCACGCGGACTCCACGCTGGACCCTTCGCGCTACCAGCGCCTCTCCTCGCGGGGCGTCCCGTTCGTCCTGATCAACGGCTTCAACGAGCACGTCAACGCCCCGTTCATCTCCCCGGACGACCGGGCTGCGGCCGAGATGGCCGTACGCCACCTGGAGGACCTGGGACACCGCCGGATCGGCCTGGCGATCGGCCCGACGCGCTACGTCCCCTCCGCCCGCAAGGAGGCGGCGTTCGCCGCCGCCGTGCCGGGGGCGGAGGGGGAGGGCCTCATCCAGCGCACGCTGTTCACGGTGGAGGGCGGCCACGCGGCGGGGGGCGCACTGCTCGACCGCGGCTGCACGGGCATCGTGTGCGGCAGCGACCCGATGGCGCTCGGGGTGATACGGGCGGCCCGGGAGCGGGGCCTGCGCGTCCCGGAGGACGTGTCGGTGGTCGGCTTCGACGACTCCCCGCTGATCGCCTTCACGGACCCCCCGCTGACCACGATCCGCCAACCGGTCCGCGCGATGGCCACGGCAGCGGTCGGAGCCCTCCTCGAAGCGGTGGCCGGCACCCCGGTCCAGCGCACGGAGTACGTCTTCCAGCCGGAACTGGTCGTCCGCGGCTCGACGGGCCAGGTGCGGGGGCTGTAGTGCCCCCGCCCCGGCCCGCCTCGCGCCCGAGTGCGGTGCACCGGGGCGGGGACCGCTACACCCGCTGCAACCCGTCCGACGCCGCCCCCGGAGAGGTCAGGCCCAGGAGGGCCGAGGCCGTTTGCAGGGGGGTCAGGGGGGCGGCCGGGCGGAGCGGGGTGGCCGACCGGCAGGTGAATCCGAGTGCCGTCATGGCCCGGGTGACCTCCGCGGCGCTGAAATCGCGGCGGTCCTGTCGGGTGACGGCCTCGCCCACCTGCTTCACCGGGTACTGGCGCCGCCCGATGATGACGGAGTCACCGGTGACCGGTTCGGGCTTGACGCCCTTCATCGCGTCCAGCACACCGCTCTTGGTGAGCTCGAAGGGGAAGCGGGCGATGACGCAGCGCATGGGACCTCACAGGGTGGGAGGGAGCTGTCGGGAGGGGGGTGAGCGGTCCTACGCGGCTGCGCCGAAGGACCGGCGGTTGCCGCCGGGGCGGCGGCCGCGCCGGGCGGCGCCGCCGCGGGTGCTGCGCGCGGCCACGGGCGCCGTGATGGTGACCGGGACGCCCGAGGGGGCCTGGGCACCGGTGATGCGGTTCAGCTCCGCCTCGCCGGACCGCACCTGGGTGGTCCGCGGGGTGATCCCGGCGGCGGCCATCAGCCGCACCATGTCACGGCGCTGGTTCGGGGTGACCAGGGTGACGACGCTGCCCGACTCCCCGGCGCGGGCGGTGCGGCCGCCGCGGTGGAGGTAGTCCTTCGGGTCGGTCGGCGGGTCGACGTTGACGACGAGGTCGAGGTTGTCGACGTGGATGCCGCGGGCCGCGACGTTGGTCGCCACGAGGACCGTGACGTGCCCGGTCTTGAACTGCGCGAGGGTGCGGGTCCGCTGGGGCTGGGACTTGCCGCCGTGCAGCGCCGCGGCGCGCACGCCGCTGTTCAGCAGGTCCTGCGTCAGGCGGTCCACCGCGTGCTTGGTGTCCAGGAACATGATCACGCGACCGTCGCGGGCGGCGATCTCGGTGGTGGTGGCCTGCTTGTCGGCGCCGTGGACGTGGAGCACGTGGTGCTCCATCGTCGTGACCGCGCCGGCCGAGGGGTCCACGGAGTGCACCACGGGGTCGGTCAGGTAGCGGCGGACCAGGAGGTCGACGTTGCGGTCCAGGGTCGCGGAGAACAGCATCCGCTGGCCCTGCGGACGTACCTGGTCGAGCAGGGCCGTGACCTGCGGCATGAAGCCCATGTCGGCCATCTGGTCGGCCTCGTCGAGCACGGTGACGGCCACCTGGTCGAGCCGGCAGTCACCCCGCTCGATGAGGTCCGCGAGCCGGCCCGGCGTCGCGACGACGACTTCGGCGCCGCCGCGCAGCGCGCCGGCCTGCCGGCCGATCGACATGCCGCCGACGACGGTGGCCAGGCGCAGCCTCAGCGAGCGGGCGTACGGCGCCAGCGCGTCGGTGACCTGCTGCGCGAGCTCACGGGTGGGTACGAGGACCAGGGCGAGCGGTTGACGCGGTTCCGCGCGCTGCCCCGCCGTACGGGCCAGCATGGCGAGCCCGAAGGCCAGGGTCTTGCCGGAGCCCGTACGGCCGCGGCCGAGGACGTCGCGTCCGGCGAGGGTGTTGGGCAGCGTCGCGGCCTGGATCGGGAACGGTACGCAGACGCCCTCGGCGCCGAGGGCGGCCAGCAGCTGCTCCGGCATGTCGAGGTCGGCGAACGCCTCGACGGCGGGCAGCGCCGGCGTGAGGGTGACGGGCGGGGCGAACTCACCCTGGAGCGCGGCCGGACGGCGGCCGTAGCCGCCGGAGCGGGCGGGGGAGCCGGAGCGGGTGGGGCTGGGGGAGCCGAAACGGGCGCCGCGGTTCGTGGAGCCGCCGGCGGCGCGGGTGCGGGGGGAGCGGTCGTTCGTGCGTGTGCGGTTCATGCTGAACCTTCCTCGATACGGGGACGGCACGCGTCGAGGGAATTCAGCAGCGCATCGGAATGACCGCGCGAATTCACAGGAACGAGCCGACTGAATGTCGACGGCAGTGGTGACGGGCGGCGTCGAATGCCGGCCGGAGTGCCGTGACGTGGGCGCCGTAATGGGTGCCGGGAGTGCGGCGGCCATTCGGACGGAAAAGTCGTGGGAAACCGGGGGAGTGAAGCACCCGGTGGGTGCTCGCGCGGGCCGTGGGAGGCGGGCGGAGACAAGGGGAGGCGCGGGTAACGCAACGAGCTGGGGCCCGCACCCCAAGGTGCGGGCCCCAGCTGCGTGACGATGCGCCGGTGTCAGGCGGTGACGATGTTCTCCGCGGTCGGGCCCTTCTGGCCCTGCGCGATGTCGAAGCTCACCTTCTGCCCTTCCTGGAGCTCACGGAAGCCCTGGGAGGCGATGTTCGAGTAGTGGGCGAACACGTCAGGACCGCCGCCCTCCTGCTCGATGAAACCGAAACCCTTTTCGGCGTTGAACCACTTCACGGTGCCATTAGCCATGTCGAATCTCCTTCGGGGCACGAGCCCAGAGTCCGCACTGTGCGGATCTCAAGTCGCCGCGATGATCGCCCGCCCGGGAAATTCCGGCACACAGAAGCCCTCCGCCGGATTTTTCGTCCGGTGGTGGGGCTGAAAGTTTGGGAACCACAACTGCAACTGAAATCACAGTAGCACGGTATGGCCGAGGGGGTCGGGGAAAAACCGGGTGAGTCCCTCCGCGGAGGGAAATGTTCACCGAGCCCGCTCCGAAATTCTGTGCTTGCCGCGGTAGGTATGGGCAGGGTTTTCCCTCGGATTTCTGCCCGCTATTCGGGGCGCCGGTGGCCGCCTCGCGGCCCCGGGTGCCTCCGGTCGGACGGGGGCGGTGCCCTGCCCGGCATGGCGCGGCGGGGGTGCGGACCCCGCCCCCCGGGCGCAAGTCGGGACACATCGCGGAAACATTTCTGCAATCTCTTGCGCAAGGTCTTGCAGGTGGATGGTCTGGGACCTACGGTCGCTGCAATCCCCGCCTGTTCGACGTCCGTTCCCCCGTCTGTACTGCGCCTCTCCGCCAGGAGGAAACCCCCATGCCGACGATTCCGCGTGCCCCCAGAGCCCTGCTCGCCGCCACCGTGCTCGCCGCCGCCTGCGTCAGCGCGCAGGCCGTCCCCGCCGTCGCCGCCCCGCCCGGGGCGAAGGACGTGACCGCCGTGATGTTCGAGTGGCGGTTCGATTCCGTGGCCAAGGCCTGTCGGGACAGCCTGGGGCCCGCCGGGTACGGGTACGTGCAGGTCTCGCCGCCGCAGGAGCACGTGCAGGGCGCGCAGTGGTGGACCTCGTACCAGCCCGTCAGCTACAAGATCGCCGGGCGGCTCGGGGACCGGACCGCATTCAAAGGCATGGTGGACGCCTGTCACGCCGCCGGGGTGAAGGTCGTCGCGGACTCCGTCATCAACCACATGGCGGCCGGTGACGGGACCGGGACGGGGGGCTCTTCGTACACGAAGTACGACTACCCGGGCCTGTACTCCGGCTCCGACATGGACGACTGCCGGGCGACCATCTCGAACTACACCGACCGCGCCAACGTGCAGAACTGCGAGCTCGTACAGCTGGCGGACCTGGACACCGGTGAGGACCACGTGCGGGGGCAGATCGCCGGGTACCTCAACGACCTGCTCTCCCTCGGCGTCGACGGCTTCCGGATCGACGCGGCCAAGCACATGCCCGCCGGCGACCTCGCCGCGATCAAGTCCCGCCTGACCAACCCGAACGCCTATTGGAAGCTGGAGGCGATCTACGGGGCGGGGGAGGCCGTCCAGCCCGGCGAGTACCTCGGCACCGGCGACGTCCAGGAGTTCCGCTACGGCCGTGACCTCAAGCGGGTCTTCGAGAACGAGAACCTGGCGTACCTCAAGAACTTCGGCGAGGCATGGGGGTACCTGCCCGGCGGACAGGCGGCCGTCTTCGTCGACAACCACGACACCGAGCGCGGCGGCGACACCCTCAACTACAAGTACGGCGCCGACTACACCCTCGCCAACGTCTTCATGCTGGCCTGGCCCTACGGCTCGCCCGACGTGCACTCCGGCTACGAGTGGACCGACAAGGACGCCGGTCCGCCCAGCGGCGGCACCGTGAACGCCTGTTACGCCGACGGCTGGAAGTGCCAGCACGCCTGGCGCGACATCTCCTCCATGGTCGCCTTCCGCAACGCGGCGCGCGGCCAGGCCGTCACCGACTGGTGGGACAACGGCGGGGACCAGATCGCCTTCGGGCGCGGGGCGAAGGCGTACGTCGCCATCAACCACGAGGCCTCGGCCCTGACCCGGACCTTCCAGACCTCGCTCCCGGCCGGCGCCTACTGCGACGTGCAGAGCGGGCGGACGGTCACCGTCGGCACGTCGGGGCAGTTCACGGCCACCCTCGGCGCGAACACGGCCGTGGCCCTCCACGTCGGCGCCCGTACCTGCACGGCGCCGGCGCCGGTCGCGGCCGGCACCTCGTTCGCCGTGAACGCCACCACCGTGCCCGGCCAGAGCATCTACGTCACCGGCGACCAGAGCGCCCTCGGCAACTGGAACACCGGCAGCGCCCCGGTGCTCGATCCGGCCGCCTACCCCGTCTGGAAGCTCGACGTCACCCTCCCCGCCGGGACCGCCTTCGCGTACAAGTACCTCCGCAAGGACGCGGCCGGGAACGTCACCTGGGAGAGCGGTCCCAACCGCACCGCCACCGTGCCCGCCGACGGCAAGGTCACGCTGACCGACGCCTGGCGCGGCTGACCTTCCCCGTCCCCTCCAAGGAGATCCGCAGTGATACGCCCCGTCGTCGCAGGAGTGCTCGCGGCCGCCCTGGCCGTGACGTTCCTGCCCGCCCTCCCGGCGGCGGCCGCCGCAAAGGCGCCACCGCCCCCGCCCTCGGACGCGAAACTCGCGGCCGAGCCCGCCCGCCACGACCTGACCCGGGAGCAGTTCTACTTCGTGCTGCCCGACCGGTTCGCGAACGGCGACCCGCGCAACGACCGGGGCGGGCTGACCGGCTCCCGGCTGCAGACCGGCCTGGACCCGACGGACAAGGGCTTCTACCAGGGCGGTGACCTCAAGGGGCTGACGGACCGGCTGGACTACATCAAGGGGCTCGGCACCACCGCCATATGGATGGCGCCGATCTTCAAGAACCAGCCGGTCCAGGGCACGGGCAACGACGCGTCCGCCGGGTACCACGGCTACTGGATCACCGACTTCACGCAGGTCGACCCGCACTTCGGCACCAACGCCGACCTCGGGCGCCTGATCGACAAGGCGCACAAGAAGGGGATGAAGGTCTTCTTCGACGTCATCACCAACCACACCGCCGACGTCGTGGACTACCGGGAGGGCTCCCACGACTACCTCTCGAAGGGCGCCTTCCCCTACCTCACCAAGGACGGGGTGCCCTTCGACGACCGGGACTACGCTGACGGGAAGCAGAAGTTCCCCGCGACCGGCCCCGGCACCTTCGCGCGCACCCCCTTCGTCCCCGAGGCGAAGAAGAACCTCAAGTCGCCGGCCTGGCTCAACGATCCGTCGATGTACCACAACCGGGGCGACTCGACCTTCGCGGGCGAGTCCGCCGAGCAGGGCGACTTCTCCGGCCTGGACGACCTGTGGACCGAGCGTCCCGAGGTCGTCACCGGCATGGAGAAGATCTACGAGAAGTGGGTCGCGGACTTCGGTGTGGACGGCTTCCGCATCGACACCGTCAAGCACGTCGACACCGAGTTCTGGACCCAGTGGGCGACCGCGCTCGACGCGTACGCCGCCCGGCACGGCCGGAAGAACTTCTTCATGTTCGGCGAGGTGTACTCCGCCGACACCGCCGTCACCTCCCCGTACGTGACCCGCGGCCGCCTCGACGCCACCCTCGACTTCCCGCTCCAGGACGCCATCCGCGCGTACGCCTCCCAGGGCGCGGCGGCCGGGCGGCTCGCCTCCGTATTCGGTGACGACTACCGGTACACCACCGACAAGGCCAACGCCTACGAGCAGGTGACCTTCCTCGGCAACCACGACATGGGCCGTTTCGGGTCCTTCCTCAAGCAGGACCGGCCCGCGGCGGCGGAGCAGGAACTGCTCGCGCGCTACCGCCTCGCCAACGAACTGATGTTCCTCTCCCGCGGCAACCCGGTGGTCTACTCCGGCGACGAGCAGGGCTTCACCGGTTCCGGCGGCGACAAGGACGCCCGCCAGCCGCTGTTCGCGACCCGGATCGCCGACTACCTGGACGACGACCAGCTCGGCACCGCCCGCACCCACGCGAGTGACGCCTACGATCCCCAGCACCCGCTCTACCGGCAGATCAGCGCCCTCTCGAAGCTGACCAAGGACCACCCCGCCCTGCGCGACGGCATCCAGAGCGAGCGGCTCGCCGACGGCTCCGTGTACGCCTTCGCCCGCACGGACCCCCGCAGCCGCACCGAGTACCTGGTGGCCGCCAACAACGGCGACCAGCCCCGTACCGTCACGCTCGACGCCCCGGCCGGCGCCGGGTACCGCACCCTGTACGGCGGCGCCGACGCCCCGCGCGCCGATGCCGCCGGCAAGCTCACCGTCACCGTCCCCGCCCTCGGCTCCGTCGTCCTGCAAGGCGTCACGCCGCTGCCGGCCCCCACCAGCCGGCCCGCCGTCACCCTCAAGGCCCCGGCGGCGGCCACCGGCACCGTCGAGCTCACCGCCGACGTCACCGGCGGCGCCCTCGACCGCGTCGTCTTCGCCGCGCAGAGCGGCACCGGGCCCTGGCAGGTCCTCGGCTCCGCCGACCACGCCCCGTACAAGGTCACCCAGCACGTCACCGCGGCCCCCGGCACCCCGCTGCGCTACAAGGCCGTCGTCATCGACGCCTCCGGCCGCACCGCGAGCGCGACGGCCGCCTCCACCGCCGGACAGGCCCCGCCCGTGGACGTCCCCACCGCCACCCAGCGTGACTACGCCGTCGTGCACTACCACCGCCCCGACGGCGATTACACGAACTGGCGGCTGTACGCCTGGGGCGACCTCGCGGACGGGGAAGCGACGCCCTGGCCCGCCGGACACGACTTCACCGGACGCGACGCGTACGGCGCCTTCGCCCACGTCCGGCTGAGGCCCGGCGCCTCCTCCCTCGGCTACCTCGTCATCGACAAGGACGGCACCAAGGACGTCACCGCCGACCGCACCCTCGACGTGACCAGGACCGGCGAGATCTGGCTGGAGCAGGGCCAGGAGGCCGTCCGCACCGAACGCCCCGCCTACCCGCCGCAGGACACGACCAAAGCCGTCCTGCACTACCAGCGCCCCGACGGCGCCTACGACGGCTGGGGTCTGCACGTCTGGACCGGCGCCGCCACCCCCACCGACTGGGGCAAGCCGCTCCCGCCCGTCCGCACCGACTCCTTCGGGGCCGTCTACGAGGTCCCCCTCGCCGCCGGCGCCACCAGCCTGAGCTACATCCTCCACAAGGGCGACGAGAAGGACCTCCCCACCGACCAGTCCCTGGACCTGAGGTCCACCGGGCACGAGGTGTGGATGCTGGGCGGCCGCGAGAAGTACCTCCTGCCGCAGCCCGCCGGATCGGCCGCCGCCCTGGACCTCACCAAGGCCGGGGCCGTCTGGATCGACCGCGACACCGTCGCCTGGAACGCGCCCGCGGCAGCCGCCTCCGTACAGCTCCTCGCCTCCCGCGAAGGCGCCGTCACCGCGGCCGACGGCATCCTCCACGAGGCCGGCGCGCAGTGGCTGCGACTGAACCGCTCCGAGCTCAGTGCCGCCCAGAAGCAGAAGTTCCCGCACCTCGCCTCCTACGCCGCCTACACGATCGACCCCCGCGACCGCGACCGCGTCCGGGGCGCCCTGCGCGGCCAGCTCGTCGCGAGCGCCCGCGCGGCGAACGGAGCCGTCCTGGCCGCGACCGGAGTGCAGCTCGCCGGGGTCCTGGACGACCTGTACGCCACCACCACCCCCCTCGGCCCCGTCTTCAAGGACGGCCGCCCCACCCTGTCGGTGTGGGCGCCCACCGCCCAGCAGGTCTCCCTCGAACTCGACGGCCGGACCGTCGCGATGCACCGCGACGACACCACCGGGGTCTGGTCGGTGCGCGGCGAGCGGAGCTGGACCGGCAAGCGCTACCGGTACGCCGTCACCGTCTGGGCCCCGACCGTCCGCCAGGTGGTCCGCAACCTCGTCACCGACCCGTACTCCACCGCGCTGACCACGGACTCCGCTTACAGCCTGGCCGTCGACCTCGCCGACCCCGAGCTGTCGCCGCCCGGCTGGCGCGAGCTGCGCAAGCCCGCGCCCGTACCCTCCACCTCCGCGCAGATCCAGGAACTCCACATCCGGGACTTCTCGATCGCGGACCGCACCTCGGCCCACCCCGGCCAGTACCTGGCCTTCACCGACACCGCCTCGGCCGGCATGCGGCACCTGCGCGAGCTGGCCGCCGCGGGCACCTCTTACGTGCACCTCCTGCCGGCCTTCGACATCGCCACCATCCCCGAGAAGCCCTCCGACCGCACCGAACCGGCCTGCGACCTCAAGGTGTACGCCCCCGACTCGGAGCAGCAGCAGGCCTGCGTCGCGGCCGCGGCCGCCAAGGACGCCTACAACTGGGGCTACGACCCGCTGCACTACACCGTGCCCGAGGGCTCGTACGCCAGCGACCCCGACGGCACCGCCCGCACCGTGGAGTTCCGCCGCATGGTGCAGTCGCTGAACGGGGCCGGGCTGCGCACCGTCATGGACGTGGTCTACAACCACACGGCGGCGTCGGGCCAGTCCGACGGGTCGGTCCTGGACCGCATCGTCCCCGGCTACTACCAGCGGCTGCTCGCCGACGGCAGCGTCGCCACCTCCAGCTGCTGCTCCAACACGGCGCCCGAGAACGCCATGATGGGCCGTCTCGTGGTGGACTCCGTCGTCACCTGGGCCAAGCAGTACAAGGTCGACGGCTTCCGCTTCGACCTGATGGGCCACCATCCGAAGGCCAACATCCTCGCCGTGCGCGCCGCCCTCGACGCCCTGACCGTCGAGAAGGACGGCGTCGACGGCAAGAAGATCATCCTTTACGGGGAGGGGTGGAACTTCGGCGAAGTCGCCGACGACGCCCGGTTCGTGCAGGCGACGCAGAAGAACATGGCCGGCACCGGGATCGCCACCTTCTCCGACCGGGCCCGCGACGCGGTCCGCGGCGGCGGCCCCTTCGACGAGGACCCGCGCGTCCAGGGCTTCGCCTCGGGCCTGTTCACCGACCCCAACGCCGCCCCCGCGAACGGGAGCCCCGAGCAGCAGCGCGCACGGCTCCTTCACGACCAGGACCTGATCAAGGTCGGGCTGACCGGTAACCTCGCCTCCTACGCCTTCACCGACACCACCGGCCGCCGGACCACGGGCTCCGAGCTCGACTACAACGGCGCCCCGGCCGGGTACGCGGCCGCCCCCGGCGACGCCCTGGCGTACGCCGACGCCCACGACAACGAAACACTGGCCGACGCGCTGACCTACAAACTGCCCGCCGGGACCCCGGCCGCCGACCGGGCCCGCATGCAGGTCCTGGCCCTGGCCGTCACCACCCTCTCGCAGGGGCCGTCCCTGTCCCAGGCCGGCACCGACCTGCTCCGCTCGAAGTCCCTGGACCGCAACTCCTTCGACAGTGGCGACTGGTTCAACGCCATCCACTGGGACTGCCACGACGGCAACGGCTTCGGCCGGGGCCTGCCGCCCGCCGCCGACAACCAGGCCAAGTGGCCCTATGCGAAACCGCTGCTGACCACCGCGGCCCCCGGCTGCGCCGAGATCGACGGCGCCTCGGCCGCCTACCGCGACCTGCTGCGCATCCGTACGACGGAACCCGCCTTCGCCCTCACCACGGCCCAAGCGGTCCAGTCGGGCGTGGCGTTCCCGCTGTCGGGGACGGCGGAGACACCCGGGGTGATCACGATGAGCGCCGGGGACCTGGTGGTCGTCTTCAACGCCACCCCCACCGCGCAGACCCAGCGCGTGGCAGCGCTCGCGGGCACCGCGTACGCCCTGCACCCGGTGCAGGCGGCCGGCGCCGACAGCACGGTCAAGCAGGCGACGTACGACGCCGCCACGGGCGAGTTCAAGGCCCCGGCCCGCACGGTCGCGGTCTTCACCCGGGGCCGCCACTGACGGCCCTCGGGCCCGGGCCGGCCCGAGGTGGTGGTGCGCCGCCGCACCACCACCTCAGGCCACGTCCAGGCGCCGCTCCATCAGGATCACCCCGTACACCCGGCCGTCCGCGGCCTGTTTGGACGGGAACTCGCCGACGACCCGGTAGCCCGCGTCCCGGTAGTAGCCGAGCAGCCGCGGGTTGGTTGAGACGCAGTCCAGCCGGGAGCGCTCCCGCCCGGTCCGGGCGATCCGCCACTCGGCGTGTTCGAGTATGCGGCGGCCGGCGCCCGGGGGCGCGGCCTCGCGCTCCACCATCAGCCGGTGGACGTAGCCGGCCACGGGCGGCTGCACGCCCCACGCCTCCTCGTCGGACCACCACAGCTCGTACGCGCCGACCACCCGGCCGTCGGCGTCCTCGGCCAGCCACACCTCACCGTCGCGCATCCGCGCGCGGAAGTGCGCCACGTCCTTCTCGCCGGGCTTCCACTGGTCGATCCCGTTCTTGCGCATCCACCGGGCGGCCTGGTCGTACAGCTTCACCAGCGTGCCGGCGTCCTTCTCCCCGGCCTGCCGGAACAACATCCCGTCGTCAATGATCACGCGGGCATTATCACGCGGCGCCCGCGCCACGTCATGATCACCGGGTGCCCGGTACCAGCGCCGCCAGCCGCCCCACGAGCACCCCGAACGGTCCGTCGGCCGGTTCCGAGGAGAGGATGCGCACCAGGATCTGGGCCATCTCCTCGTCGTAGGCGGCGCTCACGGCGGCCAACGCGGCGAAGTCGTGCACCAGTTGCAGTTCCAGCTCGGAGCGCGGGATGCGCCGCCCGTCCAGCCAGATCAGCGCCGTGGACTCGGCCAGGGACACCCACGACCGCACGACGAGCTCCAGCCGCGCCGGCGGGGACTCGGGCGAGACGCCCAGGTGCTTGAGGATCTCCTCGTACGCGGCCTGGCGGACCTCGTCGATCATCGCGTTGGCGCGGCTGCTGCCGACCGCCGGACCGCCCCGCATCAGCGCCGAGAACCCGGGCCCGTGGTCCTCGACGAACGCGAAGAACCGCCCCATCACGCGCAGCAGCCGCCCACCGAGCGGCCCCTCCTGCGGCTCCACGAACCGCAGCGCCAGCTCGTCGGCCGCCCGGCGCAGCGCCGCCTCGTACAGGCTCAGCTTGCCGGGAAAGTAGTGGTAGACGAGCGGCCGCGATATGCCCGCGGCCGCCGCGATCTCGTCGATCGACACATCGTCGGGAGACCGGTGGCTGAACAGCTCCAGGGCCACCCCGATCAGCTGCTGCCGCCGCTCCTCGACACCCATCCTGCGTCGCACCCCGGTTGTCATGCGGACACCCTACTTCCACTCCGCAGGGCGCCCGGCGGGGGTGTTCGCGCCGCTACAAGTCCAGGACCAGGCGCTGCGATACGGCGCGGGAGACGCACAGGAGCATCGAGTCCTCGCGTTCGGCGTCGGTGAGGAGCTCGTCGCGGTGCTCCACCTCCCCCTCCAGCACCCGGTGTCGGCAGGTCCCGCAGAAGCCCTGCCCGCAGGAGTACGGGGTGGCGGGAAGGGCGCGGCGTACGGCGGCCAGGGCGCTCTCGTCCGCGGCGACCTCGACCGTGAGGCCGGAGCGGTGCAGTGCGATCGTGAAGGCCTTCGCCCCGTCCGTGGTGGCCGCGGGGGCGAAGCGTTCCAGGTGCACCGCCGAGGGGTCCGCGACGGCGGCCAGCACCGCGTCCATCAGCGGCTCCGGGCCGCAGCAGTAGACCGGGACGCCGGTGACCGCGGCGAGCGGGCCCAGGTCCGGCAGGCCCGCCTCGTCCTGCGGGACGAGCGTGACCCGGTCCCCGTACGCGGCGAGTTCCGCGAGGAACGGCATCGAGGCGCGGGAACGGCCGCCGTAGAGCAGCGTCCAGTCGGCCCCCGCCGCGGTGGCCGCCCGCAGCATCGGCAGGATCGGCGTGATGCCGATCCCGCCCGCCACGAACACGTACGCCGGGGCGGCCACGAGCGGGAACCTGTTGCGGGGCGCCCGCACCCGCAGCACGGCGCCTTCCACCAGCCGGTCGTGCGCCTCACCGGAGCCGCCGCGGCCGTCCTCGACGAGCCGGATCGCGATCGTGTAGCGGCCGGCGTCCGCGGGGTCGCCGCACAGGCTGTACTGGCGCACCAGCCCCGAGGGCAGTACGACGTCCACGTGCGCCCCCGGGGTCCAGGCGGGCAGCTCGGGTGACTCCAGGGTCAGTTGGACGACGCCCTCGGCGGGCTCGCTCCGCGCGGTGACCGTGGCCCGCAGCAGCCTGCGCGGGGAGTGGCCCGACACCGGGTCCTCCAGGGCCGGCAGCGGCCACAGGGGGGAGCTCCGGATCCGGCGGCGAAGTGCGCGCCGGGTGAGGAGCGCCGCGCCCGCGGCGGCCGTGAGCGTCAGGGCGCGCCTCATGCCGGTACCCCCTGGTTCGCGCCGGTCGTGCCGGTTGCGCGGGTCCCGCCGTTCGCGCCGGGCGACCCGGCGAGGTAGGCCACGGCCTGGGCCGTCGAACCCTCCTGCGAGGGGTGGTAGGTGCGCGAGAGGTAGGTCGGGATGGACTTGAGCATCGAGCCGGTCGAAGGGAGCACGCCCTGCCGACCGGCCCGGAACAGCTGGCCCAGCGAGGCCTTGGCGGCCGGGAGTTCGGGATCGTTGTCCATGAAGAAGCGGGCGCCGCGCTGCCAGAGGAACGTCAGGGCCGCGAAGGCCGTCGCCCAGGTCCGCACCCGGCGCCGGTAGCCGCCGTCGACGTGCATGAACAGGTCGAAGGCCACCGAGCGGTGCTCCACCTCCTCCGCCCCGTGCCAGCGCAGCAGGTCCAGCATCATCGGATCGGCGCCCCGGCGGTCGAGTTCGTCGGCGTTCAGGACCCAGTTGCCGAGGAAGGCCGTGTAGTGCTCGACCGCCGCGATGATCGCGACCCGCTCCATCAGCCACCACTTGCGGGCCCTGCCCGGCGGGAGGGTCCGGTCCCCGAGCAGTTTCTCGAAGAACCAGTCGACCTGCGCCGTGTACGGGGTCGGGTCCAGGCCGAGCCGTTTCAGGTGCGGCAGCACGTCGTCGTGCGCGGCGGCGTGCATGGCCTCCTGGCCGATGAAGCCGATGACGTCCGCCCGCAGCCGCTCGTCCGTGATGTACGGGAGCACCTGCTTGTAGACGTGGACGAACCAGCGCTCCCCGGCGGGCAGCAGCAGGTGCAGGACGTTGATGGTGTGCCCGGCGAAGGGGTCGCCGGGCAGCCAGTGCAGCGGGGTGTCCTCCCAGGAGAAGGACACGTTCCGCGGCTGGAGGCCCATGTGGTCGTACAAGCCTATGTTTTCCGACGCCACGGGGGCGGGAGCGTGCGGCGTATTAGACATGTTGTCAATGTACTGAGGGGTAGCGGGGAGCAGAACCCCTGTGCGCCGGGATTTTCCGGTCCCCGTGCGTGTCTGCGGTCAGCGCAGGGCTTCCGCCTTCGTGCCGTCCGTCAGCCTGCCCGAGAGGTCGACCTGGGCGCCCTGCGTCGCCTTCAGCGCGAGCCGGTTGCCGTTCACGCTCCCGCCGACTCCGCCGCCCGACGCCGTGACGGAGCCGAACTGGGCGCTGCCGGCGGCCAGTACGTACCACTGGCCCGCCTTCGACTTCCACAGCACGCCCGCCAGCACCCGGGGCTCCCGGGGGCCGCACGCCGGGGAACCCTCCGCCTTGGCCGCCTGGGCCGCGAGCGGCGCCCCGGGAGCCAGGAACTGGGCCTGCACCCGGTCGGCGGTGCCCTGCCAGGTCTCCGCCCGGCTGCACAGCCAGGTCGCCGTCCCGTCCCCCTCGGGCAGCGGCTGCTTCGCGTACGTCCAGGCGTTGACGCTGCGGACCCCGTGCGAGCGGACCGACGGCAGCAGGCACGCCGTCCGGGACCACTCGCCCAGCTCGGCCGGCTCCGTCACGTCCCGCTCGGCGCCCGGCGCACCCGAGGTCAGCCGGGCCGGGGTCAGTTCACCCAGGTCCGTCACCAGCCGGGTCGCGCCGTCGCCGGTCAGGGCCAGCGCGTTCCAGCTCGTACAGCTGCCCGCCGGGGCGGGGCCGGGTACCGGCGGTGTCATCCCGTCCGGGCCGAGCTTGAGCACCGAGGGGGATTCGCCCGGCTTGAGCAGGTCCCGCAGCGAGGCGCCGACCACCCAGGGGGCGGTCAGGTAGCGGACGTTGCCGTCGACCCGGCTGAGCACCAGCGCGGTCGCGGTGTCCGCCGACGCCCCGTCCGTGCGGGCGAAGTCGAGGGCGGCTCCGGCGGTCCCGCTGCGCGGCTCCGCGTACCGGACCACGCGCAGTCCGTCGTACAGCAGGACCACCACCGCCTGGTCCACGGCCCCCGCGAACAGCAGCTGCGGCGGCCCCATCGGCGGCCCCGACGGGGTGCCCGGGGTGGCCGAGACCACCACCGAGCGGCCGGGACGGGCCCACACCGCGAGCGCCCGGCGCAACAGCGCGGCGTCGCCCGCACGGTCGCCCCGGGCCGGCCATGCGGAGAAGTCCGTTCGGGAGGAGGTGCGCCAGAGCGTCGGCGGGACCCGGACCAGCTGGCCGGGGTCCAGCGCCTGCTCCGCCACGGCGTTCTTCGCGTAGAGCGGGGCGGCGGGCCCGTCCGAGCCCCAGCCGCCGCCCGGCAGCGCCAGCAGTGCCCCGCACACCGCGAGGGCGGCCGCGGCGGCGATCCCGGCCCGCGTGAACCGGCGGCGCCGCAACAGGTCGGTGGGCCGGGCCTGGAGCACGCACGGGTCGAACTCCGGCGAGGCGAAGAGGGCGTCGTGTGCCGGGTCACCGGACTCCGCGACCGCCCCCGTGGGGTTGGCCACCCCGGCGTCCGCCAGCACCCTCAGGACGTCCGGCTCCGCCAGCCCCTCCAGCGCCCGCAGCACGCAGGCCGCGCGCCCGGGGCCGCTGAGGGTGGTCAGCCACTGGTCCAGCGCCAGCTCCTCGGCCCCGCCCGAACGCGGGAACAGCCGCAGCCCCCACACCTGGGGGAGCACCCGGGGCAGCTGCCCGCGCAGCGGGAGCGCCCGGAAGGTGAACGGGACGCCCGCCTCCAGGGCGGAGCGCAACACGCGCAGCCGCACGTACGGGTACCCCGACTCGGCGCCCTCCAGCCCGCCCCGCTGCGCGGGGACCCCGCCGCGCACGGCGGAGGCGTCGCTGCCGCGCCGGCCGCGCGGCAGCCCGCGCTGGGTCAGCGAGTGGGCGGTGAGCACCCGCCGGTTGCGCCCGAGCGAGGGCGGCAGCACCAGGTAGGCGAGCCGCACCAGCCGGGGGTAGTGCTCGACGATGGCGGCCTCGGCCTGCTCCAGGCCGGGCGTCAGGGGAGGCTGGGGGCGGGTGGCGGTATCCGGCGCAGTCACGTTCAGCAGAACGAGCGAATCGTCGGATGGTCACCCGCTTCCGGCACGCCCGTTCGGGCGATTCCGTGCGGCGGCCGGGTGACCGGGTGGCCGGTGGCCCGGCGGCTGCGCGCCCTCGGGCGTGGGGCGGTGGGTCGGTGGGGCGGTCAGGCGATCAGGCGGGCCCGCAGCGCGTCCACGGTCCCGTCGGGAACGCCGAGGCCCTCCCGTACGTACTTCTCCATGGAGCCGTAGCGGGCGGCGACCTCCTCCAGCGCCGTCTCCAGGTACGAGGGGAACACCCCGATCAGCGCCAGCGCGATCTCCGGGTCGCCGCCGGCCGCCGTGAAGCCCTCGATCATCGGCGCGAACGCCCGCTTGACCGCCGGGTTCACCGACAGGTACTCGTCCATCAGGGTGTCGTCGTCCGCGCCGAGCAGCGACAGGATGACCGTCGCGCCCCACCCCGTACGGTCCTTGCCGGCCGTGCAGTGGAACAGCAGCGGCCCCGCCTGCGGATCGGCCGCCTCGGTGAGCAGCAACCGGTAGGCGCTCTGCGCGGAGGCCGAGCTCACGAAGGACCGGTAGACCTCCCCGAAGATGACCTGCGCCTTGCCGCCGCCCAGGTGTTCCTCGGCCACCACGGGGTCCGCCATCAGGTCCTTGAGCTGCGCGGCCGGGGGCATCTTCCCTATCCCGGCGTGCATCTTGTCCGCCAGTACGTCACTGACCAGCAGCCGCGCGCCCGTCGGCAGCCGGTCCGGGTGGTCGCCGCGCTCGGCGTCGCTGCGGAAGTCGATGACGGTACGGATCCCCAGCGCGGCCACCGTCGGATCGGCGTCCAGGTCGAGCCGGTCGAGCGCGCCGGAGCGCAGGACCAGCCCCGGGCGGACGGTGCGGCCGCCCGTGAGCGGGGTACCGCCGAGGTCGCGGAGGTTCGCGACGGTGGTGGACGGGGTGGCGGTCATCGGGTGGCTCCAGTCTCCGGCGGCGGGGAGGAGAAGGCGGGGGAATCGGGACGGGGGTCGGTTGCGCGTGTCATACGGGGCGTCCGAGACCGATTTTCTGATGATTCGTTCCGGAAAGACAATCGACGGCCAACGCGAGGCCGATGCCGAGCCCGAGCGCGACCAGGTGCCCGGCGTCGGTGAAGGTGCGCCCGCGCCTGACCACCGGTCGCGCGGCGAGGGCCAGCAGCCCCACCCGCGCGGCGACCCGTGGCCGCCCGCGCGGCAGTGCCGAGGTGAGGGCGCCGAGCACGGCGCCCAACCCGTAGCTGGTGCCGACGTCCCGGGCGCGCCGGGTCTCCCGGTCCGCCCTGCCCCGCAGCGCCCCGTAAACGAGCAGGGACGCCGCCGCGTGCCCGAACAGGAAGACGGCGGCCGTCCACCAGGCGCCGTACGCGTACTCGGCGTACCCGAGCACCGCGACCAGCAGCAGCGCGTAGGGCAGCGGCATGGGCTCCTCGACGGTGAGGGCACTGCTCAGCAGGGTCTCCCAGCGGCCCGCGTCCAGGTTGTCGACGTTCGTGGAGCAGCGGCGCAGCAGCCGGTCCCGCCTGTCGGTGCCCATCCGCTCCAGCGCGAGGGCGCCGAGCTGCACCCCCGCGGTGTACACGACGCCGAGCGGCACGGGCCACGCGGACGGCGGTTGCGGCGACGGCGACGGCAACGGAAACGGCAACGGCGAAGGTGACCTCGACCACGGCGGCTGTTCCACCTGTCCATGATCGGATACGACCTCCTCGCGGAGGGCGGCGGGGTCCATGGGAGCATGATCCGGACATGTCTGACTCCCGTGCGCCGGTGCGCGCCCTGCGGGCCGCGATGTTCGCGGCGGTGTGCGTCGCTCTGGCCGCCCTGGGGCATTCGTACATGTCCGGGAGGGATGTTCCCGTCACGGGGCTCCTGGGGTCCTTCGGCGCGATCGGCGTCCTCGCCCGGCTCGCCGCCGGGCGGCGGCGGGGCCCGTTCGCGATCACCGCCGCACTGCTCGGCGCGCAGGGCGCGCTGCACCTGGCCTTCACCGCGAGCCAGGCGGGCGGCCCGGACTCCACCCCGGCCGCGATGCCCGCGCACCGCCACGCGGCGGGCATGGACCACATGCCCGGCATGGACCACATGTCCGGCGTGCACCACATGCCGGGCATGGACATGAGCGCCATGGGCGCCGACGCCACCGGCCTGACCGGGATGCCCGGCCTGACGGCGATGCCCGGCATGGACGGGCACGGCCACGGCGGCCTCGGCATGATCGCCGCCCACGTCCTGGCAGGGGTGTTCTGCGCGGCCTGGCTGGCCTGGGGCGAGGCGGCCGTCTTCCGGCTCGCCGCAGCCCTCGGAGCCACCGCGCTCGTGGCGGCCCGGCCGCTGGCCCGCGCGCTCGTACTGCTGCGGACCCGGGTGGTGCCCGTACCGGCGCCGCCCGCCCACCGGGCCCCGTACGAACGGCCGCGCCGACTGCGAGGTGCCGTACCCGCCCACACCGTGGTCCGGCGCGGGCCCCCCGTCCGGCAGGACACCCGAGCCACGGCCCCCGGCCTGCCCGCCACCGCCTGAACGAAGCGCGCGGCGGGGCCAGGGGCCGGTCACCCATGTCTTCGCCGACTTCCAAGGACACCCATGTCTCTTGACGCGCTCCACGCCGACCCCTCGCGGGCGGCCGAAGCACCTTCCGACCCGCCCGCCGGCGCACCGGCGGCCCGCACCCCGGGAGCCTGGGCCGCGCTGCGGCCGTTGCTGCTGCGGATGCACTTCTACGCCGGACTGCTCATAGCCCCGCTGCTGTTCGTCGCGGCCGCGACCGGGCTGCTGTACGCAGGCTCCTGGCAGGCTGAGAAGATCCTCTACTCCGACGAGCTGACCGTCGCCCGCGTCGGCGACCACACCCTGCCGCTGGGCGACCAGGTCGAGGCGGCCAAGTCAGCCGCGCCGCAGGGCGAGGTCGTGGCCGTGTGGCCCGCGCCCGACGCCGGGTCGACCACCCGGGTGATCATGGAGAAGCCGGGCCTCGCGGAGGGCGAGAACCTGACCGTCTTCGTCGACCCCTACACGGCGGACGTACGCGGCAAGCTCACCACCGCCGGCGACGCGCTGCCGCTGCGCGCCTGGCTGAGCGGGCTCCACGCCGACCTGCGGCTCGGCGCGTTCGGCCGCAACTACAGCGAACTGGCCGCCAGCTGGCTGTGGGTGGTCGCGCTGGGCGGGCTCGCCCTGTGGGCCGGCCGCCGCCGCAGCCGCAGGGCCCTTCTCGTCCTGCCCGACCGCGCCGCGACCGGCCGCCGCCGGACCCTGTCCTGGCACGGGGCGGTCGGCCTGTGGGCCGCCGCTGGACTCGTCGCCCTCTCCGCCACCGGCCTGACCTGGTCGAAGTACGCCGGTGAGAACATCGGGCAGCTCCAGGACGGCCTCGGCGGCGCCACCCCGACCGTATCCGCCGCCCTGCCCGGCGGCGCCGGCGCGAACGGCGGGGACGAGCACGCGGGCCACCTCCTCCCGACCCCGTCCGGGGGGACCCCCATGACCGAGGGCATGGAGATGCCCCCGCCGCCGCCCACGGTGGACGTCGGCATCGACCGGGTCGTGGCCTCGGCCCGGGCCGCCGGCGTCACCGAGTCGCTGCGCGTGACGCTGCCCGTCAAGGGCAAGGGCTACGTCGTCAAGGAGGCGGACAAGCAGGTGCCCGTGCACCTTGACTCCGTCGCCGTCGACCCGGCCGACGGCCGGGTCATCGACGAACTGCGCTTCGCCGACTACCCGTTGCTCGCCCAGCTGACCCGCTTCGGCATCGACCTGCACATGGGCCTGACCTTCGGGGCCGTCAACCAGCTGGCGCTGGCGGCGCTGGCCGTGGCGCTGATGTTCCTCGTGTTCTGGGGCTACCGGATGTGGTGGCTGCGCCGGCCCACCAGGCAACGCGCGTTCTCCGTGGGCCGCGCCCACCCGCGCGGGGCGTGGCGCAAGCTGCCCGTGACGCTGCTGCTGCCGCTCGCCGCGGTGACGGCGGTGGTGGGCTGGTTCGTGCCGATGCTGGGCCTGAGCCTGTGCGGGTTCCTGGCGGTCGACGTCCTGCTCGGCTTCGTCGCCCGCCGTCGGGCGGCGGCCCGGTAGTCCGCGGGGCGGGCCCGGACGCGCCTCCTCGCGCGCACGGGCCCGCCCCTGCCGGCCGGCCGGCCCGCCGGTTCAGGGGGAGTACTTGTAGCCCACCCGGCGGACCGTCTGGATCGCGTCGCGGTGGGCGGTGCCCAGCTTGCGGCGCAGGCGGGCGATGTGGACGTCGACCGTCCGGCCGTCGCCGACGTGGCCGTAGCCCCACACCGTGGTGACCAACTGGTCCCGGCTGTGCACCCGGTGCGGGTGCGCCACCAGGTGGGCCAGCAGCTCGAACTCCAGGTACGTGAGGTCCAGTACCCGGCCGTCGACCTCGGCGGTGCGCTGCGCCGAGTCGATCCGTACGAGGGCGTCGCCGGTGACGTCCCCCGTCGCGGGGGCGGTCTTCCCCGGAGCGGGAACGGAATGCGGTGCGAAGGCGACGGGCGGCTGCTGGTCGGCCGGTACGAGGACCAGGTAGCCGACCATCGGCGGGTGTCCGGGCAGCGCCGGCAGCGTGTGCTGGGGCGCGGGCAGCCAGGTGGCGCCGGGCGGGAGCAGGTCCGCCACCCGGGCCACCTCGTCCCGGTCCACGGCGCGCAGCCGGTGGCGCGGACTGGGCGGACGGGTCAGGGAGGCGGCGGAGGTCGCAGCGGAGGCGGCAGAAGTGACGGAGCGGGTGTTCGCCATGAGTGGTCAGCTCTTTCACGCGGAGTGGTCGGCAGGAGACGTACGTACGTGGTCGTCCGTCGTCGTTGTCGTACCGCGCAGACCGAAGGCCTCGGGGAGGTCCGGTGGTGGGGTCCCGGAGGCTTTAGAGGGCCGGCGCGTTCTCCGCGCGGCAACACACCCGATCGAAGTCGTGGTCCTGACGGGACGGCCAGAACGGCTCCAGGTCGCTGCGACCTGACGGGGTGTGCGGGTGGCTGGCCATGGGCGTCATTCAAGCAGATGTACGGGGCCCGGGGCAGAGCGCGTCTCACTTCGTGGAGCGGTATCTCATATTCCGCCACCGTGCCCTGCCGAGATCCCAACAAACCCGACAAACCTCCGGGCGCCGGATCCGGTCGAGCGGCCTGTTTCCCGTACTCCGTACCGGATGCTGGGCGGATTCGTCCCGGCCACTGACGACGGCGCCCGCCGGACCGGGTGCGGTCGGCGGGCGCTGCGGCGTTCGGGGCCGGTCAGACCAGGCCGTCCTTCTCCAGCCCGGTGCAGCAGGTGTCGGTGATCAGGCGGGTCACCACGTACGGGTCCACGTTCGCGTTCGGGCGGCGGTCCTCGATGTACCCCTTGCCGTCCCTCTCCACCTGCCACGGGATGCGGACCGACGCGCCGCGGTCGGAGACCCCGTAGCTGAACTCGTTCCAGGGGGCGGTCTCGTGCAGACCCGTCAGGCGCTCGTCGATCCCGGCGCCGTAGTTCTTCACGTGGTCCATCGGCTTCGACCCCTCGCCGAGGGCCTCGCACGCCGAGATGATCGCGCGGTAGTCCTCGCGCATGGCCTTCGTGGAGAAGTTGGTGTGCGCGCCCGCACCGTTCCAGTCGCCCTTGACCGGCTTCGGGTTCAGCGTCGCGGAGACGTTGAACTCCTCGGCCGTGCGGTACAGCAGCCAGCGGGCGATCCACAGCTGGTCGGAGACCTCCAGCGGGCCGACCGGGCCGACCTGGAACTCCCACTGGCCCGGCATGACCTCGGCGTTGATGCCGGAGATGCTCAGACCCGCCGCCAGGCAGTGGTCCAGGTGCTTCTCGACGATCTCGCGCCCGAAGATCTCGTCCGAGCCGACGCCGCAGTAGTAGCCGCCCTGGGCGGCCGGGAAGCCGTTGACCGGGAAGCCGAGCGGGCGGGTGCCGTCGAAGAAGGTGTATTCCTGCTCGATGCCGAAGATCGGCTCCTGCCCGGCGAACCGCTCCGCGACCGGGCGCAGCAGGGCGCGGGTGTTCGACTCGTGCGGGGTCATGTCGATGTTCAGGACCTCGCACAGGACGAGGACGCCGGTCCCGCCGCGGATCGGGTCCGGGCAGGAGAAGACCGGCTGCAGCACGCGGTCGGAGGCGTGCCCTTCGGCCTGGTTGGTGCTCGAACCGTCGAAGCCCCAGACCGGCAGCGCCTCCCCGTCGGCGAGGATCCTCGTCTTGGAGCGCAGCTTCGCCGTCGGCTCGGTGCCGTCGATCCAGATGTACTCAGCCTTGTAGCTCACGGGCCCCATCCTTCGGTACGTCGCTCCGGCGCAGACCCCGTCTGTACCGCCCTGCTCGTCGCAGCGTGCCCCCCGGCGATTTCTCTTCCGTTGCCCGTGTGTGAACCCCGTGTTACCGAGGTTCACACCGCAGGTGGGGGTGGCTGTGCGGGTCGGGGACGGGACACCCGTTCGGGTGGGGCAGACTGGTCAGGTGAGCGTTTCGTACGATTTGAACTCGTCCGCCGATCCCGTCCCGCCGGCCGGTGGAGGCCCCCGGCCCCGGGTCGGCCTGCTCGGTACGGGCCCCTGGGCGCACCGCACCCACGCCCCGGCCCTCGCCGCGCACGCCGGGTCCGAGTTCGCCGGAGTCTGGGGCCGGCGCCCCGAAGCGGCGGCCGAGCTGGCCCGCGCGCACGGCGTGAAGGTGTACGAAGACCCCGACGCGCTGTTCGCGGACTGTGACGCGGTGGCCTTCGCCCTGCCGCCCGACGTGCAGGCGCCGCTGGCCGTGCGGGCGGCCGGAGCCGGATGCCACCTGCTGCTCGACAAGCCCGTCGCGACGACGGTGGAGCAGGCCCGCGCCGTCGCGGACGCAGCCGCGCGCGGCGGTGTGGCCTCCGTCGTCTTCCTCACCCTTCGCTTCGCCGAGCCGACGGCGACCTGGGTCGAGGAGCAGGCCGGGCGGAGCGGGTGGTTCACCGCCTCCGCCCACTGGCTCGGCGCGGTCTTCCCGCCCGACGGTGAGCCCAGCCCGTACGCCGACTCCCCCTGGCGCAAGGCCAAGGGCGGCTTGTGGGACGTCGGGCCGCACGCCCTGTCCGTACTGATCCCGGTGCTCGGCGACGTCACCGCCGTTTCCGCCACCCGGGGGACCTCCGACGTGGTCCAACTCGCCCTGCGCCACGCCTCGGGCGCGGTCAGCACGGCCGTGCTCAGCCTGGGCGCGCCGCCTGCCGCCGCGGGAGTCGGCCTCGAGCTGCGCGGTACCGCGGGCGTCTTCGGCCTGCCCGACTGGAGCGACGTGCCCGCCGCGTACGGCCGGGCGCTGGACGCGCTGCTCACCGCGGCCCGGACGAAGGTGCCGGATCCGCGGGACGCGGCCTTCGGGGCCAGGCTGACGGAGATCCTGGCGGAGGCGGAGCACCTGGCGGCCGGAACCTGACGGGCCGCCGCCCGTACGGGGGCGGTCAAGGCCTGACGGGCCGCCGCCGTGCCGGGCTGCTGCGTGACGGGCGGCGGCCCGCGGGCGCGGCTACTTGATGAGGGCGTTGGCCACGATGATCACCACCCCGATCGCGGCGTCCGCCAGGCCGATGATCAGCGCGCTGCGCCGCCGGTAGCCGACCCGCACGGCCGCGAAGGTCCCCCAACCCCACAGCAGCGCGGTGTTCAGGAGGAGCGCGACGCCGGTCACCTCGTACTCGGGCCACCCCGTGAGCCCCGCGAGCAGCAGCAGCGAGACGCTGGGCAACGTGGCCGCCACCATGGGCCATTCCTGCCACATGGCGTCCCACAGACCCGTCCACAGGTGCCCGGGCGAGCCCGGCTGATGGCTGGTCATGTGGTGGGCGTAGCCGTGGGCGAGCGCCGCCGTCAGGGCGGTGACCAGGACCCAGGTGGCGTCGTAGAAGGGCGAGTACTGCTCGCCCGTCCGCTCCAGCGCGGCCAGCAGGCCGCTGGCGAGGAGGGCCCCGTACACCCCGCTGAACGTCCAGGCGGCCCGGCGACGGACCGGCGGGAGGGGGAGTTCCTGCGGTGATGCGGTCACAGTGGTCCTTTATGGCGTATCGGTGCGGTGTGTACTCCTTTGTCCAGATCCAGGGTAGGGGGTCGCGGAGGGGCCCCGGGTGAACGCGACGGGGACGGCCCTCAGCGGCGGGAGAGCGCGTCCCGGACCGCTTCCTCCGAGCGGGCCACCACGGCGGTGCCGTCCTCGGCGGTGATGATGGGGCGCTGGATCAGCTTCGGGTGCGCCGACAGGTGGGCGATCCAGCGCGAGCGCGCCTCCTCGGTCTCCTCGCGCGGCAGTTCCCGTACGCCGGTCTCCTTCGCCAGCGGATCCGAGGTGCGGGTGATGTCCCAGGGCTCCAGGCCGAGACGGTCCAGCACCTCGCGGATCTCGGCCTCGGACGGTACGTCTTCCAGGTAGCGGCGCACGGTGTACTCGGCGCCCTCCGCGTCCAGCAGGGTCAGCGCGCTGCGGCACTTCGAACAGGCGGGGTTGATCCAGATCTCCATGGCGTCCAGCCTAGGCCGTCCCTTTCGGATCCTGCCGGTGGACGGCCTGGCCGGCGGCCGTCTGGCCAGGGGCGATTGTCAGTGGGCCCCAGTAAAATCGAGGGAGCACGACAGGAAGCCAACTACCGTTTGGGAGGCTGTAGATGGCCGCTGCCGCGATCATTTCGATGCCCAAGAAGAAGCCACTGCCGGCCGGGCTGCCGCGCGAGTGGTACGAGAGCCACAACCGCCGTCTCAAGGCGATGCGGCTGGCCATATCCCTGCTCGACACGGGGACGTACGACGCCAAGCGCGCCACCAACCGCAAGATACGGACCATGGCGGTCCGGGTGGGCATCCACCGCCCGTCCAACACCACCTGCCGGATGGTGCGCTCCTTCATCCGCGACGGCGGCTGACGAGCGGGAGGCTGACGGCCGGGCGGCCGGGCGCGTGAGCGGCGGGGCCGGCCGGCCGGGCTCCGGTGGCGCGGGGCAGTCAGGACCCGGACGCGGATCGGGCAAGATCCGGAAGGGACGGCCTAGTCCGGTGGCGCACCGGCCCCCGCCGCCGACAGCACCAGCACGGCCACGTCATCGCGCGGCCCGCCCTCCGTGAAGGCCAGCAGGTCCCGCCACACCGCGCGCGGCAGCCCCTCCGGATCCTTCACCAGTACCGGGACCCGCTGGGCCAGCGGGTAGAAGTGCCCGGCGGCGTCCCGCGCCTCCGTCACCCCGTCGGTGTGCACGAGCAGCCGGTCGCCCGGCAGCAGCGGGACCTCCGTCAGCCCTGTGGGCGCCGGGCCCGCGAGGCCCAGTCCCAGCGGAGGGCCGGGTTCCGCGGCCAGCTCGCTGGCCACGAAGTCCCGGAGCAGCAGCACCGGCGGGTGCCCGCAGGAGACGATCCGCACCACGTCCCGTTCCGGCGGGAACTCCAGCAGTACGGCCGTCGTGAACAGTTCCGGGTGCTCCTCGCCGCCGTTCGAGGCGTCCTGCACCAGCCGCCGGTCCAGCCTGGCCGCGACCGCCTCCAGGCCGGGGTCGTCCAGCACCGCCTCCCGGAAGGCGCCCAGCAGCGCGGCGACGGTCCCGACCGCGGCCAGCCCGTGGCCCTGGACGTCGCCCACCAACGCCCGCACCCCGTAGGGCCCGGCCCGTACGTCGAACAGGTCGCCGCCGACCAGCGTGCCGCGCTGGGCCGCCCGGTAGAGGCCGTCACAGCGCACCCGGCCCACGCGCTCCGGCACGGGGGGCAGCAGCGCCAGTTGCGCCGCCTCGGCGACGGTACGGACGCTGACCAGCTGGGCGTCCCGCCGCCGCCGGACCCAGGCGATGACCACGCTGAGCAGGCCGACGGTGGCCACGGTGGCCAGGTCGGCCCCGCGGGCGTGCCCGACGCCCAGCTGGGGGAAGCCGAGCAGCACCAGCACCACGACCGCGAAGGCGGCCGTCCCGGTGGCCCCGTACGAGAAGGCCGCCACGGCCGGCAGCGCGGCAAGGAAGTAGCCGAGCTCGGCGACGTGGGGGGTCAGCCACTGGACGCAGGTCAGCACCACCAGGGCCACCAGGGGCGCGGCCCGGGCCCAGCGCGGTGGCGGCGCACCCCGCAGCCAGCCGGGCTCCTCGCGTCCGTGCATCACCCCTCCACCCTGGCTCCGGCGACCGCCCCCCGCACGCCGGGTGGCCCCGAACGCGCCGACACCGCACAGTGGCCCCGTGGCGGATGCGGCGGACACGCGCAGCGGGGCGATCAGCACCCGGCTGAACTGGCTGCGGGCGGGGGTGCTGGGCGCCAACGACGGGATCACCTCCACGGCGGGCCTGGTGGTGGGGGTGGCCGGGGCGACGACCGCGCGGGAGACGATCCTGGCGGCGGGGGTGGCCGGGCTGCTGGCCGGGTCCCTGTCGATGGCGGCGGGGGAGTACGTGTCGGTCAGCTCCCAGCGGGACTCCGAGCGGGCCGCGCTGGAGGTGGAGCGGCGGGAACTGGCGCAGGAACCGGACGCCGAGCTGGAGGAACTGACCGAGCTGCTCGCCGGGCGGGGGCTGAGCCGGGAGCTGGCCCGGGAGGCGGCCGAGCAGCTGACGGAGCGGGACGCGCTGCGGGCGCACGCGCGGGTGGAGCTGGGGATCGACCCGGACGAGCTGGTGAACCCCTGGCACGCGGCGTGGGCCAGTCTGATCGCCTTCACGGCGGGGGCGGTGCTGCCGCTGCTCGCGATCGTCCTGCCGGGGTCTTCGGCGCGGGTGCCGGTCACGGTGGCGGCCGTACTGACGGCGCTGACGCTGTGCGGAGCCGTCGGCGCCCGCCTGGGCGGCGCCCCACCGGGCCGCGCCATGCTCCGCAACGTCCTCGGCGGCGCCCTGGCCATGGCCGTCACCTACGCGGTGGGGACCCTCCTGGGCGACACGGCCTGACGCGCCGCGTCCGCCCGCCGACGGGTCCCGCACACTGGGCCCATGCGAATCGCCGTCACCGGATCAAGCGGGCTCATCGGCAGTGCCCTCGTGCGGGACCTCCGGGCCGATGGCCACGAGGTCGTGCGCCTCGTGCGCCGCGCCCCCGCGGGGGACGGGGAGGCCTTGTGGGACCCCGCCCGGGGGTACGTGGACCCGGCCGGGCTCACCGGCTGCGAGGCCGTGGTGCACCTGGCCGGCGCCGGCGTCGGAGACCGCCGGTGGACGGCGGCGTACAAGCGGGAGATCCGCGACAGCCGCGTGCTCGGCACCGCCACGATCGCCCGGGCCGTCGCGGAGTTGGAGCGGCCCCCCGCGGTGCTCGTCAGCGGGAGCGCCGTCGGCTACTACGGCGACACCGCCGACCGCACCGTCGACGAGGACGCCCCGGCCGGAGAGGGGTTCCTGCCCTCGGTGTGCGTGGAGTGGGAGGCCGCCGCCGCGCCCGCCCGGGCCGCCGGGATCCGGACCGTGTTCGCCCGTACCGGCCTCGTGGTCTCCGCACAGGGCGGGGCGTGGGGCAAGCTCTTCCCGGTCTTCCGGGCCGGACTCGGCGGCCGGCTCGGCAACGGCCGCCAGTACTGGTCGCACATCTCGATGCACGACGAGGTCGCCGCCCTGCGCCACCTCATCGACACCCCGGACCTCACCGGTCCCGTCAACCTCACCGCCCCCGAGCCGCTGACGAACCGTGAGGTCACCGCCGCCATGGGCCGCGTCCTGCGCCGACCGGCGGTGTTCGCCGTCCCGGCCCCGGTGATGCGCGTGGTCCTCGGGGAGTTCGCCCAGGACGTGCTGGGCAGTCAGCGGGTGCGCCCCACCCGGCTGCTGGAGTCCGGCTTCGTCTTCCGCCACCCGGGCATCGACGCCTCGATCCGCGCGGCCCTGGCCGGGCAGGACTGAACCGCTTCTTCCGGATCTTGCCCGACGGTGCCGTCCCGGCGGTCCGGGGGAGCGCCGGCCGCCCATGTGCGACCGTTCGTGACCCACATGCGACCGTCATGCGACCGGAGTTGTGCGCAATACCCCACAGGACTTGGGTTCTGCCGTAGCCCGAGTGGGGAAGGAGGACCCCACACAGCCGCGCCGACCTCGGGGAGGGGCACGTGCTCAGCAGCGCACACCATGCGGACGTCGTCATCGTAGGAGCCGGAGTCTCAGGACTCGCGGCCGCACACCACCTGATCGCCCAGGGGGTCACCGTCACCGTGCTGGAGTCCGCCGACGACCCCGGCGGCCGCATGGCCACCGAGTCGGCCGACGGATTCCGGCTCGACCGGGTCGGTCAGCTCCTGAACACCTCGTACACCGAACCCGCCCGCACCCCGGGCCTGGAGGCCCTCACCCTGCGCACCTTCGCGCCCGGCGTCCTGGTCCACGGCGCCGACGGAAGGCAACAGCGCGCCGGCGCCCTCACCCCTGCCCGCGCCCTGGCCAGCGGCTCCCTCGACCAGGCCCGGCTCAGCGCCGCCCTCGCCCGGCTCGCCGCCCAGCCCGAGGAACGCCTGCTCGCCCGGCCGGAGCGCACCGCCCTCGCCGCCCTCACCTCGCGCGGCCTGCCCCCGCGCACCCTGAGCGGCGTACTGCGCCCGCTCCTGGCCACCTTGCTGCGCGACCCGGAGCTCACCACCTCCAGCCGTGTCGCCGACCTCGCCCTGCGCGGGTTCGCCCGGGGCCGGCTGGCCGTCCCCGAGGGCGGCGCGGCTTCCCTGCCCGCCCTGCTCGCCGCCGGCCTGCCGCCCGGCACCGTGCGCACCGGGGTCCGCGTCCGCTCGGTGGCGACCAACCTGGTCACCACCGACGGGCACGGCGACTTCGGCTGCCGTTCCGCCGTCCTCGCCACCGGTGCCCGGGCCGCCGCCGGGCTGCTGCCCGGACTGCGCGTGCCCGACTTCCACGAAGTCACCGTCCTGCACCACGCGACGGCCGCCGTCCTGCCGTGGGACGGCTCGCTGCTCCTGGACGCCGACCCGAAGTGGCCCGTCGCCCACACCACGGTGATGAGCGCGGTCGACCCGACGCGGGCCCCGGCCGGGCGCAGCCTGGTCACCACCACCGTGCACGGACCGCCGCCGCCCCTGCGGACGGTCGCCTCCCGGCTGGCCCGGCTCTACGAGACCTCCACCCGGGACTGGGAGCTGCTCGCCGTCCACCACACCCCGGAGGCGGTGCCCGCCATGCCGCCGCCGTACGACATGCGGCGCCCGGTGCGGGTACTGGCCGGGCTGTACGTGTGCGGGGACCACCGGGACTCCAACACCGTCCAGGGCGCCCTGCACTCCGCCCGCCGCGCCGCGGCCGCCGTCCTGCGCGACTTCGGCATCCCGGTGCCGGCCGCCACCGGGAGGAGCCCGATGCGGGTGGCGGCCTGAAACCACCGCCGCCCGCTGAGGGCGGCGGCCCGGGAACCACCGGCTCCCGGCCGGGCCGCGGCTCACGCCATCGCCGCGACCCGGTCCCGGTAGGTCCGCACCGCCGGGGCGTCCCGGTACGGCTCCAGCCGCCGCTCGAAGTCCCGGACGTACTCCACCGCGCGCACCGAGCGCATCTCCATCGCCTGCTGCGCCGCCTCCGCGCCGAGCGCGCACGCCTGGTCCAGCTCCCCCAGCCCCAGCCGGGCCGTGGCCAGCACCACCCGGCAGAACAACCGCGAACGCGCGTACGCGGGAGCCCGCATCTGGAGCGAGCGCTCGGCGTGCTGCGCCGAGGCCCGGTACTGCTGGAGGTCCCGGTGGCAGTGCCCGAACTCGTCGGCGAGCTGCGCCTCGTCGTAGTCCCGCGCCCAGTGCGGCACGTCGTCCCCCGGGCGGGCCGCGCCCAGCGCCCGCTCGGCCCGCACCAGTGAGGCCGTCGAGGCGCGGACCTCCCCCAGTACGGCGTGCCCGCGCGCCTCCGCCGAGTGCAGCAGCGCCTGCACCACCGGCGGCGCCCCCGAGCCCACGCCCTGCTGGGCGACCCGGGCCAGCTGCACCGCCTCCCGGCCGTGGCCCAGGTAGACCGCCTGCCGGCTCATGGTGACCAGCACGTACGACCCGTACGGCCGGTCCCCGGCGGCCTGCGCGAGACGCAGTGCCTGCACGAAGTACCGCTGGGCCAGACCGTGGGCGGCGATGTCGTACGAGGTCCAGCCCGCGAGCCGGGTCAGGTCGGCGGCGGCGGAGAACAGCCGGCGCCCGGTGGTCTCCCCGTAGGTCCCGCGGAGCATCGGCTCGGCCTCGTGTTCCAGGTACCGCACCAGGGCCTGGCGGGCGTGCCCGCCGCCGTAGGCGTGGTCCAGGGCCCGGAACAGCTCGCTCACCGACCGCAGCGCCGCGATGTCACCACCCGTCACCCGCTGCCCGGGACCGCGGTCGATCTGCCGCTGCCGGGGCACCGACGTACGGCCCTGCATCGGGACGCGGGCGGCGGCGGCCTCCGCGCCCCGCCCGACCCGCTCGTCGGCGCGGCCGATCAGCCAGTCCCGGCTGGGGACGACCAGCCCGGCCGGGGTGAAGGCGATCTTGCGGAGTTCGGCGTGGGACCCGGAGTCCTTGCGCCACAGCCCGCTCGCGATGTCCACGGCCTCCTCGGGGGTGGCGGCGAACTCCAGCCCCGCGTAGACGGGTGCGCACGCGTCCAGCCCCAGGTCCTGCGCCGACAGCCGCCGCCCCAGGCGCCGGGTGAAGACCTCCGCGATCAGCGCCGGGGTGGTACCGCGTGGCTGCTGCCCGCGCAGCCAGCGGGTCACGGAGGTCTTGTCGTACCGCAGGTCGAGACCGTGCTCCAGGCCTAGCTGGTCGACGCGGCGGGCGAGCCCGGCGTTGGAGAACCCGGCTTCGGCGATCAGCGCCGCGAGCTGCCGGTTGGGGACACGCTGGGCAGGTCGTTCCGTCATCGGCTCCACGGTTCCTGACGTGACGGACCGGAGTCACCGGCCCTGTGAACGGCGTGAATGTAGCGGCGAACTCCGCCCGTACCGCCCGCTCTGTCCCACAGTCATCCGATCGTGTGCAGAACGATCCCGGGGGTGGACAAACCCACGTGACCAGGAGGTATCCAAGCAGCCCATATGACCTGACAGCCGGTGTCGGCCCCGGTCGCCGAGGCGTCGCCGTGCGCCGCGCGGCGGCCCACGGGTGCGTGCGCCGGCTTTAGCATCCCGTCGCGGTTTCGCGTGCAGGTCAGGGCCCCGTCCACCCCTTCGTGTGTACGAACGGGACGACCCTTTACGGATCGGACCACTGCGCCCGCATAGGCTGCCGGACATGACCCGCCGTACCACCGGGGCGCCGTTCCGCGGAGACTGCGCAGAATCCGCCGCCCCGCTGCCCGCGCCCGAGCTGACCGAGGCCGAGTGCCGGCGGTGCGGTACGTACATCGCCGGACTCGACGGGCGGTACGCCTGCGGGGTGTGCGGCTGGGTCAACGACCACTCCGAGGGGCACCGGCGGCTGCCGCGCGCCGACGAGGACCCGGACCGGCCGCCCAAGAGCAGGCGGCGGCCGAAGCCGGGGCCCTGAGGGGCCGCGCCGGGACCGCCGTACTCTTGCTGGTGCGATACGTGCACACAGCAGGTTCAACGAGGAGGCGCTGCGGTGACTGACCTTCGGTTTGTCCATCTGGGCTTCGGGCCGGACTACGTCGAGTACACCGAGGCCTGGGAAGAGCAGCGCCGCGTCCACGCCGCCCGCTTCGCGGACGAGATCGACGACACCTGCCTGCTGCTGGAACACCGGCCCGTCTACACCGCCGGCCGGCGCACCGACGAGGGCGAGCGGCCCCTGGACGGCACGCCCGTGGTCGACGTGGACCGCGGCGGGAAGATCACCTGGCACGGCCCGGGCCAGCTGGTCGGCTACCCGATCATGAAGCTGCCCCGGCCGGTCGACGTCGTGGCCCACGTCCGCCGCCTGGAGGACGCGCTGATCCGTACCGCCGCCGACTTCGGCCTGGAGACCACCCGGGTGGAAGGCCGCAGCGGCGTGTGGGTGCTCGGCGACCCCGTCGAGCAGCGCCCGAAGATCGGCGGCCTCTCCCTCGACTTCGACCCGCGCCTGCACGACGAGGAGTTCGACCCGCGGCTGAACGGCCCCGAGTACGCCCCCTCCAACGCCGGCCAGCGGCGTGAGGACCGCAAGCTCGCGGCCATCGGCATCCGGGTCGCCAAGGGCGTCACCATGCACGGCTTCGCACTCAACGTGAACCCGGACAGCACCTGGTTCGACCGGATCATCCCCTGCGGAATCAGGGACGCCGGTGTGACCTCGCTCTCGTACGAACTGGGCCGGGAGATCGCCGTCACCGAGGTGCTCCCGGTCGTGGAACGCCACCTCAAGGACGTACTGGAGCAGGCGGAGCTCAAGCCCAGGGAGCGAGAGACGGCCGCCGGCTGACGCTCGGGAATGGGTCGGGCGGCCCCCGGGTTGCCGGACGTAAGAGCGTACGAAATTACGGGCGTACCCTGGTGGGCGCCGAAGAATCGAAGTCACAGGGAGCCGGTCGTGTCCGCAGTCGCACCCGACGGACGCAAGATGCTGCGCCTGGAGGTCCGTAACAGCCAGACCCCCATCGAGCGCAAGCCCGAGTGGATCAAGACCCGGGCGAAGATGGGTCCCGAGTACACCAAGATGCAGGCCCTGGTGAAGGGCGAAGGACTGCACACGGTCTGCCAGGAAGCCGGCTGTCCCAACATCTACGAATGCTGGGAGGACCGCGAGGCCACCTTCCTCATCGGTGGCGACCAGTGCACCCGGCGCTGTGACTTCTGCCAGATCGACACCGGCAAGCCCGAGGCCCTCGATCGCGACGAGCCGCGCCGCGTCGGCGAGTCCGTCGTCACGATGGACCTGAACTACGCCACGATCACCGGCGTCGCCCGCGACGACCTGGCCGACGGCGGCGCGTGGCTGTACGCCGAGACCGTGCGCCAGATCCACGAGCAGACGGCGGGCCGCGAGGGCGGCCACACCAAGGTCGAGCTGCTGGCCCCCGACTTCAACGCGGTGCCGGAGCTGCTCGAGGAGGTCTTCGCCTCCCGCCCCGAGGTCTTCGCGCACAACGTCGAGACGGTGCCGCGGATCTTCAAGCGGATCCGCCCGGGCTTCCGCTACGAGCGCTCGCTCGACGTGATCACCCAGGCGCGCGCCTACGGCCTGGTCACCAAGTCGAACCTGATCCTGGGCATGGGCGAGGAGCGCGAGGAAGTCACGCAGGCGCTCAAGGACCTCCACGAGGCGGGCTGCGAGCTCATCACCATCACCCAGTACCTGCGGCCGTCGCCGCGCCACCACCCCGTCGAGCGCTGGGTGAAGCCGGCGGAGTTCGTGGAGCTGGCGAAGGAGGCCGAGGAGATCGGCTTCTCCGGCGTGATGTCCGGCCCGCTGGTCAGGTCGTCGTACAGGGCAGGACGCCTCTACGGCCAGGCGATGCAGAAGCGTGCGAACGCCTGACGGCCGACCGTGTGAAGTCCCGCACAAATAGCTACCAACCGGTAACCCCGCAGTGGCGCGGCCCCTAGGCTCTTCAGCAGAGCCCGGCGGGCCGCGTCGGCTTGTACAACGTGTCGGTCACATTTGACCGGCCGGTCATGCCCTGGTAACACCGTTCAGTGACGCTTGGTCCACGCACCGCACACACCTACGCACGCCGTCTCCACCCGTGAGCACCGTCCCGTGAGCACTGTGAGCACCGTGAAAGGGATCGACATCATGCAGGCCGCGCCCGTACGCGCCATCGCCATCCCGACCTTCTCCGACGCCTTCCGCGGCATCGAGTCGCTGCTGATGAGCGGCGCCCGCCGCAACGCGTGGACCGCCGTCCTCGAAGACCGCCGCAGGGCCAAGGACCGCGTCGAGACCGAGCACGTACTGGAGGCCGCGGCGACCCGGACCCCGCAGGCCACGTAAACTTCGCCTTATGGCGAGGAAGTCAAACGCAGAGACTGCTGCGAACCCCGGGCGACTGAAGCAGATCGCCCTGACGTACAAGATGACGCGCAAGGCCGACCCGAAGGTCGGTCTGATCGTCGCGGGCGTGGGAATCGTCACCTTCGGTGTCTTTCTCGCGATCGGCTTCCTGATCGACCACCCGGTCTACCTGGGCATCCTGGGCTTCCTGGTGGCGTTCCTCGCGATGGCGATCGTCTTCGGGCGACGGGCCGAGCGGGCTGCCTTCGGGCAGATGGAGGGACAGCCGGGCGCGGCCGCGGCCGTACTGGACAACGTGGGACGGGGCTGGACGACCACCCCGGCCGTCGCGATGAACCGCAGCCAGGACATCGTCCACCGGGCCGTCGGCAAGGCCGGTGTGGTGCTGATCGCCGAGGGCAACCCGAACCGGGTCAAGAGCCTGCTCGCGGCCGAGCGGAGGAAGATGGCCCGGATCCTGCCCGACGTCCCGGTCCACGACTTCATCGTCGGTACCGGTGAGGGCGAGGTGCCGCTCAAGAAGGTCCGTACGACGCTGCTCAAGCTCCCGCGCGTCCTGACCGGCCCGCAGATCACCCAGGTCAACGACCGCCTGCGGGCCATGGGCGACCTGATGAGCAACATGCCGGTGCCGAAGGGCCCCATGCCCAAGGGCATGCGCATGCCGCGCGGCGGAAAGATGCGCTGAGCGCGGTCCTTCCCGCACGCGAAGTGGGGCGCCCCCCGAACCGGTCGGTTCGGGGGGCGCCCCACTGTCGTTCCGGCGCCGCTTCGTATGCGATCCGCTTACATGCGCACCTGGACGGCGCGGGAGAGGCGGTCGTGGAGGCCCCGGCCGTCGCGGTCCCAGACCAGGGCCGGGATGACGAGGGCCAGCAGGACCGTGCGGAGCAGGACGCGCAGGACGCCGAGGCGGCCGCCGTCCTCCGCGGTCACCCGGAGGCCGAGGATCCGCTTGCCGGGGGTGAAGCCCACGGTGGCGACCGTCAGGAACGACAGGGTCACGAAGAGGGCGAGGGTCCAGTTGCGGGTGGCGGCCATGTCGCCGTGGGTGATCAGCCCGTAGGCGATCAGCTGGCAGCCGACCCAGTCGATGGCCACGGCGCCGAGCCGGCGTCCGAAACGGGCCACCGAGCCGGGCCCCGACCGGGGCAGGCCGAGGCGCTGGCCGCGGTAGCCGAAGTCGACGCCCATCTCCTCGGCGGCCGCGCGGGGGCCGGAGAGCCAGGATCCGATTGCTTGCCTGTTGTCCACTCGACCACGGTACCGGTGGCGCTCCATGCGACCTGGACGGGGCCCTGGTTAACTTGTGCGAAACAAATGGGTCATGCTTGAGAAATCCCGTGTGCTTATGGTCGGGTCAGCGTGCGGCACCGCACTGACGCGCCACGAGCTATAAAGCCCGTCCCTGCCCCGGGGCCGGGAGTAGGAGGAGTTGGATGTTCCAGAACGCCGACGAAGTGAAGCAGTACATCGAGGAGAACGACGTCAAGTTCGTCGACGTCCGCTTCTGCGACCTGCCTGGTGTGATGCAGCACTTCACCATTCCGGCGCGGGCGTTCGACCCGGCGGAGGAGCTCGCCTTCGACGGCTCCTCGATCCGCGGCTTCCAGGCCATCCACGAGTCCGACATGGCCCTGCGTGCCGACATCAGCACCGCGCGTCTGGACCCGTTCCGCAAGGACAAGACGCTCAACATCAACTTCTTCATCCACGACCCGATCACGGGTGAGGCCTACAGCCGCGACCCGCGCAACATCGCGAAGAAGGCCGAGGCGTACCTCGCCTCCACCGGCATCGCCGACACCGCGTACTTCGGGCCCGAGGCGGAGTTCTACGTCTTCGACAGCGTCCGCTTCGCCACCACCGCGAACGAGTCGTTCTACCACATCGACTCCGAGGCCGGCGCCTGGAACACCGGCTCCGAGGAGAACAACCGCGGTTACAAGGTCCGCTACAAGGGCGGCTACTTCCCGGTCGCCCCGGTCGACCACTTCGCGGACCTGCGCGCCGAGATCTCCCTGGAGCTCGACGCCCAGGGCCTCCAGGTCGAGCGTCAGCACCACGAGGTCGGCACCGGTGGCCAGGCCGAGATCAACTACAAGTTCAACACGCTGCTGGCCGCGGCCGACGACCTGATGCTCTTCAAGTACATCGTGAAGAACGTCGCCTGGCGCAACGGCAAGACCGCGACCTTCATGCCGAAGCCGATCTTCGGTGACAACGGTTCGGGCATGCACGTCCACCAGTCACTGTGGAACGGCGGCGAGCCGCTGTTCTACGACGAGGCCGGCTACGCGGGCCTGTCGGACACCGCCCGCTACTACATCGGCGGCATCCTCAAGCACGCCCCGTCGCTGCTGGCGTTCACCAACCCGACGGTGAACTCCTACCACCGCCTGGTGCCCGGCTTCGAGGCCCCGGTCAACATGGTGTACTCGCAGCGCAACCGCTCCGCGGCCATGCGCATCCCGATCACCGGCTCGAACCCGAAGGCCAAGCGCGTCGAGTTCCGCGCCCCGGACCCGTCCTCGAACCCGTACCTGGCGTTCGCGGCCTTGCTGCTGGCCGGCCTCGACGGCGTCAAGAACAAGATCGAGCCGATGGAGCCGATCGACAAGGACCTCTACGAGCTCTCCCCGGACGAGCACGCGAGCGTCCCGCAGGTCCCGACCAGCCTGGACGCGGTCCTCAAGGCCCTGGAAGAGGACCACGAGTACCTCCTGGCCGGCGGTGTCTTCACCCCCGACCTGATCGAGACCTGGATCGACTACAAGCGCACGCACGAGATCGCCCCGATCGCCCTGCGTCCGCACCCGCACGAGTTCGAGATGTACTTCGACATCTAAGAAGCAGCGCGAGCGCAGCGAAGCCCCGCCACTCTCTCCGGAGAGGGGCGGGGCTTCGCCGTTCCCGGGCCGGGCCCGCGCGGCGGGGGATCAGCGCAGGAGGGGCATGGCACCGGTGAGGGCGTGGAGGCAGCGGACGGCGAGTTCGGCGGGGGAGCCGGGGCCGGAGGTGGGGGCGTCGGTCGCCGACCAGAGTTCCAGGGCGATCCGGATGGAGTCGGTCGCGGCGGCGGCCAGCAGGCGGATCTCCACGGGGTCGGCGTCCGGGCCGGCGAGCCGGGAGACGACCGGGAGCAGGCGTTCCTCGGAGTCCTGGTTCACGCGGTACCAGACGGCGCGCAGGGCCTCGTCGGTCGCCGCCGCGCGGAGCAGGCCGCGGGTGACCTCCAGGCCCTCCTCGATGGACTGCAGGTCGCTGAGCGAGCGGGTCACCGCGCGGTCCAGGGCCTCGGCGAGGGGGGTGCCGGGGTCCTCCTCGGCGAGGAGGGCGCGCCAGGCGTCGCCGCCGCCCGCGAGCAGCGGGGCCACGGCCTCCTGCTTGTTGCGGAAGTAGCGGTAGAAGGTGCGCAGGGCCACACCGGCCCGGTGGGCGATGTCCTCGGCGGTGGTGCCGTCCGGGCCGTGCTCGGCGAACAGTTCGCAGGCGGCGCGGGCGATGTCGAGCTGGGTGGCCGCCTTCCGGCGCTCGGTCAGCGACTGCGCTGCGGGGCCGGCCTGGGGGGAGTACGGACGAGGGGATCTCACGAGTGCAGCCTACCGCCCGGGTGCGAGCGGGTTACGCATTTTGACAGTCTGGCAAAACGTGTCATGGCAGGAGTACGCTGCCTCCCATGAACCGTTACGAAGGACGTCGTGTCCTCATCACCGGCGGCGGCTCCGGCATCGGCCGGGCCACCGTCCACCGCATCCTCGCCGAGGGCGGCCGCGTCCACACCGTGGACGTCAACGAAGCCGGCCTCAAGGTCACCGCAGAGCAGGCGGCCGCCGACGGGCACGCGGACCGCCTGACCACCGCCGTACTGGACATATCCGACGAGCAGTCGGTCAGGACGGGTGTCACCGCCGGCGTCGGCGCGCTGGGCGGGCTGGACGTCCTGGTCAACGCGGCGGGCATCCTGCGCTCCGCGCACACCCACCAGACCACCCTCGACTTCTGGAACAAGGTCATCGCGGTCAACCTGACCGGCACCTTCCTGATGATCCGCGAGTCCCTCCCGGCCCTGCTGGAGGGCGACCAGCCGGTCGTCGTCAACTTCAGCTCGACCTCGGCGTCCTTCGCGCACCCCTACATGTCCGCCTACGCGGCCAGCAAGGGCGGCATCCAGTCCATGACCCACGCCCTCGCCGCCGAGTACAGCAAGCAGGGCCTGCGCTTCGTCTCCGTCGCCCCCGGCTCCATCGAGAGCGGCATGACCACCGGCACCGGCCCCGGCCTGCCCGAGGACACCGACTGGAGCCTGTTCACCAAGCTCGCCCCGGCCCTCGGCCAGGGCTTCGCCGGCCCGCAGACCGTGGCCGGCGTCGTCGCGATGCTGGGTTCCCAGGACGGCGCCTTCATCACGGGTACGGAGATCCGTATCGACGGCGGCACCCACTACTAGGCCGTCAGCCCCGTCCGTCAGCCCCTGAACCGGTCCCACAGCCGGGGGAAGCGCTCCGCGAGCACGGCCTCGTTCTCGAAGTCCAGCGGCGCGCCCTCCGGCTCGGCCGGTTGCAGCGCGACGCCCAGGTCCGGCGCCACCGCGCCCGTCAGCTGCTCGTACGCCTCGTCGGCCGCGTACCCGAGCTCCTCGCCGTCCCCGTCGATCTCCTCGTCGAAGTCGCCCAGCAGCTCCGCCAGCGAGTCCGGGTCGTGCACCGCGCCCTCGAAGACCTCCCGCCCCTGGCCGATCAGCCAGCAGCGGAAGTAGTCGAACGCGTCGTCGCTGGCCCCGTCGAGCAGCACCCAGGCCGCGCCCCACAGGTCCCAGGTGTACGCCCGGTTGTACCGGGACTCGAAGTGCCGGGCGAAATCGAGCACGGAGTCCGGGTCGAGTTGCGCGAGGCGCTCCACGAGCAGCTCGGCGTGCTCCTCGGGGTCGCCCTCGGCGGCCTCGCGGGTACTGTCGACGATCTCCCAGAACTCCGTCTCGTCCATCACGGCTCAAGCATCACGGGTCGACCCCCGCGCCGCCACCGCTCATACGGCCAAAGGCCGGTCAACGCCCCTCGCGTGGCCGCAAGAACCGGCCACGGAAAAGGCGTGAGGCGGTCCGCTCCCCCCACGGGGCGGACCGCCTCACCGGCGTGGCGCGCGGGGCCTACAGGCCGTAGCGCTCCCGGGCCTCCTTGATGGAGGACGCCGGGACCTCGCCGCGGCGGGCGAGCTGGGCCAGTGCGGCCACCACGATCGACTGCGCGTCGACACCGAAGTGGCGGCGGGCGCCCTCGCGGGTGTCGGACAGGCCGAAGCCGTCCGTACCCAGCGAGGTCCAGTCCTGCTCGACCCACTGGCTGATCTGGTCCGGGACCTGGCGCATCCAGTCGGAGACGGCCAGCACCGGGCTGGTGACGCCCTCCAGCGCGCGGGTGACGTACGGAGTGCGCATCTCGCCCCGCAGCAGCGCCTCGTCGCACTCCAGCGCGTCGCGCCGCAGCTCGCCCCAGGAGGTGGCGGACCAGACGTCGGCGGCCACGTTCCAGTCGGCGGCGAGCAGCTGCTGCGCCTCCAGGGCCCAGTGGATCGCCGTACCCGAGGCCATCAGCTGGATCTTCGGGGCGTCGGCCGCCGGGGCGGACTCCAGCGAAGAGGCCGTGTTGAAGCGGTACAGGCCCTTGAGGATGCCCTCTTCGACGCCCTCCGGCATGGCCGGCTGGACCTTCGGCTCGTTGTAGACCGTCAGGTAGTAGAAGACGTCTTCCGGCTTCTCGCCGTACATGCGGCGCAGACCGTCCTTGACGATCACCGCGATCTCGTACGCGAAGGCCGGGTCGTAGTTCAGCGACGCCGGGTTCGTGGACGCGATCAGGTGCGAGTGGCCGTCCGCGTGCTGGAGGCCCTCACCGGTCAGCGTGGTGCGCCCGGCGGTGGCGCCGACGATGAAGCCCTTGCCGAGCTGGTCGGCGAGCTGCCACATCTGGTCGGCGGTGCGCTGCCAGCCGAACATCGAGTAGAAGATGTAGAACGGGATCATCGGCTCGCCGTGCGTCGCGTACGACGTGCAGGCGGCGATGAAGTCGGCCATGGCGCCGGCCTCGGTGATCCCCTCGTTGAGGATCTGGCCGTCCTTGGCTTCCTTGTAGTACATGAGCTGGTCGCGGTCGACCGGCTCGTACGTCTGGCCCAGCGGCGAGTAGATGCCGGCCGACGGGAAGAGGGACTCCATACCGAAGGTGCGGGCCTCGTCGGGGACGATCGGCACCCAGCGCTTGCCGGTCTCCTTGTCCCGCATCAGGTCCTTGACGAGCCGGACGAAGGCCATGGTGGTGGCCATCTCCTGCTTGCCGGAGCCCTTGAGCAGCGGGGCGAAGGAGCGCTCGGCCGGGGCGGGCAGGGCCACGTGGTGGACCTTGCGGGCGGGGGCCGGGCCGCCGAGGGCCGCGCGGCGCTCGTTCAGGTAGCGGACCTCGGGGCTGTCCGCGCCCGGGTGCCCGTACGGGACCTGGCCGTCGGCGAAGGCGCTGTCGGGGATCGGGAGGCCGAGGAGGTCTCGCATGTCCTTGAACTCGTCGATCGTCAGCTTCTTCATCTGGTGGTTCGCGTTCTTCGACTCGAACCCGGCGCCCAGCGTGTAGCCCTTGACGGTCTGCGCGAGGATGACGGTCGGCGCGCCCTTGTGCTCCAGGGCGGCCTTGTACGCGGCGTACACCTTGCGGGGCTCGTGGCCGCCGCGGGAGCTGTGGAAGCACTCGGCGATCTTCGCGTCGGTCAGTACGGCCGCCAGCTGCACGAGCTCGGCGTTGGCGCCGAAGAAGTGCTGGCGGATGTAGGCCACGTCGCGGGTCGCGTACGTCTGGAACTGCGCGTCCGGTACCTCGCGCAGGCGGCGTACCAGGGCGCCCGTGGTGTCGAGCTGGAAGAGCTCGTCCCAGGCGGAGCCCCACAGGGACTTGATGACGTTCCAGCCGGCGCCGCGGAACTGGGCCTCCAGCTCCTGGACGACGCGGAAGTTGGCGCGGACCGGACCGTCGAGGCGCTGCAGGTTGCAGTTGATGACGAAGGTCAGGTTGTCGAGCTGCTCGCGGGAGGCCAGGGCCAGGGCGGCGGTCGACTCGGGCTCGTCCATCTCGCCGTCGCCGAGGAAGGCCCAGACGTGCGAGTTGGCGGTGTCCTTGATGCTGCGGTTCTGCAGGTAGCGGTTGAAGCGCGCCTGGTAGATCGCGGAGAGCGGGCCGAGGCCCATGGACACCGTCGGGAACTCCCACAGCCAGGGCAGGCGCCGCGGGTGCGGGTAGGACGGCAGGCCGTTGCCGCCGGACTCCTGGCGGAAGTTGTCGAGCTGCTGCTCGGAGACCCGTCCGTCGAGGAAGGCGCGGGCGTAGATGCCGGGGGAGGCGTGGCCCTGGATGTAGAGCTGGTCGCCCGATCCGTCGGCCTCCTTCCCGCGGAAGAAGTGCTGGAAGCCGGTCTCGTAGAGCCAGGCCGCCGAGGCGAAGGTGGCGATGTGGCCGCCGACGCCGTACTTGGAGCCGCGGGTCACCATGGCGGCCGCGTTCCAGCGGTTCCAGGCGGTGATCTTGGCTTCCATCTCCATGTCACCGGGGAACTCGGGCTCCGCGGAGGTGGGGATGGTGTTGACGTAGTCCGTCTCCAGCAGCTTCGGCAGGGCGAGGCCGGCGGCCTCGGCGTGCTGGAGGGTGCGGCGGAGCAGGTATTCGGCGCGGCGCGTACCGGCGGCCTTGGCGACGGCGTCGAGGGAGGCCGCCCATTCGGCGGTCTCCTCGGTGTCGCGGTCCGGGAGCTGGTCGAGCTCGCTCGGAAGCTTTCCTACGGGGTCGGACATCGGTGTGCGCCGCCTTCCGGACAAAGGAGAGGTGGTGAAGAAAATCCCTGACGGGCAGGACAGGGTCGGCGGACCCGGGTGGGGTCCGCGATGACTGTAAATCGCTGATCGATGATCGATCAAACGAAAGTGGCGAAGAAATGTCGATCCGGCGAAAGTCGGCACCGGGTGCCATGAAAATGGGCACCCGGTGCCGGGCAAAACCGGACAAGCCGACCCGTCAGGCTCGCGGCGCGCACCCCAGGACGTGCCGCTTCACCAGGACGCCGATGTCCGGATCCTGATTGCGGAAGGCCTCCACGAGGGCCGCGTGCTCCTCCGCGTACGACTTCTGCACCGTACCCAGCCACCGGATGGACAGGGCCGTGAAGACCTCGATGCCCAGGCTCTCCCAGGTGTGCAGCAGCACGCTGTTGCCGGCGGCCCGCACCAGCTCGCGGTGGAAGCCCACCGTGTGCCGCACCTGCGCCGTTCCGTCCTCGGCCCGGTCCGCCTCCCACAGGGCCGCCACGTGCGGCTCCAGCGCCGTGCAGTCCGCCGCCAGCCGCGGCGCCGCCAGCTCGGCCGCGATCTGCTCCAGGCCGGCCCGGACCGGATAGATCTCCTCCAGGTCGGCGGCGGAGAGGTTGCGCACGCGGACGCCCTTGTTCGGCGCCGACTCGATCAGCCGCAGCGTCTCCAGCTCGCGCAGGGCCTCGCGGACGGGCGTCTGGCTGACCTCCAGCTCGACGGCGATCCGCCGCTCGACGATCCGCTCGCCGGGCTTCCAGCGGCCGCTGACGATCCCCTCCACGATGTGCTCGCGGATCTGCTCGCGCAGCGAGTGCACGACGGGTGGGGTGATCATCGGCGCTTCATCTCCTGGGGGCGCGCGGGGCTGATGCGTAGACAATACGGCCGTGTCGGCCGACGCGAAGCGTTCCTGGTCAGGGACCCGGGGTGAGGCTGGTTACAGCGCGGGCACGGGGCACGGGCGGCGCCCGCACCGACGACGGCGCCCCCGCCCGGAAGGTTCCGGACGGGGGCGCCGTGCGCGACAGCTGTGCGGCTACCGCCGCGGCCGGCCCTACAGGCCGAGCTCGACCTCGAACTCGCCGGCCTCGAGGATGGCCTTGACGGCCGACAGGTACCGGGCCGCGTCCGCGCCGTCCACCAGGCGGTGGTCGTAGGACAGGGTCAGGTACGTCATGTCGCGGACGCCGACGACGGTGCCCTCGGGGGTCTCGATGACCATCGGACGCTTGACGGTGGCACCGATGCCCAGGATGGCGACCTGGTTCGGCGGCACGATGACCGTGTCGAACAGCGCACCGCGCGAGCCGGTGTTGCTGATGGTGAAGGTCGCGCCCGACAGCTCGTCCGGCGTGATCTTGTTGCCGCGGACCTTGGCGGCCAGGTCGGCGGTCGCCTTGGAGATGCCCGCCAGGTTGAGGTCACCGGCACCCTTGATGACCGGGGTCATCAGGCCCTTCTCGGAGTCCACGGCGATGCCGATGTTCTCCGAGTCGAAGTAGGTGATGGTGCCCTCGTCGTCGTTGATCCGGGCGTTGACGACCGCGTGGGCCTTGAGCGCCTGGGCGGCGGCCTTGACGAAGAACGGCATCGGCGAGAGCTTGACGCCCTCACGGGCCTGGAAGGAGGCCTTGGCCTTCTCCCGCAGCTTCATGATCTTGGTGACGTCCACCTCGACCACGGAGCTGAGCTGCGCCTGCGAGTGCAGGGCCTTCATCATGTTGTCGCCGATGACCTTGCGCATGCGGGTCATCTTGACCGTCTGACCGCGCAGCTCCGACACCGCGGCCGGGGCCTGGGTGGCGGCCGGGGCGGCAGCGGCGGCAACCGGGGCCGGGGCGGCGGCGGCCTTGGCGGCCTCGGCGGCGGCCAGGACGTCCTGCTTGCGGATGCGGCCACCGACACCGGTGCCCGAGACCGTGGACAGGTTGACGCCGGACTCCGAAGCGAGCTTGCGCACCAGCGGGGTCACGTACGCGCCCTCGTCACCGGCCTGGGCCGGGGCGGCGGGGGCGGGGGTGGCGACCGGAGCCGGAGCCGGAGCCGGAGCGGCGACCGGAGCCGGGGCAGCCGGAGCCGGGGCAGCCGGAGCCGGTGCGGCCACGGGGGCCGGGGCGGGCGCCGGAGCAGCGGCCGGAGCCGGTGCAGCGGCCGGGGCCGGAGCGGCCGGAGCCGGGGCAGCGGCCGGGGCGGCACCGGCGACGCCGATGACGGCCAGACGCGCGCCGACCTCGGCGGTCTCGTCCTCGCCGACCAGGATCTCCAGCAGGGTGCCGGAGACCGGCGCGGGGATCTCGGTGTCGACCTTGTCCGTGGAGACCTCGAGCAGCGGCTCGTCGGCCTCGACGGACTCGCCGACCTGCTTGAGCCAGCGGGTGACGGTGCCCTCGGTGACGGACTCGCCCAGCGCGGGCAGCACGACATCGGTGCCCTCGGCGGAACCGCCACCGGCGGCCGCCTCGGCCGTCGGGGCCGGAGCCGGGGTCTCGACCTCGGTCGACGGGGCGGCCTGCGGGGCCTCCGGCGCCGGAGCGGCGGCCTCGGCGGCCGGGGCGGCGGTCTCGGCGGCCGGAGCGGCAGCCTCGGCCGGCGCGCCCGAGCCGTCGTCGATGACGGCCAGCTCGGCGCCGACCTCGACGGTCTCGTCCTCGGCGACCTTGATGGAGGCCAGGATGCCGGCGACGGGGGACGGGATCTCGGTGTCGACCTTGTCGGTCGAGACTTCGAGCAGCGGCTCGTCGGCCTCGACGCGCTCGCCCTCGGCCTTGAGCCAACGGGTGACAGTGCCCTCGGACACGCTCTCTCCGAGCGCCGGAAGGGTTACGGAAACCGGCATGGTTTCAGTTGCTCCTAACGAAAGTGCGGAAGTGGTCGTCGCGCCCGTGACGATCAGTCGTGGGAGTGGAGCGGCTTGCCGGCCAGGGCCAGGTGGGCCTCGCCGAGCGCTTCGTTCTGGGTCGGGTGCGCGTGGATGAGCTGCGCGACCTCGGCCGGCAGGGCCTCCCAGTTGTAGATCAGCTGGGCTTCGCCGACCTGCTCGCCCATCCGGTCACCGACCATGTGGACGCCGACCACGGCACCGTCCTTGACCTGGACCAGCTTGATCTCGCCCGCGGTCTTGAGGATCTTGCTCTTGCCGTTGCCGGCCAGGTTGTACTTCAGGGCCACGACCTTGTCCGCACCGTAGATCTCCTTGGCCTTGGCCTCGGTGATACCGACGGAGGCGACCTCGGGGTGGCAGTAGGTGACGCGGGGAACGCCGTCGTAGTCGATCGGGACGGTCTTGAGACCGGCCAGGCGCTCCGCCACCAGGATGCCCTCGGCGAAGCCGACGTGCGCGAGCTGGAGGGTCGGGACGAGGTCACCGACGGCCGAGATGGTCGGCACGTTGGTCTGCATGTACTCGTCGACCAGGACGTAGCCGCGGTCCATCGCGACGCCCTGCTCCTCGTAGCCCAGGCCCTGCGAGACCGGGCCGCGGCCGATGGCGACCAGCAGCACCTCGGCCTCGAAGGTCTTGCCGTCGGCGAGGGTGACGCGCACACCGTTCTCGGTGTACTCGGCCTTGTCGAAGAAGGTGCCCAGGTTGAACTTGATGCCGCGCTTGCGGAACGCGCGCTCCAGGAGCTTGGAGCTGTTCTCGTCCTCGACCGGCACGAGGTGCTTGAGGCCCTCGATGACGGTGACGTCGGTACCGAAGGACTTCCACGCCGAGGCGAACTCGACGCCGATCACGCCGCCGCCCAGGATGATCGCGGACTCGGGCACGCGGTCCAGGACCAGCGCGTGGTCCGAGGAGATGATGCGGTTGCCGTCGATGTTCAGGCCCGGGAGCGACTTCGGCACGGAGCCGGTCGCCAGCAGGACGTGACGGCCCTGGACGCGCTGACCGTTCACATCGACGGACGTCGGGGAGGAGAGACGGCCCTCACCCTCGATGTACGTCACCTTGCGGGAGGCGACGAGACCCTGCAGGCCCTTGTACAGGCCCGAGATGACGTCGTCCTTGTACTTGTGCACGCCCGCGATGTCGATGCCCTCGAAAGAGGCCTTGACACCGAACTGAGCGGCTTCGCGCGCCTGGTCCGCGATCTCACCGGCGTGCAGCAGAGCCTTCGTGGGGATGCAGCCGTTGTGCAGGCAGGTGCCACCGAGCTTGTTCTTCTCGATCAGCGCAACGTCGAGACCCAGCTGGGAGGCGCGCAGCGCCGCGGCGTAACCGCCACTGCCACCGCCGAGGATCACTAGGTCGAAAACGGTGCTGGCGTCGTTCGCCACGTCACGTCCTCCATGCATGTGCGCCGGGCACCGGTCCTCTGTGACCGGGCGGCGGCTGGTATTCGGCCGCTTGTTTCTTCGGCCCTGTGGTGGGGGCCCTGTCCTGCCGAGAACCCATCTTCGCATTTGTCGGGGGAACGCGGGACGCCGGGCCCCGGCTGGGAACGGCCGTTCCGCCGGAATCGGGGTTACCAGTGCGTAGAAAACTACTGATCGTCGAGATTACGTCCACAGCGAACGCGCCCCGGGACCTCGTCCGGGTCCCGGGGCGCGTGAGCACGAGGCGGTGGCGTCAGCCGAGGTCGCCCGTCGCGGTGCGCTCGGCCAGCCGCACCAGGGTGCGCACGGCCGAGCCGGTGCCGCCCTTGGGGGTGTAGCCGTACGGGGCGCCCTCGTGGAAGGCGGGGCCCGCGATGTCGAGGTGGGCCCAGGTGATGCCCTCGCCGACGAACTCCTGGAGGAAGAGGCCGGCCACCAGGCCGCCGCCCATGCGGACACCCATGTTGGCGATGTCGGCGGTGGGGGAGTCCATGGTCTTGCGCAGGTCCTCGGGGAGCGGCATCGGCCAGGCGGCCTCGCCGACCTCCTCCGCGATCTCGTGGATCGAGGTGCGGAAGGCGTCGTCGTTCGCCATGATCCCGAAGGTGCGGTCGCCCAGCGCCAGCACCATCGCGCCGGTCAGGGTCGCGACGTCGACGATCGCGTCCGGGTTCTCCTCGCTGGCGCGGGTCAGCGCGTCACCCAGGACCAGGCGGCCCTCGGCGTCGGTGTTGAGGACCTCGACGGTCTTGCCGCTGTACATGCGCAGCACGTCACCGGGCTTGGTGGCGGAGCCGGAGGGCATGTTCTCGGCGAGCGCGAGCCAGCCGGTGACGTTGACCTGGAGGCCCAGCTTGGCGGCCGCGACGACGGAGGCGAAGACGGCGGCGGCGCCGGCCATGTCGCACTTCATCGTCTCGTTGTGGCCGGCCGGCTTGAGGGAGATGCCGCCCGAGTCGTAGGTGATGCCCTTGCCGACGAAGGCGAGGGTCTTCTCCGCCTTGGGGTGGGTGTAGGACAGCTTGACCAGCCGCGGCGGGTTCTCGGAGCCCTTGCCGACGCCCATGATGCCGCCGAAGCCGCCCTTGACCAGGGCCTTCTCGTCCAGCACCTGGACCTTGACGCCGTTCTCCTTCGCGGTCGCGGTGGCGACGGCGGCGAAGGCCTCGGGGGTGAGGTCGTTCGGCGGGGTGTTGACCAGGTCGCGAGCGATGTTGACCTCGGTCGCGACGACGGTGGCGCGCTCGGCGGCGGCCTTGTGTTCCTTGTCGCGCGGCTTGGCGCCGAGCAGGACGACCTCGGCCAGCGGCTGCTTCGGGCCGCCGTTCTTCGCACCGCTCTTCGCGACCTTGTCCTCGCCGCCCTGGTAGGCGGTGAAGGCGTACGCGCCGAGCAGCGCGCCCTCGGCGACGGCGGTGACGGCGGAGGCGTCGTCCAGGGGAAGGGCGAAGGCGGCCTTCTTCGTGCCGTGCAGGGCGCGGGCGGCAGCGCCGGCGGCGCGGCGCAGGGCCTCCTCGTCGTACGACTCGTCCTGCTCCGGTACGGAGCCGAGCCCGACGGCCAGCACGACCGGGACCTTGACGCCGGCGGGCGCGGGCAGCTTGGTGACCTCGCCTTCGGCGCCCGAGGCGCCCATGGCGTCGAGCACGGCGGCCAGCTTTCCGTCGAACGCCTTGTCCACGGCCTCGGCGCCCGCGGCGACGACGGGCCCCTTCGGGCCCTTCGCCACGCCGACCACGAGGGCGTCGGCGCGGAGCGTCGCCGCGCCGGCAGTGCTGAGAGTCAGAGCAGTCACGGTGGTGAAGTCTCGCTTCCGTTTGTGTATGTGTGCGCTGCGGTCGCGTCAGGGTCGCCGGCCGCTCCGCAGCGATCGTATTCGGGCGCGGCGGCACCCGGAAACGAGCCTACGCGTACGCGGTCGTCCGTACGTCACTCGAAGGTTTGGCAAGTTGTTCGACGGGACCACTGACAGGTTCACCCATCTGTGGTCTCTGTTCCAGGTTTGCGCTTTAGACCTGACGAGGTCCTAGAGACTCGACCCACTCTCGCAAGGGGGCGTGGGGTCCCTTTGCATGATTTCCACAGAGCCTCCCCGGTCGGCCGTCCGCCATGGCCGTCGCCGAGGGAGCCTGCGGGGGGAAGGCCGAAATGGTCAGCAAGAGCAAGAACCGGATGAACAGGCTCGCGGCGGCGATGGCCGCGACAGCGCTGATGTCCGTGGCGGTGCCCGCGGCGACCGCCCAGGCGGCCACCGTCGTACCGCGCATCGACCTGAGGGTGCTGGTCGTCGACGACGGCGGCAGCTCGGTCGCGGCGATCACCGCCGAACTCCGGGACACCGGAGTCCCCTACACCCGCGTCGACCTGGGCAGCAGCAGCCGCCCGGTCATCGACGCGGCCTTCCTGAGCGACACCGTCGACGGCCGGCCGCGCGCCAAGTTCCAGGGTGTCGTCCTGCCCAACGAGAACCCCTTCGGCGCGGGTTCCGCCGAGTCCGCCGCGCTCACCGCCTACGAGACGGCGTACGGCATCCGCCAGGTGGACGCCTACACCTGGGCGCACCCCGAAGTCGGCCTGGAATACACCGACAACGGCGGCTACGGCGGCACCCTCGACGGCACCCAGGCGGCCGTCACCGCAGCGGGCAAGGCCGGCCCGTTCGGCTACCTCGGGGGACTGGTCGCCTTCGAGGACAACTCGCCGCTGATCCCGGAGAGCTACGGGTTCATCGCCAAGCCCCGCACCGGCTACACCAGCTACCTCGACGCCCCCGTCGGATCGGGACGCGCCTCGCTGCTCGGCGAGTACGCCCACGACGGGCGCAGCGAACTGGTCGTCACCTTCGGCTACAACCAGTACCAGCAGCAGTTCCGGCTGCTGGCCCGGGGCATCGTCGAATGGCTGACCCAGGGCGTCCACCTCGGCCAGGAGCGCAACTACTTCGCCGTCCACGTCGACGACGTCTTCGCCCCGGACGCCCGCTGGGACCGGGCCCTCAACTGCACGCCGGGCGACTACGCCTGCGCGGGCGGCGAGGGCAAGGAGAGCACCATCCGGATGAGCGCTGCCGACGCCCAGTACGCGGTGCAGTGGCAGAAGAGCAAGAACTTCAAGCTCGACATGCTCTTCAACGCCGGCGCCGGGGAGGAGTGGAAGACGGAGAACGGCGGCACCGACGCCCTGACCGCACAGCTCGTCGCCGACCGGGCCCAGTTCCGCTGGATGAACCACACCTACACCCACCCCTTCCTCGGCTGCGTCCAGGACGTCACCACCGTCCCCTGGACCTGCACGAAGAACGCCCAGGGCGCCATCAACTGGATGAGCCGCGCCGACATCTCCGCCCAGATCCGCGACAACAACAACTGGGCCGCCTCCAAGGGCATCACCACCGACCGCTCCGAGATCGTCACCGGCGAGCACTCCGGCCTCAAGACCCTGCCGCAGCAGACGGTCGACAACCCGAACCTGGCGGGCGCTTTCGCCGACAACGGGATCAAGTGGGCCGGCAGCGACAGCTCGCGCGAGCCCGGGCAGCGCGCGGTCGGCGCCGCCCTGACCGTCCCCCGCTACCCGATGAACGTGTACTACAACACGGGCACCAACGCGGAGATGGCCGACGAGTACAACTGGATCTACACCAGCCGCGCCCAGGGCGGCAGCGGCGCCTGCGAGGACAACCCGGCGACCTCCACCTGCCTGCCCGCGCCGCTCGACGCCGCCACCGGCTACCTCGACTACATCGTCCCCGCCGAGGCCCGCACCGCCCTGCGCCACGTCCTGAACAACGACCCGCGCCCGCACTACGTCCACCAGTCCAACCTCGCCGAGGACCGCACCCTCTACCCGGTCCTCAACCAGGTCCTCGACACCTACCGCACCCTGTACGCCCCCAGCGCCCCGCTCGTGAACCAGAGCATGAAGGACAGCGGCGTCGAGCTCGGCCGCCGCGCCGCCTGGGACGCCGCCCTCGCCGCCAACAAGGTCACCGCCTACCGCATCGGCAAGGACGTCACCGTCAAGGCGCCCTCGGGCGTGGTCGCACCCGTCACGGCGCCCGCCGGGACCAAGAAGCAGCTCCTGCTCGGCACCGCGGACTTCGGCACCGCGTACGCCGGCACCCGCTCCGCGTGGACGTCCCCGGAGCTCCTCCAGTCGGCGGTCACGCTCAAGCTGGCCTGACGGCCGCCCCGGCCGTACGCCCGGCCGGAACCGCTCCACTCACCCGCGTACGCAGCATCACCTTGCGCCGGCGCTCCGCGAACCACGGGCGCCGGCCCCTTTTCCGTCCTGGGGGGACACACCGCATGAGCCATGGGCGTCACGTCACCATGCTCACCGAAGGCACCTACCCGCACGTCCACGGGGGCGTCAGCACCTGGTGCGACCAGCTGGTCCGGGGAATGCCGGAGGTCGACTTCAACGTCATAGCCCTGACCGGCTCCGGACGCGAGCCGGTCACCTGGGAACTGCCCCGCAACGTCTACCGGCACACCGCCGTGCCGCTCTGGGGCCCGCCGCCGCCCCGCACGCTCCGCGCGGCCCTGCGCGGCAAGGCCCGGCGCCGCTTCACCGACACCTACGAAGCCTTCCTGCTGTCGATGCTCGACCCCGCGCGCGGCGGATTCTCCGAAGCCCTGCGCGAACTGGCCCTGCTGGCCCGCTCCGGCCGCCTCGCCCCCGCCCTGCGCTCCGAGTCCGTCCTGCGGCTGCTGATGGACCTGTGGACCCGCCCGGGCACGGGCACCGCCGCGGCCGAGCCCACCATCCACGACGCGCTGACCGCCACCGACCTGCTGGAACACGCGCTGCGCCCGCTCGGGGTCCGCATCCCGCGCGACAGCGTCTCCCACGCCGTCAGCAGCGGCCTCGCCACCTTGCCGGCGCTCGCCGCGAAACACCTCGACCAGGTGCCCTTCCTGCTCACCGAGCACGGCATCTACCTGCGCGAGCGCTACCTCGGCTACCGCACCGCCGAACAACGCTGGCCGGTCAAGGCCCTCCTGCTCGGCTTCTACCGGGAGCTGAACACCGAGGGCTACCGGCAGGCCGACCTGATCACCCCCTGCAACCAGTACAACCGCCGCTGGGAAGAGCGCGGAGGCGCCGCCTCCGACCGCATCCGCACCGTCTACAACGGCGTCGACCCGCACGCCTTCCCCGAGGCCGGCCCCGAACCCGAGGTGCCCACCCTCAGCTGGTGCGGCCGCGTCGACCCCATCAAGGACCTCGAAACCCTCATCCGCGCCTACGCGTTCATGCGACAGGAGATCCCCGCCCTGCGGTTGCGCCTCTTCGGCCCGGTCCCGGCCGGCTGCGAGGACTACAAGCTGCGCCTGGAGAAGCTCGCCGCCGAAATCGGGGTGTCCGACGGCGTCACCTTCGAGGGCCGCATCGCGCAGGTCGCCCAGGCCTACGCGGCCGGCTCGGTCGTCATGCTCTCCTCCATCAGCGAGGGCTTCCCGTTCAGCATCATCGAAGCCATGTCCTGCGGCCGCACCACCGTCTCCACCGACGTCGGCGGAGTGCGCGAGGCCGTCGGCGACACCGGGCTGGTCGTCCCGCCCCGCGAACCCGAGACCATGGCACGCGCCACCCTCGCCCTGCTCCGCGACGACGTGCGCCGCGCCGAACTCGGCCGGCTGTCCCGCAAACGGGTCGTGGAGAAGTTCACCCTCCACCAGTCCGTGGACGGGTTCCGCCACATCTACCGGGAACTCGCGGGCCAGCCCGTCCTGCCGGTCCACCCGGGCGACGACTGGACCCAGCGCCTGGCCGACCCCTGGTACCGGGAGCTCGCCGCCGAAGGGAACCCGTGGTGAGCGGATCCCTGTGGCTCAAAGTGCCCGGCGGCAACACCCTGCCCGCCATCCCCCGCCCCCGGCGGACGGCCACGGCCGCCGCCGACCCGATGGATGAACTCGTCGAACGCTTCGACGAGTTCATCGCCGCCGCCGTCCATCCCGACGAGATCGCCGCCATCCTCGAATCCGACGGGATGAACGATGAGTACATCCGCCTGACCTACGGCCGCCACGACTCCTTCGCGCTCGCGGAGGAGCTCTACGCCCGGGTGCCCCGCTCCTTCCCCGAGCCCCGCAGCACCCCCGACCCCTGGAAGGTCTCCCTCACCGCCTGCCTCCTGCGCGGGGTGATCTTCGCCCTGCCCGGCCTCGCCTACCTGCTCGGCGCCCCCCTGCTGGAAGGGCCGCCGGACCGGCTCGGCCTGCCCGCCGGGACGCTCACCCTGCTCGCCGGCGCCCTGATCGGCTGGGTGTGGGACCAGACCCTGTCCCACCGGGCCTACTCCTGGCTCGGCCTCGGCGACCGGGCCGCCGCCGGGCGGACCCTGCTCGCCGGGGCCCCCGCCGGGGCACTGCTGGGCACCGCCGCCGCCCTGGCGGTGCCCGGCGGGCCGCCGTTCTCCTACGCGTTCGCCGCCGGGCAGGCGCTGTACGTCGGCGCGGCCACCGTCCTGCTGGTCCTCGGCCGGGAGCGGGTGCTGCTCGCCGCGCTCGCCCCGATGGCCGCCGGGGCGGTGCTCGTCCTCTTCACCGACCTGCCCGTCAGGGTGCGGGTGACCCTGCTGGTGGTGTCCCTGCTGGCCGCCTGCGCCCTGGCCGTACGCGAACTGCCGCTGGCCGAGGGGGTACGGGCCCTCGCCGGGCGGGTCCGGGAGCGGACGCGGGCCCGCCCGGGCGGGGGCCCCGTGCGGTGGCGGATGCTGCGCGGCGCCGAGGAGGAGTACGCGCCGCGCGGGCCCCGGCTCGCGGACTCCGTGCCGTACGGCGTCTTCGGCCTGGGCACCGGGCTGCTCGTGCTGTACGCGGCTCTGGGGGAGGTGCTCGCCGGGGGGCCCGCCGAGGCGGTCGCCGCGCCCTCGGCGGTGGCCCTCACCCTCAGCATGGGCCCCGCCGAATGGCTGCTGCACCGGTTCCGCAGCGGCAGCCTCGCCGGGCTGCGGGCCGCCCGCTCGCCCCGGGCGTTCCGGCGCCGGATGCTGGTCACCCTGGCCCGCTGCCTGGCCCGGTACCTGGCGGTGCTGCTGGCGCTGGGCGTGAGCGGGACCCTGCTGTGGCCCGGCGCTCCCACCCTGACCGGGGCGCGGGCGGCGACGCTGCTGCTGCTGGGCGCCGTCATGTGGACGGGGCTGCTGCTCCAGTCCTTCGGGGCGGTCCGGCCCGCCGCGGTGGTCTGCGCCTCGGCGGCGTTCGTGCAGAGCCTGGCCGTGCTGACCGGTTCCGGGCCGCCGCGGCTGGTGCAGTTGGCGGTGGCGGGCGCGGCCGCGGCCGCCCTGGCCACCCTGGTCTGCCTGCTGCTGGGCCGCGCGACGGCCCACCGCTGACGCACGTGCCCCCGTACGAGACGCACAAGAAGAAGGACCTCATGCTGCTGGTGCCCCTCTACGAGCACCCCGCCGACCGGCCCGAGGCGTGGGAGCTGCTCATCGCCTCGGCCGGCCGGCTGCATTCGGTGGTGCTCAACCCCGACAGCGGGCCGGGCGCGGCCCCCGACGAACGGTTCGCCGCGGTCGCCGGGCGGCTGCGGGCCGCCGGGGTGCCCGTCCTGGGGTACACCGACACCGACTACGGGCGCCGCCCGCACGCGGCCGTCGTCCAGGACCTGCTGCGCCACCGCGACTGGTACGCCACCGACGGCGCCTTCCTCGACCAGGCCTCCGCGGAGCCGGGACTCCTGCCGCACTACGGCCGGCTCGCCGTCGCCGCCCGGGCGGCCGGCGCCCGCACCCTCGTCCTGAACCACGGCGTCCACCCGCACCCCGGGTACGCCGCGCTCGCCGACCTGCTCGTCACCTTCGAGGGTCCCTGGGACGCGTACCGCGACGCGGGAGCCGCCCCGGGGTGGACCGCCGACCACCCCGCCCAGCGGTTCTGCCACCTCGTGTACGCCGTCCCGCCGGGCGCCCCGGCCGCCGAACTCGCCCTGGAGCGAGGGGCCGCCGTGCACTGCGCGGTCCCCGGCACCGGCGCGCACCCGTGGGGAACCCTGCCGTACGCCCTGGAGGCCACCGCATGAGGCGCCGCGCGCTGCCCTGGCTGCTCGTCGGCCCGCTCCTGCTCCTGGCCTCCTGCACGTCCGTGCCCGAGTCGCCGGAACCCGACGACCTGTCGCCCGACCCGGCGCCCGGGCAGCGCTGGCAGCCCGCGCCGCAGGTGAGCTGGCAGTGGCAGCTGACCGGCGCGCTCGATGCCTCCGTGAAGGCGGCCGTGTACGACGTCGACGGCTTCAACACCTCCAAGGAGCAGGTGGCCGCCTTGAAGAAGGCCGGCCGCAAGACGATCTGCTACCTCTCCACCGGAGCCTGGGAGGACTTCCGTCCCGACGCCGCCGACTTCCCGAAGGAACTGCTGGGCAAGGGCAACGGCTGGGAGGGCGAGCGCTGGCTGGACATCCGGCGCTCGGCCGAACTGGAACCGCTGATGGCCAAGCGGTTCGACATGTGCAAGGCCAAGGGCTTCGACGCGATCGAGCCGGACAACATGGACGGGTACGCCAACTCGTCCGGGTTCCCGCTCACCGCCGCCGACCAGCTGGCCTACAACCGGCTGATCGCGAAGCTCGCGCACGACCGGGGACTGTCGGTCGGGCTCAAGAACGACCTGGACCAGATCCCCGACCTCGTCGGTGACTTCGAGTTCGCCGTCAACGAGCAGTGCGCCCAGTACGAGGAGTGCGAGCGGTACCGGCCGTTCGTCGCGGCCGGGAAGGCCGTCTTCCACGTCGAGTACGAGGGCCGGCTGCGCGAGTGGTGCCCCGTCTCGCAGCGGGAGAAGCTCAGCTCGCTCCAGAAGAAGACCGACCTGGACGCCTGGCGCCGCTGGTGCCCGCCGAGGGGCGAGCCTTAGGCGGCCCGGGCCGGCCGTGGCCGGGCCGGCGGCCCCGGGGCCCTGTCCCGGTTCAGACGCCGGCCAGGACCGCGTAGTCGGCGGCGCCCGCGCCCGTCGGGCCCGCCCAGCCGACGTAGCCGTCGGGGCGGACGAGGAACACCCCGTCCCCGTACGGTGCGTAGGACGGGATGCGCACCGTACGGGCGTCGGGCAGCGCCGGAAGGTGCGCCCCCGCCCCGGCGCCGACGGCGAGCAGAGTCCAGTGCGGTCCGCGGAACGCGTCGAAGAGGCGTACGCCGCCGCACACCCCGTCCGGTGCGCGGTCGCCGGCGCGCAGGGCGCCCTCGGGCAGCGCGGTGCGGGTCTCCACGGCGAGGGCGGAGCCGCGGTAGCCCAGGCCCAGCATGCGGGTGGCCTCGCCGCGCCGGGTCTCGCCCCGGTGGACCCGGGTGGACAGGCCGAGCATGTCGGCGGCGACGGGCAGCCGTTCCTCCTCGTAGGTGTCGAGCAGGGACTCGGGGGCCCGGCCGCCCAGCACCGCGGCCAGCTTCCAGCCGAGGTTGTACGCGTCCTGGACGCTGGTGTTCAGCCCTTGGCCGCCCGCGGGGGAGTGGATGTGCGCGGCGTCCCCGGCGAGGAAGACGCGGCCCTCGCGGAACCGGTCGGCGAGCGCCGCCCGGGGGCGGAAGTCCGAGGCCCAGCGGACTTCCGTCACGGCCTCGGGGGCGAGGTGGGTGCGGGCGGCGACGACCGCGCGGATCCCGGCGGGGGAGACGTCGATGTCCGTGCCCTCGGGGAAGCGGGCCGTGAGCTGGAAGTCCTGCGTCCCGGCCAGCGGACAGAGCGTGAGCACCCCGCAGTCGTCGGCGGCGGGGAAGATGTGCCAGTTCTCGCGGTCGAGCCCGGTGAGGCGGACGTCGGCCACGAGCATCGGGTTCGGATCCAGGCTCTCGCCGGTCATCGTGATGCCGAGGGCGCGGCGCACGGTGGACCGGCCGCCGTCGGCGGCCACGGCGTAGCGCGCGCGGACGCTCTGGCCGGAGGCGAAGAGGGCGTTCACCCCGTCGGGGTCCTGGGTGATCCCCGTCAACTCCCTGCCGAAGGCGACCTCGCCGCCGAGCTCCGCGAGCCGGGTGAAGAGGATCTCCTGGGTGCGCCACTGCGGCACCATCCAGGGCTCGTGGTACGGGGAGTCCTCGCGGCGCTCACCCTCGTCGAACATCGGGTACTCGCCCTGGCGCCGGCCGTCCTGCCAGATCATCCCGAGCGGGTAGGGGCCGCCGGCCGCACCGATGGCCGCCCCCACGCCGAGGTCGTCGAAGACCTCCCGGGTGCGCGGCTGGACGCCCTTGCCGCGGGAGCCGGGGAAGAGGCCGTCGGCCCGCTCCACGAGGAGGGAGCCGATCCCCCGCCGGGCGAGGTCGACGGCGAGGGCGAGGCCGGTGGGGCCCGCGCCGACGATCAGTACGTCCGTGTGCGTGCCCTTGTTCGTACCGCTGGTCACAGTGCTGCTCATGGCGCATCTCCTTAACGTCGTTAAGTTGCCTCCACAGATTCGCCTTAACACTGTTAATCTGTCAAGCGTGACGACCCGGAGAACTCCCAAACTGGACAAGAAGCAGGTCGTGGAGACCGCGCTGCGCCTGCTGAACGAGGTGGGCCTGGACGGACTGACCCTGCGGGCCATCGCCAAGGAGCTGGACGTGCAGGCGCCCGCCCTGTACTGGCACTTCAAGGACAAGCAGGAACTGCTCGACGAGATGGCCACCGAGATGTACCGGCGGATGACCGCCCAGGTGCGGCTCGCCCCGCACACGGCGTGGCAGGAGCGGCTCCTGGCCCGCAACCGCTCCCTGCGCGCGGCCCTGCTCGGCTACCGCGACGGAGCCAAGGTCTTCAGCGGCTCGCGCTTCACGGGCACCGGGCACGCCGTCCAGCTGGAGGCCGATCTGCGGGCGCTGGTCGACGCGGGCTTCACACTGCCCCGGGCGGTGCGCGCCCTGTCCACCGCCTACTCCTTCACCATCGGCTTCGTCACCGAGGAACAGGGCGTCGAGCCCGTCCCCGGTGACCGCAGGGAGGGCTACGACGTCACCGAACGCGCTGCCCGGCTGGCGGAGTTCCCCCTTGCCGCAGCGGCGGGCGCCGGCCTCTTCCAGGAGTACGACGAGGGGTTCGAAGAGGGCCTGGCCCTGCTGGTCCAGGGCATCGAGGCGCGCTACGGCCTCGCCTGAGCCGGGCCCGCCTCCGGCCTCACCCGAGCAGGCCGGGCGCCCCTTGGGGCCCGCCTCCGGGCCCGCCCCCGCTCACGCCGGCAGGACCGCGTGGACGCGGTACCCGCCGCCGTAGCGGGGCCCGGCGGAGCAGGACCCGCCCAGGGCGCCGGTCCGCTCGCGCATCCCCAGCAGGCCGTGGCCGCCGCCCGGGTCGGCCGGGCGGGGGGCGGAGTCCGCCGAGGTGCCCCCGTCGTCCAGCACGGTCACCTCCACGGACGCCCCCACCCGCACCACGCTGACCTCGGCCGTCGCGCCCGGACCCGCGTGCTTGCGCACGTTGGTCAGCGCCTCCTGGATCACCCGGTACGCGGCCAGGTCCACGGCCGCCGGAAGGGCGTCCCCGTCCCTGCCCAGCTCGACCATCACCTTCACCGGCAGCCCGGCGTTGCGGAAGGTGTCGGTCAGCTCCTCCAGCACCCCCAACCCCGGCGCGGGCTCCGTCGGCGCCTCCGGATCACCGGACTGCCGCAGCAGCCCGACCGTGGCGCGCAGTTCGTTCAGCGCCGAACGGCTGGCGTCCCGTACGTGCGCCAGCGCCTCCTTGGCCTGGTCGGGGCGCTTGTCCATCACGTGCGCGGCCACCCCCGCCTGCACGTTGACCAGGGCGATGTGGTGGGCCACCACGTCGTGGAGGTCCCGCGCGATCCGCAGCCGCTCCTCGGCGACCCGGCGCCGGGCCTCTTCCTCGCGGGTGCGTTCGGCGCGTTCGGCGCGCTCCCGGATCGCGTCGATGAAGGCCCGGCGGCTGCGCACCGCGTCCCCGGCGGCCGCGGCCATGCCGGTCCAGGCGAAGACGCCGATGTTCTCCTGCGCGTACCAGGGCAGCGGCCCGGCCAGCATGGCGACGCCCGTCAGCCCCGCCATGGTGAGCAGACCGACCTTCCAGGTCGTGGGCCGGTCGGTGCGGGCGGCGAGCGTGTACAGGGCGATCACCGTGCACATCGCGACGGGCGCCCGGGGCTCCCCGGTGGACAGCTCCAGCAGCGAAAGGGCGACGGTCGCGGCGAGCACCGCGCGCGGCCGTCGGCGCCCGAACACGAGGGCGGCGGAGCCCAGCAGCATCAGCACGAGCGAGAACGGCTCGGGGGTACGGGTGCCGAAGGTGGGACCGTGCGGCCCGTGCGGGCTGGCGAAGGAGCCGACCACCATGGCGACGAGCGCCCCGAGAGCGAGTGCGGCGTCGGTCGCCGGCGGATGGGTCCGCAGCCACTGCCGGACCGCACGGAAGCGTCCCTGCCGGACGGGGTCTGTCGTCACGGGAAGCTACGGTACGGCCTCCACCCGCAGTCCCGGTCAGTCGCTGCGCGAGGACGGCGGGGACGGCGGGGACGCGGGCGGAGGCCGGCGGCCCAGCGGTATCCGGGAGCGCTCCGGACCCCACTTCGCGCGCACCACGCACACCGCCATGACGGCGGCGATGGCCGCGAGGTGCTCCTTGCCCGCCAGGTTGTCCTTGAACAGCACCTCGCCGATCATGACGGCGATCACCAGACCGCCCGTCAGGTACGCCCGGTAGCGCCAGCAGACGTAGATCGCCAGGCCCACCACCGCCGCCGACGGCCCGGTGTCGTTGACGACGCGGTCGGACACCGGCAGGCCGAAGGGGTGGTCATGGCCCAGCGAGAGCCCGATCCGGGCGTACGTGGTCCCGGCGAGCGTGGCCACGTAGCCGATCACCAGGGTGCGCCACCACCCGATGCAGATCTCGGAGATGCCGAAGACCAGCAGGATCTGGGCGAGTGCCCCCCACACCGGCAGGTCGAGTGCCGGCACGAACAGGGAGAGCGGGGTCCGCAGGAGCGCCAGCCAGAGCGGGTCGGCGGCCTTGACGGAGCCGAGGTCCTGCACCGGCTGGAAACCCCAGTGGGTGTTCTGGACGATCTGGAACAGCGAGGTCAGGGCGACCGCGCCGATCGTCATCGGGATCGCGCGCCACTTCTGGTGGACGAGCGCGTCCCGGATCGTCCGGAACAGGGGCCCCCACTCGCGGCGGGCGAACCGCCGCGGTGAGGGGTTCGACCACGCTGTCAACGACGCGTCTCCAGATGTCTGCGGTGCAGCCACTTCGGCAGGCCGGGTGCCTCCAGGAAGCCCTCGGCCCGGCCCGCCGCGATACCGATCCGCAGCAGGTCGGAACTCTTCTCGAAGAGCATGAACCGCGGCTCCCAGATCGGCCGGTATTTGGCGTTGGCCCGGTAGAGGGACTCGATCTGCCACCAACGGGAGAAGAAGCTCAGCAGCGAGCGCCACATGCGCAGCACCGGACCCGCCCCGAGCTTGGACCCCCGTTCGAAGACGGAACGGAACATCGCGAAGTTCAGTGAGACCTGTGTGACGCCGATCTCCTTCGAGCGCTCCAGGAGTTCGATGACCATGAACTCCATCAGACCGTTCTCGGATTCCCGGTCGCGGCGCATCAGGTCGAGCGACAGGCCCTTGGGTCCCCACGGCACGAAGGACAGCACGGCGCGCAGCTCGCCCTGCCCGTCGAAGCACTCCAGCATCACGCACTGGCCGTCGTCCGGGTCGCCCAGCCGGCCCAGCGCCATGGAGAAGCCGCGCTCGGTCGCGCCGTCGCGCCAGTCGTCGGCCCGCTTGAGGAGGTTGTCCATCTCGTCGGCCGGCACGTCGGCGTGGCGGCGGATGCGGACGGTGTACCCGGCGCGCTTGACGCGGTTGAAGGCCTGCCGGACGGTCCGCATGGCGCGGCCCTCCAGGGTGAACTCGTCGGTCTCGACGATGGCCTCGTCACCGAGCTCCAGCGCGTCCAGGCCGTGCCGCGCGTAGATCTGCCCGGCCTCCTCGCTCGCGCCCATCACGGCCGGGATCCAGCCGTGTTCGCGGGCCTCGGCCAGCCAGGGTTCGATGGCGCCGGGCCACGCCTCCGGGTCGCCGATCGGGTCGCCGGACGCCAGTGAGACGCCGCCGACGACGCGGTAGGTGACGGCGGCCTTGCCGGTGGGGGACCAGATGACGGACTTCTCCCGGCGCAGCGCGAAGTAGCCCAGGGAGTCGCGGTCGCCCTGCTTGGCGAGCAGGGCCCGCAGCCGCTCCTCGTCCTCGGGGGTCAGCGGGTCGACGGCGCGGCGCGCGCGGAACGCCGCGAACAGCACGGCGAGCAGCAGCATCATCGACATCACGTTGATGGAGACGTCCACCCAGCTGGGGGTGGCGATCCCGTCGTAGGCCCGGTCGTTCGGCTCCAGGGTGACCAGCCGCATCACGCCGTACCGCCAGCGGGCCAGGAACGTCGCCTGGGCGCGGTCGGGGTCGGTGTTGGTGGCGCCGACCAGCAGGGCGGCGACGAGCGAGGTCAGCAGCAGGCCCACCGCGCCGACGGCGGTGGCGAGCTTGGGGTTGGACCGGTCGCCCTTGGCGTAGAACTCGTGCCGGCCCAGTACCAGCGCACCGACGAAGGCGGCGGTCAGCACCAGCGACACCCAGTTCTGGGCGTGGTCGCGGAACTCGGGGTAGCAGAAGTTGAACTCCCCGCCCGTGCACGGGGCGAAGGCCGCGGTGGCGAAGGCGAACAGCAGCATCCCGCTGATCACCAGGTTCAGGATCCAGGCGGCCCGCTTGCGGCGGCGCATGGTGACCGCGAGGATCAGCGAGAACAGCCCGGACGCGAACCCGGCCGTCAGCAGGTACGGGGTGTAGAAGTCGGCGGTGTTGTGCCGGCGCAGGTCCTGCCCGAGCGAAAGCCACACCGCGCTGAGGAAGTTCACGAAGGTGACGGCACGCAGGTACCAGACCGCGAAGGCGGCCCCGCGCCGCGATGGTCCGGTGCCCCTGCGGCCGGCCGCCTTGTCGGCGGGCTCCCCGCCGGGCTCTTTTCTGCCGTTGGCAACCGTCGTGGTTTCTACGCTGGTCAAGCGGACCTCTCCCATGGAATGCGATGTTATGGGGCGTCACCGTCCACGGGCGGTTCGAGCACCCCGGACTGCTCAGGCCCGTGGCGCCCGTCGACTCAGTCCTTCGTTTCCTCCGCCGCCCGCTCGGGCAGGTCCGCCGCGAGTGCGGCGGCCGCTTGGACGAGGGGGAGGGCGAGCAACGCCCCGGTTCCCCCACCTACTGTGACGCCGTGGTCGAGCACCGGGTTGAGCGCCATCCGGTCCAGGGCTTTGGCCTGGCCCGGCTCTCCGCTGGCCTGGCCGGCCAGCCACCAGTCCGGGGCGCGGAACGCGGCCCGCTGGGCCACCAGCCCGCACGCCGCGGACACGATGCCGTCGAGGATGACAGGCGTGCGGCGTACCGCGCACTGGAGCAGGAACCCCGTGATGGCGGCGACGTCCGCACCGCCGACCTTTGCCAGCAGGGCCACCTGGTCCCCGAGGACGGGGCGGGCCCGGCGCAGCGCGTCGCGGATCGCCGCACACTTGCGCATCCAGGTCAGGTCGTCGACGGGGAGACCGCCGCGGCCCGTGACGACGGAGGCGTCCGTGCCGCACAGGGCCGCCACCAGGGTCGCGGCCACCGTGGTGCCGCCCACGCTGAGGTCGCCGAGCACGACGAGGTCCGTCCCCGCGTCGGCCTCCTCGTCGGCGATGCGCATCCCGAGCCGGAGCGCAGCCTCGGCCTCCTCGGGCGTCAGCGCGTCCTCCACGTCGATGCGGCCGCTGCCGCTGCGGACCCGGTGGCGCGTGACGTCCGACGGGAGCAGCCCGGGGTCGCAGTCCAGTCCCGCGTCGACGATGCGGACGCCGGCGCCGAAGCGGCCGGCCAGGACGGCGACCGGGCTCGTCCCGTCGAGCACGGCGCGCACCAGTTCGTGGGCTGAACCGGCGGCCCGGGCGGAGACCCCGGCGGCGGCGATCCCGTGGTCGGCGGCGAACAGCACGACGCGCGGCCGCTCGATCGCCCTGACCGGTACCCGGCCCTGCGCGGCGGCCAGCCACTCGCCGAGCTCGTCGAGCCGGCCCAGCGCGCCGGGCGGCACGGCCAGCCGTTCGCGGCGATCCTCGGCATCACGACGGACGCCCCCGTCGGGGCGTTCGATCAGATCGGAGAACTCGTCGAGATTCAGCGTGGTCATCTGCCAGAGCGTACAGGCGGTGAGGCCTTCCCCAAGCCCCCGATCCGGCCTCTCGGTCAGCCCGCCGACGGCCCCCCGCGGACCGCTCCGCCGGCGTCACGGCTTCAAGATCAACGCCTGGCCCGCGACGACCAGCAGCACGTGCTCGCACTCGGCCGCCACCGCGTTGTTCAGCCGGCCCAGCTCGTCGCGGAAGCGCCGCCCCGACGCGGTCGCGGGAACCACGCCCGCACCCACCTCGTTGCTGACGAACACCACCGTCCGGCGGGCCGCCCGCACGGCCGCCGCCAGCGCACCGGTCCGCTTGCGGAGCTCGGTGCGGCCGCCCGCCTCCCACACCGAGTCGTCCCAGGCCCCGGCCCGGTCCATCGCGTCCGTCAGCCACAGCGCCAGGCAGTCCACCAGCAGCGGCGGCCCGTCCCCGTCCTCCAGCAGCGGCACCAGCTCGCACGTCTCCACCGTCCGCCAGCTCGCCGGACGCCGCTCCCGGTGCAGCCCCACCCGCTGCGCCCACTCCGCGTCCCCCTCCCGGGAACCGCTCGTGGCGACGTAGACCACCTCGGGGAACGGCGCCAGTCGCCGCTCGGCCTCGTACGACTTCCCCGACCGGGCCCCGCCCAGCACCAGCGTCCGCCGCGGCACCTGCGGCAGCGCGCGGTACTCGCCGGCCACCACCGTCGTGCCGTCCGGGACCGTCCGCGCCCCGACGGCCGCGCACCGGCGCTCCAGCTCCCGCCCCGGCGGGGTCCCGTGGTCCAGGTGCACGGCGATCACATCGGTGGCCGGGCCGACCGCCCCGCCCGCCCGCAGCCGTGCGAGCGCCTCGGGGCGGCCCAGCACGTCCGCGAGGACCACGTCGTACGGGAGCTGTCCGCCCGCGCCGGGACCGAGGCCCGCCGGGGCCCCGCCCGGCGGCAGGTACAGCAGCCGGGCGCCGTCCGGGCCGGTGACCTCGTACCCCGTGCCGGGGGCGTCCATCGGCACCGCCCGCACCCGGTGCCCGCTGATCACCGCCAGCTCCCGGCCGTCCGGCACCCGCCCGGCGGCGGGCAGCCCGGGCGGCAGCTCGACGGCCGGGCCGTCGTGCGGGTGGGTCAGCAGGACCTGCCGTACGCCCGACAGCGAATGCCCCGCACGGGCGCCGGCCAGCACCGCCCCCGGTGTCAGGTCCAGCAGCAGCGCGCCGTCCACGAGGACGGCGGTCGCGGCGCGGGCGCCCGGGCCGACGGCCAGGGCGCAGGTGGCGCAGGGACAGCCGGGGCGGGGCAGTCCTTCGGGTGTACCGGTACCGAGGAGAGTGAGTTCCACGGGATGATCCTCCCGCGTCACCGGGACTGCTGCGCGCCCGGCTACTCTGCGGGCAGACTCGAGGCGGAGTACGCGCGCGAGCGACAGACGAGCGGCGGACGAGCAACGGAGGCGGACATGGCGTGGACGTGGCGGTTCGAGGCGGCCGACGGCGGCGAGACCAACCCGTCGGTGGAGCCTGAGGAGTTCACCACGCAGGGGGACGCGGAGTCCTGGATCGGGGAGTACTGGAAGGACCTGCTGGAGGGCGGGGTCGAACGGGTCAAGCTCTCCGACGACGGCGGCACCGAGCTGTACACGATGAGCCTGCGCGAGGCGCTGGACGCGTGAGCGCCTGATCGGGCGGCGGTGTGCGGGGCCCGGCCCCGCACACCGCACAGGTGCGTCAGCCCCGTACGCCGCACAGGTGCAGCAGCGCCGCCACCCCGCGGTAGGGGTCGGTCCGGCCGGCCCGGTCCTCGGCGGCCAGCAATCGCTCCAGTTCCCCGTCCGGGGGCAGGGTCTCGCCGGCCTCGGTGCCGTCGGTGAAGACGCGGACGCCGTACCAGGCGTGGAGCGGCGCGCCGATCCCGGACAGGGTCGCGGTCAGATCGGCCAGCCGGTCGGCCCGTACCTCGAGGCCGAGCCGGTTCGTGTAGTCGACGGTGTCGAAGGCGGCCAGGGCGGCCGTCCAGTTCCCGTCGAGCCCCGGTCGCATCGCGAGGGCGTCGCCGTTGCGCACGAGCAGGGACAGCAGCCCGCCCGGCGCCAGCATGCGGGCCAGCCCGGCGAGCATCGGGTCCGGCTCGGGCACGTACATCAGCACGCCGTGGCACAACACCACGTCGAAGCTGCCGGGACCGAAGTGGGCGCCCGTCTCGCGGCCGTCGCCCTCCATCAGCCGGACCCGCTCCTGGATCCCGGCCGGTTCCGCGGCCAGTGCGGCGTGCGCGACCGCGAGCATGTCGGGGTCCTGCTCCAGGCCGGTGACCATGTGCCCGGCGCGGGCCAGGCGCAGGGCCTGCGTGCCCTGGCCCATGCCGACGTCGAGCACGCGCAGCCGCTGCCCGACGGGGAAGCGGTGCACGATCTGCTCGTCGACCTGGCGGCCCACGAGTTCCTGGCGGACGGCGTTGCGCAGTCCGCCCAGTCCCTCCAGCCACAGCCGGGCGCCCCCGGCGAATCCCTGTTTCCCCTCCCCTGACGCCCCTGAGCGGGGCGTCGCTCGGCTCAGGGCCGTTCCCCGCGCTTGACCTGCGGCTTCGGCAGACGCAGGCGGCGCATCTGGAGCGTGCGCATCAGGCCGTAGGCGACGGCGCCGCGCTTCGGCTCGTTCGGGAAGCGCGTGTTCAAGGCCTTGCGCAGGCGGATGAACAGGCCGATGGAGTCGAGGATGATCAGGACGATCACGCCGAGCCACAGCAGCAGCGCGATGTTCTGGATCGAGGGGATCCGGACCATGCTCAGCACCAGGATGATCACCGCGAGGGGCAGGAACATCTCGGCGACCGAGTAGCGGGCGTCCACGTAGTCGCGGACGTACCTGCGGACCGGGCCCTTGTCACGGGCGGGCAGGGCCCGCTCGTCGCCGTTGGCCAGCGCCTGGCGCTGCTTCGCCATCTCTTCGCGGCGGCGCTCACGGGCGCGCTTGGCATCCTCCTTGCGGTTGCCGGTCGGAGCCGCCACTGCCTTGCGCTGCGACTGGGCCACAGCACGCTTCGGCGTCGGGCGGCCCTTCGGGGCCTGGGGGTCACGGGGCTGCGAAAGGCCGGCGCTCACCTTGTCGGTGGCGGCGTCCTTTTCTTCCTTGGAGGAACGGCTACCAAACACAAAACCCAAGCGTACGTGGTCGTGCGCTCCCGCCCCACCTCCGCGGGGAACGATCCGGCAACGGCGGGCGTCTTCCCTGTGCAGGGTTCTTGCGGCGGGCGCACCTCCCGCGCGGACGGCCCGGGAGCGCACCGGGTCCCGGGGATCTCGGGGGTTCTCCTGGGATCACCTACTCCTCGCGCCCGATACGGCGGGGGAGTCAGTCGTCCTGGAGGAGGAGCGCATCCGGGCAGGAACAGTGCGGTAATGGAGACAGGGCCCGTACTGTGGGTCCTGATGGCGGCCGTCTCGGGAGACCGGGCACCGCCATGGCTGTGACCTGGAGCGAAGTCCGTCTAGAAGGGGGCGCGCGAAGCCCATGAGCGGTGTCATGAAGCGTATGGGGATGATCTTCCGCGCGAAGGCGAACAAGGCCCTTGACCGGGCCGAGGACCCGCGCGAAACCCTCGACTACTCCTACCAGAAGCAGCTGGAACTGCTGCAGAAGGTGCGCCGGGGCGTCGCCGATGTGGCGACCTCCCGCAAGCGGCTGGAGCTGCAGCTGAACCAGCTCCAGGGCCAGTCCGCCAAGCTGGAGGACCAGGGCCGCAAGGCGCTCGCCCTCGGCCGCGAGGACCTGGCCCGCGAGGCCCTGGCCCGCCGCGCCTCCCTCCAGCAGCAGGTCAGCGACCTGGAGGTGCAGCACCAGACCCTCCAGGGCGAGGAGGAGAAGCTGACCCTCGCCTCCCAGCGCCTGCAGGCCAAGGTGGACGCCTTCCGGACGAAGAAGGAGACCATCAAGGCCACCTACACCGCCGCCCAGGCGCAGACCCGGATCGCCGAGTCCTTCTCCGGCATCTCGGAGGAGATGAGCGACGTCGGCCTCGCCATCCAGCGTGCCGAGGACAAGACCGCCCAGCTCCAGGCCAGGGCCGGCGCGATCGACGAACTGCTGGCCTCCGGCGCCCTGGACGACCAGAGCGGTCTCGGCTCCAAGGACGACATCCAGGCCGAGCTCGACCGCCTCTCCGGCGGCACCGATGTGGAACTGGAGCTCCAGCGGATGAAGGCCGAGCTGGCCGGCGGCCCGTCCGCGCAGCAGCAGGCCATCGAGGGCGGTGCCCCCGGCACGGGCCAGCCGTCGCAGACCCAGCACCGGTTCGACAAGCAGTAGGACGGGGCCCGTCATGATTGTCCGCATCATGGGGGAAGGCCAGGTGGAGCTGGCCGACAGCCACTTCGCCGAGCTCAACGCCCTGGACGACGCCCTCCTGGAGGAGATGGAGTCCGGTGACGAGTCGGGCTTCCGCAGGACGCTCGGCGAGCTGCTCGATGCGGTCCGACGGCTCGGCCGGCCGCTGCCGGACGACGTACTGGAGCCGTCGGAGCTCATCCTGCCCGCCCCGGACGCCACGCTGGACGAGGTCCGGCAGATGCTCAGCGACGACGGCCTGATCCCGGGCTGAGCGGCGCGGGGGCTGTTCGGGGCAGGGCCCGTCGCTCAGTGCGGCGGGCCCTTGCGCAGGGGGATCCGCTCCGGGTCCGGGGTGCCGCCGATGAAGTTCTCGAACCTGCGGCGCGGCGCGGCCCAGCGCCGGTCGTGGTGGAAGGCGCGCAGCCCGGCCCTGGCGCGGGCCCGCGGGCGCTTGGCGTAGAACCGCTTCGCGTACGGGGAACCGGGCCGGGCCAGCCGGATCGCGCCGATCAGCGCCACGAAGGGGACCACCGTCCCGAACAGCGCGGTGCGCGGCTTGCCCTTCCACAGCGCGACCAGCGCCAGGAAGAAGTTGCCGGCCATGTTCAGGACGACCAGGCCGCGGCTCTGCCGTTCGTCGGGGCTGAGGTCGTTGACCCCGAAGGGCAGGAACCCGCCCAGCACCAGCGCCACCAGCGCGGCCGTCAGGACCACGATCTCGACGCTCTTGCGGCCCTGCTCGCTCCAGTAGACGTCGTCGAGGTGCAGGATCAGCGCGAACTCGTCCAGCACCAGGCCCGCGCCCAGCCCGAAGAGCACGGCCGAGGCCAGCGCGCCGAAACCGCCCCGGCCGCTGGCGATCGAGCCGAACCCGCCGATGATCACGAGGACCACCCCGGGCACGACGTGGTGGATGTGCAGGCCGCCCGGCGACACGTTGCGGAACGGGCCCCGGCCCGCCCGGATCAGCCGGGTGATCACGCGGGTGACCAGGAACGACAGCACGAAGGACAGCAGGGCGACCAGCAGGGGCAGCTTCCCCGGTTCGACGATGTTCCGATACCACCAGTGACCCATACCGCCGGCTCCTTCCCCTGACAGCTCCCGGTTTAGCAGGTATTGGGCAATTTACCGGCCGCCCCGAGCGGGTAGCGTTCGCGCCGATGACAGATTCGTACGAAGATCCGCCGACCGTCCCGCCCCGGGAGCGCGCCCCGCTCGGCGACGGGCTTCGCTTCGCGTTCGGCACGCTCACCGTGCTGCCCGCCCGCGTCACGCGCTGGGACCGGCCGGCCGCCCGGACCGGGATGGCGTGCGCCCCGCTCGTCGGCCTCGTCGTCGGCGCGCTCGCGGCGGCGGCCGGAACGGCCCTGCTCCTGCTCGGCGGCGGTCCGCTGCTGGCCGCGGCCGTCACCGTGGCCGTCCCGGCCGCGCTGACCCGGGGCCTGCACCTCGACGGACTGGCCGATACCGCCGACGGGCTGGGCAGCGCGAAGCCGGCCGAGGACGCGCTGCGGATCATGAAGCAGTCCGACATCGGCCCCTTCGGGGTGATCACCCTGCTCTTCGTGCTGCTGATCCAGGTGGCCGCCCTGGCCGACGCCTACGCCGACGGCTGGGCCCGGGGTGCCCTCGCCGCGGTGACCGCCGCCGTCGCCGCCCGGCTCGCGATGACCCTGGCCTCGCGCGTCGGCGTCCCCGCGGCCCGGCCCGGGGGCCTGGGAGCGGCGGTCGCGGGCGTGGTCCCGCGCGGCTCGGCCGTTGCCGTCGCCGCCCTCACCGTGGCGGCGGCCGCCGCAGCGGCCCTGCCGCTGGGCCTGCCCGCCGCCGCCCGGCACGCGGCCGCGGTGCTCCTCGCACTGGGCGCGGCGGGGCTCCTGCTGCGCCGCTGCGTGCGCCGCTTCGACGGGGTCACCGGCGACGTGTTCGGAGCCCTGTCCGAGGTCGCGGGCACCACCGCGCTGCTGACCCTCGCCCTCGGCTGACCGGGCAGCCCCCGTACGCTCGGGGCGTGGAAGAGACCCCGACGCCCATCAGGGTGCTGCTCGCCGACGACCAGGCGCTGCTGCGCAGCGCGTTCAAGGTGCTCGTCGAGTCCGAGCCCGACATGCACGTCGTGGGCGAGGCCTCCGACGGCGCCCAGGCCTACGCGCTCGCTCGCGACCACCGGGCCGACGTCGTCCTCATGGACATCCGCATGCCCGGCACCGACGGCCTCGCCGGCACCCGGATGATCACCGCCGACCCGGAACTCGCGGCGGTGCGCGTCGTCATGCTGACCACCTTCGAGGTCGACGAGTACGTCGTCCAGGCGCTGCGGGCCGGCGCCTCCGGCTTCCTCGGCAAGGGCGCCGAGCCCGAGGAACTGCTCAACGCCATCCGCGTCGCCGCCGCCGGCGAGGCGCTGCTCTCCCCGGCCGCCACCAAGGGGCTGATCGCCACCTTCCTCGCCCAGGGCGCCCACGCCGATCCCCCCGGCCCCGGCTCCGCGCACGCCGAACGGCTCGCCGCGCTCACCGGCCGGGAGCGCGAGGTCCTCGTACTCGTCGCGGCGGGCCTGTCCAACGACGGCATCGCCGGCCGCCTGGAGGTCAGCCCGCTCACCGTGAAGACGCACGTCAACAGGGCCATGGCCAAGCTCGGCGCCCGCGACCGGGCCCAACTGGTCGTCATCGCCTACGAATCCGGCCTGGTCCGGCCCCGCGCGGACTGAGCGGGGCGCACGGCCCGAGGGGCGGGACGAGCCGCGCAGTAGGGCGGCGTACTGCGGGCGCGGTACGCGGGACGCGAGGACGGCACCTGGGAGCGACGCGGCGCCGCCGTGCCGTGGGTCAGGGTGAGGGGTCGCTCGTGTCTGAACCTGCAGAGAGATCCCGAACCATGTCGTGGCTGTCCCGCTTCAGCCTGGCCCAGAGAGCGCTGATCGGCCTCGTGTCGATCGTCGCGCTCGTCTTCGGTGCCATAGCCATCCCACAGCTCAAGCAGCAACTGCTGCCCTCCATCGAACTGCCGATGGTGTCCGTGCTCGCGCCGTACGAGGGTGCCTCGCCCGACGTGGTGGAGAAGCAGGTCATCGAGCCGATCGAGGCCACCCTCAAGGGCGTCGACGGCATCACCGGCATCACCTCGACCGCCAATGAGGGCAACGCCCTGATCATGGCGCAGTTCGACTACGACGAAAGCGGCACGAAGCAGCTGGTCGCCGACGTCCAGCAGGCCGTGGGCCGCGCCCGCGTCCGGCTGCCCGCCGACGTCGACCCGCAGGTGGTGGCCGGTTCCACCGACGACATGCCGACCGTGGTCCTCGCCGCCACCTCCGGCAAGGACCAGCAGGCCCTGGCGGACCAGCTGGAAAGCTCCGTCGTGCCCGTCCTCTCGGACATCGCCGGCGTCGGCCGGGTCACCGTCGACGGGGTCCAGAAGCTCCAGGTCACCGTCACGCCCGACCCGGCGAGGCTCGCGGCCGCCGGCCTCGACGGCGCCCTGCTCGCCAAGGGCCTCCAGGCGGGCGGCGCGAGCGTCCCCGCCGGTTCCTTCGACGAGCAGGGCAAGAACCGCACCGTCCGGGTCGGCGCCGGCTACACCTCCCTCGCCCAGCTGGAGGACCTGCGCCTGAGCGCCGGGCCCGGCAAGCCGGCCGTGCGCCTCGGTGACGTCGCCACGGTCAAGCAGGAGCCCGCCAAGGCCGTCTCCCTGACCCGTACCAACGGCAAGCCCAGCCTCGCCGTCACCGTGACCATGGACAAGGACGGCAGCGCCGTCGCGATCTCCGACGCGGTCAAAGCCAAGCTGCCCGAGCTGCGCTCCACCCTCGGCTCCGGCGCCGACCTGGCCGTGATCATGGACCAGGGGCCGGCGGTCGCCAAGTCCATCTCGGGCCTGACCACCGAGGGCGCCCTCGGTCTGGTCTTCGCGGTCCTCGTGATCCTGGTCTTCCTCGCCTCGCTGCGCTCGACGCTGGTCACCGCGGTCTCCATCCCGCTGTCCGTCGTGCTCGCGCTGATCGTGCTGTGGACCCGGGACCTGTCGCTCAACATGCTGACGCTCGGCGCGCTCACCATCGCCATCGGCCGGGTCGTCGACGACTCGATCGTGGTCCTGGAGAACATCAAGCGCCACCTCGGCTACGGCGAGGAGCGCGAGGAAGCCATCGTCACCGCGGTGAAGGAAGTGGCCGGGGCGGTCACCTCCTCCACCCTCACCACCGTCGCCGTCTTCCTGCCGATCGGTCTGGTCGGCGGCATGGTCGGGCGGCTGTTCAGCTCCTTCTCGCTGACCGTCACCGCCGCCCTGCTGGCGTCGCTGCTCGTCTCCCTGACCGTCGTGCCCGTGCTGTCGTACTGGTTCCTGCGCGCCCCCAGGGGCGTGGCCGAAGAAGCCGCCAAGAACGCGGAGAAGGCGCGGCGCGACGCGCAGGAGAAGGAGGCGCGCAGCCGGCTCCAGCGGTTCTACGTCCGCGTCCTCGGCTTCGCCACCCGCCGCAGGCTGACCAGCGTCGCCATCGCGGTGGCGGTCCTTGCCGCCACCTTCGCCATGACCCCGCTGCTCAAGACGAACTTCTTCGACCAGGGCGAGCAGGACACCCTGACGGTCAAGCAGACCCTGGAGCCGGGCACCTCGCTGGCCGCGGCCGACGAGGCGAGCCACAAGGTCGAGAAGGTCCTGTCCTCGGTCGACGGCGTCAAGGACTACCAGGTCACCGTCGGCTCCTCCGGCTTCATGGCGGCGTTCGGCGGCGGCACGGGCACCAACCAGGCGTCCTACCAGGTCACCTTGGAGAACGCGGACGACGCCGGCTCCGTCAAGGATCACATCGAGAGCGAGCTGGCCAAGCTCGACGGCGTCGGCGAGACCCGGATCCTCGCGGGCGGCGGCTTCGGCAGCTCCAACCTGAGCGTGGTCGTCAAGGCCGGTGACGCCGACGTGCTCGCCAAGGCCGCCGGGCAGGTCCAGGCCGAGATGGCCAAGCTCAAGGACGTCACCGACGTCCAGAGCGACCTGTCCCAGTCCGTGCCCCGCATCTCGGTCACCGCCACCCCCAAGACCGCCGAAGCGGGACTGGACCAAGGCGCGCTGGGCGCGCTCGTCGCCCAGGCCGTACGCGGCACCCCGGCCGGCAAGGCCGTACTGGACGACACCGAGCGGGACATCGTCATCAAGTCCGCCCGGCCGGCCACCACCCTCGCCGAACTCCAGGCGCTCCCCGTCGGGCCGACGGCCAAGCTCGGCGACGTCGCCGACGTCAAGATGGTCCCCGGCCCCGTCGCGATGACCCGGATCGACGGCGCGCGCGCCGCCACCATCACCGCCCGCCCGGTCGGCGAGAACACCGGCGCCGTCAGCAGCGCACTGCAGAGCAGCATCAAGGCGCTGGACCTGCCCGCCGGCGCCACCGCCTCCATCGGAGGTGTCTCCCAGGACCAGAGCGAGGCCTTCGGCTCCCTGGGCCTGGCGATGCTCGCGGCCATCGCGATCGTCTTCATGCTGCTGGTGGCGACCTTCCGCTCGCTGGTCCAGCCGCTGATCCTGCTGGTCTCCGTCCCCTTCGCGGCGACCGGCGCGCTCGGCCTGCTGATCGTCACCGGCACCCCCATGGGCGTCCCGGCGATGATCGGCATGCTGATGCTCATCGGCATCGTCGTGACCAACGCGATCGTCCTGATCGACCTCGTCAACCAATACCGGCGCCAGGGCCTGGGCGTCGTCGAGGCCGTCATAGAGGGCGGCCGGCACCGCCTGCGGCCCATCCTGATGACCGCACTCGCGACGGTCTTCGCGCTGCTGCCGATGGCGCTCGGCGTCACCGGCGAAGGCGGCTTCATCTCGCAGCCGCTCGCGGTGGTCGTCATCGGCGGCCTGGTCAGCTCGACCCTGCTGACCCTGCTCCTGGTGCCGACCCTGTACACGATGGTCGAGCTCTTCAAGGACCGCCGCCGCGCCAGGCGGCGGGCCCGCCTGACGGTGGTCCCGGCCCTGAGCGAGGGGGAGACCCCGGCGCGGGTGTGACCGCAGGGACCGTACCAACGCCGAAGGGGCGCCTCCCGGCCGGGAGGCGCCCCTTCGGGCATGCGGGGGAGGGCCCGGCCTACGGCAGCGCGAGCATCCGCTCCAGGGCGAGCTTCGCGAAGCTCTCGGTCTCCTTGTCGACCTGGATCCGGTTGACGAGGTTGCCCTCGGCCAGGGATTCCAGGGCCCACACCAGGTGGGGGAGGTCGATGCGGTTCATGGTCGAGCAGAAGCAGACCGTCTTGTCGAGGAAGACGACTTCCTTGTCCTCGGCGGCGAATCGATTCGCCAGGCGCTGGACCAGGTTCAGCTCGGTGCCGATGGCCCACTTGGAGCCGGCCGGGGCCGCCTCCAGCGTCTTGATGATGTACTCCGTCGAGCCCACGTAGTCGGCTGCCGCCACGACCTCGTGCTTGCACTCGGGGTGCACGAGCACGTTCACGCCGGGGATGCGGGCGCGGACGTCGTTGACGGAGTCGACCGAGAACCGGCCGTGGACCGAGCAGTGCCCGCGCCACAGGATCATCTTGGCGTCCCGCAGCTGCTCGACGGTGAGGCCGCCGTTCGGCTTGTGCGGGTTGTAGAGCACGCAGTCGTCCAGCGACATGCCCATGTCGCGCACGGCGGTGTTGCGGCCCAGGTGCTGGTCCGGGAGGAAGAGCACCTTCTCCCCCTGCTCGAAGGCCCACTCCAGGGCCTTCTTCGCGTTGGAGGAGGTGCAGATCGTGCCGCCGTGCTTACCGGTGAAGGCCTTGATGTCGGCGGAGGAGTTCATGTACGAGACCGGCACCGTGGTGCCGGCGATCCCGGCCTCGGTCAGCACGTCCCAGCATTCCGCGACCTGCTCGGCGGTGGCCATGTCGGCCATCGAGCAGCCCGCCGCGAGGTCGGGCAGGACGACCTTCTGGTCGTCGGTGGTCAGGATGTCGGCGGACTCGGCCATGAAGTGGACGCCGCAGAAGACGATGTACTCGGCCTCCGGCTTGGCGGCCGCGTCCTTGGCCAGCTTGAAGGAGTCACCGGTCACATCGGCGAACTCGATGACCTCGTCGCGCTGGTAGTGGTGGCCGAGGATGAAGACCTTGTCCCCGAGCTTCTCCTTGGCCGCGCGGGCGCGCGCCACCAGGTCCGGGTCCGACGGCGAGGGCAGGTCGCCGGGGCACTCGACCCCGCGCTCGCTCTTGGGGTCGGCTTCGCGGCCGAGCAGCAGCAGGGCGAGCGGCGTCGGCTGGACGTCCAGGGGCTGGACGTCCATAGGCTGGGCGGTGGTCACGACACGCACCCTTTCTCTTCTGCGACAAGGGACTTCGGAAGACGTTCGGAGCGACTTCTCGTCTATTTGACGCTATCTATCATAGCCGCTTCACGTCAGTTTGACGATGCCGATTGTGTCGATGTGACGAATTCGCCCGCTCCGTGACTCCTCGTCCGTCAGGTCCGCACCCCGGCCCCGGTGTGTGCGAGCATGAAGAACTGGAACAAGGTGCGGGACCCCGGAATGAATCCGCGGTCGCGCTGGTTGCCACCGACGGCAAGAGTCCGACGTTTCCCCAGCCCTCCGGCGGGGAGCCGCCCACTTCGGGAGTGAATGCAGATGTCCGTACAGGACGAAAAGACCACCGTGAGCGACGGCATCCTCCTGTCCGACGCCGCCGCCGAGAAGGTCAGGACCCTGCTGGAGCAGGAGGGCCGCGATGACCTGGCGCTCCGCGTCGCCGTCCAGCCCGGTGGCTGCTCCGGCCTGCGCTACCAGCTCTTCTTCGACGAGCGCTCCCTCGACGGCGACGTCGTCAAGGACTTCGACGGGGTCAAGGTCGTCACCGACCGCATGAGCTCCCCGTACCTGCACGGTGCGTCCATCGACTTCGTCGACACCATCGAGAAGCAGGGCTTCACGATCGACAACCCGAACGCCACCGGCTCCTGCGCCTGCGGCGACTCGTTCAGCTAGGCAGTCCTGCGACGAGGGCCCGGACGGCGTTCGCCGTCCGGGCCCTCGTCGTGTGCGCACCGTCCTGCCGGACCGTCCTACTGGCGGGGCAGCTGCTTGCCGGTCGTCGCGTCGACCACCTTCCGGTCGCCCAGCGGCTTCTGGAGCGTCACCGTCAGGGACATCTCCTTCGCCAGCATGATGCAGGCCCGCCCCGGCTTGTTCGGGGTGTCGGTGATCTTCACCAGGACGTCGGTCCCCTCCTCCCGCGCCTCCACGGCGTAGGTGCTGCACACCCCGCCCCAGAAGTTCACGGTCAGCGTCCGGTCGGCCTCCTTGTACGAGAACCCGGGCACGGTACGCGAGGCCCCCGCGCCCGGCGCGACGGTCTCCCGGGAGGAAGCCGGCTCGACCACGGTGCGGGACGGCCCGCCGTCCTTGCCCGCCACCTCGAAGAACCAGGCCGGGACCAGACCCCGCTCACCGCTGTCGACCGTTCCCGCGGCGAGCCCCAGCACGGCCCCCCGTACGGTCTCCGTCCGCGGCGGCTTCATCGGACGCGGCTCCGGGTTGCAGGGCAGGGTGTCCGTCGCCCCCGTCGGCGTGTCCGGGGTCTGCGGGACCGAGGTCGCGCAACCGCTGGGACCGGGGCCGGTCCCGTCCGAGCCGCCGCTGCGGGCATTGAGCCGGGCCAGCGCCTCGACGGCCCCGACCACCGGCTCGTCGGCCGCGCGGACCGGCGCCTTCAGCTCGCCGCTGCCCGCCACCACCGTGCCGTCCGGGCCGACGCTCACCTTGCTGGACCAGCCCTGCGTGGGCAGGCCGCCGATCACCGGGTCCGCCGTCACCACCCGGACCGAGCCCTGGGTCAGGCGGGCGTCCAGCTTGGTGTCGGCCTGGCCCGCGCCCGCGAGCACCGGGGCGGCGGCGGACTTGGCCGCCTGCTCCGAAACGGGCTGCGCGGTGTCGCCGGCGCCCTGGGGGAGGGTGGCCGGGCCGCAGGTGTCCTGGCCGCGCTTGCAGTTGTCGCCGCCCGAGCCGCTGCCCGCGCCGTTGCCGTCCCCGGCCTGGAAGCGGGCGTAGTTCCACGTTCCCGGGGCCGTACGGGTGACCGTGAGCCGGGGCCCGGCGCCGTCGGCCGCCTCACCGGCCAGCCACTGCTCGCCGTTCAGCCGGGGCGCGCCCGGGATCCCGAGGGCCGCGGCGAGCCGGGCCACCTCCTCGGAGGTCACCTCGCCCTTCGCGGCGAAGGTGGGGGCGCCGGCCGGTCCGTCGGGGAGCTTGACGTCCGCCCGGTAGGTCACCGCGCCGCCCGAGGGGTCCGGCTCGCCCGGCGCGATGCCCGGCCCCGGCGGGGTCGGCGCGACGCGGGGCGCGGAGGCCGCGCCGGCACCCGTACGGTGGTCGCCCGAGCCGTCTCCGTGGGCCGTGGACGCCCAGTAGGCGGTGCCCCCGCCCGCCAGGAGGACGGCCGCCGCGACCGAGCCGACGGCCCAGCCCGGCCGCCGTCGTGTGGGGCGTGATGTGTCGGGTCGTTCGGTGGTCACCGCATCGCTCCTTCGCCTGTCCCGCGTGTCTCGTTGCGGGTGTGACGGAGCGGACCGCGAACCGGTTCCCTGCCGGCCCGAGAAGATCGCCCGGACAGGGCCGAGATCCGGAAGGCTCGTCCTAGTCGCCGTACTCCGCGGTGGAGGCGATGAGCCGGGCGGACGCGGCCGGGACGCTGACGCCGTGGATCTGGGAGGGCGCCACGGACGCGGGCCGCGGATCGGCCGGGACCGCCCAGTGCGGGGCCATACGGGCGCAGTCGCCCAGCAGCCGGGCGAAGCCGGGCCGCGTCCCGGCGGAGTGCTCGGCGTACCCGAAACCATCGGTGTAGGTCATGGACGGCACGTTAAGCCCGGGCGGAGCGAGGAGAAAGACCTACTACGGGGTAGTTTCGACGGGTCGGCCCGCAGCTGCCGACCGGGTAGTTTTGACTGTCCACCGCCGTCCCCCGCAGGAGCATCCACGCCGTGCGTATCGCAGTCACCGGCTCCATCGCCACCGACCACCTGATGACCTTCCCGGGCCGCTTCGCCGACCAGCTGGTCGCCGACCAGCTCCACACGGTCTCCCTCTCCTTCCTCGTCGACAACCTCGACGTCCGCAGGGGCGGTGTCGGCCCGAACATCTGCTTCGGCATGGGGCAGCTCGGCAGCCGCCCGATCCTGGTCGGCGCGGCCGGCTACGACTTCGACGAGTACCGCGCCTGGCTGGACCGGCACGGCGTCGACACCGAGTCCGTCCGGATCTCCGAGGTGCTGCACACGGCGCGCTTCGTGTGCACCACCGACGCGGACCACAACCAGATCGGCTCCTTCTACACGGGCGCCATGAGCGAGGCCCGCCTGATCGAGCTCAAGGCCGTCGCCGACCGGGTGGGCGGGCTGGACCTCGTCCTCATCGGCGCCGACGACCCCGAGGCGATGCTGCGCCACACGGAGGAGTGCCGCACCCGCCAGATCCCCTTCGCGGCCGACTTCTCGCAGCAGATCGCCCGGATGGACGGCGAGAACATCCGCACCCTGATGGAGGGTGCGACGTACCTCTTCTCGAACGAGTACGAGAAGGGCCTCATCGAGTCGAAGTCCGGCTGGACGGACGCGGAGATCCTCTCCAAGGTCGGCACCCGGGTCACCACGCTCGGCTCGAACGGCGTGCGCATCGAGCGCGAGGGCGAAGAGCCGATCGTCGTCGGCTGCCCGGAGGAGAACGCGAAGATCGACCCGACCGGTGTCGGCGACGCGTTCCGCGCCGGTTTCCTGACCGGCCTCGGCTGGGGCGTCGGGCTGGAGCGGGCCGCGCAGGTCGGCTGCATGCTGGCGACGCTGGTGATCGAGACCCTGGGCACCCAGGAGTACACCCTGGCCCGCGCGCACTTCATGAAGCGCTTCACCGAGGCCTACGGCGAAGAGGCCGCCGCCGAGGTCCAGGCCCACCTGGCGTAACGCCACCCGTGACGGCGACGCCCCCGGCACCGGCCGCGGGGCGTCGCCGTCACCGCAGGCGGCGGACCGCGTACGCCGCCCCGACCGGGCGCGGGGTCTCGCCCAGGTACGCGTGGCCCCGCATGGAGCACCACGCCGGGATGTCGAGCCGGGCCACCTCGTCGTCGGACACCACCGTCACCGTCCCGCCGACGGGCACCGTGCCGATCGCCCGCGCCAGCTCGATGACCGGCTGCGGGCACCGCAGGCCCAGCGCGTCCAGCTCCACCGACTCCGCGACCGGGACCGTCTCCTGGACCTGCGGCACCCCGAGCCGGGCCCGGATGCCCGCCACCGCCTTCGGCAGCACCTCCAGGAAGCCGTTCACCTCATCGGCGGTCGTCCCGGCCGGCAGTGACACCCGTACGTTCCCCTCCGACAGCACGCCCATCGCCTTGAGGACGTGCGACGCCGTCAGGGTGGAGCTGGTGCAGGAGGAGCCCGAGGACACCGAGTAGCCCGCCCGGTCCAGTTCGTGCAGCAGGGTCTCCCCGTCGGCGTACAGGCAGGAGAACGTGACCAGGTGCGGCAGCCGCCGTTCGGCGTCGCCGACCACCTCCACGTCCGGCACCAGCCGTGCCACCCGTCGCCGGATGCGGTCCACCAGCACCCGCAGCCGGGCCGCCTCCGCGTCCGCCTCGGCCCGCACGGCCCGCAGCGAGGCCGCCGCCGCCACGATGGCCGGGAGGTTCGCGAAGCCGGGGGAGCGGCCCGATTCCCGCTCGTCCGCGGGGTGTTGGGGCGCGAACCTGACGCCCTTGCGGACCACGAGCAGTCCCACCCCGGGCGGCCCGCCCCACTTGTGGGCGCTCGCGGTGAGCAGCGACCACGCCCCCTCGACCGGACCCCAGCCCAGGGACTGCGCCGCGTCCACCAGCAGCGGCACCCCGGCGGCCCCGCACAGCTCGGCCACCTCCGCCACCGGCTGGACGGTGCCCACCTCGTGGTTGGCCGACTGGAGGCAGGCCAGAGCGGTGGCCGGGTCCAGGGCGGCCGCGTACGCGTCGGGGGACACCGCCCCCAGCCGGTCCACCGCCACCTCCGTCACCGTGCCGCCGGAAGCCGCGTGCGCCTCGGCGGCGTGGAGGACGCAGCTGTGTTCGACCGCGGACACGACCAGCCGGCCGCCTACCCTCCGGCGCCCGGCCAGCGCCCCCGCCACGCCCGTGTGAACCGCGTGCGTCCCCGAAGGAGTGAACACGAGCTCGTCGGCGCGGCACCCCACCGCTTCGGCCGCCGCCTCCCGCGCCGCGTCCAGCAACAGCCGGGCGCGGCGCCCCTCGCGGTACAGCCGGACGGGATCGGCCCAGCCCTCGTCCAGGGCGGCCAGCAGGGCCTGCCTGGCCACGGGGTGCAGCGGGGCGGCGGAAGCGGAGTCGAAGTACGGCATACGGGCACGCTAACCGGCCCCCCGCCCCGGGCGAGGTCAGGGCCCGTCAGAAGGGGTGTCCCGCCCGCCGGTCAGGGCAGGATGGCCCGTCCCCCGGACGGCGCATCCATCCCTTCGGGGGCAGTAGCGGCGCGTTGGGCACCCTCCCCGCGCGACCCCAAATAGCGTCCAGTAGGGTTTGGTCCGCATAAACATCCAAACCCCTGCCTGCGTCAGGGCCGGCGACCGACCCGAACACGGCCGCGGCCGGCCGCGCGGGCCGAGACTCTCGGGAAGGCGCTACGTGAGTCCCTACGGCTCCGACCGCTCGCCGCGGCGCCCGATGCGGCGGAAGCTGCTGCAGGCGCTGACTGCGGGCGCGGTCCTGGCGACCGCCACTGGTTGCTCGTACAACTGGCAAGACTTCCCCCGCCTCGGAATGCCCACCCCGGTCACGGAGGAGGCGCCCCGCATCCTGTCCCTGTGGCAGGGGTCGTGGGCAGCCGCCCTCGTCACGGGCATCCTGGTCTGGGGCCTGATCATCTGGAGCGTCATCTTCCACCGGCGCAGCCGGACGAAGGTGGAGGTCCCCCCGCAGACCCGGTACAACATGCCCATCGAGGCGCTGTACACCGTGGTCCCGCTCATCATCGTCTCGGTGCTCTTCTACTTCACCGCGCGTGACGAGTCGAAGCTGCTGTCCCTCTCCGCCAAGCCGGCGCACACGATCAACGTGATCGGCTACCAGTGGAGCTGGGGCTTCAACTACGTCGAGGACGTCGACGGCGACGGGGCCACTCCGAAGGCGGGTGAGGTTCCCAAGAACCTCGCCAACATCCCGGACCGCTTCACCAAGGACTTCCCCGCGGGCGCCGAGGGCGTCTACGACAAGGGCGTCCCCGGCGAGCGGAACCCGCAGACCGGCAACCCGGGGCCGACCCTCTACCTGCCCAAGGGCGAGAAGGTCCGCTTCATCCTGTCGTCGAACGACGTCATCCACTCCTTCTGGGTGGTGCCCTTCCTGTTCAAGCAGGACGTGATCCCCGGTCACACCAACGTCTTCGAGGTCACCCCGGACCAGTTCGGCACCTACAAGGGCAAGTGCGCCGAGCTCTGCGGCGTCGACCACTCCCGGATGCTCTTCAACGTGAAGATCGTCTCGCCCGCCGAATACCAGGCGCACCTCAAGGAGCTGGCCAAGAAGGGGCAGACCGGCTTCCTCCCGGCCGGCATCAACCAGACGGACTCGGCCCGGAACGCGGAGACGAACAAACTGTGAGCATCCTCAACGAACCTCAGGGTGCCGCCGCAGCCGACTCGTACGAGAACGAGCTGCCGGTACGGCGCAAGCAGCCGGGCAACGTGGTCGTGAAGTGGATGACCACGACCGACCACAAGACCATCGGCACGATGTACCTGGTCACGTCGTTCGTGTTCTTCCTGATCGGCGGCGTGCTCGCGCTCTTCATGCGCGCCGAGCTGGCCCGTCCGGGCTCGCAGATCATGTCGAACGAGCAGTTCAACCAGGCGTTCACCATGCATGGCACGATCATGCTGCTGATGTTCGCCACCCCGCTGTTCGCGGGATTCGCGAACTGGATCATGCCGCTGCAGATCGGCGCGCCCGACGTGGCGTTCCCGCGGCTGAACATGTTCGCGTACTGGCTGTACCTCTTCGGCTCGACCATCGCGGTGGCCGGCTTCGTCACGCCGAACGGCGCCGCCGACTTCGGCTGGTTCGCCTACTCCCCGCTGTCGGACGCGGTCCGCTCGCCGGGCATCGGCGCCGACATGTGGATCATGGGTCTGGCCTTCTCGGGCTTCGGCACGATCCTCGGCTCGGTCAACTTCATCACCACGATCATCTGCATGCGCGCTCCCGGCATGACGATGTTCCGCATGCCGATCTTCACCTGGAACGTGCTGCTGACCGGTGTCCTGGTCCTGCTCGCCTTCCCGGTGCTGGCCGCCGCGCTCTTCGCGCTGGAGGCCGACCGGAAGTTCGGTGCGCACGTGTTCGACGCGTCCAACGGCGGCGCCCTGCTGTGGCAACACCTCTTCTGGTTCTTCGGCCATCCAGAGGTGTACATCATCGCGCTACCGTTCTTCGGCATCGTCTCCGAGATCATCCCGGTGTTCAGCCGCAAGCCGATGTTCGGTTACATCGGCCTGGTCGCCGCGACGATCGGCATCGCCGGCCTCTCGGTGACGGTGTGGGCCCACCACATGTACGTCACCGGCGGTGTGCTGCTGCCGTTCTTCTCCTTCATGACCTTCCTGATCGCGGTACCGACCGGTGTGAAGTTCTTCAACTGGATCGGCACCATGTGGAAGGGCTCGCTGTCCTTCGAGACCCCGATGCTCTGGACGATCGGCTTCCTGGTCACCTTCACCTTCGGTGGTCTGACCGGCGTCATCCTGGCCTCGCCCCCGATGGACTTCCACGTCTCCGACTCGTACTTCGTCGTCGCGCACTTCCACTACGTCGTCTTCGGCACCGTGGTCTTCGCGATGTTCGCCGGCTTCCACTTCTGGTGGCCGAAGTTCACGGGCAAGATGCTGGACGAGCGCCTCGGCAAGATCACGTTCTGGACGCTGTTCATCGGCTTCCACGGCACCTTCCTGGTGCAGCACTGGCTCGGTGCCGAGGGCATGCCGCGTCGTTACGCGGACTACCTCGCCGCCGACGGCTTCACCACCCTGAACACGATCTCCACGATCAGCTCCTTCCTGCTGGGCCTGTCGATGCTGCCCTTCATGTACAACGTCTGGAAGACGGCGAAGTACGGCAAGAAGATCGAGGTCGACGACCCGTGGGGCTACGGCCGTTCGCTGGAGTGGGCGACCTCCTGCCCGCCGCCGCGGCACAACTTCCTCACCCTGCCGCGGATCCGTTCCGAATCCCCGGCGTTCGACCTGCACCACCCGGAGATCGCGGCCCTCGACCACCTCGAGGACCACGCCGCCGGTGCCACGCAGGCCCTCACCGGCGACAAGGAGGCGGGCAAGTGAAGATCCAGGGCAAGCTGTTCCTGTGGCTCTCCTTCTTCATCCTGATCATGGCCATCGTCTACGGCGTGTGGTCGAAGGAGCCCGTGGGCACCACCGCGCTCTTCCTGGCCTTCGGCCTGAGCGTCATGATCGGCTACTACCTGGCCTTCACGGCCAAGCGCGTGGACGAGATGGCCCAGGACAACCTGGAGGCCGACGTCGCCGACGAGGCGGGCGAGCTGGGGTTCTTCTCCCCGCACAGCTGGCAGCCGCTCTCGCTGGGCATCGGCGGTGCGCTCGCGTTCATGGGCGTCATCTTCGGCTGGTGGCTCATGTACTTCTCGGCCCCGATCATCGTGATCGGCCTGTGGGGCTGGGTGTACGAGTACTACCGCGGTGAGAACCAGAACCAGTAGCAGGACCCGAGAGCACGGCACCTGGGGCCCGGACACCTCCAACGGAGGAGTCCGGGCCCCTCGTTTGCAGTCACCCCGCGCGCCGTAATTGTCATATCTTCATAGCGTTGGCTCCATGAAGCACTCACCGCGTCTTTGGACGGTACTCAGCTGCTCCCTGCTGGTCGCGTCCCTCGGGGCCGGCGCCACCGCGTGCGGGGGGTCCGACGACAACCCGCTGTCCGCCCGCCCGTACGACGCGGGCGACCACGTCGCCTTCAACCAGGCCGCGGGCGGCCGTCCGGTCGACCCCAACCGGCCCTTCGAGGTCACCTCGAAGGGCAGCGGAACCCGGATCACCGACGTGACCGTCGTGGACACCCACGGCCGCCGGCTGGCGGGCGAGCTCTCCGCCAAGGGCGACCGCTGGCACAGCACCGCCCCGATGGCCGCCGGCGTGCACTACACCGCCACCGTGAGCACGGAGGACGAGCGGGGCGCCCCAGGGCAGCGCACGCTGACGTTCGACACCACCCCGGCCAAGAAGGTCCTCCAGGTGGAATTCGGCCCGGACGCGGGCAAATACGGCGTCGGCCAGCCCCTCACGGCCGAACTGAACGAGCCGGTCCACGACAAGGCCGCCCGCGCCCTCGTGGAGCGCGGTCTGGTCGTGGACGCGCCGTCGGGCGTCGAGGGTGCCTGGCACTGGGTGGACGACAAGCACCTGCACTTCCGGCCCAAGGAGTACTGGCCCGCCCACTCCACGGTCTCCGTCCGGAGCAACCTCGAAGGCGTCAGGGTCACCGACGATCTCTACGGGACCGTCAGCAAGCCGCTGAAGCTGGAGATCGGGGACCGCGTCGAGGTCACCACCGACGCCGCGGCCCACTACCTCACCTTCAAGCGCAACGGTGAAGTGATCAACACCATTCCGGTGACCACGGGGAAGCCCGGCTTCTCCACGCGCAACGGCATCAAGGTGGTCCTGGGCAAGCAGTACTACGTCCAGATGCGCGGGGACACCGTCGGCATCGGCGGCAGCGAGTACTACAACCTGCCCGTCTACTACGCGACGCGCGTCACCTGGAGTGGTGAATACGTCCACGCCGCGCCGTGGTCCGTCGACTCCCAGGGCTACGAGAACGTCAGCCACGGCTGCACGGGCATGAGCACCGGCAACGCCGCCTGGTTCTACGAGAACATCACCGAGGGCGACATCGTCAAGGTGATCAACAGCATCGGCGAGGACATGGACACCTTCGGCAACGGCTTCGGCGACTGGAACATGGACTGGAAGGACTGGCGCGAGGGCAGCGCCCTGGTGGGCGGCACCCAGGAAGGCCGCAACGCGGTCGACCAGGCCCGACTGCGCCCCCAGGTCTGAACCGGCCCCGCAGGCACGCCCAGCGGCCCCGAACCGGCCCCCGGAAGCCCCTGAGGCTCCCGACGGGCCGGTTCCGCTCGAGCCGCGCCCGGAGGGCCCGGAGGGGCCCTAGGCGTCCAGGGACAGCCGGGCGCGCAGCAGGCGCGCCAGGGTCTGCGGGAACTCCACCGGGTCGACCGGAAGGGTGACCGCCGCGTCCGCGCGGCTCCAGGTGGCCAGCCAGGCGTCCTGCGGGCGCCCCATCAGCAACAGCACCGGCGGACAACGGAAGATCTCGTCCTTGATCTGCCGGCACACGCCCATGCCGCCCGCCGGAACGGCCTCGCCGTCCAGCACGCACGCGTCCACGCCGCCCTCGTCCAGCGCCTTGAGGACCGCCGGCAGCGTCGCGCACTCCAGGAACTCCACCGGCGGCAGGTCCGCGGCCGGCCTGCGCCCGGAGGCCAGCCGCACCTGCTCCCGGGTGCCCGCGTCGTCGCTGTAGACCAGAACTCGCGCAGTCGCCCGCATTTCGTTCCTCCACGTGTGCCCGTGAATCACGTTGATGTTGCGCGGGATGCTACTCCGTCCGACCGCTTGTCAACATCGGTTCGGCCGGGCCCGCGGACACCTGCCGGTAAGCCGATCTGATGGGCCGTTCGGGCCTTGCACACCCCTCTGACACTCCGAACGGCACCCCCCGGGGTGAGGGCGGGATAAGCGACCGACATAATGTCGGTCGTGGCGACAGCAACGACAGTAGATACCGGGCACGCGCACCCGACGGTCAACCGGCCGAACCTCGTCAGCGTCGGAACCATCATCTGGTTGAGTTCCGAGCTGATGTTCTTCGCGGCCCTCTTCGCGATGTACTTCACCCTGCGATCCGTGACGGGCGCCGAGTACTGGACAGAACAGGCTTCGGCCTTGAACCTGCCCTTCTCGGCGACGAACACCACGATCCTGGTGCTCTCCTCCCTCACCTGCCAGCTCGGCGTATTCGCCGCCGAGCGCGGTGACGTGAAGAAGCTCCGGACGTGGTTCATCGTCACGTTCGTCATGGGTGCGATCTTCATTGGCGGCCAGGTGTTCGAGTACACCGATCTGGTCAAGGAGGAGGGACTCTCCCTCAAGTCCGGACCGTACGGATCGGTGTTCTACCTGACCACCGGCTTCCACGGTCTGCACGTGACAGGCGGTCTCATCGCCTTCCTGCTGGTCCTCGGCCGGACGTACGCGGCCAAGAGGTTCACCCACGAACAGGCCACGTCGGCCATCGTCGTGTCCTACTACTGGCACTTCGTCGATGTCGTCTGGATCGGCCTCTTCGCGACGATCTACCTGATCAAGTAGCGAACACGTCGCCGGGCAGGCCCCGGCAACCCATCCAGAAACACCGACGCAGAAGATCCTGACACCGGGGTAATCCGTGAAAAAGCTCTCCGCACGACGACGCCATCCGCTGGCGGCGGTCGTCGTTCTACTCCTCGCGCTGGCGGCCACTGGGGGGCTTTACGCCGCCTTCGCCCCCGCGGGCAAGGCGCAGGCCGATGAAACCGCCCAGTCCCTCGCCATCGAGGAGGGCAAGAAGCTCTACGCCGTGGGCTGCGCAAGCTGCCACGGAACCGGCGGTCAGGGTTCCACTGACGGCCCCAGCCTGGTCGGCGTCGGCTCCGCGGCCGTCGACTTCCAGGTGAGCACGGGCCGCATGCCCGCCCAGCAGCCCGGCGCCCAGGTGCCGGCGAAGCCTCCGGTCTACACGCAGGCCCAGATCGACCAGCTGGCCGCGTACATCTCCTCCCTGGGAGCCGGCCCGTCCGTGCCCACCCAGAAGCAGGTCGACCCGGCGGGTGCCGACATCGCCAAGGGTGGCGAACTGTTCCGCAACAACTGCGCGCAGTGCCACAACTTCACCGGCGAGGGCGGCGCCCTGACGCACGGCAAGTACGCTCCCAACCTTGCGGACGTCTCGCCGAAGCACATCTACGAGGCCATGCTCACCGGCCCGCAGAACATGCCCTCCTTCCCCGACAGCACGATGCCGGAGAAGCAGAAGAAGGACATCATCGCGTACCTCCAGAACGTGAACGGCGACGAGTCGGTCAGCCCTGGCGGCCTGAAGCTCGGTGGCCTCGGCCCCGTCTCCGAGGGTCTGTTCGGCTGGATCTTCGCTCTGGGTGCGCTGATCGCTGTCGCCGTCTGGGTCGCGGCCCACACCGCTAAGGCCAAGAAGTCATGAGTAGCCAAGACATTCCCGAAGAGAAGCACCTGCCGAGCGAGCAGGGCGACGCGCACCACGGTGGCGTAGCAGTCGCGGACGACCCGTTCGCCGACCCGGGCCTGCCGGTCCACAAGCCGCGCATCCAGGACATCGACGAGCGGGCCGCCAAGCGGTCCGAGCGCACTGTCGCGATGCTGTTCACGCTGTCGATGCTGGCCACGATCGGCTTCATCGCCGCGTACGTGACCATCCCCGTCGACAGGTTCGTGTACATCTTCCCCATCGGGAAGGTGAGCGGCCTGAACTTCGCCCTCGGCCTGACCCTGGGCACGGCCCTCTTCTGCATCGGCGCGGGCGCGGTCCACTGGGCCCGCACCCTGATGTCCGACGTGGAGGTCGCCGACGAGCGCCACGCCATCGCGGCGCCGCCGGAGGTCAAGGCCAAGGTCCTCCAGGACTTCGCCGACGGTGCGAGCGAGTCGGCCATCGGCCGCCGTCCGCTGATCCGCAACACCATGCTGGGCGCGCTGGCCATGCTGCCGCTGTCCGCCCTGGTGATCATGCGGGACCTGGGCCCGCTGCCCGAGGACAAGCTCCGCAAGACCGTCTGGGCCAAGGGCAAGCTGCTCATCAACCAGAACACGATGGAGCCGCTGCGTCCCGAGGACGTGGTCGTCGGTTCGCTGACCTTCGCCATGCCGGAAGGCCTGGAGGAGACCCAGCACGACTTCCAGAACCAGATCGCCAAGGCCGCCCTGATGATCGTCCGGCTCCAGCCGCAGGACATCAAGGACAAGCGGGAGCTGGAGTGGTCCCACGACGGCATCGTGGCGTTCTCCAAGATCTGTACCCACGTCGGCTGCCCGATCAGCCTGTACGAGCAGCAGACGCACCACGTGCTCTGCCCGTGCCACCAGTCCACCTTCGACCTCTCCGACGGCGCCCGAGTCATCTTCGGCCCCGCTGGTCACGCGCTTCCGCAGCTGCGGATCGGCGTCAATGACGAAGGCTTCCTCGAAGCGCAGGGCGACTTCGAAGAGCCCGTCGGTCCTGCATTCTGGGAGCGCGGATGAGCACTGCCACCACCACCGACAGTCAGCGCAAAGCGCCCGCCGGCGAGCGGGTAGCGGACTGGGCCGACGGCCGCCTGGGCATCTACAGCCTGGCCAAGTCGAACATGCGCAAGATCTTCCCGGACCACTGGTCCTTCATGCTCGGTGAGATCTGCCTCTACAGCTTCATCATCATCATCCTCACGGGTGTGTACCTGACGCTGTTCTTCCACCCGAGCATGAACGAGGTCGTCTACCACGGCCCGTACGTGCCGATGCAGGGCGTCCCGATGTCAGAGGCCTTCGCCTCGACGCTCGACATCAGCTTCGACGTCCGCGGCGGTCTGCTCATCCGGCAGATCCACCACTGGTCGGCGCTCATCTTCGTCGCGGCCATGGTCGTGCACATGATGCGCGTGTTCTTCACCGGCGCGTTCCGCAAGCCGCGTGAGGTCAACTGGATCTTCGGCTTCCTGCTGCTGGTCCTCGGCATGTTCACCGGTTTCACCGGTTACTCCCTGCCGGACGACCTGCTCTCGGGCACCGGTGTCCGCTTCATGGAGGGCGCGATCCTGTCCGTGCCGATCGTCGGCACGTACCTGTCGTTCTTCCTCTTCGGCGGCGAGTTCCCCGGCGGCGACTTCGTCGCACGGTTCTACTCGATCCACATCCTGCTGCTGCCCGGCATCATGATGGGCCTGCTGGTGGCCCACCTGATCCTGGTCTTCTACCACAAGCACACCCAGTACGCGGGCCCCGGCAAGACGAACAACAACGTCGTCGGCATGCCGCTGCTGCCGGTCTACATGGCCAAGGCCGGAGGCTTCTTCTTCCTGGTCTTCGGTGTCATCGCGGCCATCGCGGCGCTCGCCTCGATCAACCCGATCTGGGCGCTCGGCCCGTACCGCCCGGACCACGTGTCCACCGGTGCGCAGCCCGACTGGTACATGGGTATGCCGGAAGGCCTGATCCGTGCCATGCCGGGCTGGGAGATCAACCTGTGGGGCCACACCCTCGTCCTGGGCGTGTTCATCCCGCTGCTGCTCTTCCCGCTGGTGCTGGGCGCGATCGCCGTCTGGCCGTTCATCGAGTCCTGGGTCACCGGGGACAAGCGTGAGCACCACCTGCTGGACCGCCCGCGCAACGTCCCGACCCGTACGGCCTTCGGTGTCGCCTGGATCGCGGAGTACATCGTGCTCCTGATCGGCGGTGGAAACGACATGTTCGCGCAGTACTTCCACCTCTCGATCAACAACATCACCTGGTTCGTCCGGATCGGCTTCTTCGTCGTCCCGGTCCTCGCCTTCATCGCCACCAAGCGGATCTGCCTCGGCCTCCAGCGCCGGGACCACGACAAGGTGCTGCACGGTCGCGAGACCGGCATCATCAAGCGCCTGCCGCACGGTGAGTTCGTCGAGGTCCACGAGCCGCTGCCGCAGGCCAAGCTGCACACGCTCACCGCGCATGAGCAGTACCAGCCGATCGAACTCGGCCCGACGGTCGACGAGAACGGCGTGGAGCGCAAGCCCAAGGCCATGGAGAAGCTCCGCGCGAAGCTCAGCAAGGGCTTCTACGCGGAGAACAACCAGATTCCGAAGCCCACGGTGGAGGAGTACAAGGAGATCCAGAGCGGCCACGGCCACCACTGATCTCCGGGAGGACCCGTTAGAGGGATCGGTTCCGGCCAATCCCCGTGTCGCCACGGCGAGAGCCCCGTCCAGGGTCTGGACGGGGCTCTTTGCCGTCCGCCGAGGCTGGATAGGCTGGGCTCCTCACCCCATTCGACGTGGAACTTTCCCGAGCAGCAGGAGCGGACCATGAACGTTGTGACCCCGGCAGGCGGCGACAGCGTGGCGGCCCGCGGCTGGCCGGGTCTCCTCGACGCCCTGCTCACCGGCCGGGACCTGGGCCCGGACGACACCGCCTGGGCCATGGACCGGATCATGCGGGGCGAGGCCACGGACGCGCAGATCGCCGGGTTCGTGGTGGCGCTGCGGGCCAAGGGGGAGACCGTCGCGGAGATCAACGGCATGGTGCGTGCCATGTACGAACACGCCAACCTCATCGAGGTCCCGGGCCGGACGGTGGACATCGTCGGCACGGGCGGGGACGGCGCGAAGACGGTCAACATCTCCACCATGTCGGCGCTCGTGGTGGCCGGAACGGGCGCCAAGGTGGTCAAGCACGGGAACCGGGCCGCCTCTTCGGCGAGCGGCTCCTCCGACGTACTGGAGAAGCTCGGCGTCAACCTCAACCTCACCCCGGCCCGGGTCGTCGAGGTCGCGGAAGAGGCCGGCATCACCTTGTGCTTCGCCGTCAAGTTCCACCCCGCGCTGCGGCACGTGGCGGCGGCCCGCAAGGAGCTGGGCATCCGGACCACCTTCAACTTCCTCGGCCCGCTGACCAACCCGGCGAAGGTGCGCGCGCAGGCCACGGGCGTGGCCGACGCCCGGGTGGCGCCCATCGTCGCCGGGGTGCTCGCGGAGCGGGGTTCCTCGGCGCTGGTCTTCCGCGGCGACGACGGCATGGACGAACTGACCACGACCGCCACCTCGCGGGTCTGGTGGGTCCGCGAGGGCACCGTCACCGAGCTGCCGTTCGACCCGCGCGACGTCGGTATCCCGATCGTGGGCGCCGGGGACCTGCGCGGCGAGGACGCCTCGTACAACGCGGACGTCGCCCGCCGGTTGCTGGCCGGCGAGACCGGTCCCGTACGCGACGCCGTCCTGCTGAACTCGGCGGCTGCCCTGGTGGCGCTGGATCCGGGCACGGGCTCGCTGGAGGAGCAGATCGCCGCGGGCATCGCCCGTGCGGCCGAATCCATCGACTCGGGCGCGGCGCGGGCGGCGTTGGAGCGCTGGGTCGCGGCCAGCAACGCGTAGGTCCTCGGGCGCGGCGGTGGGCCCCGGTCCGGAATGTGGACCGGGGTCCCCGGCGTGGGGGATCTTGTGGCAGGATGCTGGGCAGGTCACGAGTGACAGCGTTTTGGCCCCGGCTCGCTGTCCGGCAACCCTCCTTCCGTGGCGGGGTGCCCCGGGTGATGACCAGGCCGTAGGCAGTGAGGTCTACGGCAAGCGCGGATCCCTCGAAACCGGGGATCCTGGTTGTCGAGGAGCGTTTTCCATGAGCAAGCGAATGCGATAGGGCGGCTCCGCCCCTTCTTCACCCTCGGAAACAGGGTCCCTTCCGCGTACCCGCATCCCCGAGGCATCCCCGTACCCCGGACGGCCGCAGGGCCGTACCCGCGTACGGGCAGACCCCGAAGCCGTTCCGCCCTGCCGCCGGGAGACACCGCCATGTCCGCATACGCATCCGCAACCGCATCCCTGAACACCACCGCCGACCGCACCCCGTGTGCCGAGCCGCTGCCCGTGCTCGGCCGGGACGTCACCGTCCCGCTCGTCACCGGTGGCGAGGTCACCTACGCGGCGCTCGACTACGCGGCCAGCGCGCCGGCGCTGCAGCGGGTGTGGGACGACGTGGCCGCGTACGCCCCGTACTACGGCAGCGTGCACCGCGGCGCCGGGTACCTCTCGCAGCTGTCCACCGACCTGTTCGAGCAGAGCCGGGTCACGGTCGCGGAGTTCCTGGACTGCCGCCCCGCCGACCAGGTGGTCTTCACCCGGTCCACGACCGACTCGCTGAACCTGCTCGCCGCCGTGCTCCCGGCCGGCTGCCAGGTCTTCGTCTTCGAGACCGAGCACCACGCGTCGCTGCTGCCGTGGGGCGACGCGCGGGTCACCTACCTCGACGCGCCGCGCACCCCGGACGAGGCCGTCGCCACCCTGGAGCGGGCGCTGGCCGCGCGGGACCCTTACGGCCCGGCGCTGGTGTGCGTCACCGGCGCGTCCAACGTCACCGGCGAACTGTGGCCGGTGAAGGAACTCGCCGCCGCGGCGCACGCCCACGGCGCGCGGATCGTGCTGGACGCCGCCCAGCTGGCGCCGCACCACCCCGTCTCGGTGCGGGAACTGGACGTGGACTGGATCGCCTTCTCCGGGCACAAGCTCTACGCGCCGTTCGGCTCGGGCGTGCTCGCCGGGCGGGCCGACTGGCTCCAGGAGGCGCAGCCCTACCTGGCCGGTGGCGGAGCCTCGCGGAAGGTGGCGCGGCGCGAGGACGGGGGCGTGGACGTCGAGTGGCACACCACGGCCGCGCGGCACGAGGCCGGCTCCCCGAACGTCATCGGCGTCTACTCCATCGCCTCCGCCTGCCGGGCGCTGACCGAGGCGGGCTTCGAGGGCCTGGTCGAGCGGGAGCAGCACCTGATCGGCAAGGTCCGCGACGGCCTGGCGGAGGTCCCGGCGGTCCGCGTGCTGTCCCTGTTCGGCAACGACGCCCCGCGGGTCGGCGTGATCTCGTTCGTGGTGGAGGGCTGGAACAGCTCGCACTTCGCCGCCGCGCTGTCGGCCGAGTACGGCATCGGCGTCCGCGACGGCCTGTTCTGCGCCCACCCGCTGGTGCGGACGCTGCTCGGCAGTGAGCCGCAGGCCCAGGGCGAATGCGGAGCGCCGGAGGCGGCGGGCGAGCGGAGCGAGGTGGGGGTCCCCCCGGCCGAAGGCCGGGGGAGGTCGCTGAACGCGATCCGCGTCAGCTTCGGCGCGGGCACCCCCGACGAGCACGTCGAGCGCTTCGTCCGCGCGGTCCGCGAGCTCGTCGCGGACGGCGCCAAGTGGAAGTACCGCACCGAAGAGGGCCGCTGCGTCCCCGTTTCCTGACGCGCCTGCGGGGGAGCCGCGCTCCCGCGCACGTCCTGTCCGGCGACGGCACGCCCGGGAGTCCGTGACGGGCAGCCGGCGGCCGAGCGGCCCGGCCGGGGGAGAGCCGGCCGGAGCCGTGGGGCGGGCCCGGGGCGCCGGCCCGGGTTCCGCTGCCCCCGGCCAGGACTACGCGTCGAGGCCGATGGCGAACGCGGCTTCCAGGTCGTGCTGGGAGTACGTGCGGAACGCCACGTGGGTGTCCGTCGCCTCCACGCCCGGGATCTTGCTGATGCGGCCCGGGATGATGTCCGCCAGGTTCTCGTGGCGGGCGACGCGGACCAGCGCGATGAGGTCGTAGGTGCCGGTGACGGAGTAGACCTCGCTGACGCTGTCCAGCTGCGCGATGGACTCGGCGATCTCGGGGATGCGGTCCACGCTGGTCTTGATGAGCACGATCGCGGTGATCACGGTTGGCTGTCTCCCTCGCTGGCCGTCGCTGGTCGCTTCACTCTAGTCGCACGCCGATACCGCACCCAGGCGTAGGCGAACCCGACGGAGAAGCCCACCACGTGGGCCAGGTACGCCACCCCCGGCCCGCTCGCCGCCCGGTGGGCCGCCAGCCACTGCAGGACGAACCAGAACATCAGCACGATCCACGCGGGGAACCGCAGCGGCAGGAAGAACAGGAACGGGAACAGGCTCGTCACCCGGGCCCGCGGGAACAGGCACAAGAACGCCCCCAGCACCGCCGAGATCGCCCCCGAGGCGCCGACCAGCGTCTGGTCGGAGGTGGCGTTGGCCGCCGCGTAGGCCGCAAGGGCCAGGTAGCCGCAGGCGACGTAGAAGACCAGGAACGCCGCCCGGCCCATCCGCTCCTCCGCCATCGCGCCGAACACGTGGAGGAAGAGCATGTTGCCGAGCAGGTGCAGCCAGCTCCCGTGCACGAACAGTGCCGTCAGCGGCGTGAGCAGGGCCCGTGCCGTCCCCGCGAAGAGCTCGTCCGGGACCACGCCCCAGCGCCGGAAGTACGCCGTCCCCGTCTCCAGCAGCAGGTCACCCGTCCCGTACTCCGGGTTCAGCCCGGAGGCCGGGCCGAGGACGAACACCAGACAGCAGCCCGCGATCAGCGCGCGGGTGACCACCGGGCCCCGCACGGCCTCCCGCAAGGCCTCGGCGAGGGCCTGCCACCTTACGATCATGGGACAGAGCATGACGCAGCACAGCCCCCGTGCGGGTGGTGCCAGGCCGTAGGGTTACGTGCTGCGGTCCGTCGAAGGTGCCATCGGCCCCCGACGGCCCGCGGGCGGCTTTAATTGAAAGAGCTACGAAGGAGAGAGCGACCTGATGACGGTTCCCCTGCCGACCGACACCACACGGTGGCGCTGCACCCTGTGCGGCAACCTCACGCGCTTCGACGTCACCCGGTCGTCGAAGGTCGTGGAGTACGTCCACCTGGACCTCGCCGGGGAGCCCAAGGTCGAGGAGCGCGAGGTGGTCAATGAGACCATCGAGTCGGTCCGCTGCCGCTGGTGCAACGCGGTGGACCAGATCGAGCTCGTGGACAGGCCGGGCACGGACTCCTGACGGAGCCGGGCCCACAGTAGATCACGGTAGGGGTGACGGATTGTGGAGCCAGCAAGCGGCGCTGAGCCGGCCGACGCGGCCGGCGACGCCGCGGAGGTGCTCGACCGCCCGCTGCCGGAAGGCGTGCGGCGCCGGGTCATCGCGCTCGTCTCGGACGCCTTCGGCGGCCTGACCGTCGCGGACCTGCCCGCGCAGCTGCGCCAGTACGCCCGGTTCACCCCGACCCGGCGCGCCAAGTTCGCCGGCAACGCGATGGCCGCGGCGGTGGAGACGGACGCCGTCTTCCGCGGACGCGTCGCGGAGAAGCTCCGGGACGCCCAGGCGGAGCTGGCCGGGGCACTGGAGTGCGGTGCCCCGCCCGCCGCCGCCGACCCGCTGGACGTGGCGGCGGCCGCGTACGTCCTGCGCCCCTCCGGCTGGGTCAAGCTCGTCGCCGCCGCCGGTGAGGAGGTCCAGCGGGCGGACGCCGAACGGGTCGGCGACGAGACCCGGCGCGAGCTGGAACGGCTGCGCGAGGAACTCGCCCACGCGCGCGAGACGCAGCGCTCGGGCGGCGAGCAGGTACGGGCCGAGCTCGACGCCGCCCGCAAGGAAGCGGAATCGCTTCACCGCAAGCTGCGCAGCGCCCAGAGCGACGTCAAGCGGGGCGAGGCGGCCCTGCGCAAGCTGACCGCCGAGGTCGACGGCATCCGCGGTGACGCGGCCGCCCGGGTCGCCGCCGCCGAGAGCGAGAGCCGCCGGCTCAAGTCCCGTCTGGCGGAGGTGGAGTCGGCGCTGGAGACCTCGCGCCGGGCCACCCGGGAGGGGCGCAGCATCGAGGACATGCGGCTGCGGCTGCTGCTGGACACCGTCCTCGACGCGGCCGCCGGGCTGCGCCGCGAGCTGGCACTGCCGCCGGTCTCCACGCGGCCGGCCGACACGGTGGACGCGGTGGAGCCGGGCCGGATGACGCCGAAGGACATCGCGGCACGTGCCCTGTCGGAGACCGATCCGGCGCTGCTGGACCAGCTGTTGGCGCTGCCCCAGGCGCACTTGGTGGTCGACGGCTACAACGTGACGAAGACCGGCTACCCGACGATGCCGCTGGAGAAGCAGCGGCTGAGGCTGCTGGGCGGGCTGTCGATGCTGGCCGCCCAGACGGGTGCGGAGATGACCTGTGTCTTCGACGGCGCCGAACTGGCCGCCCCGGTGCTGCTCGCACCGCCGCGCGGGGTGCGCGTGCTGTTCTCCAAGGCGGGGGTGACGGCGGACGAGCTGATCCGCCAGCTGGTGCGGGCCGAGCCGCCCGGCCGTCCGGTGGTCGTGGTGTCCACCGACCGGGAGGTCGCGGACGGGGTGGCGAAGTCCGGAGCCCGGCCCGTTACGTCCGCCTTGCTCCTCAAGCGGCTTTCGCGCGTTTCGTAAGGTTCACGCCGTCGATGCGGCGTATTCGGGCGTCTTGGCAACTGCCGTCCCCGATGTCGGAATTGGCGGTGCATCGAGGGAACGTACCGTCAACTCCCCGGCACCCACAGTGGCCTGGGTGTGAAGAAGTCGTTGAAGGGGCGATTTTTTGCTCCCGGGGATTTGAAGTGATCACAGCGGGGTCACTAGTGTCTGTTCAAACCTTCGTGCGGTAGATCACTCATTCGGGGTGACGGCGGAGGTGCTGCCGCCGTGTGTGAGTGCCCCATCGGCGGCCGGAGGAAGAAGGAGCTCGCCTTCGTGGCGTCCCACCGTCGACCCAAGCAGCCCACCCGCACGCGCGTGTCCGTGCTCACCGCCCTCGCCGCGGCCACCGTCGCGCTCACCTCCCAGGCGGCGAGCGCCGCTCCGGGGCAGCCGAGCAAGGACGAGGTCAAGGCGAAGGTCGACGCCCTCTACGACGAGGCGGAACAGGCCACCGAGAAGTACAACGGGGCCAAGGACCGCCAGGACAAGCTGGAGAAGGAGATCGCGCAGCTCCAGGACTCGGTGGCGCGCGGCCAGCTCGAACTCAACGACATGCGCAACACGCTGGGTTCGATGGCCAGCGCGCAGTACCGCACCGGCGGCATCGACCAGTCCCTCACCCTCCTCCTCTCCGACGACCCGCAGAGCTACCTCGACAAAGCCTCCACGCTCCAGCAGTTGAGCGGCAAGCAGATCGAGGCCGTCGGCAGGATCCAGGCCAAGCAGCGTGCCCTCGCGCAGCAGCGCCAGGAGGCCGCCGGCAAGCTCGCGGACCTCGACGCCACCCGCAAGGTGCTCGGCGAGCAGAAGAAGGCCACGCAGGACAAGCTCGCCGAGGCGCAGGCCCAGTTGAACAGCCTGAGCGCGCAGGACCGGGCCCGGCTCCAGGACGAGGAGGGCAAGGCCAGCAGCAGCGCCGCCCAGAGCGCCGGGAACGTCAAGGGTTCGGGTCGGGCCGGTGCCGCGCTCGCCGCCGCCAAGACGAAGCTGGGCAGCGGCTACCACATGGGCGACACGGGGCCCAACTCCTTCGACTGCTCCGGACTCACCCAGTGGGCCTACGCGCAGGCGGGTGTCAGCATCAGCCGTGTCACCTACACCCAGGTGAACGACGGGACCCGCATCGGCCGCAGCCAGCTCCAGCCGGGCGACCTGGTGTTCTTCTACGACGACCTGCACCACGTCGGCCTGTACGCGGGCAACAACATGACGCTGCACGCCTCCAACCCGAAGGGCGGCGTCAAGTACGAGTCGATGGACAACATGCCGTTCCAGTTCGGCGTCCGCGTCGGCTGATCCGAACCCCCAGGACGCGCCGTACACCGCCCATCCGGGCGAATTGCTCGGCTCGGCCCTGACCCCGCGCCCCGCCGGTGACCTGCGTCTGCGGCGGGGCGTCGCCGTGTGTGCCCCCGTACGGCCGTCGTCGGTGCCCCGCGGCTGCGGCTACTGTCTGCCAGCGCGGAACCCGGCACACGGCCGTCCACGGGGGGCGGACCCGGGCTGCGCGCAGCGCAAGGGAGCGGTTTCACGTGGCGTCCCATCGCCGGCCCGGGCTCACCGGCCTCGACCGGAGCACCAAGCTCACCACCTTCACCGCCGCCGCGGCCGGCGCCGCCGTCGCCCTCACGGGAGCGGTCGCGAGCGCGGCACCGGCCCTCCCGCAGGACCCCCCGGCCGGCGCCCGCGCCCAGGTCGACCGGCTCTTCGAGGAGGCCGAGCAGGCCACCGAGCGCTACAACGAGGCCGACGAGAAGGCAGGCAAGCTCCGCGCCGAGATCAGCCGGGCCCAGGACGCGGTGGCCCGGGGCCAGGACCGCATCAACACCATGCGCAACGTACTCGGCGCCTTCGCCGGGGCCCAGTACCGCTCCGGGGGCCTCGACCCCGCCCTCGCGCTGATGCTGTCCGAGGACCCCGACGGCTACCTCGACAACGCCGCCGTGCTCGACCGGCTCAGCGGCCGCCAGGCCCGGCAGCTCGGCGAACTGCGCGAGGAGCAGCGCAGGATCGCCCAGGAGCGCCAGGAGGCCTCCGTCAAGCTGGCCCAGCTGGACTCGCTGCGCTCGGACGTCGCGGAGCACAAGCGGGCCGTCACGGCGAAGCTCGCGGCCGCCCGCCGGCTGCTCGACGCGATGCCGTCCGAGGAGCGGGCCGACTTCGAGCGGGCCTCGCGCTCGGGGGGCCGCGCCGACGCGCTGCCCGACCTGCCCTCGGCCGTCCCCGCCTCCTCCCGGGCGGCGGCCGCCGTGCGGGCGGCCCGGGCCGCGGTCGGGCGGCCGTACGTGTGGGGGTCGACCGGACCGTCCGGGTTCGACTGCTCCGGGCTGATGGTGTGGTCCTACCGCCAGGCCGGGGTCTCCCTTCCGCGCACCTCGCAGGCACAGCGGTACGCGGGCCGGCACGTGCCGCTGTCGCAGGCGCAGCCGGGGGACCTGGTGACGTACCGCTCGGACGCCAGCCACGTCGCCATGTACGTCGGCAACGGCCAGGTGATCCACGCCCCCTACCCGGGCGCCCGGGTGCGGTACGACCCGGTCGGGATGATGCCGGTGTCCTCCGTGACCCGGCCCTGACGCACCGGGTGCGTACGATCGGCGGATGCCCCCCGCCCGCCGCCCCGTACGCCTGCTCGTGCTCGCCCTGCTGCTGCTGTGCGGGCTGCCGGCCGGCTGCGCCGCTCCCGGCGGCGGCGCCGGGGACCCCGCCGTCCGGCGGGCCGTCGCCGACTGGGCCGCCGCGCCGCCCGCCCGGCTCGCCGGGATCCCGCTGGAGGGGTGGTCGTACGAGGTCACCTCGGTGCGCCGGGACGGCGTACGGGCCTTCGCGCGGGCGGCGCTGCACTACCGCCTGACCGGCTACGACACCGCTGCGGCGGACGCGCGGCGCGAGGTGGAACTCGCGCGGGACGACGCCGGCGGCTGGCGGGTCACGGCCGACCGCCCCGCGCCCGGGGCGCCGCCGCAACTGTGGGACCAGGGGGCGGTGACGGCCGTACGCGGGGCGCACGCGCTGGTGCTGGGGGTCGGCCAGAGCCCGGGGACCCTGTCCGCCATCGCGGCGCAGACCGACCGCGCGGTGCCCGCGGCGAGCGCCGCCTGGCCGCGGCCGTGGGCCGGCCGGGCGGTGGTGCTCGTCCCGGCGACGCTCGACGCGATGGCGGCGCTGCTCGGGCAGCCCGCCGACGCCTACCGGGGGATGGGCGCCGTCACCACCGGCCGGGTGGGGGCCGGTCCGGCCCCGGCCGACCGGGTCGTGATCAACCCGGAGGGGTACGCGGGGCTGTCGGAAGCGGGCCGGGACATCGTGCTGACCCACGAGGTCACCCATGTGGCGACCCGCGCCGCGACCTCGGCCACCACCCCCCTGTGGCTGTCCGAGGGCTTCGCGGACTGGGCCGCGTACCGCGCCACGGACCGCACCCCGGCCGAGGCCGCGCCGGAGCTGGCCCGCGCGGTGCGCCGGGGCGGTCTCCCGGGCGCGCTGCCCGCGGACGGGGACTTCGCCTTCGGCGGTGACCCGCAGGCGCTCGCGCGGTCGTACGAGGGGGCGTGGCTCGCCTGCCGGCTCATCGCGGCGAAGTGGGGCGACGCGGCCCTGGTGCGGCTGTACGAGAGGGCGGGCGCCCCCCTGTCCGTGGCCCTGGACGAGACCCTGGGGACGGACCGGGGCGAACTGACCCGGCTCTGGCGCGAGACCCTGCGGGAGCAGCTCGGTTAGGGGCGTCCGGTACGTTGGCTGGCGATGCACAAGACGCTGATCGTGACCAATGACTTCCCGCCGCGACCGGGCGGCATCCAGGCCTTCCTGCACAACATGGCGCTGCGGCTGGATCCCGACCGGATCGTCGTCTACGCCTCCACCTGGAAGCACGACGAAGAGGGCCGCGCGGCGACCGCCGCCTTCGACGCGGAGCAGCCGTTCCAGGTCGTGCGCGACCGTACGACGATGCTGCTGCCGACGCCGCGCGTGACACGGCGTGCGGTGGAGCTGTTGCGCGAACGCGGCTGCCAGTCGGTCTGGTTCGGCGCCGCGGCCCCGCTGGGCCTGATGGCCCCGGCGCTGCGGCGGGCGGGGGCCCGGCGGATCGTCGCGACCACGCACGGGCACGAAGCGGGCTGGGCACAGCTGCCGGCCGCCCGGCAGCTGCTGCGGCGGATCGGCGAGGGCACCGACACCCTGACCTACCTGGGCCAGTACACCCGCACCCGGATCGCCTCGGCGGTCACGGAGCGGGCGGCGGCGCGGATGACGCAGCTGCCGCCCGGGGTCGACGAGAAGACCTTCCACCCCGGGTCCGGCGGAGCGGCGGTGCGGGCCCGGCTGGGCCTGACCGACCGGCCGGTGGTGGTGTGCGTGTCCCGGCTCGTGCCCCGCAAGGGGCAGGACACCCTCATCGAGGCGATGCCGCGGATCCTGGCGGCGGTGCCGGACGCGGTGCTGCTCATCGTGGGCGGCGGCCCGTACGAGGCGGACCTGCGGGCACTGGCCGCCTCCACGGGGGTCGCGGACTCGGTGGTCTTCACCGGGTCGGTCCCCTGGGGCGAGCTGCCCGCCCACTACGGCGCCGGGGACGTCTTCGCGATGCCGTGCCGGACCCGGCGCGGCGGCCTCGACGTGGAGGGGCTCGGCATCGTCTACCTCGAAGCCTCCGCGACCGGCCTGCCCGTGGTGGCGGGCGACTCGGGCGGGGCGCCGGACGCGGTGCTGGACGGGGAGACCGGCTGGGTGGTCCGGGGCGGGGCGCCGGACGAGGCGGCGGACCGGATCGTGACCCTGCTCCTGGACCCGGAACTGCGACGCCGCATGGGCGAGCGCGGCCGCGCCTGGGTCGAGGAACGCTGGCGCTGGGACCTCCTCGCGGAGCGGCTGCGCGAGCTGCTGTAACCGCGGAGCCGCGCAGGAGGGGGAATTGTCGCACCCCGTGGCCCGTCATGGGGCGCGGTCCGTCGAACAGGGCGGGCGACGGCGCAGCGCGGATACGGTCGAGACATGTCTGACTGTTACTCACATGCGTGTCAGTGCGGGTTATGGCCGGTTGGGCGGAATCCGCTCATGATGCGCGCATGACACCCCATCTGACGCGTCGTCAACTGCTGGGGGCCGGCGCCCTCCAGACCGCCGCCGTCCTCGGCTTCACCCGTATCGGGCTCGACTCCGCCGCCGCCGTCGAGCCGCCCGCCGCCCCGTACGCCCCCGCCATCGTGGTCGGATCCGGGTACGGGGCCGCCGTCGCCGCCCTGCGCCTCGGGCAGGCCGGAGTGCGGACCGTCGTCCTGGAAATGGGCCGGCTCTGGAACACCCCCGGGCCCGACGGCAAGGTGTTCCCCTCCACCTCCGCCCCCGACCAGCGCTCCATGTGGTTCCGCACCCGCACCGAGGCCCCGCTCGCCCAGTTCCTCTGGCTCGACGTCGTCAACCGCGACATCAGCCCCTACCCCGGCGTCCTGGACCGGGTGAACTACGACGGCATGTCCGTGTACGTGGGACGGGGGGTGGGTGGCGGCTCGCTCGTCAACGGCGGCATGGCGCCCACACCGCGCCGGTCGTACTTCACCGAGGTCCTGCCCCGCGTCGACGCCGACGAGATGTACGGCACCTACTACCCCCGCGCCCGCGCCATGCTCGGCGTGGGCGACATCGACCCCGCCTGGTTCGAGTCCACCGAGTGGTACCGCTTCGCCCGGATCTCCCGCAAACACGCCGGCAACACCGGGCTCCGGACCACCTTCGTGCCCAACGTCTACGACTTCGCCTACATGCAGCGCGAAGCGGCCGGCACCGCCACCAGATCCGCGCTCGCGGGCGAGGTCATCTACGGCAACAACCACGGCAAGAAGAGCCTCGACAAGACCTATCTCGCCGCCGCCCTCGGCACCGGCAACGTCACCATCGAAACCCTCCAGCGCGTGGTCGCCGTGCGCCGGGACCCGGCCGGGGGGTACGTGCTGACCGTACGCACCATCGACCTCACCGGCCGTGTCACCCAGACCCGCGAACTCGGCTGCGCCCAGCTCTTCCTGGGCGCGGGCAGCCTCGGCACCACCGAGATCCTGCTGCGCGCCCGCGAGACCGGGGCCCTGCCCGAGCTGGCGGAGGCGGTCGGCCGTGGCTGGGGGCACAACGGCAACATCATGACGGCCCGGGCCAACCACCTGTGGGACACCGTCGGCGCGAACCAGGCCACCATGCCGGCCCTCGGCATCGACGACTGGGACAACGCGGCCCACCCCGTCTTCGCCGAGATCGCCCCGCTGCCCATGGGGTTCGAGCACTGGATCTCGATGTACCTGGCCATCACCAAGAACCCCGAGCGCGGCCACTTCACGTACGACGCGGCCGCCGACGCGGCCCGGCTCAACTGGACCCGGGACCAGAACACGCCGTCCGTGGCCGCCGCCAAGAACCTCTTCGACCGGGTGAACCGGGCCAACTTCACGATCTACCGCTACGACCTGTTCGGCCAGAACAGGGCCTTCGCCGACGACTTCACCTACCACCCGCTCGGCGGCTGCGTCCTCGGCGAGGCGACCGACGACTACGGCCGCGCCAAGGGCTACCGGGGTCTGTACGTCGTCGACGGCTCACTGATCCCGGGCTCGCTCGGAGTGAACCCGTTCGTCACCATCACCGCCCTCGCCGAGCGGAACATGGCGCGGATCCTGGCGGAGGACCCGCGCTGAGCCCCCCGCGGCGCAAGACCTAACCCCGGTACAGGGCGTCGATCTCGTCGGCGAAGTCCTTCGCCACCACGTTGCGCTTGAGCTTGAGCGACGGCGTGATGTGGCCCGATTCCTCCGTGAACTGGGAGGCGAGGATGCGGAACTTCCGCACCGATTCCGCCTTGGAGACCGCCGCGTTGCCGTCGTCCACGGCCTGCTGGACGGCGGCGATGAGGTCGGCGTCCTCGCGCAGTTCCGCCGCCGTCACCCCGGCCGGCTTGCCGTGCTCCGCGGCCCACCGGCCGAGGAACTCCTCGTCGATGGTGACCAGGGCGGCCACGAACGGCCTCGCGTCGCCGACCACCATGCACTCGGCGACCAGCGCGTGCGCGCGGATGCGGTCCTCGATCACCGCGGGCGCCACGTTCTTGCCGCCGGCGGTGACGATGAGCTCCTTCTTGCGCCCGGTGATCGCCAGGTAGCCGTCCTCGTCGAGGGTGCCGACGTCGCCGGTGTGGAACCAGCCGTCGGACAGCGCCTCGGCGGTCGCCGCCTCGTTCTTCCAGTAGCCGGTGAAGACGTGCTCGCCGTGCACCAGCACCTCGCCGTCGTCGGCGATGCGCACCACCGAGCCCGGCAGCGGCTGGCCGACCGTACCGATCTTCGTACGGTCCCACGGGTTGAAGGCGGTGGCCGCGCAGGACTCGGTCAGGCCGTAGCCCTCCAGGACCGTGAAGCCGATGCCGCGGAAGAAGTGGCCGAGCCGCTCGCCCAGCGGGGCGCCGCCGGAGATCGCGTACTCGCCGCGGCCGCCGAGGACCGTGTGGAGCTTGCTGTAGACCAGCTTGGTGAAGAGCTTGTGCTTGAGCCGCAGGCCGAAGGACGGGCCGCCCGGCGTGTCCAGGGCGCGGCTGTAGGCGATGGCCGTCTCGGCCGCCGCGTCGAAGATCTTGCCCTTGCCGTCGGCCTGGGCCTTGGCGCGCGCCGAGTTGTAGACCTTCTCGAAGACGCGCGGCACCCCGAGGATCAGCGTCGGCTTGAAGGACGCCAGCTCGTCGGTGAGGTTCTTGATGTCCGGTACGCAGCCCAGGCGGATCGGCGCCAGCACGGACGCCACCTCCACCAGGCGCCCGAAGACGTGGGCGGCCGGGAGGAAGAGCAGCACGGAGCACTCGCCGGTGCGGAACAGCGGGCTGAGGCGCTCCACGACGTTGCCGCACTCCGCGAAGAAGTTGCGGTGGGTCAGCACGCAGCCCTTGGGGCGGCCGGTGGTGCCGGAGGTGTAGACGATGGTGGCCGTGTCGTCGGCGTTGGCGAGCGAGCCGCGACGGTCGACCTCGTCGTCGGAGACCTCCGCCCCCGCCGCCTTGAGCGTCTCGAAGGCGCCCTGCTCGATCTCCCAGACCTCGCGCAGCTCCGGGAGCCGGTCGCGCAGGGCGGCCACGGTGGCGCTGTGCCCCGGGCTCTCGGTGATCACCGCGGCGGCGCCGGAGTCCCCGAGGATCCACTGGATCTGCTCGGGCGAGCTGGTCTCGTACACGGGGACGGTGATGGCCCCCGCGCTCCAGATGGCGAAGTCGAACAGCACCCACTCGTAGCGGGTGCGGGAGATCAGGGCGACGCGCTCGCCGGGCGTGACACCCGCCGCGATCAGGCCCTTGGCCGCGGCGCGGACCTCGGCGAGGAACTCGGTGGCCGTGACGTCCTGCCACCGGCCGTCGACCTTGCGGCTCATGACGGCGGTGTCGGGATGCTGGGCGGCGTTGCGGCGGATGAGATCCGTCAGGTTCCCGTCCGACGGGACCTCGTACAGGGCCGGAAGGCTGAACTCGCGCAAGACTGCTGCTCCTCTGGGCGCCATCGCCACCGTGTGGACCGACCGGACGTTACCCACCGGTAGTGGGTTCACGATAGGGGGAACCGGCCAGATGTTCCGTGCGTCACATGACGCGGCGGTCCCCTGCCGACAGTAGTCGACCCCGCCGAAGACCCGGAAGTAACCGCAGGTCCGGCCGCCTGCGGAGGTGCCCCTACCCGAGGAGCCCAGGCGCCCCTAGGGTGGCCGCATGAGTGGCGGGAAGAGTCGTACGCGGGTCCACGTCGTCAGCGACGTCCACGGCAACACGGAGGCGCTCGCGCGGGCCGGGGACGGCGCCGACGCGCTGATCTGCCTCGGTGACCTCGTCCTGTTCCTCGACTACGCCGACCACTCGCGCGGGATCTTCCCCGACCTGTTCGGCGTCGAGAACGCCGACCGGATCGTGGAGCTGCGCACCCAGCGGCGGTTCGCGGAGGCCCGCGACTTCGGGCGCGAGCTGTGGACCGGGCTGGACCGGGAGCGGCTGATCGAGGGCGCCGTCCGGCGCCAGTACGCGGACATGTTCGCCGCTCTCCCGAGCCCGACGTACGCCACGTACGGCAACGTCGACGTCCCCGGGCTGTGGAGGGAATACGCCGGCCCCGGCACGACCGTGCTCGACGGCCAGCGGGTGGAGATCGGCGGCCGCGTCTTCGGGTTCGTGGGCGGCGGGCTGCCGACGCCGATGCGGACGCCGTACGAGGTGGACGTCGAGGAGTACGCCGCCAAGGTCGAGGCACTGGGCGAGGTGGACGTGCTGTGCTCGCACATCCCGCCGGAGGTGCCGGAGCTCTGCTACGACACGGTGGCCCGGCGGTTCGAGCGGGGCAGCGAGGCGCTGCTGGCGGCGATCCGGCGGATGCGGCCGAGGTACGCGCTCTTCGGGCACGTCCACCAGCCGCTGGCCCGGCGGATGCGGATCGGCGGCACGGAGTGCGTGAACGTCGGACATTTCGCGGCGACGGGGACGCCGTGGGCGCTGGAGTGGTGAGCGGCCCGCAGGTGCCGGTGCCGGGGCGGACCCGGAGCGGCCGGGCCGCGCAGCGGCGGGGTCCCCGCGGGGGCGGGGCGTTGGAGCGGCGCGGTTCCCCCCAGGGGCGGGGCCTTGGAATGCCGGGGTCCCTGGAGTGGCGGGGTCCGCACGCGCGGTAGCCTTCACCCGGCGGCCGGAGGCCCCACACACTTGTCGAACTCCCCGGAGGAGCGACCGCGATGGCGGAACACACCAGTTCGAGTATCACGATCGATGCGGCCCCGGCCGACGTCATGGCCGTGATCGCCGACTTCGCCCGCTACCCGGAGTGGACCGGCGAGGTGAAGGAGGCGGAGGTGCTCGCCACCGACGCCCAGGGCCGCGCGGAGAAGGTCCGGCTGCTGCTCGACGCGGGAGCGATCAAGGACGACCACACGCTCGCCTACACCTGGAAGGGCCCGGACGAGGTCAGCTGGACGCTGCACAAGTCACAGATGCTGCGCCAGCTCGACGGCTCGTACAAGCTGACGCCGGTGGACGGCGGCACGCGCACCGAGGTGACCTACCAGCTGACCGTGGACGTCAAGATCCCGATGCTGGGCATGATCAAGCGCAAGGCGGAGAAGGTCATCATCGACCGCGCCCTGGCGGGCCTCAAGAAGCGCGTCGAATCCGCCTGACCGCTCGTCGGCCCCTTTCGGCCCGAGCACTCGTCCGAGGCCCGGGGGTGTGGGGCGGAGCCCGGCTCCGCGCAGCCACAGGCACACGACCCGGAGTACCCGCACCATGCACACACTGCTGATCACCGGACCCGGCGGGGCCGGACGGACCACCGTGGCCGCCGTCACCGCGGTCGCCGCCGCCCGGGACGGGCGGCGCGTGCTGCTGCTGTCCGGCGACCCCGGCGATCCGCTCGCCGCGCAAGCCGGCCGGGACGTGCCCGGGCTGCGGGTCGGACGGATCGACTCCGGCGAGGAGTTCCGGGCCGAACTCGTCGCCCTCCAGGAACGCGGCGCCGCCCTGCTCGGCATGCTCGGCAGTCGGCCCCTGAGCGCCGAGGAACTCACCGAGCTGCCCGGCGCCGAGCAGTTCGCGCTGCTCCGCGCCCTGCGGCGGGCCGCCGCCGCCCCCGACACCGACCTGGTCATCGTGGACATGCCCCCGCTGCACCAGACGGTGACCACCCTCGCCCTCCCCGCCCAGCTGCGCCGCTACCTCAGCCGGCTGCTCCCCGCCGAACGGCAGGCCGCCCGCGCCCTGCGCCCCGTACTGGCCCAGCTGGCCGGGGTGCCGATGCCCGCCCAGTGGCTCTACGAGGCCGCCGCCCGCTGGGACGAGGAGCTGGCCGCCGTGCAGGCCGTCGTCGAGGCCCCCACGACCGAGGTACGGCTCGTCGCCGAGCCCGGCCCCGGGGCGGACTCCGCGCTGCGCACCGGCCGGCTCGGGCTGGCCCTGCACCAGCTGCCGGCCGGGGCGCTCGTCGCCAACCGGACCCTTCCGCAGGGCTCCGCCGACCCCTGGCTGGCCGGGCTCGCCGCCCAGCAGGAGAAGTACGCCGCCCAGTGGGCCGCCGAACTGCCGCTCATCCCGCTCCCGCACCTCGGACGGGACCCCGAGGGCCCCGAGGACACGGCGCTGCTCGCCGACTCCGCCCCGGGCCTCGCCCCGGCGGCCGCCGCGCCACGCCCCGCCTGGGCCGTCGAGGACCGGCGCGCCGAGGACGGCGTACTCGTCTGGGCGATCCCGCTGCCCGGTGCCCGCAAAGCCGACCTCGACCTGGTCCGGCGCGGGGACGAGCTGCTCCTGGCGGCCGGCCCGTACCGCAGGATCGTTCCGCTGCCGTCTGCGCTGCGCCGCTGCACCGTCTCCGGAGCCGCCCTCACCGGCGGGGTGCTCCGCGTCCGGTTCACCCCGGACCCGCAGCTGTGGCCCCGCGCGCGCTGATTCCCCTACCGCCGTTCGGGTACCGTCGAAGGTAGCCCGTACCGCACGTATCGCAGCCGCCGCAGGAGTGTCCGCCATGAGCGAGGCCACCGACCGCACCACCGACGACGACGCCTGGGCCAGGGCCTGCGCCGAGGACCTCGCCGCCGAGAAGGAGCGCCTCCGCGCCGAGCGGGGCGCCGCCGGGGACGACGGGTCCCGCGGCGGGACCGGCACCGCCGCCGAGGAGCTGTTCAAGCTCTTCGAAGCCGTCGCCGACAAGGTCTCCGCCCTGAACAACCCCCTGTTCGGCGCCGCGGCGCAGGGCGCGGTACGCCAGTTCGTCGACCAGGCCAAGACCGCCGTCAAGCCCGTGGTCGAACGCAACCCCGAGGTCTTCGACCACCTCGCGGCCGCCGGCTCCGAGCTGCTCGCCGCCTACCGCTCCGCCGTGGAGGGCCACGAGCGGCGCTGGACGCAGCAGCGGCCGACGGCCCCGCACGCCGAGGACGACCCGCGCCGCGACGGCGACGACGGGGACACCGGGCCCGGGCCGGCCGAGCGCATCGATCTCGACTGAACCTCCGCCGGGCTCGGGTACGGTTGGCCGTGGCGGGGCTTGACCGGAAACCGAGGGACTAATGGGACTCACCATCGGCGTCGACATCGGCGGCACGAAGATCGCGGCCGGCGTGGTCGACGAAGAGGGCACCATCCTGGAGACGTACAAGGTGCCCACCCCGCCGACCCCGGACGGCGTGACCGACGCGATCTGCACCGCAGTGTCCGAGGTCAGCAGCAGCCACGCCATCGAGGCCGTGGGCATCGGCGCCGCCGGGTACGTGGACGACAAGCGCGCCACCGTACTGTTCGCGCCCAACATCGACTGGCGGCACGAGCCGCTCAAGGACAAGGTCGAGCAGCGCATCGGCCTCCCCGTCGTCGTCGAGAACGACGCGAACTGCGCGGCCTGGGGCGAGTACCGCTTCGGCGCCGGCCAGGGCCACGACGACGTCATCTGCATCACCCTGGGCACCGGCCTCGGCGGCGGCATCATCATCGGCAACAAGCTGCGGCGCGGGCGCTTCGGCGTCGCCGCCGAGTTCGGCCACATCCGGGTCGTTCCGGACGGCCTGCTGTGCGGGTGCGGCAGCCAGGGCTGCTGGGAGCAGTACGCCTCCGGGCGCGCGCTGGTCCGGTACGCGAAGCAGCGCGCCAAGGCCACGCCCGAGAACGCGACGATCCTGCTCGCGCTCGGCGACGGCACCCCCGAGGGCATCGAGGGCAAGCACATCAGTCAGGCGGCCCGGCAGGGCTGCCCGGTGGCCGTCGACGCCTTCCGCGAGCTGGCCCGCTGGGCGGGCGCGGGCCTGGCCGACCTGGCCTCGCTCTTCGACCCGTCGGCGTTCATCGTCGGCGGCGGCGTCTCCGACGAGGGCGACCTCGTCCTCGACCCGATCCGCAAGTCCTTCAAGCGCTGGCTGGTCGGCGGAGCCTGGCGCCCGCACGCGCAGGTACTGGCCGCGCAGCTCGGCGGCAAGGCCGGAATGGTGGGCGCGGCCGACCTGGCGCGCCAGGGCTGACCTCGACCGGCGTACGCCGCTGCCCGCCGCGCCCCCTGGGGGAGCGGCGGGCAGCTGCGTAGGGTGGGGAAGCATGGAGCTGCCTTCGCTGTCGGCCTCGCTGCCGAAGTCCTGTACGGAGCCCGACGGTTCGGCCGTGATCCGGGTGCTCAGCTACAACGTGCGCTCGCTGCGCGACGACGAGGAAGCGCTGGTCCGGGTGATCCGGGCGTGTGAGCCGGACCTGGTGTTCGTCCAGGAGGCGCCGCTGTTCTTCCGGTGGCGCAAGCACGCGGCCCGGCTGGCCGCCAAGTGCGACCTGGTGGTGCTGAGCGGGGGTGGGAGCGCCGCCGGCCCGCTCCTGCTCTGCTCGCTACGGGCCTTCGTGGAGCGCACCGAGGACGTGCTCCTCCCGCTGACGCCGGGCCTGCACCGGCGGGGCTTCGCGACGGCGGTCGTCCGGTTCGGGACGGCGGTGCGGGTGGGTGTGCTCAGCGCGCACCTGTCGCTGGACGCGGGGGAGCGGGCGGCGCAGGCGGAGGCGCTGCTGGAGCGCGTGCGGTCGCTGGACACCCCGTACGCGATCGCGGCGGGCGATGTGAACGAGACCCCGGACGGGGCGGCGTTCCGACGGCTGGCGTCGGCGATGCAGGACGGCTGGGCGGTGGCGCCGTGGGGCGGGGAGCACACGTTCTCCCGCTCCGGAGCGCCGCGCCGCATCGACGCGGTGTTCGCGTCGCCGGGCGTGGAAGTCCTGGCCTGCGGCGTTCCCCTCCCCCTCCCGGGCGTCACCCACCCCGACCTCCGGGCGGCGACGGACCACCTCCCGGTCCTGGCAGCCCTGCGCCTGCGTCCGACTCCTCTTTGACGCGCCGCTCGGACGCGCCGCTCGCACGTCTCGGCGCCAGGCGCCTCGACGGCTTCGCACCGCTGCGGCGAACTCCGTCCGCCGGGGGCGGCGCATCGGGCCCATGCGCAGCGCGGCCGCGCAAGCGCCCCCGGCTGCGCCGGGCTCCCTGGGCTCCGCCCCACACCCCGCGCCTCAATCGCCGGCGAGGCTGATTTCGTACAGCGCGGGCCGCGCAAGCGCCCCCCGGCTGCGCCGGGTTCGGCCCCACACCCGGTTGCGGTGTGCCGGCGCCCGCGCCGTGGTGTCCAGGGGGCAGGCCGCGGGGCGGCGGACGGAGTCGGACGGCGACGCGAAGGCGTCGAGGCGCCCCGACGCAGAGAGATCAGACCACCGCGCCGCGGCCCGGGTCGTCGGGCTCGTCGTCATCGTGGGCCATGCGGGCCACCAGGGTGGCGAAGCCGCCGAGGAAGCCGCCGATGCCGAGGGTGGTCAGCCACCAGGTCATCTCCCACTGCAGCAGCACCGCCAGCAGCAGCAGGACCGGGCCGCCCACCACCGCCAGCCAGGCGAACTTCGCCGTGGTGTCGGCCGGCGGGAGTTCCGGTTCCGGCGGGACGAAGTGGCCCCCCTCCCCGTCGTCGTCGCCGTCCTCCGGCTCCGCCGGGGTGTGGTCGCGGGGGCCCGGGGGCGGGGACAGGGTCACGCCCGGGGCGAAGACCACCGAGCCGCCCAAGGGCTCCTCCGGCTTCGGCTCGGGCTCCCGCTCCGGCTGGACGTCCTCCTCGGGCAGCATCAGGTTCTCGATGGGCCGGAACGGTCTGGATCCCGGCGGGTCCGGCGGTTCCTGCCCGTACCCGGCGACGATCGCCGCCCACGCCGCCTCCTCGTCCAACGGGGGCACGCCCCCGGACGACTCCTCGTGCTCAGCCACCGCTGGCCGCCCCCTCCCTGCCGACGCTCTTCGCGAGCCGCCCGACGAACGCATAGCTGTCCGCGAAGATCCGCTCCGCGTCATGGTCCAACGTCGCGACGTGGTAGCTCTGTTCCAGCAGGGTCTCCGTCACGTCCGTGGACGAGATGCGGGAGAGGATCCGCGCCGAGTCCACGGGCGGTACGACATGGTCCTGCGGGCTGTGCAGCAGCAGCACCGGCTGGGTCACCTGCGGCAGTTCGGTGTCGACCAGCCGGAAGAACCGGCGCAGCGAGTGCGCGGCCCGCGTCGGCACCCGGTCGTATCCGACCTCCACCGACCCCGGCTTGGCGATGTCGCTCGCGATACCGGGCGTCGAGCGCAGGAAGTGCTGCGCCACCGGCAGGGCGAAGGCCAGCGGGTCGTGCACCTTGTTGGCGGGGTTGACCAGCACCAGCCCGCTGATCGACTCCCCGTGCTTCGCCGCCAGCCGCAGGCTCAGCGCCCCGCCCATCGACAGCCCGAACACGAACACCTGCTCGCACCGGTCCAGCAGCTCCCGCAGCGCGCGGTCGACCTCGGCGTACCAGTCCTGCCAGCCCGTGAGCTGCATGTCCTGCCACCGCGTCCCGTGCCCGGGCAGCAGCGGCAGCGAGACCGTCAGCCCCCGCTCGGCCAGGTACTCGGCCCAGGGGCGGAGCGACTGAGGGGAACCGGTGAAGCCGTGGCAGAGAAGCACGCCGACCGGCCCGCCCTCGTGGCGGAACGGCTCTGCTCCAAGGAGGACGGGCACCAGGGACTCCTTTGAAAGGGCGGGGGTACGAGGGGTACGTAGCGCTGTGTGACTTCACCGTACGCGACCGCGGTGACACCGACCAGGGTCGTCGGGCCGCTCCTGCGGCGGGCAGGGGTTAAGGTCTGTTCGACAGACACAGGAAGGCTTTCGAGTTGATCTACGGCGCAATGAAGTTCTCCATCGGCGGTTCACTGAAGCTTGCTTTCAGGCCGTGGGTGGAGGGCCTCGAAAACATCCCCGCGGAGGGGCCGGCGATCCTCGCGAGCAACCACCTTTCCTTCTCCGACTCCTTCTTCCTGCCGGCCGTTCTGGACCGGAAGGTGACCTTCATCGCGAAGGCGGAGTACTTCACCTCACCCGGGGTCAAGGGCAAGCTGACGGCCGCCTTCTTCAAGGGCGTCGGCCAGCTCCCGGTGGACCGTTCCGGCGCGCGCGGGGCCGGCGAGGCCGCCATCAAGAGCGGCATCGAGGTCATCGAGCGCGGAGAGCTGTTCGGCATCTACCCCGAGGGCACGCGTTCGCCCGACGGCCGCCTCTACCGCGGCAAGCCCGGCGGACTGGCCCGGGTCGCGCTCGCCACGGGTGCCCCGGTGATCCCGGTGGCGATGATCGACACCGAGAAGATCCAGCCGCCCGGCAAGGTGGTGCCCAAGCTGATGCGCCCGGGCATCCGGATCGGCAAGCCGCTCGATTTCAGCCGCTACCGCGGCATGGAGAGCGACCGCTTCATCCTCCGCTCGGTGACCGACGAGGTCATGTACGAGATCATGAAGCTCTCCGGCCAGGAATACGTGGACATCTACGCGACGGCCGCGAAGCGGCAGATCGCCGACGCGGAGAAGGCCGCCAAGGCGGTCAAGGAGTAGGAACGGGCGGGGGCCCCGGCGCCCGCCCGCGCGGGGGTGGTGGGGGAGATGGCGAAACGCGAGCGCGTCGTGCGCATGTCGGTCGAGCAGCCGCTGTGGCGCGCCCTGACGGTCTACCGGCTGCTCACCATGGTCTACGCGGTGCTGCTGTTCGTCTCCGCGTACGCGCAGTTCCCGCGGCCGGCGGTCGCGGTGGGTTACCTCGCCGTGCTCGCCGTCTGGACCCTGGCCACCTACCGCAACGTCGCGAGCGCCGCCCGCTGCACCAAGCGGTTCCTCGGCGCCGACCTCACCGTCGCGCTCGCCGGCATCCTGCTCACCCCGCTCGCCGACACCCACGAGCGGATCGCGGCCGGCGGCCCCACCCTCCCCAGCATCTGGACGGCCGGTTCGGTCCTCGCCTTCGCCCTCAAGGGCGGCTGGCGCTGGGCCGGTTGCGCCTCCACGCCCGTCGCCGTCGCCAACATCGTCATCCACGGCGGCGACCCGACCCGCGACACCCTGCACAACGTACTGCTGGTCTGGGTCGCCTCCCTGGCCATCGGCTACGTGGTCGAGGTGGCCCGCGCCAGCGAGGCCACCCTCGCCCGCGCCCTGGAGATCGAGGCCGCGACCCGCGAGCGCGAGCGCCTCGCCCGCGACATCCACGACGGGGTCCTCCAGGTCCTGGCCATGGTCCAGCGGCGCGGCACCGAACTCGGCGGCGAGGCGGCCGAACTCGGCAGGATGGCCGGCGAGCAGGAGGTGGCGCTGCGCACCCTGGTCTCCAGCGGGCTCGTACCCGCTTCCCGGATCTCCCGGGACCAGTCGCTGGGCGCGCTCGTGGACGCGTACGAGGTCGAGGAGCCGGGCGCCGACGAGGGGGAGCTGGACCTGCGGACCCTGCTCGCCCCGCACGCCGGGTCCCGGGTGAGCTTCGCCGAACCGGGCGGCCCCGTGCCGCTGCCCGCGCCCGCCGCCCGCGAGCTGGCGGCGGCCGTCGGCGCCGCCCTCGACAACGTGCGCAGACACGCGGGGGAGGGTGCCCGGGCCTGGATCCTGGTCGAGGACTGGGGTGACGAGGTGATCGTCACCGTTCGCGACGACGGCCCCGGCATCCCGGCCGGCCGGCTCGACCAGGCCGAGGGCGAGGGCCGGATGGGCGTGGCGCTGTCGATCCGCGGCCGGCTGCGGGACCTCGGCGGCACCGCCGAGCTGGTGTCCGTCCCCGGACAGGGCACCGAAGTGGAACTGAAAGTACCGAGGGGGAGGACCCAGTGACCGAGCCGAACGAGATCAAGGTGATGGTCGTCGACGACCATCCGATGTGGCGCGACGCGGTCGCCCGCGACCTGGCCGCCGCCGGCTTCGACGTCGTCGCCACCGCCGGGGACGGCCCCGAGGCGGTCCGCCGGGCCGTGCCCGCCGCCCCGCACGTCCTGGTCCTCGACCTCAATCTGCCGGGCATGCCGGGGGTGCAGGTCTGCAAGGAGCTGGTCGGCGCCAACCCGGCGCTGCGGGTCCTCGTCCTGTCCGCCAGCGGTGAGCACGCCGACGTCCTGGAGGCCGTCAAGTCGGGTGCGACCGGCTACCTGTTGAAGTCGGCAGGCGCGCAGGAGCTGATCGAGGCGGTCCACCGCACCGCGGCCGGCGACCCGGTCTTCACCCCGGGCCTCGCGGGCCTGGTCCTCGGCGAGTACCGGCGCCTGGCCACCGACCCGGCACCGGCCGCCGCCGAGGGGCCGAAGGCCCCCCAGCTCACCGAGCGCGAGACCGAGGTGCTGCGGCTCGTGGCCAAGGGGTTGTCGTACAAGCAGATCGCGGAACGGCTGGTCATCTCGCACCGCACGGTGCAGAACCACGTCCAGAACACCCTGGGCAAGCTCCAGCTGCACAACAGGGTCGAGCTCGTCCGGTACGCCATAGAGCGCGGTCTGGACGACGCGTAAGGGCGGTCGTACGTCGTACTTACGTCCTCGTACGAGTGAACGGGCGTACGCAACGCCCCGTGATTCCACCGGAATTGACGCATCCGAGCCCCTCGCTGTGACCTGGGTCACCACTAGCGTGGCCGTCATGCGGGCCCCGCGCCCCCAGCGGGCCCTGTGGCGAAGGGAAATTCCATGAAGGTCGGAGTGCTGACGGGCGGCGGCGACTGCCCGGGGCTCAACGCGGTCATCCGGGGCGTCGTGCGCAAGGGCGTCCAGGAGTACGGCTACCGGTTCGTCGGGTTCAAGGACGGCTGGCGCGGGCCGGTCGAAGGGGACACCGTCCCGCTCGACATCGCCGCGGTACGCGGGATCCTGCCGCGGGGAGGGACCATCCTCGGCTCCTCGCGCACCAACCCGTTCAAGCAGGAGAACGGGGTCCGGCGGATCAAGGAGAACCTCGCCAAGTACGAGGTCGAGGCCCTCGTGGCGATCGGCGGCGAGGACACCCTGGGCGTGGCGGCGCGGCTGTTCGAGGAGTACGGCGTCCCGTGCGTCGGGGTGCCGAAGACCATCGACAACGACCTGTCGGCGACCGACTACACCTTCGGCTTCGACACCGCCGTCGGCATCGCCACCGAGGCCATCGACCGGTTGCACACCACGGCCGAGTCCCACATGCGGGTCCTGGTCGTCGAGGTGATGGGGCGCCACGCGGGCTGGATCGCCCTGCACTCGGGCCTGGCGGGCGGCGCCAACGTCATCCTCATCCCCGAGCAGCGCTTCGACATGGACAAGGTGTGCGCCTGGGTGACCTCCCGCTTCAAGTCGAGCTACGCGCCGATCGTGGTCGTCGCGGAGGGGGCCATGCCCAAGGACGGGGAGATGGTCCTCAAGGACGCCACGAAGGACTCCTTCGGGCACGTCCGGCTGTCGGGCGTCGGCGAGTGGCTGGCCAAGGAGATCGAGGCGCGGACCGGCAAGGAGGCCCGTACGACGGTGCTCGGCCACATCCAGCGCGGTGGCACGCCCAGCGCCTTCGACCGCTGGCTCGCCACCCGCTTCGGGCTGCACGCCATCGACGCGGTGCGCGACGGCGACTTCGGCAAGATGGTCGCCCTCAAGGGCACCGACATCATCCGGGTCCCCATCATCGAGGCCACCTCGAAGCTCAAGACGGTGGACCCGGCGCTGTACGAGGAGGCGGGGGTCTTCTTCGGCTGACGCGCCGCCGCGGCGCCCCGCACCCGCCGTTCGGGTCACGTTCACCCGCCGGCCGGTCGGGAACCGGTGGCCGGCCCCCGAGGGCGGTCCGCGGGGTCCCGGCCCACCGCCGGGCGGCGGTGGGCCGGGGCGGCGGGTGAGCCGGGCCCCCCGGCTCCGGCGGGGACTACGCCGGGGCGCCGGTGCGGACGGACGACAGGAGCCCGCCCAGCAGCTGCGCGCCGCGCAGGGTCAGGACCGACTCCGGGTGGAACTGGACCCCCGCGAAGCCCGACGCCGAGCGCAGGGCGTGGACCTCACCGCTCGCGGGGTCCCGGGCCACCTCGATCCCGCGCGCCGAGAGCCGCGCCGCGTCCTGGGCGGAGCACCGCGCGGTGTACGTGTTGTAGAACCCGACCACCTCCGGGGCCCCGAACAGGTCGATCCGTGTCTGCGCCCCCTGCGCCGGCTCCGCCTTGCGCACCAGCGGCAGCCCCAGCTCGGCGGCCAGCAGTTCGTGCCCCAGGCAGACCCCGAGCAGGCCGCCCCGGTGGCCGGCCAGGAGGTCCGCCGCCAGGGCGCGCAGCGCCCGCATCTTCGGGTCCCCGGGATCCGCCGGGTTCCCCGGGCCGGGGCCCAGGACGACGGGGCCCTCCCAGGCCAGGGCCGCCGCGCGCAGCCCCGGGTCGTCGAAGCGGCGTACCGTCACCTCCAGCCCGGTCACCCGCAGGACGTGGGCCAGCATCGCCGTGAAGGTGTCCTCCCCGTCGACCACCAGCGCGTGGCCCGAGCTCACCGGGGGCCGCTCCTGCATCCGCAGCCAGAACGGCGCCAGGTCCTCGCGCCGGGCGGCGAGGGCCGCCCGCACCCGGGGATCGGAGCCGAGTGCGGCCGCGGCAGGCTCCGGGCGGGGCGCCGCCGGACGGACCCCGAGGGCCGCCAGCACGCCCGCCGCCTTGGCGTGGGTCTCCGCCACCTCGGCCGCCGGGTCGGAGTGCCGCACCAGCGTCGCCCCGACGGGCACGCGCAGGGTCCCGTCCGGCGCGATGTCGGCGGTGCGGATCAGGATGGGGGAGTCCAGCGTCTGCGCCCCGGCGGCGTCCCGTCCCAGCAGCGCGAGGGCGCCCGCGTAGTAGCCGCGGCCGCCGCTCTCGTACCGTTCGATCACCCGGCAGGCGTTCTGCACGGGCGAGCCGGTCACCGTCGCCGCGAACATCGTCTCCCGCAGCACCTCCCGCACGTCCAGCGAGGAGCGCCCGCGCAGCTCGTACTCGGTGTGCGCGAGGTGCGCCATCTCCTTGAGCCGGGGCCCGACCACGACACCGCCCATGTCGCCGACCGTGCACATCATCTTGAGCTCCTCGTCGACCACCATCGACAGCTCCTCGGTCTCCTTGCGGTCGCCGAGGAACGCGAGGAGCGACCCGGCGGTCGGCCCCCCGGCCGGGTAGCGGTACGTCCCGCTGATCGGGTTCATCACGACCGTCCCGCCGGACATCCGGACGTGCACCTCCGGGCTGGCGCCGACCAGCGTGCGCTCCCCGGTGTGCACCACGTACGTCCAGTACGCGCCCCGCTCGCCCAGCAGCAGCCGCCGGAACAGGGCGAGGGCGTCGGCGCGCCCGAAGCCCTCGATCCGGCCCTCGTAGGTGCGCCGGATGACGAAGTTCGCGCCCTCGCCGCGCCCGATCTCGTCCCGGATCACCCGCTCCACGGTGTCGGCGTACTCCTCGTCGGGGACGTCGAAGCCGCCGCCCTCGACCCGCACCGGGTGGTCCGGCAGCGCGGCCAGTGCCTCGGCGAGCGGGACCTCGTAGGCCTCCTCGGCGGCCAGCACGCCGAGCGGGGTCCCGTCGTCGCGCACGTCGAACCCGCGCTCGCGGATCTGCCGGAACGGCACCAGGGCGAGGGTGGGCAGCTCCCGTACGGGCAGGTCGGCGAGGCGCTCGGACTCGTGGACCGGGCCGATCAGCACCTCGACGGTGTCGTGGTCGCGGCCGGGCGTCCGGCGGCGCAGCAGGGCGAACGGCGGGCAGGACTCGTCCAGCAGGCGGCTGAGGTCCGTGGTCATGGGGGTGGGCGTCCTTCCGGAGGGAGGGGCGCCCCGCGTCCGAAAACGCCGAAGGCCGCCCCTCGGGGCGGCCTTCGTGTCGCTCGTGTGGTTTACGTACGCGCGAGGAGTGGGCCGCCGGGAGCGGGCCACCACCAGTTCTGGTTCACGTGCGCGTACATGCCGCAGACCCTAGCCCACGCCCCGCCGGAGGCGCAGCCTCCGGACCGCGTCCCCCATATCCGGAGACACCCGTCTCACCAAATGGGCATCGGGCTGGACGTCGCGTGTGACGACGTAATGTGTACGAGGTGACCGTGAACGCTGAAACCCACGCCCCCGCCGCCAAAGCGGCCTGGCGAGACCTTCCCGCGGCGCAGCAGCCTTCGTACCCCGATGCCGAGGCACTGCGCGCTGTCGTCGCGGACCTCGAGTCGTATCCGCCGCTCGTCTTCGCGGGCGAATGCGACCAGCTGCGCGCCCGTCTGGGAGCCGTCGCCAAGGGCGAGGCGTTCCTGCTCCAGGGCGGCGACTGTGCCGAGGCCTTCGACGCCGTATCCGCCGACCACATCCGCGCCAAGCTCAAGACGCTGCTCCAGATGAGCGCCGTCCTCACGTACGCGGCCTCCGTGCCCGTGGTCAAGGTCGGCCGCATCGCCGGCCAGTACTCCAAGCCGCGCTCCAAGGACACCGAGACCCGCGACGGCATCACCCTGCCGACCTACCGCGGCGACTCCGTCAACGGCTTCGCCTTCACCGAAGAGGCCCGGATCCCGGACCCCGAGCGGCTCAAGCGCATGTACCACGCGTCCGCGTCGACGCTGAACCTGGTGCGCGCCTTCACCACCGGTGGTTACGCCGACCTGCGCCAGGTGCACGCCTGGAACCAGGACTTCGTGCGGAACTCCCCGTCCGGGCAGCGCTACGAGCAGCTCGCGCGGGAGATCGACAACGCGCTGAACTTCATGAAGGCGTGCGGCACCGACCCGGCCGAGTTCAAGGCGGTGGAGTTCTACGCCTCCCACGAGGCGCTGCTCCTGGACTACGAGGGTGCGCTGACCCGCACCGACTCGCGGACCGGCAAGCTGTACGACACCTCCGGCCACATGGTCTGGATCGGTGAGCGCACCCGCCAGCTGGACCACGCGCACATCGAGTTCTGCTCGCAGATCGCCAACCCGGTCGGCATCAAGCTCGGCCCGACCACCACCGTGGACGAGGCGCTGACGTACATCGACCGCCTGGACCCCCAGCGTGAGCCGGGCCGGCTGACCTTCGTCGTCCGCATGGGCGCCGACAAGGTCCGCGACAAGCTCCCCGAGCTGGTCGAGAAGGTCACGGCCTCGGGCGCGACCGTCGCCTGGGTCACCGACCCGATGCACGGCAACACCTTCGAGGCGGCCTCCGGCCACAAGACGCGCCGTTTCGACGACGTGCTCGACGAGGTCAAGGGCTTCTTCGAGGTCCACAAGGCGCTGGGCACCCACCCGGGCGGCATCCACGTCGAGCTCACCGGTGACGACGTCACCGAGTGCGTGGGCGGCGGCGACGAGATCTTCGTCGACGACCTGCACCAGCGCTACGAGACGGCCTGCGACCCGCGGCTCAACCGCAGCCAGTCCCTGGACCTGGCCTTCCTCGTCGCGGAGATGTACCGCGACCAGTGAGCGGCTCGCGCGGGCTCGTGCGAGGCTCGTGAGCGGGCCGTGAGTGGCTCGTGACGGTGGGGCGCGGATCGATGTGATCCGCGCCCCACTGTCGTATCCGGGTCTTTTAGGGGAGCCTCACCTTAGGTACGGTTAGGTAAGCCTCACCGAATAGGAGTGGCTGTCCGACCCAGTCCATTCCCGGGAGGTGAACCGCGTGTACGTCTGCTCGTGCTTCGGGATCACCGACAAGCAGGTCAAGGAACACGCGGAGGCCGGGGCCTGCACCCCCCGGCAGATCGCCTCGGCCACCAAGGCCGGAACCGACTGCGGCTCCTGCGTCCGCACCATCCAGGGCCTCCTCGGCCGTGGCGCGTGCCCGCGGCGCGAGCTGCTGGATACGGGCCGGACGGCTGCCGTCCTGGCTGCGGAGCCCGTGCCGGCCGCCGAGCCGGTGCTCGCCGACGCTGCCTGACGGCCCGGGACGGCCCGGGGCGGCCCGTGCGGGGCTCAGCTCTCCGGCTGCTCGATCTGCTGCGCGATGTACAGCGGCTCGCCGATGCTCTCGATGAGCTCCAGCTGCGTGTCGAGGTAGTCGATGTGGTGCTCCTCGTCCGCCAGGATCTCCTCGAAGAGGCGGGCGGAGGTGACGTCACCCTTGCCGCGCATGACCTCGATGCCGCGCCGCAGGCGGTCGATCGCCTCGACCTCGACCTGCCGGTCCGCCTGGAACATCTCCGTCAGGGTCTGGCCGACGCGCACGTGGAAGAGGCGCTGGTAATTGGGCAGCCCGTCGAGCATGAGGATGCGCTCGGTGATCTTGTCCGCGTGCTTCATCTCGTCGATGGACTCGGCACGGGTGTAGTGGGCGAGCTTCGTCCAGCCCTTGTTGTCCTGGATGCGGTAGTGCAGCCAGTACTGGTTGATGGCCGTGAGCTCACCGGTCAGCTGCTCGTTGAGAAACTCAAGGACCTCGGGGTCGCCCTGCATCGCGAAGGCTCCTTCCAAGCAATGTCAGCTTGTGACTGGGCAGTGCGCGCATCCTTCCACCGTCACCCAGGGCCGTCCAGTAAGTGCCTCCTTAGTCGGAGTTGCCGTGACTTGTCGGAATCGGCCGGGGCGGTCATGACCACCCCGCGACGTCTGTCACCATGGAGGCATGGGTCAGCCGGTGAGCCGGGAATTTCCGGGAGCAGAGCAGTTCGAGCTCCCTCCGGGGCAGCGGTTGCAGCGGGGCTGGCCGGTCACCCACTACGGGCCGGTACCCAAGTTCAAGCCCGAACGCTGGGAGTTCCGCGTCTTCGGGGCCACGGCCGACGGGGAAAAGCACTGCTGGAACCACGAGGAATTCACGGCCCTGCCGTTCGAATCGGTCGTGGCGGACCTGCACTGCGTGACGAAGTTCAGCATGCCGGGGGCCGAATGGGGCGGGGTGCTCGCGCGTACCGTCCTGGAACTGGCCCCGCCGGCGCCGCAGGTCACGCATGTGATGGTGTGGGCCGAGTACGGGTTCAGCTCGAACATGCGACTGGCTGATTTCGCCTCCGAGCGGACCGTCTTCGCCACCCATCAGGGTGGCGAACTCCTGACCGCCGAGCACGGTTTCCCGCTGCGGCTCGTGGTGCCGCACCTGTACGCCTGGAAGGGGCCCAAGTGGGTCCGGGGCGTGGAGTACATGACCGCCGACCGGCGGGGCTTCTGGGAGGAGCGGGGGTACCACAACATCGGCGACCCCTGGCGCGAGCAGCGCTACTCGTACCAGGAGGAGCCGGGCGACGGGCCCGACATATAGGCCCTGCCGCCCTGCCGTCCTGCCGCCCCGCCGTCCTCCGGGGCGGCCCGCTCAGTGGTGGTACTGGTGGACGACCGCGTGCCCCTTGCCGCGGCCGATCATCCACTTGTTGACCGGGGTGGTGATGACGAAGGCGAGCGCGAGGGAGAGCGCGAGCGCCGTCCAGAACAGCGCGTCCTGGAGCTGGGCGTCCATCGCGCCCGGCCACAGTGCGATCACACCGTTGTCGACCAGTTCCATCACGGCGATGGAGAGGGTGTCGGCGGCCAGCGCCACCCGGACGGCCGTACGCAGGTCCACGCCCGCGCCGAGGATCCCGCGCAGGGTGAGCGCGTAGCCGAAGAAGAACGCGAGGACGATGGCCGCGATCATCGTGGCCAGGTTGCCCCAGCCGAGCGCGGTGCCGATGATCATGCCGAGTACCTCGCCGATGGCGCAGCCGGTGAGGCAGTGGAGGGTGGCCTTGGCGGCCATGGCCCAGGTGACGGTGCCGTCGTGGTGGCTGGTGTGGCTTGCATGGCCGTTGTGGCCGTTGTGGCCGTCATGGCCGCCGTGGCTGTCGTGGTCGCTGTGGTGCTCGTGGCCGGCGTGTGCCTCGTGGTCGGCGTGCCCGTGATGCGAGTGGTTCATCGCAGCCCCCTGTGAACGTCGGATTACGGTCCTGCGGGTAGCAGAACCGTATACCCCCCAGGGGTATTCCCCAACGTCTTATGCGTGGGCGCCGCGGAGCTCCTTCAACAGTGCCACGTCCGCGGCGTGGCCCTCCTTGCCGCCCGGCGTCTCGATGATCAGCGGCACACCCTCCGTCGCGGGGTGCGAGAACAGCTCGCCGAACGCCTCCCGCCCGATGTGCCCCTGGCCGATGTTCGCGTGGCGGTCCTTGTGGGCGCCGACGCCTTCCTTGGAGTCGTTGGCGTGGATCAGCTTGAGCCGGCCCCCGCCCACCGTGTCCACCAGCAGGTCCAGCGTCTGCTTGACGCCGCCGGGCTCCGCGAGGTCGTGCCCGGCCGCGAAGATGTGGCAGGTGTCCAGGCAGATGCCGAGCTTCGGGTGGTGGTCGAGGGCCTCGAAGTACGGGCCGAAGTCCCAGGTGCGCGAGCACAGCGAGGAACCCTGCCCGGCCGTGGACTCCAGCAGCAGGAACGGGTCGTCGTCGTGCGTCAGCTCCTCCAGCAGCGGCAGCATGTACTGCCTGACCTGCGCGTACGCCACTTCGCGCGGACGCCCGCCGGTGGCCGAGCCAGTGTGCACGACCACCCCGAGCGCCCCGATCGCACGGGCGCGGCGCAGCGAGTGCCGCAGGGACTCCACCGACCTCTCGACGGTCGCCCCGGTGTGCGAGCCGAAGTTGATCAGGTACGGCGCGTGGACGTAGGCCGGAACGGACCCGTCCGCGCACTGGGCCCGGAACTGTTCGTCCTGCGCCGGATTGCCGGCCGGGGTGGCCCATCCGCGGGGGTTGGCCACGAAGACCTGGACGGCCTCGGCGCCCATCTCACGCGCGTAGGTCAGGCCGACCGAGGCCAGCCCGCCGGCCACGGGGACGTGCCCGCCCACCGGGTTGCGGCGCGCCACGCGCTGCTCGGCCCGCTCGTCGGCGCCCGCGTCGGCGCTCCCTTCGGTGTGCACTCACAGCCCCTTGGTGCGGATGATGATCGTGCTGCCTTCGGGGGCGCTCTGGCCGCCGGGCACCGACTGCGCGTCGACCGTGTTGCTGAAACCGAAGAACGGCCGCTCCACCTTCACCTTGAAGCCCTGCGCCTCCAGCGCCCTGCGGGCCACGTCGGCCTCCTGGCCCGTCACGTTCGGCACCGGCACCTGGCGGGGGCCCTTGGACACGGTGAGCGTCACCGTGTCACCCGCCGCGGCCTGGGTGCCGGCGGCGGCCGACTGGTTGGCGACCGTACCGGCGGGGGAGGGGGAGTTGACCTGTTCGGCCGCCGTCTCCACCTTGAGGCCGAGGTCCTGGAGGGCGACGCGCGCCTGGTCCACGGGCTGACCGGTCACGTTCGGCACCTGCACGGGGCGGCCCTTACTGACGACGATCGCCACCGCCGTGTCGGGGGCCCGCTTCTGCCCGCCCTCCGGGTCGGTGGTGATCACCGCGCCCTGGGGGACGTCCTGGCTGAACGCCTGGGTCACGATGCCGGGCGCGAGACCTGCCGACGTCAGCTCCGCCTTGGCGGCGTCCAGGGTCTTGCCCTTGAGCGCGGGCACGCTGACGATCTCGGGCCCGCGGGAGACGGTCAGCGTCACGGCGCCGTTGCCGCGGATGCGCTTGCCGCCCTGGGGGTCGGTGTTCATGACCGTGCCGCGGTCGAAGGCCTCGCTGAACTTCCGGTCCACCCCCTTCACCCCGAGACCCGCCGCCGACAGCTCGGAACGGGCCTGTTCCTCCGTCTTGCCCAGGAGGTTCGGCACCTTGGTGAACTGGCCCGAGTTGATGTACCAGACGCCCGCGCCGAGACCGAGGGCCAGCAGCACCGCGGCGATGACCAGGTACAGGCCGCGCGGCCGGGCCCGGCGGCGGGCCCGCGGCGCGGGCGGCGGCGGGGCCGCCAGGCGGGAGGTGTGCTGGACGGGCTGGTTACCCGTCCCGGAGACGGGCCGGGGGATCACGCTGGTGCGGTCCTCGCTCGCGCCCCGTTCGCCCGGGTGCGCCTGGGGCGGCACGGCGTCCAGCTCGTCCTCGCTCAACGCGGCGCGTGCCTCCAGCGTCAGGCCCAGCAGCGCGGCGGCGTCGGAGGGCCGCAGCTGCGGGTCGCGCGCGGTGGCGCGGGCGACGAGCGAGTCCAGGCAGGCGGGCAGCCCGGGGACGGCGGCCGACGGGGGCGGGACGTCCTCGTTGAGGTGCTGGTAGAGCACCTGGGCGGGACTGCCGCCGGTGTGGGGCTTGGAGCCGGTGAGCATCTCGTAGAAGACGACGCCGCAGGCGTAGACGTCCACGCGCGTGTCGGTGACGCCGTTCTCGATCTGCTCCGGGGCGAGGTAGGAGACGGTGCCGAGGACGGAGCCGGTGGTGCTGGTGACCGTGTCGACGCTGCGGACCAGGCCGAAGTCGGCGACCTTGACCCGGCCGTCGTCGCCGATCAGGACGTTCTCGGGCTTCATGTCGCGGTGGACGAACCCGGCCCGGTGCGCGGCGCCGAGCGCGGCGAGGACCGGTTCGAGGATGTCCAGGGCGGCCCGCGGCTGGAGGGCGCCGCGCTGGCGGAGCACGTCGCGCAGGGTGCAGCCGGAGACGTACTCCATGGCCAGGTACGTGTACGGGCCGTCCGTGCCCTGGTCGAAGACGGCGACGACATTGGGGTGGGCGAGGCGGGCCACGGACTTCGCCTCGCGGATGAACCGGTCGACGAAGGCGGCGTCCGCGGCGAGGGCCGGGTGCATCACCTTGAGCGCGAGGACGCGGTCGAGGCGGGTGTCGAGGGCGCGGTAGACCGTGGCCATGCCGCCGGCCGCGATGCGGGCGTCGATGCGGTAGCGGCCGTCGAGCGTCTGCCCGACGATGGGGTCGTCCAGGGTCGTGTCCACCCGGGGATTCTACGAGCCCCCGCCGTGCCGCCGGGCGGGGGCGTAGGGGTTGCAGCGCAGCTGTGACGTCCGCCGCCCGGCCGGGCCGGGAAACCCGGCCCCGCCGGCCCGCGCCTCGAACGCCGATCGGGGCCGGTCCAGGAGCGCCCTCAGAACGCCGGGCGTTCCGGGTCGAGGGTGGCGCGGCCCTCCGCCGGGGAGGAGGCTTCCGCGAAGCGGCGTTGGGGGATGCGGCCCGCGCGGTACGCGAGGCGGCCCGCCGAGACCGCGTCCCGCATGGCCGCCGCCATCAGCACCGGCGCCTGCGCACGGGTCACCGCCGAGGCCAGCATCACCCCGGCGCAGCCCAGCTCCATCGCCAGCGCGGCGTCCGAGGCCGTACCGGCTCCCGCGTCCAGGATCACCGGCACGCCCGCCCGCTCCGTGATCAGCTCGAAGTTGTGCGGGTTGCGGATCCCCATCCCCGAGCCGATGGGGGAGCCCAGCGGCATGATCGCCGCGCAGCCCACGTCCTCCAGCTTCCGCGCCAGCACCGGGTCGTCGTTCGTGTACGGCAGCACCGTGAAGCCCTCGTCGACCAGGACCTCGGCGGCGTCCAGCAGCTCGACGCCGTCCGGCAGCAGGGTGCGTTCGTCCGCGACGACCTCCAGCTTGATCCAGTCCGTGCCCAGCGCCTCCCGCGCGAGGCGCGCCGTCAGCACCGCCTCGCCGGCCGTGAAGCAGCCCGCCGTGTTCGGCAGGACCGCGATGCCGAGCCGGTCCAGGACCGACAGGACGGAGCCCTGCACCGTCGGGTCCAGCCGTCGCATGGCGACGGTCGTGAGTTCCGTACCCGAGGCGACCAGGGCGCGCTCCAGCACGTCCAGGCTCGGGGCGCCCCCCGTGCCCATGATCAGGCGGGAGGAGAAGGTCCGGCCGCCGAGGGTGAAAACGTCGTCCGCCATGGCCGTCAGCCTCCCTGTACCGCGGTCAGGACCTCGACCCGGTCGCCGTCGCCGACCACGGTGTGCGGCCACTGCCCGCGCGGTACGACCGTCTCGTTGAGGGCCGCGGCGACGCCCTTGGGGGCCGCGGTCAAAGTGGCGACCACCGCGTCGAGCGTGGTGCCGGCCGCGACCTCGCGCGGCTCGCCGTTGACGGAGATGGTCATGCGTACGACTCCTGACGTGCCCCGGTGAACCGGCGCGGGGTGAAGGGGCGGGCGATCTCCGGCACCGTGCCGGTGGCCAGCAGCTCCGCCATCACGTCGCCGGTGAGCGGGGTCAGCAGCACCCCGTTGCGGTAGTGCCCGGTGGCCAGGTGCAGCCCGGGCAGCGCGGTCGGGCCCAGCAGCGGGGCGTTGTCGGGGGAGCCGGGCCGCAGCCCCGCCCCGGTCTCGGTCAGCGGCAGTTCGGTGATGCCGGGCACCAGCTCGTGGGCGTCGCGCAGCAGCTCGTAGACGCCGCCGGCGGTGACCGTGGTGTCCCAGCCCAGTTCCTCGCTGGTCGCGCCGACGACGAGTTCGCCGTTCTCGCGCGGCACGAGGTAGACGTGGCTGCCGCGCACGACCGCCCGTACGGTCCGGGACAGGAACGGCGCGTAGGGGGCCGGCACCGTCAGCCGCAGCACCTGCCCCTTCACCGGCCGCACCGGAACCTCCACCTCCGGCGGCACCCCGGCCAACTGCCCGGACAGGGAACCCGCCGCCAGGACCGTCTGGCCGGCCCGGAGCTCCGTACCGTCGTCGAGCAGCGCCCCGGCCGCCCGGTCGCCCGTGACGAGCAGCCGGGCCGCGCTCGCCCGGTGGACGGTGACCCCGGCGCGTTCGCAGGCGGCCAGCAGTGCGGCCGTCAGCCGGCGCGGATCCACCTGGTGGTCGCCGTCGACCCGCAGGCCGCCGCGGACGCCGGGCGCCAGCATGGGCTCCAGACGGCGGCACTCGCGGCCGGTCAGCCACTGCGACTCCAGGCCGCAGCGGCGCTGGAGGGCGTGCAGCTCGCGCAGGTGGAGGCGGTCGTCGGAGTCGAGGGCGACGGCGAGGGTGCCGCAGGCGCGGTAGCCGATGTCCATGCCGCCGCTCGCCTCGGTGAGTTCTGCGGCGAACTGCGGGTAGCGGGCGGCGGAGGCGACGTTCAGCCCGAGCAGGGTCTCCTCGCCGTAGTGCAGTTCGGTGACGGCGGCGAGCATGCCGGCCGCGACCTGGGCGGCTCCGCCCCCGGGGGCCGGATCGGCCAGTACGGTGCGCAGCCCGCGCCGGGCCGCCCGCCAGGCGGTGACCAGGCCGATGATGCCGCCCCCGATGACGAGGACGTCGGACCCCTTCGGGGATCCCCTCAGAGATGAGTGCATGGGCGTCCAGCCCCTCCCTTCGCCGGCATGACCCGGATCAGGTTCGTACGGTCGGAGGCCGGCCAGCCTCCCTCTCAGCCCGGTGCGCCCGGACTCCCGCGATAGGTACGGTGGCCAGACTAACCCCGGTGGGCATGCCGGGTAAGGCTGCCTCCCCCGGGCCTGTTCCTGATGAAACGTCAGCTGATTAGGCTGGGCGGCGTGAGCGAGCAGACGGAAAAGACCCAGAGCGGCGTCGTCATCGTGGGTGCCGGAATGGCCGGGGTGCAGACCGCGGTCGCCTTGCGGGAACAGGGCTTCACCGGCCCCGTGACCCTGCTGGGAGCCGAACCCCACCAGCCCTACGACCGGCCCCCGCTGTCCAAGGCGGTGCTGCTCGGCAAGGCCGAGGACTCCGCGTTCGACGTCGACTTCGAGGCCCTCGGCATCGGACTGCGGCTCGGTGTGGAGGTCACCGGGCTCCGGGCCGGCGCCCGCGAAGTGGACACCGAGGCGGGCCCGGTCCCCTACGACGTCCTCGTCCTGGCGACGGGAGCGCGCCCGCTGACCCTGCCGGGCTCCGGCGGCGTCCCGGGCGTGCACCTGCTGCGCACCCTGGACGACGCCGCCCGGCTGCGGCCCGTGCTCGCGGCGGCGCCGCCGGTGGTGGTGGTCGGGGCCGGGTGGATCGGCGCCGAGTTCGCCACGGCGGCCCGGGAGGCGGGCTGCGCGGTGACGGTGGTCGAGGCGGCGGAGCGGGTGCTCGCGGGAGCCGTGCCGGCGGAGGTCGCCGAGCCGATGGGGCGCTGGTACGCCGAGGCGGGCGCGGAGCTGCTGACGGGGGCCCGGGTGGCGTCCGTGGAGGAGGGCCGGGTCCGGCTGGCGGACGGGCGGACGCTCCGGGCGGACGCGGTGGTCGTCGGCATCGGTGCCCGGCCCGCGACGGACTGGCTGGCGGGGTCGGGGGTGGAACTGGGCCCGGACGGGTCGGTCACCGCCGACGCCCACCTGCGGACCTCCCTGCCCGGGGTGTACGCCGTCGGCGACTGCGCGTCCTTCCCCTCGGCGCGCTACGGGGAGCGGCTGCTGGTCCACCACTGGGACAACGCGCTCCAGGGGCCCAGGGTGCTCGCGGCGAACGTGGTGGGCGGCGGGCCGGTGGAGGCCTACGACCCGGTTCCGTACTTCTGGTCGGAGCAGTTCGGGCGGTTCGTGCAGTACGCGGGGCACCACGGCGCGGCGGACCGCATGGTGTGGCGCGGGGACCCGGCGGGGGCGGCCTGGTCGGTGTGCTGGCTGCGGGACGGGGCGCTGGTGGCGGTCCTGGCGGTGGGGCGGCCCCGGGACCTGGCGCAGGGCCGCCGGCTGATCGAGGCGGGCACGGCGCTCACGGTGGCCGGCGTCTCGGACCCCGACACCCCGCTCAAGTCGGCGGTGGCCTGACGGGCCCCGCCCGAGGGGGGCGGGACCCGGACGGGGTGGTCCAGGTACCGGCGGCGAGTCCGAGATGGCAGGCTTGTGCCCGTGACCGAGATTGACGCAAAGATCGATGCCCTTGTCCCCGCCTGGCTCTACCTCCCCGACATCGCCGAGATGCTCGACATCGAAGTGACCCGGGTCCGCCAGCTGGTCAAGGAAGGTCAGCTGCTCGCGGTGCGCCGCGGCGAGAACCGCTCCCTCCAGGTCCCCGCACCCTTCATCGACGGCGACAAGATCGTCAAGGGGCTCACCGGTCTGCTGACCGTCCTGCGCGACGACGGCTTCTCCGACGAGGAGATCCTGGAGTGGATGTTCACCCCCGACCCGACCCTCCCCGGCACCCCCGCCCAGGCGCTGAGCGAGAATCGTGGCACGGAGGTGAAGCGCCGCGCTCAGGCGCTCGCCCTCTGACCGACCCGCGCACGAAGTGACGTACTGATCCACCCGGTGTACGGGCCCGCGCGGCCCGTACACCGCCACGACCACGGGGGTACACCCATGCTGCTGTCCGACGCCCGGCTCTACCTGTGCACGGACGCCCGCAAGCGGCAGGGCGACCTTCCCGAGTTCCTCGACGCCGCCCTGGCCGGCGGGGTGGACATCGTCCAGCTCCGCGACAAGGGCATGGAGGCCGGCGAGGAACTCGAACACCTCCAGGTCTTCGCCGACGCCGCCCGCCGCCACGGCAAGCTGCTCGCCGTCAACGACCGCGCCGACGTCGCGCACGCCATCGGCTCCGACGTGCTCCACCTCGGCCAGGGCGACATACCCGTCCCCGCCGCCCGCGCCATCCTCGGCGGGTCCGTCCTCGTCGGCCGCTCCTGCCACGCCGAATCCGAAGTCGACGCGGCCGCCGCCGAGCCCGGCGTGGACTACTTCTGCACCGGCCCCTGCTGGCCCACCCCCACCAAGCCCGGCCGCCACGCCCCTGGCCTCGGCCTCGTGCGGTACGCGGCCTCCCTGCGCCAGGACCGTCCCTGGTTCGCGATCGGCGGCATCGACGCCACGAACCTGGACGAGGTGCTCGACGCCGGCGCCACCCGGATCGTGGTCGTACGCGCCCTCACCGAGGCCACCGACCCCGGCGCCGCCGCCGCCGAACTGGCCAAGCGGGTCCGCGAGCGCGCGTGACGGGCCCCCGCCGCCTGCACGAGCCGTCCGAAGCGCCGTCCGAAGCGCCGTCCAAAAGGCTGTCCAAAAGGCGGACCGGGCTACGAGACCGGCCACCCCCCGTCTAACCTGCCCGTATGGCCTCTGGTACCGCTTCCACCTGGTCGGATCGTGCACACACGGTCCGCGACCTCCTCGCGTCCGGGAGCTCGTACTCCTTCGAGTTCTGGGCTCCCAAGACCGAGAAGGGCGAGCGCAACCTCTGGAACGCCCTGCGCCGGATCGAAGCGGTGGCCCCCAGCTTCGTCTCCGTCACCTACGGGGCCGGCGGCTCCACCCGCGGCGGCACCGTACGCGCCACCGAGCAGATCGCGGCGAACACCACCCTGACCCCCGTCGCCCACCTCACCGCCGTGGACCACTCCGTCGCGGAGCTGCGCCACGTCATCGGGCAGTTCGCCGACGCCGGGATCCGCAACATGCTCGCGCTGCGCGGTGACCCGCCGGGCGACCCCATGGGTCCCTGGGTCAAGCACCCCGAGGGCGTGGACTACGCGGCGGACCTGGTGCGCCTCCTCAAGGAATCCGGCGACTTCTGCGTGGGCGTCGCGGCCTTCCCCGAGATGCACCCGCGTTCGCAGGACTGGGACTCGGACATCCGGCACTTCGTGGACAAGTGCCGTGCGGGCGCAGACTATGCCATCACGCAGATGTTCTTCGACCCGGAGAATTATCTGAGGCTGCGCGACAGCGTCCAGAAGGCGGGCTGCGAGACCCCGATCATCCCCGAGGTCATGCCTGTTGTGGGGATCAAGCAGCTCGACAGACTGCCCCAACTCAGCAACGCCGTCTTCCCCGAGGCAGTAAAAGACCGCATGCTCGCCGTCAAGGACGACCCGGCCGCTGTACGCTCCATTGGCATCGAGTTCGCCACGGAGTTCTGCGCGCGGCTGCTGTCCGAGGGTGTCCCGGGGCTGCACTTCATCACGCTGAACAATTCCACGGCGACTCTGGAGATCTACGAAAACCTGGGTCTGCACCAGCGGGCCTGATCGGCCGGCCCCCGTTTCCCGCGCGGTGGTCGGCCGTACGAGAGGGGCCATGCATGGGAATGACGGTCCTCTACATCGCGTTCGGCTTCGTCGCGCTGTGGCTGCTTGCCGAGGTCCTGATGCAGTACAAGGCCCGGCTCCGCTGGCGCCTGCTCGCCTTCGCCGGGTTCGTCGGCGTCGTCGCCGGGGTGGTGCTGCCGTCGGTGCCGGTCATCGCCGTCGGCGCGACCGCGTTCGCGGTGGGCCAGACCCTGGTGACGCTCTCCTTCCGCAAGGGCTTCGTGGCCGGCTGGGCGCTGCGCCGTGGCGGGGAACCCGTGCGCAAGGGCGGACGGCGCCGCAGCGGTGGTGCCCCGCGCCCGCCGCGCACGGAACCCGCGCTGGAGGTGACGGCGCTGGAGTACGGGACCGAGGGCGAACTGCCGGACTACGAGGCGTCGTCCGGGCGGGACGCGGCCGGCCGGAACGACCCGGACGCGGGGGACGAGGACGTCTTCACCCCGCAGCCGGTGCCCGAGGAGACGGGCTCCTACGGGATTCAGAGTTTCGCCCCCCAGACGCAGGCGTACTCCGAACACCCCGCGCAGACCGCCGCCTTCGCCTCACCGTTCACCACGGCCGAGCAGGACGCCCACCAGTTCGCGGCGTACTACGACCAGCAGGGCCAGGGCGGCTACGACTACTCCACCGGCTACCCGGGCGCCGAACAGCAGGTCTACGCCGCCTACTCGGACCCGTACATCGGCACCGGCGGCGTCGCCCCGCAGCAGGAGTACGACTACACCGCGTACGGGGACTACGGACGCCAGCAGTACTCCATGGACACCCCGCCCGGCGGGGTCTGGGTCCCGCAGCAGCGCGACGCCGCCCAGCCCTACCCCGCGGAGGACCAGCAGCCGCCCCAGCAGCCGCAGGGCTACCCGTACCAGGGCGACCCCGGCGGCTACGAGCAATACCGCTACTGAGCCGCCCGGGGCCCCTACAGGGCCGTACAGGGCCCTTCAGGGGGCCGTGGCCGTGCGGGGCCGTCAACGCGAGCCGCGGAACCCGGTGCCCTCCACGATCAGCCCGGCCACCAGGGCGCCGGTCATCCCGGCGTGCGGGAGGCCGCCGCCCGGGTGGGCCCAGCCGCCCGCGAGGTACAGCCCGGGCAGGGCGGTGGTGTTCGCGGGGTACAGCAGCCGGCCGCCGGCCCCGGCCAGCGCGGGAGCCGGGACCGCGCCGTCCACCGCGCCCGTGGCTTCCGCGATGTCGGCCGGGGTGCGCAGCTCGTGCCACAGCAGCCGCTCCCGCAGCCCGGGCACGGCGCGGTCGGCCGCCGCCAGCAGCTCCCCGGCCGAGGGCGCCGCACCGGGGGCCGCGACGGCCTGCACGGTGACGGCCTCGTGCTCCGCGTCGGGCACCGCGGCCGGGTCGTCCGGGCGCAGCACGGTGACGCCGCCCCCGGCCAGGGTGCGGTGCACGGCGTCCGCCGGGCGAGCCCCGCGCAGGGCGAGGAACAGGGTGTACCGGGCGCGCGGCCCGGTGCTCCGGGCGGGCGCGGAACCCGGCGCGAGCGGGATGGCCAGCGTCCTCGGGTCCACCCCGCACACCACCGCGTCCGCCTCCACCGCCCCGCCGTCGGCCAGCAGCAGCCCGGCCGCCCGGCCGCCCTCCTCCACGACCTCCCGGACCCCGGCGCCGAAGACGAAGTCGACCTTCCGCTCCCGGCACCGCTCGTGGACGGCGGTGGCCAGCGCCCGCAGCCCACCGCGCACGTACCAGCTCCCGAAGGTCTGCTCCATGTACGGCAGCACCGCCGCGGAGGCGGGCGTCGTCGCCGGGTCCAGCCCGTACGCGAGCACCCGCTCGGCGAGCAACTGCGCCAGCGGGCCGCCCAGCTCGCGCGCGGCGACCTCGGCCAGGGTGGGCGGCCGGCGCCGCAGCAGGCCGCTCCTGCGCAGCGCGGGGTACGGATCCTCGCCCAGCGCCTGCCGGTCGGGGCGCAGCGGCTCCTCCAGCAGGGGGCGCCGGGTCGCGTCCCAGGCGTCCCGGGCGCGGCCGAGCACGTCGCTCCAGCGGGCCCCGGCGCCGGCCCCGAAGGCCTGGTCCAGGGCGGCGGCCGAGCCGCCGCGGGAGGCGTTGGGCAGGGTCACCACCGTGCCGTCGGGCAGCACGTGCCGAACGGCGGGGTCGACCTGCACGAGGTCGACGCACTCCTCCAGGGGCCGTTTGCCGGTCTTGACGAACAGGTCGCGGTAGACGGCGGGCAGGTGCAGCAGTCCGGGGCCGGTGTCGAAGGCGAAGCCGTCGCGTGCGTACCGTCCCACGGCGCCGCCGTAGGTGGAGCCGCGCTCGTACACCGTCACCCGGTGGCCCGCCACGGCCAGCCGGGCCGCCGTCGCCATCGCGCCCATGCCGGCGCCGATCACCGCAATTCGTGCCATGCGGTGGAGCCTACCGAGCGGGCCGGGAACAGGATCGACCGAGGTCAGTAGGGCGGTGTGCCCGTCACCCGGCGGCTTTCGGCGGCCAGCCGCCGCTCCTCGCGGCGCTGGGCCCGGCGGCGCAGGTAGCGGCGGATCCGGGTCCAGAGGTAGACCACCAGGGCCAGGCCCGCGGCGAGCAGCACGGCCGCGATCAACGCCGCCGCCCGGGGGTTGAACATCGCGAAGGTGACGAGGCCGGCCACGCCCAGGTCCTCGGCGGTGCTGAGCACGATGTTGCTGAACGGCTCCGGGGAGGTGTTCACCGCCATGCGGGTGCCCGCCTTGACGAGGTGGCTGGCCAGCGCGGTGGAGCCGCCGATGGCAGCGGCGGCGAGGTCGGAGAGCGAGCCGCTCTGCCCGGCCAGCAGGGCGCCGACCACTGCCCCCGCGACCGGGCGGATCACCGTGTGGACGGAATCCCACACCGAGTCCACGTACGGGATCTTGTCGGCCACCGCCTCGCAGAGGAACAGCACGCCCGCGACGATCAGGACGTCGGGGCGCTGGAGGGCGGCGGGCACGTCGTCGCTCAGCCCCGTCGCGCCGAAGACGCCGAGCAGGAGGACCACCGCGTAGGCGTTGATCCCGCTGGCCCAGCCGCTGGTGAAGACCAGGGGGAGCACTGTCATCGGGCCATCATGCCGCAGCGGAGAGGGACGGCCGCCGTACGGCGGCCGTCCCTCTCGAAGTCACGTCATGTCGGACGGGGAGCAGGAGCCGATCACTGTCCGTGTTCGTCGCGGCGGCGCTGCCACCGTTCCTCGATGCGGGTCATCATGGACCGGCGCTGCCGGTTCTGCCCGCGGGCCGAACCACCTGCACCTCCGGAGACGGGCTGCTCACCGGGCTTGGGTGCCTTGCGCCAACCAGTGACGACGAGAACCGTGCAGGCCAGCATGACGAGGAAGCCCACCACGCTGATCCAGAGCACGCTCTGCCAGATCACACCGGTCATGAGGAGCGCGATACCCACCACAATGCCCGCGACTGCCTGGTAGACCCGTCGCCGGGTGTACGTGCGCAGTCCGCTTCCCTCAAGCGCTGTCGCGAACTTGGGATCTTCGGCGTACAGCGCTCGCTCCATCTGCTCGAGCATTCGCTGCTCGTGCTCCGAGAGCGGCACGGGAGTCCTCCTCATCCGTCGGTCGCGGGGGGAGCGACCAGGGGTCCCTTTCAGGATAGGCGGGGAATCGCCCCCGTGACACCCGCCCTCTGCGCCAGGTTCGAAATTGCACCGCCTGGAAAAACACTGCCGGAAAAACGTCGCCTGGGAGAAGCGCAGCGTCAGACCGCACCGTCGCGGGCATGGTCAGTGAGGCGCTTATTCCCCAATGACCGGTCCGCCATGCCGACCGGTGTGCTCGATCATACGGGGACGGCGGCCCGTTCGGAGGGTGTCCGACGAAGCCCGTGCACGGCAGCTCCGCAGATCAGGCGGGCTTCTCGCCCAGGACGTGCAACTGCGTGGCCACCGCGTGGAACGCGGGCAGCTCTGCGGCGGCCTCCTCCAGGCGCAGCAGCGCCTCCACGGCGCCGGGCTCGGTGTCCACCAGCACCCCGGGGACGAGGTCGGCGAAGATCCGGACGCCGTGCACCGGGCCGACTTCGAGTCCGGCTCCACCGACGACTTCGGCCAGCTGCTCGGCGGTGAAGCGGCGCGGCACGGGGTCGCCCGCGCCCCAGCGGCCGGCCGGGTCGGTCAGGGCGGTGCGGGCCTCGGTGAAGTGCCCGGCCAGCGCGCGGGCCAGCACCGCTCCGCCGAGGCCGGCGGCGAGGAGGCTGAGGACGCCGCCGGGGCGCAGGGCGGCGACGGCGTTGACCACGCCCTCGGCCGGGTCGTCCACGTACTCCAGCACGCCGTGGCACAGCACCACGTCGTAGGCGTCCCGCTCGACCACGTCCAGCAGGCCCTGGGCATCGCCCTGGACCCCGCGCACCAGTTCGGCGACGCCCGCCTCGGCGACCCGGCGCTCCAGCCCGAACAGCGCGTTCGGGCTGGGGTCGACCACCGTGACCCGGTGGCCCAGCCGGGCCACCGGCACGGCGAACTTTCCGGTGCCGCCCCCGGTGTCCAGTACGTCCAGGACGTCCCGGCCGGTCGCCTTCACCCGGCGGTCGAGGACCTCCTTGAGGACCTCCCACACCACGGCGGTGCGGAGCGAGGCGCGGGGGCGGGACGTGTCCGACACGACTGATGACTCCTCGGCGTAGGGGCACCTCCCGGCGGCAGCCGGGGGAGGGCGGGCGGTACAGGGCCCCACCCTATTGCCTCCCGCAGCCGGGCAGGTCATCCCGCCTGCGGACGCTCCGGCCGGGGTCGAGGTACGCCCTGCCGGCCGCCCGGGCCGCCGGGCGCGAGGGCCAGCATCCGTTCGACCAGGCGCAGGAACATCCCGACCTCGCGGACCAGGTCGTCGGCGTCCCGGCCGGTCGCGGCGTCCGGTATGCCCGCCTCGGCCCGGGCCCGGCGTGCGGCGCCCGAGGCGAACAGGGCACTCCACTCCGTCAGCTCCGGCGCTATCTCGGGCAGTACCTCCCACGCGCTGCGGATCCGCGGCCGCCGGCGCGGGTGCACCGGCTCGGGCCGGGCGCGGGCGGCGAGGACGGCCGCGGCCGCGCGCAGGGCCGCGAGGTGTGCGGTTGCGTACCGCTCGTTGGGCCGGGGCAGAAGCGCAGCCTCGGCCAGGCCGTCGTGGGCCTTGGCGAGCAGATCGAGGGCGGCCGGTGGGGCCGCCGACTTCCTCGGGACGGGGTGGACAGGGGACGGGGACGGTGTGGCCATGACGAACCTCCTGTCGATGCGTACTGCTGCGGAGCGACTGGATGGTGCGGGGGTGGTGCCGAGTGGTGCGGGGTGGTGCTTCGACTGACTGTCCCCATCGTGACGGGCCCCACTGACAATCGCGCTGACCTGCGGGTTCGGGCGGTTGGGCCCCCTCGTCGGGCGAAGGACGACTAAGCCTGATAGTTTTTGAACTGACCAGTCAGTTCAAAAGGAGGGGGGCGACGTGGACAGCCCACACGGCGCGGCCGTCAAGACCGAGGGCTTCGGACTCAAGGGCCCGCGGGGCTGGGTGTTCCGGGGAGTGGGGATCGACGTGGAGCCCGGGTCGCTCGTCGCGATCGTCGGTCCCTCGGGCAGTGGCCGCACCTGCCTCCTGCTCGCCCTCACCGGCCGGATGAAGCCCACCGAGGGGCACGCCGAGATCGGCCGCCACCGCCTGCCGAAGAAGATGGCCGCGGTCCGCCGGATCTCCGCCCTCGCCCATGTACCCGGGGTCAACGACCTGGACCCGGCCCTCACTGTCGCCGAACAGCTGCGGGAGGGCGCCCTGCTCCAGCGCCGCTACGAAGGCCCCGTGCGCGCCCTGCTGCGCCCGCGCGGCGAGCGCCGCGTCTCCACCGCGGCCAGGATCGAGGAGGTGCTCGCCGCCGCCGGACTCGACCTGGGCACGCTGCCCAAGGGGCCGCGCACCGCCGTGCGCGACCTCGAACGGCTGGAGGCCCTGCGGCTGTCGGTGGCCATCGCCCTGCTGGCCTCACCCCGGCTGCTCGCGCTCGACGACGTCGACCTCAAACTCCCGGCCGCCGAAAGCGCCGGAGCGTGGGCCCTGCTGCGCTCGCTCGCCGAGCGCGGGACCACCGTCCTCGGGGTGTGCAGCGAGGCCCCCCAGGACGCGACGGTCCTGCGCCTGGGTGCCACCGCCGAAGAGCCGGCGCGGCCCCAGCCGCCCCAGGCGCCGGTCGCCCGCCCCGCCCGGGACCCCAAGATCACCTGGGGCGCCGGTCCCACGGCCGGCACCGACGAGGCGGATGAGGCGGATGAGGTGAACAAGGCGGACGAGGCGGACGAGGCGAACAAGGCGGACCGGGCCGACGCCCCCGCCGACGTGGCTGCCGACCCCAAGCCCGACGCCGAGCCCGCAGACGCCGAGCCCGGCCACGACGACGGCCCCGGCCACGCCGACCACGACGCCGACCACGACGCCGACGACGACACGAAGGGGGCAGACGATGCGCTCACCCAAACTCGCCGCGCTTGAGCTCAAGCGGTTCGGCCGGGGCAAGCTCCCCGCCGCCGCCCTCGTCGCGCTGCTCCTGCTGCCCTTGCTCTACGGCGCGCTGTACCTCTGCTCCTTCTGGGACCCGTACAGCCGCCTCGACAAGATCCCCGTCGCCCTCGTCAACGCCGACCGCGGCGCGACCGTCGAGGGCAAGCGCATCGCCGCGGGCGACGAGATCACGAAGAAGCTGCACACCAGCAAGACCTTCGACTGGCGCGAGGTGGACGCCGACGAGGCGGCCAAGGGGCTGGAGCACGGGAAGTACTACCTCTCCCTCACCATGCCCGCCGACTTCAGCGCCAAGATCGCCTCCAGTTCCGGCGCCGACCCCGCCACCAGCGCCCTCCAGGTCCGCACCAACGACGCGAACAACTACATCGTCGGCTCGATCTCCAAGACCGTCTTCTCCGAGGTCCGTGCGGCCGCGTCCACCAACGCCTCCCGCGGCTTCCTCGACAAGATCTTCGTCAGCTTCTCCGACCTGCACGACAAGACCGCCGAGGCCGCCGACGGCGCCGACAAGCTCAAGGACGGCGCGGGCAAGGCCCAGCAGGGCGCCAAGGAGCTCGCCGACGGCCTCGACACGGCCGAGGAGAAGACCGGCGAACTCACCGGCGGCCTCAAGAAGCTGAACTCCGCCGCCGGTCAGCTGGAGACCGGTGCGTCCGAGGTCGCGGCCGGCACCCAGACGGTCGCCGACAAGGTCAACGGCGCGGCCGCCAAGGCGCGCCCCTTCGTCAAGGACCCCAAGTCCCTCGCCGACACGGCCCGGCTCGTCGCCGACACCGCCAAGGTGGTCAACAACCACCTCGGCAAGTTCGCCGAGAAGGCCCCCGCCGCGGCGGTCGTCACCAAGCGGGTCGCCGCCCGCACCGACAAGTACTACACGGACCACTGCGTCACCCCGGGCGCCGAGCCGCACCTCGCCTCCTGCCCCGACCTCAAGCAGATCAAGGACGACGCGGCCGAGGGCGCCCTGCTGGCCGGAGACGTCAACAGCGTCGTCAAGGACACCAACGGCGACCTGACCACGCTCCGCGGTCAGCTCGGCGACCTGGAGACCAAGGCCAACGCGCTCGCCGCGGCCGCCCCCGGCCTCTCCTCGGACCTCGAAACGGCCGTGGCCAAGGTCAACGCGCTCAACACGGGCGCCCACCAGGTCGCCGCGGGCATGGTCAAGCTGCACGCCGGGCTCGGCACCGCCACCGGCGGCTCCGGCGCCCTGGCGGAGGGAGTCGGCAAGCTCGGCGACGGCGCCCACACCCTCGACGGCGGCATGTACAAGCTGGTGGACGGCACCGGCCAGCTGGCCGGCGGCCTGCACGACGGCGCCGGCAAGATCCCCGACTACGACCAGCAGGCGCGCGACGCCCGTACCCAGGTCATGGCCGACCCGGTCCGGCTCGCCAACCAGTCCCTGCACCGGGCGCCCAACTACGGCACCGGCTTCGCCCCGTACTTCATCCCGCTGTCCCTCTGGGTCGGCGCGATGGTCGCCTACATGCTGATCGCGCCCCTCAACAAGCGGGCGCTGGCCACCGGCGCCTCGCCGTGGCGGATCGCCTTCGCGGGCTGGCTGCCCGTGGCGGGGATCGGCGTCGCGCAGGTCGCGGCACTGATGTCCGTACTGCACTGGGGCCTCGGGCTGGAGATGTCCCGTCCGGCGCTGACCATCGCCTTCCTGGCGCTGGTGACCGCCTGCTTCGCCGCGATCGTCCAGTGGCTCAACGCCAGGTTCGGCGCGGCCGGACGGATCCTGGTCCTCGCGTTCCTGATGCTCCAGCTGACCTCGGCGGGCGGTACGTACCCCGTCCAGACCAGCCCGGGCTTCTTCAACGCGGTCCACCCCTACCTGCCGATGTCGTACGTCGTCGAGGGCCTGCGCCGGCTCATCACCGGCGGCGACCTCACGCCGGTGTGGACGGGCTGCGCCGTACTGTCGGCCTTCACGGTCGGGGCGCTCGCCCTCACCGCGCTCGCCGCACGCGGCAAGCAGGTGTGGACGATGGACCGGCTGCACCCCGAACTGAGCCTGTAGGGAGCCGGTGACCTGTGAGAATCAGCGCCATGGAAAGCAGCAGCACCGGTACGGGTACCGGCAGCGGCCGGCGGCGGGCGACCCGGCAGAAGCTCTACGAAGCGGCTGTCACCCTCATCGCGGAGCAGGGGTTCTCCGCGACGACGGTCGATGAGATCGCCGAGCGGGCGGGCGTCGCCAAGGGCACGGTCTACTACAACTTCGCGAGCAAGACCGATCTCTTCGAGGAGCTGTTGCGCCACGGGGTGGGGCTGCTGACCGCCTCGCTGCGGGAAGCGGCGGAGTCCACCGAGGCGCGGGGCGGTACCCGGGTCGAGGCGCTGGACGAGATGATCCGGGCCGGCCTGGTCTTCATCGACCGCTACCCGGCCTTCACCCAGCTGTACGTCGCCGAGCTGTGGCGGACCAACCGGGCGTGGCAGTCCACGCTGATGGTGGTCCGCCGGGAGGCGGTGGCCGTGGTGGAGACCGTGCTCCGGGAGGGCGTGGAGCGCGGGGAACTCAGCGCGGAGATCGACGTGCCGCTGACGGCCGCGGCGATGGTGGGCATGGTGCTGGTGGCCGCGCTGGACTGGCAGTCCTTCCAGAGCGAACGCTCGCTGGACGACGTGCACTCGGCGCTGTCGCTGCTGCTGCGGGGCCGCGTCAGCGGGAGCCGGTGACACCGACGGGTGACCCCCGGTCGGCGGTGCCGCCGGGCCGCGGTCGCGGCGTAGAACTGAGTATCCGTACCTAGGCGCCCCCGGGCCGCGAAATGAGTACGCGTACGGATGGGCTCCCACCTGCGCGGACAGCAGACTGGGGGCGACGGACGGGGCCGCTCGGCCCGCACCGCGGACACGGGGCCGCGGAGCGGGACCGGGTCCTCGTCCAGCACCGGGAGGGGGAACCCGGTGGGCACGGCCGGTGCGGCGGGGCTCGGGGGGATCGAGCCCCGCCGCACCGGCGTTCCGGCCCCCGAAGCCCCGAAGCCCCGAAGCCCCGAAGCCCCGAAGCCCTGGGCCCGCAGTCCGCCAGCCCTCGATCCCCAGCCCTCAGGCCCCGCAGCCCTCAGGCCCCCAGCTCTCAGGCCCCTCGGCCCCGCCCCCGCAGCGGCAGCCGGACCGCCGCCAGGCGGGCGGACACCGCCGAGGTGAACGCCGACCACCTGGCCGAGACCGCCCAGCCCGTCCGGGCCGCCGACCGCGGCAGCAGCAGTGCCCTCAGGCGGGTGCCCCGGGACACCGCCGCCAGCAGCCCGGCCCGCGCCAGCAGCACGTCGTCCGCCAGCTCCTCGTGCCGGACCCCGGCCCCCGGAGGTGCGTACAGCGCACGCTCCACCGCGTCCGCGACCCGGTGCACCGCCCGGGCCGCCTCGCCTTCCAGCCGGCCCTGTGCCACGGTGCGCCCGGCCGCCCGCCGGGGCGACAGCGCCCCGTCCGGCGGGATGTTCACGTCCCAGGCCGCGTCACCCAGCTCCTGCCAGGCGAGCAGCACGTCCCCCGAGGCCAGCCGCCGCGCCCGCAGCCGCCCGCGCCACAGCAGCGGGAGCAGCGGCAGCGACAGCAGCAACAGCCCTCCCAGCGTCCAGCCCAGCACTCCGAGGGCCGACACACCGCCGGAGCCGGCTCCCGCGTCCTGCCCGGCCGCCGGGGTCCCGCACTCGCCGAGCCTCTTGAGGTCCGGCGGGCAGGCGTCCGACTGCGAAGGCGCCGTCGCCGGCTCCGACGCGTTCTGCGACGGCAGTGAGGCGGGGGCGGACGGCTGGGCCGTCGGGGTGTCGGTGCGGCCGTAGTCCGGCAGCGAGATCCCGGACCGGGGCGTCGGCTCGAACCGGGTCCAGCCCACGCCCTCGAAGTACAGCTCCGGCCAGGCGTGCGCGTCGCGCATCGTCACGTTCACGCTGCCGTCCGACTGCTTGGTGCCCGGCGTGAAACCCACCGCGACCCGCGCCGGGATGCCGAGCGAGCGCGCCATCGCCGCCATCGAGAACGAGAAGTGGATGCAGAACCCCTCCTTGTCCTGCAGGAACCGGGCGATGGCCTGCGAACCCGTCCCCGAGGACACCCTCGTGTCGTAGCGGAACCCACCGCTCACCGCGAAGAAGTCCTGGAGCATCACGGCCCGCGTGTAGCCGTCCTTCGCGCCCTGGGTGACCCGCCGGGCCGTGTCGCCGACGACCGCCGGCAGGTTGTCCGGCAGCCTCGTGTACTCGTTCATGACCAGGGGGTCCGTCGGCGGCGCGTGCTGGAGCTGCTCCGCCGTGGGCTGGAGCAGCAGGCTGCGGACCGTGTACTGGGCGCCCTGCACGTTCTGGAAGCCGTCCTTGCCGAGCTGGTCGCCGACCAGGGTCCGGCCGACCGGTTCGAAGCGCCACTTCCCGCCGATGTCCACCTGCGTGGCCGGGTAGGGCATCGGCAGGTAGCGCTGGGCGTACGTCTCGGCGGCCGAGACGGTGGTGCGCACCTCGGCGGCGCTGCGCCGCACCTCCAGGTTGCTCAGCCCCTGCGGGTTCGGCAGCCGCGGCGGGACGTCCGTCAGGGGCCGCCCGGAAGCCTCCCACTTGACGCCGTCGAACTCGTCGAGCGCCAGGATGCGCAGGTACTGCTCGGAGAGCTGCGGGCTGTCCGTGCGGTAGCGCAGCACCACCCGGTTGTCCTGCGCGTTCAGGCTGCTCTGGAGGGAGACCAGCGGGTTCACCGCCGAGATCGTCCCGCCGCCGGGGCCGCTGCCTGCGCCGTCGCCGCCGGTCCCCAGCATCCCGCCGCCCATGGCCGGCAGTGCCACCGGCGCAACCAGCGCCAGGCCCAGCGCGACCGCGCCGATCCGCCGTCCGGTGCGTACGGGAGCCACGGCCTGGGCGCCGCCCCCGCCGCCGACGTGCCCCGGGGCCGCCCCGCCGAACACCCGGCCCCACTGCGCGAGCCGGTCCCGGCTCTCCGACAGCAGCAGCATCAGGTAGCCGCAGCCGGCCAGCAGGAAGGAGAGCCAGGCGCCGCCGCGGCCCGCCGACAGCCCGGCGGCCACCGAGTACAGCGCCAGCAGCGGCAGCCCGGCCGCGGCCGCGGACCGCATCGTGACGGCCAGCAGGTCCACCATCAGCCCGATCAGCAGCACCCCGGCCAGCAGGAGCAGCCGGATGCCGTCGGTCGTCGGGGCCGGTATCGCGAACTCGCCGACGTCCCGCACGCCCTGCCCGAACAGCGACCCGAAGTCGGTGAGCAGGTAGCCCAGCACCCCGCCCGAGGGGTTCTCCGCCTTCCCCGCGAACAGCAGCGCGAGGAGCAGCAGGGACACCAGGAACTGCGCGGCGACCGTCAGGGGCCGGGCCAGCGGCACCCTGCGGGCGCCGGCGCCGACCAGACTCTGCACGCCCAGCAGCAGCGCGGCCTGCACCAGCCAGCCGGGCGACTCCACCAGCGGCGTCAGCGACCACGCGGTGAGCAGCGTCGCCAGCAGTGCGAAGAGCGTCAGCCGTGCTTGCCCGCTCATCGGCGGCCTCCGGAGGCAGTCGTGCCGAGCGCGGTGGCACCGGCCCGGCGCCACAGGTCGGCGAAGGCGGCGCCGGGCGGGGCGGCCAGCGCCGTCCAGCCCGCGTCGCGCAGCCGGCGCAGGGTTTCCTCCACCCGGGAGGGCAGGCCGGTCCAGGCCGCGGAGTCCAGGACGAACGCCACCGCGCCCCCGCTGCGCTGGCGCATCCGGGCCGCCAGTTCCGTTTGTACGTCGTCCAGGTCCCCGAAGAAGGCGATGAGGAGCCCGTCGGAGCCGGCTCCGGCGAAGCCGCCCCCGTCCCCCGCGCCGCGCAGCGCCTCGTAGGCGCCGACGAGGTCCGGGCCGTCGGAGTGGCCGACCACCGCGAGGGTGTCCATCATCAGCCCGGCCGCCTCGGCGGACTCCTGGGGCCCGGAGGAGAACCCGCCGCCCGCCCCGCCGGGGACCGAGTCGCCCGTGTCGGTCAGCAGCCGTACCGAGAAGCCGTGCTCCAGCAGGTGCAACAGGGTCGAGGCGGCGCCCGACACGGCCCACTCGAAGGCGGAGCCGGGTCCGGCGCCCTCGTACGCGTCGTGCCGGGTGTCCAGCAGGACGGTGGCCTTGCTGCGCCGGGGCTGTTCCTCGCGGCGCACCATCAGCTCGCCGTAGCGGGCGGTGGAGCGCCAGTGCACCCGGCGCAGGTCGTCGCCGCGCCGGTAGGTGCGCGGGATCACGTCGTCGTCCCCGGCCAGGGCCAGCGAGCGGCGGCTGCCGTCGCCGTAGCCGGAGGACTCGCCGCCCAGCCGTACGGGGGGCAGGGCCTCGGTGCGCGGGACGACGGTCAGGGTGTCGTAGGTGCTGAACGAACGGGTCAGCTCGACCATCCCGAACGGGTCGGTCAGGCGCAGCTGGAGCGGGCCCAGCGGGTAGCGGCCGCGCAGGTCGGAGCGGACCCGGTAGGACACCTCGCGACGGCCGCCCGGCTCGACCCGGTCCAGCACGAAACGGGGCCGCGGCCCCAGCACGTAGGGCACCCGGTCCTGGAGCATCAGCAGTCCGGTGGGCAGGCGGGACACGTTCTCCATGCGCAGCTGCACCCGGGCCTCGCCCCCGGCGGGCACGCGGGCCGGGGTCAGCAGCCGGCTGCCGCGGACCCGGGAGCGGTTGCGGTGCAGGGCGACGACGCAGACCAGCGGCAGCAGGGCGAGCAGCAGCCCGACCCGGAGCAGTTCGCTCTGGCCCAGTACGTAGGCGCAGACGGCGGCGGCGGCCCCGGCGGCCAGGAAGGACCGGCCGCGGGTGGTCAGCCCCGACAGGGAGGCCCGCAGCCCGTCGGCGCCCTCGGCCGTCGCACCGGCGCCGTGCGGGGCACCGGCGCTCATCAGAAGCCCCGCAGGCCCGCGCCGGGCGGCATCTCGCCGCGGGCGTGCGCGGCGGGGACGGGGGTGCGCTGGAGGATGTCGGCGACCACGTGCTCGGCGGTGCGCCGGTTCAGCTGGGCCTGCGCCGTGGGCAGCAGCCGGTGCGCGAGGACGTGCCCGGCGAGCTGCTGGACGTCGTCGGGAAGTACGTACTCGCGCCCCGACAGCGCCGCGGACGCCTTGACCGCGCGCAGCAGGTGCAAGGTGGCGCGGGGCGAGGCGCCCAGGCGCAGGTCCGGGTGGCTGCGGGTGGCGGAGACCAGGTCGACCACGTAGCGGCGGACCGGCTCGGCCACGTACACCTCGCGGACGGCCTCGATCAGCTTGGTGATGTCGTGGGCGTGGGCGACGGCCCGGAAGTCGTCGAGCGGGGAGACGCCGCCGTGCACGTCGAGCATCTGGAGCTCGGCCTCACGGCTGGGGTAGCCGACGGAGACGCGCGCCATGAAGCGGTCGCGCTGCGCCTCGGGCAGCGGGTAGGTGCCCTCCATCTCCACCGGGTTCTGGGTGGCGACGACCATGAACGGGCTGGGCAGCGCGTAGGTGGTGCCGTCGATGGTGACCTGCCGCTCCTCCATCGACTCCAGCAGCGCCGACTGCGTCTTCGGCGAGGCGCGGTTGATCTCGTCGCCGATGACGATCTGCGCGAAGATCGCGCCGGGCTTGAACTCGAACTCGCGGCGCTGCTGGTCGTAGATGCTGACGCCGGTGATGTCGGAGGGCAACAGGTCCGGGGTGAACTGGATGCGCTGCACCGAGCAGTCGATGGACTTGGCGAGCGCCTTGGCGAGCATGGTCTTGCCGACGCCCGGCACGTCCTCGATCAGCAGGTGCCCTTCGGCGAGCAGCACGGTCAGCGCGAGGCGGACGACCTCGGGCTTGCCCTCGATGACGCTCTCGACCGAGTCGCGCACCCGCTCCGCCGTGCTGGTCAGATCCGCGAGGCTCGCTCGGTCGTCGTACGTGGTCACCTGGTTCTCCTCGGCCCTTTTCCAGGGCCGACGCCCCTTGGCGCATGAACCGGCCCACCCCGAAACCCCCGGACGCGCCGGGGGTGACGCCGGGCCCGACGGCTCCCGGGTGGCGTCACCCCGCATTGTTGACGGCGTTGCGGCGCTGTGTCACTCAGGAGACGGGATCGATCTCCCGCAGGAGCCCGGTGTGTACGTCGAAGACGAAGCCTCGCACATCGTCCTTGAAGGGCAGGAAGGGGTTCGTCCGTACCCGCTGCATGGACTGGCGGACGTCCTGGTCCACGTCCCGGAAGGCCTCCACGGCCCAGGCGGGGCGCTGGCCCACCTCGTCCTCCAGCTCGTGGCGGAAGTCCTCGGTCAGGCTTTCGAGGCCGCAGCCGGTGTGGTGGATCAGTATCACCGTGCGGGTGCCGAGCGCTCGCTGGCTGATGGTGAGCGAGCGGATGGTGTCGTCGGTGACGACACCGCCGGCGTTGCGGATGGTGTGACAGTCGCCGAGTTCCAGACCGAGGGCCTTGTGCAGGTCGAGGCGGGCGTCCATACAAGCCACGACGGCCACGTGGAGCACCGGACGTGCGTCCATACCGGGGTCCGTGAACTGGGCGGCGTACCTCCGGTTCGCCTCCACCAGCCGGTCGGTGACCGAACGGCCGCCGGATGCCTTGGCTGCGGAGTCTGCGGGCAGGGATGCGGAAGTCGTCATGGATACGACGTTAGTGGTCACGGCCCCTCGCGGCACTGAGCGAGGGTGGACAAAGAAGGTCAACGGGACTTGGTGTGAGCTAACCCACAGGGGTGGGGCGGGGTCGGCCGTCCGGGTGATTGGCGGCTTTTGCGGGTTCCGTTCGAGCGGGGCGCACCGCGCGCGGGGCGGTTCGTTGACCGCGGCGACCGTTGCACTAAAGTGACGCGAACCGGCCGGAGCCCGGCCCCCACCGGCCGCCCGGCCCCCTGGTAACACTCCGCGTGCGCGGCGCGGCGTATGCCTGCCGCGCCGTTATCTGAGAGGGCGCTTTGACTAGCGAGTCCCGACATGTCCCGGTGATGCTCCAGCGGTGCCTGGACCTGTTGGCCCCGGCACTGGAGAGGCCCGGGGCCGTGGTCGTCGACTGCACCCTCGGCCTCGGCGGCCACAGCGAGGCCCTCCTCACCCGGTTCCCCGAAGTCCACCTGATCGGCCTGGACCGCGACAAGGAGGCCCTGCGGCTCTCCGGCGAGCGGCTCGCGCCCTTCGGCGAGCGGGCCACCTTGGTCCACGCCATCTACGCCGACCTCGCCGAGGTGCTGGACGGCCTGGGCATCCCCGCCGTCCAGGGCATCCTCTTCGACCTCGGCGTCTCCTCCATGCAGCTCGACGAAGCCGACCGCGGGTTCGCGTACGCGCAGGACGCGCCGCTGGACATGCGGATGGACCAGACGACGGGCATCAGCGCCGCGGAGGTCCTCAACACGTACGCGCCCGGCGAGCTGGTCCGCATCCTGCGCCAGTACGGCGAGGAGAAGCAGGCCAAGCGCATCGTCTCGGCGATCGTGCGCGAGCGCGGGAAGGAACCGTTCTCGAACAGCGCCCGGCTGGTCGAGGTGATCCGCGAGGCGCTGCCGCAGGCGGCGAAGCGTACGGGCGGCAACCCGGCGAAGCGGACCTTCCAGGCCCTGCGGATCGAGGTCAACGCCGAGCTGGCCGGGCTGGAGCGGGCCATTCCCGCGGCCGTGGACCGGATCGCGGTCGGCGGCCGGATCGCGGTGCTGTCGTACCACTCGCTGGAGGACCGGCTCGTGAAGCAGGTCTTCGCCGCGGGCGCGGCCTCCACCGCGCCGCCGGGGCTGCCGGTCGTGCCGGAGCGGTACCAGCCGAAGCTGAAACTGCTCACGCGCGGTGCGGAGCTCCCGACGGAGGAGGAGATCGCCGAGAACCGGCGGGCCGCCCCGGCGCGCTTCCGCGGGGTCGAACGCATCCGGGAGGCGCGACTGTGACCAAGCGCGGGCTGCTGCGGGGCGCGGGCGGCGGCGGGACGGGGGCCGGGCCGGGGACGGCCGGGCAGGCGGCGCGGATGCCGTTCGTCCTGCTGGTGGTGGCCCTGCTCGGCGGCGGGCTGATCAGCCTGCTGCTGTTGAACTCGGCGCTGAACCAGGGCTCCTTCCAGCTGAGCAAGCTCAAGAAGGAGACCACCGTCCTGCGCGACGAGCAGCAGGAGCTCCAGCGGGACGTCGACGGCTACTCGGCGCCGGACGCCCTCCAGCGCCGGGCGCACGAGCTGGGCCTGGTGCCCGGCGGGAGCCCGGTCTTCATCGGTCCGGACGGGAAGGTCGCGGGAACCCCTGCGGCGGCGGAGACACCGCCCCCGCCGTCGCCCCCGCCCGCCGCCCCGCCGGTTGCGCAGAGCCCGGCCGCATCGCCCGCCCCGCCGGCCGCGGCCGCCTCACCCACCCCGAGCCCGGCGGGCTCGCCCTCCTCCGGAAGGTGACGTCGTGAACCGAATCCAGCCCCGCCGGCTACGGGGGCCCGGGGCCCGGGGCACGTCCCCGGCGGCGGGCCGGCGCCACGGGGCGGGCACGTGAGCCCGCAGGTGCCGCGGCGGCGGGAGCCCGGCTTCCCGCGGGCGCGGGCCACGGGCCGCCCCGGAGCCCCACGCACACCGCACACCATCCGCCTCGGCAGCCCCAAGCCCCGGCTGCGCCTGGTCAGCGTGGCCCTGACCCTCGTGATGCTCGCCTTCGTCGTCCGGCTCCTCCAGGTCCAGGCCGTCGACGCCTCCGCGTACTCCGCCAAGGCCTCCGAGAACCGCTTCGCCAGCTACACCCTGGCCGCCGAGCGCGGGGAGATCACCGACCGCAAGGGCGTGGCCCTGGCCACCAGCGTCGACGCGTACGACATCACCGCCGACCCGAAGATGTTCACCCCGCAGGAGAGCAAGGCCCCCGACGCCCCGCAGCAGGCCGCCGCCCTCCTCGCGCCGATCCTGGGCAAGGACGCCAAGGAGATCGCGGGCCGGCTGGCGACCAAGAACAGCCGCTACGTCGTCCTCGCCCGCCGCCAGACCCCCCAGGTCTGGAACCAGATCAAGGACCTCCAGAAGGTCTTCGCCGACAAGGCGGCCGCCGACCGGAAGAACAACGGACCCGGCGCCAACGTCCTGGCCGGCGTGTTCAAGGAGGACAGCAGCAAGCGCGTGTACCCGAACGGCGACCTGGCCGCCGGGATACTGGGTTACGTCAACGCCGACGGCAAGGGCGGCGGCGGTCTGGAGTCCGCCCTCGACAGGAAGCTGGCCGGCAAGGACGGCGAACTGACCTACGCCCAGTCCGGCGGCCGCCGCGTCCCCACCGCCGGATCCAGCGAGAAGCCCGCCGTACCCGGCGAGGACATCGAACTGACCATCGACCGCGACATCCAGTGGGCCGCGCAGAGCGCGATCACCGAGCAGGTCGAGAAGTCCGGCGCCGACCGCGGCTACGTCATCGTCCAGGACACCCGCACCGGCGAGGTGCTGGCCATGGCCAACGCCCCCGGCTTCGACCCCAACGACCTCAGCAAGGCCCGCTCCACCGCCATGGGCAACGCGGCCCTCCAGGACGTCTACGAGCCCGGCTCCACCGCGAAGGTGATGTCGATGGCCGCCGTACTGGAGGAGAAGAAGGCAACGCCGCAGACGCACGTCGAGGTCCCCAACCGGCTCCACCGCGGTGACCGGCTCTTCAAGGACGACATCGACCACCCCACCTGGTACCTGACCCTCAACGGGGTCCTCGCCAAGTCCTCGAACATCGGCACGATCCTGGCCACCGGCCAGCTCGGCAGCACCCAGACCGAGGCCAACAAGGTCCTCTACTCCTACCTGAACAAGTTCGGCATCGGGCAGCCCACCGGCCTGAACTACCCGGGCGAATCCCGCGGCATCCTGGCCAAGCCCGAGGACTGGTCCACCTCGCAGCAGTTCACGATCCCCTTCGGCCAGGGCCTCTCCCTCAACGCCATGCAAGCGGCCTCGGTGTACTCCACGATCGCCAACGACGGGGTGCGGATCGAGCCGACCCTGGTGCGCGGCACCAAGGGCCCCGACGGCCGCTTCACCCCGGCGAAGGCGCCCGGGCAGACCCGCGTCGTCAGCAAGGAGACCGCCAAGACCCTCGCGCAGATGCTCGAATCCGTGGTCGACGACCAGGAGGGCACCGGCACCAAGGCGCGGATCCCCGGCTACCGGGTCGGCGGCAAGACCGGCACCTCCAACCGGGTGGATCCGGCCACCGGCCGCTACAAGGGCTACACCGCCTCCTTCGCCGGCTTCGCACCCGCCGACAACCCGCGGATCACCGTCTACTGCGCCATCCAGAACCCCACCAAGGGCAGCTATTTCGGCGGCCAGATCTGCGGACCGATCTACAAGAAGGTCATGGAGTTCGCCCTCAAGACCCTCCAGGTCGCCCCCACCGGAACCGCCCCCGCCGGGCTGCCCGTCACCTATGACGTCGCGCCCCCGCCGGCCCCGCAGCCCACACCCCGGACGGGCCCGCAGCCCGGCCAGTGAACCGACCGCCCAGCCCCAGACGCGTGAGGCACCATCAGTGACAACGATCACCCCGAAACCCGGGAACCAGTCGCCCGCCGACGCCGCGGCCGGGCCCTCGCTTCGCGAGGGGCCCGCCACGCCCGGTACGCTCACCGCCGTGTCCCACGCTGATCAGCCCAGAACGCCCCAGAAAGACGCCCCGGCAGCGCCGCCGGGAGCACCCCGGCCCGTCTCCGCCCGCCCGACCCCGCTGGGCGAGCTGGCGGAGCTGCTGGGCGTGCGCGCATCAGGAGCCGCCCCGACCGTGGAGAAGACGCGGATCACCGGCATCACGCACGACTCCCGTGCCGTGCGCCCCGGTGACCTGTACGCGGCCCTGCCCGGAGCCAAACTGCACGGGGCGGACTTCGCCGCCCAGGCGGCCGGCCTCGGCGCCGTCGCCGTGCTGACCGACCCGGCGGGCGCCGAACGCGCCGCCGCGACGGGACTGCCGGTGCTCGCCGTCGCCGACCCGCGCGGCCGGATGGGCGAGCTCGCCGCCGAGATCTACGGCCGGCCCGGCGAGGCCCTGCTCCAGCTCGGCATCACCGGCACCTCCGGCAAGACCACCACCGCCTACCTCATCGAGGGCGGCCTGCGCGGCGCCGGACGCTCGACGGGCCTGGTCGGCACCGTGGAGATGCGCATCGGGGACGAACGCATCAAGTCCGAGCGCACCACTCCCGAAGCCACCGACCTCCAGGCCCTCTTCGCCGTCATGCGCGAACGCGGGGTCGAGGCCGTGACCATGGAGGTCTCCAGCCACGCGCTGGTGCTCGGCCGGGTCGACGGCTGCGTCTTCGACGTCGCCGTCTTCAACAACCTGAGCCCCGAGCACATGGAGTTCCACTCCGACATGGAGGACTACTTCCAGGCCAAGGCGCAGCTCTTCACCGAGCGCCGCGCCCGCCTGGCAGTGGTCAACGCCGACGACGAGTACGGGCGCCGCCTGGCCAAGGAGGCGACGATCCCGGTCGTCACCTTCTCCGCCTCGGGCGACCCCGCCGCCGACTGGCGCGCCGAGGACGTGGTCCTGGGCGCCGCCGACTCCACGCTCACCCTGCTGGGCCCGGGCGGACAGCGCGTACGGGCCACCGCCCCGCTGCCCGGCCCGTTCAACGTCGCCAACACCGTCGCCGCGATCGTCACGCTCGCCGCCGCCGGCGTCGACCCGCAGACCGCCGCCGACGGCGTCGCCGCCGTCCCCGGGGTACCGGGCCGACTGGAACGGGTCGAAGCGGGACAGCCGTTCCTGGCCGTCGTGGACTACGCGCACAAGACGGACGCCGTCGAATCGGTGCTGCGGGCGCTGCGCGAGGTCACCCGGGGCAAGCTGCACATCGTCCTCGGCTGCGGCGGCGACCGCGACACCACCAAGCGCGCCCCGATGGGCGCCGCGGCCGCCCGCTTCGCCGACACCGCGATCCTGACCTCCGACAACCCGCGCTCGGAGGACCCCCTCGCCATCCTCGCCGCGATGTTCGAAGGCGCCGTCTCCGTACCGCCCGCCGAACGCGGCGCCGTCCTGGTCGACGCCGACCGGGCCGCGGCCATCGCCGCCGCAGTGGCGCGCGCCCGGCCCGGTGACACCGTCCTGGTGGCCGGCAAGGGCCACGAGCAGGGCCAGGACACCGCAGGCGTCGTCCGTCCCTTCGACGACCGCGCGGTGCTCCGCGCCGCCATCGAACGCCAACAGCAGGCCGACCAGGCCGAGGTGACCCCGTGATCCCCCTCTCCCTCGCCGAGATCGCCGACATCACCGGCGGGCAGCTCCACGACATACCGGATCCGTCCGTCCTGGTCACCGGCCCCGTCGTGTTCGACTCCCGCCAGGTGGAGGACGGCAGCCTGTTCGCCGCCTTCGTCGGCGAGCGCGTCGACGGCCACGACTACGCCGCCACGGCCATCGAGGCGGGCGCCCGCGCCGTCCTCGCCACCCGGCCCGTCGCGGTGCCCGCCATCGTCGTCCCCGACGTCGTCGCGGCGCTCGGGGCGCTGGCCGGCGCCGTCGTCGCCCGGATCGGCACCGACGTGGTGGCCCTGACCGGCTCGGCCGGCAAGACCTCCACCAAGGACCTCATCGCCCAGGTCCTCCAGCACCACGCGCCGACGGTGTGGACGCCGGGCAACCTCAACAACGAGATCGGCCTGCCGATCACCACGCTGCGCGCCACCGAGGAGACCCGGCACCTGGTGCTGGAGATGGGCGCCCGCGGCATCGGCCACATCCGCTACCTCACGGGGCTCACCCCGCCCCGCATCGGTCTCGTGCTGAACGTGGGCACCGCCCACATCGGCGAGTTCGGCGGCCGCGAGGCCATCGCCCAGGCCAAGGGCGAGCTGGTCGAGGCGCTGCCGTCCGAGGCCGAGGGCGGCGTCGCCGTCCTGAACGCCGACGACCTGCTGGTACGCGCCATGTCCGCCCGGACGAAGGCCCGTACGGTGCTCTTCGGCGAGGCCGAGGACGCCGACGTACGGGCCACCGACGTCCGCATGACGCCCCAGGGGTGTCCTTCGTTCACACTCCACACACCCACCGGGTGCAGTGACGTGACCTTGCGGCTGTACGGTGAGCACCACGTGTCGAACGCGCTCGGCGCGGCCGCGGTCGCCCATGTCCTGGGCATGTCCGCCGAGGAGATCGCCACCGCGCTCTCCGGGGCGGGCACCCTGTCCCGGTGGCGGATGGAGGTCACCGAGCGCGCGGACGGCGTCACGATCGTCAACGACGCCTACAACGCGAACCCCGAGTCCATGCGGGCCGCTCTGCGAGCGCTCGCTGCCATGGGCTCCGCCGCACAGGCGAACGGGGGCCGCACGTGGGCGGTGCTCGGCCCCATGGCCGAGCTCGGTGACGACGCGCTCGCCGAACACGATGCGGTGGGACGGCTTGCCGTCCGGCTCAACGTGAGCAAGCTCGTCGCAGTCGGGGGCAGGGAAGCGTCCTGGTTGCAACTGGGCGCATATAACGAGGGTTCGTGGGGTGAGGAGTCGGTGCTCGTGTCCGACGCACAGGCGGCGGTCGACCTGTTGCGCAGTGAACTGCGCCCGGGGGACGTCGTGCTGGTGAAGGCTTCCAGGTCGGCCGGTCTGGAGCGGGTCGCACAGGCTCTGCTCGAAGGCGAGGCCTCCGACCGATGAGGCAGATCCTGTTCGCCGGTGTCATCGGCATGTTCCTCACCGTCATCGGTACCCCGCTGCTGATCAAGCTGCTGGCCCGCAAGGGCTACGGCCAGTTCATCCGCGACGACGGCCCGCGCGGCCACGCAGGGAAGAAGGGCACGCCCACCATGGGCGGCATCTCCTTCATCCTGGCCACGCTCATCGCGTACGCCCTCACGAAGGTGATCACCGGGGAAGAGCCGAGCTTCTCGGGTCTGCTGGTCCTGTTCCTGATGGCGGGCATGGGCCTGGTCGGTTACCTCGACGACTACATCAAGATCGTCAAGCGGCGTTCGCTCGGCCTGCGGGCCAAGGCCAAGATGGCCGGCCAGCTGATCGTCGGCATCGCCTTCGCGGTGCTCGCGCTCCAGTTCAAGGACTCGCGCGGGCTGACCCCGGCCTCCACCAAGCTGTCGTTCGTCACGGACTTCGGCTGGGCGATCGGCCCGGTGCTGTTCGTGGTGTGGGCCCTGTTCATGATCCTGGCCATGTCCAACGGCGTGAACCTGACGGACGGCCTGGACGGCCTGGCCACGGGCGCCGCGGTGATGGTCTTCGGTGCGTACACCTTCATCGGTGTCTGGCAGCACCAGGAGTCCTGTGTGAACGCGCAGGACCTGACCAACCCGGCGGCCTGTTTCGAGGTCCGTGATCCGCTGGACCTCGCGGTCGTCGCCTCCGCGCTGATGGGCGCCTGCTTCGGCTTCCTGTGGTGGAACACCTCGCCCGCCAAGATCTTCATGGGCGACACCGGTTCGCTCGCGCTCGGCGGCGCGCTCGCCGGCCTGGCGATCTGCTCCCGCACGGAGTTCCTGATCGCCCTGCTCGGCGGCCTCTTCGTCCTCATCACGATGTCGGTCGTCATCCAGGTCGGCTCCTTCAAGATGACCGGGAAGCGCGTCTTTCGGATGGCCCCGCTCCAGCACCACTTCGAACTCAAGGGGTGGTCCGAAGTCCTTGTGGTGGTCCGCTTCTGGATCATCCAGGGCATGTGCGTGATCGTGGGCCTCGGACTCTTCTACGCGGGATGGGCAGCGGACAAGTGAGCACCACCGACCTGGCCGGCCTGATCGGCCCCGACGCCTTGGGCCGCTTCGGTCTGCCGGGCCGGATCACGGTGGCCGGCCTCGGCATCAGCGGCATCAGCGCCGCCCGGGCGCTGGCCGGACTCGGCGCGACGGTGACCGTCGTCGACAACGGCGACGGGGACGCGCACCGCGCGAAGGCGGCCGAACTCGCGGAGCTCGGCGTCGAGGTCCGCCTCGGCCTCCTGCCCGACGGGGCCCGGGCCGGGGAGGTCCTGCCCGAGGGCACGGAACTGGTCGTCACCTCGCCCGGCTGGCAGCCGCAGTCCCCGCTCTTCCTGGCCGCCGCCGAGGCGGGCGTCGACGTCGTCGGCGACGTCGAGATCGCCTGGCGGCTGCGCGAGGCCGGCCGGGAACTTCGCGCGGCCCGCACGGGCGAACCGCAGCCGGACCCGGCCCCGTGGCTCGCCATCACCGGTACCAACGGCAAGACCACCACCACGCAGATGCTCGCCTCGATCCTGCGGGCCGCGGGCCTGCGGACGGCGGCCGTCGGCAACATCGGCACCCCCATCATCGACGTGGTGACCGGCGAGGAGCAGTACGACGTGCTCGCCGTCGAACTCTCCAGCTACCAGCTGCACTGGGCGCCCTCGGTGCGCGCCCACTCGGCGGCCGTGCTCAACCTGGCCCCCGACCACCTCGACTGGCACGGCTCCATGGAGGCGTACGCCGCCGACAAGGGCCGCATCTACGAGGGCAACACCGTTGCCTGCGTCTACAACGTCGCCGACCGGGCCACCGAGGAACTGGTCGAGAAGGCCGACGTCGAAGAGGGCTGCCGCGCCATCGGGTTCACCCTCGGCGCCCCCGGCCCCTCCATGCTCGGCGTCGTCGACGGCATCCTCGTGGACCGCGCCTTCGTCGAGAACCGGCAGAAGAACGCCCAGGAGCTCGCCGAGGTCGGGGACGTCAACCCGCCGGCCCCGCACAACATCGCCAACGCGCTCGCCGCGGCCGCCCTGGCCCGCGCCTTCGGCGTCAAGCCCCGTGCCGTCCGCGACGGCCTGCGCGACTTCCGCCCCGACGCCCACCGGGTCGCGCGCGTGGCGGAGGTGGAGGGGGTCACCTACGTCGACGACTCCAAGGCCACCAACACGCACGCCGCGGAGGCCTCCCTCGCCGCGTTCGAACCCGTCGTCTGGATCGCCGGCGGTCTCGCCAAGGGCGCGACCTTCGACGAACTCGTGCAGAAGTCGGCGAAGCGGCTGCGCGCGGTGGTGCTGATGGGTGCCGACCGTGCCCTGATCGCGCAGGCGCTGGCGCGACACGCCCCGCAGGTCCCGGTCGTGGACCTCGACCGGACCGACACTGGGGCGATGCTCGCAGCGGTCCGGGAAGCGGCCCGGTTCGCCGAGCGCGGCGACACGGTCCTGCTGGCACCTGCCTGCGCCTCGATGGACATGTTCGCGAACTACAACGAGCGTGGGGACGCGTTCGCCGACGCGGTACGCGAACTGGCCGCCGAGAGCGCCTAGGTCGAACCAGGGCAGGCGTCCCTCCCCGACCGGCTGCTCGCCCCGTACGAGTGGAGGGGAAGATCACAGATGCCGGCCAGACAAGTCCTGCCGGGGCGGCGGCCGTCCGCCACGAAGGCCGTGAAGGCCGTCAAGGCGGTCCGGGCCGCCACCTCCGTGAAATCGGTCCGGGCACAGGGCCGCAAGCGCCCGGCGGCCCGCCCCGGCGGCCCTGCGGGGCGCGGGCCGCTCGCCGGGCTCCGGCGCACGCAGTGGCAGTTGCGCAAGGCCTGGGACCGCCCGCTCACCGCGTATTACCTGATTTTCGGCAGCTCGTTGCTCATCACCGTCCTCGGACTGGTGATGGTCTACTCCGCCTCCATGATCAAGGCGCTCCAGCTGGGCCTGGGTGACGCCTACTTCTTCAAGAAGCAGTTCCTGGCCGCCCTGATCGGCGCCGGCCTGCTGCTGGTCGCCTCCCGGATGCCCGTCAAACTGCACCGGGCGCTCTCCTATCCGGTGCTCGCGGGAACCCTCTTCCTGATGGTCCTGGTCCAGGTTCCCGGGATAGGGGTGTCGATCAACGGCAACCAGAACTGGATCTCCCTCGGCGGCCCGTTCATGCTCCAGCCCAGTGAGTTCGGCAAGCTGGCGCTGATCCTGTGGGGCGCCGACCTGCTGGCGCGCAAGGGCGAGAAGGGGCTGCTGAGCCAGTGGAAGCACCTGCTGGTGCCCCTCGTGCCGGTGACCTTCCTGCTGCTGGGCCTCATCATGCTCGGCGGGGACATGGGGACCGCCGTGATCCTCGGGGCGATCCTGTTCGGGCTGCTGTGGCTCGCCGGGGCGCCCACGCGGATGTTCGCGGGAGTGCTGGCCTTCGCGGGTGTGATCGTCGTACTGCTGATCAAGACCAGTCCGCACCGGATGGACCGGCTGGCCTGCATCGGTGCGACAGAACCGGGCAAGAACGACCTTTGCTGGCAGGCCGTCCACGGGATCTACGCTCTCGCGTCCGGTGGATGGTTCGGTTCCGGTCTGGGTGCCAGTGTGGAAAAATGGGGGCAACTGCCCGAAGCGCACACGGACTTCATCTTTGCCATCACCGGTGAGGAACTGGGTCTCGCGGGGACGCTGTCGGTGCTCGCCCTGTTCGCGGCTCTAGGCTATGCGGGTATCCGCGTGGCCGGACGCACGGAGGACCCCTTCGTACGGTATGCCGCGGGAGGCGTGACCACATGGATCACGGCGCAGGCCGTGATCAACATCGGTGCGGTGCTCGGTCTGCTGCCGATCGCCGGGGTCCCGCTCCCGCTGTTCTCCTACGGAGGGTCAGCCCTGCTGCCGACCATGTTCGCGATCGGACTGCTCATCGCCTTCGCGCGGGAGGAGCCGGCCGCGCGCGCGGCGCTCGCGATGCGGCAGCCGAAGAACGGCCGGCCGTGGAGCGGGCTGAGATGGAAGTCGATGAGACGGCGCGTCACAAGGCGTCCGTCCGGAGAGCGGTGAATTTCGGTGCATGTCGTACTCGCCGGTGGGGGGACCGCCGGCCACATCGAGCCGGCGCTCGCCCTCGCGGACGCCCTGCGCAGGCAGGACCCATCCGTGGGCATCACCGCCCTCGGCACGGAACGCGGACTCGAAACCCGCCTCGTGCCCGAGCGCGGCTACGAGCTGGGGCTGATCCCCGCCGTACCGCTGCCCCGCAAGCCCACCCCCGAGCTGATCACCGTCCCCGGACGGCTGCGCGGCACGATCAAGGCGGCCGAGGAGATCCTGGAGCGCACCAAGGCCGACTGCGTCGTCGGCTTCGGCGGCTACGTGGCCCTGCCCGGCTACCTCGCGGCCAAGCGCCTCGGGGTGCCGATCATCGTCCACGAGGCCAACGCCCGGCCGGGACTGGCCAACAAGATCGGCTCCCGCTACGCGCACGCCGTCGCGGTGTCCACCCCGGACAGCAAGCTGCGCGGCGCCCGCTACGTGGGCATCCCGCTGCGCCGCTCGATCTCGACCCTGGACCGGGCCGCCGTGCGCCCCGAGGCGCGCGCCGCGTTCGGGCTGGACCCCAACCTGCCGACCCTGCTGGTCTCCGGCGGCTCGCAGGGCGCCCGCCGCCTCAACGAGACCATCCAGGCGGTCGCTCCGACCCTCCAGCGCTCGGGGATCCAGATCCTGCACGCGGTCGGCCCGAAGAACGAACTGCCGCGTGTCGACAACATGCCCGGGATGCCGCCCTATGTCCCGGTACCGTACGTGGACCGGATGGACCTCGCGTACGCCGCCGCCGACATGATGCTGTGCCGCGCGGGCGCGATGACCGTCGCCGAACTCTCCGCCGTCGGGCTCCCGGCCGCCTACGTACCGCTGCCGATCGGCAACGGTGAGCAGCGGCTCAACGCCCAGCCGGTGGTGAAGGCCGGCGGTGGCCTGCTCGTCGACGACGCGGAACTGTCCCCCGAGTGGGTGCTCGGACAGGTCCTTCCGGTGCTGTCCGATCCGCACCGCCTCTACGAGATGTCCCGCGCCGCCGCCGAGTTCGGTCGCCGGGACGCCGACGACCTGCTCGTCGGCCTGGTCTACGAGGCGATCGCCGCACGCAGTAACCGCTAACCAGGAGGCACCGCAGTGGCCGGAGCGACGACCGCGCAGCGAGGCAATCCGGGCTCCGGCCGGCCCCGCCCCAAGGGCGGGGGCTCCGGCGCTCCCAAGCCGCCCGGCGGGCCGAAGCAGTCGAAGCGCACCGGCCCGCGGGGCCCCGGCATCAGATCGCGCCGGGTCCTCGCCCTGGCCGCGCTCGTCGCCGCGGTGCTCCTGGCCGCCGGCGGCACCTGGGTGCTCTACGGATCCTCCTGGCTCCGCGTCGAGAAGGTCACCGCCACCGGCACCGAGGTGCTCAGCGAGCAGCAGGTGCTGGCGGCGGCGGCCGTGCCCGTCGGCGCACCCCTGGTGAGCATCGACAGCGACGAGATCGAGGGCCGGCTCCGCCGCCGGCTGCCCCGTATCGATTCGGTCGACGTGGTGCGCGCCTGGCCGCACGGAATCGGTCTGAAAGTGGCGGAACGCAAACCGGTCCTGCTCATCAGGAAGGACGCGAAGTTCGTCGAAGTGGACGCTTCGGGTGTGCGATTCGACACGGTCGCGAAAGCACCCGCCGGTGTCCCCGTCCTCGAACTGGCCGCGGAACGCTCGCCGAGCGGCCGCCGCTTCGACGCGGAACGGCTGCTGCGCGAGGCGGTGGGCATCGCGGGAGGCCTCCCCGAAGCCGTCGCCAAGGAGGCCGTGCAGGTCAAGGTGGAGTCCTACGACTCGGTCGTGCTCCAGCTGACACGGGGCCGGACGGTCGTGTGGGGGAGCGGCGAACTGGGCGAGGCGAAGGGGCGGGCGCTGACCGCTCTGCTCAAAGCCGCGCCGGGCGCGGGGCACTTCGACGTGAGCGTCCCCACCGCCCCTGCCGTGTCCGGGAGTTGACGTCCGGTCGAACGGCGACGCACCCTGGTTGGCCAGCGATACGGGTGATCACATAGGGTGAAAAGAAAAACGGGAGGTTCGGCGTGTTCGTTGAACACGCGCTACTTGTCGACTTAGTGTCCTGTTCGGAAGAGTCCAAGGAACAGACACACGCTTAACCCTAAACTTCAGGGTTAGGGTTCGGGTCGGCGCGGTCGGACCGTCCCACATTTCGGCATCAGTCGTCGCACCGCAGGCCCGCGAGGCGGCGACACGTAATCGAGGCGAGAGGCCTTCGACGTGGCAGCACCGCAGAACTACCTCGCAGTCATCAAGGTCATCGGTGTCGGCGGCGGTGGTGTCAATGCCATCAACCGAATGATCGAGGTCGGTCTCAAGGGTGTCGAGTTCATCGCCATCAACACGGACGCCCAGGCGCTGTTGATGAGCGACGCCGACGTCAAGCTCGACGTCGGCCGCGAACTCACCCGGGGCCTCGGCGCCGGCGCCAACCCGGCCGTCGGCCGCAAGGCGGCAGAGGACCACCGCGAGGAGATCGAGGAGGTCCTCAAGGGGGCCGACATGGTCTTCGTCACCGCCGGTGAGGGCGGCGGCACCGGCACGGGCGGCGCACCCGTCGTCGCCAACATCGCCCGTTCGCTGGGCGCCCTGACGATCGGTGTGGTCACGCGGCCGTTCACCTTCGAAGGCCGGCGCCGCGCGAACCAGGCGGAGGACGGCATCGCCGAACTCCGCGAAGAGGTCGACACCCTCATCGTCATCCCCAACGACCGCCTGCTGTCGATCTCGGACCGCCAGGTCAGCGTCCTCGACGCGTTCAAGTCGGCCGACCAGGTCCTGCTCTCGGGCGTCCAGGGCATCACCGACCTGATCACCACCCCCGGCCTGATCAACCTCGACTTCGCGGACGTCAAGTCCGTGATGTCCGAGGCGGGCTCGGCCCTGATGGGCATCGGCTCGGCCCGCGGCGACGACCGCGCGGTGGCGGCGGCGGAGATGGCGATCTCCTCGCCGCTCCTGGAGGCCTCCATCGACGGGGCCCGGGGCGTCCTGCTCTCCATCTCCGGCGGCTCGGACCTCGGTCTCTTCGAGATCAACGAGGCCGCGCAGCTGGTCAGCGAAGCGGCGCACCCCGAAGCCAACATCATCTTCGGTGCCGTCATCGACGACGCGCTCGGCGACGAGGTGCGGGTCACCGTCATCGCGGCCGGGTTCGACGGCGGACAGCCCCCGGCCCGCCGGGACAACGTCATCGGCGCCGCGTCCACCAAGCGCGAGGAGTCGGCCCCGGCTCCGGTCCGCGCCGCCCCCGAACCGGTCCGCCCGGCTTTCGGCGGACTCGGCACGGTCACCCCCCGTGAGGACCCCCCGGCCCCGGTCGAGGTCCCCGCGGAGGCGGCCGCCCCGGCACCGCAGGTCCCCACGGCCCGTCCCTACGCGGACAGCCCGGCCGAGGAACTGGACGTACCGGACTTCTTGAAGTGACGCTGGCACACCACAGCGAGAACGGCGCGCACTTCGCCTTCACCGACAGGTGGGGCGGGGTGAGCGCCGTTCCGTACGAGGAGCTCAATCTCGGCGGCGCGGTCGGAGACGACCCGGCCGCCGTTCGCACGAACCGGACGCGCGCCGCCGAATCCCTGGGCGTCGCGCCCGGGCTGGTGGTCTGGATGAACCAGGTGCACGGCCGGGACGTGGCGGTGGTCGACGGACCGTGGGACCCGGACCGGGAGGTCCCGGCGGTGGACGCGCTGGTGACCGGCCGCCGGGGACTGGCCCTCGCGGTGCTCACCGCCGACTGCGTACCGGTCCTGCTGGCCGACCCGGTCGCCAAGATCGCGGGCGCGGCCCACGCCGGGCGGCCCGGGCTGGTCGCCGGCGTGGTGCCGGCCGTCGTCGAGGCGATGACCGCCCTGGGCGCCGATCCCGCGCGCGTGATCGCCCGTACCGGACCGGCCGTCTGCGGGCGCTGCTACGAAGTGCCCGCCGAGATGCGGGCGGCGGTCGCGGAGGTGGTTCCGGCCGCCTGGGCCGAGACCAGTTGGGGAACGCCCTCCGTGGACGTGGTCGCCGGGGTGCACGCGCAGTTGGCCGAGGCGGGGGTGGCCGAAAGCCGGCGGTCCCCGGTCTGCACACTGGAGTCGCGGGACCACTTCTCGTACCGCCGTGACCGGGTGACCGGCCGGCTGGCCGGATATGTCTGGTTGGACTGAAATATGATGGACCGTAAGTCGGAACTCGCGCAGAACTTGGCGCGGGTGGAGGGGCGGATCTCGTCCGCCTGCGCCGCGGCCGGCCGTGCGCGGGATGAGGTGACGCTGATCGTGGTCACCAAGACGTATCCGGCGAGCGACGTACGACTGCTGGCGGACCTGGGTGTCCGTCATGTGGCCGAAAATCGCGACCAGGACGCCGCCCCCAAGGCTGCGGCCTGCGCGGATCTGCCGCTGGACTGGCACTTCGTCGGCCAGTTGCAGACGAACAAAGTCCGTTCCGTGGCGGGTTACGCGCACGTGGTGCAGTCGGTCGACCGGCCCAAGCTCGTCACGGCGCTGTCCGCGGCGGCGCAGCACACGGGGCGCGAACTCGGCTGCCTCGTACAGATCGCCCTCGACGCCGAGTCGGGCGAACGGGGGGCGCGGGGAGGGGCGGCGCCCGACCTGCTCCCGGAACTGGCGGACCTCGTGGCCGCGGCACCGGGACTGCGGCTCGACGGTCTCATGACCGTGGCCCCGCTGGCGGGCTCCTACGCGGGGCGCGAACAGGCGGCCTTCGAGCGGCTGATGGAATTGTCATCCGGCCTGCGCGCCGACCATCCGGCTGCCACGATGGTGTCGGCCGGAATGAGCGCGGACTTGGAACAGGCCGTGGCGGCCGGTGCGACACATGTGCGCGTCGGCACTGCGGTACTCGGCGCGAGACCCCGGCTCGGGTAACGTCGCGAAGAAAGTCGGACCACAGCAGAAAATATGGTCATTTCCGCCGATGAGCGGACAGGCCACGTGGATCGCGGGCAGTTGGTGACAATACCGACGAAGCCTTCGCTGGCACAGCGGCACCTGCGACAGGGCGATCCACCACAGAGCGGAGGACTCGGAGAATGGCCGGCGCGATGCGCAAGATGGCGGTCTACCTCGGCCTCGTGGAGGACGACCGGTACGACAATCCGGGGTACGACCCCGATGACGAGTTCGAGCCCGAGCCGGAGCCGGAGCGGGATCGCCGGCGTCAGCCACCCGCGCACCAAACGCCCGTAACGGACGAACCGGTACGGGCGGTACAGCCTCCGGCGCAACGGGAACCCACCCCGGCACCAGTGGAAAACGGACGTCCGGCGCGAATCGCACCCGTGGCATCCATCACACCTGACCGCACCAGCATGGAGAAGAACGCCCCCGTGATCATGCCCAAGGTCGTCTCCGAGCGGGAGCCGTACCGCATCACGACGCTGCACCCGCGGACGTACAACGAGGCCCGTACCATCGGGGAACACTTCCGTGAGGGCACTCCGGTGATCATGAATCTCACGGAGATGGACGACACCGACGCGAAGCGTCTGGTCGACTTCGCCGCCGGCCTCGTGTTCGGTCTGCACGGCAGCATTGAACGCGTGACACAGAAGGTGTTCCTGCTGTCGCCTGCTAACGTCGATGTCACGGCGGAGGACAAGGCCCGCATCGCGGAGGGCGGGTTCTTCAACCAAAGCTAGACCGATCCGTCAGACACGGGGCCGGGAACAGAGCGGGAGCAGGGGAGAGGGAAGCGCGGGATGGGCGTCGCACTGCAGGTGGTCTACATCGCGCTGATGTGCTTCCTTATCGTGCTGATCTTCCGACTGGTCATGGACTACGTGTTCCAGTTCGCACGCTCATGGACACCCGGCAAGGCGATGGTGGTCGTTCTTGAGGCCACCTACACTGTCACCGATCCACCGCTCAAGCTTCTCCGGCGTTTCATCCCGCCGTTGCGTCTCGGGGGCGTGGCACTCGACCTGTCCTTCTTCGTTCTGATGATCATCGTTTACATCCTCATCAGTTTCGTGAGCACCGCTGCGAGAAGCGTGTGAACGATGAGCTTCTCCGCGCGCGCGGGGACGATCCCGATACGGTCTTGCCGACTGCCGACGACTACGTAGAGGTGAAGAAGACATGCCGCTGACTCCCGAGGACGTGCGGAACAAGCAGTTCACGACCGTCCGCCTCCGAGAAGGCTATGACGAGGACGAGGTCGATGCCTTCCTCGACGAGGTCGAGTCCGAACTGACGCGCCTGCTGCGCGAGAACGAGGACCTGCGCGCGAAGCTGGCCGCCGCTACGCGAGCCGCCGCGCAGAACCAGCAGCAGCAGGGCATGCGCAAGCCCGAGCCCCAGGACCAGCGAGGCCCCGGAGGCCCCGTCCCGGCGGCCATATCCGGCCCGCCGCAGCAGCAGCCGCAGATGGGCCCGCCGCAGCTGCCGGGCGGCCAGCCGCAGCTCCCCGCCGGCCCCGGCGGCCACGGCCCGCAGGGCCCCGGCCCGATGGGCGGCCCCATGCAGCAGCACGGCATGGGCGGTCAGCCGCAGCAGATGGGACAGCAGCAGCAGATGGGCCAGCAGCCCATGCAGCAGCAGTCCATGGGCGGCCAGAACCCGCTCGGCCAGCCCATGGGGCAGCAGATGGGCCAGCAGATGCAGCCGATGGGGCAGCAGATGCAGCCCATGGGCCAGCCCATGCACCAGCAGCAGCCGCAGCTCCCGCAGCAGGGCCCCGGTGGCGACAGCGCCGCCCGCGTCCTGTCGCTCGCGCAGCAGACCGCCGACCAGGCGATCGCGGAGGCCCGCTCCGAGGCCAACAAGATCGTCGGCGAGGCCCGTAGCCGCGCCGAGGGCCTGGAGCGGGACGCCCGTGCCAAGGCCGACGCGCTGGAGCGGGACGCGCAGGAGAAGCACCGCGTCGCGATGGGCTCCCTGGAGTCCGCCCGCGCCACGCTGGAGCGCAAGGTCGAGGACCTGCGGGGCTTCGAGCGCGAGTACCGTACGCGCCTCAAGTCCTACCTGGAATCGCAGCTGCGCCAGCTGGAGACCCAGGCCGACGACTCCCTCGCCCCGCCGCGCGGTCCGTCCGGTCCGGCGCTGCCGCCGTCGCCGGCCCCCTCGATGGCTCCGGCCGGTGCGATGGGCCACTCCATGGGCGGCCCGTCCCCCATGGGCGGTCCCTCCCCGATGGGCGGCGGTCCGTCCTACGGCGGTCAGCAGCAGATGTCCCCGGCGATGACGCAGCCGATGGCTCCGGTGCGGCCGGCTGCGCCGCAGCCGATGCAGGCGCCGTCTCCCATGCGGGGCTTCCTGATCGACGAGGACGACAACTAAGCGGTACGCCTCTTCGGCGACAGCAGCAGTCACGGGCCGGGCCCGGTTCCCCTTCGGGGGCACCGGGCCCGGCCCGTTTCCCGCCACCGGGGGAAGGTGTCTTCGGGTGCGGCGCCGTTGCCGGGGCTCCGCCCCGGGCCCCGCGCCTCAATCGCCGGCGGGGCTGGTTTGGGCGGGCGGGGTCTGCGCGCCATCGGGCCTTGGGGTACGGCGCCGTTGCCGGGGGCTCCGCCCCGGGCCCCGCGCCTCAATCGCCGGCGGGGCTGGTTGTGGGCGGGCGGGGTTTGGCCGGGGCTCGGGCGCCGGCGGGGCGGGTTGTGGGCGGCTCGGTTCGGGGGTCGGGCGCCGGGGGGATACGGGTGTGGCCCGGCCCCCGCGAGGGAGACCGGGCCACAGGTGGTCGGGGTGGCTATGCCTTGCGGAGGCGGAACGTGAGGCCCAGGGACTCGTCCGTGAACGGGTCCCCGTACCCCGCATCGGCTTCGCCCGGGGCGAAGTCCGTCGCCAGGACCTCGTCCGCGATCAGCGCCGCGTGGTCCGTGAGGGCCGTCGTCACCTCCGGGTCCGTCGCGGACCACCGCAGCGCGATCCGGTCCGCCACGTCCAGCCCGGAGTTCTTCCGGGCCTCCTGGATCAGGCGGATCGCGTCACGCGCCAGGCCCGCCAGCCGCAGCTCCGGCGTGATCTCCAGGTCCAGCGCCACCGTCGCACCCGAGTCGCTGGCGACCGACCAGCCCTCGCGCGGGGTCTCCGTGATGATGACCTCCTCAGGGGTGAGGGTGACCGTCTCGCCGTTCACCTCCACCGTCGCCCCGCCCGAGCGCAGGGCCAGGGACAGGACCGCCGCGTCGGCCGCGGCCACCGCCTTCGCCACGTCCTGCACGCCCTTGCCGAAACGCTTGCCCAGCGCGCGGAAGTTGGCCTTCGCCGTGGTGTCCACCAGCGAGCCGCCGACCTCGGAGAGCGAGGCCAGCGAGGAGACGTTGAGCTCCTCGGTGATCTGGGCGTGCAGCTCCGGCGTGAGCGACTCGAAGCCCGAGACCGCCACCAGCGCCCGCGACAGCGGCTGGCGCGTCTTGACGCCGGACTCCGCGCGCGTCGCCCGGCCCAGCTCCACCAGGCGGCGGACCAGCTGCATCTGCTGGGACAGCACCGGGTCCACCTGGGCCGCGTCCGAGTCCGGCCACGACGACAGGTGCACCGACTCCGGCGCGTCCGGCGTGACCGGGACGATCATGTCCTGCCAGACCCGTTCCGTGATGAAGGGGGTCAACGGGGCCATCAGCCGGGTCACCGTCTCCACCACGTCGTGCAGCGTGCGCAGCGCGGCCGCGTCGCCCTGCCAGAAGCGGCGGCGCGAACGGCGGACGTACCAGTTGGACAGGTCGTCCACGAAGGCGGACAGCAGCTTGCCGGCGCGCTGGGTGTCGTAGGACTCCATCGCCGCGGTGACCTCGGCGGTCAGCGTGTGGAGCTCCGACAGCAGCCAGCGGTCGAGGACCGTGCGGTCCGCCGGCGCCGGGTCGGCCGCCGAGGGCGCCCAGTTCGACGTACGGGCGTAGAGGGCCTGGAAGGCGACGGTGTTCCAGTACGTGAGGAGCGTCTTGCGGACGACCTCCTGGATGGTGCCGTGGCCCACGCGGCGCGCCGCCCACGGGGATCCGCCCGCCGCCATGAACCAGCGCACCGCGTCCGCGCCGTGCTGGTCCATGAGCGGGATGGGCTGCAGGATGTTGCCCAGGTGCTTGGACATCTTGCGGCCGTCCTCGGCGAGGATGTGGCCCAGGCAGACCACGTTCTCGTAACTGGACTTGTCGAAGACGAGCGTGCCGACCGCCATCAGCGTGTAGAACCAGCCGCGCGTCTGGTCGATGGCCTCCGAGATGAACTGCGCCGGGTAGCGCTTCTCGAAGATCTCCTTGTTCTTGTACGGGTACCCCCACTGCGCGAACGGCATCGACCCCGAGTCGTACCAGGCGTCGATGACCTCCGGAACGCGGACCGCTTCGAGGGAGCAGCCCTCGTGGGTGCACGTGAAGGTGACGTCGTCGATGTACGGGCGGTGCGGGTCCAGGGCCGACTGGTCCGTGCCCGACAGCTCCGAGAGCTCCGCGCGGGAGCCGACGCAGGTGAGGTGGTTCTCCTCGCAGCGCCAGATGGGCAGCGGGGTGCCCCAGTAGCGGTTGCGGGACAGCGCCCAGTCGATGTTGTTCTTGAGCCAGTCCCCGAAGCGGCCCTGCTTGACCGAGTCCGGGAACCAGTTCGTCTTCTCGTTCTCCCGCAGCATCGCGTCCTTGACGGCGGTGGTGCGGATGTACCAGGACGGCTGCGCGTAGTAGAGCAGCGCGGTGTGGCAGCGCCAGCAGTGCGGGTAGCTGTGCTCGTAGGCGATGTGCTTGAAGAGCAGGCCGCGCGCGTCGAGGTCGGCGGTCAGCCGCTCGTCGGCCTTCTTGAAGAAGACGCCGCCGACCAGCGGGACGTCCTCCTCGAAGGTGCCGTCGGGGCGGACCGGGTTCACGACCGGCAGGCCGTACGCGCGGCAGACCGCGAGGTCGTCGGCGCCGAAGGCGGGGGACTGGTGGACCAGACCGGTGCCGTCCTCGGTCGTGACGTACTCGGCGTTCACGACGTAGTGGGCGGGCTCGGGGAACTCGACCAGGGAGAACGGGCGCTCGTACGTCCAGCGCTCCATCTCCTTGCCGGTGAAGGACTCGCCGGTGGCCTCCCAGCCTTCGCCGAGGGCCTTCTCCAGCAGCGGCTGGGCGACGACCAGCATCTCGGAGTCCTCGGCGCCGGTACGCCGCGCGACGACGTACGTGACGTCCGGGTGCGCGGCCACGGCGGTGTTGGAGACGAGGGTCCAGGGCGTCGTCGTCCAGACCAGCAGCGAGGCCCGGCCGGCGAGCGGGCCGGAGGTCAGCGGGAAGCGCACGTAGACCGAAGGGTCCACGACGGTCTCGTAGCCCTGCGCCAGCTCGTGGTCGGACAGGCCGGTGCCACAGCGCGGGCACCAGGGGGCGACGCGGTGGTCCTGGGTGAGCAGGCCCTTGTTGAAGATCTCCTTGAGCGACCACCACACGGACTCGACGTACTCGGGGTCCATGGTCCGGTACGCGTCGTCCAGGTCGACCCAGTAGCCCATCCGGGTCGTGAGCTCGGCGAACGCGTCGGTGTGGCGGGTCACGGAGTCGCGGCACTTGGCGTTGAACTCGGCGATCCCGTACGCCTCGATGTCCTGCTTGCCGTTGAAGCCGAGCTCCTTCTCGACGGCGAGCTCGACGGGCAGGCCGTGGCAGTCCCAGCCGGCCTTGCGGGCGACGTGGTAGCCGCGCATGGTGCGGAAGCGGGGGAAGACGTCCTTGAAGACGCGGGCCTCGATGTGGTGGGCACCGGGCATGCCGTTCGCGGTGGGCGGGCCCTCGTAGAAGACCCACTCGGGGCGGCCCTCGGACTGGGCCAGGGTCTTGTCGAAGGTCTTGTTCTCGCGCCAGAAGTCGAGGACGGCGTGCTCAAGGGCAGGCAGGTCGACCTGGGCGGGTACCGGGCGGTACTGCGGCGGTGTGGTCATGAGGCTGAACTCTTCCTCCGGCGGGATGCGACTTCCGTCCGGAGGGACGAGAGCCGTGTGCTGCTCCCGCGGTACCACCCTCCTTGGCCGCCGGACAGCGCCGGTGGCCCCCTCATTGGGGTGCGAAGCCGGTTCTACTGGCCGTCGTGACGGCTTTCTTCCGGCGGCTCCGGGGTGATCCTTCACATCGCGCTCGCCCCCGGGCTCTCACCGTCCCCGGGTCGCTCCTGGCTGCGTCCGACGCTACTCGTCCCCATCCATGCCTTTCGCTGGGCCCAGTGTACGGGGCCGGGCGGTGCCCGGCCGACCGGTTTTGCCGGGCGGGGCGGGGGCGGGGGCCGACCCGGGCGGGGCCTGCGCGTGACCCGGATGGGCCGACGGGGCCGGTCGGAGCCCTGCCGGGACGGGAGGGGCGGATTACCGGGCTTCCGGCTGGGCACAACGGATGCAGGTTGGCCACGACGGATGCGCGCCCCGTTGCCGTGGGGCTGGAGCCGATTTATCGTTCCGGCACGATTCGCGAGCAATGATCACAGTATGTGAAGGGGCCGCGGCCATGGTGGCGAAGAAGACCGCCGGGACTACCGAGAAGGCTGCCGAAAGGGCGGCCGGGGCCCGTGCCGGGACGGACGCACCGGCCGGGAAAGGGGCCGCCACCAGGAAGGCAGCCGAGACCGGGCCCGCCACGAAGAAGGCGGCGGTCAAAGCGGTGAAGGAGGCCGCCGGGAAAAGGGCGGCGGAGAAGACGACGGCGTCCGCCGCGAAGGACACGAGAAAGGCACCGGCGACAAAGGCACCCGCGAAGAAGGCGCCCGGGAAGAAGTCAGCCGCCGACGAGGCACCCGCCGAAAAGGCCCCGGCCGAGAAGGCATCCGCGACCAAGGCACCCGTGAAGAAGGCAGTTGTGGAAAGAACAGCTGTACAGAAGGCGCCCGCTCCCCAGACATCCGCCACCAAGACGTCCGCCACCAAGAGAGCAGCGACCAAGACGCCGGCTACCAAGCCGGCAGCGGGCAAGCCGGCTGCGACCAAGGCACCCGCGACCAAGGCGCCGGCGGCCAAGGCGCCCGCGAAGAAGGCGCCCGCCAAGAAGGCGCCCGCCAAGCGGTCGGCGACGGCGTCCGCGACGGCGTCCACGGAGAAGGCGACGGCCGCCGCGAAGACGACGGCGAGCAGGGCCACGGCCAAAACGGCCGGGGCCGAGGGGGCGGCGCAGGCCGCGACAGAGACTGGAGCCCGCAAAGTGGTTGCCAAGAAGAGCACCGGCGCGACGCGCAAGACGGCCGAGGCCGCCACCAGTGGCCTGCCCAAGGCGGCCTCCGCCCCCGTGGCCCCCGGTGAGCTGCCCGTACGCCCCGGCGAGGACCCCTGGACGCCCGAGGAGGTCGCCGGGGCCAAGTCGGAGCTGTCGAGCGAGGTGCTGCGGCTGCGCGCCGAGCTGGAGGCGTCCGAGCAGGCCATCTCGGGTCTCATGCGGGACTCCGGCGACGGCGCTGGCGACGACCAGGCCGACACGGGAACCAAGAACATCACCCGGGAATCCGAGCTGGCCCTCGCGGCGAACGCCACCCTGATGCTGGAGCAGACCGAGAGGGCCCTGGAACGGCTGGAGGCGGGCACGTACGGCTTCTGCGAGAACTGCGGGAAGCCCATCGGCAAGGCCAGGATGCAGGCCTTCCCGCGGGCCACGCTGTGCGTGGACTGCAAGCAGAAGCAGGAGCGCAGGCACTGAACCGGCCCGGGGAGGCGGCGCGGCCCACCGGACCCTGACGTACCCTCGTGTCTCGTCAGGGTCCAGGAACCTGCCGGGAACCTGGTTCGTGCTAGTTCGAGGGACTCACGTGGCAGAGGCGGAGCGCATCATCGGTACGCCCGACGTCGGAGACGGCGTGGAGCCGGAGCCGACCGAGCCCAAGGGGCGCCGGCGGATCGCGGCGCTGCTCGTGGTGGCGGTACTCGCGTACCTGATCGACCTCGGCAGCAAGATGGTCGTCGTCGCCAAGCTGGAGCACCAGCGGCCGATCGAGGTCGTCGGCGACCTCCTCAAGTTCGAGGCCATCCGCAACCCCGGGGCCGCGTTCGGCTTCGGCGAGGCCTTCACGATCATCTTCACCTGCATCGCGGCCACCGTGATCGTGGTGATCGTCCGGCTGGCGCGCAAGCTCTACAGCCTGCCGTGGGCGATCGCGCTGGGCCTGCTGCTGGGCGGCGCCCTGGGCAACCTGACCGACCGGATCTTCCGTTCGCCGGGCGTCTTCCGCGGGGCGGTCGTCGACTTCATCGCGCCCACCCACTTCGCCGTGTTCAACCTCGCGGACTCGGCGATCGTGTGCGGCGGCGTCCTGATCGTCCTGCTCTCCTTCAAGGGTCTGGACCCGGACGGCACCGTCCACAAGGACTGATCGCGGGACTGCCCGTCTGCCGAGTCCTGCATACTCGACAGGTGAGTACGATTCCCGAGATCCGCACCCTGCCCGTTCCCGATGGCCTCGAGGGCGAGCGCGTCGACGCCGCCATCGCCCGTATGTTCGGATTTTCCCGGACGAAGGCGGCCGAGCTCGCGGCCGCAGGGAAGGTGGCGGTCGACGGCAGCGTCGTCGGGAAGTCCGAACGCGTGCACGGTGGCGCCTGGCTCGAAGTCGAGATGCCCGCGCCGCCGCGGCCGGTCGAGCTCGTCGCCGAGCCGGTCCCCGGCATGGAGATCGTGCACGACGACGACGACATCGTCGTCATCATGAAGCCGGTGGGCGTCGCCGCCCACCCGAGCCCCGGCTGGACCGGCACCACCGTCATCGGTGGCCTCGCCGCCGCCGGTTACCGGATCTCCACCTCCGGCGCGTCCGAACGCCAGGGCATCGTGCACCGCCTCGACGTCGGCACGTCCGGCCTGATGGCGGTCGCGAAGTCCGAGCGTGCGTACACCTCGCTCAAGAACCAGTTCCGCGAGCGCGTCGTGGACAAGCGCTACCACGCGCTGGTGCAGGGGCACCCGGACCCGATGAGCGGCACCATCGACGCGCCGATCGGCCGTCACCCGAGCGCGGACTACAAGTGGGCGGTGACCCAGGAGGGCAAGCCCTCCGTCACCCACTACGACCTGATCGAGGCCTTCCGCGCGGCCTCGCTGCTCGACATCAAGCTGGAAACGGGCCGCACGCACCAGATCCGCGTGCACATGTCCGCCCACCGCCACCCCTGCGTCGGCGACCTGACCTACGGCGCCGACCCGACCGTCGCCAAGCGGCTCGGACTGACCCGGCAGTGGCTGCACGCCGTGCGCCTCGGCTTCGAGCACCCCGCGGACGGCCAGTGGGTGGAGTTCGAGAGCCACTACCCGGCGGACCTCCAGCACGCGCTGGACGTGATCCGGGCCGAGAGCGAGTGACGTCCTTCACGTCCTTCACGTCCTACACCGTCCGCGTCGCGGAGTCCGAGGCGGACCTCGCGGCGTGCTTCGCGGTGCGCACCGAGGTGTTCGTGGTCGAGCAGTCCGTGCCGGAGTCGGTCGAGTACGACGCCTACGACGCGGGCGCCGTGCACGTACTGGCCGAGGGGCCGGACGGGAAGCCGCTGGGCACCGGCCGGCTGCTGTACGGGCCGGGGGCCCTCGGCAAGACGGGTTCCCCCGAGGTCGGCTCCCTCGGGCGGCTCGCCGTGAGCGCCGCCGCGCGTGGGACGGGCGTGGGCGCGGCGCTGGTACGGGCCATCGAGGCGGAGGCCGTCCGGCTGGGGCTGACCGCGGTGGACCTGGGCGCGCAGACGCATGCGCTCGGCTTCTACGAGCGCCTCGGTTACGTGGCCTACGGCCCGGAGTTCCACGAAGCGGGCATCCCGCACCGCTCCATGCGGCGCCCCTTGCCGTAACGCGCCGCCGGCCCATCTTCCGGCCCCACCGGCGTTCGGGCGCGAACCCCGCCCCGCTGGCCCCACCAGCCCCGCCGGCGTCTCGGCATCTTCCAGCCCCGCCGGCGGGGCTGAGTTGTCCCGAACCCGCGCCTCGAACGCCGGCCCGGCTGACAGTTGCCCCCGGCGCCAGCCGCAACGCCGGCGGGGCCGGGTTGGTCCGACACGGGCGTGGCGGGAGGGCCCTACCCCGAGGGCGAGCGGCAGCGTAATGGCAGGGTGGGGGAGTGGATCAGCTCGCTCTGCTTTTCGTACTGCTGCTCGGCGCCGTGGTCACCGTGCCGCTCGGGGACCGCCTGGGGCTGCCCGCGCCCGTGCTGATGACCATCGGCGGGGTGGTGATGGCGCTGCTGCCGGTCGTACCGAACGTCGACATCCCGCCCGAGTACATCCTGCCGCTGGTGTTGCCGCCGCTGCTGTACGCCTCCGCGCAACGCACCTCCTGGCGCCAGTTCGCCGCCAACGTCCGTCCGATCCTGCTGCTCGCGGTGGCCCTGGTCTTCGTGACCACGGCGGCCGTCGCCGCCGTGGCGAACGCCGTGGTGCCCGGGCTGCCGCTGGCCGCGGCCGTCGCGCTCGGCGCGCTCGTGGCCCCGCCCGACCCGGTGGCGGCCACCGCCGTCGCCGGGCAGTTGGGACTGCCGCGCCGACTGGTGTCGATCCTGGAGGGCGAGGGCCTGTTCAACGACGTCACCGCGATCGTGCTCTACCACGTGGCCGTCGGCGCCGCCGTCAGCGGCACCTTCTCCTGGCCGGACGCCCTCGGCGAGTTCGTGCTGTCCGCCGTGGTGGCCCTGGCGGTGGGTCTGGCCCTCGGGTGGGTCACCAACCGGCTCATGGGCCGGCTCGGGGACGCCACGCTGCAGATCGGGCTGACGCTGCTGGTTCCGTTCGTCGCGTACACCGTGGCGGAGGAGCTCCGGGGCTCGGGCGTGCTCGCCGTGCTGGTGACCGCCCTGTTCCTCGCCGAATACGCGACCGACGCCGACGACGTGCTGGGGCGGCTGGCCGGGCACACCTTCTGGGAGATCGTCGACACGCTGGTCACCGGGGTCGCGTTCGGGCTGATCGGGCTGGAGCTCCACCACGTCTTCGGAACCGCACGCGGCCGCGAGCTGGAGATGGCGGGCTGGGCCGCGGCCGTCGTGGCGGTGGTCGTCGGCGTACGGCTGCTCTGGCTGCTCCCGGCGGGCTGGCTGGCGAAGCGGCTGCACAAGCGGCGCGACTACGCCGAGGAGATCCCGGTGAGCTGGCGGGAGAGCACGGTCATGTGGTGGGCCGGGATGCGGGGCGTGGCCTCGGTGGCGCTGGCGCTGGCGATCCCGCTGAGAACCGACGCCGGTGAGCCCTTCCCGGGGCGGGACCAGATCGTCTTCATCGCCTTCGCCGTGATCATGGTGACGCTGCTCTGCCAGGGACTGACCCTGCCCTGGCTCGTGCGGCGCCTCGGTGTCGAGGCCGATGAGGACGCCGAACGCGAGACGGAGCGGCGGCTCGCCATCCGCGCCGCGAAGGCCGCCAAGCGGCGGCTGCAGGAGATCGAGGGGAACGAGGACCTCCCCGACGACCTGCTGGAGGTCCTGTACCGCAGGGCCTACGACGTGGGCGCCAGGATCAGCCCCGACATGGTCGACGAGGAACGGCGCGAGGCGTACGCGAAACGGGTGGAGCGGATCCGCGACGTCCAGCGGATCCAGCGGGAGATGATGTCGGCGGCCCGGCACGAGGTGCTGGCCGCGCGCAGCGAACCCGGCGCCGATCCGGAGATCGTCGACCGGGTCCTGCGCCACTTGGACGTGCGCAGCCTGCGCAACCCTTGAGGGGCTAACCCCGCCGGGGAACCGGGGGGCGGAGCGCGTCGGCCGTCGTCAGGCGGGGGAGGGCGTACGGGTGGTGGGCCACCAGCCAGGCGATGAGGCGTTCGCGGACCGCGCACCGTACGGTCCACAGGTCGTCGGCGTCCTTCGCCGTGACCATGGCCCGGACCTCGATGGTGTTGGGTGTGGTGTCGGTCACCACCAGGCCGCTCGCGCGCCCGTCCCACTCCGGGGTCTCCTTGAGGATCACCGCGAGCTCCTCGCGCATCTGCTCGACCGGCGCGGAGTGGTCCAGGTGCAGGAAGACCGTGCCCGTCATCTGCGCGCCGCCGCGGGACCAGTTCTCGTACGGCTTGCTGGTGAAGTACGAGACCGGCATCGTGATGCGGCGTTCGTCCCAGGTGCGGACCATCAGGAACGTGAGGGTGATCTCCTCGACGGTGCCCCATTCCTTGTCCACCACCACGGTGTCCCCGATGCGGACGGTGTCGCCGAAGGCGATCTGCAGGCCGGCGAAGAGGTTGCCCAGCGAGGACTGCGCGGCGACACCGGCCACGATGCCCAGCACACCGGCCGAGGCCAGCATCGAGGTCCCGACCGTACGCATCGCCGGGAACGTCAGCAGCATGGCCGCGATGGCGACGACGGAGACGACGGCCGTCACCACCCGCTGGATGAGCGTGACCTGGGTGCGGACCCGGCGGACCCGCGCCGCGTCGCGGGAGCCGGAGGCGTAGCGGGCGTAGCCGGAGTCGACTATCGCGGTCGCGATCCGGACGAGGAGCCAGGCGGTGGAGGCGATGAGGATGAGGGTCAGGGTCCGGCCGACGCCGTCCGCGTGCTGCGGCAGGATGCGCGCGGAGCGGTAGGAGCCTCTGAGCAGCGCCGTGCACAGCACGATCTGGAACGGCACCCGGCAGCGGCGCAGCTGGTCCCACAGGGGAGTCTCGTGGTGTCGGGCATCGGCACGGCGCAGCAGCAGGTCGAGCACCCACCCGGCGAGCAGGGTGATGACCAGCGAGCCGCCGATGACCGCGACGGGGCGAAGGACGTTCTCCATCTCCATGCGGGCAACCTAACCGGATCGCGCTTTCGGAAACTGGCACGATGGGGGAATGAACATCCTGCTCTTCCATTCGACGTACGGGCTGCGGCCCGCGGTGCACGCGGCGGCCGACCGGCTGCGCGCGGCGGGACACACGGTCCAGGTGCCCGACCTCTTCGAGGGGCGTACGTTCGGCACCGTCGAGGAGGGCATGGCCCACCAGGACGAGATCGGCCGTGACGAGCTGCTCAAGCGGGCCGTGCTGGCCGCCGCGCCCTACTCCGACCAGGGCCTGGTCTACGCGGGCTTCTCCTTCGGCGCCTCCGTGGCGCAGCACCTGGCGCTGCATGACGAGAAGGCGCGCGGCCTGCTGCTCCTGCACGGCACCTCGGACCTGGAGGACGGCGCCTCGGCCGACGGGCTGCCCGTGCAGCTGCACGTGGCCGACCCGGACCCGTTCGAACCGCACGACTGGCTGACGGCCTGGTACCTGCGCATGCAGCGGGCCGGGGCGGACGTGGAGGTGCACAGCTACCAGGGCGCCGGGCACCTGTTCACCGATCCGGAACTCGACGACTACGACGCGCAGGCCGCCGAGCAGACGTGGAAGGTCGCGCTGGCCTTCCTCGACAGCCTGTAGGCGGCCCCGTCGGCCCCGTCGGCCCCGTCGGCCCCGTCGGCCCCGCCAACGCGTGCGGCGCACGGGCAGGGGCCCGGTCCGGCTTCCGCCGGGCCGGGCCCCTGTTCACGTGGCCGCCGTCCGCCGCCGCCGCGACGGGCGCCGATCAGGCGGGGTAGCCGCTGATCAGGCGCGGTAGGCGGTCCACATGCTCTTCATGCGGGCCACCTGGCCGGCCGTGAACTGGTACATGCAGGAGTCGTACGTGTAGTCCATGAAGTTGTGGATCGGGTCGACGCCCGTCTTGGTGGTGCAGCTGTCGCGGCCGGTCGGGCACTCGAACGCGGCGCTCTTCTCGGCCGGGGTGTCGGAGACGGAGTCACCGCTGCCCGAGCAGCCGCCCTGGAAGGTGTGGTACAGGCCCATCCAGTGGCCGACCTCGTGGGTCGCGGTGTCGCCCTCGTTGTAGTTGGTGGCGGAGCCGCCGGGCAGCGAGGTGTTGAGGATGACCACGCCGTCCATCGTCGGCTGCGAGGCGTAGGAGCTGGGGAAGGTGGCCCAGCCGAGCAGCCCGCCGCCGAGGTTGGCGGTGTACAGGTTCAGCGCGTTCTTGCCGCCCTTGCGCAGGGCGGTCTTCATGTCCTTCTCGGCCTGGGTGCCGTCGGAGACGTTGTACCAGGCGGCGTTGTCCGTGTAGTCCGTGCCGGCGAGGCTGAACTGGTAACCGGTGTCCGCGTTGTTGGTGCCCTGGCCGCTGTAGGCGGCGTTCAGCACCGAGATCTGGTTGCTGATGTCGGTCGCCGTCAGCTTGCCGGCGGTGCCGGAGGTGATGACGTGCACGTACACCGGGATGGTGGTCGCGGTGACGGCGCCGGCGCGCATGCCGTCCAGCTGCTGGGGGGTGGCCTGGGACAGCTTCTTCTTCAGGTCCGCGTCCATGGCCTTGACCTGGGCGTCCGAGATCTCGTTCGGGTCGGCCGCGTGGTGGTCCTTGGGGCGGGCGACACGGGCGTTGGCCGAGGCGTCGGCGGACTGGCCGGTACACGCCTCCGGGGACTTGGCAGCGGCGACGGTCGTGGGAGCCGTCAGCGGGGCGAAGGCCAGGGTGCCGGCCAGGACGGCCGTACCCATGAGACGGCGGCGGAGCAGGGGGGATATGCGGGCGTTGGCGCGCACGTTGACTCCTCGCGAAGCGTGGTGGGGGGTGAGGGACGTCCTCACGCTGACGCGCAGCTTACGTGTGCATGTCAGCAGAATGGCAAGATCTCGTAGGTTAAAGATTTGTTGCCGAGGGAGCGGAAAGGGCGCCTGGTATGAACCAGACGCCCCTCCTCACCGCAAATTTGACGCTCCGTCAGCGAACCGGACGGTCGGCCCGTTCCACCCTCTGCGTGCCGCTGAGGGTGCGGTACGACCTGGACCACGTCGACGTGGCGTCCTGGCGCCGCTTGTCGGAAACGATGTAGTAGTCCATCTGCGAGCGCTCGGCCGTCACGTCCAGGACGCCGTACCCGTGTGAGTCCATGTCCAGCCACTTGACGTGCCAGTTCGCGGCCTTGATGGCCGATTCGGCGACCAGCGAGGCGGTGTCGGCCGGCACGTGCAGCAGGTCGTCGATGTTGTCGGAAGTCACCGACGTCACCACGAACTCGGTCGCCGCCGAGCCCGAGGCCGGGTACGTCGCCTTGTTCACCGGGACGTCGTTCGCCCACGCCATGTGGATGTCGCCGGTCAGGAACACCGTGTTCTTGATGCCCTGGTCCTTCAAGTGGCCCAGGAGTTCCCTGCGATCGTCGGTGTAGCCGTCCCACTGGTCCACATTGATCGCTATGCCCCCTTCGGGCAGCCCGAGCAGCTTGGTGAGCGGCTGCAGCAGGTGCGCGGGCAGTGAGCCGAAGGCCACCGGCGAGATCATCACCGAGGTGCCGACCAGCTGCCAGGTCGCGTGCGAGGCCGACAGGCCCGACTTGAGCCAGTCCAGCTGGGCGCGCCCGGTGATGGTGCGCTCCGGGTCGTCCACCGCGCCGTCGCCGATCTTGGTCTGCTGCGAGCGGAAGGTGCGCAGGTCCAGCAGGTGCAGGTCGGCGAGGGTGCCGAAGCGCAGCCGTCGGTAGACGGTACCGGCGATGGAGGGGCGTACGGGCATCCACTCGAAGTAGGCCTGCTTGGCGGCGGCCGCGCGGGCCGCCCAGTCCCCCTCGGTGCCCGGGGTGTGGTTCTCCGCCCCGCCGGACCAGGAGTCGTTGGCGAACTCGTGGTCGTCCCAGATCGCGACGATCGCGTGCGCGGCGTGCAGTGCCTGGAGGTCCGCGTCCGTCTTGTACTTGCCGTGCCGGACGCGGTAGTCGGCGAGGTCCACGATCTCGTGCTGCGGCTCGTGCTGACGTACGACGTACTTGGCCTCCGGGTAACCCCCGGTCTGGTACTCGTAGATGTAGTCGCCGAGGTGCAGGACCGCGTCCAGGTCGGTCCTGGCGGCCAGGTGGCGGTACGCGGAGAAGTAGCCGGCCTCCCAGTTGGCGCAGGAGACCACGCCGAAGCGCACGCCGGCCGTGCCGGAGTCGGCGGCCGGGGCGGTCAGGGTGCGGCCGACGGGGGAGACGGTGGCGCCGGCGGTGAACCGGTACCAGTAGACGGTCTTGGGCCGCAGGCCGCGGACGTCCGCCTTGACGGTGTGGTCGGCGGCGGCGGTCGCGGTGACGGACCCGCTCGCGACGACGCGGGAGAAGGACTTGTCCTCCGCGACCTCCCAGCCGACCCGGGTGTCCGGGCCGAGGCCGGAGCCGGGCACGGCGGCGCCGGTCGGGGTGACGCGGGTCCACAGCAGGATCCCGTCGGGCAGCGGGTCGCCGGAGGCGACGCCGTGCAGGAACGCGGGGGCGGAGCCCGCCGCGTGGGCTGCGCCGGCGCCCAGGGCCGCGATCGGCGCGAGCGCGGCCGTGGCGGCGGCGGCCTTGACGACCGTGCGGCGGCGGGGGTTCGCCGAGGCGGAAGAAGAGAGATGACTGGTCACGGCCGATCATATTACTGATCGGTATGACTTCCGGAATACCCTCGGTAAGGCAACGGGCGAGCGAACTCTGGGAGTTCGCCCGCCCGTTGCCCGCCCGTTCGCCCGCCGGTTTCCCCGCAGGTCGTCCCGGCAGGGGGAATCAGCCCGCCAGGGCCTTGTCGATCGCCGCCGTGTACGCCTCGGGCGTGGACGGGGTGTCGATCTTCTTGCCGTCCATCTTGAGCGTCGGGGTGCCCGTCACCCCGGACTTGTTGAAGGCCTTCGCCATGTCCATCGCCCACCGGTCGTACGTGCCGTCCTCGACGGCCTTCTTGAACTCGGCGTTGCCCTTGAGCGCCGGAACCGTGTCAGCCACCTTGATCAGGTAGTCGTCCTTGGCGAAGCTGTCGACGGTCTCGTCCGGGTGCAGCTCCTTGGAGTACAGCGCCGCCTTGTAGTCGAGGAAGGCCTCCGGGCTGACGTTCAGCGCCGCGCCCAGCGCGCTCAGCGCGTTCTTCGATCCCTCGCCCTTGGCGCCGTTGTCGATGAAGGTGGCGCCGAAGTAGTGGAGCTTGTACTTGCCCGCGTCGACGTCCTTGCGCACCTGCGAGCCGACCGCCTGCTCGAAGGCCGCGCACGCCGGGCAGCGCGAGTCCTCGTAGAGCTCCAGGGTCTTCTTCGCGTCCGCCTTGCCGATGACGACCGTCAGGCCGTCGTCACCCGTGGTGTTCTTCGGCTTCACCAGCTCCGCCTTGGCGGCCTTCTCCCAGTGGGTGGGCTGGGTGTTCTGCACGACCAGGTAGCCGACGCCGCCCGCGACCGCGAGGGCGGCGACGACCGCGCCGGCCACGAACAGCTGGCGGCGCGCCCTGGCCCTCTTGGCCTGCTTCTCGCGCTCGATGCGCAGCCGCTCGCGGGCCGCCGCCTTGTTCGCCTGGCTGTTGCGTGCACTCATGTCGATCTCCGTGGAATTTCCGTGTGCAAGGGATGGGGGTCTGCCGTACCGGGTCAGGCGCTCGCGAGCGCCCCACGCCGTACGGGAGGTCCCCGCCGTCCCACGGAATGCGCCGGGAACCGGGTACGGGCCCCCGCACCCCGGGGCGCCGGCCGCACTGCCCGGCGCGCCGGCCCGCCCGCCGCCACCACCGCGGACACCGCCCACAGCAGCGGCCGGAACGCCAGGGCGCCGACGGCCCGCAGCAGCCGGCCCAGTGCCCGCTCCCCGTACCGCAGCCATACGGCGGCCAGCAGCCCCGCCGACACGTGGGCGCCCAGCAGCAGCCAGGGCGTCCACGGCCCGGCCGCCGCGAGCAGCGCCGCCGGATCGGAGGCGGGACCCCCCACCCCGGCCAGCGGTCCCCCGACCGGGGCGCCGCCACAGAGTTCGTCCAGGCCCAGCGCGTGCAGCGGTCCGGCGACCGGGCCGCCCGCAGGGCCGTAGCAGAAGTGCTGTCCGGCGGTGAAGACGGTGTCGGCCGCCAGCTCCAGCGGCACCAGCAGCCCCGCGATGGCGCCGAGGCCCCGCTCCCGGCCGGCCAGCGCGAAGGCGAGCGCGAACACGGCGGCGAAGGCCCCGCCCACCAGCGCGGGGGGCAGTGGCACCCGGGACAGCACGACGTGCGAGCCGGTCGAGAGCAGCACGACGAGCGCGCTGAACAGCGCGGCCCGCAGCCCTCGGATCCCTGCCCCGGATATGTCCATCCCGGCGAGTCTGCCACGACAGCCTGTGAATCCGGGGCCGGGGGGCGGGGCGGGCCCCGACTACGGCGTGAGACGACCGTTGCGGAACAGGTCCACGAAGATCTGGTGGTCGGCGCGCGCCCGGGCCCCGTAGGCGTGGGCGAAGTCGACCAGCAGCTCCCCGAAGCCCTCCTCGTCGGCGGCGATCGCCGCGTCGATGGCCCGCTCGGTGGAGAAGGGGACCAGGGAGTGGCCGCTCTCCGCCTCGTCCGCCGACGCGTGCATGGTCGCCGTCGCCCGGCCCAGGTCCGCGACGACGGCCGCGATCTCCTCCGGGTCGTCCAGGTCGGACCAGTCCAGGTCCACGGCGTACGGGGAGACCTCCGCCACCAGCTGGCCCGCGCCGTCCAGCTCCGTCCAGCCCAGCCACGGGTCGGCGTGCGCCTGCAGGGCCCGCTGGGAGATCACCGTGCGGTGCCCCTCGTGCAGGAAGTACTCCCGCACGGCCCGCTCGGTGATGTGCCGGGACACCGCAGGGGTCTGCGCCTGCTTGAGGTAGATCACGACGTCGTTCTCCAGGGCGTCGCTGTGCCCCTCCAGCAGGATGTTGTACGAGGGCAGCCCGGCCGAGCCGATGCCCACGCCCCGCCGCCCCACCACGTCCTTGACCCGGTAGGAATCCGGCCGCACCAGGGACTCCTCCGGCAGGGTCTCCAGGTACCCGTCGAAGGCGGCCAGCACCTTGTAGCGGGTGGCCGCGTCCAGCTCCAGCGTGCCGGGACCGGAGGTGAAGCGGCGCTCGTAGTCCCTGATCTCGGTCATCGACGCCAGCAGCTCGAACCGGGTCCGGGACCGGGCCGCGCGCAGGGCCTCCAGCAGCGGGCCCTCGGAGGTGTCCAGCGTGAAGGACGGGACCTCCTCGTGCTTGGCGCCGGCCGCCAGGCGGTGGATCCGCTCCCGGTAGGCGGCCGCGTAGATCCGCACCAGCTCGCTGATCTGGCCGTCGCTGAGCGCCTTGGTGTAGCCGAGCAGGGCGACGGAGGCCGCGAAGCGCTTGAGGTCCCAGGTGAAGGGGCCGACGTACGCCTCGTCGAAGTCGTTGATGTTGAAGATCAGCCGGCCGTTGGCATCCATGTACGTGCCGAAGTTCTCGGCGTGCAGGTCGCCGTGGATCCACACCCGGCCCGTCCGCTCGTCCAGGTACGGGCCGCCGTGCCGGTCCCGCTCCAGATCGGCGTAGAACAGGCAGGCCGTGCCGCGGTAGAAGGCGAAGGCGGAGGCCGCCATCTTCCGGAATTTCACCTGGAAGGCAGCGGGGTCGGCGGCGAGCAGCTCACCGAAAGCGGTGTCGAACACGTCGAGTATCTGCTCGGCGCGCTGCTCGTTCGTCGTCTCGGGGACCGCCATGGCGGGTTCCTCCTGGTGGCGCGTGTGCCAATCGGTTTTCGGACAGGTGTTCCTGGCCGGTGCAACGCCTGACCGTACCGGTCAGTGCCCCGGATGTGTCACCGGCCCGACGTAGGATTCGAAGTCGCCCCCCACTCCCGTCGCCGGAGGACCCCCACCGTGACCAAGCCGCCGTTCACGCACCTGCACGTCCACACCCAGTACTCGCTGCTGGACGGTGCCGCGCGGCTCAAGGACATGTTCAACGCGTGCAACGAGATGGGCATGACGCACATCGCGATGTCCGACCACGGCAACCTGCACGGCGCCTACGACTTCTTCCACTCCGCGCAGAAGGCCGGGGTCACGCCGATCATCGGCATCGAGGCGTACGTGGCGCCCGAGTCCCGGCGCAACAAGCGCCGCATCCAGTGGGGCCAGCCGCACCAGAAGCGCGACGACGTCTCCGGCTCCGGTGGTTACACCCACAAGACGATCTGGGCGGCGAACGCCACCGGCCTGCACAACCTCTTCCGGCTGTCCTCCGACGCGTACGCCGAGGGCTGGCTCACCAAGTGGCCCCGCATGGACAAGGAGACCATCGCCAAGTGGTCCGAGGGGCTGATCGCCTCCACCGGCTGCCCCTCCGGCGAACTCCAGACCCGCCTTCGCCTCGGCCAGTTCGACGAGGCCCTCAAGGCCGCCTCCGAATACCAGGACATCTTCGGCAAGGAGCGGTACTTCCTGGAGCTGATGGACCACGGCATCGAGATCGAGCGCCGGGTCCGCGACGGGCTGCTGGAGATCGGCAAGAAGCTCGGCATCCCGCCGCTGGTCACGAACGACTCGCACTACACGTACGCGCACGAGGCCACCGCGCACGACGCCCTGCTGTGCATCCAGACCGGCAAGAACCTCTCCGACCCGGACCGCTTCCGTTTCGACGGCACCGGCTACTACCTCAAGTCCACGGACGAGATGTACGCCATCGACTCCTCGGACGCCTGGCAGGAGGGCTGCGCCAACACCCGGCTGGTCGCCGAGCAGGTCGACACCGAAGGCATGTTCCAGTTCCGGAACCTGATGCCGAAGTTCGACATCCCCGAGGGCTACACCGAGGTCACCTGGTTCCGCGAGGAGACCATGCGCGGCATGCACCGCCGCTACCCGGGAGGCATCCCGGAGGACCGGATGAAGCAGGCCGAGTACGAGATGGACACGATCATCTCGATGGGCTTCCCCGGCTACTTCCTCGTCGTCGCCGACTTCATCATGTGGGCCAAGAACCAGGGCATCGCGGTCGGCCCCGGCCGCGGCTCCGCGGCCGGTTCGATCGTCGCGTACGCCATGGGCATCACCGACCTCGACCCCCTGACCCACGGCCTGATCTTCGAGCGCTTCCTCAACCCCGAGCGCGTCTCCATGCCCGACGTCGACATCGACTTCGACGAGCGCAGGCGCGTCGAGGTGATCCGGTACGTGACCGAGAAGTACGGCGCCGACAAGGTCGCCATGATCGGCACCTACGGCACCATCAAGGCCAAGAACGCGATCAAGGACTCGGCGCGCGTCCTCGGCTACCCCTACGCGATGGGCGACCGCCTCACCAAGGCCATGCCCGCCGACGTCCTCGGCAAGGGCATCCCGCTCTCCGGCATCCTCGACCCCAAGCACCCGCGCTACGGCGAGGCCGGCGAGATCCGCGGGATGTACGAGAACGAACCGGACGTCAAGAAGGTCATCGACACCGCCATGGGCGTCGAGGGCCTGGTGCGCCAGATGGGCGTCCACGCAGCCGGCGTGATCATGTCCAGCGAGACGATCACCGACCACGTACCCGTCTGGGTGAGGCACACCGACGGCGTCACCATCACCCAGTGGGACTACCCGAGCTGCGAGTCGCTCGGCCTGCTCAAGATGGACTTCCTGGGCCTGCGCAACCTCACGATCATGGACGACGCCGTCAAGATGGTGAAGGCCAACAAGGGGATCGACATCGATCTCCTGGCCCTCCCGCTCGACGACCCGAAGACCTTCGAGCTCCTCGGCCGCGGTGACACCCTCGGCGTCTTCCAGTTCGACGGCGGCCCCATGCGCTCGCTGCTGCGCCTGATGAAGCCCGACAACTTCGAGGACATCTCCGCCGTCTCGGCCCTGTACCGGCCGGGCCCGATGGGCATGAACTCGCACACCAACTACGCCCTGCGCAAGAACAAGCAGCAGGAGATCACCCCGATCCACCCCGAGCTGGAAGAGCCGCTCGAAGAGGTGCTCGCGGTCACCTACGGCCTGATCGTCTACCAGGAGCAGGTCCAGAAGGCCGCCCAGATCATCGCCGGGTACTCGCTCGGCGAGGCCGACATCCTGCGCCGCGTGATGGGCAAGAAGAAGCCCGAGGAGCTGGCGAAGAACTTCACCATCTTCCAGGCCGGTGCCCGCAAGAACGGCTACAGCGACCAGGCGATCCAGGCGCTGTGGGACGTGCTGGTCCCCTTCGCCGGCTACGCCTTCAACAAGGCGCACTCCGCCGCCTACGGCCTGGTCTCCTACTGGACCGCCTACCTCAAGGCGAACTTCCCGGCCGAGTACATGGCCGGCCTGCTCACCTCGGTCAAGGACGACAAGGACAAGTCCGCGATCTACCTGAACGAGTGCCGCCGCATGGGCATCAAGGTGCTCCCGCCGAACGTCAACGAGTCCGAGCCGAACTTCGCCGCCCAGGGCGACGACGTGATCCTCTTCGGCCTCACCGCGGTGCGCAACGTCGGCCAGAACGTCGTGGACTCGATCATCAAGACCAGGAAGGCCAAGGGGAAGTTCTCCTCCTTCCCCGACTTCCTGGACAAGGTCGAGGCCGTCGTCTGCAACAAGCGGACCGTCGAGTCGCTGATCAAGGCCGGCGCCTTCGACGAGATGGGCCACACCCGCAAGGGCCTGGTCGCCCACCACGAATCGATGATCGACAACGTGGTCGCGGTCAAGCGCAAGGAGGCCGAGGGCCAGTTCGACCTGTTCGGCGCAATGGGTGACGAGGGCGCCGCCGACGAACCCGGCTTCGGGCTCGACGTGGAGTTCTCCGACGTCGAGTGGGAGAAGTCGTACCTGCTCGCCCAGGAGCGCGAGATGCTCGGCCTCTACGTCTCCGACCACCCCCTCTTCGGCCTGGAACACGTCCTGTCGGACAAGACGGACGCCGGCATCTCCCAGCTCACGGGCGGCGAGCACTCCGACGGCGCCCTCGTCACCATCGGCGGCATCATCTCCGGCCTCCAGCGCAAGATGACCAAGCAGGGCAACGCCTGGGCGATCGCCACCGTCGAGGACCTCGCCGGTTCCATCGAATGCATGTTCTTCCCGGCGACCTACCAGCTCGTCTCCACCCAGCTGGTCGAGGACACCGTCGTCTTCGTCAAGGGCCGCCTCGACAAGCGCGAGGACGTGCCCCGCCTGGTCGCGATGGAGATGATGGTCCCCGACCTGTCCTCCGCCGGGACCAACGCCCCCGTGGTCCTGACCATCCCCACCGTCAAGGTCACCCCGCCGATGGTGACCCGTCTGGGGGAGATCCTGCGCCACCACCGGGGCAACACCGAGGTACGGATCAAGCTCCAGGGGCCGCGCACGACCACCGTCCTGCGCCTCGACAAGCACCGCGTCCAGCCCGACCCCGCGCTCTTCGGCGACCTCAAGGTGCTCCTCGGCCCGTCCTGCCTGGCCGGCTAGGGCACGCCGCTCCCACGCGCGAGGGCGCGCCCGGAACTCCGGGCGCGCCCTCCCCGCAGGTGCGGGGAACCGTCGGTCGTGGGGACCGTCAGTTGTGGCCGAACTTCTTCTCCTTGCGCTTGCCCGCCATGTGCATCGGGCTCGGCGCCGACGACGGCTCGGGAGAGGTCTGCACCGAGCTCTTCGACTGATCCTGGGCCTGAGCGCGGTCCGAGGTCTTGGCGGGCTGCCGGGTGTTCTTGTTCTTGGCCATGGGAAGCCTCCGTGAGGGGTGTAGGGGCCAGGGCCGCCTTCACACTCACACAGCACCGGAAACCGCGCATTTTGGATCATTGCTCCGCGCAGTCGCGGGCCCGTCGCGGGTGATACGTGAGATACGCCACGCCGATGATCGAGTTCCGGCCGTCAACACCCTTGCGGTCGGGCAGACTCGGGGAAAACCTATCGAGGACCCCCAGGGAAGAGGGTGGAACGCGTGGACCGCTGCGTCGTCCTGGTGGACGCCGGCTACCTGCTGGGCGCCGCCGCCAGCCTTCTCGCTGGGGAGCCCTCCCGCTCCCGCATCACCGTCGACCACACCGCCCTCATCCAGGGCCTGCGCGAACGCGCGGAAGCCGACACCCAGCAGCCGCTGCTGCGCATCTACTGGTTCGACGGCGCCCCCGACCGGGTGCCCCAGCCCGAGCACCGGCGGCTGCGCGTGATGCCCCGGGTCACCGTCCGCCTCGGCGCCCTGACGCGCAGCGACGGACGCTGGGCGCAAAAGGGCGTGGACGCCGCCATGCACGCCGAACTCACCGAACTGGCCCGCAACCGGGCCTGCTCGGACGTCGTCCTCGTCACCGGCGACGGAGACCTGCTGCCCGGGCTGATGTCCGCCAAGGAACACGGGGTCGCCGTCCACCTGTGGGCCGTCCAGGCCGCCGACGGCGACTACAACCAGTCCGAGGACCTCGTCGCCGAAGCCGACGAACGCCGTGTCCTGGACCGGGTCTGGATCACCCGGGCCGTCCGCGCCAAGGACCTCTCCGGACTGTGCTCCCCGGCGCCCGCCCCGCGCCCCGAGATCGCCGCCATCCTCTCCGCCCCGCTGCCCGAGGCGGCGCTCGCCGAAGCCGCCCGCAACGGCACCCCCGCGGGCGCCCCCACCACCGCCGAGCGCGCAGCGCCCGTACCGGCCCCCGCCGCCGAAGGCGCCGCCGAGGGGACCGGCGAGGGCGCCAGACCCGTACCCACCCCGAAGGACCTCGCCGCCCTGCGCGCGCCCGGCGTCACCGCGGCCCCGCAGAACGCGGCCGGAGCGCCGGCCAGCCCGGCCGGCAGCGCCCTGCGCTGGTCCTCCGACAAGGGCTGGATCGACCGGGCCGGACCGCTCGGCGAACCCGCCGAGACCGCCTCCCTGCCCACCCTCGCCCAGCTCACCAGCGCCGAGCAGCGCTGGGCGGACCGGGAGGAGGACATCACCACCGTCGGGGGTGACCCGTTCGAGGTCGGCCAGGTGTTCGCCCGGCGCTGGATGGAACGGCTCCCCGAAGTCGGCCACCTGCAGAAACTCGCCACCATGTACCCGCGGATCCCGCACCGCATCGACGGGGAGCTGCTGCGCTACGCCGCCCGGTTCGGCCTGCTCGCCCACAAGGACGACCAGATCGACGAGCACGACCGGTACGCCATCCGGGCCGGCTTCTGGCGCGAGATCGACGTCCGCGCCGCCGCCGAGCACGTGACGGGCCCGGGCGCCGCCGTGCCCGGGCCGGCGGCGACCCCGGCGGCCGACCAGGGATGAAAGCCGCGTAGGCTGCTCCCTCGTGAGCACGGGCACAGCAAGCGCGAAACAGGACACGGCACCGGCCGCGGCTGTGACCTCCGAGGCGGGTGCCCGCGACGTCGTCTGCGCGGTACGCGGCCTCGTCAAGACCTACCCGGCGGTGCGCGGCCGGCGCGGGGCCCCCGCCCTGCCCGAGACCCGCGCCAACGACGAGATCAGCCTGGACGTCCGGCGCGGCGAGGTGTTCGGCCTGCTCGGCCCCAACGGCGCCGGCAAGTCCACTCTCGTCCGCCAGCTCACCGGCCTGATGCGGCCCGACGCCGGAACCGTGACGCTGCTCGGCCACGACCTCGTACGCCACCCCGAGCGGGCCTCCCGCCTCCTGGCCTACCTCGGCCAGGAATCCACCGCCCTGGACGAGCTCACCGTCGCCCTGGCCGCCGAGACCACCGGCCGGCTGCGCGGACTCGGCGCGCGGGCGGCGCGCACCGCGCGGGACGCCGTACTGGAGGAACTCGGGCTGACCGCGCTCGCCGGACGGCCCCTCAAGAAGCTCTCCGGCGGCCAGCGGCGGCTGGCCTGCTTCGCCGCCGCGCTGATCGGCGAGCGGCCCGTCCTGGTCCTCGACGAGCCCACCACCGGCATGGACCCGGTGGCCCGGCGCGCCGTGTGGAGCGCCGTCGACCGGCGCCGCGCGAGCCACGGGGCCACCGTCCTGCTCGTCACCCACAACGTCATCGAGGCCGAGACCGTACTGGACCGGGTCGCCGTCATCGACCACGGCCGGGTCATCGCCTGCGACACCCCGGCCGGACTCAAGGCGACGGTGTCCGGCGAGGTACGGCTGGAGCTGGTGTGGCGCACCGCCGCGCCGCTGGAGGTGCCGGAGGTCGCGGAACTGGCCCCCGCGGCCGTGGTCTCCGGGCGGCGCTGGGTGCTGCGGCTGACGCCCGACCGGGCGCGCGCCGCCGTCGCCGCGGTGACCGGCGGGCCGGCCTTCGCCGCGCTCGACGACTTCACCCTGGCCACGCCGAGCCTGGAGGACGTCTACCTGGCCCTGGGGGGCCGCGCCTCGAAGGGGCTGGTGAAGTCGTGACCGCCGCCGTCACTTGCGCGGGCGCGCTGGCGCCCCGGGCCCGGTTCTTCCCCGCGCTCGCCGCGGTGTACCGGGCGCAGCTGTCCCGGGCGCGGGTGGCGCGGATCCCGCTGCTGTTCGTGGCCACCTTCCAGTCCGTCGGGATCATGATCCTGATGCGGGGCGTGGTGGACGGCGGCTCCGAGGCGCGGGCGGTGGTCGCCGGATCGTCCGTACTGGTCGTCGCCTTCGTCGCGCTGAACCTGCTCGCGCAGTACTTCGGCCAGCTGCGGGCCGGCGGGGGGCTCGACCACTACGCCACCCTGCCGGTGCCGCCCGCCTCCGTGGTGCTGGGCGCGGCCGCCGCCTACGCCTCCTTCACGGTGCCGGGAACGCTGGTGACCGCGGGGTTCGGGTGCGTGCTGTTCGGGCTGCCGATGGGCGGGCTGTGGATCCTGGGCGCGGTGGTGCCGCTGGCCGGGGCCGCGCTCGCGGGCCTGGGCGCGGCGCTCGGACTGCTGGCGCCCCGGCAGGAGCTGGCGACGCTGGCCGGGCAGCTCGGCATGTCGGCGGCGCTGCTGCTGGGGGTGCTGCCGCCGGAGCGGATGCCGGACGTGATCGTGTGGACGCGGGACCTGCTGCCCTCGACGTACGGGGTGGAGGCCTTCGCGCGGACCTTCGCTCCCGACCCCGACTGGGCGGCGGTCCTCTTCGACCTGGGCGTGTGCGGTGCGGTGGGCGTGCTGTCCCTGGCCGTCGCCACCTGGGCCTACCGGCGGGCAGCGGTCCGCTGACACCGCCGGCCCGGGGACCTGGCACGATGTGCGGGTGACCGAAGCCGTGACCCCGCAGCCGTCCCCGCCCCCGTCCCCCTTCGAAGAGGGCGCGCCGCCGCCCCGGAAGACCACGCCGGGCGATGTCCGGGACGGCGCCGCCGTCACCCTGGTGGTGGGGGTGGCCGGAGTGCTGCTCGGGGTGCTGTGGGCGTGGCTCGCGCCGAAGGTCCAGTACGTCTCCAACGGGCAGGCCGTGTTCCTGCGGAACTCCGAGGGCGAGGCGCGGATCGGCGCCGACGGGACGTTTCTGCTGCTCGCGGTCGGCTTCGGGCTGCTGAGCGCGGTCGCGGTCTTCCTGTGGCGGCGCCGGGGCGGGGTGCCGCTGGTGATCGGCCTGGGGGTGGGCTCCCTGTTCGCGGCGCTGGTGGGCTGGCGGCTGGGCCTGCGGCTGGGCCCGTCCGCGAACCTCCCGGCGGCGGCCGCGAAGGCGGGCCAGGGCGTCGCGTTCGACGCCCCGCTGCAACTGCTGGCGCACGGCGCGCTGCTGGCGTGGCCGTTGGCGGCCCTGGCCGCCCACCTCGTCCTGACGGCCGTCTTCACCCGGCCGGACCCCGCCTGGCCCCCGTACCCGGTCCCTTCGCCCCACACCCACGCCCCGGACCCGTCGCGGCCCTGACCGGCGGTGCCGCCGGCCCCGCCGGCGTGTGGGGCGCCCGGCGCGGGCTACCGGGCGATCGGCGCGACCACGGCCGACGTCAGCGACGTCAAGGTGGCCGGCGCCAGTTCGACCTCCAGGCCCCGGCGTCCCGCCGACACGCAGATCGTGCGGTGCCCGGACGCCGACGCGTCCACGACCGTCCGCAGCGCCCGCCGCTGCCCCAGCGGCGAGATGCCCCCCAGCACGTACCCCGTCGTCCGCTCCGCCAGCGCCGGGTCGGCCATCGCCGCCCGCTTCGCGCCCACTGCCCCGGCCAGCGCCTTGAGGTCGAGCGAGCCCGACACCGGGACCACCGCCACCGTCAGCACGCCGTCCACGTCCGCGACCAGCGTCTTGAACACCTGCGCCGGGGAGACGCCCATCTTCTGCGCCGCCTCCTGCCCGTACGAGGGGTGCGCGGGGTCGTGCTCGTAGGCGTGCGTGGTGAATTCGGCGCCGGCCGCCGTCAGGGCCGCGATCGCCGGGGTCGCCGCCCCGGTCGCCCCCGCCTTCTTCTTCCCCATCAGTTCAGGCTCGTCGGCGCGCGCGTCAGGTCGACCGCCGGCAGCGACGGCAGGTGCCGGATCACGGCCGTCTCCGTACGCAGCAGTTTCAGCTCCTCCGCCAGGCGCGTCGCCGTGTCGGGGGCCTGGAGCAGCCGCTGCCGCGCCGGGATGTCCAGTACGACCGCCGCCGCGACCAGGTACGAGACCACCGACGGCTCGTCGGGCAGTTCGGGCGCCGTGGACAGGGACCGCTCCCGCGCTCCCGCCAGCCGCTTCTGGTAGTTCCGGAACGCCCGCAGCACGCCCTCGGCCAGCGCTCCCGCGCCGTCGCCCGCGTCCTCCGTCAGCTCCTCCAGCTCGGCGACCAGGTACGGCCCCGAGGCGTCGACCGACAGCAGCCGCACCCGGGAGGTGCCGGTGGCCAGCACTTCGAAGCTGCCGTCCTCCCGCTCCCGGATCGTCGCGGCGTCCGCGATGCAGCCCACCCGGTGGAAGGCCTGGATCGGGTCCGCGCCGAAGCCCGCCGCCGGGCCGCGCTCCGGCAGCGTCGTCTGGTCGGGCAGACCCGGCGCGGTCGGTGCGACCTCCCAGCCGTCCCGGATCGCGACGACCGCGAAACGCCGCGGCTCGTCCTCGCCCGTCTTCTGCAACTCGCGCATCATGGCGCGATAACGCTCCTCGAAGACGTTCAGCGGCAGCACGAGGCCGGGGAACAGCACCGAGTTCAGCGGGAAGAGGGGCAGGCGAACGGAGGTCACGAGGCACAGGGTAGTGGCCCCGGGCCCGCAGCCGTCACCCCCGCCTCAGCAGCCGGGAGGCTCCCGCCGCCACCGTGGTGGCCAGGATCCACCCCAGCACCACGAGCGCCGAGGCGCACCACTGCCAGGCCCCGCCCGGCTTCCACTGGCCCTCGTGCCCCAGATCGATCACCGGCAGCAGCAGATCCAGGGCGTACAGGGCGGCACTCCACTGCGGATGCTCGTCCTCCTTGATCGGCGGCGGCGGGTGCCGGTGGAACAGCAGCGTGCCCGCCGCCCACAGCACCGCCATCCACAGCGCCGCCCGCCCCGGCCGGTACCCGTAGACCACCGTCCAGTCCTGGAGGTAGCCCCAGGCCTTGGCCGCGGGCGGCAGGGTCGCGCGCCGCCGCCGCTGCTTGGCCAGCAGCACCTCCCGGGCGTCGGCGTCCTCCCCGCTGGCCCGCAGCACCGCCGCCAGCCGCTCGTACGGCTCCGGCGAGTACTCCACGGTGGCCGCCTCCACCCAGGCCAGCCGGCGCGGCAGCGGGAAGTGCCCGCGGGGCGCGAGGATCTCGTACGAGAACCCCTCCATCACCAGCCGGCCCGGCCCCGGCCAGCTGGTGGACAGGTCGACCAGCTTGACCACCTTCGCCCCCGACAGCACGACCCGGCCCTGCTCGGGCTGCGCGCCGACGAAGCGCAGCTCCGGCGTGCTGATCCGCCGCAGCGACACCTCCTGCTCGGGCGACAGCAGGAACCGCGCCCCGTAGAAGTCGATCGCGTCACCGAAGCGGCCGTCGTCCAGGCGCATCCCGCCCTCGCACTCGAACGCCTGCGAGGCCTGGCCGGGCGCGGGCGTCTGTCCGACCCCGTACGGCGGCGTCTGCGTCCCCGAATCGCCCGGGGAGGAGTACAGGGCGATCGACGTCAGGTACAGGGTCCGCTCGACGGTCAGCTGCGGCGCGTTCAACGCGCGCCGCCCGACCGGGTTGCGCAGCCGGGCGCCGCGCAGGTTCATCGACACGCCGACCTTCGCGCCGCGCAGGCTGATCTCCCCGTAGGTCTCCAGCATGTCGCCCTGGAAGTCCTGGGCGACCGACATCCCGTCGGCGGTGATCGCCCGGCCCTTGTTGTCGGGCCGCACCACCGCGCGGCTGATCAGCAGGTCGGTGCCGATCTGCGCGTCCGTCAGCCGGATCCCGCGGGCCACCCGGGACGCGAGCAGGTGCAGGTCCCCCTCGGTGTGCAGCCGGGCCGCCTCCAGCCGGGGGATCGCGCAGTTCACCAGGCGCAGGGTGCAGGCCCGCGTCTCGGCCAGCTGGAGCTCGCTGTCGAAGCGGCACGACTGGAACTCGACGTACGGCTCGACCCTGCCCCCGGACAGCTCCAGCCGCCCCAGGATCCGGACGCCGCGCAGTTTCAGCGCCACCACCCGGCCCGGCACCGGAGGCGGCCCGTGGAGCAGCAGCAGCGCCACCACCTCGGCGCGGACGCTGCGCTCCGGTCCCCAGGGCCGGTCCGAATGCGGGTCGTCCTGGGCCGCGACACGCGCACTGAGATCACAAGTGCGACCCGTGCGGTACGCCTCCCACATGCGGTGCTCGGCGTCGGTGAGATCCACCGGCTCCGTCTCCGCGCGTACCTCCGCCATGGCGGCCCCCCTCCGCAGTCACATACGTGTAGGGGAACGCTAAGCGGCCGCTGTGACATCCGGGGACGCCCGGGGCGTGTATCAGCCAGTGATACGGGCGAACGGTGGCGGGAGCCGGTCTGAGAGAATTGGCACGTGATCTCTCGTATCGACCTGCGCGGTGACACCCTCCCCGAGGGTGGCGCCCTGCGCGATCTGCTGCCCCGTGCCGAGTTCGACGTGGAAGCCGCCCTGGAGAAGGTGCGGCCCATCTGCGAGGACGTGCACCATCGTGGCACGGCGGCGCTGATCGAGTACGCGCGCAAGTTCGACGGGGTCGAGCTCACCCGGGTCCGGGTCCCTGCGCAGGCCGTCGCGGCCGCCCTGGAACAGCTGGATCCGGCCGTCCGCGCCGCCCTGGAGGAGTCCATCCGGCGCGCCCGGATCGTGCACCGGGGCCAGCGCCGCAGCGAGCACACCACCCAGGTGGTCCCCGGCGGCACCGTGACCGAGAAGTGGGTTCCCGTCGAGCGCGTCGGCCTGTACGCGCCGGGCGGCCGCTCGGTGTACCCGTCCTCCGTGGTGATGAACGTCGTCCCCGCCCAGGAGGCCGGGGTCGGGTCCATCGCGCTCGCCTCCCCGCCGCAGGCCGAGTTCGGCGGCCTGCCGCACCCGACGATCCTCGCCGCCTGCGCCCTGCTCGGCGTCGACGAGGTGTACGCGGCCGGCGGAGCCCAGGCCGTCGCGATGTTCGCGTACGGCACCGAGGAGTGCGCGCCCGCCAACATGGTGACCGGCCCCGGCAACATCTGGGTCGCGGCCGCCAAGCGCTACTTCACCGGGAAGATCGGCATCGACACCGAGGCCGGCCCGACCGAGATCGCCGTCCTCGCGGACTCCACGGCCGACCCCGTGCACGTCGCCGCCGACCTGATCAGCCAGGCCGAGCACGACCCACTGGCCGCGGCCGTCCTGGTCACCGACTCCGAGGAGCTCGCGGCGGCCGTCGAGAAGGAGCTGGAACCGCAGGTCGCGGCCACCAAGCACGTCGAGGACCGGATCAAGCCGGCCCTCGCGGGCAAGCAGTCCGCGATCGTGCTGGTCGACAGCCTGGAGGACGGCCTCAGGGTCGTCGACGCGTACGGCGCCGAACACCTGGAGATCCAGACCGCCGACGCGGCCGCCTGGGCCGCCCGTGTGCGCAACGCCGGCGCGATCTTCGTCGGCCCCTGGGCGCCGGTCTCGCTCGGCGACTACTGCGCCGGGTCCAACCACGTCCTGCCCACCGGCGGCTGCGCCTGCCACTCCTCCGGCCTGTCCGTGCAGTCCTTCCTGCGCGGCATCCACATCGTCGACTACACGCGCGACGCCCTCGCCGAGGTCGCCCACCACGTGGTGACCCTCGCCGAGGCCGAGGACCTGCCGGCGCACGGCGCGGCCTTGAAGGCGCGCTTCGGCTGGAAGGTGCCGAACCAGTGACCTTCGGCATCGACGACCTCCCCATCCGCGACGAACTGCGCGGCAAGTCCCCCTACGGCGCCCCGCAGCTCGACGTGCCCGTCCAGCTGAACACCAACGAGAACCCGTACGAGCTGCCCGAACCGCTCGTGCGGCGCATCGCCGAACGCGTCGCCGACGCCGCCCGCACCCTCAACCGCTACCCCGACCGGGACGCGGTCGAGCTGCGGACGGAGCTCGCCAAGTACCTCACCCGCACCGGCAAGCACCCGGTCTCCCGGGAGAACGTCTGGGCCGCCAACGGCTCCAACGAGGTCATCCAGCAGCTGCTGCAGACCTTCGGCGGGCCCGGGCGGACCGCGATCGGCTTCGAGCCCTCGTACTCCATGCACGCGCTCATCGCGCGCGGCACCGGCACCGGCTGGATCTCCGGCCCGCGCCGGGAGGACTTCCGCGTGGACGTGGAGGCCGCCGAGCAGGCGATCGCCGAGCACGCGCCCGACGTCGTCTTCATCACCTCGCCCAACAACCCCACGGGCACCGCGGTCGAGGCGGAGACGGTCCTGGCCCTCTACGAGGCCGCGCAGGCGGCCAAGCCGTCCCTGGTGATCGTGGACGAGGCGTACGTGGAGTTCAGCCACCGGGACTCGCTCCTGCCGCTGATCGAGGGCCGCCCGAACCTGGTGGTCTCCCGGACCATGTCCAAGGCCTTCGGCGCCGCCGGCCTGCGCCTGGGCTACCTCGCCGCGCACCCGGCCGTGGTCGACGCCGTCCAGCTCGTACGGCTGCCGTACCACCTCTCGGCCGTCACCCAGGCGACCGCGCTGGCCGCCCTGGAACACACCGACACGCTCCTCGGCTACGTCGAACAGCTCAAGGCCGAACGGGACCGCCTGGTCGCCGAGCTGCGGGCCACCGGCTACGAGGTCACCGAGTCCGACGCGAACTTCATCCAGTTCGGCAGGTTCGAGGACTCCCACACCGCCTGGCAGAAGATCCTCGACCAGGGTGTCCTGGTCCGGGACAACGGCGTACCCGGATGGCTGCGGGTCACCGCGGGCACCCCGGCAGAGAACGACGCGTTCCTGGAAGCGGTTCGCGCACTGAAGAAGGAGCAGCACGCATGAGCCGCATCGGACGGGTCGAACGGACCACCAAGGAGACCTCGGTCGTCGTCGAGATAAACCTCGACGGAACCGGCAAGGTCGACGTCTCGACGGGCGTGGGCTTCTACGACCACATGCTCGACCAGCTCGGCCGCCACGGCCTCTTCGACCTCACGGTCAAGACCGACGGCGACCTGCACATCGACAGCCACCACACCATCGAGGACACCGCCCTCGCCCTCGGCGCCGCCTTCAAGCAGGCCCTCGGCGACAAGGTCGGCATCTACCGCTTCGGCAACTGCACCGTCCCGCTGGACGAGTCCCTCGCCCAGGTGACCGTCGACCTGTCGGGCCGCCCCTACCTCGTGCACACCGAGCCCGAGAACATGGCGCCGATGATCGGCTCGTACGACACCACGATGACCCGGCACATCTTCGAGTCCTTCGTCGCGCAGGCCCAGATCGCCCTGCACATCCACGTCCCGTACGGCCGCAACGCCCACCACATCGTGGAGTGCCAGTTCAAGGCCCTCGCCCGGGCCCTGCGCTACGCCGCCGAGTTCGACCCCCGCGCGGCCGGCATCCTGCCCTCCACGAAGGGCGCCCTCTAGCCGTGAACGGCCTCAACACCATCCTGATCGTCTTCGGCCTGTTCCTGGCCGGGGGCGTGTACTCCTTCCAGAAGCAGAAGATGCCCCTGTCGGTCGTCATCCTGCTCGCCATCGGCTCCGCGATGTGCCTCGCCGCCGGAGTCCTGCGAATCCAAGGAATCTGGGCATGAGCGCAGTACGCCCCACCAAGACCGTCGTGGTCTTCGACTACGGCTTCGGCAACGTCCGGTCCGCCGAGCGGGCGCTCGCGCGGGTCGGTGCGGACGTCGAGATCACCCGCGACTACGACAAGGCCATGGACGCGGACGGGCTGCTCGTCCCCGGCGTCGGGGCCTTCTCCGCCTGCATGCAGGGACTCAAGGACGTCCGCGGCGACTGGATCATCGGGCGCCGGCTGTCCGGCGGCAGGCCCGTCATGGGCATCTGCGTAGGCATGCAGATCCTCTTCGAACGCGGCATCGAGCACGGCGTGGAGACCGAGGGCCTGGACGAGTGGCCCGGCACGGTCGGCCCGCTCAAGGCCCCGATCGTGCCCCACATGGGCTGGAACACCGTCGACGCCCCCGAGGACAGCCAGGCCTTCGCCGGCCTCGACGCCGACGCCCGGTTCTACTTCGTGCACTCCTACGCGGCGCACGACTGGAGCCTGGAGGTCACCAACCCGCTGATCCGCGCCCCCAAGGTCACCTGGGCCACCCACGGCGAGCGTTTCGTCGCGGCGGTGGAGAACGGGGCCCTGTGGGCCACCCAGTTCCACCCCGAGAAGTCCGGCGACGCCGGCGCCCAGCTCCTCACCAACTGGATCGAGACCCTGTGATGCCCGCACCCACGCTTGAGCTGCTCCCCGCGGTCGACGTCCGCGACGGCCAGGCCGTACGCCTCGTGCACGGCGTGTCCGGCAGCGAGACCTCGTACGGCTCCCCGCTGGAGGCGGCCCTCGCCTGGCAGCGCGCCGGCGCCGAATGGCTGCACCTGGTGGACCTGGACGCCGCCTTCGGCACCGGCGACAACCGCGCCCTGGTCGCCGAGATCACCGGCGCCATGGACATCAAGGTCGAGCTGTCCGGCGGCATCCGCGACGACGCCTCGCTCGCCGCCGCCCTCGCCACCGGCTGCACCCGCGTCAACCTCGGCACCGCCGCCCTGGAGACCCCCGAGTGGGCCGCCAAGGCGATCGCCGAGCACGGCGACAAGATCGCCGTCGGGCTCGACGTGCGCGGCACCACCCTCAAGGGCCGCGGCTGGACCAGCGAGGGCGGGGACCTGTACGAGACCCTGGCCCGCCTGGACTCCGAGGGCTGCGCCCGGTACGTCGTCACCGACATCGGCAAGGACGGCACGCTGACCGGCCCCAACCTGGAGCTGCTGCGGGGCGTCTGCGCCGCCACGGACCGGCCCGTCGTCGCCTCCGGCGGCATCTCCTCGCTGGACGACCTGCGGGCGCTGTCCGAGCTGGTGCCGCTGGGCGTCGAGGGCGCCATCGTCGGCAAGGCCCTGTACGCGAAGGCCTTCACCCTGGAAGAGGCCCTTCGGGTGGTGTCCGCATGAGCGCCTCCGACGCCGTGCGCCGGATCTCCTCCGGCGGCCCCTACGAGGACGTCATCGGCTACAGCCGGGCCGTCGCACTGCCCAACGGCCTGGTCCTGGTCTCCGGCTGCACCGCGGCCGACGGCGGCGGCCCCTACGAGCAGGCGATCACCGCCTTCGGCGTCGCGTTCAAGGCGTTGGAGCAGGCCGGTCTCGGCCCCGAGCACGTGGTGCGCACCCGGATGTACCTCACGCACGCCCGGGACGTGGACGACGTGGGCCGCGCCCACAAGGAGCTGTTCGACGCGGTGCGCCCCGCCGCGTCCATGATCATCGTTTCCGGCTTCGTCGACCCGTCCATGGTCGTCGAGGTCGAGGTCGAAGCGTACGGAGGTGCCGCATGACCCTGGCCGTACGGGTGATCCCCTGCCTGGACGTGGACAACGGCCGGGTCGTGAAGGGCGTCAACTTCCAGAACCTGCGGGACGCCGGCGACCCGGTGGAGATGGCCAAGCTCTACGACGCCGAGGGCGCGGACGAGCTGACCTTCCTCGACATCACCGCGTCCTCCGGCAACCGCGAGACGACCTATGACGTGGTGCGCAGGACGGCGGAACAGGTCTTCATCCCGCTGACCGTGGGCGGCGGCGTACGCACCGCCGACGACGTGGACAGGCTGCTGCGCGCGGGCGCAGACAAGGTGGGCGTGAACACGGCCGCCATCGAGCGGCCCGAGCTGATCCGGGAGATCGCGGAGCGGTTCGGCCGGCAGGTCCTGGTGCTCTCCGTGGACGCGCGGCGCACCGCGTCCGGTGCCTTCGAGGTCACCACGCACGGCGGCCGCAAGAGCGCCGGCATCGACGCCGTCGAGTGGGCGCACCGGGCCGCCGAGCTGGGCGCCGGGGAGATCCTGCTGAACTCGATGGACGCCGACGGCACGAAGGACGGCTACGACACCGAGATGATCGCCGCGGTCCGCGAGCACGTCCGCGTCCCGGTGATCGCCTCGGGCGGCGCCGGCAAGCTGGAGCACTTCCCGCCGGCCATCGAAGCGGGCGCCGACGCGGTCCTCGCCGCCTCGGTGTTCCACTTCGGCGACCTGCGCATCGGCGAGGTCAAGAACACCCTCCGCGAGGCCGGCCACCCGGTCCGCTGACGCCCGGTCCGGGCGGGGAGGGCGCTCCGGCCCACCCCGCCCCGTCCCGGTTTCCCGCTCCGGACGCTCAGGACGTCAGATTCCGAGCTTGGCCGTCGTCAGACGGGCGATGGCCTCCTTCGGGCCGTCCAGTTCCACCGCGGCCGCGTCCTGGCGGCCGAAGCAGAACAGCGTCAGCTCGCCCGGCTCGCCGGTGACCGTTACCACCGGGGTCCCCTTGTGGGCGACGGCCGTGCGGCCGTCCGGGCGGCGCAGCACCAGGCCGACCGGCGAACGGCGGCCCGTCAGGCGGGCCAGCTTCTCCAGGCGGGACCAGAGCGCGTCCGAGAACACCGGGTCCAGCTGCCGCGGCGACCAGTCGGGCTGGGCGCGCCGGACGTCCTCGGCGTGGACGTAGAACTCCACCGCGTTCGCCGCCTCGTCGATCTGCTTGACCGAGTACAGGGACAGCTTCGGCGGCCCGGTACGGATCAGCCGGATCAGTTCCTCGTAGGGCTTGGCGGCGTACTCGGCCATCGCCTTGTCCAGGCGGGCCTTGAGCACGTTCAGCAGCAGGCCGCCGGCCGCGTCCGGGCGGCGCTCCCGCACGACCACGTGCGCCGCCAGTTCCCGTGCGCTCCAGCCGTCGCACAGCGTCGGCGCCTCCGGTCCCGCCGCCTCCAACAGATCGGCCAGCAGCAGTCGTTCACGCTTCGCATGGGTAGACATGGTGGCCAGCCTACGGCCGGAACCCGCCCCGTGCCTGCTCATCAGGCGGACAGTCGTCGGTGATCGTGACCCGCGCCCGGCACAATGGCCCCATGAGTACGACCTCCCTCGATCCCGCCATCGCCGCCCGCCTGAGGCGCTCCGCGGACGGTCTGGTACCGGCCATCGCCCAGCAGTACGACACCGGTGAGGTGCTCATGCTCGGCTGGATGGACGACGAGGCCCTGCACCGGACCCTGACCACCGGACGCTGTACCTACTGGTCGCGCAGCCGTCAGGAGTACTGGGTCAAGGGGGATACTTCCGGCCACTTCCAGCACGTGAAGTCCGTCGCCCTCGACTGCGACGCCGACACCGTGCTCGTGAAGGTCGACCAGGTCGGGGCCGCCTGTCACACGGGTGCCCGGACCTGTTTCGACGCCGATGTCCTCCCGCTGGCCGCCGAATAGCTAGGTAGGGTCCCACGCCATGGATCTTGAGACGTTCCGCAAGCTCGCGGCCGACCGCCGCGTGATCCCCGTCAGCCGCAAGCTGCTCGCCGACGGGGACACCCCGGTCGGCCTCTACCGCAAGCTCGCCGCCGAACGCCCCGGCACCTTCCTGCTGGAGTCGGCGGAGAACGGCCGGTCCTGGTCCCGGTACTCCTTCATCGGCGTGCGCTCCGACGCCACCTTGACCGTCCGCGAAGGCCAGGCGCACTGGATCGGCGCCGCCCCCGTCGGCGTCCCCACCACCGGGGACCCCCTCGACGCGCTGCGCGCCACCGTCGAGGCCCTCCACACCCCCCGGGACAACGCACCGGGGACGCCCCCCTTCACCGGGGGCATGGTCGGCTACCTCGGCTACGACATCGTGCGCCGCCTGGAGCGCATCGGCGAACACGCCTCGGACGACCTGCGGCTGCCCGAACTGACCATGCTGCTCACCTCCGACCTGGCGGTCATGGACCACTGGGACGGCACGGTCCAGCTCATCGCCAACGCCATCAACCACAACGACCTCGACACCGGCGTGGACGAGGCGTACGCGGACGCCGTCGCCCGGCTCGACGCGATGGAGGCCGACCTCGCGCGGCCCGCCCCCTACGTGCCGACCCCGCTGCCCGCCTCCGAGCTGCCCGAGTTCTCCGCCCTGTGGGGCGGCGAGAAGTACCAGGCCGCCGTCGAGGACGTGAAGGAGCGGATCCGGGCCGGGGAGGCCTTCCAGGTCGTGCCGTCGCAGCGGTTCGAGACCCCGTGCAAGGCGTCCGCGCTGGACGTCTACCGGGTCCTGCGGGCCACCAACCCGTCCCCGTACATGTACCTCTTCCGCTTCGAGAACGGCTTCGACATCGTCGGGTCCAGCCCCGAGGCGCTGGTCAAGGTCGAGGACGGCCGGGCCATGGTGCACCCGATCGCCGGTACCCGGCACCGCGGCGCCACCCCGCAGGAGGACAACGAGCTCGCCGACGAGCTGCTGGCCGACCCGAAGGAGCGCGCCGAGCACCTGATGCTCGTCGACCTCGGCCGCAACGACCTGGGCCGGGTGTGCGAGCCGGGCTCCGTCGAGGTCGTCGACTTCATGAGCATCGAGCGCTACTCGCACGTCATGCACATCGTCTCGACCGTCACCGGCCGCGTCTCCGAGGGCAAGACCGCCTTCGACGTGCTCACCGCCTGCTTCCCGGCCGGCACCCTCTCCGGCGCGCCCAAGCCCCGCGCCATGCAGATCATCGAGGAGCTGGAGCCCTCCCGCCGGGGCCTGTACGGCGGGTGCGTCGGCTACCTCGACTTCGCCGGGGACTCCGACACGGCCATCGCCATCCGTACCGCGCTGCTGCGCGACGGCACCGCGTACGTGCAGGCCGGCGCGGGCGTCGTCGCGGATTCGGTGCCCGAGCTGGAGGACAACGAGTGCCGCAACAAGGCCGCCGCGGTGCTCCGCGCGGTGGGAGCGGCCAACCGCCTCCACGGCTCTTGAGCCGGTAGGGGATAGTGGGGTACGTGAGTGCCGTACCCCCGCCCCGATCCGATGCCGCGCCCGTGTCCGAGCCCGAGGCTCCCGACAGCCGCGGCGCCCGCCGCAGCGTGGCCGTCGCCCTGCTGCTCGGCGCGCTCGGCGCCACCGTCGTCCTGCTCGCCTCCGGCCGGGTCTGGGCCCGGGGCAGCGCCGTCGTCGCGGGGGGTTCCCTCCCGCTGAGCGCGGACGGGCAGGCCGTCACCGGGCTGCCGGCCGCGCTGGCCATCGTCGCGCTCGCCGCCCTGGTCGCGGTGTTCGCCGTACGCGGCAAGAGCCGGCTGCTGGTGTCCGCGCTGCTGGCGCTGAGCGGTCTGGGCGCGGCGCTGGCCGCGGTCACCGCCGCCGACGACCGCCGGGCGCTGGACGAGAAGGCCGCCACCACGACCGCGGACACCGCCGCGCGGGTGGCGGAGCTCTCCCACACCCCCTGGCCCTACGTCACCGCCGGCGGAGCGGTCCTCATCCTGCTGGCCGGACTGCTGGCCCTGCGCTTCGGCAGGACCTGGCCCGCGATGGGCGGACGCTACGAACGCGACGGCAGCCCCCGGCCGCGCAAGGCCGCGGTGGTGGACCCGGAGCGGCCCGAGGATCTGTGGAAGGCTCTGGACCGGGGCGAGGACCCGACCCACTGACAGCACGCGGCGCCCGGTGCGGGACAATGGTCATCGAGCGTTCGACACAGACCGCGTTCGGTACAGCACTGCGCGACAGAGCAACGAGGAGCAACTCATGGCGGGCACGCATCACGGACACACCCCGGCCGCCTGGACCGGTGTCATCATCGCCTTCATCGGTTTCTGCATCTCCGGCGCCTTCATGGTGCTGGCCAACCCGCTCGGCTTCTGGGCCGGCCTGGTCGTCGTCGCGCTCGGCGGTGTCGTCGGCATGGCGATGAAGGCCGCGGGCATGGGCGCCCCGAAGCCCGCGCACGAGGACCTCGCACAGGTCATCGCCGCCAACAAGCTGGCCGCGAAGGTCTGAGCCGGCCGTCGCGCCATCGGTCCGTCCGGCACGGCCGAGCGGCGCGGCTCCGAAAGGCGCGGCCCCGTCGGGCTGCGCCTTTTCGTCATGAGCGGAGACAATCACCGCGTGGACGCCTTTCACACCCCCGGTCCCGCGCACGTACGGCCCAGCGCGCCGCCCCCGGTCTCCCGGGCCCGCAGGCTCGCCGCTCCCGTGCTCACGCTGGCCGGGACGGTCGCCGCGTTCACGTACGTGGGCGCCGTCGACCCGAACCAGCCGGGCCACTACCCCGTCTGCCCGCTGCTGCGGCTGACCGGGATCCTGTGCCCGGGCTGCGGCGGGCTGCGCAGCGCGCACGCCTTCGCCCACGGCGATCTGGTGACCGCGCTCGGCGACAACGCCGTCGCCGTCCTCGGCTACTTCCTCTTCGCCGCGTTCCTGGGCCTGTGGCTCGTCCGGGCCGCGCGCGGCGGGCCGCCGCCGAGGATCGCCCTCAAGCCGGCGTACTGGTGGGGCGTGGGAGCGGTCGTGCTGGCCTTCGCCGTCGTCCGCAACCTGCCCTTCGGCTCGTCCCTGGCCCCCTGAGACGGGTGGGGCGCGGGGGGAAGCCGGTATTCCGCAGGAAGCGCATATTCCGACTGTCCAGTCCATGGGACACCCGTACGCTCCGTGCGGAGGCCGTGGCGACCTGCGGATACCATTTGAGTGCTGACCTTGCAGGGGAACGTGTCTGCAAGGCGGCCGACCGTCATCGACCCGGAAGGGGGCCGCTCGCGTGAGTGTGCTCGACGAGATCATCGAAGGGGTCCGCGAAGACCTTGCCGAACGGCAGGCCCGCGTGAGCCTCGACGAGCTCAAGGAGCGTGCCGCCAAGGCGCCCCAGGCCAAGGACGGTGTCGCCGCCCTGCGTGGCGACAGCGTCAAGGTGATCTGCGAGGTGAAGCGCTCCAGCCCCTCCAAGGGCGCGCTCGCCGCGATCGCCGATCCGGCCGGGCTCGCCGCCGACTACGAGGCGGGCGGTGCGGCGGTCATCTCCGTCCTCACCGAGCAGCGTCGTTTCGGCGGCTCGCTGGCCGACCTGGAGGCCGTCCGCGCCCGCGTGGACATCCCGATCCTGCGCAAGGACTTCATCGTCACCGCGTACCAGCTGTGGGAGGCCCGCGCCTACGGCGCCGACCTGGCCCTGCTGATCGTCGCGGCCCTGGAGCAGGAAGCCCTCGTCTCCCTCATCGAGCGGGCCCAGTCCATCGGGCTGACCCCGCTGGTCGAGGTCCACGACGAGGACGAGGTCGAGCGCGCCGTCGCCGCCGGCGCCAAGATCATCGGTGTCAACGCGCGCAACCTCAAGGACCTCAAGGTCGACCGCTCCACCTTCGAGCGCGTCGTCGAGGCCATCCCCGACCACATCGTCAAGGTCGCCGAGTCCGGCATCCGCGGACCGCACGACCTGATCGCGTACGCCAACGAGGGCGCCGACGCCGTCCTCGTCGGGGAGTCCCTGGTCACCGGACGCGACCCCAAGGCGGCCGTGGCCGACCTGGTGGCCGCCGGCGCCCACCCCGCCCTGCGGCACGGGCGGAGCTGACCCACCCGTGCCCGTCTCCCGCTCCTGCGTCCGCACCCGCCCGGGCCACGGCCCGGCCGGTGTGCCGACGGCGCACGCGCCGCTGGCGCGCGGCTGCCGCCCCCGCGGCTGCCGCGCCCCCGCCCGGCGCGTGCACGGCCGACGGGTGCGGTACGTGATCGGCTCCGAGCCCGGGCAGGTCAACGGCATGCGATGGCGCCCCTCGCCCGCGCCGTGACGACGGCTGCCCCGCCCCGGTACCCCTGACGTACCGGCCGGGCACCCTCGTACGGCCCGCCGTCCCGAGCCGCCGGCTCCGGACGCGGGCCGCTCCGTCCGTTTGCCCACCACCCCTCCCAGCGGGGTGCGCGGGCCACGGACCGGCGGCGCAATACGGTGAAGCCATCCCGTCGCACCCCGTAGGAGTAGTGGACATGTCCACCCACTCGTTCTTCATCCCGGACCCGCAGGGTCTGGTCCCCAACGCCGAGGGCTACTTCGGCGACTTCGGCGGCAAGTTCATCCCGGAGGCGCTCGTCGCCGCCGTGGACGAGGTCGCCGTCGAATACGACAAGGCCAAGAGCGACCCGTCCTTCGCCGCCGAGCTCAACGAGCTCATGGTCAACTACACGGGCCGCCCCAGCGCCCTCACCGAGGTGCCCCGCTTCGCCGAGCACGCGGGCGGCGCACGGATCTTCCTCAAGCGCGAGGACCTCAACCACACCGGCTCGCACAAGATCAACAACGTGCTGGGCCAGGCGCTGCTCACCAAGCGCATGGGCAAGACCCGCGTCATCGCCGAGACCGGCGCCGGACAGCACGGCGTGGCGACCGCCACCGCGTGCGCCCTCTTCGGCCTCGACTGCACCATCTACATGGGCGAGATCGACACGCAGCGCCAGGCCCTGAACGTGGCCCGCATGCGCATGCTGGGCGCCGAGGTCATCGCCGTGAAGTCCGGCTCCCGGACCCTCAAGGACGCCATCAACGAGGCGTTCCGCGACTGGGTCGCCAACGTGGACCAGACCCACTACCTCTTCGGCACCGTCGCCGGCCCCCACCCCTTCCCGGCCATGGTCCGCGACTTCCACCGCGTCATCGGCGTCGAAGCCCGCCGCCAGATCCTGGAGCGCGCCGGCCGCCTGCCCGACGCCGTCGCGGCCTGCGTCGGCGGCGGCTCCAACGCCATCGGCCTCTTCCACGCCTTCATCCCCGACGCGGACGTCCGACTCGTCGGCTTCGAGCCCGCCGGGCACGGGGTGGAGAGCGGCGAGCACGCGGCGACCCTGACCGCCGGCGAGCCCGGCATCCTGCACGGCTCGCGCTCCTACGTCCTCCAGGACGAGGAGGGCCAGATCACCGAGCCCTACTCCATCTCCGCCGGTCTGGACTACCCGGGCATCGGTCCCGAGCACTCCTACCTCAAGGACACCGGCCGCGGCGAGTACCGCGCGGTCACCGACGACGCCGCGATGCAGGCCCTGCGCCTGCTGTCCCGCACGGAGGGCATCATCCCGGCGATCGAGTCCGCGCACGCCCTCGCGGGCGCGCTGGACCTCGGCCGGGAACTCGGCCCGGACGGGCTGATCGTGGTCAACCTGTCCGGTCGCGGCGACAAGGACATGGACACGGCCGCCCGCTACTTCGGGCTGTACGACACCGACGGGGAAGTCGCCGAGAACGAGTTCGCCGAGGGGGACGACAAGTGAGCGCCAACGGAAACATCGAGCTGCTGTCCGCGACCCTCGCCAAGGCGAAGTCGGAGGACCGGGCCGCCCTCGTCGCCTACCTCCCGGCCGGCTTCCCGACCGTCGACGGCGGCATCGAGGCGGTCAAGGCCGTCGTCGCCGGCGGCGCCGACGTGGTCGAGATCGGCCTGCCGCACAGCGACCCGGTCCTGGACGGCCCCGTCATCCAGACCGCCGACGACATCGCCCTGCGCGGCGGCGTGAAGATCGCCGACGTCATGCGCACCGTGCGCGAGGCGTACGAGGCCACCGGGGTCCCGATCCTGGTGATGACCTACTGGAACCCCATCGACCGCTACGGCGTCGAGCGGTTCACGGCCGAACTCGCGGCGGCGGGCGGCGCGGGCTGCATCCTGCCCGACCTGCCGGTCCAGGAGTCGGCGCTGTGGCGCGAACACGCGGCGAAGCACGGGCTCGCCACCGTCTTCGTCGTCGCGCCGAGCAGCCGGGACGCGCGCCTGGCCACGATCACCGCGGCCGGCTCGGGCTTCGTCTACGCCGCGTCCCTGATGGGCGTCACCGGCACCCGGGAGTCGGTCGGCGACCAGGCCCAGGACCTGGTGCGACGCACCCGCGCCACCACCGACCTGCCCGTCTGCGTGGGCCTCGGCGTCTCCAACGCCGCCCAGGCCGAGCAGGTGGCCGGCTTCGCGGACGGTGTGATCGTCGGCTCCGCCTTCGTGAAGCTGCTGCTGGACGCCCCGGACCTGGAAACCGGGCTCGAGGGCGTGCGGGCGCTGGCGGGCGAGCTTGCGGAAGGCGTACGCAGGTCCTGACGCCGGACGGGCCGGGACCGGGGTTCTGTAGCCCGATCGAGTGGAAGTGGGAGCGGGGAGGCACGCGAGTGCCTCCCCGCTTCGTTTGGCCGCACGTGAGCGAGAAGAACGACGGTGCGAACCGCGATGCGACGAAACGATCTGCCCGAGAGCGACTCCTCGCGGAGCGCGAGCGGCAGAAGAAGAAGGACAAGCGCCGCCGGACCCTCATCGTGTCCGCGGCGGTGGTCGGCGTACTCGGCCTGGCCGCGGTCGTCGGCCTGATCGCGGCGAACACCGGCAAGGGCGACAAGTCCGCCAAGGCGGGCCCGGTGGCCGCCCCCTCCGGGGCCACCGGCAAGGACGCGCTCGCCATCCAGACGGGCAAGCCCGAGGCCAAGTCGACCCTCACCGTGTGGGAGGACTTCCGCTGCCCGGCCTGCAAGGCGTTCGAGGACAACTACCGGACCACGGTCCACGACCTGGAGGCCAGGGGACTGCTCAAGGTCGACTACCACCTGGTCACCCTGATCGACGGCAACATGAGCGGCACCGGCTCCCTCAAGGCGGCGAACGCCGCCGCCTGCGCGCAGGACGCCGGCAAGTTCCCCGCCTACCACGACGTGCTCTTCCAGAACCAGCCGCAGGAAGCCGACGACGCCTACGGCAAGAACCCCAGGCTGCTGGAGCTGGCGGGCAAGGTGCAGGGGCTGGACACCCCCGCGTTCCGCTCCTGCGTGGAGAGCGGTACGCACAACAGCTGGGTCGCGAAGTCGCACGAGGCGTTCCGCGCCGGGAAGTTCCGCGGGACGCCGAGCGTGCTGCTGAACGGCAAGGACATCTTCGCCGACCAGGCCAACCCGCTGACCCCGCAGAAGCTCAAGGAGGCGGTGGAGACCGCCGCCAAGGGCAACGGGGGCGCCGCGGCGAACCCGAAGGGGTCGGGAGCACCGTCGGCCCCGCCGTCACCGTCGGCTTCACCCTCGGGGAAGTCCTCGTCCTCCTCGTCCTCCTCGTCGTCGTCCCTGTCGTCGTCGTCCTCGTCGTCGTCCTCGGTTTCCGGCGGCAGGGCCGGCGGCGGGAGCCCGGCCAAGGCGGGAGCCACGGCGGACTGAGCGACCGTATCGATTTCACCGCAGGTTGCCGGGCGGGTTGCGGTGGGTACCGCCCGGCAGGGTAGCGTCGGTCCTGCCATGACACTTGCCTATATCCCCAGCCCGTCGACCGGCGTGATCCATCTCGGACCGATCCCGCTTCGCGGCTACGCGTTCTGCATCATCATCGGCGTCTTCGTCGCCGTCTGGCTCGGCAACAAGCGCTGGATCGCACGCGGCGGTAAGCCGGGTACGGTCGCGGACATCGCCGTGTGGGCGGTGCCGTTCGGCCTGATCGGCGGCCGCCTCTACCACGTGATCACCGACTACCAGCTCTACTTCGGCGAGGGCCGCGACTGGGTCGACGCCTTCAAGATCTGGGAGGGCGGCCTCGGCATCTGGGGTGCGATCGCGGTGGGCGCGGTGGGCGCCTGGATCGGCTGCAGGCTGCGCGGGATCCCGCTGCCGGCCTGGGCCGACGCCCTGGCCCCCGGCATCGCGCTGGCGCAGGCGTGCGGCCGCTGGGGCAACTGGTTCAACCAGGAGCTGTACGGGCGCTCCACCGACCTGCCCTGGGCCCTCAAGATCAGCGAGGGCCCGAACCGGGTCGCGGGGACCTACCACCCCACGTTCCTCTACGAGTCCCTGTGGTGCATCGGCGTCGCCCTGCTGGTGATCTGGGCCGACCGCCGCTTCAAGCTCGGACACGGACGGGCGTTCGCGCTGTACGTGGCCGCGTACTGTCTCGGGCGCGGCTGGATCGAGTACATGCGGGTCGACGAGGCGCACCACATCCTGGGCGTGCGGCTGAACGTCTGGACGGCCGTGATCGTCTTCGTGCTCGCGGTGGTCTACCTGGTCCTGTCGCAGAAGCTGCGGCCGGGTCGCGAAGAGGTCGTCGAGCCGGACCGCGGTCCGGCGGCGGGCGGGGACGCCGCGGCCGGTGCCGAGGACGTCGTGGCCGACGCCGGGGACGCCGGGCCCAAGGAGCCCGGCGCCGAGGCGACGGGGGACGAGGCCGGGGACGACGGCGCCGGGGCACCGGCCGCCTCCGCCGGGGAGAAGGCGCAGGCGCCGCAGGAGTCGCAGGACGCCGGGGCGACGGCGAAGAGCGCTCCCGATCCGGCCCCCGGGACCGCTCCCGGGGCCAAGAAGCTCTGATCCGGGCCTGCCGGAAGGCAAGGGGGCGCCGCGCGATCGCGCGGCGCCCCCTTCCGTTCCGGGTGTCGGGCGGGGGCCCGCGGAGGCGGGATCAGGAGGGGACCGGGGAGTCGCGGCGGGCGAGGGCGACCACGCGTTCCGCGCCGGCCAGTACCGCCGGGTCGACGAAACGGCCGTCGGGGAGCGCCACCGCGCCGGGGGTGAGCCGGGCCGCGGCCATGACCTGCTCGGCGGCGGCGACCTCTTCCGGACCGGGGAGGTAGGCCCGCTCGATCACGGGGAGCTGGCGGGGGTGGATCGCCGCCCTGCCCAGGAAACCCAGCGAACGGCCCCGTGCGCAGGAGACGGCCAGCGCCTCCAGGTCCCGGATGTCGGGGAACACCGACTGCGCGGGCGGGGCCAGTCCGGCGGCCCGGGCCGCGACCACCACCCGTGAGCGCGGCCAGTCCAGCCCCGCCTCGGAGCTGATCCCCAGGTCGGCCCGCAGGTCCGCCTCGCCCAGGGCCAGCCCGCGCAGGGCGGGGTGGGCGCGCGCGATCTCGTAGGCCCGCTCCACGCCCAGCGCGGACTCCAGCAGGGCGTAGAGGGCCACCCCGCCGGTGCGGGCGGCGACCCCCACGACCTGCTCGGGGGCGCAGACCTTGGGCAGGCGCAGGCCGGCCAGGCCGGGCAGCCCGGTCAGCGCGGTGAGGTCGGCGCCCGCCCAGGGGGAGTCCAGGGCGTTGACCCGGACGTGCACGGGTACCGGCGGCCGCTCGGTGAGCAGTTCGGCGGTCGCGGCGCGGGCGTACTCCTTGCGGGAGAGCGAAACCGCGTCCTCCAGGTCCACGATGACGGCGTCGGCCCCCGAGTGCAGGGCCTTCCAGACCACTTCGGGCCGGTCACCGGGTGCGTACAGCCAGCTAAGGATCATAGGGCCCCTTCCTTGCGGAGAGCGGTGATCTCGGCCCCGGTCAGGCCGAGTTCGGTGAGGACGGCGTCGGTGTCGGCGCCGTGCGGACGGCCCGCCCAGCGGATCGCGCCGGGCGTGCGGGAAAGCCGGAAGAGGACGTTCTGCATACGCAGGGGTCCCAGCTCCGGGTCGTCGACCTCGGCGATGGTGCCGAGCGCCGCGTACTGCGGGTCGGCCATCACGTCCCGTACGTCGTAGACCGGGGCGACCGCAGCCTCCGCCTCCTCGAAGGCGGCGACCACCTCGTCGGCCTTGCGCCGGGCGATCCAGCCGCCGACCGCCTCGTCGAGCAGCGGCGCGTGCGCGGCCCGGCCGGCGGCGGTCGAGAACCACGGCTCGGTGATCAGCTCGGGCCGGTCGACCAGGCGCAGGACGCGTTCCGCGACGGACTGCGCCGAGGTGGACACCGCCAGCCAGCGGCCGTCCGCGCTGCGGTAGGTGTTGCGGGGGGCGTTGTTGGCGGAGCGGTTGCCGGTGCGGGGCTGGACGTAGCCGAGCTGGTCGTACCAGAGCGGGTGCGGGCCGAGCACGGTGAGGATCGGCTCGATGATGGCCAGGTCCACCACCTGCCCCTGCCCGGTCCGGTCGCGGTCCGCGAGAGCCGCCGTCACGGCGTACGCGGTGGTCAGCGCGGCGATCGAATCCGCGAGCCCGAACGGCGGCAGGGCCGGCGGCCCCTCCGGCTCACCGGTGATCGCGGCGAAGCCGCTCATGGCCTCCGCGAGGGTGCCGAAGCCGGGGCGGCGGGCGTACGGCCCGTGCTGGCCGAACGCCGTCACGCGGGCCAGGACCAGGCGCGGGTTGGCGGCGGACAGCTCCGGCCAGCCCAGGCCCCACCTCTCCAGGGTGCCCGGGCGGAAGTTCTCGATGACCACGTCGGCGGTGGCGGCCAGCCGCAGCAGGGTGTCCCGGCCGCCCGGGGTGGAAAGGTCGAGGGTCATCGTCCGCTTGTTCCGCCCCAGCAGCTTCCACCAGAGCCCGACGCCGTCCTTGGCGGGGCCGTGGCCGCGGGAGGGGTCGGGGCGCACCGGATGCTCGACCTTGACGACCTCGGCGCCGAAGTCGCCGAGCAGGGTGGCGGCGAGGGGCCCGGCGAAGAGGGTGGCCAGGTCGAGGACGCGCAGGCCGGCGAGGGGGCCGGTGTGGGGACCGGCGGGGTCGGGGCCGGTTGCGGTGGGGCCCGGCAGGCCGGGGCCCGTCATATGGCGGCCCGCCGTCCCGGGGTCCGTCGTCTCGGGACCGGTTGCGTCGGGACCGGTTGCGTCGGGGTTCACGCCCGTGCTCCGGGGGTGGCCCCGGCCCCGGGCGCGGGGGTCTGCCCGGTCGCCGCACGCCGTTCCGCCAGGGCGAAGGCCTCCGTCTCGGCGCGGGTCGGCATCGAGTCCTGGGCGCCGGACCGTTGTACGGACAGCGCGGCGGCCGCGGACGCCCAGTGCAGGGCCTCGGGCACCGGACGGCCCTCGCCGAGGGCCACCGCGAGGGCGCCGACGAAGGTGTCCCCGGCGGCGGTGGTGTCCACCGCCCGGACGCGGGGCGCGGGCACCGTCAGCGGCTCGCGGTCGCGGGCCGCGTACAGGACTCCGGCCGCCCCGAGGGTGACCACCACCTCGGGTACGTCCTGGAGCAGGACCCGGACCGCCGCGTGCGGGTCGGTGAGCCCGGTGAGGGCGGCGGCCTCGTGCTCGTTCGGCACCAACAGGTCGATCAGGCCGAGCAGTTCCGACGGCAGCGGCTGGACCGGGGCCGGGGTGAGGACGGTCCGTACGCCGTGGGCCCGGGCGGCGCGGGCCCCCGCGAGCACGGCCTCCAGGGGCAGTTCGAGCTGGAGGAGCAGGCAGTCGGCGGCGCCGATCCGTGAGTCGTCGCCCGCCTCGAGGCCGGTGACCAGGCCGTTGGCCCCCGGGATGACGATGATGCTGTTCGCGCCCTCCCCGTCGACGGTGATGTGGGCGGTGCCGCTGGCGCCCTCGACGGTGCGCAGGGCGGCCGTCTCGACCCCGGCCTCCGCGAGCGCGGACCGCAGCCGTACGCCGAACCCGTCGGCCCCCACCGCCCCGATCATCACCACCTCGCCGCCGCAGCGGGCCGCTGCCACCGCCTGGTTGGCCCCCTTGCCGCCCGGAACCGTACGGAAGGCGGTGCCGGTGACGGTCTCGCCGAGCCGGGGAGCCTTGGGGACGTAGGCGACGAGGTCCATGTTCGTACTGCCGAGCACGGCGATGGCCGTCATGAGCGGGCTGCCTCCTGTGCGGTGAGGTGGGCGAGGGTGTCGAAACCGATGCCGTCGAAACCGGCGACGGTGGTGGCGAGGCGGTTCTTGAGGGGCGCGGCCCAGCGGTGCGGGACCTCGCCCGCGACGAGGGCGGCGAGGGAGCCGGCGGTGGCACCGTTGGAGTCGGTGTCCCAGCCGCCGGAGACGGCGCGGCAGACGGAGTGGGTGAAGTCGCCGTCGGCGTGGGTGAGGGCGGCGGCGATCAGAGCGGTGTTGGGGACGGCGTGGACCCAGTGGCAATGGCCGTGGCGGGCGTGCAGCACGTCCACGACGCGGTCGAAGTCGGTGTGCCCGGCCGCTGTGTCGATGGCGTGGCGGACGGCGCGGGCGAGCCGTGAGCGAGGGGGTACGACGGCCAGTCCGGCGCGGAGCGCGGTGTGGATGTCGGCCCGGCCGGTGGCGGCCTCGGCGAGGGCGGCGGCGACGAACAGGGCCGCGTAGACGCCGTTGGCGGTGTGGGTGAGGACGGCGTCACGGTAGGCCTGGGCCGCCGCGGCGGCCGGGTCGCCCGGGTTGGTCCAGCCGTGGACGTCGGCACGGATGAGGGCGCCGATCCATTCGCGGAAGGGGTTGTGGTGGGTGGCGGTGGCGGGGGGTTCCAGACCCTGGAGGAGGTTGCGGTAGGCGATGCGCTCGGCGGTGAAGGTGCGGCCGGCCGGGAGTTCGTCGAGCCAGAGGCGGCCGACGTCGGCGGTGGTGAAGCCCTTGCCGTGGCGCTGGAGGAGGAGCAGGCCGAGGAGGGGGTAGTTCAGGTCGTCGTCCTCGGGGGCGCCGTCGATGTTCTCGGCGAGGGAGGTGGGGGCGGAGCGGCGGTTCCAGGGGTACGCGGCCAGCAGCGCGGCGGGGACGCCGCGGGCGGTGAACCAGTCGTCCAGGGGCCAGTTGCCCGCGGCGCGGGCGAGGCGGCGGATGCCGTCCAGCGGGAGCTTCTCGACGGGCTTGCCGAGCACGCATCCGACGGCCCGCCCCACCCACGCGGCCTCCAGCCGCCGGACGAGGCCGGCCTCGGCGCGGCCGTCCCCCGGCCCTGCGGCCAGGCTGCCGCGCGGGGCGCCGGCGGCGGCGGGGCGGGGGCGCGGCTGCGGGCCGGGGTGGGGTTGCGGGACGGGGCGCGGCTCGGGCTCGCGCGCGGCGTGGGTCTGCGGGTCCGGGTGGGGGTGCGGGTCCGGGTGGGCCTGCGGGGCCGGGCGGGGTCCGGGATACGGCTCGGGACGTGCGGCCGGGGGGTTCCCGGGCAGCTGCGGTCCGGGGCGGGGCCCGGGTCGCCCCTGGGGCCGTTCCGGCTGGGGGCGCGGGGGCGGCGCCGACCGGGGAGCGGGGCCAGGGGCGGCGGCGCGGGGCCACGTGGCGGTGATGGCCTGCCAGGACTCGGGTTCGTCGGCGGCCGAGGGGCGGGGGAGCGCCGCGAGTTCGGTCAGGAGACGGGCCGCCAGGGCGCGCAGCCCGGGGCCGGCGGGGGCCGAGGAGGCGCCGGCCCGCTCCGGGGCCGGGTGCCCGCCCGCCGCGAGCCAGGCCCGCAGCAGCGGCTCCGCGTCCCGCCCGTCCTGCGCCGCCTGCCGCAGCTCGTGACCGACCAGGTCCTCGGGCTGGACCCAGGTCAGCCGTACGGCCCCCGCCGCGGCGGGCCCCTGCCCGCCGTCTCGGGCAGGTGCCGCCGGGGCGGGGCCGCCGGGGGTGGGGGACGTCATTGGAGGGCCGCGATCGTGGTGAACGCCGATTCGTGGGCGCGGCGGCGGTCCCTGTCCCGGGTGAAGACCTCGCGGGCCACCGCCGTCAGCGCCGCCGCCGGGGCGTGCAGGTCGAGCCGGCTCGCCTCCGCGACCTGCTTCGCCCACGCCTCGGGTACGGCCGAGAGCCCGTTCAGGGCCCCCGACAGCGCCCCCGCCATCGTGGCCGTCGAATCACAGTCCCGCCCGTAGTTCACCGCTCCGAGCACCGAGCCCTCGTACGCCCCGTCCGCGATCAGCAGCATGCCGAGGGCGATCGGCAGCTCCTCGATCGAGTGCAGCCGCGACGGACGCCGGGCCCCCAGCGACGGCTCGCGGTAATCCGGTCCGACCGAGTCGTACGGGGCGACCGCCTCCCGTAGCGGAACCAGCGCCGACTCGAAGTCCCGGCAGCCGCGCGCGACGTCCCGGACCGCTTCGATGGCCGCCCGGGTGCCGTCCTTCGCCAGGGACACGGCCGTCTCCACCACCGAGCCCGCCGTCGCCCCCGGCACGCACGCCGCGGCCACCGCCGCCGCGAACACGCCCGCCGCTTCCCGCCCGTACGAGGACTGGTGGGCCCCGGCCACGTCCAGCGCCTCCGCGTACGCGCCCGCCGGGTTGCCGGCGTTGACGAGCCCGACCGGCGCCATGTACATCGCCGCCCCGCAGTTGACGATGTTGCCGTTGCCCGCCTCGCGCGGATCGGCGTGCGCGTAGTGCAGCCGGGCCACGATCCACTTCTCCGCGAGGAAGATCCGCTGGAGGGGCAGGGCCTCGGCTTCGAGTTCCGGGATCCAGCGGGGGTTCGTCATCAGGTCGGGGACCAGGTGCTCGGCGATCGCGTAGGCGTCGAGGTGGTCGCGTACGGCCTCGTAGACCCGTACCAGGGCGTGGGTCATCAGGGTGTCGTCGGTGACGTGGCCGTCGCCCTTGTGGTACGGCGCGAGCGGGCGGGCGGTGCGCCAGTCCTCGTACCAGGGGCCGACGATGCCGTGCACGCGGCCGCCGTGCCGCTCGACGATCCGGTCCGGGGACCAGCCCTCCACCGGGCCGCCGAGGGCGTCGCCGACGGCCGCGCCGACCAGACAGCCGGCCGCCCGGTCGTCGAGGGTGAGGGGGGTGAGGGTCATGTCCGAATCATCCCTTGGGGTGCGGGCGTTGCGCGGGCTTTGGGTGAGGTGAGTTCCGTACGGGCGAGCAGCGCGGCGAGTTCGACCAGGTCGGTGCCGGCGAGGCGGGGGAGGGCGCAGCCGGAGAGGGTGCGGCAGGCCTCGCGCCAGGCGGCGGGCAGGCAGTCGCCGCCGCCGAGCGCGCCGGTCAGGGCCCCGGCGAGGGCGGGGGCGGAGTCCGCGACGCGCGAGAGGCAGGCGGCGGCGGGGACGGCCCGGGCGACGTCCCCACGGGCGGCCGTGACCAGGGCGAGCGCGACGGGGACGGTTTCGGCGGCGGCGATCCCGTAGCTGTAGACGTGGTCGACGATCTGGTGCTCCAGGAGCGGGACGAGGGCGAAGGCGCCGCCGCCGTCGTCGGTGCGGGCGAGCTTGACGGCGTGGCGTGCGTTGCGGCCGATCTCGGTGGCTTCGGGGAGCTGCTCCAGGGCGGCGTCGACGGCGGCGTCGGTGTCCGCGCCGGCGAGGGCGGTGGCGATGGCGGCGGCCATGGCGCGGGCGCCGTGGACGCCGTCGCCGTCCTGGGTGTAGCGGGCGTCGAACTCGGCGAGGTCCGCCGCGGCGCGGGGGTCCCCGGGGTGGACGACGGCCAGGACGCAGGCGCGGACGCAGGCGGCGTCGTCGAAGTAGTGGGGGTTGTCGTGGCCGGTGGCGGGCGGGCGCAGGCCGGCGGCGAGGTTGCCGAGGCCGGCGCGGACGGAGATGCGGGCGCGCAGGGGCAAGACGGCCGACTCGACTTCCGGGGCCCGTTCGGCGGCGGCCGCCACCTCGCTGGCCAGGGCGTTCCAGGCCAGGTCGATGGCGGCACGCATCCTGCGGGAGCGGGAGAGGTCGCTGAGCAGGACCCCGGCGGCGGTGAGCACCGACTCGGCGGCGAAGGCGGCCCACTCGGCGTCGTCGGAAGGGCCCAGGCGCAGGGGCTCGGGGGGCTGGTTGAGGGCGATGGGGACGGGGAGGGTCGTGGTGGCGTTCTGCTCGGCGAAGGTGTCGAGCTCGCGGGTGAGGCGGCGGGTCCACTCGGGCATCCGGCTGGCCCGGTGTCGAGCGGCGGGCCAGCCGGCCGCATCGCCTGCCGCGAGCCCGAGCAACAGCCCCTCGATCCGCCGGAGCCCGCCGGTCGAGGCGTCACCCCCCTGCACGGCGCCGGTACGCGCCTGCGCGCGGCCGATGTGGGATACCGCGGCGGGGGCGGTCGGGGAGGCGGGCGGAGCGGTGGCGGTACCGGTCGCGGGACGGGGGGCCTCCGCGTGCGCGGGGTCGGCGGGGCCTTCCCCGCCCGCGCCCGCCCCTGCGGGCTGCGGGCCGGCCCCCCGCCCGAAAGCCGGCCCGCTCTGGCGCACCCACCCCCCGCCGGACAGCCCCTGCGCCGCCTCGTCGCGCCGCTCCTTCGCGTGCTCCGCGTCGCGGCCTCCCGGCCGGTCGCCGGTGGGGGCGTGGGCGGGGCCGGGCTGGTGCCCGGCTGCGGCCGGCGTGGTGTGGCGCGCGTCCGCCGGTTGCTGGGTCGGCGTCTTTGGCCGCTCGTCCGTCTGGGTGCGGGCGGAATCCGGCTGGCCTCCGGTCGGCCCCGGTGTGGTGTGCCGCTCGTCGGCCGGTGGCGGGTCGTTGCCGGGCGGCCGGTCGGCCGTCAGGGGCGGGGCGGCCGTCTCGCGTCGGTCGTCCGTCAGGGGTTCGGGGGAGTCCCGCTGGTCCGCGTGCGTCTCCGGTGTGGCGGCCGGGCCCGGGGCGGGGTCGTAAGGGGGCGGGGTCATCGGGGCGGCTCGGATTCGGGGGTGAGGAGGTCCGCGATGTCCAGGACGTGGTAGCCGCGCATCGAGGGGAGGCAGCTGCCCCGGACCGGGCCGATCACCGAGGACCAGGCGGCCGGGATCGCCGCGGCCCCCGACAGCGCACCGGCCAGCGCCCCCGCCACCGCCGCGGTGGTGTCCGCGTCCCGCCCCATGTTCACCGCCGTGAGGACGGACCCGGCGAAGTCGCCCCGCGCCGCCGCGAACGCCCCGAAGGCCAGGCCCACCGCCTCCGGGGCCAGGTCCGTCCACGGGTAGCCGCCGATCACCACCGCCGAGCGCACCGCCCGCTCCCCGCGGGGCGCCGCCGTCACCGCCCTGCGCAGCGAGCGCGCCGTCCAGGAGTCCGAGGGGATCACCGACAGCGCCGCCGAGATCACCGACGCCGGGGAGCCGCCCGCCATCGCCGCCGCGACGCCCGCCGCCACCGCCTGGCCGCCGTAGATGCCCTCCCCGTCGTGGCTGACCGAGCCGTCGATCGCCACCAGTCGGGCCGCCTCCGCCGGCCGCCCCGCCGCGAAGACCCCGAACGGCGCGGCCCGCATGGCCAGCCCGTCCGACCATGCGTGCCGGTGCTGCGCGGAGATGGGCGCCGCCAGGCCCCGGCGGAGGTTCTCCAGGGTGCCGCGTTCCGAGAAGCCCGCGCCGCGGAACGGCCCGACGTCCAGGTCGGCGATCCAGTGGTGCCAGGCCCGTTCCACGTGGGTGACCGCGAGCGCCGACCCGTGGCGGGCCAGCAGCAGCCCGGAGAAGATCGCGTACTCCGTGTCGTCGGTGCCCGCCGGATCGTCGGAGACGAAGCCTTCGATCCGGCCCCACTTCGCACGGATCTGCGACGGCTTCATGTTCTCCGCGGGGGCGCCCAGCGCGTCACCCACCGCCAGCCCCAGAAGCGCGCCCCTGGCCCGTTCGAGGAGGATCTGCGGATCGCATGCAATCAGCTCCATCGCGCGCCTCTCCACTTGATGGGACTCATCATGAGCCCTTGGGGGATTTGTGCCATGGGATGACGTTTGTCGCGAGCCGCGAAACACCCCCCGAAGGCCGCCGTCACCCGGTCGCCGACCCCCGAAACCCCAGGTAAGTACGGCCTTCCTTGCTGGCGGACGAAGGAAATCGTGCGTAGTTTCGAGGTGTTCAGGGGGAGTGGCGACCTGCGCGTCGCCTTCGCGTACCCGCTCCAGGGAAGAGGCCCGAAAGGGGCTCGGAAAAGGCTCGGAAAACAGCTCGGCAAGGCTCGAAAAGGGGAGATCCGGCGCATGTCCATCATTGACACCGAAGCACCACTGCACACCGCCCACCGCGACAACCACACCCACCGTGACGTCAACGGCGGATGGCTGCGACCGGCCGTTTTCGGTGCCATGGACGGGCTCGTCTCCAACCTCGCCCTCATGACCGGCGTCGCCGGCGGTGCGGTCGCCCCGCAGACCATCGTCATCACCGGCCTGGCCGGACTGGCCGCCGGCGCCTTCTCGATGGCCGCCGGCGAGTACACCTCGGTCGCCTCGCAGCGCGAGCTGGTCCTCGCCGAACTCGACGTCGAGCGCCAGCAGTTGCGCAAGCATCCGGTCGACGAGATGGAGGAGCTGGCCGAGCTGTACGTATCGCGTGGCGTCGAGCCCGCCCTCGCCCGCGAGGTCGCGATGCAGCTCTCCCGCGACCCGGAGCAGGCGCTGGAGATACACGCCCGCGAGGAATTGGGCATCGACCCCGACGACCTGCCGTCGCCCCTGGTCGCCGCCGTCTCGTCCTTCGGCTCGTTCGCGCTGGGCGCGCTGCTGCCCGTACTGCCCTACCTGCTCGGCGCGACCGCCCTGTGGCCGGCGGTGCTGCTCGCCCTGGTGGGTCTCTTCGCCTGCGGGGCGGTCGTCGCCCGGGTCACCGCGCGCTCCTGGTGGTACAGCGGTGCGCGCCAGCTGGTCCTGGGCGGTGCGGCCGCCGGTGTGACGTACGTCCTGGGCACCTGGATCGGCGGCGCCCTAGGCTGACCGGCGCAGGAGTGAGACACTATGCAGAGCGCCGCATAAATTAATGATTACCCGGCGGTTTCGAGCACCTCACCGCAGGGCATCACACCAGGGCTCCCCATGGCTGCGGCCGCGGGGAGCTTCAGGGCAATGAAGCCCCCGCACACCTCCCGGCTCCGGGACCCCTTACTGCCTGCGTCACGCCTCGCGCAGTGTCCGCATGCTGGAACGAGATATCCGCAACGCGGGATCACGGTCATCATGTAACCTGCACGAAATTTCGCAGAGGGCCAACGTCGTCCCTCGGCACGCACCTTTGCCACGACGACGACGGGAGAGCCGATGCGTTCCGCATCCACGCACTCCGCGACCGGCCCCAGCACCACTGCCTGGTCGCCCATGGACGGTCGCCCCGCCCCCCAGGGCATGTACGACCCGCGCAACGAGCACGACGCCTGCGGCGTCGGCTTTGTGGCCAACCTCAGCGGCGAGGCCGGCCACACGCTGGTCGAGCAGGCGCTGACCGTATTGCGGAACCTCGAACACCGCGGCGCCACCGGATCCGAGCCGGACTCGGGCGACGGCGCCGGAATCCTCTCCCAGGTCCCCGACGCTTTCCTGCGCGAGGTGGCCGGTTTCGAACTCCCCGAGCCCGGCGCCTATGCCGTCGGCATCGCCTTCCTCCCCGCCGACGGCTCCGCACAGGCCGTCGCCATGGAGCAGATCGAGGCGATCGCCGCCGAGGAGGACCTGACGGTCCTGGGCTGGCGCGAGGTCCCGGTCACCCCGGACCTGCTCGGCAACGGCGCCCGCGCCACCATGCCGGCCTTCTCCCAGCTCTTCGTCAGTGGGGGCACCTCCGGGACGGAGTCCGGGGGAGGGGCGAGCGGCATCGAGCTCGACCGCAAGGCCTTCGTCCTGCGCAAGCGCGCCGAGCGCGAGGCCGGGGTCTACTTCCCCTCGCTCTCCGCCCGCACCATCGTCTACAAGGGCATGCTGACCACCGGCCAGCTGGAGCCCTTCTTCCCGGACCTCTCCGACCGCCGCTTCGCGTCGGCGCTCGCCCTGGTCCACTCCCGGTTCTCGACGAACACCTTCCCTTCCTGGCCGCTCGCCCACCCGTACCGCTTCGTCGCGCACAACGGCGAGATCAACACGGTCAAGGGCAACCGCAACTGGATGAAGGCCCGCGAGTCCCAGCTCGCCTCCGACGTCTTCGGTGACGGCGCCCTGGACCGGATCTTCCCGATCTGTACGCCCGACGCCTCCGACTCCGCCTCCTTCGACGAGGTCCTGGAGCTGCTCCACCTCGGCGGCCGCTCCCTGCCGCACAGCGTGCTGATGATGATCCCGGAGGCGTGGGAGAACCACACCTCCATGGACCCGGCCCTGCGCGCCTTCTACCAGTACCACTCCACGATGATGGAGCCCTGGGACGGCCCGGCCTGCGTTACCTTCACCGACGGCACCCAGGTCGGCGCGGTCCTCGACCGCAACGGTCTGCGCCCCGGCCGCTACTGGGTCACCGACGAGGGCCTGGTCGTGCTGTCCTCCGAGGTCGGCGTCCTCGACATCGACCCGTCGAAGGTCGTCCGCAAGGGCCGCCTCCAGCCCGGCAAGATGTTCCTCGTCGACACCGCCCAGCACCGCATCGTCGAAGACGACGAGATCAAGGCCGGGCTCGCCGCCGCCGCGCCGTACGCGCAGTGGCTGGAGGCCGGCGAGATCGAGCTGACGGACCTGCCCGAGCGCGAGCACATCGTGCACACCCACGCCTCGGTCACCCGCCGCCAGCAGACCTTCGGCTACACCGAGGAAGAGCTGCGCGTCATCCTCGCGCCGATGGCCCGCACCGGCGGCGAGCCGCTCGGCTCCATGGGCACGGACTCCCCGATCGCGGCGCTGTCCGAGCGGCCCCGGCTGCTCTTCGACTACTTCACGCAGCTGTTCGCGCAGGTCACCAACCCGCCGCTGGACGCCATCCGCGAGGAGCTCGTCACCTCGCTGCTGTCCTCGCTGGGCCCGCAGGGCAACCTGCTGGAGCCGACCGCCGCGTCCTGCCGCAGCGTGACCCTGCCGTTCCCGGTGATCGACAACGACGAGCTGGCCAAGCTCATCCACGTCAACGCCGACGGCGACATGCCGGGCATGAAGGCCGCCACCCTCTCGGGCCTCTACCGGGTCTCCGGCGGCGGCGAGGCGCTGGCCGCCCGCCTGGAGGAGATCCGTGGTGAGGTCGACGCCGCCATCGCCGGCGGCGCCCACCTCATCGTCCTCTCCGACCGCCACTCCGACGCCGAGCACGCGCCGATCCCGTCGCTGCTGCTCACCTCCGCGGTGCACCACCACCTCATCGCCACCAAGCAGCGCACCCAGGTCGGCCTGCTGGTCGAGGCCGGCGACGTCCGCGAGGTCCACCACGTCGCGCTCCTGATCGGCTACGGCGCGGCCGCCGTCAACCCGTACCTCGCCATGGAGTCCGTCGAGGACCTGCTGCGCGCCGGTACCTTCCTGTCCGGCCTGGAGCCGGAGCAGGCCATCAAGAACCTGATCTACGCGCTCGGCAAGGGCGTCTTGAAGGTCATGTCGAAGATGGGCATCTCCACCGTCGCCTCCTACCGCGGAGCCCAGGTCTTCGAGGCCGTCGGCCTGAACGAGGAGTTCGTCGGTACGTACTTCAACGGCACCGCCACCAAGATCGGCGGCGCCGGCCTCGACGTCATCGCCCAGGAGGTGGCCGCGCGCCACGCCAAGGCGTACCCGGCCACCGGCATCGCCGCGACGCACCGCGCGCTGGAGATCGGCGGCGAGTACCAGTGGCGCCGCGAGGGCGAGCCGCACCTCTTCGACCCGGACACGGTCTTCCGCCTCCAGCACGCCACCCGCAACCGCCGCTACGACATCTTCAAGCAGTACACCGAGCGGGTGAACGAGCAGTCCGAGCGGCTGATGACGCTGCGCGGCCTCTTCGGCTTCAAGTCCGACCGGGCGTCGATCCCCGTCGAGGAGGTCGAGTCGGTCGCCGACATCGTCAAGCGCTTCTCCACCGGCGCGATGTCGTACGGCTCCATCTCCAAGGAGGCGCACGAGACCCTCGCCATCGCCATGAACCAGCTGGGCGCCAAGTCCAACACCGGTGAGGGCGGCGAGGACCCGGACCGCCTGTACGACCCGGCGCGCCGCTCCTCGATCAAGCAGGTCGCCTCCGGCCGCTTCGGCGTCACGAGCGAGTACCTCGTCAACGCGGACGACATCCAGATCAAGATGGCGCAGGGCGCCAAGCCCGGCGAGGGCGGCCAGCTGCCCGGCCACAAGGTGTACCCGTGGGTCGCCAAGACCCGGCACTCCACCCCGGGCGTCGGCCTGATCTCCCCGCCGCCGCACCACGACATCTACTCCATCGAGGACCTGGCCCAGCTGATCCACGACCTCAAGAACGCCAACCCGGCCGCCCGCATCCACGTGAAGCTGGTGTCCGAGGTCGGCGTGGGTACGGTCGCCGCCGGTGTCTCCAAGGCCCACGCGGACGTCGTCCTCATCTCCGGCCACGACGGCGGTACGGGCGCCTCCCCGCTCACCTCGCTCAAGCACGCGGGCGGCCCCTGGGAGCTCGGCCTCGCCGAGACCCAGCAGACCCTGCTGCTCAACGGGCTGCGCGACCGCATCGTGGTCCAGACGGACGGCCAGCTCAAGACCGGCCGCGACGTGATCATCGCCGCGCTGCTCGGCGCCGAGGAGTTCGGTTTCGCGACCGCCCCCCTGGTCGTCTCCGGCTGCGTCATGATGCGCGTCTGCCACCTGGACACCTGCCCCGTCGGCATCGCCACCCAGAACCCGGTCCTGCGCGACCGCTTCTCCGGCAAGCCGGAGTTCGTCGTCAACTTCTTCGAGTTCATCGCGGAGGAGGTGCGCGAGCTCCTCGCCGAGCTGGGCTTCCGCTCGATCGAGGAGGCCGTCGGCCACGCCGAGCTGCTCGACACCAGCAAGGCCGTCACGCACTGGAAGGCGCAGGGCCTGGACCTGGAGCCGCTCTTCCACGTGCCCGAGCTGCCCGAGGGCGCGGTCCGCCACGCCGTGGTCGAACAGGACCACGGGCTGGAGAAGGCCCTCGACAACGAGCTGATCGAACTCGCGGCGGAGGCGCTGAACGCGCCGACCGCCGAGGAGGCGCAGCCGGTCCGCGCGCAGGTGGCCATCCGGAACATCAACCGGACCGTCGGCACCATGCTCGGCCACGAGGTCACCAAGAAGTTCGGTGGCGCGGGCCTGCCCGACGACACCATCGACCTGACCTTCACCGGCAGCGCCGGCCAGTCCTTCGGCGCCTTCCTGCCCAAGGGCATCACCCTCCGCCTGGAGGGCGACGCCAACGACTACGTCGGCAAGGGCCTGTCGGGCGGCCGGGTCGTGGTCCGCCCCGACCGCGGCGCCGACCACCTCGCCGAGTACTCGACCATCGCCGGCAACACCATCGGCTACGGAGCCACCGGCGGCGAGATGTTCCTGCGCGGCCGCACCGGCGAACGCTTCTGCGTCCGCAACTCCGGCGCCCTGGTCGTCTCGGAGGGCGTGGGCGACCACGGCTGCGAGTACATGACCGGCGGCACGGCCGTCGTCCTCGGCGGGACGGGCCGCAACTTCGCGGCCGGCATGTCGGGCGGCGTCGCGTACGTCGTCGACCTCGACCCGCGCAACGTCAACGCCGGCAACGCGGAGGCCGTCGAGGCCCTGTCGGACGCCGACAAGCAGTGGCTGCACGATGTGGTGCGCCGCCACGAGGAGGAGACCGGCTCGACCGTGGCCGCGAAGCTCCTGGCCGACTGGTCCGTGAACGCGGACCGTTTCAGCAAGATCATCCCGACCACGTACAAGGCAGTGCTCGCCGCCAAGGACGCCGCTGAGCGGGCCGGACTCTCCGAGTCCGAGACCACTGAGAAGATGATGGAGGCGGCGACCAATGGCTGACCCGAAGGGCTTCCTCACCACCCCCCGCGAGACCGCCTGTACCCGTCCCGTCGCCGAACGCGTCAAGGACTGGAACGAGGTCTACGTCCCCGGCTCCCTGCTGCCGATCATCAGCAAGCAGGCCGGCCGCTGCATGGACTGCGGCATCCCGTTCTGCCACAACGGCTGCCCGCTCGGGAACCTGATCCCCGAGTGGAACGACTTCGCCTACCGCGAGGACTGGACGGCCGCCTCCGAGCGCCTGCACGCCACGAACAACTTCCCGGAGTTCACGGGCAGGCTGTGCCCGGCGCCCTGCGAGTCGGCGTGCGTGCTCGGCATCAACCAGCCGGCCGTCACCATCAAGAACGTCGAAGTCTCGATCATCGACCAGGCGTGGGACAACGGCGACGTCACCCCGCAGGCCCCCGAGCGCCTCTCCGGCAAGACCGTCGCCGTCATCGGCTCCGGGCCGGCCGGTCTGGCCGCCGCCCAGCAGCTGACGCGGGCCGGCCACACCGTGGCGGTGTACGAGCGCGCGGACCGCATCGGCGGCCTGCTGCGCTACGGCATCCCCGAGTTCAAGATGGAGAAGGTGCACATCAACCGCCGCATCGAGCAGATGCGCGCGGAGGGCACCAAGTTCCGCACGGGCGTGGAGGTCGGCCGGGACATCGACGCCGCGAAGCTGCGCAAGCGCTACGACGCGGTCGTCATCGCGGCGGGCGCCACGGTCTCCCGCGACCTGCCGGTGCCGGGGCGCGAGCTGGGGGGCATCCACTTCGCGATGGAGTACCTGCCGCTCGCCAACAAGGTGCAGGAGGGCGACTTCATGGCGCCCCCCATCACCGCCGAGGGCAAGCACGTCGTGGTCATCGGCGGCGGCGACACGGGCGCGGACTGCGTGGGCACCGCCCACCGCCAGGGTGCCCTGTCGGTCACCCAGCTGGAGATCATGCCGAAGCCGTCCGAGGACCGCTCCGCCGGGCAGCCCTGGCCGACGTTCCCGATGCTCTACAAGGTCACCTCTGCGCACGAGGAGGGCGGCGAGCGGATCTACTCCGTCTCCACCACCCACTTCGAGGGCGACGAGGAGGGCAACGTCCAGGCGCTGCACCTGATCGAGGTGGAGTTCGTGGACGGCAAGCTGGTCCAGAAGGAGGGCACCGAGCGCGTCCTCCCGGCGCAGCTGGTCACCCTCGCGATGGGCTTCACGGGCACCGACCAGGCCAACGGCCTGGTGGACCAGTTCGGCCTGGAGCTGGACGCGCGGGGCAACATCGTCCGGGACGCCTCGTACGCGACCAACGTGGACGGCGTCTTCGTCGCGGGCGACGCGGGCCGCGGGCAGTCGCTGATCGTGTGGGCCATCGCGGAAGGCCGCTCGGCCGCCCGCGGCGTGGACCGCTTCCTGACCGGCGCCAGCACCCTCCCGTACCCGGTCAAGCCGACGGACCGCTCGCTGACGGTGTAACCGGAGCCCAGCCGGGTCCCTGCGGACGCCGGCCTCCGGCCGTCGGTGGCCGGGGCGCGGCCCCTCGTACGGTCCGTACAACGGTGTGCGGCACTCGACACAGCGCCTGCCATGGCTCCTTCCGGATGCCGTGCTCGCGCCGCTCGGCCGGGGACGGCCTTGCGGGCTTCGCCCGGCTGCGCCGGCCTCCGGCCGTCGGTGGCCGGGGCGCGGCCCCTCGTACGGTCCGTACAACGGTGTGCGGCACTCGACACAGCGCCTGCCATGGCTCCTTCCGGATGCCGTGCTCGCGCCGCTCGGCCGGGGACGGCCTTGCGGGCTTCGCCCGGCTGCGCCGGCCTCCGGCCGTCGGTGGCCGGGGCGCGGCCCCTCGTACGGTCCGTACAACGGTGTGCGGCACTCGACACAGCGCCCGCCATGTCCCCGACCGGGATGGCGGGCGCTGTGGCGTGCGCGGGCGGCGGGTCAGAGTTTGAGCAGGGCTCCGCGCCAGGTCCAGCCCGCGCCGAGGACCGCCTTCTGCAGGGGGGTCTTCATCTGCCGCGTGTCGAAGGAGAACTCCTCGACCATGCGGCGGCGGCCGTCGGGGCCCCGTTCGATCGTCCACCGCTTGGACACCGTGGTCACCTGCCCGCGGCTGTACTCGCCCGACTTGGCAAGCCTGGGGGTGTCCCCGATCCAGGTGATCTCCAGCTGTTCGTCCAGGGCCCGCACCTCGTGCCTGCCGGGGACCAGACGCATCCTGGTCTTGAGGGTCCGGTCCAGCCGGGACCGCAGGAAGAAGGAGTGCCAGGCCGGCTCCAGGACCCGCCACTCCGCCACCAGGTCCGCCTTCTCCGCGGGCCTCGCGTTCCGCACGACGTACGGCTTGTCCGGGCCGTTGACCGCGAGCAGCGCCTCCCGTACCTCCGGGGCGGACAGCGGCGTCGCACCACTGTCCGGGTGCAGGGTGCCGGTGAACCTGTCCATCAGCCCCATCGTCAGGCCCCCGTCCCGGCGTTCGGCCCGGGGTCCGGGCGCACCGTGCGCAGGAACTCCTGGAAGTCCGGGAGGACGTCGTCGTGCTGTGCGGCGGTGGCGGTCAGGATCGAGCGGACCAGCGCCCGCTTGTGCGGGTCCGTGGCGTCGGTGAGGGCCATGTAGACCTGGGACTGCACGAGCTCGCGGCGGACGCCGGCGACGACGACCGTCACGTCCAGCCGCTGCGTCAGGCCCGGCGCAGCCGCGGAGCCGACGTCGTGGCGGGTGGCCACCACCACGGACTCGGCGGCCCCGAGTACCTGCTGCACCGAGGCGTCGGCGAGCTCCTCCATGGTCGTCTCTTCCCGCAGGAAGCCACCGTCAAGGGTGATGTTGGCGGTGAACCCTTCGTCCGGCTGCGGATACAGCGCGATGAAGGCCACCTCCGACGCGCCGACCTCGTCCGGCGGTGCGGCCCGCCAGCCCTCCGGCAGGCTGAATTCGATCGGCACGGGCAGTGTCGTGGGCATCGGTGGCCTTCTTTCCGTCTGGACGGGAAACGTACATCAGTCGAACCAGCCGCCGACGGTGTGCTTGACCGACCCGGCGGTGTCACCGATCGCGTCGGCCGCGTCACCGAACGCGTCGCTGACCTTGCCGGGGTCGACCGTGAACTCGCCGCCGACGGCACCGCCGATGCCGAGTGCGCCACCGACCTTGCCGCCGAAGTGGTACTTGCCGTCGTCGCCCTTGCCGAAGTCCCACTTCAGCTCGGCACCCGCCGCGCCGTACCAGCCCTCCGCCGTCGCGCCGGCGCCGATCCCGGCGACCTCGCCGCCCCCGGCCACGCTCGCCTTCGCCCCGGCGAACGCCTGGAACTTGCCGTTGAAGCCGTCCTTGCCGAGCGAGGCACCGGCCGAGCCCTCGGCGCCGGCGAAGACCTCGGTCCGCGCGTACCCTTTGACGGGGCCGTACTCGGCGGTCCCGCCGACCAGTTCGCGGATGCCGGCGGACGCCTCGAGCTTGACGCTCGCACCCGAGTTGCTGAACCCGTAGTTCCCGGTGGCCCTTGCGCCCCCGTAGACGTCATAGACGTCGGTGAACTTGACCCCGCCCTTGGTGGCCTCTCCCGCCTGGCTCAGGTGGAACAGGTCGCCGTACAGCTTGAACGAGCCCTCCTTGCCGTTCTTGACGCCGGTGAGTTTGAAGCCCGCGTCCGGGCCGGTGATCTTGAGACCGTCGTCGTCCTTCTTGCCGTCGGGTGCGTCGGCCTCGGCCTTCTTCGCTTCCTGCGCGGCCTTCACGGCCTTCGTCAGATCACCCTCGGCGCCCGCGTTGAACCCGGTGAGCGACATGTCGGCGCCCTTGCCCAGGGCGTCCTTGTTGCTGTCGACGACGGAGGCCTCAAGGGCCAGCTTGACGTTCTGGTCGAGCTCGGAGACGGCTTTGACCCGGTCGTCGATGTGCTGCTGCCACTTGGTGACGGCCGTGCGGATGGAGGCCTCGCCGTCGGGGTCGTGGTGGTAGGCGCTGCGCTCGGAGGCAGTGAGCTTGTCCCAGTCGAAGGCGACGTGCCCCTGTTCGGAGACGGTCATGCCGGCGGCTATCGCATCGGCGCGGGCGCTTTCGACCTTGTGCTTGAGGTCGGTGAACTTCTCGTGCGCGTCCCGCAGCAGGCTTCCGATCGCCTTGGCCTGGATCTGCGCGGCCGAGTACTCGTAGCGGGTGCCCGCGAAACCCGACTGCGCGGTACCGGAGCTGACACCGTTCCAGGTGTTGCCCATGGTGATCTTCTGTACGGAGTCGCCGTAGCGCGTCTCGACCTTGCCGAGCTCGCCCGCCATCGCCTCCCACTTGCCGGCGGCGGTCGTCAGCAGGTCCAGGTTCGTGGACATGACCTCGTGGTATTTGAGCACGGCAGCCCCCTACAGACCGTTCAGCTTCGACTGCGTCGTGAACTGGTTGCGGATCCCGGTGTCGTTGCCCGTGAAGAGCCCCGACGCCCCGCGCAGTGCGCCCTTCTCGCCGTCCAGACGGGCCATCAGGTTCTTCACCTGCTGGTCCCACGTGTCCGCCACCTTTTTCAGGCCCGCGGCGGTCTCCCACCCGTCGAATCCCTTGTGCGCGGCGGTGGTGGCCTCGTCCGCGTGCTCCGCGGCCTTCTTCGTGTTCGGCTGCAACTCGTTCTCGATCGTGCCCGCCGCCGCCTTCTTGTCCGCCGGCGACGAGGCGAAGTCGGCGGGTCCCTTGCCCGGGGCGAACGGCCCGTACACGGGCGGGGACGACGGCCCCGGACCCGATGGTTCCGGTGGCACGTGATTCAGCCGCATGCCCACCTGCTGGTCCGCGCCACCCGTGGCCGAACCCCACTCCTGATCGAAATCCCCTGCCATTCTTTGGCCTCCCCGTCGGCAAGAACCCGATCATATGCACGGCTCCTGTGGGTGCGAACAAGCCACCCGCCCGTCCAACTCGCGCCGGTCCGGGCAAAAGTGGTGCGCCGCAGGCCGCGGGCTCGCCGACGCGGGTCGCTCGTGCGGGTGACCGCCGCCAGGGCCGCCGGAAAGGGGCCGCCGGGGCCGCGGCGCAGGCAGGCCGGGCCGTACCGGGGGAGTGGCGGGGGACGTGCGCCGGCCGGCCGGAGCGCTGCTCGCACCCGGCCGGGGTGTAGGCCGGACGGACCAACTGCACCGGACACCCCAGTTCAGCGCGGCTGCTTCTGGTAACTGTGGGCCCCATGCCGTCCCGAATGATGCTGGCCACTTTGCTGGGTGCCGCCCTGCTCGCGCCCGCCCCGCCCGCCACCGCCGACGGGCGGACCGTCGAGTACCACGGGATGCGCCTCACCGTCCCCGCGGACTGGCGCGTCGTCGACCTCGACCGGAATCCCGCAGCCTGCCTGCGCCTCGACCTCCCCACCCTCTACCTCGGGCACGCCGGCGGGCAGGGCGAGTGCACCGGCCGCGCCGTACGCAGCCGCGCCGACACCCTGCACCTGGAACCCCTCGACGGCGCCCCCGAGCGCGCCGACATCCCCACCCTGCGCACCGACGGGACCCGGCTGCCGTCGACCCCGCCCGGCGACAGCCGTGAGGTGCGCTACGCCCTGCGGTACCCCGGGGTGATGGCCACCCTGTCGTACGGGAACAGCCCCGACGCCGTACGGGAACTCCTGGCCCGGGCCCGTACGGTCACCCCCGCCACCGCCGGCCCCCCGGCGGCCGACCCCGTGAGCCCCGCCGTGGCCACGCGCCCCCTCACCGGCCAGCCGGCCTTCACCGGCACCGGCTTCGACGCCTGCACCGCCCCCACCCAGAGCGACATGGACACCTGGCGGGCCGACTCCCCCTTCCGCGCGGTCGGCATCTACATCGGCGGCCGCGCCCGGGCCTGCGCCCAGCCCCGGCTGACCTCCGGCTGGATCCGCCGTCAGGCCGATGCGGGCTGGCACCTGATGCCGATCTGGGTCGGCCCGCAGCCCTGGGACAGCTCCAGCACCGGCCTGTCCACCGACCCCTCCGAGGCCGGCGACGAGGGCGTCGAAGCCGCAGAGGGCGCGGTCGAGGCGGCCCGCTCGCTGGGCCTCGGGGCGAACACGGTGCTCTACAACGACCTGGAGCACTACACCGACCGCGACACCTGGGACGCCCCGGTCGTCGCCTACCTCACCGCCTGGACGGCACGGCTGCACGCACTGGGTTACCGCGCGGCGGCCTACGTGCACGCCGCGTCCGGGGTCCCGGCGCTGAGCGCCCACTACCACCAGGCCCCGCAGGACATGCCGGACGTGCTGTGGGTGGCCCGCTGGAACCTCTCCGCCTCGGTCACGGACGCCGACATGGGCCTGCCCGCCGGAGGCGCCCAGTGGCCCGGCCGGCGCCGCGCCCACCAGTTCCGCGGAGGACACGACGCCACGTTCGGCGACGTCACGATCAACATCGACCGCAGCCGGCTCGACGTCGACCCGGCCGCCTTCCCCCCGCTGCGGCGCGGCCGGGACCTGATCCCGTTCACCACGAAGGGCACCGCCTGAGCGGCGCAGGGCGCAGCCGCCACGCGCTCACCCCTCGCGCGGCGGCTCGTCGTCGTTGCCGCGGCGCAGCGTGCGCACGGGGTGGCCCGGGGTCCAGGTGCGGATCACCAGGTCGTCGCCCTCGACCGTGATGTGGACGACCTCCGTCAGGTCGGCGTGGAAGAGGTGGAAGGGGTGGGGGGTCTCCGTCTCCTCCGCGTACCGGTGCAGCTCCGGCGGGTCCAGCAGCTCCAGCGCACGCCCCGAGACCCGTACGTCCCCGCCGGGCATCGTCTCGTCCTCGCCCGGGTTGGAGTGCAGGGCGAAGCGCGGGTCGCGGCGCAGGTCCATGGCCTTCATCGAGCCGGGCATCATGCCGAGCCACAGCTCGCCGCCGCGGATGTCGACGTTGAGCCCGCTCAGGCGCGGGGAGCCGTCCCGGCGCAGGGTGGCCAGGACGTGGTGGGGCCGCTGAGCGAAGCGGGCCCGGACGGCCGCAGCGAAGTCCGGATCCGCCTTCTCGAACGCTGCCCAGTTGTTCGTCGTCATACGTCCATCAAAGCGCGGCCCCCGGGCGGGCGTCGCTCAGGCGCACCGCCCCGTGTCACGCGCCCGCGGGGCCGCGCTCCGTGGTGAGCGCCTCGATGTCGTCCAGCATCGCGGCGGCCAGGTCGCGCTCACCGGCGTAGTACCGCTCGGCCCACTTGAGGGTGAGCGTCGGGTACGTCCAGGCCTCCTCGCCCCCGGCCGCCGCCGCGTCCGCTTCCGCGCGCCGGCGCATCTCCTCCGCGAACTCCCTGTGGCGCCCCAGCACTTCGCGCATCTGCGCCGGCTCCAGCAGGTGGCCCAGCCACAGCCGCAGCATCGGCCCGTGCTTGAGCACCGGCGGGTCGACCGGCGCCTCGCGCGCCCATTCCCGTACGGCCGCCAGACCGGCTTCGGTGATCTCGTACACGCGCTTGTCGCGGGCGCCGCCGTCCTCCTGGCCGATCCGGCGCGAGGAGGCGTAACCGGCCTCCTCCAGGCGCCTCAGCTCGCTGTAGACCTGGCTGAACGACGGGCTCCAGTAGAAGAAGCGCAACGAGCGGTCGGCCCACTTCTTCACGTCGTAACCGGAAAGCTCCTTGCCGAAGGAGAGCAGTCCGAGCACCGCCCAGCCGGTGGCGGGCAGTGCGCGCTTGTTCGTCTCGTCTGGCACGCAGCGCAGTCTATGGCCGGTACGCGTCACGGCCCTTCCGCCCCCGGGGTATGACTGCTAGAAGTATGCCTATTAGAAACCAACAGGGGGGTTCCGTGGTCACACTGGACGGGAAAGTCGTCGTCATCACCGGCGCCGCACGCGGCCAGGGCGCGGCCGAGGCCCGGATGTGCGCGGAAGCCGGGGCACGGGTCGTCGTCACCGACGTACGGGAGGACGAGGGCCGGGCGGTCGCGAAGGAGCTCGGCGAGCAGGGGCTCTACGTACGGCACGACGTCGCCGACCCGGCCGGCTGGGCGACGGTCGTACACGAGGCGGTCACGGCCTTCGGCACGGTCTCGGCGCTGGTCAACAACGCGGCGCTGTGGCGCACCGCCCACGTCGAGCAACAGGACCCCGCCGGCTTCGAGGAGTTGCTGAGGGTCAATCTGCTGGGCCCGTTCCTCGGCATCCAGGCGGTGGCCCCACTGCTGCGCGCGGCGGGGGGCGGCTCGATCGTCAACGTCTCCTCCACCGCCGGCCTGGTCGGGATACCCGGCCACGCGGCGTACGGCTCCACCAAGTTCGCCCTGCGCGGCCTGACCCGTTCCGCGGCGCTGGACCTGGCCGGCGACGGGATCCGCGTCAACTCCGTGCACCCGGGGGCCGTCGACACCCCGATGGTCGCCCGGGCCGTCGAGGGGCGCGACTGGTCGCACGTACCGCTCGGGCGGATGGGGCGGGCGCAGGAGGTCGGGGAACTCGTGCGCTTCCTCTGCTCGGACGCCTCGTCGTACGTGACCGGCGCCGAGTTCGCGGTGGACGGCGGGATGACGGCCGGATGACCGGCGACCCCCTCTCCCCGGACGCGCGGGCGCTGTGCGACACGCTGACGGCGGGCTTCCCCGGGCCGGGCGACGTCGCGGCCCTGCGGGCGGCGGCCACCGGAGGCCGTGCCCGTCCCGAGGGCCCGGTGGTGGCCCGCGTCCAGGACACGGACGCCGCGGGTGTTCCGGTACGGGTCTACGACCCCGCGCCGGGAACGGCCGGGCGCCCCCTGGTCGTCTACTTCCACGGGGGCGGCTGGGTGATGTGCGGCCTCGACAGCCACGACCCCGTGTGCCGGGCGCTGGCGGCGGCCTCCGGCGCGGTGGTCGTCTCCGCCGACTACCGCCTGGCCCCCGAACACCCCTGGCCGGCAGCGGTGGACGACGCGCTGACGGTGCTGCGGTGGGCCCGCGCGCAGGCCGGGCCCCTGGGCTGCGACCCGGACCGGGTGACGGTGGCGGGCGACTCCAGCGGCGGCAACCTGGCGGCGGTGACCGCCCTGCGGGCACCGGGACTGCTCGCCGGGCAACTGCTCGTCTACCCGCCGCTGGACGCCTCGATGTGCTCCGCATCCGTCGACCGCTACGCGCAGGGCTACTTCCACACCGCCGCGCACATGGCCTGGTACTGGGAGCAGTACGGCGGCGACCCGGAGCACCCGCACGTCTCCCCGCCGGCGGCCGCCGACGTCTCGCAGCTGCCGCGCACCCTGATGGTCCTCGCGGACTGCGACGTCCTGCGAGACGAGGGACTGTCCTACGCCCGACGCCTCGGGGCGGCCGGCGTCGACTGCGCCGTCCACCTCTACCCGGGTGTCTTCCACGGCTTCCTGGGCCTGCCCCTGCCCGCGGCCTCCTCGGCCCTCACGGCCGCCGCGGCCTGGCTCGCGCAATAGGAGGGCGGGCACGGCAGCCGCTCCCGCACGGGCGGCCGATCTTCCCTCCGGTCCGGCACGAGGGCTGCGCCGACGGGCGCCCGACCCCGGAGGCGGGGCCCCGAACGGCGCCCGGACAATGGGGGGATGACGACGAAACCCCGTACCAGGGCGCGGTCCTTCGACGCCGCCGCCCCGCTGTACGCCGCCCACCGGCCCGGGTACCCCGGCGAGCTTTTCGACTCCCTGGAGGAGCTGGGCGGGCGGCCGCTGGACGGGGCGCGGGTGGCCGACGTCGGGGCCGGGACCGGGATCGCCTCCGGGGCGCTGAGCGCGCGCGGGGCCGACGTCGTCGCCGTCGAGCCCGGCGACGGGATGGCCGCCGAGTTCCGCCGCGCGCACCCCCGTATCCCGCTCGTGCGCGGTGACGGCGACCGGCTGCCCCTGGTGAGCGCCGGGTTCGACCTCGTCACGTACGCCCAGGCCTGGCACTGGACCGACCCCGCGCGTTCCCTCCCCGAGGCCCGCCGCGTGCTGCGCCCCGGCGGCGCGCTCGCGCTGTGGTGGAACGACATGGACTACGCCGTCCCCTGGATCGCCGAGCAGGACGCACGGATCGCGGCCTTCCTCGACGCCGCCCCGGGTGTCGCCCCGCGCGGCCTGCCGCCCGAGCCGGCGTTCACCACCCGCGAGATCCGCTGGTCGCGCCGCGTCCCCCTGGACTCCCACCTCGCCAACCACGCCAGCCACTCCATGTTCCTGATGCTGGGCGAGGACCGCACCCGGGAGTTCCTGGACGCCGAACGCACCCGCCTGGAGGCCGTGTTCCCCGACGGCGTCGTCGAGGAGCGGTACGTCGTCACGCTCAGCGTCAGCGTCCTGTGAGCGGCGGTAGCGCCTCCAGCACCTCGGCGCGGCACTGCGACGGCGTGCCCCACGCGTCCCGCAGCGGGCGCGCCTTGCGCAGCCACAGCGAGAGGTCGAGTTCCTCCGTGTAGCCGACCGCACCGTGGACCTGGAGCGCCGTCATGGCCGCCGCGTACGCCGCCTCGCCCGCGGTGAGCTTCGCCGCCGCGACCTCGCCCCGCTCCAGCGACAGGGCGCCCGCCCACAGCAACGGCCGGGCGAACTCCAGGGCCATGAGCGTGTCCGCCAGCCGGTGCTTGACCGCCTGGAAGCCGCCGATGGGCGTGCCGAACTGGGTGCGCTGCTTCGCGTACTCCACCGTGCGGGCCAGCAGCGCCTCGCCCACGCCCAGGCACTGGGCCGCCGTCAGCAGGCGCGCCCACTCCAGCGCGGCCCGCGCCGCCCGCGCCACCCGGGGGCCCGCCGCCAGCGGCTCCTGCCCGGCGGGGTCCGGCCGGAACAGGCGCCGCGCCGGGTCCGTGGACGCCAGCGGTTCCCCGGGCCCACGTGCCAGCCACAGCCCGCCCTCCTGCGACACCCGGAACCGGTACGCCGCCGCGTCCGCGTCCAGGGCGTACGGGCCCCCGCCCGGCAGGGTCAGCGTGGCGAGCACCTCCCCCGCCAGCAGCCCCGGCAGGAACCGCTTCGCCAGCGTCCGGTCACCCAGCCGGGACAGCAGTACCGCCACCGCCGCCGTCTCCACCGCCGGGCCCGGCATCCCCGACCGGCCCCATTCCACGAAGCCGAACGCCGTCTCCACCGGCAGCGGCCCCAGCCCGTCGTACGCCTCGTCGGCGGCGAGCGCGAACAGCCCCGTACCGGCCGCCCGGGCCCACAGCGCCCGCCCGGGCCCGTGCGCGCCCGCGCCCCAGGCCCGTACCGCGGCCGGGACGTCCGCCGCGCCGAGCAGGGCGCGCAGCGTACGGGCGAAATCGCGCTGCTCGTCGGTCGGCAGGAAGCGCATCAGCGGCGGCCCTTCGGGAGGCCGAGCAGCCGCTCGGCGATGATGTCGCGCTGGATCTCGTTCGTGCCCGCGTAGATCGGCCCGGCCAGCGAGAACACCCACGGCTCGGCCCACGCGCCGTCCGCCAGCTCCGCGTCCGGGCCCAGCAGGTCCAGTGCCGTCTCGTGGAGCGCGATGTCGTACTGGGACCAGAACACCTTGTTCAGGCTGGATTCGGCGCCGATCGTCTCGCCCGCCGCGAACCGGGCGGCGTTCGCCCAGGTGAACAACTCGTACGCGCGCGCCCCGACCACCGCGTCCGCGACCCGGTCCCGCACCGCCGTGTCCCCGGGAGCGCCGGCCGCCTCCCACAGCGACACCAGTCGGCGGGCCGCCGCCAGGAAGCGGCCCGGGGAGCGCAGGGTGAGACCGCGTTCGTTGCCGGTCGTGGACATCGCGATCCGCCACCCCTGTCCCGGCTCGCCGATGACGTCCTCGTCCGGGACGAACACCTGGTCGAGGAAGAGCTCCGCGAAGGCGGGCTTGCCGTCGAGCCGGCCGATGGGCCGCACCGTCACCCCGGGCGCCCGCAGGTCGAACATCAGGTAGGTCAGGCCCTGGTGGGGTCCGGCCGCGCCCGGGTCCGAACGGAAGATCCCGAACGCACGGTCCGCGAACGCCGCCCGCGAGGACCACGTCTTCTGCCCGGACAGCAGCCAGCCGCCCTCCGTGCGCTCGGCCCGCGAGGTCAGCGAGGCCAGGTCCGAGCCCGCCTCCGGCTCCGACCAGGCCTGCGCCCAGATCACCTCGCCGCTCGCCATCGGGGGCAGCACCCTGGCCCGCTGCTGCTGCGTCCCGTGGGCCAGGAGGGTGGGGGCGAGCAGGCTGATGCCGTTCTGCGAGACGCGTCCGGGGGCGCCCGCGGCCCAGTACTCCTCCTCGAACACCAGCCAGCGCTCCAGGTCCACCCCCCGGCCGCCGTACTCCGCGGGCCAGGACACCACCGCCCAGCGGCCGGAGTGCAGCAGCGCCTCCCACGCGCGGTGCGCGGCGAAGCCCTCCGCCGTCTCCAGGGACGGCAAGGGCGAGGCGGGCACGTGCGCGGCGAGCCAGTCCCGGGCCTCGGCCCGGAAGGCCCGGACCCCGGCTGTGTGCGTCAGCTCCATCAGGCGCCCGCCTCCCCGCTTCCCTAACAAGTGTTAGGTAGGTTAACGTACCGGCATGAGCAGCGTCGAGGAGTCCGACCACACACCCCGCGACCGCGCACCCCGGTACACACCCGGGCACGGGCTGCTGGAAGGCCGCGCCGCCGTCATCACCGCCGCCGCCGGCGCCGGCATCGGCGGCGCCACCGCCCGCCGCTTCCTGGAGGAGGGCGCCCGCATCGTCATCGGCGACGCGCACGCCCGCAGGCTCAAGGAGACCGAGACCGCCCTCGCCGCCGAATTCGGGGCGGACCGGGTCACCTCCCTGCCCTGCGACGTCACCGACGAGGAACAGGTGCGCGCCCTGTTCGCACACGCCGAACACGCCCACGGCGGCCTCGACGTCGTCGTCAACAACGCCGGACTCGGCGGCACGGCCGACCTCGTCGACATGGCAGACGAGCAGTGGGGCCGCGTCCTCGACGTCACCCTGAACGGCACCTTCCGCTGCACCCGCGCCGCCCTGCGCTCCCTCAAGGCGGCCCGAAGCGGCGGCGTCATCGTGAACAACGCCTCCGTCGTCGGCTGGCGCGCCCAGCGCGGCCAGGCCCACTACGCGGCCGCCAAGGCCGGCGTGATGGCCCTGACCCGCTGCGCGGCACTGGAGGCCGCGGAGTTCGGCGTACGGGTCAACGCGGTCGCCCCGAGCCTGGCCATGCACCCGCACCTGGTGAAGGTCACGAGCGGGGAACTCCTCGCCGAACTCACCGCCCGCGAGGCCTTCGGCCGCTACGCCGAGCCCTGGGAGGTCGCCAACGTCATCGTCTTCCTGGCCAGCGGCTACTCCTCCTACATGACGGGCGAGACCGTCTCCGTCAGCAGCCAGCACGCCTAGACCACGCCTGGACCGACAATGGGCGCGTGCCAACGAACAAGAAGAAAACCCAGGTGACCGCATCGCCCGAGCGGCGCCGTGAACTCCTCGACACCGCCGCGGAGGTCTTCGCCGCACAGGGCTACAACGCCACCACCGTCCGCAAGATCGCCGACGCCGCCGGCATGCTCGCCGGCAGCCTCTACTACCACTTCGATTCCAAGGAATCGATGGTGGACGAGATCCTCTCGGCCTTCCTGAACGAGCTGTGGCAGGGCTACGACACCGTCCTCGCCGCCGGCCTCGGCCCACGGGAGACCATCGAGGCCCTCGTCACCGAATCCTTCCGCGAGATCGACCGGCACCGCGCCGCCGTCGCGATCTACCAGAAGGAGTCCCGCCACCTCTCGGCGCAGCCCCGCTTCCACTACCTCTCCGACTCCCAGCGCAAGTTCGAGGACGCCTGGCTGGGCACGCTGGAGCGCGGGGTGGCCGACGGGGTGTTCCGCGCCGACCTGGACATCCGCCTGACCTACCGCTTCGTACGCGACACGGTGTGGGTGGCGGCCTCCTGGTACCGGCCCGGCGGACAGCACAGCCCCGAGGAGATCGCCCGCCAGTACCTGTCGATGGTGCTGGACGGGATCGCCCTGCGCACCTGACCCGACCCCGAGGAGTCCCCATGCCCGAGGCCTACATAGTCGACGCGGTACGCACGCCCGTGGGGCGGCGCGGGGGAGGCCTGTCGGCCGTCCACCCCGCCGACCTCGGCGCGCACGTCCTGCGGGCCCTGATGGAGCGGTCCGGGGTGGACCCGGCGGCGGTGGAGGACGTGGTCTTCGGCTGCCTGGACACGGTCGGCCCCCAGGCGGGCGACATCGCCCGGACGGCATGGCTCGCGGCCGGCCTGCCCGAGGAGGTCCCCGGCGTCACCGTCGACCGGCAGTGCGGCTCCTCGCAGCAGGCGGTCCACTTCGCGGCGCAGGGCGTGCTCTCCGGAACCCAGGACCTGGTCGTCGCGGGCGGCACGCAGAACATGTCGATGATCCCGATCGCCTTCGCCTCCCGGCAGGCGGCGGAACCGCTCGGCCTCACGCAGGGGCCCTTCGCCGGCTCGGCGGGCTGGCGCGCGCGGTACGGGGACGCTCCGGTCAACCAGTTCCACGGCGCCGAGCTCATCGCCGCCAGGTGGGGGATCTCGCGCCGGGACATGGAGGAGTTCGCCCTCCGCTCCCACGAGCGGGCCGTGCGGGCCGCCGACGAGGGCCGCTTCGACCGGGAGACGGAAGCCTACGGGGACCTGAGCGCCGACGAGGGCCCGCGCCGCGACACCAGCCTGGAGAAGATGGCGGCCCTGCGGCCCGTGGTGGAGGGCGGCACCATCACCGCGGCCGTCTCCTCCCAGGTCTCCGACGGCGCCGCCGCGATGCTGCTGGCCTCCGAGCGTGCGGTCGCCGCGCACGGCCTGCGCCCGCGGGCCCGCATCCACCACCTGTCGGTGCGGGGCGAGGACCCCATCCGGATGCTGTCCGCGCCGATCCCCGCGACGGCGTACGCGCTGCGGAAGACCGGGTTGTCGCTGGACGACATCGACCTGGTGGAGATCAACGAGGCGTTCGCCCCCGTCGTCCTCGCCTGGCTCAAGGAGACGGGCGCGGACCCGGACCGGGTCAACGTCAACGGGGGCGCCATCGCCCTGGGCCACCCGCTGGGGGCGACGGGCGTGCGGCTCATGACCACGCTCCTGCACGAGCTGGAGCGCACGGGCGGCCGCTACGGCCTCCAGACGATGTGCGAGGGCGGCGGCCAGGCCAACGTCACCATCATCGAGCGCCTGTAAGGGCGCCCGGGACACGGGCCCGCGGCGCCCGGAACGCGGGCCCGCGGCGCCGGGGACACGGGCCCGGGGACGCCGGGGACGCAGGTCACACAACGGTGTTGACCGTCCCCGGGGCTCGTGTGCTAGCTTTGGAGGCGTTGCAGTTGTGGTACCCATGAAACTTATGTGCGCCTGACGGGAATGCTCCGACAGGCGCTTTTGTTTTTTACCGGGATCTCCGGATGGGGCCCTTGCCGCCTATTCAGGAGATTCAAAATGGCACTTGGCACCGTGAAGTGGTTCAACTCGGAAAAGGGCTTCGGCTTCATCGAGCAGGACGGTGGCGGCCCGGACGTCTTCGCCCACTACTCGAACATCGCCACCCAGGGCTTCCGTGAGCTCACCGAGGGCCAGCGCGTGTCCTTCGACGTCACCCAGGGCCAGAAGGGCCCCCAGGCGGAGAACATCCTCCCCGCCTAATTTTTTCAGCATGCCGGGGTCCGCACCGCGAGGTGCGGGCCCCGGCTTGTCTGCTGTTTCGACCTTTGTTTTACCTGCCGGTTTCAGGAGGGCTTTCTCGCATGACCAGCTCCAGCTCCGCACGACCCAGCCGCCGTCCCGCCCGGGGCCGAGGAGCGGCCCAGGGACGTCCGAAGGCTGGTGCGGGACGGCAGAAGTCCGCCCCCGCCGCCAGGCCCCTAGAATTCACCATGCCCGAACCGCTGACCCCGGCGCTGCCGCCGGTCGCCGCGTTCGAGGACATGGACATGCCTGAGGCGCTGCTGAAGACCCTCGCCGCCCAGGGCGTCACCGAACCCTTCCCGATCCAGGCCGCGACCCTGCCGAACTCCCTGGCCGGCCGTGACCTGCTCGGGCGCGGCCGCACCGGCTCCGGCAAGACGCTGGCCTTCGGCCTGGCGCTGCTCGCCCGCACCGCCGGCCGCCGCGCGCAGCCCAAGTCGCCGCTCGCGCTGGTCCTCGTACCGACCCGTGAGCTCGCGCAGCAGGTCACCGACGCGCTGGCGCCGTACGCCACCGCCGTCAACCTGCGCATCGCCACCGTCGTCGGCGGCATGTCGATCAACCGGCAGTCCGGCGCCCTGCGGCGCGGCGCCGAAGTGCTCGTCGCCACCCCCGGCCGGCTCAAGGACCTCATCGACCGCGGCGACGCGATCCTCGACGAGGTCGCGATCACGGTCCTCGACGAGGCCGACCAGATGACCGACATGGGCTTCATGCCGCAGGTCACCGCGCTGCTCAAGCAGGTCCGGCCCGACGGCCAGACCATGCTGTTCTCCGCGACGCTGGACAAGAACATCGACAAGCTCGTCAAGATGTTCCTGACCGACCCGGTCGGCCACTCCGTCGACCCGTCGGCCGGCGCCGTCACCACGATGGAACACCACGTCCTGTACGTCATGGACGAAACCGACAAGAAGGCCGTGGCGACGCGCATAGCCGCCCGCGACGGCCGGGTGATCATGTTCGTGGACACCAAGCGGGGTGTCGACCGCATGGTCAAGAAGCTGCTGGCCGACGGCGTGCGCGCCTCCGGCCTGCACGGCGGCCGCTCCCAGCCGCAGCGCAACCGCACCCTGGACTGGTTCAAGACGGGCGAGGTCACCGCGCTCGTCGCCACCAACGTGGCCGCGCGCGGCATCCACATCGACGACCTGGACCTCGTCGTCAACGTGGACCCGCCCACCGACCACAAGGACTACCTGCACCGCGGCGGCCGTACCGCCCGCGCCGGGGAGTCCGGCAGCGTCGTCACCCTGGTCCTGCCCGACCAGAAGCGCGACATGACCCGCCTGATGTCGGACGCCGGGATCTCCCCGCGCACCGCGCAGATCAAGTCCTCCGACGAGGAACTGTCCCGCCTGACCGGCGCCAAGACGCCGTCCGGCATCCCGGTGGTGCTGGAGGTGCCGCAGCCCGCGCAGCCCAAGGCGCGTTCCGGCTCGGGCCGCCGCTCGGGCGGATCGCGTACGGGTTCGTCCGCGGGCGCGGCTCCGTCCGCCGGTGGTGGCCGCAGCCGCCGCTCCGGTGGCCCCGGCGCCGGGCAGGCTCCCGCCGCCGGTACGGGCCAGGCCCGCCGCGGACAGGCGGCCGGTCAGGGCTCCGGCTCGGGCGAACGCGGTCGGCGCAGCGGTGGCGCCCCCTCCGGCGGTGCGGCGGCGGCTTCTGCGCGCAGCCGCGTCGGTGGCGCGGGCCAGGGCCGGCGCCGGTCGGCCTGATCCGGCAAGAAGTACCCCGCTACGCCGGGCGGCGCGCAGTGAGCGCGCCGCCCGGCGTAGCCGTTTCCACGGTCGTATCCACGGCCGTATCCACGTCTACGGCGGTTTCTACGACCGGACCAGCCTCGTCTGCAGCTTCGCCAGGGTCCGCAGGTCCAGGCCGAGGCCGTCGGTGAGGTAGCCGTAGAAGCCGCCGTAGTCCGCCTCCATCCGGGCGGTCGCGGCGTCCAGGTAGTCCTGGCGGACCTCCTGGAGCGGGATCAGCAGATCCGGGTCCTGCATCCGGCCCGACTGCTTGAGGCCCGCCCGCACCTGGGCGTCGTAGGCCGCGCGGAAGGTGTTCGAGGCCAGGTAGTCCTGCCCGGCGCCGCTCTCGGGGACGCCGAGCGCGCGCAGCAGCACGTAACTCACCCAGCCGGTACGGTCCTTGCCCGACGTGCAGTGGTACAGCAGCGGCCCCGTGCCGTCCGCGATCTCCCGCAGCGTCGCCGCGAACTGCGCCCGGTTCTCTGCGCTGGTCACGAAGGTGCGGTAGATGTCGCGCATGTAGGCCTCGGCGCGGCCGCCGCCGAGCATCTGCTCCTGCTCGGCGGGGTCGCCGCTGGAGAGGACGGTGAGCAGGGTCGCGTACAGGCCGAGGTCGCTGACCGGGCGCGAGGTGGGGGTGAGCCCCGCGGGCAGCCGGTCGGCGCCGTCGTAGCGGACCTCCAACGGGACGCGGAAGTCGACGGCCTTGGTGAGGCCGAGGCCGGAGACGGTGGTGAGGTCCGCGGCGGTCAGCTTGTTCAGCGCGTCGGAGCGGTAGACCAGCCCCTGGCGGACCTGCCCGCCGGTGTAGGTGCGGTAGCCGCCCAGGTCGCGGAAGTTGACCGCGCCCTGGAGGGGAATCTGACGGATCGTTTCTGCTGCCGTCCGGTGCAGCCCGGGGCGGACGGGCGCCCGCGCAGCGGAGGCTGCGGTGGCGGACACGGTGGTGACGGCGAGGGCGGCGGCGAGGGCCGCCGTCACCAGGCGGATACGGACACGGCTCATCTGGGCGGCTCCTGAGGGGAGGAGGGGGAAAGGGACGGTCACCCTGGTGGGGGCAGGGTCCCGCCGGCGTGCAGTCGTACGAGTGCGCTCTGTGCCTCGGCCATGACCCGGCCGACGAGTTCCGCGCAGGACGGGAGGTCCTCGATCACCCCTGCGACCTGCCCGGACGCCATGACACCGAGGTCCGTGCGGCCCTCGACCATGGACGCTTTGAGGAGCATCGGCGTGTTCGCGGCGAGCAGGACCTGGCTCCAGGACAGGTCCTTGCCGTGCTTCATCGCCAGCCCGTCCCGCACCATCCGCGACCAGGACAGGCCCGACAGCCTGCGGAAACCGGCCGCGTGGCGCACCGCCCGGGCCAGCGCCCGGGCGCGGCCGGCCCGCTCCAGGGAATCGACCAGCTCGCTGCGCAGCATCCGGTGCGGCAGCCCGTCGACGGCCGTGGTGACGGTGACGTCCTTGACGCCCGCCCTGAGGTACTCGGCCTTGACCGCGTCCGGGACGGTCGAATCGGAGGTGAGCAGGAAGCGGGTACCCATCGCGATGCCCGCCGCCCCGTAGGCGAGGGCCGCCACGAGGCCCCGGCCGTCGTGGAAACCGCCCGCCGCTATCACCGGGATGTCCACGGTGTCGACGACCTGCGGCAGCAGCACGGTCGTGGCCACCTCGCCGGTGTGTCCGCCGCCCTCGCCGCCCTGCACGATCACCGCGTCCGCACCCCACGCCGCGACCTTCTCCGCGTGCCTGCGCGCCCCGACCGACGGGATGACGACCACCCCCGCGTCCCTGAGCCGGACGATCAGCTCCCGGGACGGCGCGAGCGCGAAGGACGCGACCCGCACCCCCTCGTCGATGATCAGCCGGGCCCGCTCGGCGGCGTCACCGGCGTCGGCGCGCAGGTTCACCCCGAACGGCGCGCCCGTACGGGACTTCACCTCGCGCACCGCGGCCCGCAGCTGTTCCAGCGTCATCGTCGCCGACGCCAGGATCCCCAGCGCGCCCGCGTTCGCCGACGCCGACACCAGCCGGGGGCCGGCCACCCATCCCATGCCGGTCTGCACGATCGGGTACCGGACCCCGACCAGCTCCGTCAATGCCGTCTCCATCGCCTCAGACCCGTACTTCCCGCTCGCGCAGGCCCTCGGGGTCGATCACCTCGCGGATCAGGCGCAGCTCCTCGGCGCTCGGCTCCCGCGTGTACGGGACGTCGTCGGGCACCGCCAGGTCGAAACCGGTGGCGTCCCGGACCTGGTCGACGGTGACCCCGGGGTGGAGGGAAGCCAGGCGCATCGAGCGGTCGGGGGTCCGGAAGTCGAAGACGCCGAGATCGCTGACCACCCGGGGCAGACGGTGGAAGCGCGTCACCCCGGCCGCCTCCGCCCGGTCGTAGCCGACGCCGCTGACCATGTCGACGCGCTCCACGAAGACCCGGGCCGAGTGCCGCGGGATCCAGTAACTCACCGGATTGTTGAGGGTGTTGACAGGTGCGCCGCGCACCCCCAGGAGCTGGCGGGCGGGCCGCTCCCAGTCCCCGATGCAGGAGATGTTCTGGTTGCCGTACCGGTCGATCTGGCTGGCGCCCATCATCACGTGCCGCCTGCCGCCGGTGACCATGGCGAGGTGACGGCGGTACGGGAGCCAGCCCTCCACCGTGCCGTCGAGCCCGACGAGCGCCGCCTCGCCGTCGGTGAGCAGCAGGTCGGGGCTGAAGGTCCGTTTCGCGAGCCGCGCGCCGACGGAAGGGACGAGGCCCATGGGGCTGGCGAGGACCTCACCGTCACCGCGCCAGGCCTCGGCGCAGGCGATCACACAGTATTCGGCGCGGGTCGGCTCACTGGTCACCGCTGCTCCTCGTGCCAGGCCTGGACGGCCGACTGGTAGGCCGACTCGCCCGGCCCGGACAGGAAGCGGGCGGCGAACTCGGGCCAGGGGGTGGACGCGTACAGCTTCTGAAAGGGCTCGTCCCGGCCGTAGTCGGGGACGCAGGAGGTGAAGTGCGCCCCGCCCGGGGTCTCCACGACGCCGGTGACGCTGTGGCGGCTGACGAGCAGGGACTGCGGCGGCCCGGACTTGGCGAGGTCGGCGCTCTCCACGAGCTGCTCGCAGGAGACGTACGCCGCGTCGGCGGCCTCGCAGAACAGGTCGTCGAAGTACGGGTCGGGGCCCAGGTACTGGGCGTTGCCGAGACGGTCGGCGCGGTTCAGGTGGACCAGGGCCGCGTCCATGCGCAGGGCGGGGACGGCGACGAACTCCTCCGCGTCGGCGTAGGGGGAGGTGACGGTCCGCAGCTCGGGGTTGACGCGCATCACGTCGGAGCCGAGGCCGGCGCGCACGGGCAGGAACGGCAGCCGGTTCGCCGCGGCGTGCAGGCCCCACATGAACATCGCCTCGTCCAGCTCGGTCAGCGTGAACGCGCCCCGCTCGCGGGCGGCCCGGAAGTGCGGCTCCAGCGGGATCGAGTCGAGGGTGGCGAAGGGGGCGACGAGCCGGCGGATCCGCCCGGCCGCGGCCAGCAGCCCGACGTCCGGGCCGCCGTACGAGACGACGGTGAGGTCGGTGATCCCGGAGCGCAGCAGTGCCCGCACCAGCGCCATGGGCTTGCGCCGCGAGCCCCAGCCGCCGATGCCCAGCGTCATCCCGCTGCGCAGCCGCCCCACCACGTCCTCGGGGGTCATGGACTTGTCGGTCATGCTTCCCGCTCCTTGCCGAAGGAGTCGCGGACCCGGTCGGCGACCCCACTGAGATTGGCCTCGAAGGTGAACCCCTGCTCGAAGCGGTAGCTGCGCCGTACGTCGACGGGGTCGATGCCGTTGATGGCCGCCTTGGCCAGCCGGATCAGGTAGCCGTCCTTGCGGGCGATCTCCGCCGCCAGCTCCAGGGCGGCGGCGCGGACCTCCGCGCGCGGGACGACCCTCCACACCGAGCCGTGCGCGTGCAGCTCTGCCGCGGTCGCGGTACGGGAGGTGTAGTACAGGGCCCGCATCAGGTGCTGGGGGACCAGGCGGGCCAGGTGGGTGGCGGCGCCGAGCGCGCCCCGGTCCAGCTCGGGCAGGCCGAAGGCGGCGTCGTCGGAGGCGACGATCGCGTCCGCGTTCCCGGCCAGGCCGATCCCGCCGCCGAGGCAGAAACCGTGGACGGCGGCCACCACCGGCACCTCGCACTCGTAGACGGCGGCGAAGGTCTCGTAACAGCCGCGGTTCGCGCCGATGAGGGAGCCGTGGCCGCTGTCGCGCTGCATCTCCTTGATGTCGACGCCGGCGTTGAAGCCCCGGCCCTCGGCGGCGAGGACGACGCACCTAACGGACCGGTCGCGGCCGGCGGCGCGCAGGGCGTCGGCGAGTTCGTACCAGCCGCTCACCGGGAGGGCGTTGACGGGCGGGAAGTCGACGGTGACCAGCGCGATGCCCTCGTCGGGGCTGGAGGTGGAGACACCCATGGGCGGATCAGCTACCTTTCCACCAAACATTTGTTAGGTGAGGAAGGTAGCAGCCGATGGAGCTCAAGGGGAGGGTGGTCGTCGTCACCGGCGGAACCCGGGGGGTGGGCGCGGGCATCGCGCGTGCGTTCCTCGCGGCGGGCGCGCAGGTGGTCGTCTGCGCGCGCCGCCCGCCGCGGCAGCCGGTCGAGGAGGACGGCCGGCAGGCGGCCTTCACCGCCGTCGACCTGCGCGAACCCCCCGCCGTCCAGGAGCTGTTCGAGGCGGTCGCCCAGCGGTACGGGCGGCTGGACTGCCTGGTCAACAACGCGGGCGGAACCCCGTACCGGCTGCTGGGGGAGGGGGAGGCGGCGCGCCATGCCCGAGTCGTCGAGCTGAACCTCCTCGCCCCGATGACGGCCTCGCTCGCCGCCTACCCGTGGCTGCGGGGGTCCCGGGGCTCGGTCGTGATGATCGGCAGCGTCAGCGGCACCCGCCCCTCGCCGGGCACGGCCGCCTACGGGGCGGCGAAGGCGGGGCTGGAGAGCCTGGCCCGCTCGATGGCCGTCGAGTGGGCGCCCGAGGTACGGGTCAACTCGGTGGTCCCCGGCATGGTGCGGACCGAACTGGCCCACTTGCACTACGGGGACGAGGCGGGCGTCCGGGCGGTCGCCGCAACCGTTCCGCTGGGGCGGCTGGCGGAACCCTGCGACATCGGGGCGGCGGCGGTGTTCCTGGCCTCGGACCGGGCGGCGTACGTGAGCGGGGCGAGCCTGCTGGTGCACGGCGGCGGGGAGCGGCCCGCCTTTCTGGACGCGGCACATGTCAACAAGGAGGACTGAGATGGGGCTTGCCGAGGGACGCGTGGTCATCGTGACGGGCGCGGGCCGGGGGCTGGGCCGCGCCCACGCGCTGGCCTTCGCGCAGGAAGGGGCGCGGGTCGTGGTCAACGACCTCGGGGTGGGACTGGACGGGCTGCCCGGCCCCGACAGCCCGGCCGCCCGGGTGGTGGCCGAGATCGAGGCGGGGGGAGGACGGGCGATCGCGCACGGCGGGGACATCGCCACCGGCGAGGGCGCGGCGTCCCTGGTCGAGTGCGCACTCGGGGCGTTCGGGCGCCTGGACACGCTGGTCAACAACGCCGGGTTCCTGCGCGACCGGATGCTGGTGAACCTGGAGGAGGACGACTGGGACGCGGTGGTCCGGGTCCACCTGAAAGGCCACTTCCTGCCGCTCAAGCACGCGGCGGCGTACTGGCGGGCCGAGGCGAAGGCGGGGCGGCCGGTCGCGGCGCGGGTGGTCAACACCTCGTCCGGGGCGGGACTGCTGGGCTCGGTCGGGCAGGGGAACTACAGCGCCGCCAAGGCGGGGATCCTGGCGCTGACGCTGGTCGCGGCGGCGGAGATGGGCCGCTACGGGGTCCAGGTCAACGCCGTCGCGCCGGCCGCGCGGACCCGGATGACGGAACGGACCTTCGCCGAGGCCATGGCGGCGCCGGGCGCGGGCGGCTTCGACGCGATGGCCCCCGAGAACGTGTCGCCGCTGGTGGTGTGGCTGGGCTCGGGGGCCTCGGAGGGGGTGACGGGGCGCGTCTTCGAGGCGGAGGGGGGCCGGATCACCGTGATGGAGGGCTGGCGGCCCGGGCCGACGGCCGAACGCGCCGCGCGCTGGACCCCGGCGGAGGCGGGCGAGGCGGCGGCGAAGCTCCTGGCGCGCGCGCAGCCCCCGGGGGCGGTGTACGGGGCGGGGGAGTAGGCGTCGCCCGCGGCGGCTGCCCGGGGCCCGCCGTGCGGAAGCGGCCGGGGGAGGGGGCGCGGCGGCTCCCGGGGCCCGTCGCAGGGGCCGGGGCGGCGGACGCGCCCCGGGCCCGGCCCCCTGGCGAGGGGTCGGGTCCGGAGGCTTCGCGCGTGCGTCGCGATATGACTACCCGCTACGCCCACGCGCTGAACCATCCTGGCCCCGACTTCCCGTCGGCGATCCTGTGATCATGCCGATTCACACGTACGAGAACACCTCCCGCACCGCCGCGGCCGGTCCGCTCACCCTCCACTACCACGAGGCCGGCCCCGCCGACGCCCCCGTACTCGTCATGCTGCACGGCGGTGGCCCGGGCGCCTGCGGCTGGGGCAACTTCGCCGACAACCTGCCCCACTTCGCCCGCCGGTTCCGTACCCTGCTCATCGACCAGCCCGGCTACGGCCGCTCCGACCTGCCGGAGCCCGACCGCGACTACTTCTCGTACAGCGCCCACGCCGTCGTCGCCCTCATGGACGGACTGCGCATACCCCGGGCCCACTTCCTCGGGACCTCGCTCGGCGGCGGCGTCGCCGCCCGGATCGCCCTCGACCACCCCGACCGGGTGGGGGGACTGCTGCTGAACGCCCCCGCCGGGCTCTCCCTGAACCTCTTCTCCGCCGAGCCGACCGAAGGCCTGCGGCGGCTCATCGAGTTCGCCGGCTCGCCCGAGCCGACCCGCGAGCAGATGCGGGCCTTCCTCACCGCCCTCGTGCACGATCCGTCCCGCGTCACCGACGCACTCGTCGAGGAGCGCCACGCCGAGGCCGTCGACCCGCGGGCCCGGCTGGGCAGCGCCCGGATGGCAGCCTCGTTCGCCAAGTGGCCGCAGGGTTCGCTGCTGTGGCGCGAGGCCCACCGCATCAGCTGCCCGGTGCTGCTGACCTGGGGACGGGAGGACCGGGTCACCCCCGTCGACGGGGCGTTCGTGGCGCTCAAGGCGATCCCCGACGCCCGGCTCCACGTCTTCCCCCGCTGCGGCCACCTGGTCCAGGGCGAGGCCGCCGAAGACTTCCAGCGCCTGGCCACCGACTTCTTCCTCCACTGACGGCCCGGCCCGAGGCGGCCGCCCCGGGCCGTTCAGGTGTCGGCATCGAGTTCCGTACGGCACAGGCCGCACCGTGCGGTGAGGCGGCCGCGCCCGGCCGGCAGCCGCAGCCGCTGGGCGCAGACCGGGCAGGGGAAACTGACCCGCAGGGCGCTGCCCCGCCCCTCGAAGCGGTACGGGGCTCCCGGCGCGGCCGTCCCGGTCCGGCGGCCGTGGGCGTAGCGGCGGCGCTCCGCCCAGGGCGCGGCCGCCAGCGGGGGCAGGCGGTGGTCCCGGTCGGCGAGCGCGCGGCCGCGCACGTGGGCCTCGTAGGCCTGCGGGCTGGTGTACCAGGCGGACAGGTCCTCGCCGAGCAGGCGGCCGCGTTTGGCGAGGACGTACCCGAACTCCTCGGGGGTGAGGTAGCCGAGCTTCTGGTGGGTGAGGGCGTCCTCGCGGTAGGCGTCGAGCAGCAGCCAGCCCGCCCCGAGGTAGGCGGCCGCGGTGTCGGTGAGGATCTCGTTCTCGGCGGTGGTGGGGAAGGCCAGGTCCAGGCGGTGCAGCAGGACGTGGGCGGCCTCGTGCGCGAGGGCGGCGGCCAGGTCGCGGCGATGGGTGCGAAAGCGCTGGTTCACCTCGACGAAGTACTCGGGCCCGGCCGTCAGCTCCACGGAGGCCGCCTCCGCCATCGTGCGGAAGCTGACGACCATCCGGGCGTCGGGCAGCCGTAGCGCGCGCACCACGGCGGAGGCCACGCGGTGCGCGCCGAGGTACAGGTCCTCGTCGTCGCCGAAGGCGGCCTCGGCGGGGGCGAGGCTCGCCCCGTACGCCAGGATCCCCTCGTAGGAGAGCCGCCGGAACAGCGCGGTGATCGCCTTGCGCACCGTTTCCAGATGCGGAAATCCGTGCGCGACGGGGCCGTTGTGCCTGCCGTTCTGCGTCATGGCGCCCTCCTCGCCGCAGTCACGGTGGCGTCCCGCGGAAGTTGTCCGAAAACGCGTTCTTGTTGCCCGGGCGGCGCCGTTGTGTCATGGCGGAGTGTCATGAACGCGTCATCACCCGTGACGCGTACGGCCCAACCCCCCACGAAAGGCAGTGTGTCGACTGTGTCCACCCTTGCCACCCTCCTGAGGCGCGCCCTGGCCGTCGGCGCCGTCGCCCTCGCGGCCGTCAGCCTCCAGCCGGGCTCCGCCACCGCCTCGCCGACCCCCGTCGTCGGTGGAACGCGGGCCGCACAAGGCGAGTTCCCGTTCATGGTCCGCCTCTCCATGGGCTGCGGCGGCGCCCTCTACAGCCAGCAGATCGTCCTCACCGCGGCCCACTGCGTCAACGGCTCGGGCAACAACACCTCCATCACCGCCACCGCCGGGGTCGTCGACCTCAACAGCTCAAGCGCCATCAAGGTCAAGTCCACCAAGGTCCTCCAGGCCCCCGGCTACAACGGCTCCGGCAAGGACTGGGCGCTCATCAAGCTCGCCAAGCCCATCAACCTGCCCACCCTCAAGATCGCCGACACGAAGGCCTACGACAACGGCACCTTCACCATCGCCGGCTGGGGCGCCGCCCGCGAAGGCGGCAGCCAACAGCGGTACCTGCTCAAGGCCACCGTCCCCTTCGTCTCCGACGCCGCCTGCCAGAGCGCCTACGGCAGCGACCTCGTACCCGGCGACGAGATCTGCGCCGGCTACGACCAGGGCGGCGTCGACACCTGCCAGGGCGACTCCGGCGGCCCGATGTTCCGCCGCGACAACACCAACGCCTGGATCCAGGTCGGCATAGTCAGCTGGGGCGAGGGCTGCGCCCGGCCCGGCTACCCCGGCGTCTACTCGGAGGTCTCCACCTTCGCCGCCGACATCAGGGCCGCGGCCGCCAACCTGTGACCACCCCCGCCCCGGCCTCCCGGCCCGCCAGGGCCGCCAGGCCGGGGCACCGCCGGGCCGGCGCACCGCCCGCCACCCCGCGCGGGGCACCGCCAGGCCGGCGCACCGCCCCCCCGTCCGCGCGGGGCGCCCGTCCGTCACCGCCCGCATCCCCACCGTCACCACGCCCCCGGGCCCGCGCCGGCCAGGTCGTCTCACTGTCCGGCCGACCAGGTCGGCAGCCCTTCACGCCACGTATTCTCGGGGACCATGAACACCAGCTACCCCGACGAGCCCGACGTCAGCGCCGGTGAGGCGAGCGGCGAGACGACCGGCGAGGACGTCACCGCCGAACTGGCCCGCCTCAGGGACAGCATCGACAACATCGACGCGGCCGTGGTCCACATGCTCGCCGAGCGCTTCAAGTGCACCCAGCAGGTAGGCCACCTCAAGGCCCGCCACCAGCTGCCCCCCGCGGACCCCGGCCGCGAGGCCCGCCAGATCGCCCGCCTGCGCCAGCTCGCCGAGAACGCGAAACTCGACCCGGCGTTCGCGGAGAAACTGCTGAACTTCATCATCGCCGAGGTCATCCGCCACCACGAGACGATCGCTGCGGGCGAAGAGTAGACCCCTGGGGCCCGGCCGCCGCATCCGGCAGCATGGGCCCCATGTCCTCCGCATTGACGCGCGACGAAGCGCAGCTCCGAGCCCAGCTCCTCGACGTCCACCACTACGCCGTCACCCTCGACCTCACCACCGGCGACGAGACCTTCGACTCCGCGACCGTCATCAGGTTCAGCGCCCGCACCCCCGGCGACACGTTCCTGGAACTGAAACCGGACGAACTGCGCTCCGTCGAACTCGACGGACACCCGCTCGACCCCGCCGCCCTCGACGGCAGCCGCCTCCCGCTGACCGGCCTCGCCGAAGGCCCCCACGAACTGCGCGTCGAAGCCCGCATGCGCTACTCCCGCACCGGCGAGGGACTGCACCGCTTCACCGACCCCGAGGACGGGGAGACGTACGTCTACACCCAGATGTTCATGGACGACGTCCAGCGCGTCTTCGCCGCCTTCGACCAGCCCGACCTCAAAGCGGTCTTCGAGTTCACCGTCACCGCCCCCTCCCACTGGTACGTCCTCGCCAACGGCATCACCACCCGCACCGGCGACCGCGACAGCGACGGCGCCGGCATCTGGACCTCCGCCCCCACCCCCGTCATCTCCACCTACCTCGCCGCCGTCGCCGCCGGCCCCTGGCACAGCGTCCGCACCGACCACGCCGGACTGCCCTTCGCCCTCCACTGCCGGCGCTCCCTGGCCCCCTACCTCGACGCGGACGCCGAGGAGATCCTCTCCGTCACCAAGGACTGCTTCGACCGCTACCACGAGAAGTTCGCCGAACCGTACCCCTTCGACTCCTACGACCAGGCCTTCGTCCCCGAATTCAACGCGGGCGCCATGGAGAACCCCGGCCTCGTCACCTTCCGCGACGAATTCGTCTTCCGCTCCGCCGTCACCGACACCGAACGCCAGCGCCGCGCCATGGTCATCGCCCACGAAATGGCCCACATGTGGTTCGGCGACCTCGTCACCCTGCGCTGGTGGGACGACATCTGGCTGAACGAGTCCTTCGCCGAGTACATGGGTTACCAGACCCTCGTCGAAGCCACCCGCTTCACCGGCACCTGGACCGAGTTCGGCATGGAACGCAAACCCTGGGGCTACGACGCCGACCAGCGGCCCTCCACCCACCCCGTCGCCCCCGACGCCGTCCCCGACACCGCCTCGGCCCTCCTCAACTTCGACGGCATCTCCTACGCCAAGGGCGCCTCCGCACTGCGCCAGCTCGTCGCCTGGCTCGGCGAGAAGGACTTCCTCGCCGGCATCAACACCCACTTCACCCGCCACAAGTTCGCCAACGCCTCCCTCGCCGACTTCGTCGATTCCCTCGCCGCCCACACCGAACGCGACGTCCACGCCTGGGCCGAGGTGTGGCTGCGCACCACCGGCGTCGACACCCTCACCCCCCGCATCGAGGAGAACACCTCCGGCTGGACCCTCACCGTCGACCACCACGGCAGCCGCCCCCACCACATCGGCGTCGGCCTCTACGACCGCGTACCGGGCAGCCGCGCACTCGAACTGCGCGAACGCCTCCACATCGACGTACCCACCGACGAGGTCCTCTCCGTCAGCGGCCCGCGCCCCGCCCTGCTCCTCCTCAACGACGGCGACCTCGGCTACGCCAAGATCCGCCTCGACGCCGCCTCCGTCGAAACCGCCCTGCGCGGCCTGTCCGCCCTCCCCGACCCGCTCACCCGCGCCGTCGTGTGGAACTCCCTGCGCGACATGGTCCGCGACGGCGAACTCGAACCGGAGGCATACCTGGAGACCGCCCGCGCACACCTGCCCGAAGAGCAGGACCTGGCCGTCGTCCAGGGCGTACTCGCCTTCGCCCGCACCCACATCGCCGCCCGCTACGTCGCCCCCGAGCGGCGCACCGCCGCCCTCGCCACCCTCACCGACACCGCCCGCGCCCTGCTGCGCCGCACCGAGGACGGATCCGACCCCGGCCTGCGCCTGGCCGCCGTACGCGTCCACATCGACAGCGCCACCCAGCCCGACACCCTCGCCGGCTGGCTGGCCGACGGCACCGTACCCGGCGGACCCGAACTCGACCCCGAACTGCGCTGGCGCATCCTGGCCCGGCTCGCCGTACTCGGCGCCATCGGGGAGGACGACATCGCCGCCGCCCTCGCCACCGACCCCACCGCCACCGGGGAGGAAGGCGCCGCCCGCTGCCGCGCCGCACTGCCGGACGCCCAAGCCAAGGAAGCCGCCTGGAACCGGCTCTTCCACGACGACACCCTGTCCAACTACCTGTTCAGCGCGACCGCCCAGGGCTTCTGGCAGCCCGAACAGGCCGACCTCGTCCGCGACTACGTCCCGCGCTACTACCCGGAGGCGGTCGCCGTCGCCGCCCGCCGCGGACCCGCCATCGGCGACGCCGCCGGCCGCTGGGCCTTCCCCGCCCACGCCGTCGACGAGGACAACCTGCGGGCCGGGCGCGCCTGCCTCGAAGACCCCGAACTCATCCCGCTGCTGCGGCGCAAGCTCGTCGACCAGCTCGACGACCTCGCCCGCGCCCTGCGCGTACGCACCGCGGGCTGACCCACCACCGCCACCGCCCCGCACGACAGGGCCGCCGGTCGAACACCCGGCCGTACCCCCCACCCGTGCGGGGCAATCCGACAAACCCCGGCGGTTACCCCATTCGGGTCTGATCGTTGTGCTGGGCGGGGACCAGGCTGTCCCCGCCCAGCCACGGTTCGAAGGACGCCCCGATGACCAGCCCGCCCGGCACCCCGCCGCCCCCGCCCCCGCTCGCCGGCGGCCCCGGCGGCGCCGACGCCCTGCGGCCCCTGCTCGACACCGTCCTCGACGCCCTGCGCACCGGAGCCGAAGAACGCGGCGGACCCCTGCCCGCCGGCGGACCCGCCACCGTCACCGCCCGCGTCCACGCCGCACTCGGCGACGTACTGCCCGCCCACGGCACCGGCGACCACGAAGCCCTGCGCACCCTCGTCCACGCCCTCACCGCCGGCGCAGCCGACCCCGCCGACCCCCTGTGCGCCGCCCACCTGCACTGCCCGCCGCTCGCCGTCGCCGCAGCCGCCGACCTCGCCGCGAGCGCCCTCAACCCCTCCCTCGACTCCTGGGACCAGGCCCCCGCCGCCTCCGCCGTCGAAGCGCTCCTCACCCGCACCCTCGCCACCGAGTTCTACGGCACCCCCCACGCCGACGCCCTCGTCACCACCGGCGGCACCGAAGCCAACCAGCTCGCCCTCCTCCTGGCCCGCGAACGCCACGGACCCCGCCTCACCGTCCTCCACGGCACCAACGCCCACCACTCCATCCCCCGCTCCGCATGGCTCCTCGGCCTGCCCCCCGCCGTCTCCCTGCCCACCCCCACCGGGACACTCGACCCCGACCGCGTCGCCGAAGCCCTCACCCGCACCCCCGGCCCCGTCCTCGTCGCCGCCACCGCGGGCACCACCGACGCCGGCCTCATCGACCCCCTCGGCCCCCTCGCCGACCTCTGCCACCAGCACGGCGCCGACCTCCACATCGACGCCGCCTACGGGGGCCTCCTCGCCCTCAGCCCCCGCCACCGCGCCAAGGTCGAAGGCCTCTCCCGCGCCCACTCCCTCACCCTCGACCTGCACAAACTCGGCTGGCAACCCGTCGCCGCAGGACTCCTCGCCGTCCCCGACACCGCCCTGCTGGCCCCCCTCGCCCACCAGGCCGACTACCTCAACGCCACCGACGACACCGAAGCCGGCCTCCCCGACCTCCTCGGCCGCTCCCTGCGCACCACCCGCCGCCCCGACGCCCTCAAGATCGCCACCACCCTGCGCTCACTCGGCCGCGACGGACTCGCCCACCTCATCGACCTCACCTGCGCCGCAGCCCACCGGCTCGCCGAACTCCTCGACGCCCACCCCGGCTTCGAACTCCACGCGCACCCCACCATCAGCACGGTCCTCTTCCGCCCCACCCCCACGGACGACGACCAGCTCGCGGCGCTACGCCGCACCCTCCTCCTCGACGGCAGCGCCGTACTCGGCCGCGCCACCGCCGACGGCCGCCTCTGGCTCAAAGCCACCCTCCTCAACCCCCACACCACGCAGCGGGACCTGCAAGCCCTCCTCACCCTCCTGGCCCCGACCCCCTCCCGGAAGGCAGCACCCACCGATGACCGCGCAGCCCGAAGCACCCCATGACCTCGTAGGAATCGGCATCGGCCCCTTCAACCTCTCCCTCGCCGCCCTCGCCCACGGCCTGCCCCGGCAAGGAACCGGCGAACTCGCCACCGCCTTCTACGACCAGCGCCGCGACTTCCGCTGGCACCCCGGACTCCTCATCGACGGGGCCACCCTCCAAGTCCCCTTCCTCGCCGACCTCGTCACCCTCGCCGACCCCACCAGCCCCTGGAGCTTCCTCAACTACCTCCGGCACAAGGAACGCATGTTCCCCTTCTACTTCGCCGAGCAGTTCCACATCCAACGCGCCGAATACGACGCCTACTGCCGCTGGGTAGCCGGCCGCCTCCCCGGACTCCACTTCGGCCACCAGGTCGACGCCGTCCGCTGGAACCCCGAACGCGACCTCTTCGAAGTCGACTTCACCCAACTCGACGCCGACGGCGAAGCCGAAGCCCTCGGCCGCACCTACACCCGCAACCTCGCCCTCGGCATCGGCACCGCCCCCCACATCCCCGAACCCCTGCGCCCCCTCGCCGAAGCCCCCACCGTCCCCGTCATCCACTCCTGCGACTACCTCGACAACCGCGAACGCATCCTCGGCGCCGAACACGTCACCGTCATCGGATCGGGCCAGTCCGGAGCCGAAGTCTTCCTCGACCTGCTCCGCGCCCGCCCCGCCGGCCGCGAACGCCTCACCTGGCTCGCCCGCACCCCCTCCTTCGCCCCCATGGAGTACTCCAAGCTCGGCCTGGAACACTTCACCCCCGACTACACCCGCTACTTCCACGCCCTGCCCGAACCCGTCCGCGACCAGCTCGTCCCCGCCCAATGGCAACTCCACAAGGGCATCGACGCCGACACCATCGCCGCCATCCACGAAGAGCTCTACCGCCGCACCCTCCACGGCGGCTGGCCCGACGCCGTCCTCACCCCCGGAGTCAGCGTCCGCACCGCCGGCCGCGTCGCCACCACCAAAGTCGAACTCCACCTCGAACACACCCAGCAGGGCACCCGCTCCCGCATCACCACCGACGCCGTCATCCTCGCCACCGGCTACCGCGAACGCCCCCTCACCAGCCTCCTCGCCGGCCTCGACCCGTACCTGCGCAAGGACTCCTGCGGCCGACCCCGCATCGACGACCGCTACCGGATGCTCCTCGACCCCAGCATCACCGGCAGCATCTACGTCCAGAACGGCGAACGCCACACCCACGGCGTCGGAGCCCCCGACCTCGGCCTCGCGGCCTGGCGCAGCGCCGCCATCCTGAACACCCTCACCGGCAAAGAGGCCTACCCGCAGCCCGCCCGCACCGCATTCACCACCTTCGGCCTCGACCAGCGGGAACACGCCCGCCCCCACCCCGCGAGCGAACTGCTCCCACTGGTCGAGCACCCCTGACAGCGACCGGGACGAGACCGGCCACCCCGCGACCGGCCACGCCACGACCGGCCACCCCACCACCGGCCGGAAGAAGAACGGCCGGGCCGAAGAACGGCCCGACGCAGACGACTACGCGAAGACCGGCACCCCGGCCCGCGTCAGCCGCCAGTCCACCGACGCGAACTGCGCGGGATCGATCGTCCCCTTCGCCTTCACCCACTGGATGATCGTGTTGCGTATCTCCTCCGAGTTCGACCACAACTGCCCGGCCTTAGGGACGTGCGGGAAGTTCCCCCCGCCCGAGGCCCGGTAGTTGTTCACCGCCAACACGAACCGCGCCGCCGGATCCACCGGCTTCCCCTGGAAGGACAACCCCGTGATCCGCGACCCCACCGGCTGCGCGATGTCGATGTCGTACGTCAGCCCGTACACCGCGTCATAGTTGTAGTCCGGAACGCTCTCGGAGTTCGTCAACTTCGCCGGATCCACCACATCACCCGGAGCGGTACGCACGTAGTACCGCGCCGAGTACTCCAGGTAGTCCTTCACCTGCGCACCCGTCAGCAGCCGCGCCTCCAGGGTGTTCTCGAACGGGTACAGCCCCGCCGCATCCTTGATCGTCACCTGGCCGGCCGGGATCGACGCCGTCCGCGAGAAACACGAAGCCTGCGACAGCACCGGCAGCGCCGCCCACTGCGTACCCGCCAGCGCCGCCCTCACCGTCTCCGCCTGCACATGGTTGATCAGATCGATGATCGCCACGTCCTTCACCGGACCCTCCGCCGAAGACATCGCCCCCAACGACGTACCGATCACCTGGTTCACGTACCCGACGACCTTGCGGTGCTCGTCCGACAACAACCGCGTGATCTTCGGATCCTCCACCGCCGTGTTCGAGTCCAGCACCTGCGCCGCGACCCTCGCCACCGACCAGCGGCCCCGCTCCCACACCAGCTCGAAGTCGAACAGCGTCAGCCGCTGCCCCCACTTCAACGGCTCGGACAGCACCACGTCCTTGCCGGTCGCCTTGTTCTTCACCCGGTACTCGGGGATCTCCGTGTGCGCGTGACCCACCAGGATCGCGTCGATCCCCGGCACCTGCTCCGCCACCAGCCCGGCCGCGTTCTCGACGTACGGCAACTGGTCCCCGTAGCTCGACGTACCGCTCGACCCCGAGTGCGCCGCCACGACCACCACATCGGCGCCCATCGAACGCAGCCGCGGCACGAACTTCGCCGCCTGCTCCTCCAGCCCCGGGAACGTCATTTTCCCCTGCACGTTCGCCTTGTCCCAGATCGCGATACCCGGATTCGTCAGCCCCAGCACCGCCACCTTCACATCCCGCCCGTGCGGAGTCCGCAACCGGTGCATGCTGTACGGCGGGAACGCCGGCTGCAACGTCTTCGCATCCAGCGCATTCGCCCCCAACAGCGGGAAACGGCACTGCTCCTGGAACTTGCGCAGCACCGGAATGCCGTAATTGAACTCGTGGTTGCCCAACGCCGCCGCGTCGTACCCGATCGCGTTCATCGCCTGTGCCATCGGATGCACCGGACCCCGGCGCGCCGTGATCGGATCCACCTTCGCGTAGTAGTACGCCAGCTGCGTGCCCTGGATCGTGTCACCGGCATCGATCAGCAAGGTGTTGCAGCGCCCCTTCTGCGCCCGCACCCGCTCCACCAGCGTGGAGATCTTCGCGAGACCGACGTCGTTGTGCGCCTTGTCGTCGAACTCCTTGTCCGTGAAGTAATCCCAGTTGAAGACGTTCCCGTGCAGATCGGTCGTCCCCATCACCGTGAACGCATACGTACGCGGCTCCTGCTCGTGACCCGGCTGCTCCCCGCCCGCCGCGGCCGCGGCCGGAGTGCCCGCGGCCCCCGCCAACGCCACGGCCGCACCCGTCGCAGCCGAAGTACCCAGAAATGTCCTGCGGTCGAACGCCATGCCAACTCCCCTGTCTGAGGCGTATACAACGCGCGTAGATTCTGACCCACGGGTAACAAGGCACAACACCCCCACCAGGTTTCGATCCGATGACCACACCCGTACGGGCGACAGTGCGAGAGTGAAACCATGACCCAGGACGCCACGCCCCAGCCCTACGGCACCCCAGAAGTCCCGCGCGTCGCGGTCCGCGGCGAAGCCCGACTCGAAGTCGACCCCGAAATCGCCCGCATCGCCATCACCGTCGGCGCCCGCGGCACCGACCGCCGCACCGCACTCGAAGACCTCACCCGCCGCAACAACGCCGTACTCGACCTCATCAAGAGCTACGGCGACCCCGTCGAAAAACTCGAAACCGGCTCCTTCTCCATCACCCCCGAACTCACCCGCCACGGCCGCGCCGACCGCATCCGCGCCTACCACGGCCGCGTCAACATCACCGCCGAACTGAGCGACTTCACCACCCTCGGCGAACTCACCACCCGCCTCGCCGACCTCGACCTCACCCGCATCGACGGCCCCTGGTGGGCCCTGCGCCCCACCTCACCCGCCCACGGCCAAGCCCGCCGCCAAGCCGTCCTCGAAGCCGTCCAGCGCGCCCGCGAATACGCCGAAGCCCTCGGCGCACGACTCGCCGCCCTCGTCGAACTCGCCGACCTCGGCGCCGAAGACGCCACCCCCTACGGCCACCCCGCCGGAGCCGGCATGCGCACCATGGCCTACGGCGCCCCCGCCGAAGACGCCGGCGCACCCCCACTCGACCTCGAACCCCAACGCCAGACCGTCTACGCCCAGGTGAACGCCCGCTTCACCATGACCCCGCCCCAGCTCTGAAACCCACTCCGCGGGTGCTCCGGGGGTGCTCATCAGAGCACCCCCACGCACATTCAACAAATGTCAACAACCTTTTGCCCAACGGTTGTTGAGTGGACACCCGGAACCAATTTCCTACTCCCTGGTAGGGGCATACGCTCGCCTCATGCGCCGAGCAAAAATCGTTTGCACCCTGGGACCCGCCACCGACTCATACGACCAGATCAAAGCCCTGGTCGAAGCCGGAATGGACATCGCCCGCCTCAACCTCAGCCACGGCACCTACGCCGAACACGAGGAGCGCTACCAGCGCGTACGCAAGGCCTCCGACGAGACCGGCCGCAGCGTCGGCATCCTCGCCGACCTTCAAGGCCCGAAGATCCGACTCGGCCGCTTCCACGAAGGACCCGTACTCCTTGAACGCGGTGACGAATTCACCATCACCGTCGAAGACCACCAAGGCGACCGCCACACCTGCGGCACCACCTACAAAGGCCTCGCCGCAGACGTCACCCCCGGCGAACGCATCCTCGTCGACGACGGCCGCGTCACCCTCCAGGTCACCGACGTCGAAGGACCCCGCGTCCACACCACGGTCATCGAAGGCGGCATGGTCTCCGACCACAAGGGACTCAACCTCCCCGGCGTCGCCGTCTCCGTCCCCGCCCTCTCCGGCAAGGACATCGACGACCTCCGCTGGGCCCTGCGCGCAGGCGCCGACATCATCGCCCTCTCCTTCGTCCGCAGCGGCCGCGACATCGAAGACGTCCACCGCATCATGGACGAAGAAGGCCGCCGGCTCCCCGTCATCGCCAAGATCGAAAAGCCGCAGGCGGTGGAGAACATCGACGACATCGTCGCCGCCTTCGACGGGATCATGGTCGCCCGCGGCGACCTCGGCGTCGAAATGCCACTCGAACAAGTCCCGATCGTGCAAAAGCGCGCCGTCAAACTCGCCAAGCGCAACGCCAAACCGGTCATCGTCGCCACCCAAATGCTCGACTCGATGATCGAAAACTCCCGGCCCACCCGCGCCGAAGCCTCCGACGTCGCCAACGCCATCATCGACGGAACCGACGCCGTCATGCTCTCCGGCGAAACCAGCGTCGGCAAACACCCCGTCGAAACCGTACGCACCATGGCCCGCATCGTCGAAGCCGCCGAAGAAGACATCCTCGCCAAAGGCCTCCCCCCGCTCACCGAACGCAACAAACCCCGCACCCAAGGCGGCGCCGTCGCCCGCGCCGCCGCCGAAATGGGCGACTTCCTCGGCGCCAAATTCCTCGTCGCCTTCACCCAGAGCGGCGACACCGTCCGCCGCCTCTCCCGCTACCGCTCACCCATCCCCCTCCTCGCCTTCACCCCCGACCCCGCCACCCGCTCCCAGCTCAACCTCACCTGGGGCGTCGAAACCTTCCTCGGACCCCACGTCGACTCCACCGACGCCATGGTCGACCAGGTCGAAGAAGAACTCCTGCGGATCGGACGCTGCGTACCCGGCGACATCGTCGTCATCACCGCCGGCTCACCCCCCGGCGTCACCGGCTCCACCAACCTCGTCCGCGTCCACCACATCGGCGACGCCGTCCGCTGACCCCACCCACCGCGTCGGGCCCGCCCCGCCCGACGCGGCCGCCCACCCGCGGCCCCGGTACGCCACTAGTGCTTCGGCCCGATGTGGGTGTCCATGAGCGCCACGGACGCCTTGCGCGCGATGGACACGTTGAACGGGTCGCTGCCCCGGGCGAGGACCGTCCACTCGACGCCGACCTTGGTCAGGGTGTCCGTGCAGAGCCGACGGATGTCATCGGACTTGTTGGTGAAGAAGTACCGGGGGTACTCGTAGCGCTTGCCGTTCCGCACGGTCCAGTTGGTGACCCGGCACCCGTCGGAGTGGATCAGCCCCCGCAGGAACTCCCAGGGGTGGGCGTCGACGATCCCCTGCTGCCACGCTTCGAGCGCGATCCGCCGCTCGTGCTTCTTCCCGGGCCCGTGCTGGGGGAACAGGCACGGCCAGTGCTGCGAGTACGACTTGACCTCTACGCAGCCCTGTCGGCGGACGAGGCCCACTCCAGGCTGGGGCATGACGCGGTGCATGGCCTGCTTGGCGGCCTCGATCAGCCCCGGCCTTGCGGCATCGCAGTACACGGACAGGTGGTGCTGCTTGTACTTGGAGACGATGTGCCCGTCTCCGAGGTACAGGCCCAGCAGGTAGGAGTACGCCCGCTGGTCGAGTGCCCGCCCGGTGCACCTCGGGCAGTCGGTCGGCTGGACGAAGGTCTCCCCGCGACGTCTGCGATCCTGGTGCCGCCACCACCCCACGGTGCCCCGGGGCACGCCGAGCTGCTCGGCAACCACTCGGTTGGTCACGCCTCGGCGCAACAAGAGGACGGCTTCTTCTCGTATCGAAGGATTGTGCTCCACAAGGGGAGACTCGTCGCTATTCGGCTGGGTGGCCGCAATTCGAAGTTTCGTTCACCGTGACGAGTGAAGATCGCCAAACATGCACTGCGACCTTGGAATCGAAGGAGAAGTACCCCGGGTCGGATTCGAACCGACGCTGAATGGGTTTTGAATCCATTGCCTCTACCGCTGGGCTACCGGGGCCCCTTCGAAATGAAGGATACATAAGACCCTCCGTGTCACAAACATACAGGAGCTAGGTAGGCTCGGGGGAGCTGAATCGCCTTGCACCGAGGAGCACCCCGTGACCGCCGAGCACGAGTCGACGCCCACGCCCGACGCCGACCAGTCGCACGTTCCGCCGCTGACGACCCGCGTCGTCATCGCCGAGGACGAGGCGCTCATCCGTCTCGACCTGAAAGAGATGCTCGAAGAGGAGGGGTACTCCGTCGTCGGCGAGGCCGGGGACGGCCAGGCCGCCGTCGAGCTGGCCCGGGAGCACCGGCCCGACCTGGTGATCCTCGATGTGAAGATGCCGGTCCTCGACGGGATCTCCGCGGCCGAGAAGATCGCGGAGGAGTCCATCGCGCCGGTCCTGATGCTGACCGCGTTCTCGCAGCGCGACCTGGTGGAGCGGGCTCGTGACGCGGGGGCGATGGCGTACCTGGTGAAGCCGTTCAGCAAGAGCGACGTCGTTCCGGCCATCGAGATGGCCGTCTCCCGTTTCGCCGAGCTCAAGGCGTTGGAGAAGGAGGTCGCCGACCTCTCGCTGCGGCTGGAGACCCGCAAGCTGGTGGACCGGGCGAAGAGCATCCTGCAGACGCAGTACGGGCTGAGCGAGCCGGCGGCGTTCCGGTGGATCCAGAAGACGTCCATGGACCGTCGTATGTCCATGCAGCAGGTCGCCGAGGCGGTCATCGAGGACGCCGAGGAGAAGAAGCAGAACGCCGCCCAGTAGGGGCGTGGAACGCGCGTGAGGCCCGCCACCGGGAACCGGTGGCGGGCCTCACGTACGTGGTGCGGTGAAGGGTCAGTCCTCGCCGAGGTAGGCCTTGCGGACGTCCTCGTTGACGAGGAGTTCGCGGCCGGGGCCGGAGAGGACGACCTTGCCGATCTCCATGACGTGGCCCTGGTCGGCGAGCGAGAGCGCCGCCTGGGCGTTCTGTTCGACGAGCAGGATCGTCGTGCCCTGGGACTTGAGTTCGGCGATCGTCGCCATGATCTTCTGCATCATGAGCGGCGAGAGGCCCATGGACGGCTCGTCGAGCATGAGCAGCTTCGGCCGGGACATGAGGGCGCGGCCCATGGCGAGCATCTGCTGTTCGCCGCCCGAGAGGGTTCCTGCGGCCTGCTTGCGGCGTTCCCCGAGGATGGGGAAGAGGTCGTAGGCGCGCTGGACGTCCTTTTGGATGCCGTCCTTGTCGCTGCGCAGGAAGGCGCCGAGGAGGAGGTTGTCCTCGATGGTCATGCGCGGGAAGATGTGCCGTCCCTCGGGGGAGTGGGCGAGTCCGAGCGCGACGATGTCGTGTGCGGGGACTTTTTTGAGTGACTTGCCCTGGAACTTGATCTGGCCGCCGCGCGGTTTGATCAGGCCGGAGAGGGTGCGCAGGGTCGTGGTCTTGCCGGCGCCGTTGGTGCCGATGAGGGTGACGATCTCGCCCTCGTCGACGCTGAAGGAGATGCCTTTGACGGCTTCGATCTTGCCGTAGGCGACGCGGAGGTCCTCGACCTCGAGGAGTGCGGTCACTTGGCTTCTCCGTCCGTGCTGGTGGTGCTGTGCGCCTCGGTGGCCTCCGGGGTCTCGGCGGCTTCGGGGGCCGCGGGAGCGTCGGTGGCCTCGGTGGCTGCGGGTGCCTCCGTGGTCTCGGCGGTTTCCGTGGTCGCGGTGGTCTCCGCGGTGACGGGGGCCTCGGCGGTGACGGGGGCCTCGGCGGCCTCGACTTCCGCGATCTCCTCGTCGCCGGGGGCGCCTTCGAAGGGTTCGCCGAGGTAGGCGGCGACGACGCGTTCGTCGCTCTGGACCTCGGTGGCGGTGCCTTCGATGAGCTTTTCGCCCTGGACGAGGCAGGCGACGCGGTCGCAGAGGTTGAAGATGAAGCGCATGTCGTGCTCGATGACGAGGACGGCGATGCCCTTGTCCCGGATGGCGAAGATGAGTTCTTCGGTGGTCCGGGTCTCCTGCGGGTTCATGCCGGCGGTGGGCTCGTCCAGGAGGATGAGGCCGGGGTCGCTGGCGAGGGCGCGGGCGATCTCCAGCTTGCGCTGCTCGCCGTAGGGCAGGTTGCGCGCCAGGTGTTCGGCCTTGTGGGCCAGGCCGATGAACTCCAGGAGTTCCATGGCCTTCTCGCGGCTGGCTTCTTCGGCGCGGCCGAAGCTGGGCAGGCGCAGGAGGGCGGCCCAGAGGCCTTCCTTGGTGCGGGTGTGGCGGCCGACGAGCACGTTTTCCAGGACCGTCATGTTGTTGAAGAGACGGATGTTCTGGAAGGTGCGGGCGATGCCGGCGGCGGTCACCTTGAACGACTTGGGGGGCAGGACCGTGCCCTTGTACCGGACTTCGCCCTCGGTGGGGATGTAGAGGCCGGTGAGGCAGTTGAAGAAGGTGGTCTTGCCGGCGCCGTTGGGGCCGATGAGGCCGACGATCTCGCCGCTGCGGACGGTGAGGTCGACGTTTTTGACGGCGGTGAGGCCGCCGAATCGCATGGTGACGCCGCGGGCGTCGAGGACGGTCTCGGCGGTTGCCGTGGTGGTCGTCGTCATGGGTCAGACCCCTGTCTTGCCGAGGACTGTGGGCGCTTCGAGGTCCGCGTGGAGTTCGAGCTGGTTGCGCCGGTTGGGGATGAGGCCTTCGGGGCGCAGGCGCATGAGGATGACGAGCGCGATGCCGAAGACGAGGAGCTGGTATTCGCCCAGGAACTGGAGCTTGTTGGGGATCATGAAGAGGAGGGCGCCGCCGACGAGGGGGCCGGAGATGGTGCCCATGCCGCCGAGGACGACTGCGGCGAGGAGGAATGCCGAGTTCGGGGGGACGGCGTTGGCGAAGACGTACTGGTCCGGGGTGACGGTGTAGTTCACGTGGGCCTGTACGGCGCCGGCGAGGCCGGCGAGGGTGGCGCCGAGGGCGAAGGCGACGAGTTTGACGCGGAAGCCGTTGATGCCCATGGCTTCGGCGGCGGTTTCGTCTTCGCGGATGGCGACCCATGCGCGGCCGATGCGGGATTCCGCGCTGCGGCGGAAGACCATGATCACGATGAGGGTGACCAGGAGCATCAGCAGGAAGTAGTTGGCGAAGCGGCCGACGGTGAATCCGGCGATGGTGTGGTTGGCGCCGAAGTCGAATCCGAAGAGGTCGACGTTGGGGACGCCGGCGATGCCGTTGGGGCCGTTGGTGAGGTCGGGGCCGGAGACGCCGTCGAGGTTGTTCATGGAGATCCGGAAGATCTCTCCGAAGCCGAGCGTCACGATGGCGAGGTAGTCGCCGCGCAGGCGCAGGGTCGGGGCGCCGATGAGGACGCCGAAGACCATGGAGGCGGCGGCGCCGAGGAGGATGGCGGCCCAGAAGGGGAGGTGTACTCCGAAGGGGGAGTTGGGGGAGCCGGAGACCAGGGCGGCGGTGTAGGCGCCGACGCCGAGGAAGGCGACGTAACCGAGGTCGAGGAGGCCGGTGAGGCCGACGACGATGTTCAGGCCGAGGGCGACGGTGGCGAAGATGAGGATGTTGACGCCGAGGGTCGCGTACTGGTCGTCGGTCTGGGTGAGCGGGAAGGCCGCTGCGGCGGCGAAGGCGCCGACGAGTGCGACGTTGCGGTGCTTGGTGGTGAGTGCGGTGAAGCGGGCGAGCAGGCCGGCCTTGTTGAGGGCGGCGAAGCCGAAGCCGGCGGTGATGAGGAAGCCGAGGAAGAGTTCCTGGTACGGCGTGGTGATGCCGTAGGTGAAGACTCCGAGGGTGACGGCCAGGACGGCTGCGATCAGCAGGATCTCGGCCCAGGCCGGGAGGGTCCGGGCGGGGCGCGGGGTGTCGGTGGCGAGGGCGGCCTTGATGGTCGTCCAGGTGTTGCCGAGGTGGTGCTTGCGCTGTTCCCAGGGGGTGTCGTCGGGGTCCGGGGCGTCCAGGGCGGGGCGCTCGAAGGGGAGTGCGAGCGCGCCGGTCAGGGCGAGGAGGGTGACGAGGGCGACGAGGTAGCCGCCGGGTTCGAGGTTGACGACGCCGCCGAGGGTGACGGTGATGCTGATGACCGTGTACCAGGCGGTGGCGAAGGCGGCGAGTGCGGCGAGTTTGAGTGCCGCGTCGGCGCCTGCGGGGGCGAGCCAGCGCAGGCCCTTGACTCCGTAGGAGGCGAGTCCGAAGAGGGTGGTGAGGGCGCCGCCGATGAGGACGAGCCACTGGAGGCCGCCGGGGTAGCCGTAGACGGTGAGGTCTCCGGGGAAGGCGGCTGTCCAGGTCCAGGACAGGAAGCAGGAGAGGACGGTGAGGACGCCGCCTGCGGTGGCGAGGAGGCGGGCCGTCTTCTCGGGGATCGCGATGAAGCCGGTGTCGGCTGCGGTGGTCTTCGCGGTGTCCGCGGTGATGGTCGTCATGGTTCTCACGCCCTGTCCGCCACGCGCTCGCCCAGCAGGCCCTGGGGCCGCAGGAGGAGCACGAGGATGAGGAGTACGAACGCCCAGGTGTTGCCCCAGGACTGGCCGCCGAGCTGGCTCATGCCGGGGACGTCGGCGATGTAGGCGGTGGTGAGGGTCTCGGCGAGGCCGAGGACCAGGCCGCCGATCATGGCGCCGTAGATGTTCCCGATGCCGCCGAGGACGGCGGCGGTGAAGGCCTTGAGGCCGAGGATGAAGCCCATGCGGTAGTTGACTTCGCCGTACTTGAGGCCGTAGGCGACGGCTCCGACGGCGGCGAAGGCGGCGCCGAGGGCGAACGCGACCGTGATGATGCGGTCGGTGTTGATGCCCATGAGCTTCGCGGTGTCCGGGTCCTGGGCGGTGGCCTGCATGCCGCGGCCGGTGCGGGTCTTCTTGACGAAGAAGCCGAGGAAGGCCATGGAGATGGGGGCGGCGATGAGGAGGAAGACGTCACCGGTCTGGATGGTGACGCTGCCGAGGTGGAAGGCGCCCCCGGGGATCTGGGGGAAGACGACGGAGGACTTCGCGTCGGGGTACCAGGCCCATACCGCCTGCTGGAGGACGATGGAGAGGCCGATGGCGGTGATGAGCGGGGCGAGGCGGGGCGCTGTGCGCAGCGGCCGGTAGGCGAAGCGTTCGGCTCCCACGGCTATGAGGGTGGCGACGATGACCGCGCCTATGAGCATGAGCGGCAGCGCGATCCACATGGTGGTGCCGGTGGGGAGCATCAGCCAGACCGTGAGGGCTCCGAAGCCTCCGGTCATGAAGATCTCGCCATGCGCGAAGTTGATGAGCTGGACGATGCCATAGACCATCGTGTAGCCGATGGCGACGAGCCCGTACATGGATCCCAGTAGCAGGCCGTTGACCAGCTGTTGCGGCAGTTCGTGCACCGCAGGTCCTCCGAGTCTTTCGACGGATGTGACACCGCGCGGGGCGCTGTGCGCGCCCCGCGCGGCTGATGAGGGGTGAGCTGCTAGCGAGCTAGCGGAGGAGGGTCAGCTGCCGAGGGTGCCGGATTCGACGGTCTTGAAGTCGTCGCCGTCGACCTTGTAGACGGTCAGCTGCTTGTTGGTGGCGTCACCGAACTCGTCGAAGGAGACCTTGCCGGTCACACCGTCGAAGTTGACGTTCTGGACGGCTTCGAGGACCTTGGCGCGGGCGTCCGAGGGGAGCTTGCCGTTGTTGTCGTCGACGACCTTCTTGACGGCTTCGATGACGGCCCAGGCGGAGTCGTAGGAGTAGCCGCCGTAGGCCGAGTAGTCGTCCTTGTAGCCGGCCTTCTTGTAGTTGGCGATGAAGTCCTTGGCGGAGGGCAGGGTCTCGACGGGTGCGCCGACGGAGGTGCACAGGTCGCCCTGGGCTTCGGCGCCGGCGAGCTCGACGTACTTCTTGTCCTTCATGCCGTCGCCGCCGACGAGGGGGATGTTGGTGCCGGAGGCCTTGATCTGCTTGCTGAGGGGGCCGGCTGCCGGGTATTCGCCGCCGTAGTAGACGACGTCGGCGCCGGAGCTCTTGACCTGGGTCACGATCGCGGAGAAGTCCTTGGACTCCGGGTCGATGTGGCCTTCGCCGGCGACCTGGCCGCCGAGCTTGGTGAACTCGCCCTTGAAGGTTCCGGCGAGGCCGGCGCCGTAGGTCTTCTTGTCATCGATGATGAAGACCTTCTTCTTGCCCGCCTTGTTGAAGAGGTACTGCGCGGCGAAGGGGCCCTGGATGGCGTCCGTGGTCGCGGTGCGGAAGTAGCTCTTGTAGGTGCGGACCTTCTGGCCTTCGGCCCACTTGGGGCCCTGGGTCAGGGAGGGGCTGGTGTTGGCCGGGGAGATCTGGGCCAGCTTGGCGTCGTCGAAGACCTTCTGCATCGACTCGGACACCGAGGAGTTGAGCGGGCCGACGACGCCGAGGACGGTCTTGTCGGCGGTGAGCTTGGTGGCGTTCTGCTGACCGGAGGAGGCCTGGGCCTGGTCGTCGAGGGCCTGGATCTTGAAGGTGACGCCCTTGACGTACTTCTTCTCGTTGGCCTGCTTCGCGGCGAGGTCGGCGGAGTTCTTGATGCCGAGGCCGAGGGCGGAGAGGTCGCCGGTCAGCGGGGCGTCGACGCCTATGACGACCGTGGTGCCGCCACCGTCACCGGTGGAGCCGGCCTTGTCGTCGCGCGAGCCACAGGCGGTGAGAGTGAGAGCGCCTGCGGCGAGGGCGGCCGTCACGGCGATGAGCTGACGATGACGCACGATCAGTCCTTTCCTGGCGCCGCGTCCCCCCTGGGACGCGTCGAGTCGAACGCGCGGAACCGAACTGAATGGAATCCGGTGGTCGCGGTAACTGGCGGTGACTCTAAGCGGGACTTCGGACGTTATGGAGGGCTCAGGCCAATGATGTGACTCTCTTGTTATGCCACGGCGTAATACATACCGGACCGCTGCGGGTGGAACGGGGGAATTCCGGCCGGTTTCGTGCAGTCCGCATGGTGAGATCCGGCAGGACCGTGGGGCGGTTTGAGTCCTGTCCTTCCAGGACTCTGGGGCGTTTTGCTCATGACGGCGTCGGGGTGCCGACGTCTCGATCTTCGGGACAGGCCCTGGTCAGAGCGACGGAAAGATCCCGTGCATAACGGTCACCGGGGATGTAACTGTGGTCCTCTTTCAGGATTCCATTACTGAGGGTTACTTCCAGAAAAGGGAGCCCGGAATTCCGTGCTACATGCACGCAGTCGTCGACCCGAATCCCGATCACGAGCTCCCGCAGCTCCCCCTCGGCCACCACGAGGGGCAGCGCCGGCCGGATCACTACGCTCAGTGCCCGCGACGGCTGGGTGATCCGGTCGATCGAGACGGGCCGGGCGGACCCGCTGCGCACACGCACAGTGAAGGCGAACGCGAGGTCCGCCGTGGGTGGATCGACCGGTTCGCCGTAGGAGAGGGAGACGGTCTGGGAAGGTGCCGCCTGCGTCTGCGGCGCGGGCCGGGAGCGTGTGGCGTACCGGTGGGCGACCCCGAAGGCCAGTCCCGCGGCGCAGACCAGGGCCACGAGGGCGATGGCCGCCCGGCGGCGGCGTCCGTGGCGGGAGCCGGTCCACCTCGGAACGGGTCTACGGGGCTCCGCGCGCGGGACGTCGTGGTCCGAGGTGCCCTCGCCGGGCTCGACCGGCCCGATGCCGCCGCTCACGGGCGGGACCCGCCGGCCGGGGCGCCCGGGACGGCGTACGCCGTGCTCAGGGCGGCTGCGCTCAGGGCGGCTGTGCTCAGGACTTTGGTCGCCGGGCAGGCGGCGGTGGCGCGCCGCGGCGCCGGTCCGGATCCCATGCGGGGAACGCTAGACCGGCGCCGGGGGCAGCACAACTGCTGCCGGGGGAAGGGGCGTTACGAGTTCGTGTCGCGCAGGAGACAGGTGAGGCGGGCCGTGCAGACGCGCTTGTCCTGGTCGTCGGTGATGACGATCTCGAAGGTGGCGGTGGAGCGGCCCTTGTGGACGGGGGTGGCGACGCCGGTGACCAGGCCGGAGCGGGCGCCGCGGTGGTGGGTGCAGTTCAGGTCGACGCCGACGGCGATCTTGTTGATGCCGCCGTGCATCATCGCGCCGACCGAGCCGAGGGTTTCGGCGAGGACGGCGGAGGCGCCGCCGTGCAGGAGTCCGTAGGGCTGGGTGTTGCCCTTGACGGGCATGGTGCCCACCACGCGGTCGGCCGAGGCCTCCAGGATGCGGATGTCCATGCGCTCGCCGAGGTCGCCCGCCGAGAACAGGGCGGGCAGGTCGACGCCCAGGGCCGCGTACTCGTCGAGGACCTCCTGCGGGAACTTCACTGCGTGCTGCTCGCCCATGGGCCGGCTCCGTTCGTGTGTCAACGTTCGTTAACCATCTTGTCCTGGGGTCGTTCTATCAGGCCGGTTCGAAGCGCACGACGACGGACTTGCTCGCGGGGGTGTTGCTGGTGTCGGCGGTGGAGTCCAGGGGGACCAGCACGTTGGTCTCGGGGTAGTACGCGGCGGCGCAGCCGCGGGCCGTCGGGTAGTGCACGACGCGGAAGCCCGGGGCGCGGCGCTCCACGCCGTCGGACCACTCGCCGACGAGGTCGGTGTAGGCGCCGTCGGCCAGGCCCAGCTCGGCCGCGTCCTCGGGGTGGACCATGACGACGCGGCGGCCGCCGGTGATGCCGCGGTAGCGGTCGTCGAGGCCGTAGATGGTGGTGTTGTACTGGTCGTGGCTGCGCAGGGTCTGGAGCAGCAGCCGCCCCGCGGGGACCTTCGGGTATTCCACGGGCGCGGCGGTGAAGTTGGCCTTGCCGGTCTTGGTGGGGAAGCGGCGCTCGTCGCGCGGGGCGTGGGGGAGGCGGAACCCGCCCGGGCGGGCGGCACGGGCGTTGAAGTCCTCGAAGCCGGGGACGACGCGCGAGATCCGGTCGCGGATGGCTGCGTAGTCCTTCTCGAACTCCTCCCACGGGGTGCGCGAGGCCCCGCCCAGTACGGCGCGGGCCAGGCGGGCGACGATCGCGGGTTCGGAGAGCAGGTGGGGGGAGGCGGGGGCCAGGTTGCCGCGGGAGGCGTGGACCATGCCCATGGAGTCCTCGACCGTGACGAACTGCTTGCCGCTCGCCTGGACGTCCTTGTCGGTGCGGCCGAGGGTGGGCAGGATCAGGGCGCGCCTGCCGGTGACGGCGTGGGAGCGGTTGAGCTTGGTGGAGACGTGCACGGTCAGGGCGGCGCGGCGGATCGCGGCTTCGGTGACGTCGGTGTCGGGGGTGGCGCCGACGAAGTTGCCGCCCATGGCGAAGAGCACCTTGGCCTTGCCGTCGCGCAGGGCCTCGATGGAGCGGACCACGTCGTAGCCGTGGTGGCGGGGCGAGGTGATGCCGAATTCCGCGTCGAGGGCGTCGAGGAAGGCCGGTGCGGGCCGTTCGAAGATGCCCATCGTGCGGTCGCCCTGGACGTTGGAGTGGCCGCGGACGGGGCAGACGCCGGCGCCGGGCCGGCCGATGTTGCCGCGCAGCAGGAGCAGGTTCACGACCTCGCGGATGGTGGCGACGGCGTGCTTGTGCTGGGTCAGGCCCATGGCCCAGCAGACGATGGTGCGCTGCGAGGCGAGGATCATGGCCAGGGCGCGTTCGATCTCGGGGCGGGCGAGGCCCGTGGCGGTGAGGGTCTGCGCCCAGTCGGCTTCCTTGGCGGCGGCCGCGAATTCCTCGTAGCCGTGGGTGTGCTCGCGGATGAAGGCCTCGTCGGTGGCGCCGCCGGCCTCGATGACGAGCTTGTTCAGGAGGCGGAAGAGGGCCTGGTCGCCGCCGATGCGGATCTGCAGGAACAGGTCGTTCAGGGCGGTGCCCTTGAGCATGCCGAGCGGGGTCTGGGGGTTCTTGAACCGCTCCATGCCGGCCTCGGGCAGCGGGTTCACCGAGATGATCTTCGCGCCGGAGGACTTGGCCCGTTCCAGGGCGGAGAGCATGCGCGGGTGGTTGGTGCCCGGGTTCTGCCCCGCGACGATGATCAGGTCGGCCTGGTGGAGGTCTTCGAGGGAGACGCTGCCCTTGCCGATGCCGATGGTCTCGTTCAGTGCGGAGCCCGAGGACTCGTGGCACATGTTGGAACAGTCCGGCAGGTTGTTGGTGCCGAACTCGCGGGCGAAGAGCTGGAAGAGGAAGGCCGCCTCGTTGCTGGTGCGGCCGGAGGTGTAGAAGAGAGCCTCGTCGGGGGAGCCGAGGGCGTGCAGCTCCTCCGCGATGATCTCGAAGGCCCGCTCCCAGGACACGGCCTCGTAGTGGTCGGAGCCCTCCGCCAGGTACATGGGCTCGGTGATGCGGCCCTGCTGGCCGAGCCAGTAGCCGCTGCGGTCGGCGAGCTCGGACACCGGGTGCGCGGCGAAGAAGTCCGGGGTCACCCGGCGCAGCGTCGCCTCCTCGGCGACGGCCTTCGCGCCGTTCTCGCAGAACTCGGCGGTGTGCCGCTCGTCGCCCTCGGGCCAGGCGCAGCCGGGGCAGTCGAAGCCGCCCTTCTGGTTGACCTTGAGGAGGGTGCGGGCGGTGCGGGTCAGGCCCATCTGCTGCCCGGCGATCTTGAGGGTGTGCCCGATCGCGGGCAGGCCGGCCGCGGCGTGCTTGGGGGGCGCGACCTGCGGCGCGTCCTGTATGGGATCACCTGCGGGCGGCTTGGTGGCCATGTCGCTCCCCTTTGAGCAGTCGGGCATCGCGTCGGCCGGGCCGCGCGCGTTCGCGTGTCCGCACGATCCTGCCACGCCCCGCCGACATCCCGGACGGCGAGAGCTGCCGTCGGGGATTGTCACAGGGGACGCCTAGGATCGGAGGCGTGGCAGATTCAGCATCGAAGAAGACCGACCAGCCGACCGCAGCGGACCGCCCCCGCCTGATGCTCATGGACGGGCACTCCCTGGCGTACCGGGCGTTCTTCGCGCTGCCCGCGGAGAACTTCACGACCGCGACGGGCCAGCCGACCAACGCCATCTACGGCTTCGCGTCGATGCTGGCGAACACGCTGCGCGACGAGGCGCCCACGCACTTCGCGGTGGCGTTCGACGTGTCCCGCAAGACGTGGCGGGCGACGGAGTTCCCCGAGTACAAGGCGAACCGCTCCAAGACGCCCGACGAGTTCAAGGGGCAGGTGGAGCTGATCGGCGAGCTCCTGGACGCGATGAACGTGCCGCGGTTCGCGGTCGACGGCTTCGAGGCCGACGACGTGATCGCGACGCTGGCCACGCAGGCCGAGGCCGAGGGCTTCGAGGTGCTGATCGTCACGGGTGACCGGGACTCCTTCCAGCTCGTCTCCGAGCACACCACCGTGCTCTACCCGACCAAGGGCGTCTCCGAGCTGACCCGCTTCACCCCGGAGAAGGTCGAGGAGAAGTACGGGCTCACCCCGCAGCAGTACCCGGACTTCGCGGCGCTGCGCGGCGACCCGTCCGACAACCTGCCGGGTATCCCGGGCGTCGGCGAGAAGACGGCAGCCAAGTGGATCACGCAGTTCGGGTCGTTCAAGGAACTGGTGGAGCGCGCCGAGGAGGTCAAGGGCAAGGCGGGGCAGAACTTCCGCGACCACCTGGAGTCGGTGAAGCTCAACCGCGTCCTGACGGAGATGGTCAAGGACGTCGAGCTGGCCAAGGCCCCCGCCGACCTGGCCCGCGTCCCCTACGACCGCTCCGCTGTGACCGGTGTGCTGGACGTGCTGGAGATCCGCAACGCCTCGCTGCGCGAGCGGCTGCTGGCGATGGACCCGGGCGCCGCCGAGGCGCCGGCGCCCGCACCGGCGGCCGGGGTGGAGCTGGACGGGTCCGTGCTGGGCGCCGGCGAGCTCGGCCCCTGGCTGGAGCGCCACGCCGGTGAGGCGCTCGGCGTGTCGACCGTCGACAGCTGGGGCCTGGGCCAGGGCAACATCAGTGAGATCGCGCTGGCGACGGCCGGGGGGCCCGCCGCCTGGTTCGAGCCGTCGGAGCTGGACGAGGCGGACGAGCGTGCCTTCGCCGCCTGGGCCGCCGACCCGGCCAGGCCCAAGGTCGTGCACAACGCCAAGGGCCTGATGCGGGTCTTCCCGGAACACGGCTGGAGCCTCGCGGGCGTCACCATGGACACCGCGCTCGCCGCCTACCTGGTCAAGCCCGGCCGCCGCTCCTTCGCGCTGGACGCCCTGTCCAACGAGTACCTGCACCGCGAGCTCGCCCCGGCGGCCGCCGATGGCCAGCTCGCCTTCGGAGCCGACGAGACCGCCGAGGCGGAGGCGCTGATGGCGCAGGCCCGCGCCGTCCTGGACCTGGGCGAGGCCTTCACCGGCAAGCTCGACGAGGTGGGCGCCGCCCGGCTGCTCCACGACATGGAACTGCCGACCTCCGAACTGCTGGCCCGGATGGAGCGGGCCGGCGTCGCCGCCGACCGCGACCACCTCGAAGGCATGGAGCAGCAGTTCGCCGGGGCCGTGCAGCAGGCGGTGAAGGAGGCGCACGCGGCCGTCGGCCACGAGTTCAACCTCGGCTCGCCCAAGCAGCTCCAGGAAGTGTTCTTCGGCGAGCTGGACCTGCCCAAGACGAAGAAGACCAAGACCGGCTACACCACCGACGCGGACGCCCTGGCCTGGCTCGCGACGCAGACCGACCACGAACTCCCGGTGATCATGCTCCGGCACCGGGAGCAGGCCAAGCTGCGCGTCACCGTCGAGGGCCTGGTCAAGTCGATCGCCGCCGACGGCCGCGTCCACACCAGCTTCAGCCAGACCGTCGCCGCCACCGGACGACTGTCCTCCACCGACCCGAACCTGCAGAACGTGCCGGTGCGCACCGACGAGGGCCGGGCCATCCGCCGCGGCTTCGTCGTCGGCGAGGGCTACGAGTCCCTCATGACCGCCGACTACAGCCAGATCGAGCTGCGCGTCATGGCCCACCTCTCCGAGGACGAGGGCCTGATCGAGGCGTTCCTGTCGGGCGAGGACCTCCACACCACCGTCGCCTCCCAGGTGTTCGGCGTGGAACGCGACCGCGTCGACCCGGAGATGCGCCGCAAGATCAAGGCCATGTCGTACGGCCTGGCCTACGGCCTGTCCGCCTTCGGCCTCTCGCAGCAGCTGAACATCGAACCGGCCGAGGCGCGGGGCCTGATGGAGACGTTCTTCGAGCGGTTCGGCGGGGTCCGCGACTACCTCCAGCGCGTCGTGGAGGAAGCCCGCGCCACCGGCTACACCGAGACCGTACTGGGCCGCCGCCGCTACCTGCCCGACCTCAACAGCGACAACCGGCTGCGCCGTGAGGCCGCCGAGCGGATGGCGCTCAACGCCCCCATCCAGGGCACCGCCGCCGACATCGTCAAGGTCGCCATGCTCCGCGTCGACCGGGCCCTCACCGAGGCCGGGCTCACCTCGCGCATGCTGCTCCAGGTCCACGACGAAATCGTGCTGGAGATCGCTCCCGGCGAGCGCAAGAAGGTGGAGGAGCTGGTGCGCCGCGAGATGGCCGCCGCCGTCGACCTGCGCGCCCCGCTGGACGTGTCCGTGGGCGTCGGCCCGGACTGGGAGTCCGCCGCGCACTGATCGCGGCCACCGCCGCCCCGGCGCCCGTCCCCGCTACGCGGTGGGGACGGGCGTCCGCGTCTCCTCGTCACTTCCCCGGCCGGCGCCGCCCCGCCGGTTGCCTGCCCGCCGCTCGCCGCCGCGGTGACGCAGCCGCACCAGGGCCCCGTAGAGCAGCAGCGCCACCATCAGGCCGCCGCCCGCGCCGAAGCAGACGGTCGGAATGATGTCGAGGGGCGTGCGGATCCGGTCGAAGAACGTGAAGTAGCGCAGCACCCGCATCGTGACCCCCGCGCCGACGCACGCCGCCAGGAGCACAGCGGCGCACCACACCTCCGCCCGCCCCAGCGACGGCACGGACCGCGGAACGGGCGAGAGCGGCAGCCGGCGCAGGGCCGTCACCGTGAACCACAGCAGGGCGCAGGCGGCGAGCGCCGAACTGCCGTACTGGAGGTAGGAGTAGAGCGGCAGACCGAACGCGAGCGGCTCGCCCAGCGCGGGCAGGACATCGGTGCCCCACCGGTCGAGGTGCGTGAAACTGTCCCACACCACGTGCGTCAAGGAGCCGGACACCGCCGAGAGGTAGAACCAGAGCGCGAGCGCGGCCGGCCGGCGGCCCGCCCGCCAGTCCTCACCCCGCAGCAAGGCGTACGCCCTGCCCCGCCAGGCGGGTGGCAGCAGGGCGATCAGGGGCTCGCGCAGAAGCAGCCAGCAGGCCGCCATGGCGGCGGTCAGCGCGGCGTCGGCCGTCACCACCCCCGGAAGGGAGTGGGTGAACCCGCCGTACCCCATCACCCCCTCCACCACCGCGTCCAGGAAGTAGAACGTGTCGGGGGCGAACGAACCCAGTACCAGCGCGGAGGCGACCAGCGGCCCGCGGGCCCGCCCGGCCCGACGGACGGCCGGAAGTACGGCTGCCGCGTGGCTGAGAGTGAACGGCATGGTGCCCCTTCTCGTTCCCGAACGGTCCGGGACAGTATGCGGGACCTGCGCAGGAGGTGGGGGAATGGTGAAGTCCCGGCGCCTGTACGTGCCTTGTGCAGGCAGTTGACGTAGGGTCACGCGGACGTCGACGGGGAGGAGTCAGGCTCATGCGGGGACGAATACCGGCCCGGTTCGGTCGGCTGCGCAGGAGCGGCGCCGCCGCCCTAGTCTCCGCGCTGGTGGTGGCCGCGGTGACCGCCTCCCAGGGGCCCGCCTCGGGAACCGAGGACCGGGCACCGGTCGCCGCCGGCGAGGGACGCGGCCCCTCCGCGACCGCCCCGCAGGGCGGGGACTCCGCCTACTCCACCGAACTGCCGCCGCCCGTCGGGCCACAGCCGTCCGAGGACCCGACGCCCTCACCCGCGCCGACGGGTACGGCCGGGGAGTCGCACACCGAGCCGGTGGCCATGGGCGGGGCCGAGGGTGCGCGGGGGATACCGGCGAGCGTGCTCGCGGCGTACCGGCGCGCCGAGCGGAGGATCGCGGACACCGACCCCGGGTGCGGACTGCCCTGGCAACTGCTCGCGGCGATCGGCAAAGTGGAGTCCGGGCAGGCCGGAGGCGGCCGGGTGGACGCCGCGGGCACCACCTTGCGGCCGATCCTCGGCCCCGTGCTCGACGGCAACGGCTTCGCGAGCATCAGTGACACCGACGGGGGCGCGTACGACGGCGACGCCCGCTACGACCGGGCCGTCGGGCCGATGCAGTTCATCCCGTCCACCTGGGCGACCTGGGGCCAGGACGGCAACGGCGACGGCCGGCGGGACCCGAACAACGTGTACGACGCGGCGCTGGCCGCCGGGCGCTACCTGTGCGCGGGCGGCCGTGACCTGCGGGTGGGCGCCGACCTGGACCGGGCGGTGCTGTCGTACAACCAGTCCGGGGAGTACCTGAGGACGGTGCGGTCCTGGTTCACGTACTACCTCGACGGTACGCGGGAGGTCCCGGACGAAGCCGGCCCGGGCGCGGGGACCCCCACGCCCGCGCAACCCGAGCCCACGCCGACGCCCACCCCGACACCCAAGCCGACGCCGACGCCGGTACCCACCCCGACGCCCACCCCCACCCCCACCCCCACCCCCACGCCCACGCCCACGCCGACGCCGACCCCGAAGCCCACGCCGACGCCTAGCCCTACCCCCACGCCGACCCCGACCCCGACCCCGACTGCGAAGCCCACGCCGGCGCCCACCCCCACGCCGACGCCGAAGCCCTCCGCCACCGCGAAGCCGTCCGCCACCCCCACCCCGAAGACCGGCTCCACCCAGGCCCCCACCCCCCGCCCGAGCCGCTCCGGAACCCTCTAGCCGAACGGTTCTCATCTCCGCCCGGCGTTGCTACGGTGCCCCCTCTCTGACACCCCATCAGATCCGGAGGCCCCGTATGCGCGCACTCGTCGCCGCCGCCGTCGGGCTGGCCGCCGCGCTGGCCCTCGTCTTCGCCGTCACGGCGCTCGGGGTGCCCGAAGGCACGACCTCGCCCAGACCCCTGCTCACCACCGCGCCCGCCGCGCCCGGAAAGTAGAGGAGGGCCGGCCGTGCGACGCAGAGCGAGCCTCGTCCTGCTTGCCGTAGCCGTGTTCTGCGCAGCCTTCGCACCGCTGCTGCGCTGGTACGCGTACCCCCGCCTCGCCAAGATCCCGCCGAACCAGTACCAGGAGATGGTCCTGGAGGCGAAGGATGCGACCCTGCTCGACTACACCGCCGGCATGCAGCCCAAGAAGGTCGACAAGGTCACCATCGTCCAGACGCTCAAGGGCAACGTCGAGGCGTCCCGGCAGATCGAGGCGAGCGCCGGCAAGGACGTCGTCGTCTGGGACACGCTGTCCTACATCATGGGCCCCGACGGCAAGATGGTCTCCCAGATCCCCGAGCGGTACGTCTTCGACGCCCACACCCAGGACCCGGTGCACGCCACCGGCGAAATGGTCGACGGGGACCCGGTCAGGCGCGAGGGCATCGAGTTCAAGTGGCCGTTCTTCACCGAACCGCGCGACTACCTCTACTTCGACGCCCAGACGCGCAGCTCCTCACCCATCCACTACGTCGGCCCGCGCACGTTCAAGGGCATGGACGTCTACTACTTCGAGCAGACCGTCCCGTGGACGAAGGTCCCCCTGCCGAAGAAGATGCCGATCGAGGGCATCGACCCCAAGACGTTCGAAGAGAGCACCGGCACCAGCCTCTGGTACACGGTCAAGGCCATGTTCTGGGTGGACCCGGTGACCGGCGCGCCCGTCAACGCCGAGCAGCAGATCCAGCAGGAGATGCGCGGCGGGATCGCGGCCGGAGCGCCCGACGGCAGGCTGACCGTCTTCGCCGGGGACGTGAGGATACGCCCGGACTACTCCGCGTACACCGTGGACCTGGTGCGGTCGAACCGCGTCAAGGTCCTCGCCCTGCACACCTACGCCCCCCTCGGGCTGACGGTCGGCGGACTCGCCTTCCTCGGGCTCGCCCTGTGGCTGGAGGCGCGCGGCCGGCGCCGCGACGCGGACCTCACCGCCTGAGCCGGGCGTTGGTGTGCCGGGTCGGCTCGGCGGTCGCGGGGTCTTCGGGCCAGGGGTGCTTGGGGTAGCGGCCGCGCAACTCGGCGCGGACGGCGCGGTAGCCGCCCTGCCAGAAGGAGGCGAGGTCGGCCGTGACGGCGGCGGGCCGCCCGGCCGGAGACAGGAGGTGGACGAGTACGGGAACCCCCGCCACCCGCGGGGTGTCGGCCAGCCCGAACAGCTCCTGGAGCTTCACGGCGAGTACGGGCTGCCCGTGCTCCGCGGTGTAGTCGAGGCGGATCCGCGAACCGCTGGGCACCTCCAGGCGCTCCGGGGCCAGTTCGTCGAGGCGGGCCGCCTCGCCGGTCGCCCAGGGCAGCAGCCGGTTCAGGGCCTGGCCCGCGTCGATCCTGCCCAGGTCGGCGCGGCGCCGGGCGCGCGACAGCTCGGGCTCCAGCCAGTCGTCGGCCCGCTCCAGCAGTGCCGCGTCGTCCGTCACGTCGGGCCACGCGCCGCCCAGCGTGCGGTGCAGGAAGCCGAGCCGGGCCCGCAACGCCCGCGCGTCCGGGGACCAGCGCAGCAACCCGAGCCCCTCGGTGCGCAGCCCGTCGAGGAGGGCGTCGCGGACCAGCGAGGGGTCGGGGTCGCGCAGGGGCCGGGTGACCAGCTCGACCGCCCCGAGCCGCTCCACCGCCCGGGCCACCACGTCCCCGCCCTCCCAGCGCACCTCCTCCCCGGAAGTCAGCAGATGTGCGGCGGCGGCCAGGGCGGTGTCCTCGTCCAGGGCCGCGGCGAGGCGGACCCGCGCGGAGGCGGAGTGCGGGCCCCGGTCTGCGACGGCCACGGCCAGCCAGGGCGCGGTGCGCAGCGGCGAGCCGTCCCCGACCTCGGCCGCCGTGCCGCCGGCCATGAGGAAACCTCCGGCCCCCTTGGCCTTCGCCACCCGCTCGGGAAACGCCAGCGCCGCGACGAGCCCGGCGGCGGCCTGGTCGGCGGGCTCTCCTGCCCCCGTCCCAGCCCTTCCCGAAACCGGGGCCGCACCCCGGGCCCCTTCGGGGGCTCCGTCCCCGGACCCCCGCGCCTCCGGCGCCCGCGCAGGCCCCGCGGGCTCGCCCAGAGCGCGCTCCAGACGCTTGGCCTCCGCCCGCCAGCGGGGCGCGTAGCCGTCGCAGCCACGGCGGGCGGCCCGCCAGGCGGCCGCCAGATCGTCCCCGTACTCCCGTGGCGGCTCCTCGCTGAGCAGGGCCACCAGCTGCGCGGCCCGCCGCGCGCCCAGCGCCGACGCGCCGTCCAGCAGTGCGCGCGCCAGCCGGGGGTGCAGCCCCAGCCGGGCCATCCGCAGCCCGCGCGGGGTCGGCCGCCCGGCCTCGTCCACCGCGCCGACCGCCCGCAGTACCTCCCGCGCGGCGGCCATCGCCCCGGCGGGCGGCGCGTCCAGGAGGGCGAGTCCCGACGCATCGGGCTCACCCCAGCAGGCGGCCTGGAGCGCGAACGCCGCCAGGTCCGCGAGCCGGATCTCCGGGGAGGGGTACGCCGTCAGCCGCGCGTCCTCGGCCTCCGACCAGCAGCGGTACACCGTCCCCGGTGCCTCACGCCCGGCCCGCCCGGCCCGCTGGCGGCCCGCCGCGCGGGACGCCCGTACGGTCGCCAGGGCGCCCAGACCCCGGGCGTGGTCCACCCGGGGCTCGCGGGCCAGCCCCGAGTCCACGACCACCCGCACCCCCGGCACCGTCAGGCTGGACTCCGCGACCGCCGTCGCCAGGATCACCCGGCGGTGCGGGGCCGGCGTCAGCGCCGCCTCCTGGACGGACGCCGGTGCCCGGCCGTGGAGCTGGAGCACCTGCGCGTCCACGCCGTCCAGCTGCCCGGCGACCCGGGCCATCTCGCCGACGCCGGGCAGGAAGCAGAGCACGTCGCCGGAACGTTCCGTCAGCGCCCGTCGCACCACCGAGGCCACGTGCGTCAGCTGCGCCGGATCCACCCGCATCCCGTGCGGCGGCCGCACCGGCCGGGCCGGGGGCGCCCACACGGCTTCCACCGGGTACGAGGCGCCCCGGGCCTCCACCACCGGCGCGTCCCCCAGCAGGCGGGCCCAGCCGGCCGCGTCCGTCGTCGCCGACGCGGCGACCAGGCGCAGCTCCGGGCGCAGGGTCGCGCGTACGTCCAGGAGGAACGCGGCGGCCGTGTCGGCGTCCAGGTGCCGCTCGTGACACTCATCCAGGACGACCACGTCCACGCCGGCCAGCTCCTGGTCCCGCTGGAGCCGCTGGAGCAGGACGCCGGTGGTCACCACCTCCACCGCCGTGCGGGGGCCGGCCACCCGTTCCCCGCGCACCGTGAAGCCGACCGACTCCCCGACGGCCTCGCCCAGCAGCCACGCCATCCGCCGCGCCGCCGCCCGGGCGGCGATCCGCCGGGGCTCGGCCACCACGACCCGGCGCCGCTCGCCGGCCCCCAGCAGCCCCGCCAGCACCAGCGGCACCAGCGTGGTCTTGCCGGTCCCGGGCGGGGCGCACAGTACGGCGGCGCCGCGCGCCTCCAGCGCCGAGACGAGCGCGGGCACGGCCTCCCGTACGGGAAGGGCGTCGAGGTCGGCGGTGCGGATCAAGGGCTCAGTCCCTCTCGCACACGAAGATCGCGGTGCCGGGGATCAGGTTCCCGCGCAGGGGGGACCAGCCGCCCCACTCCTGGCTGTTCCAGGCGGGCCACTCCGGCTCCACCAGGTCCACCAGGCGGAAACCGCCCGCGACCACGTCCCGGACCCGGTCGCCGATCGTGCGGTGGTGCTCCACGTAGACCGCGCGGCCCTGTTCGTCCTGCTCGACGTACGGCGTCCGGTCGAAGTAGGAGGCCGCCACGGACAGACCTTCGGGGCCGGGCTCGTCGGGGAACGCCCAGCGGATGGGGTGGGTGACGGAGAACACCCAGCGCCCGCCGGGGCGCAGCACGCGGTGGACCTCGCGCATGACGTTCACGGGGTCGGCGACGAAGGGGACGGCGCCGTAGGCGGAGCAGGCCAGGTCGAAGGAGGCGTCACGGAAGGGCAGCCGGCCGGCGTCGGCCTCCACGAGCCCGACCCCCGGCACGTCGCCGCCGCCGATGCGCAGCGCGTGCTGGAGCTGGCGGTGCGAGAGGTCGAGGGCCACGGGGCGGGCGCCCCGGGCGGCCAGCCAGCGCGAGCACTGGGCGGCGCCGGCGCCGATCTCCAGGACGTCCTTGCCGGCGAGGGAGGCGGCCGGGCCCAGGAGGGCCGCCTCGGCCTCGTCCAGCCCTTCGGGCCCCCAGACGAAGCGGTCGTCGCCGAGGAACGCGCCGTGCTCGCTCTGGTACTCGTCGGCGTTGCGGTCCCACCAGCCCCGGCTCGCCCGGCTGCTCTCGGCTTCGCCGGCCTCACGCCGGGTGGCCTCGGCGTCGTCACCGTCGTCCGCGCCGTCGGGGTCACCGCCCGGCTCGGTGATTTCGAACGCGTCTTCGGGGAGGTAGTCCTCTTGGTTCATGGGGCCCGTCGTCGTAGTCTGCGAGAAGTCGGGAGGCGGAGCCCATAGGGCCTTCCCCGCCCACGATTTGTGCCGGTAATGCGGCGATCCGCCCGGGGTGTGCGCCTTCGCGCATTGACCCTGTCCGGCTGCCCCCGTATGCTACAAGTTGCGCTGCGAGCCTGTGCTCCTCAGACCTAGCAGGCTGCGCTTGCTTCTGTTGATGTCCCCTCGGTTTTCGAGGCCCTACCGCTTCTGTGGATTCGGGGCTTCCTTGGCTGTCCGGCTTCGGCAGTTGCCGATAAGGGCTCCCGGCGTAGCAGTACCTACGACTTTCTGTCCGTAACCGGAGCCCTTTCCCACATGACGAGCAGCACCGAGACCACCGCCACCACCCCTCCGCAGGTAGCGGTCAACGACATCGGCGACGCGGACGCGTTCCTCGCGGCGATCGACGAGACGATCAAGTACTTCAACGACGGCGACATCGTCGACGGCGTCATCGTCAAGGTGGACCGGGACGAGGTTCTCCTCGACATCGGTTACAAGACGGAAGGCGTGATCCCGAGCCGTGAGCTCTCGATCAAGCACGACGTCGACCCGAACGAGGTCGTCAAGGTCGGCGACGAGATCGAGGCCCTGGTTCTCCAGAAGGAGGACAAGGAAGGCCGTCTGATCCTGTCCAAGAAGCGCGCTCAGTACGAGCGTGCCTGGGGCACGATCGAGAAGATCAAGGAAGAAGACGGCATCGTCACCGGTACCGTCATCGAGGTCGTCAAGGGTGGTCTCATCCTCGACATCGGCCTCCGTGGCTTCCTGCCGGCCTCTCTCGTCGAGATGCGTCGCGTCCGCGACCTCCAGCCCTACGTGGGCAAGGAGCTCGAGGCGAAGATCATCGAGCTGGACAAGAACCGCAACAACGTGGTCCTGTCCCGCCGTGCCTGGCTCGAGCAGACCCAGTCCGAGGTTCGCCAGACGTTCCTCACCACCCTGCAGAAGGGTCAGGTCCGCTCCGGCGTCGTTTCCTCGATCGTCAACTTCGGTGCCTTCGTGGACCTGGGTGGCGTCGACGGTCTCGTCCACGTCTCCGAGCTGTCCTGGAAGCACATCGACCACCCCTCCGAGGTTGTCGAGGTCGGCCAGGAAGTCACCGTCGAGGTCCTCGACGTCGACATGGACCGCGAGCGCGTCTCCCTGTCGCTGAAGGCGACGCAGGAAGACCCGTGGCAGCAGTTCGCCCGGACCCACCAGATCGGCCAGGTCGTCCCGGGTAAGGTCACCAAGCTGGTTCCGTTCGGTGCGTTCGTCCGCGTGGACGAGGGCATCGAGGGTCTGGTCCACATCTCCGAGCTGGCCGAGCGCCACGTGGAGATCCCGGAGCAGGTCGTCCAGGTCAACGACGAGATCTTCGTCAAGGTCATCGACATCGACCTCGAGCGTCGCCGGATCTCGCTGTCCCTCAAGCAGGCCAACGAGTCCTTCGGTGCCGACCCGGCGTCGGTCGAGTTCGACCCGACCCTGTACGGCATGGCCGCGTCCTACGACGACCAGGGCAACTACATCTACCCCGAGGGCTTCGACCCCGAGACCAACGACTGGCTCGAGGGCTACGAGACCCAGCGCGAGACGTGGGAGCGCCAGTACGCCGAGGCGCAGGTCCGCTTCGAGCAGCACCAGGCGCAGGTCATCAAGAGCCGCGAGGCCGACGAGGCCGCTGCTGCCGAGGGCGCTGCCGCCCCGGCCGCCGGTGGCAACGCCGGTGCGGGCAACATCTCGGGTGGCTCCTACTCCTCCGAGGGCTCGGACGAGACCTCCGGCGCCCTGGCGTCGGACGAGGCCCTCGCCGCGCTCCGCGAGAAGCTGGCCGGCGGCCAGAGCTGATCGCAGCAGCGCGTCACGCTCCGCGCCCCGGCGCACGAGAGTGAGCTGAGCTGAACGGTAAGGCCCGTCCCCTCCGGGGGGCGGGCCTTACCGCGTTCAGGGGCGGGTCCGGGTGGTCCCGCCGCGGGCAGCGGCCGGTGCGGGTGGGCCCACCGCGCTCCGCCTGCCGGGCCGATTACCGTGAAAGCCCTCAACTGGGGAATGGTGGCGCCACCTTGGGCGTTCTTGATGAGAACGCGGCGAGGAGGAGTGGTGGCGGTGCTTGATCCACAGGGTTTGTACGAATGGGACGCCAAGGGTCTGGCGGTGGCCGACCTGGCGCTCGCCCAGGATTCGGCCGGGCTGGTCATGCTCTATCACCTCGAGGGGTACATCGACGCGGGCGAGGCCGGTGAGCAGATCGTCGAGCGGCTCCTGGACACCCTGCCCCACCAGGTCGTCGCCCGTTTCGACGCCGACCGGCTCGTGGACTACCGGGCCCGGCGCCCGCTGCTGACGTTCCAGCGCGACCACTGGACGGACTTCGAAGAGCCCAGGCTGGAGGTGCGCCTCGTACAGGACGCCACCGGCGCGCCGTTCCTGCTGCTGTCCGGCCCCGAGCCGGACGTGGAGTGGGAGCGCTTCGCCGTCGCCGTCCGGCAGATCGTCGAGCGCCTGGGCGTGCGGCTCTCGGTCAACTTCCACGGCATCCCGATGGGCGTCCCGCACACCCGGCCCGTCGGCATCACCCCGCACGGCAACCGGACCGACCTGATGCCCGGGCACCGCAGCCCGTTCGACGAGGCCCAGGTGCCGGGCAGCGCGGAGTCGCTGGTCGAGTTCAGGCTGGGCCAGGCCGGGCACGACGTGCTCGGCGTCGCGGCGCACGTGCCGCACTACGTGGCCCGCTCCCCGTACCCGGACGCGGCGCTGACGGTCCTGGAGGCGATCACCGCGGCGACGGGTCTCGTCCTGCCGGCCGTGGCGCACGCCCTGCGCACCGAGGCGCACCGCACGCAGACGGAGATCGACCGGCAGATCCGGGAGGGCGACGAGGAACTGGTCGCCCTGGTGCAGGGGCTGGAGCACCAGTACGACGCGGCGGCCGGGGCCGAAAGCCGCGGGAACATGATCGCGGAGCCCGCCGAGATCCCCTCGGCGGAGGAACTGGGGCGCGAGTTCGAGCGGTTCCTCGCGGAACGCGAGGGCGAGGGCTGAGCCGCCGGCGCCCGCGGTCTAGGCTGCCGGGCATGCTGAAAGTGGGCCTGACGGGCGGAATCGGAGCCGGCAAGAGCGAAGTGTCGCGGCTGCTGGCGGGGTACGGGGCGGTCATCGTGGACGCCGATCGCATCGCGCGGGAGGTCGTGGAGCCCGGGACGCCCGGGCTCGCGGCCGTCGTCGCGGCGTTCGGGGAGTCGGTGCTGGGCGAGGGCGGGGCGCTGGACCGGCCCAAGCTGGGGTCGATCGTCTTCTCCGACCCGGAGAAACTGCGGATACTGAACGCGATCGTGCATCCCCTGGTCGGGGCCCGGTCCGCCGAGCTGGAGAGCGCGGCGGGCGCCGACGCGATCGTGGTGCACGACGTACCGCTGCTCGCGGAGAACGGCCTGGCGCCGCTGTACGACCTGGTCGTGGTGGTGGACGCGGCGCCGGAGACCCAGCTGGCGCGGCTGACCGGGCTGCGGGGGATGGCCGAGGGAGAGGCGCGGGCCCGGATGGCGGCGCAGGCCACGCGGGAGCAGCGGCTGGCAGTGGCGACCCTGGTGATCGACAACGACGGACCGCTGGAGGCACTGGAGCCGCAGGTCCGCAAGGTCTGGGAGACCCTGACCGAACGGGCGGCCGCGACCGGCGCCTGAGGCGGGCGGGGCGGCACGGGCAAGGGGCGTGAAGGCGCCCGGAGAGGGAAGGAAAAACAACGTGTCCGACACCACGCCTCCGTCGCAGCCGCCGTCGTCGGGACCGCCCGGCTCCTCGGGGCCGCCCGGCTCCTCGGGTGCTCCGGGTGCGGGCCCCGACTCCTCCGGCGCCACCAGCCCTGAGACGCACGTCATCGACTTCCGGGCCGCCGAGCAGCTCCTGGCCGCCCGTGACCCGCGGGGCGCCGTCAAGCTGCTGGACTCCGTGATAGCCGCCCACCCCGAGAACACGGCGGCCCGGTTGCTCCGGGCCCGGGCCTTCTTCGCCGCCGCGCAACTGCGCCCGGCGGCGCTGGAGTTCGAGCTGGTGCTGGAGCGCGAACCGGACAACGCCTACGCCCACTTCGCGCTCGCCCGGACCCATGAGCGGTCCGGGCGGCGCGCGCAGGCCCGCAAGCACTTCCGGCTGGCCGCCGCGCTCGACCCGCAGCCCGAGTACCTGGCCGCCGCGCGCTTCGAGGACTGAGACCGGCACGACGGTCGCCACTGGGGCGCCGCCGGCCGCAGCGGACACGGGAGGGGTCGGACGGGGCCCCGCCGGCCTCAGCGGAAGTGCGGCGGTTCGTACGGGGGCACGTCCCGGCCGGGCTGGTAGTGCGGGCCCTGACGGATGTGGTGGACGACCACGAGCGAGTCCACCGCCGCGAGCACCGCGACCACCGCGCAGGCGGCGGCCCACCCCGGACGCTCACCCAGCGAGAAGAGGGCCGCCCCGCCGGCGGCCCAGATCAGGCCCCACAGACTGAGCCACAACCGCAGCCGCAGCGGACTGCGGGCGGTCACCGGCTCGTTTCCGGTACGCATGACCATCGCCTCGGATCACCGTAGTCCTCAGCTCCATGGTCCCACCGCCGGGCCCGACCGGAGCCGGAGCGGGAGGCGCCGCGGCTACGGGTTCAGCTTGTCCACGGCCGTCGTGGTCGTTTTCCCGAAGGCGGCCACGGGCGCGTCGGGGAGCGTGCCCATCTGCCCCCACTTCACGACGGTGACCGTCGCGCCGTCCCGGCCGATGCCGAAGAGGTGCACGCCGGGTTCGGAGTCCGGGACCGCGGTGTGGACCCCGTAGACGTGAGCGCCCTCCTCGACGGGCAGCTTGCCGAAGTCCTGCCAGGAGGCGGTGCCGCCGGGCGTCGTACGCAGCCAGTCGGCGGCGCAGGCGGCGACCTTGCGCTCCAGGGACGCGGCCAAGGTGGCTGCCGCGGCGCCGGAGGCGGTACGGACGGAGAGCTGCGTGGCGCCGGTGTCGTAGTCGGTGCCGAAGGCGCGGTGCCAGCTGCCCGCGGCCGGGAGCGCCCCCTCCAGGCAGAACGGTGCGCTCTCGGGCAGGCCCTTGGTCACCTTTCCGGCGTGCCACGGCGAGGAGGGGTGCGCAGGGAGGTCGGTGCCGTCGAGGAAGCCGGGCGCGGTGGCGGCCGAGGCGGTGGCCGGGCCGGCGAGCAGGAGGGCGGCGGCCGCGGTGGCGGCGCACGCGAGGACGGTGGTGAAGCGTCGGAGCATGTCGGTTGGTCCCCGTTTCCGGTCGGTGGGTGGTCGCGGTGTACCTACCCCGGTGGGGACCTCGGGGCGCGGATCGGGACGGACCCGGGACACGGGAAGGTGAAGGGGCCGGTCCGCGACCCGGCCGGACCGGTAAAGACGCAGGTCGGGGGCGTTGTCAGCGGGCACACCTAGACTCGGCGGCAGAGGAACATCCGACCGCCGACCATCCGACCGCCGATCATCCGAGCGACCACCGGTCATCCGACCGCCGACCATCCGACCGCGTGAAGGGAGGGCCACCGTGGGCACCGCGACGTCCCGGCCGTACGCACCGCAGCCGGCGCCGGCACATCCGCACGCGCGGACACCGTCGTCGGGACCGCCGGACGCGCTGCTGCGTCATGCCGCCGTGTTCCTTCCCGCGGCCGTCCCGCGCCAGGGGCGGGTGGCCTTCTGGTGCCCGGAAGGGGATGCGCTGCCCGAAACCGGGACGGCGGCGCCGCTCGACGTGGTCCGGCCGCACGGTGAAGGCGTCCGTACCCGTACCGTTCCCTCCGTCAGCCTGCCGGTCAGTGCCGCGCTGCCGCTGCTGCTCCGGGCGGCCCGCAGCCCGGCCGCCCACCCCGCCACCCGTGCCTGGGGCACCGCCGCCGCGCAGGCGCTCACCCTGGTCGCCCGGGGTCGGCTGCTCCCGGGGCTCACCCCCGACGGCATCGACGCCTGGCGGGTCGGACCGCTCGATGCCGATGACGTGGCCCACCTGCGCGCGATCGCCGCCGCCCTGCCCCACGAGGGGTACGCCACCCCGCTCGCCGGTCGCCGCCCGCTCCAGCTGCCCGAACCCGAGGCCCTGGTCCGGGCCTTCCTCGACGCCGCCGCCGACGGCCTGCCCCGCACCCCGGCCGCGCCGGTGGCAGCCGGGCGGCCGTACGCGGCGCGGGAACCGCAGCAGGTCCCCGGGATACGGGAATGGGCCGCCCAGGTCGCGGCCGGAGCGGATACCGGGGTCGGGATCTCCCTGCGGCTGGACCTGTCCTCCTTCCGCCTCTTCGACGAGGCCGAGCCGCAGGACACCCGCCGCGCCGGCGCCGCCGTGGTCCAGGTGCACAGCCTCGCCGATCCGACGCTGGTCACGGATGCCGAACAGCTCTGGGCGGGGGCGGCCGCCGCCGGGTTCGGGCCGCGCGCCCGCATCGATGCCGTGCTCGCGCTGCGTCGGGCCGCGCGGGTGTGGCCGCCGCTGTTGCGCCTGCTGGACCAGCCCGTCCCCGACGTGCTGTCCCTCTCCGATCCGGAGCTGGGGGACCTGCTGGGTGTCGCCGCGACCCGGCTGGCGGAGGCCGGGGTCACCGTCCACTGGCCGCGCGAGTTGGCTCGTACGCTGTCCGCGACCGCCGTCGTACGGTCGGCGGCGCCCGGGTCCGCGATCGAGGGCACCGCGTTCTTCGACGCGGAGAACCTCTTCGCCTTCTCCTGGGAGCTGGCGCTCGGCAGCGACCGGCTCACCCCGAAGGAGATGGACGCGCTGGCGCAGGCCCACCGGCCCGTGGTGCGGCTGCGCGACCAGTGGGTGCGGGTGGACCCGGGCCTGGTGCGCAAGGCCCGCAAGCGGCAGTTGGGGCTGCTGGACCCGGTGGACGCGCTGGCCACCGTACTGACCGGGACGGCCGAGGTGGACGGCGAGCCGGTCGAAGCGGTCCCGGTGGGGGCGCTGGCCGCGCTACGGGACCGGCTGACCGGCGATCCGGCGCCCCTGCCGCAACCCGCCGGGCTGAAGGCGACCTTGCGCGACTACCAGGCCCGGGGCCTGGCGTGGCTGGACCTGATGACCTCCCTCGGCCTCGGCGCCTGTCTCGCCGACGACATGGGCCTGGGCAAGACCGTCACGCTGATCGCGCTGCACCTGCACCGGGACCGGCCCGAGCCGACGCTGGTCGTGTGCCCGGCGTCGCTGCTGGGGAACTGGCAGCGGGAGATCGAGAAGTTCGCCCCGGGGACAGCGGTGCGCCGTTTCCACGGCGGCGGCCGCAGTCTGGAGGGCCTGGACGGCGGGTTCGTCCTGACCACGTACGGGACGATGCGCGCCAGCGCAGCCAAGCTGGCGCAGCACAGCTGGGGCATGGTCGTCGCGGACGAGGCACAGCACGTCAAGAACCCGCACTCGGCGACGGCGAAGGCGCTGCGCACCATCCCGGCCCCGGCCAGGGTGGCGCTGACCGGCACCCCGGTGGAGAACAACCTCTCCGAGCTGTGGGCGCTGCTCGACTGGACCACGCCGGGCCTGCTGGGCCCGCTGACCACGTTCCGGGCCCGCCACGCGCGTCCGGTGGAGCACCAGAGCGAGGAGGACGGCGGCAACGAGGAGGCCGTCGCCCGACTGGCGGCCCTGGTCCGCCCGTTCCTGCTGCGCCGCAAGAAGTCCGACCCGGGCATCGCCCCGGAGCTGCCGCCGAAGACCGAGACCGACCACCCGGTGTCCCTCACCCGCGAGCAGGCCTCGCTGTACCAGGCCGCGGTGGATGAGGCGATGGCGGTGATCGCGTCGAGCGAGGGGATCCGACGACGCGGCATGATCATGAAGCTGCTGATGTCGCTCAAGCAGATCTGCAACCACCCTGCGCAGTATTTGAACGAGCCCAGCCTGAGCGGGCACAGCCTGAACGAGCCCAGCCTGAGCGGGCACAGCCTGAACGAGCCCAGCCTGAGCGGGCACAGCGTGAGCGGGCGCAGCGCGGCGCACCGCTCCGGGAAGCTGGCGCTGCTCGACGAGCTGCTCGACACGATCCTGTCCGAGGGCGGCTCGGTGCTGGTGTTCACCCAGTACGTGACGATGGCCCGCATCATCGAGCAGCACCTCGCCGCCCGCGGGATCTCCCACCAACTGCTGCACGGGGGGACGCCCGTCGCCACCCGGGAGCAGTTGGTCGACCGGTTCCAGGCGGGGGAAGTGCCCGTGTTCCTGCTCTCCTTGAAGGCGGCGGGCACCGGACTGAACCTGACCCGGGCCGGGCACGTCATCCACTTCGACCGCTGGTGGAACCCGGCCGTCGAGGAGCAGGCCACCGACCGGGCCTACCGGATCGGGCAGACCCAGCCCGTGCAGGTGCACCGGATCATCGCCGAGGGCACCGTCGAGGACCGGATCGCCGAGATGCTGGAGGCGAAGCGGGCGCTGGCCGAAGCCGTCCTCGGTTCGGGCGAGTCGGCGCTGACGGAGCTGACCGACCGCGAGCTGGCCGACCTCGTCTCGCTGCGGAGGCCGACGTGATCACCGCACGGGACGACCGCCGCCGTACCTTCGAGACCGTACCGCCCGGCGTCGAGGCCGAGACCTGGTGGGGGCGTGCGTGGGTGGCCGCGCTGGAGGAGCGCTCGCACGACGCGGCCCGGCTGGGGCGCGGGCGGGTGTACGCGGCCGAAGGCCATGTGGACGCGGTGACGATCACCCCGGGCCGGATCGTGGCGTACGTCCGGGGCAGCCGGGCGCGCCCGTACCGCACCGAGCTGGCGCTGCCGGCTTTCGAGGACTCCGAGTGGCGTGAGGTGCTGGAGGGCGTGGCGGCCGATCCGGCGGCGCTGGCCGGGCTGCTGGAGGGCGAGGTCCCGCAGTCCCTGGCGGACACGGTCCTGCCGGGCGCGGGCGAGCTGGTCCCGCGCTGCTCCTGCCCGGACGTGGGCCGACCGCCCTGCAAGCACGCCGCGGCCCTCTGCTACCGGGCGGCCCGGCTCCTGGACGAGGACCCGTTCGTGCTGCTGCTCCTGCGCGGGCGCGGTGAGCGGGAACTGCTCGCGGAGCTGGCCCGGCGCAATGCCGCACATGCCGCGCGCGAACGGCCCGATGCCGCGCCCGCCTTCCCCGGCGTCCCGGCACGCGGGGCGCTGGCCCGGACCGGCCTGCCGCCGCTGCCGGCCCCGCAGCGGGCGCCGGGCGCCGTGGGCCTGCCGCCCGCGTACCCGTCGGACCCCGCAGCACCGGATCCGCTGGCGCTGGACCAGCTCGCCTCGGACGCCGCCGCGCGGGCGCTGGCCCTGCTCCGGACCGGTGAGGATCCCCTCGCCGGGCTCACCGTGTGGCAGGACGCCGTCCGGCTGGCCTCCGCGCACGCGACGGCCGGGCTCACCGGTGCGGCCCGCGCCCTCTACCGCGACCTGGCCCGGGCGACCGGCCGCACCACCACCGACCTCGCGCGGGGTGCGGCGGCCTGGCGCCAGGGGGGCCTGGCCGCCCTGGTCGTCCTCGAAGAGGCCTGGGACCCGCCGGCCGGTCCCTTCGACCGGGCCCGGCCCGCCCTCGCCGCCGCCGGCTGCGGCTCGTTCCGGCCCGACCGCAACCGCCTCAGCACCCGTAGCCGGCAGCTCCGGCTGGGACGCCAGGGCCTGTGGTACGCGTACGAGTCCAGGTCGGACGAGGAGGACTGGTGGCCGACCGGCACTCCCTCCACGGATCCGGTCGCCGCATTGCGCGGATGAGCTCCCGTCATCGAGGCCGAGGTCAGCCCGGCTGCGATCATTCAATGCGTGTTACCCAGTACACGATGGAGTGAAATTCGTACCGGCTCTACAACTCGTATGGGCCCACGGCGTTGTTTCCGGTGCGGGCGGGTTGCCCGTGAACTCCTCCGGAAGGCAGGGAACTCATGCGTCACAGTCGTCGGAACGGCTTGATCGCGGCGGTGGTCGCGGGAGGTGGAGTGGCGGTCGTGGGGGTGAGCGGCTTCGCTTACGCCGATGCGGACGCGGGCGGCGCCGCCCAGCAGTCGCCGGGCCTGCTCTCGGGCAACCTGGTGCAGTTGCCCGTGCACACGCCGGTCAACGTGTGCGGCAACACCGTGAGTGTCGTCGGAGTACTCAACTCGGCCACGGGGAACCGCTGCGTCAACGACGCGCACGTCGACGGCGGCGGTCATCAGGGGTCGGGGGCATCCCGGTCCGGGACCTCCGCGCACGGCTCGGCACCCGGGGCCGGAAACGGTTCGGGTGCGGTCGCCCAGGGGCGCGGAAAGGATTCTCCGGGGGTGCTGTCCGGCAATGGCATCCAGCTTCCCGTCGACCTGCCCCTGAACATCAGCGGCAACTCCGTGAGCGCGGTCGGCGTCGGCAACGCAGCCGTCGGCAACACCTCCGTCAACGGCGGGCCCAGCGGGAGCGAGCCCGTCCAGCCGCCCGCTGCCCAGCCGCCCGCTGCCCAGCCTCCGGTCACCCCCCGGCCGATCATCGCGCCGGCCCCGCAGCAGCCCGCAGGCGCGCTGGCCCACACCGGCGCCGACGCCGTCGGCTACCTGCTGCCCGGCGGTGGCGCGCTCCTGCTCGGCGGGGTACTCCTCTACCGCCGTTTCCGCGTCGGCTGAGACAGGACGGAGCCCTGTCCCGGGCTCAGCCGGTCTGTTCCGGCAGGAGCGCCCCGGCCGCTGACTCCGGCCGAGCGCGCCAGCCGCCCAGGATCGCGTCGATCCGCGGCGCCAGGCGGGCCCGCGCCGTGAAGCGGGGGACCCCCGCCATCAGCAGCGCGTCGTACTCGGTGTCGGTGTGGCGCACGGCCGCCCGGACCGCCACCGACACCGCCTGCTCGTCGAGGGCGCGGCCGGCCGCCGTGCGACCCACCCGGCCGCTTCCCCGCAGGGAGGCGTGCGCGGCGATCGCACGCGCGCGGTCGGCGGGGATCCCGGGGAACAAGCGCAGGATCTCGGAGGCGAAGGCCGCCGTGAACCGGGTGTCCTCGGCCGCGCGGCGCACGCGGTCCCGTTCCCGGCGGCGGGCCCGCGCATCGGCGTCGGCCAGACAGGCCCGCTCCGCGCGCGCCAGGGCCTCCTCCTCCACCAGCAGCCCCTGGCGTTCGTAGCGGTGGCGCCGCTTGTGGAGGCGCACCACGACGGCCGACAGTGAACTGGCCTCCCTGGCCCGCCGGGTGAGCGCCGCGTTACCTCGCGGCAGGTACACCAGGTGCCCGAGGTCGGCGCAGTCGAGACAACGGGGTACACCCGCCTCGCGGACGAGGTGCCGCAGCGGCCCCCGTCGGCACTCGGCGCACTGGATGTGCTTCTGCGACTCGAAGACGACGAGACTCATGACGGAGTGATACCGCCGTTCGGTGCGCATATCACCTTACGGATAGCGGTTGTTGGCTTTTCATTAATTCGGTCTGGACGTCATCAGGTCCGCCTAACGTGACTCGGATGGGCCGTTCGGCCCCTGGAGGAGGGGTACATGGGTGGGTGGCAGGCGACGGTACGGCGTCCGAGACGGACCGAGGCTTCGGACCTCACGGGCCGGGAGATCGTCATAGGGCCCGGGGAGTGCACGGGGTGGCACTACCACGACGTGCCGCTGATGGCGGTCGTCAAGTCCGGGACGCTGACCCGGATCCTGCACGACGACACGGTCGAGGTGCACCCGGCCGGGACCACCTTCGTGGAGCCGCCGGGGTCCGACCACATCCACCTGGGCCGCAACCTCGGCACCGAACCGGTCGTGCTCCAGGTGACCTGTTCCCTCGCCGAGGACGCCCCCTGGTCGGTAGCGACCCCGGCCCCGGCCGCCGCCACGCCCTGCGGCTGCCCGGGCCACGCCGGGTGAGGGGGCCCGCCGCGCCCGGTCGCCCTGCCGGTCACACCAGTCGGCGTATCTCCCCGCGCACCCGGTAGAAGCCCCCCGGCGAAGCGTGCAGCCCGTCCACCACGTACCGGGCGCCGGCCTCCCGTATGCCGCGCGGGAACTGCACGTTCCACGAGGGGTCGAAGCCCCCCGACACCACCTGGACCCGGACCCGGCTCCCCTGGCGTACGCACTCCACCACCACGCCGTCCGCCGGCGCGCAGGCCACCGAGACGGTCGCCACCGCAGCGGGCGACGCCGCCGGGGCGAAGACGGGCAGAGCAGCAGCCGACTTCACATCCACCGCGGCCGGGACCGATCCCTGCTGGGCCGCCGTGATCGCCGCCTCGCTCGCGTCCACGCACACCAGCGAACCGTCCGTGGTCACCAGGTACAGCCGCTCGTCCAGGTACTGCATGGACAGCGCGGCGCCGCTGCCCGTGCCCAGCTTCCACAGCCGCCGCCCCGACGCGTCGAAGCAGTAGACGGAGGAGGACAGGTCGCCGGCGAACACGTGGCGGCCGTCCGGGGAGGTCGCGCACGAGTACACCGCCGCGTCACACCGGTAGGAGGCCTCCACCGCGCCCGTCGCCTTCGACAGCCGCTGCACGGTGTTGCGGCCGGTGCCCGCGTACACCGCGGTGTCCTCCTGCCAGCCGAACAGCACCGATCCGTCGGTCGTGGTGTGCCACAACTCGCCCCCGCCGTCGGCGGCGTAGGCCGTGACGCCTGCGGTGTGGCCGTGGTAGACCGCCCGCTCGTCCGCCCGGACCATCCAGGCGTTGGACCCGGCCGACCGGCGCGACCACTGGAACTCCTCCTCGTGGTCGATGACGGTCAGCCCACCGCTGCGGTCCGAGACGTTCAGGACGCCCTCACGGATGTCCAGCCAGAAGATGTCCACATCGGCGGCTATGTCGTACGCCCCGAACGGCACCTTCGAAGACAGGTCGTACACCGTGCCGTCATCACAGCCGGCGTAGATCCAGAACTCGTCCGCCACCAGGCACTTCACGCCGTCCGGCAGCGAGTACCGGGCCAGCACCTCACCGCCGTGGCTCAGCGTGTAGACGTCCCCCGCCTGATTGCCCACCCAGCAGCGGTCCTCGTCCACATGGATGCCGAAGGCGGAGGAACCCGTACGGAAGCGCCACAGCACCGGAGCCACCGCACGCGCCGTCGACGGGGCCGAGGTCACCTGTCTGCGGGTCACCGACCGCGCCGCGCGGGCTCCCCGTACCGCAGGGGCGTAGCCCTTGCGGATCTTCTCGCCTATCTTCTTCGCTGCGGCCGCCCGGGCCTTCTCCGCCGTGGGGAAGGAGGAGTTCTGGAGCTGGCCGTCCGCGCCGATGCGGCCGTACCGCACGCAGACGGCCGTGCCGTCCACGGTCACCTCGTAGAACTTGTGCGCACCCGCGCCGTCCTGCGACAGCTCCAGGTACGTCGTCTCCCGCGTCATGACAGACCCCTCCCCAAGGCCGGGCCGACGGCTTCCGTTCGCGTCGGTGATCCCTCGTGAAAAACGCTACGGGCCACCACTGACAATGGGCTCGTGCAGCTGGAACCGATCACCTGGCAGCGGCTGGCCGAGCGGCTCGCCGATCACCTCGACGCCCGCGGACCCGCCGGGGAGGAGGCGAACCGGCTGCGGGTCGGCATCGACGGCGCGCCCGCCGCCGGCACCGGTTCGGCGGCGGAGGACCTCGCCGAGGCGCTGCGTGCGCGCGGCCGCCCGGTCCTCGTGGTCGCCGCCGACGGCTTCCTGCGACCGGCCTCGCTGCGCTTCGAGTTCGGGCGCGAGGACGTGGACGCGTTCCTCGGCGGCTGGTACGACACGGCCGCGCTGTGGCGCGAGGTGTTCGGCCCCACCGACCCGGGCGGGTCCGGCAGGGTGCTGCCCGACCTGTGGGACCCCGTGACCGACCGGGCGACGCGCAGCCCGTACACCGCACTTCCGCCGGGCGGCGTGCTCATCGTGCACGGCCCGCTGCTGCTGGGCCACTGGTTCCCCTTCGACCTCAGCGTGCACATCCGGCTCTCCCCGGGGGCGCTCGCCCGCCGCACCGAGGAGTCCGCGCGCTGGACCCTGCCGGCCTTCGCCCGCTACGAGGCCGAGACCGACCCGGCAGCGCAGGCCGATGCCGTCGTCCGGGCGGACGACCCCCGCCACCCCGCCTGGACCGGTGTCCGAGGAGCGGCCGGCTGACGGGCTCCGGCCCCGCGCCGTGCCGCACCGTCACGGACGTCCCTACTCTGCAACAGCCCCGTCCGCGCCCGGTGACGAACCGGATCAGGCCATCGTCGTGGCCGATAAGCGCGGGCTACGTTGATGAGGACGCTTCAACGGCTGCCCTCACACGGCGCCTTGGCAGAGGGAGACGGCAATGAGCAGAGGCCCCAAGGCAGCGGCACTGACCGCGCTGGCCCTGTGCGCGACCCTGGCCCTGACGGGCTGCAACGGGGACACGGACGCGGGGGCCGCCGGCTCGACGCCCGGCAGCACCCCCAGCGCCACCCCCGCCCTGCCCTCCGCCCCGGCCGGCGGTGCGCTGCCCTCCCCGGCGAAGCCCACGGCGAAGGCGACACCGGCCGCGTCCGCGTCCGCCACCGCGCCCGGCAAGCCCAAGCCGTCGCCTCCCGCACCCGCCTGCGCCTCCAAGGACGCAATCTCGCCGAACGAGATCGCCGTCTACCGCTACACCCCCGAGGGCGGCCAGTACAGCCTGATCATCAAGCGCGGCCACTGGGGCTGCCCGGTCGCCGGCGGCGCCACCCCCTTCGTGACCGTCGGCGAGGAGACCTGGATCCCGATCGCCGAAGACGCCGGGATCGGCGTCCACGCCCCCATCCTCTCCGGCTCCGCGAACAAGCCGATCACCACGCACGAGCTCATGTCCTGGCTGGAGACCCACCCGAACAAGGGCCTGGTCTTCCACTACGACGTGAACAAGGCGGGCGTGATCGTCACCCTCGGCCAGGAGGAGTACACCTCCTAGGCCCGCCCGAGGCCGAAGACGCCTCCTGCGGGCGCCCGCCCAGCCGGGTCACCGCACGCGCGGCTGCCCGGCACCCGGCCCGTGCCGCGTCCGCAGGGCCCGCGCCCGCGAGCCGGGCCGCCAGGAACCCGCCGGTGAACGCGTCCCCGGCCCCCGTCGAGTCCACGGCCTCGGCCGGCTCCGCCGACACCTCGGCGGTCACTCGGCCCGCCTCCGCCACCAGCGCCCCGGCCGCACCCCGGGTGACCACCACCAGCGGTATCCGCCGGCTCAGTTCCGCCGCCGCGCGCGCCACCCCGGCCGGCTCCGGCAGCCCGGCCAGCAGCCCGGCCTCGTCCTCGTTGGGCAGCAGTACGCCCGCCCCCGCCACGGCGGCCATGAAGCGCTCCGGGCCCAGCGCGGCCAGGAACCCCGCCGAGGCCGGGTCCACGCTCACCGGCACGCCCCGGGTGCGCGCCGCCCGCAGTGCGACCAGGGCCAGCTCCCGGCTGGAGTCGGCGAAGAAGAGGTACCCCGACAGGTGCAGGTGCGAGGCACCGTCGAGCAGGGCGGGCGCCCAGTCGGCGGGGGACAGGCGCAGCGAAGCACCGCTGTCGGTGAGGAACGTGCGCTCCGCGTCCTTGCCGACCAGCGCCACCACCGTGCCCGTCGGCTCCTCCCGGTCGATCACCAGCTTCGGCCGCACGCCGGCGTCGACCAGGGCGCGCTCGTGCCAGCGCGCCGATTCCGCCCCGACCCGCGCGAGGAGGCGTACCTCCGCCGTACCGGTGCGGGCCGCCCAGCAGGCCGCGTTCGCCCCGGCGCCGCCGGGCAGGGTCCTGATCCGCGCCGCCGTGTCGGTGGCCGGCGCCAGCGGCTGCGGATGCACCGCGACCACGTCCGTCACCACGTCCCCGACGACCAGCAGCGCACCGGCCCGGACCGGCCGTTCGCCGGTCATGCCCGGGCCGCCCAGGCCCGGGCGATGCGGGCGCCGAGCCGGACGTTTCCGCGTACCGCCGCCAGGTTGGCCTCCAGAGAGGCCCCGCCCGTCGCCCGCACCAAGAACCCCAGCAGGAACGGGGTCACCGCCTGCCCCGTGAGCCCCCGCTCCCGGCATTCCGCGAGGGCCTCGGCCAGCACCCGGTCGTGGAGCTCCGGATCCAACTGCTCCGCCTCCGCCACCGGATTGGCCACCAGCAGCGCGGACTCCGGACCGCCGAGGGCGTCCTGGGCGGCCATCACCTGCGCCACCTCCTCCGGGCGGTACACCGTCCAGTCCACCGGCTCGCCGGAGCTGGCGAGGTAGAAGCCGGGGAACCGGTCCGTCCCGTAGCCGAGCACGCCCACGCCCAGGGTCTCCAGCCGCTCCAAGGTCGCCGGGACGTCCAGGATCGACTTCACCCCCGCGCACACCACCGTCACGCGCGTGCGGGCCAGCAGCGAGAGGTCCGCCGACTCGTCCTGGCTCTGTGTCCACTGCCGGTGTACGCCGCCCAGCCCGCCCGTGGCGAAGACCCGCAGCCCCGCCCGCGCGGCGAGGAACGCCGTCGCGGACACCGTCGTCGCCCCGGTCGCGCCCGTCGCGAGGGCGGGCGCCAGGTCGCGGTGGCCGAGCTTGCGCACGCCCTCGCCGCTCGCGATCCGCTCCAGCCCGGCCTTGTCGAGGCCCGCGTACGCCACTCCGTCCAGGACGGCGACCGTCGCCGGAACCGCGCCCTCCGCCCGGACCAGGGCCTCCAGTTCCAGGCCCACCGCCAGATTGCGGGGACGGGGCAGGCCGTGGGCGATGATCGTCGACTCCAGGGCGACGACGGGCCGCCCCGCTTCGAGCGCTTCGCGCACCTCTTCGGACAGGACCGGTACCCCGGGCGACGCGGCTGCTGTGTGCGGTGACATGTCCCCATCCATGGCACGGGAGCGCCACCCGCAAACGCGCGCCTTCGCGTCCGTACCCGCGCCCTGGACAGGATGACGCGTTCCGTACGCCCGCGCTGGACGCTCTGGCCACCCCGCGGGCCCCGGCACCGGCCCTACGCTTGCGCCCCATGAGCACCAGTGACCACAGCGCCCGCCCCGCTTCCTTCGCCGTTTGCCTGCCGGACGTCCCGGACGCCGAACTGGAGGTGGAGGAGCTGGATCCGGCCCGGATCGTCTCCGGTGAGCCGGTCGTGACCGGCAAGGTGCTGTGGGAGGCCGAGGACGGCTCGCAGATCCGCGGGATCTGGCAGATCACCCCCGGAGTGGTCACCGACACCGAGGCCGACGAGCTGTTCGTGGTCGTCAGCGGCCGCGCCACCATCGAGGTCGAGGGCGGCGCGACCCTGGAGGTCGGCCCCGGCTCCGCCTGCGTGCTCCGCGAGGGCGACCGGACGACCTGGACCGTCCACGAGACGCTGCGCAAGGCCTACCACATCAACTGCTGAGCGCCGCCGTGGAGCCTCGTCCTACGCGTCCGCCTTCGCCGGTCCGGGGTACCGGCGGGCCGTGAACAGGCCGAGCGCCGCCACCGGCAGCAGCAGCGCTGCGCCGATCGCGTTGAGCCAGCCGTAGCCGGCCTGGGACATGACCAGACCTGCCGCCGCGCCGCCCACCCCCGCGGCGGTGTTCATCGTCAGGTCGCTCAGCCCCTGTACGGCGGCCCGCGCACCCTGCGGAACCGAGTCGGTCAGCAGCGCCGAGCCGGACACCATCCCGGCGGACCAGCCGAGCCCGAGCACGAACAGGCCCAGCGCGCTCTGGCCGTGGCGGTCGCCCGCCGTGCCCGCGAGCAGCGCGGCGAGCGACAGCAGCCCGGCCCCGAGCCCGATCACGGACAGCCGGCCGATCCGGTCCGCGAGCCACCCCATGAGCGGGGAGAAGGCGAACATGCCCGCGATGTGGCCACTGATCACCAGGCCCACCAGTTTCAGGTCGGCGCCGTGGTGACCGAGGTCCATCGGGGTCATCACCATGATCGACACCATGGTGGTGTGGGACACCGCGACGGCGAGCAGGCCCAGGCGGGCCCGCGGTGAGGCCTTGACGGCGGCGAACCCGGCGCGCAGCGAGCGGCCCGCGGCGGGGCCGGCCGCCGGCGCCGACAGCGCACGCGCCGTCAGCAGCGGGTCGGGCCGCAGGAAGACGGCGAGCAGCGTGCCGGTGAGGACGAAGACGACGGCGGCCCACAGGAAGGGGCCCGCCGTCCGGGGTATGGAGGTGCCGGCGAAGGCGGCGCTGGCCGGGGCGGAGAGGTTCGGTCCGGCGACGGCCCCGATGGTGGAGGCCCACACGACGACGGAGATCGCCCGCGCACGGCGGTCGGGGGCCGCGAGGTCGGCGGCGGCGAAACGGGCCTGGAGGTTGGCGGAGGAGGCCGCGCCGAAGGCGGCCATGCCCAGCATCAGCAGCGGGAAGCTCTTCACCGACGCGGCCAGCACCACGAGGAGGGCGCCGCAGGCACCGATCCCGTAGGCCAGCACCAGTCCGGGGCGGCGCCCGCGCGCGGTCATGAACGCGGCGAGCGGCAGCGAGACCAGGGCGGTGCCGATCACGGCGGCGGTGGAGGCGAAGCCGGACAGGGACTCCGTGCCGCCGACCTCGGTGGCCAGAACCGGCGCCAGGGCGATGCTGATGGGCACGCCCAGACCGCCCAGCATCTGACTGGCGATCAGCACGCCGGTGATCCGCCGCCGCAGCCGGGGCAGCTCCGCCGCCGTGACCGGCGCGTCGGTGCGCTCCGTTCCGAGGGACGCCGTCACGCCCGACACCCCCCTCGCGGCAGCAGAACGCGCACGGCAGGGGCGAGGTGACCGCGAGCGGCAGGGGCGGGGCCACCGCCCACGGCGGCAGGGGCGAGGTGACCGCGAGCGGCGGCAGAAGTAGTCACCGCGGCAGTTTCCCACCCCTTACCGGATGGCGGAACCCGGCGGGAACCGACCCCTGGGCAGCGGCTCGGGCAACCCGTCAGAACAGCGGTTCGGGCAGCACGCCCTCCAACGCGAGCAGGATCCGCTTGGCCTCCACCCCGCCCCCGAAGCCCCCGATACCGCCATCGTTCTCCACGACCCGGTGACAGGCGACCACCACCGGCAGCGGATTGGAGCCCATGGCGTTGCCCACCGCCTGCGCCGCACCCGGCTGCCCGACCCGGGCGGCCAGTTCCCCGTACCCGACGACCTGGCCGTAGGGCACCGACCGGTCGAGCTCCAGCAGCACCTGGCGGTTGAACCCGGAGCTGAGCCGCCAGTCCAGCGGCAGTTCGAAGCGCCGCAGGGAACCGGCGAAGTACGCCTCCACCTGGCGTATCGGCTCCGCGAGCAGCACTTCCCGGCCCGGCCGCGGCCGCCAGGGGTCCGCGCCGAGCCGGGAGACCAGCGAGCCGATCATCCGGTCGATCCGGTCCGGCCCGGCATGGAAGCCGACCCGGACCAGGCCCTCCGGGGTCGCGGCAAGGAGCAGGGGGCCGACGCCGCCCGCGACGACCGTCCATTCGAGGTGCGGCCCGCGGGGCCGCTCGGAGCTGTCCACCCGTCCACCGTACGGCCCGCCACCGACAGCCCGGGCCCGGCGCGGACCACGGCCTGCGGATCAGAACCAGCCCACCGCGTCCCGGACGACGTCGGGCGCGTTGGTGATGATCCCGTCCACGCCCATGCCCTGGACCTTGCGGGCCGTCGCCGCGTCGTCCACGATCCAGGTGTCCACCTCCATCGCCTTGCCGTGCGCGCCCCGCAGCCGGTGCACCGCCGCGACCCAGTCGGCCGAGATCGTGGTGTGCCACGGGTTGATCCGGTCGGTGAAGGCGGCGTAACGGGGCAGGTCGGCGACCTTCGGGGTGCCCAGGAAGGCCGTCACGATGTCCGGGCGCATGCCGTGCACGACGCGGATGGAGTCGGCGCTGAAGCTCTGCACCACCAGCCGGCGCCCGACGTGCGCCTCGTCGAGCCAGCCGAGGCGGTCCAGCAGGTCGAGGGTCTGCGCTTCGATGCCCGGGTAGAGCTCCGGCTTCTTGATCTCCAGCAGCAGCCGCTGCCGGTTGCGCTGGACCCGGTTCATGTAGTCCTTGAGGGTCGGTACGCGGGCACCCGCGTACTCCTCGCTGAACCAGCTGCCCGCGTCCAGCCGGGCGATCTCCGCGGCCGTGAAGTCCTTCACCAGCCACGGCTTGCGGCCGGGAAAGACCTGCTCGACATTGGTGGTGCGGGCCAGGCTGTCGTCGTGGATCACCACGAGTTCGCCGTCCTTGGTGCGCTGGACGTCGTTCTCGACCCAGGCGATGCCCAGCCGCATGGCGAGGTCGATCGACTCCAGGGTGTTCTCCGGGGCGTACGCCGAAGCCCCCCGGTGGGCGTACACGACGGGCGCGGACAGGCCGAGCGGGCCACCGCCCCCGGCGGGCCGGGGCGCGGGACCGGCGGCGGACGCGGCCGTCGTGCCGAGCACGGTGAGGGTCAGGCCCAAGAAGGCGGCTGCGGCCGCGGCGGCGGGTCGGACGACGTACATGCGTTCTCCTCGGGTCGTGAGCCCCTGCCCCTGCCTCAAACAGGCGCGAAGCGACAGACGTTGCGGCGATGCACTTCACGGCTATGCAGTTGACGGCGATGCACTTCACGGAGATCTGCCCCATGGAGATCCGCTGTATGGCGATCATGGGTGTGAAGATCACCGGGCCGCCACCGAACTACGACAAACGGACCAGGCCGCAGGGGCCCGGACGAGTACGGCGCACGGCCGGGCCGCCCCGGCCGGGTCCCCGCCGAGCCCCGCCCGGCCCGCGCCCGCAGGCGCGAATGCGTGAGTGTCAGTGCGGGGTCGTACGGTGGAGTCATGCGGCCCGTATCGAAGATCGAACGCACGGTGGCGCCTTTCGAGGTCGTCAGCCCCTACCAGCCCAGCGGCGACCAGCCGGCGGCCATCGCCGAGCTGGAGAAGCGCATCCGTGCGGGTGAGAAGGACGTCGTACTCCTGGGTGCGACCGGCACCGGCAAGTCGGCGACCACCGCCTGGATGATCGAGCGCCTCCAGCGCCCCACCCTGGTGATGGCCCCGAACAAGACCCTCGCCGCGCAGCTGGCGAACGAGTTCCGCGAGCTGCTGCCCAACAACGCCGTCGAGTACTTCGTCTCGTACTACGACTACTACCAGCCCGAGGCGTACGTCCCGCAGTCGGACACCTACATCGAGAAGGACTCCTCGATCAACGAGGAGGTGGAGCGGCTGCGCCACTCCGCGACCAACTCGCTGCTGACCCGGCGCGACGTCGTCGTCGTCGCGTCCGTGTCCTGCATCTACGGCCTCGGCACCCCGCAGGAGTACGTCGACCGGATGGTGGCCCTCAAGGTCGGCGAGGAGATCGACCGGGACCAGCTGCTGCGCCGCTTCGTCGACATCCAGTACACGCGCAACGACCTGGCCTTCACCCGCGGCACCTTCCGGGTGCGCGGCGACACCATCGAGATCTTCCCGGTCTACGAGGAACTGGCCGTACGCATCGAAATGTTCGGCGACGAGATCGAGGCGCTGTCCACCCTGCACCCGCTGACCGGCGAGGTCATCAGCGAGGACCGCGAGCTGTACGTGTTCCCCGCCAGCCACTACGTCGCCGGCCCCGAGCGCATGGAGAAGGCGATCATCGGGATCGAGGCCGAGCTGACCGAGCGCCTCGCCGAGCTGGAGAAGCAGGGCAAGCTGCTGGAGGCGCAGCGGCTGCGCATGCGCACCACCTACGACTTGGAGATGATGCGCCAGATCGGGTCCTGCTCCGGCATCGAGAACTACTCGCTGCACATGGACGACCGCGCGCCCGGCTCCGCCCCCAACACCCTCATCGACTACTTCCCCGAGGACTTCCTCCTCGTCATCGACGAGTCCCACGTCACCGTGCCGCAGATCGGCGCGATGTACGAGGGCGACGCCTCGCGCAAGCGGACCCTGGTCGACCACGGCTTCCGGCTGCCGTCGGCGCTGGACAACCGGCCGCTCAAGTGGGAGGAGTTCCAGGAGCGGATCGGCCAGACGGTGTACCTGTCGGCCACCCCCGGGAAGTACGAGCTCTCGCGCGGCGACGGCTTCGTCGAGCAGATCATCCGCCCCACCGGCCTCATCGACCCCGAAGTGGTGGTCAAGCCGACCGAGGGCCAGATCGACGACCTGGTGCACGAGATCCGGCAGCGGACGGAGAAGGACGAACGCGTCCTGGTCACCACCCTCACCAAGAAGATGGCCGAGGACCTCACCGACTACTTCCTGGAGCTCGGCATCCAGGTCCGCTACCTGCACAGCGACGTCGACACGCTGCGCCGCATCGAGCTGCTGCGCGAGCTGCGCGCCGGCGAGTACGACGTGCTGGTCGGCATCAACCTGCTGCGCGAGGGCCTCGACCTGCCCGAGGTGTCCCTGGTGGCGATCCTCGACGCCGACAAGGAGGGCTTCCTGCGCTCGGGGACCTCCCTCATCCAGACCATCGGCCGCGCGGCGCGCAACGTCTCGGGCCAGGTCCACATGTACGCGGACAAGATGACCCCGGCGATGGAGAAGGCCATCGACGAGACCAACCGGCGCCGCGAGAAGCAGATCGCCTACAACACGGCCAACGGCATCGACCCCCAGCCGCTGCGCAAGAAGATCAACGACATCGTCGCCACCATCGCCCGCGAGGAGCTCGACACCGAGCAGCTGCTCGGGACCGGCTACCGCCAGGCACGGGACGGCAAGGGTGCGAAGACGCCGGTGCCCGCCCTGGGCGGGGCGGCGTCCGTCGCCGGCGCCAAGGGGAGCAAGGCGAAGGGTGCCAAGGGCGCGAAGGCGGCCGAGGTGCTGACCGACCGTCCGGCGGCCGAACTGGCCGCGCTCATCGAGGAGATGACGCAGCGGATGCGGGCCGCGGCGGCCGAGCTCCAGTTCGAGGTCGCGTCCCGGATCCGGGACGAGGTCGGCGAGCTCAAGAAGGAGCTTCGCCAGATGAGGGAAGCGGGCCTCGCCTGACCCGGGGCCGGTCAGTAGGGTTGGGCCAAGGGTGGCCGCGGGTACGTTCCGCGGGCCCTCATCGGGGCGGGTAGAAGGAGAGGGGACAGCGCGTGACGGTCAACATGACCAAGGGTCAGGCCATCAGTCTGGAGAAGCGGGGCGGGGGCAGCCTGACCGCGGTCCGGATGGGCCTCGGCTGGCAGGCGGCCAAGCGCCGCGGCCTGTTCGGCTCGCGGACCCGCGAGATCGACCTGGACGCGTCGGCGGTGCTCTTCGCCGACAAGCAGCCGGTGGACGTGGTGTTCTTCCGGCACCTGCAGAGCGACGACGGCTCCGTGCGCCACACCGGCGACAACCTCGTCGGCGGCGTCGGCCAGGGCGGGGACGACGAGGCGATCCTCGTGGACCTCCAGCGCGTGCCGGTCCACATCGACCAGATCGTCTTCACGGTGAACTCCTTCACCGGGCAGACCTTCCAGGAGGTGCAGAACGCCTTCTGCCGCATCGTCGACGAGACCAACGGCCAGGAACTGGCCCGGTACACCCTCGACGGCGGCGGCGCGTACACCGCGCAGATCATGGCGAAGGTGTCGCGCGTCGGCGCGGGCTGGCAGATGACGGCCCTGGGCAACCCGGCGAACGGCCGGACCTTCCAGGACCTGATGCCGGCGATCCTGCCGCACCTGTAAGAAGCACGCAGGACGCCTGCAGGCAGCCTGCAAGAGGCGGCGCCCACGGGCGCGGACGGCCAACAGCACAGAGCGCACGGGACAGAAGGCACGGGGGAGGGCTGCACGATGACGGCCGAATTGGTCCGGGGGCAGAACCACCCCCTGTCCCGGCACCAGGTGGAGATCAGGGTCACGGCGGGTACCCCCGTACTGGCCCTGGTCTCGGCCGGAGACGACGAGGGCCGACTGCCCGGTCCCGAGGCGCTGGCGCACCCCGGCGCCCGGGTCCTTCCGGGGCTCGAGGCACCGGGGGCGGCGGCCGAGCGGCACCGGTTCCCCCTGGACCTCGACGCCGTGGGGGCGGCCGTGCACCGGGTCCGCGTGGTGCTCGCCCTGCCGCCCGGCGGACCGGCGCGCTTCGGCGCGGTCCCGGCGCCGCACGTGGCGGTGGCCGGACCCGACGGCGCCGAGGCCGCCGCCTACACGATGACGGGGCTGGACCCGGAGAGCGCCGTCGTCGCCCTGGAGCTGTACCGCAGGCAGGACGCCTGGAAGGTCCGCGCCGTCGGCCAGGGCTATGCCGAGGGGCTGGGCGCCCTGCTCGCAGACGCCGGACTGCCCGGCCCGGCCGCCACCGCACTGGCCGCGGCGGCCCTGGCGGTGGACACCCCCCTGGTGACGGCCGCACCCGCCGCACCGCGCGACCTGCCCGGCCGGGACGCAGACCCGGCCGCAGCCCCCGCGCCGACGGCCATCGACTACGCGCACCCGCGCCGGCGTCGCACCACCACCGAGCCGCCCGAGCCGGCGCCCGCGCCCGAGGCTCCCGAACAACCCGGGACGGCGCCGCGCCCCGTCGCGGGGGACGCCAGCGGCTGGTCCATGGAGGAGCGGCTCTACAACCAGGTCTGGGGCATGTTCGAGGACCTGGCGCGCACGGTGGCCGCCTACCGCAGCGCCGTCGACTTCGCCGACTCCCGGCTCGACCGGGAACTGGACGACGCCCTGTCCGACCCCCGCGCCCGCCTCGCCGGCAACGCGGCGCGGGACGCCGCGCGCGCCCGCCGTGACGAACTCGTCGCCCGGGCCCAAGCCGTGCTCGACCGGGACCTCGCCCAGCTGCGCGCCGAGTCCGAGGTCGTCGAACCCGCGCTGCCCGCCGCGTACGCCCGCTGGGACAACCCCGTGTGGCACGGCGCGGGCGCGCCGGACGAAGACCCGCTCGCGCTGCGCCTGGGCGACCTGAGCCTGCCCGAGGCGCCGGGCCTGCGGGTGCCGATGCTGATGCGGCTCCCGCTGGAGCGCGGCCTGTGGATCGACAACGGCCGTACCGGCTCCGAGGCCGCCATGACCATGGACACCGACCGGCTGCGCCGTCTCGCCATGGACATGGCCGTGGCGCACGCGGTGCGGCTGCTCGCCGTCCACCCGGGCGGCCGGTTCTCCGTCCACGTCATCGACGCGGCCGGGGCCGGGGCCGCCGCCCTGGCGCCCCTCGTCCGCTCGGGCGTGCTGGCCGCCCCGCCCGCCGCGGGCGCGGCGGGCGTCACCGAGACCCTGGAGCGGCTGACCCGACGGGTGGACCTCGTGCAGATGGCGGTGCGCGCCGGGGCGCCCGAGGAGCTGCCCCCGGATGTGGATCCGGCCGACCAGCTGCTGATCGTGCACGACTTCCCGCACGGCTTCGACGACCGCGCCGTGACCCGGCTGCGCTACCTGGCCGACGAGGGGCCGTCGGTCGGCGTGCACCTGCTGATGGTGGCCGACCGCGACGAGGCCTCGGCGTACGGGCCGTTGCTCGACCCCCTGTGGCGGGCGCTGATGCGCCTGTCGCCCGTACCGGACCACCACCTGGCCGACCCGTGGGTCCACCACGCCTGGACCTTCGAACCGGACCTTCCGCCGCAGCACAGCGCGGTCCTGGACCGGGCGCTGGAGCAGGCGGTCCAGCGGATGGGGGAGGCGCGGCGCGGCGCCCGGCCCTGAGGTGCGTCCGGCCCGAGGTGCCCGCCCTATGCCCTGCGGTGTACCCGGCCTGCGGTGTACCCGGTCCGGCCATGACCTCCGGGTGACCCTTCGCTGACCTTTTCTTGGGTTCCTCTTTACCTTCACCCCCTCCGGCGGCTAACCTGGGAAGCGCGGAGGGGAGTATTCCTGCTTTCCTGCTACGGCGTGCCCGTCAATACGGACCCTGCCCGGTCAAGGGACCGGAGCCGGTCCCGGGGCGTCGGCCCGCGGCCTCCAGGCCGCCCGGGTGGAAGAGACCTCCGGCAGCGATGACGCTGACGCAGTGCTGAGCCATCCCGCCGGAGGCGTGTAGACAATGGACGTTTCAACGACCCTCTGGGTGCTGACCATCTTGGGTCTCGGCATCCTCATCGGAGCCGACTTCCTCATCGGCCGCAAACCCCATGACGTGACCATCAAGGAAGCCGGCATCTGGACGGTCGTCTGGATCGTCCTCGCCGTGCTCTTCGGTCTCGGCCTGCTGTTCTTCGGCAACGGCCAGGCCTCCCAGGAGTTCTTCGCGGGCTTCGTCACCGAGAAGTCCCTGAGTGTGGACAACCTCTTCGTCTTCGTCCTGATCATGGCGAAGTTCGCCGTGCCGTCCCACCTCCAGCAGCGCGTCCTGCTGGTCGGCGTACTGATCGCCCTGGTGCTCCGCGCGGTCTTCATCGCGGCCGGCGCCGCGATCATCGCGAGCTTCTCGTGGATCTTCTTCCTCTTCGGCGCCTTCCTGATCTACACCGCCTGGAAGCTGATCCAGGAGGCGCGCAAGGACGAAGAGGAGGAGGAGTTCGAGGAGAACCGCCTCCTCAAGTCGGTCGAGAAGAAGTTCGGCGTCGCCGACAGGTACCACGGTACGAAGCTCTTCATCCGCAGCAACGGCAAGCGCGTCCTGACCCCGCTGATGGTCGTCATGCTCGCCATCGGCACCACCGACGTGCTGTTCGCCCTCGACTCGATCCCCGCGATCTTCGGCCTCACCCAGGATCCGTACATCGTCTTCACCGCCAACGCCTTCGCGCTGATGGGTCTGCGCCAGCTGTACTTCCTCATCGGCGGCCTGCTCAAGAAGCTGGTCCACCTCAGCTACGGCCTGTCCGTCATCCTCGGGTTCATCGGCGTCAAGCTGCTGCTGCACGCGCTGCACGAGTCGGGGGTGCACGTCCCGCAGATCTCCATCCCGGTCTCCCTGGGCGTCATCTGCGGTGTCCTGGCCGTCACCACGGTCACCAGCCTGATCGCCTCCAAGAAGCAGGCGGCCGCCGAGGAGGCCGCCCGCCCGCAGAGCGTCGACGCCTGATCCCCGGCGGCTACACGGGGGCGGCCGCTCCGGCCGCCCCCTCCTGCGTACCCGCGCCCGGGGCCGCGGCCGGCCCCGCGACGGCGGGGTTCGTCTCCGGCAGGAGCGCGAAGCAGGCCAGGCTCACCAGGGCCATACCGCTCAGGTACAGGGCCACGCCCCACGGCGGGCCGGCGCCGTCCGCCAGCGCCGTCGCCACGATCGGGGTCAGGGCGCCGCCCAGCACGCCGCCCAGGTTGTAGCCGACGGCCGCCCCGGTGCACCGCACGTGCGGGGCGTACAGCTCGGGAAGGTACGCCCCCACCACCGCGAAGGTCGTCACCATGCCCAACAGGCCGCCCAGTAGCCCCAGCGTCATCAGCAGCGGATCCGACGTGCACAGCAGCGCGACGAAGGGCGGCATCCACACCGCGCAGACCGCGCAGCCGGTCAGGCACAGGGGCTTGCGGCCGTAGCGGTCGCCCAGCACCGCCAGCAGCGGGGTCAGCAGGCCCTGGAGCACGACGGCCGTCATGATGCAGGCCAGCACCACCGTGCGGTCCACCCCGAGGTGCCCCGTCGCGTAGGCCAGGGACCAGGTGGTGGCCGCGTAGAAGACGGCGTATCCGCAGGCGAGGGCGCCACCGGTCAGCAGGAGCAGCCGCCAGTGACCGCGGACCACGTCGGACAGCGGTGCCTTCGCGCGCCGCCCGGTCTCCGCGAGCGCCCGGAACTGCGGGGTCTCCTCCACGGAGCGGCGCAGCCACAGCCCGGTCAGGGCCAGCAGCCCGGCGGCCCAGAACGGCACCCGCCAGCCCCAGGCGGTGAACTGCTCCTCGGTCAGGGCGGCCGACAGGGCCAGCACCATCCCGTTGGCCAGTACGAAACCCACCGGCGGCCCCGTCTGCGGGAAGCTCGACCACAGCCCGCGCCGGCCCGGCGGGGCGTGCTCGGCGGTCAGCAGCACCGCGCCGCCCCACTCGCCGCCCAGCCCGAGCCCCTGGAGGAAGCGCAGCAGGAGCAGCAGGACGGGCGCGGCCGTGCCGATGGAGGCGTAGGGGGGCACGCAGCCGACCGCCACGGTGGCCAGGCCGGTGAGCAGCAGCGAGCCGAGCAGCACGGGGCGGCGCCCGTAGCGGTCGCCGATGTGGCCGAAGACGGCGGAGCCCAGGGGGCGGGCGAGGAAGCCGACGCCGAAGGTGCCGAAGGCGGCGAGGGTCCCGGCGAGGGGTGAGAAGGACGGGAAGAAGAGCGGGCCGAGCACCAGGGCGGCGGCCGTGCCGTAGACGAAGAAGTCGTAGAACTCCACGGCGGTCCCGGCGAGGGAGGCCAGAGCGAGCCGCGGCATCGAGGGGGAGCGGCCCGGGGAGGGGTCTTGTTGCATGGTGCAGCAATTACCCCGCCCCGGGGACGAAGGGCGCGCGTCCGGCCATGATCGACCGGAAGGAGTGCTCGCGCGCCCCGTGTTGACCCGCCCCGCAGGTGAGTGCGGTACTACCAGCCGCGCTCGCGCCACTCGGCCAGGTGGGGCCGCTCGGCGCCGAGCGAGGTGTCGTTTCCGTGGCCCGGGTAGACCCAGGTCTCGTCCGGCAGGCGCGCGAAGAGCTTCTCCTCCACGTCGTCGAGCAGCCGGACGAAGGCCTGCGGGTCGCCCCAGGTGTTGCCGACGCCGCCCGGGAACAGGCAGTCGCCGGTGAACACGTGCGGGTGCCCGTGCGGGTCGTCGTAGACCAGCGCGATCGAGCCGGGGGTGTGCCCGACCAGGTGGCGGGCGGTCAGCGTGACCCGCCCCACCGTGACCGTGTCGCCGTCCTCGACCAGGACGTCGGTCGGGACCGGGATCCCCTCGGCGTCGTGCGCGCCCGCGTACGTCCGCGCACCCGTCGCCTCGACCACGGCCGCGAGCGCGCCCCAGTGGTCGCCGTGGCGGTGGGTGGTGACGACGGAGGCGATGCCGTCGTCACCGATCAGGCCCAGCAGCGTGTCCGCCTCGGCGGCCGCGTCGATCAGCAGCTGCTCGCCGGTGGCCCGGCAGCGCAGCAGGTAGGCGTTGTTGTTCATCTCGCCCACCGCGACCTTGGAAATCATCAGGTCCGCGAGTTCGTGCACGTCGGCAGGACCGCCGACCTTGACCGCTCCGCTGTACGTCATGACCCGATCCTAGAGCGGGGGGAGGGCCGGCAGGGCCCCGCCGTCGACGGTCAGGCGGGCGCCCTTGGACTCGCGGCCCGCGAGCCAGCCCAGGAGCTCGGCCGGCGGCCCGGTCAGGGTCACGGCCTCACCTGCGGCGGAGCCGGTGTGCCAGACGCCGTCGTCATGGGGCGTCCGGAGGGTGACCGGCGGTACGTCCGGGCGTCCGGCCCAGCGGTCGGCGAGGAACGCGATCTCGCGCCGGGTGAACTCCTCGGGCAGGTCCGCCAGGCCGTAGCCGGCGTCCAGGTCCACGTGGTGCAGCTCCACCTCCACGAGCCGGCGGAACGGCACGTTGGAGGCGAGGTCGGTGACGCCGCCCCGCAGCTCGACGGTCTGCGACCAGTCCTGGACGGCGTCTGTGACGGCCTGGAAGCGGTCCGCGGAATTACGGACGTCCTCCAGCTGTTCCACCAGGAGCCTGCCCGAACCGCTCTCGATGTCCGCGTCCCGTGCTTCGGCGCTCGCGTACATCGGCCGGCCCTCGAGGACGTTGACGAGGGCGTCGGCGTTGCGGGCGAGGTGGGCCAGCACGTGGCCACGGGTCCAGCCGGGCAGATGTGACTGCTCGGCGAGGGCGGCGTTGTCCAGTTTCGCGACCGCGGTCAGCAGCCGCTCCGTGGCTTCACGTACAGATCGCAGGTCGTGCACATGATCAGTCATAGGGCCGAGCCTAGTGCGCGCGGGGCGTCGGCCACACGATCGGGTGAAGCCGTCTTGCGCGTGCCGTAAATCGAATGCGCGTGCTATACGCTCGGAAGTCAAGCACCACCCCACCGCTAAGGCGCCCCCCATACCCTGGGACGGGGGCCCGTGCCCCCCGCTCTCTCAAGAAAGGTGCGGACCGGCGTGACCGACCGTCTCATCGTTCGTGGCGCTCGCGAGCACAACCTGAAGAACGTCTCGCTCGACCTGCCCCGCGACTCCCTCATCGTCTTCACCGGACTCTCCGGCTCGGGCAAGTCCTCCCTGGCCTTCGACACGATCTTCGCCGAGGGCCAGCGCCGCTACGTCGAGTCGCTCTCGTCCTACGCCCGGCAGTTCCTCGGGCAGATGGACAAGCCCGACGTCGACTTCATCGAGGGCCTCTCCCCGGCCGTCTCGATCGACCAGAAGTCCACCTCGCGCAACCCGCGCTCCACCGTCGGCACGATCACCGAGGTCTACGACTACCTGCGCCTGCTGTTCGCCCGCATCGGCAAGCCGCACTGCCCCGAGTGCCGCCGTCCGATCTCGCGCCAGTCGCCGCAGGCGATCGTCGACAAGGTGCTCGGGCTGCCCGAGGGCAGCCGCTTCCAGGTGCTCTCGCCGCTGGTGCGCGAGCGCAAGGGCGAGTTCGTCGACCTCTTCGCCGACCTCCAGACCAAGGGCTACAGCCGCGCCCGGGTGGACGGGCAGACGATCCAGCTCTCCGAGCCGCCCACGCTCAAGAAGCAGGAGAAGCACACCATCGAGGTGGTCATCGACCGCCTCACCGTCAAGGACTCCGCCAAGCGCCGGCTCACGGACTCGGTGGAGACGGCCCTCGGCCTCTCCGGCGGCATGGTGATCCTGGACTTCGTCGACCTCGCCGAGGACGACCCCGAGCGTGAGCGGATGTTCTCCGAGCACCTCTACTGCCCGTACGACGACTTGTCCTTCGAGGAGCTGGAGCCGCGCTCCTTCTCCTTCAACTCCCCCTTCGGCGCCTGCCCCGAGTGCACGGGCATCGGCACGCGCATGGAGGTGGACCCCGATCTGATCGTTCCGGACGAGGACAAGTCCCTGGACGAGGGCGCGGTCTCCCCGTGGTCGCTCGGCCACACCAAGGACTATTTCCAGCGGCTGATCGGTGCGCTCGCGGCCGAGCTGGGGTTCCGTACGGACATCCCGTGGGCCGGGCTGCCGCAGCGCGCCAAGAAGGCGCTGCTGTACGGCCACCGCACCCAGATCGAGGTCCGCTACCGCAACCGGTACGGGCGCGAGCGGGCGTACACGACCGCCTTCGAGGGCGCCGTGCCGTTCGTCAAGCGGCGGCACGCGGAATCCGAGAGCGACGCGAGCCGAGAGCGCTTCGAGGGCTACATGCGCGAGGTGCCCTGCCCGACCTGTGAAGGCACGCGGCTCAAGCCGATCGTGCTCGCGGTGACGGTGATGGAGAAGTCCATCGCCGAGGTCGCCGCGATGTCGATCAGCGAGTGCGCCGACTTCCTGGGGCAGATGCGGCTCGACGCCCGCGACAAGAAGATCGCCGAGCGGGTCCTCAAGGAGGTCAACGAGCGGCTGCGCTTCCTCGTGGACGTCGGCCTGGACTACCTGTCGCTGAACCGCGCCGCCGGCACCCTCTCGGGGGGCGAGGCCCAGCGCATCCGGCTGGCCACGCAGATCGGCTCCGGTCTGGTGGGCGTGCTGTACGTACTGGACGAGCCCTCCATCGGCCTGCACCAGCGGGACAACCACCGGCTGATCGAGACCCTCGTGCGGCTGCGCGACATGGGCAACACCCTGATCGTGGTCGAGCACGACGAGGACACCATCAAGGTGGCCGACTGGGTCGTGGACATCGGTCCGGGCGCGGGCGAGCACGGCGGCAAGGTGGTGCACAGCGGCTCCCTCAAGGACCTGTTGAAGAACAACGAGTCGATGACGGGGCAGTACCTGGCGGGCAAGCGGTCCATCCCGCTGCCGGACGTGCGGCGTCCTGTGAACGGGGAGCGGAAGCTGACCGTCCACGGCGCGAAGGAGAACAACCTGCGGGACATCGACGTGTCCTTCCCGCTGGGCGTGCTCACGGCCGTGACCGGTGTGTCCGGCTCCGGCAAGTCGACGCTGGTCAACGACATCCTGTACACGCACCTGGCGCGCGAGCTGAACGGCGCCCGGTCGGTTCCGGGCCGGCACACCCGGGTCGAGGGTGACGACCTGGTCGACAAGGTCGTGCATGTGGACCAGTCGCCGATCGGGCGGACCCCGCGGTCCAACCCGGCGACGTACACCGGTGTCTTCGACCACGTGCGCAAGCTGTTCGCGGAGACGATGGAGGCGAAGGTGCGCGGCTACCTGCCGGGCCGCTTCTCCTTCAACGTCAAGGGCGGCCGGTGCGAGAACTGCTCCGGTGACGGCACGATCAAGATCGAGATGAACTTCCTGCCGGACGTCTACGTCCCGTGCGAGGTGTGCCACGGCGACCGGTACAACCGGGAGACGCTGGAGGTCCACTACAAGGGCAAGTCCATCGCCGAGGTCCTGAACATGCCGATCGAGGAGGCCCTGGACTTCTTCGAGGCGGTGCCGACGATCGCGCGGCACCTGCGGACGCTGAACGAGGTGGGGCTCGGCTACGTCCGGCTCGGCCAGTCGGCGCCGACGCTGTCGGGTGGTGAGGCGCAGCGCGTGAAGCTGGCGTCGGAGCTGCAGAAGCGGTCGACGGGCCGGACGGTGTACGTGCTGGACGAGCCGACGACGGGGCTGCACTTCGAGGACATCTCGAAGCTGATCAAGGTGCTGTCGGGACTGGTGGACAAGGGGAACTCGGTGATCGTCATCGAGCACAACCTCGACGTCATCAAGACGGCGGACTGGGTCGTCGACATGGGTCCGGAGGGCGGTTACGGCGGCGGCCTCGTCGTCGCCGAGGGCACGCCGGAGCAGGTCGCCTCCGTGGGAGCCAGCCACACGGGCAAGTTCCTCCGGGACATCCTGGGCGCGGACCGCATCTCGGACGCCGCCCCGACGGCGACGCCGGCCCGCAAGCGGGCCCCGGCCAAGAAGGCGGCCGCCCCGGCCAAGAAGGCGACGCCCCCCGCGAAGAAGGCGGTGGCCAAGGCCCGCAAGGCGTAGGGGCGAACCCGGCGGGGCCGGCTGACAGCCGGCCCCGCCGGCGCTTCAGGACGCCACGCCCACCGCGCGGTCGAAGGTGGCCGGGTCCGTGAGGGAGGCCAGCAGGGCGTCCGCGACGTCCGCGCGGGGGATGGTGCGGGCGCCGGGGACGTTGGCGCCGATGACCCGGCGGTAGCGCCCGGTCCCGGGCCGGTTCAGCAGGCGCGGCGGTCGGACCACCGTCCACCGCGTACCGCTCGTACGTATCACCGTCTCCATGACGGCCAGGTCCGCGTACAGGTCCCGCAGCGCCCGTCGCAGCAGCGGGAGGAAGACCTTCCGGGCCAGCACCCCGTCCTGCGGCACGTCCGGTCCCACCGGAGCCGCGCTGACCGCCGCGAGGCGGTCCACCCCCGCCCGGTCCATGGCCGACACGATGGCCCGCAGCGCCGGACCGGTGACCGGGTTCAGCCGCGCCTGCTTGTTGCTCGGCGAGCCCAGCGCCGAGATGACCGCCGACCGCCCGGTGAGGACGGGTACCAGCGCCTCCTCGTCCGTCAGGTCGCGCACCACCGCCACCCGGAGCCGTTCGTGCGCCGGCACCGGCAGCCGCGCCGGGTCGCGGACCACCGCCGTCACCTCATGGCCGGCATCGAGGGCCTGGCGGACGACCTCCAGGCCGACGCCGCCCGTGGCTCCGAACACCGTGAGTTTCATGACCGGCTCCCGCCTCCCCGTGGGTGGGTGAGTATTCACTCACCCCTGAACACCCTTAGAGTGAGTGAATGCTCACCTCGAAGTCAAGCCGTCCCACCCCCGAGCGGCTGCTCGACGCGGCGGAGACGCTCATGCGCACCGTCGGCCTGGCCAACACCACCACCAAGGCCATCGCCCGCGAGGCGGGCTGCTCGGAGGCCGCGCTCTACAAGCACTACGCCAACAAGGAGGAACTTTTCGTACGCGTCCTCATGGAGCGCACGCCCAACGCCGCGCCGCTCATGGCCGAGCTCGGGGCGGAGCACGACGAACGCCCGGTCGAGGAGGGCCTCCTCGCCATCGCGCGCCACGCCTCGCTGTTCTACGCCGACGCCATGCCCATGGCCGCTTCCCTCTTCGCCGAGCCCGCCCTGCTGACCCGGCACCGCGAGGGCGTCCAGCAGATCGGCACCGGGCCCCACGTCATCCGCGACGCCCTCGCCGGGCACCTGCGCCGCGAGCGCGAGCGCGGCAGGCTGCGCCCGGACGCCGATCCCGAAGCCGCCGCCGCGCTGCTGCTCGGCGCATGCTTCCAACGGGCGTTCTTCCTGCACTTCTCGGGAGAGGAAGTGGTGCGGCCGGTCGAGGAGTTCGCCTCCTCCGTGGCCGGCACCCTCTGGGCCGCTATGCGCTGAGCTCCGCCGCGTACGGGGGTTCCGCTCCCGCCCGGGTGCAGGTCAGCGCCGCCGCACGCGCCGCGTAGGCCAGTACGTCCGGCCAGTCCACGCCCCGCAGGGCCGCGTCCGGCCCGCCCGCCGACCCGCTGACGCCCGCCCCCGTCAGGCGGTGCAGGAGTGCCGCGTTGACGGTGTCGCCGGCGCCGATCGTGTCGGTGACGGTCACCGGACGGGCCGCCACCGTGTGCTCCGCGCCCTCCCGCGTCCATGCCGTGAGTCCGGCGGCGCCCCGGGTCAGCACCACCGCCGAGGGCCCCGCAGCCAGCCAGTCGCAGATCCGGCCGCCGAGCCACGCCGCGTCCTCCTCCGAGAGCTTCAAGACACAGACGTACGGGAGCATGCGCAGGAAGCGCTCGCGGTACGCGCCCGGGTCCGCGATCAGCGCCGGGCGGATGTTGGGGTCGAGCAGGGTCAGCAGCCCGCGCCCGGACTCCCGGCGCAGCAGGGCCTCGTACGCGCTCGCGCCGGGCTCCAGCACCAGCGAGCAGGTCCCGAGCGCGAGGGCCCGTGCAGCGGAGGGGAGCGCGGGCGGCAGGCTGAACAGCCGGTCGGCCGTGCCCTCGACGTAGAAGCGGTACGCGGCCGAGCCGTCCGGTGCCAGCGAGGGCACGGCGAGCGTCGTCGGCTCCGGCCCGCGCTGCACCAGCGAGAGGTCCACCCCGGCGGCCCGCAGCCCGGCCAGCAGGCTCTCGCCGAACCCGTCGGCGGAGACCCTGGAACAGAAGGCGACCCGCTCACCGAGCCGCCCCAGCGCCAGCGCGGTGTTGTACGGCCCGCCGCCCGGCCGGGGCGCGAGGGCGCCCGGCGGCTCCGCGAGGGGCACCAGGTCGATCAGGGCTTCTCCACCGACGACGATCACGCGGGGAAAGTACCCCATCGGGCGGCGGTATCGTCGGGTGGGCCCGGCCGGCCGCCGGCCCCCACGACACCAGGAGCACCGCATGTCCGCGTCCCCGCCCGCCGCCCGCCGCACCGTGCTCAAGGGCGCGGCCGCCCTCGCCGGGGCTGCCGGCGCCGGACCGGCCCTCGCGGCCTGCTCCCCCGGGGCGAGCGGCGCGGCGGGCTCCCCGGCGGTCCCGGCCGAGCCGGTCGAGCTCGGCGCGGTCGCGGAGGTCCCGGTCGGGGGCGCGAAGCTCTACCGGGAGCACAAGCTCGTCGTCAGCTGCCCGGCGGAGGGCCGGTACAAGGCGTTCAGCGCCCAGTGCACGCACGCGGGCTGCATCCTGGACAAAATCGTCGAAGGGCAGGGCAACTGCCCCTGCCACGGCAGCCGCTTCGACGTGAGCACCGGCAAGGTGCTGCGCGGCCCGGCCGCCGACCCGCTGTCGCCGGTCCCCGTCAAGGCGGAGGGCGGCAAGCTGATCGCCGGCTGAGTGCGAAGGGCGGCCGGGCGCACGGCCCGGCTCAGTCCCAGTCCCAGGCGATGCCCAGGATGCCGCGCCGGACCGACTCCTCCACGAGGTGCACGGCCCGGTGGCGCCCGCTCGGGGTCAGATCCGCCAGTGCGGTGCGCGGCGCGCCCGGGCTGCTGCGGGCGAAGCGCCGGCAGCGCACCGGCAGCGCCGCCTCGTCGAAGCGGACCTGGAGCACGTACTGGCCGCCGGTGTAGGTGAACCCGCGTACGTACTCGGTGCAGCGGCCGCCCGTGCCGTCTTCGAAGCCGTAGCCGAAGAGGTACGTGTCGCCGCTGCGCAGCCGGGCGTCGAAGAGCAGCTCGGCGACCATCACCCCGGCCTCGCGGTGCCACCGCACCCGGCCGGTCCGGCAGTTCTCGCCCGCGCGGACCCGGATCCGCTCGGGGTCGCAGCCCGGGTCGCCGTGGTGGACGGCGAGGTAGCGGTCGACGCCGTCGCGGTGGGCCCGTACGACGTGCTGCGAGGCGCGGTCCAGCAGCTCGCCACCCGCGCCGACGCGCACCCGCTCGTGGTGGCCGACCGTGTGGAGGCCGCCGTCGGCGGGCAGTTCCAGGCCGGCCAGCAGCTCGTCCACCGCGGCACCCGCGCTGACCAGGGCCCGGTACGAGCGGGCGGGCGGACGGTTGGGGGCGGACCGGGCGCCCTGGGGTGCGGACAGCAGTCGCAGTAACGTTCCCTCGGGCAGTTCCAGGATCTGCTCCAGGGCGCGTACGGCCCTCAGCGACTCGGGCCGCTGCGGGCGCCGGGCGCCCTGCTGCCAGTAGCTGAGGCTGGTCACGCCGACCTTGATGCCCTGGGCCGCGAGCCGGTGCTGCACCCGGTGCAGGGGCAGGCCACGGGCGGTGAGCGCGGCGCGCAGCGCGAGGTGGAAGGGGCCGCCGCGCAGCAGTCGCGGCAGGTCCGGGTCGCTTTCGGGGCTCGGCGGCACCGGTCCTCCCTCCTGTGAACGTTCACGTGTGGCGGGGCGGGGGACCGCGCCGGTGACGTCTGTGGTCCAGGTGACGGGACGGCCGCCGTTCACACCGGCGCCCCGCCGTTCACACCGCGATGTCACCGTGCATTGAAGCCTGTTGACCTGATCGCGACAACACCCTGATGCTCCCCTCAGCGTCCGGACGCGCTCCTCCATCCCCACTCCCCCCCACGGGAGGAACGCGATGCGCAACCCCAACCGGCGGCTTTCCCTGGCCGCCTTCCTCACCGCCCTGCTGTTCGCACTGCCCGCCGGCACCGCCACCGCCGCCGATGCCGGCACGGAATCCGCACTGTCCTACAACCGCCTGGACATCACGATGCAGGCGCAGCAGAAGACCAACTGGTGCTGGGCCGCCTCGGGCAACACCATCGCCACCTGGTTCGGCCGCAACTACAGCCAGAACCAGTTCTGCAACGCCGCCTTCAACCGCCAGCAGGGCACGGAATGCCCCAACAACCAAGCCACCTTGGGCAACGTCCAGACCGCCCTGCGCTGGGCCGGCATCAACTCCGGCTCGTACGTCACCGGATGGCTCCAGTACTCGACCGTCCAGAGCGAGATCAACGCCAACCGGCCGGTGGAGACCCGCATCCAGTGGTCCAACGGGGGCGGTCACATGCACGTCCTGTACGGCTACGACACCGCCAGCAGCTGGGTGTACTGGGGCGACCCCTGGCCCTCCAACAACCGCTACAACTGGGCCTCCCACGCCTGGTACGTCGACAACAGCACCTTCTCCTGGACCCACTCCCTCTACCGGATCGGAGCGTGACCGCGTGAACGCCGACCAGTTGCGTACCGCCGCCGTCGCGGTCCTCGCCACCGCCGCCGCCTGCCTGGCGCTGGCACCCCAGGCGCAGGCGGCCCCCGTGCCGCAGCCGCAGTCCGCTACCGCCGAGGTCAAGGCGGCGGCCGGACAGGCGGCCGCCGCGCCCGCGACGATGGCCACCCTGTCCCGGTTCTTCGCGCGGGAGGGCAAGGTCGCGGTGACCGCCGCGCAGCCGCGGGTGGAGGGCGAGGCGATCGGGGTGAACTACCTCTCGCCGGACTTCGTGGCCGGCAAGGCCGGGGCGCCGGTCGCCCGGCTGGAGTTCCTCGCCAGCAAGGCGGTCTCCTCGGACGGTCAGCAGGCCGCGCTGTGGACGGCGCGGACGGAGGCCGGATGGCAGGTGGTGAACATCGCCACCGGCGACGACGAGTTCCGCTACGCGCGGCTCGGCGCGGAGAAACTGCCGGGCGGGACGGTGTTCCGGGAGCCGCAGATCGACGCGTGGTACGTGGCCCGGGGAGCGGAGGTGTTGCCGCTGGACGAGGACGCGGAGCGGGCCGTCGGCGCCGGGGGAACGAGCCTGGCCGCGTACCGGGCGCGGGTCGCCCGGGCGTACGGGGACAAGCTGCCGGGATCGGCGTACGCGAAGGCCGGTAAGGCCGGGGGCTACGCGGGTGGCTCCGCCGGCAGCTCCCCGGACATCCCGGCCGGTGCCGCTGCCGGGGGCCTGGCCTTGGCGGGGGCCGGAGTCGGCGCCCTGATCCGCCGCCGCCGGGCCCTGCGCCCCTAGTTCCGCCGGGCCCTGGGCCCCCAGCCCCGCCGGGCCCTGCCGCCCCGCCAGGCGGCAGGGCTCGGCGGGGCCCGCCCAGGCCCCGTCCCGCTGCCCGGCCCCCCGGGACGGGGGGTGCGAGCCCGGCCGGGTCGGGTGCGGCGCCCTGGCCGGGCCCGCTGCGCGGCCAGGGCCCTCCCCGCCCCTTCCCGAAACCGGCGGCGAGCCCCCGGCCCCCCGGTCGTGCGCCCCCGAGCCCCCGACCGCCGCGCGCGCAGGGCGGTCGGGGGCTCCGCCCCGTCCCGCCTCCGGCGGCAAGCCCCCGCGGCCCCGCCCTCCCCGGGACGGCCGCCCCGCGCCCGCCCGCGCCCGCCCGCCCGCGCCCGCCCGGGCCCGTCCGCCCGGGCCCCCGCCCCGGCCCGTCATGCCGGGCAGGCGGTGCGGCAGGGGCCCGGGGGCCGTTCACGGCGGGGCGGGGGAACGTTCCCGGCCGGGGTGCCCCCGGGATCCGGTGCAGCAGCCCCGGCCGGGGGAGAGGCGTGGGGGTGGGTTGTCCGTCGGCGACAGTAGGGTGGTTGGCATGGCCGACCCCTCCAGCTACCGCCCCCAGCCGGGGCAGGTCCCCGAGTCCCCGGGCGTCTACAAGTTCCGCGACGAGCACCGCCGGGTGATCTACGTCGGGAAGGCCAAGAGCCTGCGCCAACGCCTGGCCAGCTACTTCCAGGACGTCGCGAACCTGCACCCCCGTACCGCCACCATGGTGACGACCGCCGCCTCCGTCGAATGGACCGTCGTCTCCACCGAGGTCGAGGCGCTCCAGCTCGAATACTCCTGGATCAAGGAGTTCGACCCCCGGTTCAACGTCAAGTACCGGGACGACAAGAGCTACCCCTCCCTCGCCGTGACGATGAACGAGGAGTACCCCCGGGTCCAGGTCATGCGCGGCCCCAAGAAGAAGGGCGTGCGCTACTTCGGGCCCTACGGCCACGCCTGGGCGATCCGCGAGACCGTCGACCTGATGCTCCGGGTGTTCCCCGTGCGGACCTGCTCCGCCGGGGTGTTCAAGCGGTCCGCCCAGATCGGCCGGCCCTGCCTGCTCGGCTACATCGGCAAGTGCTCCGCCCCCTGCGTCGGCCGCGTCACCCCCGAGGAGCACCGCGAACTCGCCGGGGACTTCTGCGACTTCATGGCGGGACGCACCGGCACCTACCTCTCCCGCCTGGAGAAGGACATGCACGAGGCGGCCGAGGAGATGGAGTACGAGAAGGCCGCCCGGCTGCGCGACGACATAGGGGCCCTGCGCCGGGCCATGGAGAAGAACGCCGTCGTGCTCGCCGACGCCACCGACGCCGACCTCATCGCGGTCGCCGAGGACGAGCTGGAAGCCGCCGTGCAGATCTTCCACGTGCGCGGCGGCCGGGTCCGCGGCCAGCGCGGATGGGTCACCGACAAGGTGGAGGCCGTCGACACGGCGGGCCTGGTCGAGCACGCCCTCCAGCAGCTGTACGGCGAGGAGAAGGGCGAGGCCGTCCCCAAGGAGGTGCTGGTGCCCGCCCTGCCCGAGGACACGCCGGTGCTCGGCCAGTGGCTCGCCGAGCGGCGCGGTTCGCAGGTCAGCCTGCGCATCCCACAGCGCGGGGACAAGAAGGCCCTCATGGAGACCGTCCACCGCAACGCGCAGCAGTCCCTCGCCCTGCACAAGACCAAGCGGGCCGCCGACCTCACCACCCGCTCCCGCGCCCTGGAGGAGATCGCCGAGGCCCTGGAGCTGGACGGCGCGCCGCTGCGCATCGAGTGCTTCGACATCTCGCACCTCCAGGGCGACGACGTCGTGGCCTCCATGGTCGTCTTCGAGGACGGTCTGGCCCGCAAGAGCGAGTACCGGCGCTTCCAGATCAAGTCGTTCGAAGGGCAGGACGACGTCCGCTCCATGCACGAGGTGGTCTCCCGGCGCTTCAGGCGCTACCTCCAGGAGAAGTTGAAGACGGGCGAGTGGTCCCCGGAAGACGGGGAGACGAACGGCCCCGAAGAGGACGACGGGCGCCCCAAGCGCTTCGCGTACCCGCCGCAGCTCGTCGTGGTCGACGGCGGCCGGCCGCAGGTCACCGCAGCCAAGCGGGCCCTGGAGGAGCTGGGGATCGACGACGTGGCGGTGTGCGGCCTCGCCAAGCGGCTGGAGGAGGTGTGGCTGCCCGGCGAGGACGACCCGGTGGTGCTGCCCCGCACCAGCGAGGGCCTCTACCTGCTCCAGCGGGTGCGTGACGAAGCCCACCGCTTCGCCATCCAGTACCAGCGCAACAAGCGCGGAAAGCGGTTCAAGGCGGGCCCGCTGGACGAGGTGCCCGGTCTCGGCGAGAGCCGCAAGCAGGCCCTGATCAAGCACTTCGGTTCGGTGAAGAAGCTGAGAGCGGCGACAATCGACCAGATCTGCGAGGTCCCCGGCATAGGCCGCAAGACGGCCGAGACCGTGGCCGCCGCGCTCGCCCAGGCCGTCCCCGCCCGTCCTGCCGTCAACATGGCGACAGGAGAGATCATCGAAGACGAGTCCGAACGGGGGACAACGCCATGACCGAGCGACCGGCGAACGACCACGCGGCGAACGAAGCCGCGGCGAACGCAGCTGACCAGAACGACACCGAGTACGACCGAGACGGAGCACAGGTGAGTACGGGCACGACAGTGGAGCCCGGCGAGACCGCCGAGGCGGCCATCCCCGAGCTGGTGATCATCTCCGGGATGTCCGGGGCCGGCCGCAGTACCGCGGCCAAGTGCCTGGAGGACCTCGGCTGGTTCGTCGTGGACAACCTCCCGCCGGCGCTGATCCCCACCATGGTGGAGCTCGGCGCCCGCTCGCAGGGCAACGTGGCGCGCATCGCCGTCGTCGTGGACGTCCGCGGCCGCCAGTTCTTCGACGCCCTGCGCGAGTCCCTCGCCGACCTGGAGTCCCGCGGGGTCACCCGCCGCATCGTCTTCCTGGAGTCCTCCGACGACGCGCTGGTCCGCCGCTTCGAGTCGGTCCGCCGCCCGCACCCCCTCCAGGGCGACGGGCGCATCGTCGACGGCATCGCCGCCGAGCGCGACCTGCTGCGCGAGCTGCGCGGTGACGCCGACCTCGTCATCGACACCTCCAGCCTGAACGTGCACGAGCTGCGCGCCAAGATGGACGCCCGGTTCGCGGGTGACGAGGAGCCCGAGCTGCGGGCCACCGTCATGTCCTTCGGCTACAAGTACGGCCTCCCCGTCGACGCCGACCTCGTCGTCGACTGCCGGTTCATCCCCAACCCGCACTGGGTCCCGGAGCTGCGCCCCTTCACCGGGCTCAACCCGGAGGTGTCGGGGTACGTGTTCAGCCAGCCCGGCGCCAAGGAGTTCCTCGACCGGTACACCGAGCTGCTCCAGCTCATCGCCACCGGCTACCGCCGTGAGGGCAAGCGGTACGTGACCATCGCGGTCGGCTGCACGGGCGGCAAGCACCGCAGCGTGGCCATGTCCGAGAAGCTCGCGGCCCGCCTCGCCTCCGAGGGAGTAGAGACCGTCGTCGTCCACCGGGACATGGGGCGCGAGTGACCGGACGCTCCCTGCGCCTGCGCCGCCTGCGCCGTCTCGCCCCCGGCCGGGGTGAGGACGGCGCGGGCCGCACCGGGCGCCGCGCCGCCGCCAAGGTGGTCGCGCCCAAGGTCGTCGCCCTCGGCGGGGGCATGGGCCTGTCGGCCTCCCTGGCCGCGCTGCGCCGGATCACCGGCGAGCTCACGGCCGTGGTCACCGTCGCCGACGACGGCGGCTCCAGCGGCCGGCTCCGCGAGGAGCTCGGCGTGCTGCCGCCCGGGGACCTGCGCAAGGCGCTGGCCGCGCTGTGCGGGGACGACGAGTGGGGCCAGACCTGGGCCCGCGTCATCCAGCACCGGTTCCAGTCGGCGGGGGACCTGCACGAGCACGCGGTCGGCAACCTGCTGATCGTCGCCCTGTGGGAGCAGCTCGGCGACCCCGTGCAGGCGCTCGACCTGGTCGGCAAGCTGCTCGGCGCGCAGGGCAGGGTGCTGCCGATGTCGGCGGTCCCGCTGGAGCTCCAGGCACTGGTCAAGGGCCACGACCCGGCGCGCCCGCAGGACGTGGACACCGTGCGGGGGCAGGCCACGGTGGCCCTGACCCCGGGCGAGGTGCTGTCCGTACAGGTCGTCCCCGGCGATCCGCCGGCCGTGCCGGAGGCGGTCGCGGCCGTGCTCGACGCGGACTGGGTGGTGCTCGGGCCGGGGTCCTGGTTCTCCTCGGTGATCCCGCACCTGCTGGTGCCGGAACTGCTCGACGCGCTGATCACGACGAAGGCCCGCAGGGTGCTGTCGCTGAACCTCGCGCCGCAGCCCGGTGAAACAGAGGGCTTCTCTCCGCAGCGTCATTTGGAGGTTTTGGCCCGACACGCCCCTAAACTCGCCCTGGACGTGGTGTTGGCCGACGAGGCCGCCGTGCCCGACCGCGAGTCCCTGGCCGATGCCGCAAAACGGTTCGGCGCCGCGGTCGAGCTGGCGCCCGTGGCCAGGCAGGACGGGGCTCCGAAGCATGATCCGGAGCTGCTGGCCGCCGCGTACGACCGTATTTTTCGGATGCATGGAAGGATCGGCCCATGGCGATGACGCCCGCGGTGAAGGATGAGATCTCCCGCCTCCCCGTCACCCGGACCTGCTGCAGGAAGGCCGAGGTCTCGGCGATCCTTCGGTTCGCGGGCGGGCTGCACCTGGTGAGCGGCCGCATCGTCATCGAGGCGGAGCTCGATACCGGCATCGCCGCCCGGCGCCTGCGCAAGGACATCCTGGAGATCTTCGGGCACTCCTCGGACCTGGTGGTGATGGCCCCGGGCGGGCTGCGCCGCGGCAGCCGCTTCGTCGTCCGGGTCGTGGCCGGCGGGGACCAGCTGGCCCGCCAGACCGGCCTGGTGGACGGGCGCGGCCGCCCCATCCGGGGTCTGCCCCCGCAAGTGGTCTCCGGGGCCACCTGCGACGCCGAGGCGGCCTGGCGCGGCGCCTTCCTGGCCCACGGCTCGCTCACCGAGCCGGGCCGGTCCTCCTCCCTGGAGGTCACCTGCCCGGGACCGGAGGCCGCCCTGGCCCTGGTGGGCGCCGCCCGCAGGCTCTCGATCGCCGCGAAGGCGCGCGAGGTGCGCGGGGTGGACCGGGTCGTGGTCCGCGACGGCGACGCGATCGGCGCGCTGCTGACCCGGCTGGGTGCCCACGAGTCGGTTCTGGCGTGGGAGGAGCGGCGGATGCGGCGCGAGGTGCGCGCCACCGCCAACCGCCTCGCGAACTTCGACGACGCCAACCTGCGCCGCTCGGCGCGGGCCGCGGTGGCCGCCGGAGCGCGCGTGCAGCGCGCGCTGGAGATCCTCGGCGAGGAGGTCCCCGAGCACCTCGCCGCGGCCGGCCGGCTGCGCATGGAGCACAAGCAGGCCTCCCTCGAGGAGCTGGGCGCGCTCGCCGACCCGCCGCTGACCAAGGACGCGGTCGCGGGCCGGATCCGGCGGCTGCTGGCGATGGCCGACAAGCGGGCGCAGGACCTGGGCATCCCGGGCACGGAGTCGAACCTCGACCTCAGCGAGGAACTGGCCGACAACATGGCCGGCTGAACCCCCCTCGGCCCTCGGGCCGGTCTCCGTACGGAGCAGGGAAGACAGGGGCCCGCACGGGTGATCGTGCGGGCCCCGCGTCGTACGCCCCATTGACATGGGCATGGGCGATCGTGAGCCTGGCTCCCAACGCTTTCGTGGCAGACGACGCCCAGGGGGGCACATGAGGCACCGCGCGAGATCGATCCTCGCCGCTAGCGCACTCGTCATCGGAACCACACTCGCCGCCTCACCCGTAGCGGCGCACGCCCGGCCCGCGGCGGACGGCGGAGCCGGACCGGCCTCCGACGAGGTCCGGGTCTACGACGCCGACCTCACCAAGGAACAGATCCCGCTCGTCCTCGCCGCCGGCCAGGACGCCCACGAACTGGCCGCGCACCCGCCCGAGAGCGGGACGGCGAAGGCCGAACTGTTCCTCACCGCGGGGCAGGCAGGGGGACTCGCCGCACAAGGCGTCAAGATCGCCGAGCGCAAGACCGCCCCGAGCGCCCGCGCCGAAGCCCCTGGGGACGGCGTCTTCCGCCCGTACAGCGGCAAGGGCGGCCTCCAGGAGGAGATCCTCGCCACCGCGCGGGCCAACCCGTCCCTCACCAAGGTCGTCTCCATCGGCAAGACCGTCCGGGGCAAGGACATCCTCGCCCTGAAGGTCACCAAGGACGCCAAGAAGACCAAGGACGGCGCCAAGCCCTCGGTGCTCTACATGTCCAACCAGCACGCCCGCGAGTGGATCACCCCCGAGATGACCCGGCGGCTGATGCACCGGACGCTGGACACCTACGGCAAGGACCAGCGCATCACCAAGCTGGTGGACTCCACCGAACTGTGGTTCCTGCTCTCCGCCAACCCCGACGGCTACGACTACACGCACGCCCCCGACGGGCAGCGGCTGTGGCGCAAGAACCTGCGCGACAACGACGGCGACGGCAAGATCACCGCCGTCGACGGGGTCGACCCGAACCGGAACTTCGCCTACAGGTGGGGGTACGACGACGAGGGCTCCTCCGAGAGCCCGTCGAGCGAGACCTACCGCGGCCCGAAGGCGAACTCCGAGCCCGAGACCGTCGCCCTGGACGCCTTCGAGAAGCGCGTCGGCTTCGCGTACGCGATCAACTACCACTCGGCCGCCGAGCTGCTGCTCTACGGGGTGGGCTGGCAGGTCGCCACCCCCACCCCCGACGACGTGGCCTACAAGGCGCTCGCCGGCACCCCCGAGCACTCGGCCATCCCCGGCTACTACCCCCAGGTGTCCTCCGAGCTCTACACCACCAACGGCGAGGCCGACGGCCACGCGGCCAACGTCAACGGCGTCATGATGTTCACGCCGGAGATGAGCACCTGCCAGACGGCGTCCGCCGTCGATCCCGGCGACCGGTGGAAGCCCGAGGACTGCCGGTCCGTCTTCAACTTCCCCGACGACGAGAAGCTCATCCAGGCCGAGTTCGCCAAGAACGTCCCCTTCGCGCTGTCGGTCGCCGAGAGCGCCGCGCACCCGGACCGGCCGGTGTCCTCCGTCGGCCTGAGCGCCGCCGACTTCACCGTGGACCCCTTCACCACCTCCTACGTGCAGCGCGGCGAGGACCAGACCGTCTCCGTCACCGCCCGCAAGGCGCTGCGGGACAAGCAGCTCAAGTTCCGCGTCAACGGCGGCCGCACCCACGACGACGGGCTCAAGGCCTGGAAGGGCGGCGAGGTCTACGGCGGCGACGACAACAACTGGTTCGACGAGTACCGGGCCAAGGTGGACGGCGCCGAGCCGGGCGACAAGGTCGAGGTCTGGTTCACCGGCCGCGACCGGGGCAGGGAGATCTCCAGCGAGCACTTCACCTACACGGTGGCCGAACGGCCGCGCGACGCCGACGTCCTCGTGATCGCCGAGGAAGGCGCCAAGGCCACCCACGCCGAGGAGTACGTCGCCGCCCTGCGCGCCAACGGCAAGAAGGCGGCCGTCTGGGACGTCGCCACCCAGGGCGTCCCGCACCACCTCGGGGTGCTCTCCCACTTCCGCACGGCCGTCCACTACACCGGGGCCAAGAGCCCCGGCGGCGACACCCAGCTCGCGGTGCGCGACTTCCTCAACGAGGGCGGCAAACTCATCGAGGCCGGCGAGCTGGCGGGCGGCAACGCCCAGGTCGGCCGCGCCGCCACCGACGACTTCAGCCAGTACTACCTCGGCGCCTACGGCCGGGCCGACGTCAGCGGGCCCACCGCCTTCACCGGCGCGGGCGCCCTCAGCGGAGCCAAGGCAGCCCTCGGGAACGCGGCGGACAACCCGCTGGACCACCCCGGTTCCTACTCCGTGACCTCGCAAACCCTGCCACCGGCGCGGTTCCCGCAGTTCAAGAGCGCGCAGGCGGGCCAGTACGACGGGGTCGTGAACCCGTACGCCCCCTACGCGGGCACCGGGATGGCCTCGGCCACCCACGAGGACAACGAGTGGAAGCGGCTGACCCGCACCATCGACCTCACCGGCGTCACGGCCGCCGACCGGCCGCAGCTCAAGGCGGCCCTCAACTGGAACACCGAGCCGGGGTACGACCACGCCGTCCTGGAGGCGCACACCGTCGGGGCGGAGGACTGGACCACGCTGCCCGAGGCCGGCGGCCTCAGCAGCACCGCGGTCCCCGCCGAGTGCGAGGCCGGGTTCTTCATCAACGGACACCCCTTCCTGCGCCATTACCTCGACCTGACGGCCGGCGGCTGCACGCCGCACGGCAGCAGCGGGGCGTGGAACAGCTTCACCGGCTCCTCGGGCGGCTGGAAGCAGGTCTCCTTCGACCTGAGCGCCTACGCCGGAAAGTCCGTCGAGGTCTCGCTGTCCTACATCACCGACGGCGGGGCGGGCGGCCGCGGCGTCTTCGCCGACGAGGCGAGGCTGAACGTCGGCGGGGCGGACCGGGCCGTCGAGGGCTTCGAGACCTCGCTGGGGGCGTGGACGGCGCAGGGCGCACCGGCCGGGAGCCCCGTCGTCCCGGGTGATTGGTACAGGTCCGGGGAGCTCTTCAAGTCCTACGCCGCTGTCACTACGCGTGACACGGTCCTGCTCGGATTCGGCCTGGAACACGTCCCGACGGCGTCCGACCGTGCCGTACTCGTCGGTAGGGCACTCCGTTCACTGAACCACTGATTCCAGGCTTAGCGGGCCCTCACTCCGGGTAACGGGGACAAGGTCCCAGAGGTCCCGTGCCGGCACGTCCGGCACGGGGCCTCGCGGTGTCATTCCTGGGAAGCAGGGGAGTGTCAGCCGTCGGCCGATGTCACTCAGAAGCTCACGGAGAGGTAGGGTCGTAAGCGGTCGGGGACATCCCATACAGCTCGCCGGGGGACTTTTACCGGCGCACCAACGAGGAGATCGGTTCGTGACGATCCGCGTAGGCATCAATGGTTTTGGTCGTATTGGCCGCAACTACTTCCGGGCGCTCCTTGAGCAGGGAGCGGACATCGAGATCGTCGGTGTCAACGACCTGACTGACAACGCCACTCTGGTGCACCTGCTCAAGTACGACACCATCCTCGGCCGCCTCAAGGCCGAGGTCTCCCACACCGACGACACCATCACCGTCAACGGCAACACCTTCAAGACGTTCGCCGAGCGCGACCCCGCCAACCTGCCCTGGGGCGAGCTGGGCGCCGACATCGTCATCGAGTCGACCGGCATCTTCACCAAGAAGGCCGACGCCGCCAAGCACATCGCGGCCGGCGCGAAGAAGGTCCTCATCTCGGCCCCGGCCAAGGACGAGGACATCACGATCGTGATGGGTGTCAACCAGGACAAGTACGACGCGGCCAACCACCACGTCATCTCCAACGCCTCCTGCACCACCAACTGCGTGGCACCGATGGCCAAGGTCCTCGACGAGAACTTCGGCATCGTCAAGGGCATGATGACGACGGTCCACGCGTACACCAACGACCAGCGCATCCTCGACTTCCCGCACTCGGACCTGCGCCGCGCCCGTGCCGCCGCCGAGAACATCATCCCGACCTCGACCGGTGCCGCCAAGGCCACCGCGCTGGTCCTCCCGCAGCTCAAGGGCAAGCTGGACGGGATGGCCATGCGCGTGCCGGTGCCGACGGGCTCGGTCACCGACCTCGTCCTGGAGCTCTCCCGCGAGACCACCAAGGAAGAGATCAACGCGGCGTTCCAGAAGGCCGCCGAGGGTCAGCTCAAGGGCATCCTCGACTACACCGAGGACGCGATCGTCTCCTCCGACATCGTGAACTGGCCCGCGTCCTGCACCTTCGACGCGTCCCTGACGATGGTTCAGGACGGCAACCAGGTCAAGGTCATCGGCTGGTACGACAACGAGTGGGGCTACTCCAACCGCCTCGTCGACCTGACGGTGTTCGTCGGCGGTCAGCTCTGATCGTCACGGCAGGCAGCACGATGTGAGGCACAGGGTCCGAGTGGCGCAACGAGGCGCCGCACGGGCCCTGTGGCTTGTCTCGTACCCTCTCACCCAGGTCGGGACGGAAACCCCGCGTGGGGATAAGGAGTAGAAACACATGAAGACGATCGACGAACTTCTCGCCGAGGGCGTCTTGGGCAAGCGGGTCTTCGTCCGCGCGGACCTCAACGTGCCGCTCGCCGGCACCGAGATCACCGACGACGGGCGCATCCGCGCCGTCCAGCCGACCATCGCCAAGCTCGCCGAAGCCGGCGCCCGCGTGATCGTCGCCTCGCACCTGGGCCGTCCCAAGGGCGCCCCGGACCCGGCGTTCTCGCTGGCCCCCGCCGCCGAGCGGCTCGGTGAGCTGCTCGGCACGGACGTCGCGTTCGCCACCGACACCGTCGGCCCGTCCGCCAGGGAGACCGTCGCGTCCCTCGCCGACGGCCAGGTCGCCGTCATCGAGAACCTGCGCTTCAACGCCGGCGAGACCTCGAAGGACGACGCCGAGCGCGGCGCCTTCGCCGACCAGCTCGCAGAGCTCGCCGACCTCTACGTCGGCGACGGCTTCGGCGCCGTCCACCGCAAGCACGCGTCGGTCTTCGACCTGCCCGCGCGCCTGCCCCACGCGGCCGGCTACCTCATCGCCACCGAGGTCGGCGTCCTCAAGAAGCTGACCGACGAGGTCAAGCGCCCGTACGTGGTCGTACTCGGCGGCGCCAAGGTCTCCGACAAGCTCGCCGTCATCGACCAGCTGCTCGGCAAGGCCGACCGCATCCTCATCGGCGGCGGCATGGCGTACACCTTCCTCTACGCCAAGGGCTTCGAGGTCGGCATCTCCCTGCTCCAGAAGGACCAGGTGGACGTCGTCAAGGAGTACATGGCCCGGGCCGAGAAGAGCGGCGTCGAGCTGGTCCTGCCGGTCGACATCCTCGCGTCCGCGGACTTCCCCGACCTCAAGGGCAAGACCCCGGCCGACTTCATCACCGTCGACGCGGACAAGATCCCCGCCGACAAGGAGGGTCTGGACATCGGTCCCAAGACCCGTGAGCTGTACGCGTCGAAGATCGCCGACGCGGAGACCGTGTTCTGGAACGGTCCCGTGGGCGTCTTCGAGCACCCCGACTACGCCGGAGGCACCCGCGCGATCGCGCAGGCCCTCGTCGACAGCGACGCGTTCACCGTCGTCGGCGGCGGGGACTCCGCCGCCGCGGTGCGCACGCTCGGCTTCGACGAGAACGCTTTCGGCCACATCTCGACCGGTGGCGGCGCCTCCCTCGAATACCTCGAGGGCAAGACGCTCCCCGGCCTCGCCGCACTGGAGGTCTGACACTCAATGACCACGCGCACCCCGCTCATGGCGGGCAACTGGAAGATGAACCTCAACCACATCGAGGCCATCGCCCACACCCAGAAGCTCGCCTTCTCGCTCGCCGACAAGGACTACGACGCCGTCGAGGTCGCGGTCCTGCCGCCCTTCGTCGACCTGCGCTCCGTCCAGACCCTCGTCGACGCCGACAAGCTGAAGATCAAGTACGGCGCCCAGGACATCTCGGCGCACGACTCCGGCGCCTACACCGGTGAGGTCTCCGGCCCGATGCTGGCCAAGCTGGCCTGCACGTTCGTGGCCGTGGGCCACAGCGAGCGCCGCCAGTACCACGGCGAGAGCGACGAGCTCTGCAACGCCAAGGTCAAGGCCGCCTACCGCCACGGGCTCACCCCGATCCTGTGCGTCGGGGAGGGCCTCGACGTCCGCAAGGCCGGCCGGCAGGTCGAGCACACGCTCGCCCAGGTCGACGGCGGCCTGGCCGGTGTCCCCGCCGAGCAGGTCGAGTCCATCGTGATCGCCTACGAGCCCGTCTGGGCCATCGGGACCGGCGAGGTCGCCACCCCCGAGGACGCCCAGGAGGTCTGCGGGGCGATCCGCGGCCGCCTGGCCGAGCTGTACTCGCAGGAGCTGGCCGACAAGGTCCGCATCCAGTACGGCGGCTCCGTCAAGTCCGGCAACATCGCCGCGATCATGGCCCAGCCCGACGTCGACGGCGCCCTGATCGGCGGCGCGGCACTGGACGTGGAAGAGTTCGTCAAGATCGTCCGCTTCCGGGACCAGTAGGGCCCGGCCGTCCCCGCAGCGAGTATGCGCCAGGACGGATCCGTCGTACCCTTGCGGGGGCCAGGAGGCTGTACCACCAGCCACTGGCCCCCGCGCCCGGCACAATCGGATGGCCGGAACAGCCAGGAAAGTAGGAACCAGCCGTGATTCTGGGGTTCTCGATCGCCCTGATCGTCTTCAGCGCCCTGCTGATGCTGCTCGTGCTGATGCACAAGGGCAAGGGCGGTGGCCTTTCCGACATGTTCGGCGGCGGCATGCAGTCGTCGGTGGGCGGCTCCTCGGTCGCCGAGCGCAACCTGGACCGCATCACCGTCGTGATCGGTCTCCTGTGGTTCGCCTGCATCGTCGCGCTCGGCCTGCTGAGGAAGTAACCCGCGAGCCGAGCGTTCCGGCCATAGTGCCGGTCCGCCGCGCCCCCTGCGGCCTATCATGGGCTCCTGCGGGGGCGCCCCCTGCAGTTGCTGGACGGCCGCCCGGCCTTACGTAGACTTGGGCGCCCGCAGCGGAAAACCCCTCACGCTCCGCGGCACCATCAGGCAGGGAGTTACGACCGTGGCAAGTGGCAACGCGATCCGTGGAAGTCGGGTCGGAGCGGGGCCGATGGGCGAGGCCGAGCGCGGCGAATCCGCGCCCCGCCTGCGCATCTCCTTCTGGTGCTCGAACGGGCACGAGACGCAGCCGAGCTTCGCCAGCGACGCACAGGTACCGGACACTTGGGACTGCCCGCGCTGCGGCTTCCCCGCCGGCCAGGACCGGGACAACCCGCCTGCGCCGCCGCGCACCGAACCGTACAAGACGCACCTGGCCTACGTGCGGGAGCGGCGTACCGATGCCGACGGCGAGGCGATCCTCGCCGAGGCGCTCGCCAAACTCCGGGGCGAGATCTGAGAGTCGGCCCTCGCCGGTCCACTCAAGAGTGACTGGGGGCCCGGCCCGCGGGAGAGAACAATCCCGCGGGCCGGGCCCCTTTGTGCGCGTTGTCCCCCTTCGGATCCCTTAGGTTGGGGCGTGGCGGGGCACAACAGGACGGAAGAAGTGGGTTGATGTCCGAGATGAACGCAGACAGCCGTAAGACGAGGCTCAACCGGACGCCCGAGTGGCTGGCACTCGGAAAGCACCGGGAAGCGCTGGGGCAGACGCATCTGCGGGAGCTGTTCGAGACGAATCCCGGCCGGGGCGCCGGCTACACCCTGCGGGTCGGCGACCTGCACATCGACTATTCGAAGCACCTCGTCACCGACGAGACGCTCGCACTCCTGCGTGAACTGGCGTCGGCCACCGGCGTGGCCGAGCTGCGCGACGCGATGTTCCGCGGTGAGAAGATCAACACGACGGAGGACCGGGCGGTCCTGCACACCGCGCTGCGCGCGCCCCGGGACGCGGTGGTCGAGGTGGACGGGGAGAACGTCGTGCCCGCCGTCCACGCCGTGCTCGACAAGATGGCCGCCTTCTCCGAGCAGGTGAGGTCGGGGGAGTGGACCGGGTTCACCGGCAAGCGCATCAAGAACGTCGTCAACATCGGCATCGGCGGCTCCGACCTCGGTCCGGCGATGGCCTACGAGGCGCTGCGCGCCTTCACCGACCGCGGGCTGACCCTGCGCTTCGTGTCCAACGTGGACGGCGCCGACCTGCACGAGGCGCTGCGGGGACTGGACCCCGCCGAGACGCTGTTCATCATCGCCTCCAAGACGTTCACGACCATCGAGACCATCACCAACGCCACTTCGGCGCGGACCTGGCTGCTGGCCGGGCTGGGCGGTGACGACGCGGCGGTGGCCCGGCACTTCGTGGCGCTGTCGACCAACACCGGGAAGGTGGAGGAGTTCGGCATCGACCCGGCCAACATGTTCGGGTTCTGGGACTGGGTCGGCGGCCGCTACTCCTTCGACTCCGCCATCGGCCTCTCGCTGATGATCGCGATCGGCCCGGACGCCTTCCGGGAGATGCTGGGCGGTTTCCACACCGTGGACGAGCACTTCCGTACGGCGCCGCCGGAGGAGAACGCGCCGCTGCTGATGGGCTTGCTCGGCGTCTGGTACGTGGGCTTCTTCGACGCGCAGTCGCACGCCGTGCTCCCCTACAGCCACTACCTCTCGCGCTTCACGGCGTACCTGCAACAGCTGGACATGGAGTCCAACGGCAAGTCCGTGGACCGGGACGGACAGCCGGTGGACTGGGACACCGGCCCGGTGGTCTGGGGCACGCCCGGCACCAACGGGCAGCACGCGTACTACCAGTTGCTCCACCAGGGCACCCGGATGATCCCGGCGGACTTCATCGGCTTCGCCCGCCCGGTGGCGGAACTGGAACCCGAACTGGCGGCGCAGCACGACCTGCTGATGGCCAACTTCTTCGCGCAGACCCAGGCACTGGCCTTCGGCAAGACGGCGGAGGAAGTGCGGGCGGAAGGCGTCGCCGAGGAGTTGGTCCCGCACAAGACGTTCCGCGGCAACCACCCGACCACGACGATCCTCGCGGACGAGCTGACGCCGGCGGTACTGGGTCAGCTGATCGCCCTCTACGAGCACAAGGTGTTCGTCCAGGGCGCGGTGTGGAACATCGACTCCTTCGACCAGTGGGGCGTGGAACTGGGGAAGGTGCTGGCCAAGCAGCTCGAGCCGGCCCTGGTCGACGGCTCCCACATGGAGGACCTCGACCCTTCCACCCGGGAGCTGGTCTCCACCTACCGCACGCTGCGCGGCCGGTCCTGATCCGGCGGCGGGTGCGGGGGCCGCGACAGGCCCCCGCACCCGTCCCCACCCGTCCGCGGACCGGCGGGTAGAGCCGTCAGACCGGCGGGTAGAGGCCCGCGGGCAGCTTCGCCGCCGCCGGGCGGTCCAGCAGCCACAGGGTCCGGCTGCGCCCGTACGCGGCCGCCGCCGGGGCCTGCACATCGCCCGCGCCGCCGAGCGCGATGGCCACCGCGCCCGCCTTGTCCTCGCCCGCCGCCAGCAGCCAGACCTCGCGCGCCGCGCGGATCGCCGGGAGGGTCAGCGAGACCCGGGTCGGCGGCGGCTTCGGCGCCCCGTGCACCCCGACCACCGTGCGGTCGCTCTCGCGCGCCGCCGGGTGCTCCGGGAACAGGGAGGCGACGTGCGTGTCCGGGCCGACGCCCAGCATCAGCACGTCGAAGGTGGGGACCGGGCCGTGGTCCTCGGGCCCCGAGGCCTTGCGCAGCTCCTCGGCGTAGGCCGCCGCCGCCGCGTCGACGTCCGTCCCGTACGGGCCGTCCGACGCCGGCATCACGTGGACGCGCGCCGGGTCGACGGGGACGGCGTCCAGGAGCGCCTCCCGGGCCTGGACGTGGTTGCGCTCGGGGTCGTCGGCGGGGACGTAGCGCTCGTCGCCCCACCACAGGTCCAGCCGGGACCAGTCGATCGCGTCCCGGGCCGGGGCCGCGGCGAGCGCGGCCAGCAGCCCGTTGCCGTTGCGGCCCCCGGTCAGCACCACCGAGGCGCTGCCGCGGGCCGCCTGCGCGTCCACGACCTTCGTGATGAGCCGGGCCGCCGTGGCCTGGGCCATCAGTTCCTTGTCCCGGTGGACGACGACCTGGGGAGTCGTCATACCCATGTGCGTGCCGCCTTCTTGCTCGTGCCGGACCGGTCCGGCGCCTGAGGGAAAGGGAACGGCCGCCGGCCGGACCCCCTCGGGAGGGGGTCCGGCCGGCGGCCGAGAAACGTCACTGCTTGGCCGTGGCCTTCTTCGCCGCGGTCTTGGCGGCCGGCTTGGCCGCGGGGGCCTTCGCCGGGGCTTCCGCGGGAGCTTCCGCGGGGGCTTCCGCGGGAGCGGCGGCCGGGGCACCGGCCGCCTCCAGCCGGTCCACGCCGAACTTCAGCGAGGCCTCGTACGTGTTGTCCGGGTCCAGCCGGCGCAGCTCCTCCGCGAGCAGCTCGGCCGTCTCACGCCGCTTGAGGGCCACCGCCCGGTCGGGCTGACCGGGCATGCACAGCGTCGCCAGGGAGCCGTCCGCGCGGTCCAGGACGATCGTGCCGTCCTTGGTCTCCATGCGTACGGCGGTCAGGCCCGGGCCCTGGGACAGCGTGCGCGTCACCGGCACGCCGAGGCGGTCCGCCAGCCACATGGCCAGCAGCTCGCAGCTGGGGTTCTCGTCCTCGCCCTCGACGGTGGCGGAGATGACCGACACCCTCTGCTGGTCCAGCGCGGCGGCCAGCATCGAGCGCCAGGGCGTGATCCGGGTCCACGACAGGTCCGTGTCACCCGGTGCGTACGCCTGCGCCCGGGCGCCGAGCGCACCGACGGGCTCCTCCGAGGAGTAGGTGTCCGTGATCCGGCGCTGACCGAGCGCACCCAGCGGGTCGCCCGCCAGGTCCATCGGAGCCCCCTCCGGCCACCAGACGACCACGGGGGCGTCGGGCAGGAGGAGCGGGAGAACCACCGACTGGGCGTGGTGGACCAGTTCACCGTGCAGGCGCAGCACCACCGTCTCGCCGGTACCGGCGTCCGTCCCGACGCGGATCTCCGCGTCGAGCCGGGCGTCGCGACGGCTGCGGGGGGAGCGGCTGACCCGCCTGACCACGACGATGATCCGCGAAGGGTGTTCGTGGGACGCGTCGTTAGCCGATTTGAGCGCGTCGTACGCGTTCTCCTCGTCGGTCACGATCACCAGCGTGAGGACCATGCCGATGGCGGGCGTGCCGAGCTCCCGGCGTGCCTGCACCAACGCGGCGTTGATCTTGCTGGAGGTGGTCTCCGTAAGGTCGATCTTCATGGCCGGCGCCAGCTCCGTCCGTCTCGTGCGAGCATCTCGTCCGCCTCGACCGGCCCCCAGGTGCCCGCCGGGTACTGCGCGGGCTTCCCGTGCTTGTCCCAGTACTCCTCGATCGGGTCGAGGATGTTCCAGGACAGTTCGACCTCCTGGTGGCGCGGGAAGAGGTTCGCGTCACCCAGCAGGACATCGAGGATCAGCCGCTCGTACGCCTCGGGGCTGGACTCGGTGAAGGACTCGCCGTAGGCGAAGTCCATCGTCACGTCGCGGACCTCCATGGAGGTGCCCGGAACCTTCGAGCCGAAACGCACCGTGATGCCCTCGTCCGGCTGGACCCGGATGACCAGGGCGTTCTGCCCCAGCTCCTCGGTCGCGCCCGACTCGAACGGCAGGTACGGGGCCCGCTTGAAGACGACCGCGATCTCGGTCACCCGACGGCCCAGGCGCTTGCCGGTCCGCAGGTAGAACGGGACGCCCGCCCAACGGCGGTTGTTGATCTCCAGCTTGATGGCCGCGTAGGTGTCGGTCTTCGACTTGGGGTCGATGCCGTCCTCTTCGAGGTACCCGACGACCTTCTCGCCGCCCTGCCACGCCGCCGAGTACTGGCCGCGCACGGTGTGCTTGCCCAGGTCCTCCGGCAGCTCCACGGCGGTCAGCACCTTGAGCTTCTCGGCCACCAGCGCCTTGGGGTGGAAGGAGCCGGGCTCCTCCATCGCGGTCAGCGCCAGCAGCTGGAGCAGGTGGTTCTGGATGACGTCACGGGCCGCGCCGATGCCGTCGTAGTAACCGGCCCGGCCGCCGATGCCGATGTCCTCGGCCATCGTGATCTGCACGTGGTCGACGTACGACCGGTTCCAGATCGGCTCGAACATGGTGTTGGCGAAGCGGAGCGCCAGGATGTTCTGGACGGTCTCCTTGCCGAGGTAGTGGTCGATCCGGAAGACCTCGTCACGGGGGAAGACCTCGTGGACGACCTTGTTGAGTTCCTCGGCGCTCTTGAGGTCGTGGCCGAAGGGCTTCTCGATGACGGCGCGCCGCCAGGAACCCTCCTTCTGCGCCAGACCGTGGTCCTTGAGCTGCTGGACCACCTTGGGGAAGAACTTGGGCGGGACCGACAGGTAGAAGGCGAAGTTGCCGCCCGTGCCCTGCGCCTTGTCGAGCTCTTCGATCGTTGCCTTGAGGGTTTCGAAGGCCGCGTCGTCGTCGAACTCGCCCTGGACGAAGCGGCAGCCCTGGACCAGCTGCTGCCAGACCTCCTCGCGGAAGGGGGTGCGCGAGTGCTGCTTGACGGCCTCGTACACCTCCTGGGCGAAGTCCTCGTCGTGCCACTCGCGGCGGGCGAACCCGATCAGCGAGAAGCCCGGGGGCAGCAGGCCGCGGTTGGCGAGGTCGTAGACGGCGGGCATCAGCTTCTTGCGCGACAGGTCACCCGTAACGCCGAAAATGACCAGGCCGGACGGCCCCGCGATACGCGGGAGCCGCCGGTCCTGTGCGTCACGAAGCGGGTTCGCTCCGTTCACCGACAAAATACTCAGTCCTCCGCGGGGGCGAGGCGCTCGAGCTCCGCCTGGGTCGACTTCAGCAGGTCGTTCCACGACGCCTCGAACTTCTCGACGCCTTCGTCTTCGAGCAGCTGGACCACTTCGTCGTACGAGATGCCCAGCGCGGCGATCGCGTCGAGCTCGGCGCGCGCCTGCGCGTACGTGCCGTGAATGGTGTCGCCGGTGACCTCACCGTGGTCGGCGGTGGCGTCCAGGGTGGCTTCCGGCATGGTGTTGACGGTGCCGGGGGCGACCAGGTCCACCACGTACAGGGTGTCCTTGTACGCCGGGTCCTTCACGCCGGTCGAGGCCCACAGCGGGCGCTGCTTGTTGGCGTGCGCCTTGTCCAGGGCGGCCCAGCGCTCGGAGGAGAAGACCTCCTCGTACGCCTCGTAGGCCAGGCGGGCGTTGGCGAGCGCCGCCTTGCCCTTGAGGGCCTTGGCCTCGTCGGTGCCGATGCCGTCCAGGCGCTTGTCGATCTCGGTGTCCACGCGGGACACGAAGAAGGAGGCCACCGAGTGGATCTTGGAGAGGTCCAGGCCCGCGGCCTTCGCCTTCTCCAGACCCGCCAGGTACGCGTCCATGACCTGGCGGTAGCGCTCCAGCGAGAAGATCAGGGTCACGTTGACGCTGATGCCCCGGCCGATGACCTCGGTGATCGCGGGCAGGCCGCCCATGGTCGCCGGGATCTTGATCAGGGTGTTCGGGCGGTCCACCAGCCAGGCCAGCTGCTTGGCCTCGGCGACGGTCGCCTTGGTGTTGTGGGCCAGGCGCGGGTCGACCTCGATCGAGACCCGGCCGTCCTGGCCCTCGGTCGCGTCGAAGACCGGCCGCAGGATGTCGGCGGCGTCGCGGACGTCCGCCGTGGTGATCATGCGGATGGCTTCCTCGACGGTCACCTTGCGGGCGGCGAGGTCCGAGAGCTGCCCGTCGTAGCCGTCTCCCTGGCTGATGGCCTTCTGGAAGATCGACGGGTTGGTGGTGACACCGACCACGTGCTGCTGGTCGATCAGCTCGGCGAGGTTGCCGGACGTGATGCGCTTGCGGGACAGGTCGTCCAGCCAGATCGCCACGCCCTCGTCGGAGAGGCGCTTGAGTGCGTCTGTCATGGGAATTGCATCTCCTACTGGTCGTGTAAGGGCGTCAGCGCGCGGCGGCGGCGAGCGATTCGCGGGCGGCTGCGGCAACGGCCTCGGGAGTGAAGCCGAACTCGCGGAAGAGCACCTTCGCGTCGGCCGAGGCACCGAAGTGCTCCAGGGACACGATGCGGCCGGCGTCACCGACGAAGCGGTGCCAGGTCAGGCCGATGCCCGCCTCGACGGCGACGCGCGCACGCACGGACGGCGGCAGGACGCTGTCCTTGTACGCCTGGTCCTGCTCCTCGAACCACTCGACGGACGGCATCGACACGACCCGGGTCGCGATGCCCTCGGCCTGCAGCGCCTCACGCGCAGCGACGGCCAGCTGGACCTCGGAACCGGTGCCGATGATGACGACCTGCGGCTCGGCCTTCGCGCCGTCCGCGCCGGCCGCCTCGAACAGCACGTACCCGCCCTTGGCGGCGTCGTCGTTGCGCTCGTACGTCGGCACGCCCTGACGGGTCAGCGCCAGACCGTGCGGGGCGCCCTTGCCGAACACCTTGGTGTGGCGGCGCAGGATCTCGCGCCAGGCGACGACGGTCTCGTTCGCGTCGGCCGGCCGGACCACGTTCAGGCCCGGGATGGCGCGCAGCGAGGCGAGGTGCTCGACCGGCTGGTGGGTCGGGCCGTCCTCACCCAGGCCGATGGAGTCGTGCGTCCACACGTAGGTGACCGGCAGGTGCATCAGGGCCGACAGGCGCACGGCGTTGCGCATGTAGTCGGAGAACACCAGGAAGGTGCCGCCGTAGATGCGGGTGTGGCCGTGCAGCGCGATGCCGTTCATGGACGCGGCCATGGCGTGCTCGCGGATGCCGAAGTGGATGGTGCGGCCGTACGGGTCGGCCTCCGGCAGCGGGTTGCCCTCCGGCAGGAACGAGGAGTTCTTGTCGATGGTGGTGTTGTTGGAGCCGGCCAGGTCGGCCGAGCCGCCCCACAGCTCCGGGATGACCGGGCCGAGCGCCTGGAGCACCTTGCCGGAGGCCGCGCGGGTGGCGACGCCCTTTCCGGGCTCGAAGACGGGGAGCTTGTCCTCCCAGCCCGCGGGCAGCTCGTTGGCCTCGATGCGGTCGAACTCGGCGGCGCGCTCCGGGTTGGCGGTGCGCCAGGCGGAGAAGTCCTTCTCCCAGGCGGCCTTGGCCTCGCGGCCGCGGTCCAGCGCCTTGCGGGTGTGCGCGATGACCTCGTCGGAGACCTCGAAGGTCTTCTCCGGGTCGAAGCCGAGGACGCGCTTGGTGGCGGCGACCTCGTCGTCACCGAGGGCCGAGCCGTGCGCGGCCTCGGTGCCCTGGGCGTCCGGGGCCGGCCAGGCGATGATCGAGCGCATGGCGATGAAGGACGGACGACCGGTCTCGGCCTTCGCCGCCTTGAGCGCCTCGAAGACCGCCTTCGGGTCGAGGTCGCCGTTCTCCTTCGGGGCGACGCGCTGGACGTGCCAGCCGTACGCCTCGTAGCGCTTGAGGGTGTCCTCGGAGACGGCAGTCTCCGTGTCGCCCTCGATGGAGATGTGGTTGTCGTCCCACAGCAGCACCAGGTTGCCGAGCTTCTGGTGGCCGGCCAGGGCCGACGCCTCGTGGGAGATGCCCTCCTGGAGGCAGCCGTCACCGGCGATCGCGTAGACCATGTGGTCGAACGGGGAGGTGCCCGGGGCGGCGTCCGGGTCGAACAGGCCGCGCTCGTAACGGGCGGCCATGGCCATGCCCACCGCGTTGGCGACGCCCTGGCCGAGCGGGCCGGTCGTGGTCTCCACGCCGGCCGTGTGGCCGTACTCCGGGTGACCGGGGGTCTTGGAACCCCAGGTGCGGAACGCCTTGAGGTCGTCCAGCTCCAGGCCGAAGCCGCCGAAGTAGAGCTGGGTGTAGAGGGTGAGGGACGAGTGGCCCGCGGAGAGCACGAAACGGTCGCGGCCGACCCACTGGGGGTCCGCCGGGTCGTGGCGCATGACCTTCTGGAACAAGGTGTACGCGGCGGGGGCCAGGCTCATCGCCGTTCCGGGGTGGCCGTTCCCGACCTTCTGGACCGCGTCCGCGGCCAGGATGCGGGCGGTGTCGACGGCCCGCTGGTCCAGTTCGGTCCACTCGAGCTCTGTGGTGGTCGGCTTGGTGCTCACCGTGAGTCAGGGCTCCTCTCCACATGTTGTTTCCCGGTGACGAACGGTGCACCGGCGCGATTCCGAGCCTACCCCCGAGACGGCGCGCCACTATTCGAGTGCCGGTAGTGCGTCGCCGGGTCGCCGACTGGTGTTCACCTGCGCCCGGACCGATCGGCCCAACACGAGGCGACCCCGGGGCCGGGCGGGGTGAGGGCAACGTCTAGAGTGGCGTAGTACGTGCAAGCCTTACGGGCCTCTTGCCCCGGCTTGCTGAATTCTCTGTCAGGGGTGTGCGTGACGGCCGTCGAATCCCGTCCAGCGGGGGTGCTGGGGACCCCTCCCGGTCATCGGCCGTTCGGGGCCAGGGTCATGGCTTTCGTGGCTTTGACCAAGCCGCGGATCATCGAACTTCTGCTGATCACCACAGTGCCGGTGATGTTCCTCGCCGAACAGGGCGTGCCGTCCTTGTGGCTGGTTCTCGCGACCTGCTTCGGCGGATACCTGTCGGCGGGCGGCGCCAACGCGCTGAACATGTACATCGACCGCGACATCGACGCGCTGATGGACCGTACGTCGCAGCGCCCGCTGGTGACCGGCATGGTGAGCCCGCGCGAGTGCCTGGTCTTCGGCATCTCGCTCGGGGTCCTCTCGACCCTGTTCTTCGGTCTGCTGATCAACTGGCTGTCCGCCGCGCTCTCGCTCGGCGCGCTCCTCTTCTACGTCGTCGTCTACACGATGCTGCTCAAGCGGCGCACCGCCCAGAACATCGTCTGGGGCGGCATCGCGGGCTGCATGCCGGTGCTCATCGGCTGGTCGGCGGTGAAGAACGAGGTCTCCTGGGCCGCGGTCATCCTCTTCCTCGTCATCTTCTTCTGGACGCCGCCGCACTACTGGCCGCTGTCGATGAAGGTCAAGGACGACTACGCCCGGGTCGGCGTACCGATGCTGCCGGTCGTCGCCGGCAACAAGGTCGTGGCCCGTCAGATCGTCCTCTACAGCTGGGTGATGGTGGCCGTCTCGCTGCTGCTGACCCCGCTGGGCTACACCGGCTGGTTCTACACCTCCGTCGCGCTGCTGGCGGGCGGCTGGTGGCTGTGGGAGGCGCACGCGCTGAACGCGCGGGCCAAAGCCGGGGTGACGGGCGCGAAGCTCAAGGAGATGCGGCTGTTCCACTGGTCGATCACCTACGTGTCGCTGCTCTTCGTCGCCGTGGCCGTGGACCCCTTCCTGCGCTGACGCTTCCTCCGTTCATTACCCGCCGGTAGCATGCCGTCCATGGCAGACACCACCGCAGACACGAAGAAGCAGGACCGGACGGCCGCGAAGCTGGCCAGGCAGATCGGCGCGTTCGCCAAGCGGCACGGCGGCGCCGAGGGGCAGCTCGCGCACATCGGGCAGGCCGGCACCCGGATCGTGCTCGTCGGCACGGACGGCGGCTGGGGCGACCTGGTGGCCCCGACCTACGCGGCGGCCGAGCAGGCCGCCGAGAAGGCCGGGCTGACCCTCCACGAGGAGTTCGACGGCGAGTTCGCCGCCCGCGTGAAGACCGGCCCGTACGAGTGGTCGCGCATGGCCGGGATCCAGATCTAGGGCGTGTCCCGAGAAGTCCCGCCCGGCCCGAGGGGCCGGTGGTCCTTTCGGGGGCGGCTCGGTCAACAGCGCGAGCAACACCTGTCACGCCGCTCACCCGTTAGGACGTGTGGAAGCCGCTTCCTCACGTCCGCAACGGGATGCCCGGATGATCGAAACGCCGCCCCTGGTGGACCAGTACTGCCAGGGAGTGCTCCGCACCGAGCTCGGCCTCGGCACCTTCGAGGCCGAGCTGGTCCGCTCGGCAGGCCCGCCCGCCGCGGGCACCACCTTCTTCGACACCCAGACCGGCTTCGCCGTACGCCGCTGGTGCCCGCCGCTGCTCGGGCTCGAACCCCACTGTCCGCCCGTCCGCTACCTCGCCCGGCGGCGCGAACTCGGCGTCACCGAGGCCGGGCGGCTGCTGCTGCGGGGCGCGGGGATCGGCGCCTACCTGGTCGACACGGGTGCGCCCGGCGACCTCACCGCCCCCAAGGAACTGGCCCGCGCCGGTGACGCCGAGGCGTTCGAGGCCGTCCGGCTGGAGCCGCTGGCCGAGCAGGTGGCCGATACCTCCGGGACCGTCGCCGCCTTCCTCGCCAACCTGGCCGAGGCCGTCCACCACGCCGCCGCCGGGGCCGTCGCCTTCACGTGCGGGGCGGGCGCGCGGTATCCCGCCGTCCTGGCCCAGGCGCCCGAACCGCCCGGACCGGGCGACGTACGGGGAGCCGCCGGACGGTGGCTGGCCGGCCGCGCCAAAGGGGACACCGTGCGCGACCCCGTCCTCCTGCGGCACCTGCTGTGGAGCGCCGTCGCGACCGGGCTGCCGATCCAGCTGCACACCGGTGCCGCGGAGCCCGGGCAGCGGCCCGAGCACGCCGATCCCGCGCTGCTGACCGGCTTCGTACGGGCCACCCGGGGCGCGGGGGTGCCGCTGGTGCTCCTCGGCGGTTATCCGCACCACCGCGCCGCCGCCGGGCTGGCCGAGGCGTTCCCGCACGTGTACGCCGACCTGGGGCCGCTCCTCGCGCGGACCGGCGCGGGAGCGGCGGCCGTACTGGCCGAGCTGCTGGAAGTCGCGCCGTTCGGGAAGCTGCTCTACTCCAGCGGCGGCCGGCGGCTGCCCGAGCTGCACGCGGTGGGCGCCCTGGTGTTCCGCGAGGCGCTGGGCCGGGTGCTGCTCGGCTGGGTCGGCGACGGGGCCTGGTCCTGGCGGGACGCGGACCGCGTCGCGGCGATGATCGCGGCGGGCAACGCCCGTCGCGTCTACCGGCTGGACGAGCGGGCCTGACCGCCCGCGGCTCAGACGGCGGAGAGCTGGCTGTCGCCCTGGGCGGGGATTCCCGCCCGCTCCACCGCCCGCTCGCGCAGGCTGAGCACCACGCGCACGACCGAGATCCACACCAGGCAGGAGCCCAGCATGTGCACGGCGACCAGCACCTCGGGCACGTGGGTGAAGTACTGGACGTAGCCGACGGCGCCCTGGGCGAGCAACACGACCAGCAGGTCGCGGGCGCGCGCCCGGGTGTCGGCGGGGGCGTCCGCCACCCGCAGCACCAGCCACACCGCCAGCGCGAGCGCGCACACCACCCAGGCGGACACGGCGTGGACGTGCGCGGTGGCCGCCCAGTCGAACGGCATCCGCTTGATCTCGCTGCTGTCACCCGCGTGCGGGCCGGAACCGGTGACCACCGTGCCCGCCGCGATCAGGACCAGGGTCGCCGCGACCAGGGCCCAGGAGAGCCTGCGCACGGGGGCAGGGACGCGGGGCCGGGGGGCGGTGTCGCCCTCGGCGGTGCGCTGCCAGGTGACGGTGGTGACCGTGAGCAGGGAGGTGGCGAGCAGGAAGTGCCCGGCCACGCTGTACGGGTTCAGCCCGGTGAGCACGGTGATGCCGCCGAGGACCGCGTTGCCCATCACGAGGGCGAACTGGAGCCAGCCGAGCCTGGTGAGCGAACGGCGCCACGGCTTGGCGGAGCGGGCGGCGAGGATGCACCAGCCGACGGCCGCGCACAGCACGTACGTCAGCATGCGGTTGCCGAACTCGACCGCACCGTGGAATCCCTGTTCCTGGGTGACGATCAGGCTGTCGCCGGTGCACTTGGGCCAGGTATCGCAGCCGAGACCGGATCCGGTCAGCCGCACCGCGCCGCCGGTGACGACGATGGCCACGCTCATGAGGAGCGCGGCGAACGCGGCCCGCCGGACGGTCCGGGGTGACGGTGTCCAGCGGCTGGCGAGGAAGGCGAGGGGGTTCAACACGGCCCCTATCGTAGGCCGCGCCTTGTGCAAACTTTCACGAGGGGGTACCCCCGGGTGCGTCGGGGCCGATGACCAGGCGGAACTTGGCGCCCGCCGGGTCGCCTTCCTCGTGCCACCACACCCGCACGCGCCACAAGCCCTCGTCGCCCGGGTACTGCGCCGACGCCATGAAGGCGCGGATCAGCTCGGCCGCCACCTCCTCGGCCGTCCGGTCGCGGACCTCCGCCGCGCCCTGCCAGAGCCGGTCCGGTACCGTCCACAGCCCATCGGCGCCGCGCACCTCGATGCGCCACACCGCGAGCCAGGGCGTGACCTCCAGCTTCGTGGCGACCTGCTCGGGCTCCAGGCCCAGCCGGGCGGCGATCTCCGCTTCCGGGGCGCCCTGGATCCGGGCGGCCACCACGGCCCGGGGCAGCAGCCGCTCGGGCAGCAGGCCCTGGGCGCGCAGACCGGCGAGGGAGTCGAAGGACAGGTGGCGCAGCCGCAGTTCCAGCTGGCGGCCGATGTGGTCGAGGGCGCCCTCCGCCTCCTGCGCCTCCTCCTCGTCCGGCCCGGACAGCAGGATCCGGCGGAACCCGGCCTCCGCGTCCACCGCCCAGGCCACCGCGTCGTCGGCGAAGCCCAGTTCGGCGAGGCGGTCCCCGAGGAACACCTTGGCCTGCGCCAGGCCGCGCCGGTTGACCGGATCGTGCTGGTCGAGGCCGGCCCAGACCTCGACGGCGGCCCGGGTCACCTCACGCGCCCGCTCGCCGGCCGCCCGCTCCATGGGGCTCGGGCCGCTCTCCCCGGCCGCGCCGAGGGGATAGCGGGGCAGCCGGTCGGCGTCGCTCAGCGGCCAGGCCAGCCAGACGCCCTGGTTGATCAGCGACCGGGCGTACCAGCGGGCGTACTCGGGGTCGTGCCCGGCCGCCTGCCCGGCGTGCCGGAGTGCTTCCTCGATGGCGGACAGGGCCCCCGCCCGGTCCCCGGCGGCGAAGCGACGGGCCGCGAGGTCACCCAGGCGCAGGCCCAGCCGCGCGGCGCACTCGGCGTCGGTGCGGGCGGGCTCGCGCAGCGCGCCGATCAGCTCGGCGAGCAGCCGGTCGGCCTCTTCGGGCCCGGCGTGCGCCGCCCCCGAACGGACCCTCGCCCACTGCTGGTCCAGCCGTAGAACGGCTTCCCGCTGCCCCATGCCGCGCCCCCGGTGTCCTGGTGTGCGTCGCCGATGTGTGGCGGTGCCCATCCTCGTGCCCGGACAACGAACGGGGGAAGGGATTCACTCCCAGCGGAAGAACCGGGCCGCGGCGCCGAGCCCCAGGACCGACCAGCAGGCCAGGACGGCCGTGTCGCCCCAGGGCAGCGCCGCCCCGTTGCGGAGCACCTCGCGCAGCCCGTCCGACAGCGCCGATATGGGCAGCAGTTCCAGTACGGAGCGCACCGCGTCCGGGAACTTCTCCAGCGGCACGATCACCCCGCCGCCGACCAGCAGCAGCAGGAAGACCAGGTTCGCGGCGGCCAGGGTCACCTCGGCCTTGAGCGTGCCCGCCATCAGCAGCCCGAGCCCCGAGAAGGCGGCGGTGCCCAGCAGGAGCAGTACGGCGACCGCGAGCGGGTTCCCGTGCGGCGACCAGCCCAGCGCCAGGGCGATCACCGTGAGCAGGGCGACCTGGAGCACCTCGGTGACCAGCACCGACAGGGTCTTGGCGGCCATCAGGGCCCGGCGCGGCAGCGGAGAGGCGCCGAGCCGCTTGAGCACCCCGTAGCGCCGGTCGAATCCGGTGGCGATGGCCTGGCCGGTGAAGGCGGTGGACATCACGGCGAGCGCGAGGACGCCGGGCGCGAGGAAGTCGACGGACTTGCCGGCGCCGGTGTCGAGGATGTCCACGGACGAGAACAGCACCAGCAGCAGCGCCGGGATGATCACGGTCAGCAGCAGCTGTTCGCCGTTGCGCAGCAGCATCCGCGTCTCCAGCGCGGTCTGCGCCCGGATCATCCGCATCAGGGGCGCGGCCGCGGGCCGGGGGGTGAACGTACCGGCGCTCATGCGCGCAGCTCCTTGCCCGTGAGTTCCAAGAAGACGTCTTCGAGGGTGTGCCGCTCGACCGTGAGGCTGTCGGGCATCACCCCGTTCTGCGCGCACCAGGACGCGACGGTCGCCAGCAGCTGCGGGCCGACGTCACCGGTGACCCGGTAGACGCCCGCGGTGAGCTCGGCGGCCCGGGTGCCGTCGGGCAGGGCCTTGAGCAGCGAGGCCAGGTCCAGGGAGGGGCGGCCGGTGAAGCGCAGGGTGTTCTCGGCGCCGCCGCGGCACAGCAGCTCGGGGCTGCCGTGGGCGATCACCTTGCCGGCGTCCACGATGGCGACCTCGTCGGCGAGCTGTTCGGCCTCGTCCATGTGGTGCGTGGTGAGGACGACGCTGACGCCGTCGGCGCGCAGTTCGCGTACGAGGTCCCAGGTCGCGCGGCGGGCCTGGGGGTCGAGGCCGGCGGTCGGCTCGTCCAGGAAGACCAGCTCGGGGCGGCCCACGACGGCCATGGCCAGGGCCAGGCGCTGCTGCTGGCCGCCGGAGAGCCGGCGGTAGGGGGTGCGTCCGCAGCTGCCGAGTCCGAGGCGTTCCACCAGGGCGGGCACGTCGAGGGGGTCGGCGTAGAGGCCGGCCATGTGGCGCAGCATCTCCACGGCGCGGGCGCCGGAGTAGACGCCGCCGGACTGGAGCATCACGCCGATCCGCGGGCGCAGGGCCGGGCCCTGGGCGAGCGGGTCGAGACCGAGGACGCGTACCGTGCCGGCGTCGGGGCGGAGGTAGCCCTCGCAGGTCTCCACGGTGGTGGTCTTGCCCGCGCCGTTGGGGCCGAGGACGGCGGTGACCGAGGCCCTGCGGACGGTGAGGTCGAGGCCGTCCACCGCGGTTTTCGGCCCGTACCGCTTCACCAGTCCGCGGATCTCCACGGCGGGGTCGTTACTCATGCGGGTGAGTCTACGGAGGGCCGGACGGCCGTCCGGGCCGTGGGGTGGAGGGGGCCGGAACTCGCCCTCACGTGCGGCTTTGAGTGATCTTTAGACAAAATTAGGTAACCCTTAGTGACGGAGGACACCAGGAGTGGCGTCCGTCACCGCTTGTACGGCTCGGAGTAATTACGCAACAATGGCGTTGTGAAATACGGCGCACGGATGATCGAGACCCCTCAGGGGGAGCTCGCAACCGGGGAGCGGTCAACCCGCGACCGGGTCGCGCGCTCCATCCTGGACCACGGTCCGTCCACCGTCGCCGACCTGGCGCAGCGCCTCGGCCTCACCCAGGCCGCCGTACGCCGTCACCTCGACGCACTCGTCGCCGACGACGTGGTCGCACCCCGCGAGCAGCGCGTCTACGGAGCCCGCACCCGGGGCCGGCCCGCCAAGGTCTTCGCGCTCACCGACTGCGGCCGCGACGCCTTCGACCAGTCCTACGACTCGCTCGCCGTGGACGCCATGCGCTGGATCGCGCAGGCCGCCGGCGGGGGCGAGCAGGGAGAGGCGGCCGTCGCCGCCTTCGCGAGGGCGCGCATGGCCGCACAGGCGGAGGCCTACCGGGAATCCCTCGAGGCGGCCGCTCCTGCGGAGCGCACGGAGGCCCTGGCCAAGGCGTTGACCGCGGACGGGTACGCTGCTACGGCGAAGAGCGCTCCCGGTCCGCACAGCGGTGAACAGCTCTGCCAGCACCACTGCCCGGTGGCTCACGTAGCCGAGCAGTTCCCGCAGCTCTGCGAGGCGGAGACCGAGGTCTTCTCCCGCCTGCTGGGGACACACGTGCAGCGACTCGCCACGATCGCCCACGGCGACGGGGTGTGCACGACGTTCATTCCGCGAAGCGGAAGCGCCGGCCCCACAGGCGCCGCACAGACCGACACATCAGTATCTGCAAGCACGGCCGGGAGGAACCCCGCATGACCACGGAGACTGCTCACCCTGAGCTCGATGGCCTGGGCACCTACGAATACGGCTGGGCCGACTCCGACGCGGCCGGTGCCGCTGCCAAGCGGGGTCTGTCCGAAGAGGTCGTCCGCGACATCTCCGCCAAGAAGTCCGAGCCGGAGTGGATGCTGAACCTCCGCCTCAAGGGCCTCAAGCTGTTCGCCAAGAAGCCCATGCCGAACTGGGGCTCCGACCTCTCCGGCATCGACTTCGACAACATCAAGTACTTCGTGCGCTCCACCGAGAAGCAGGCCGCTTCCTGGGAGGACCTGCCGCAGGACATCAAGAACACCTACGACAAGCTCGGCATCCCCGAGGCGGAGAAGCAGCGCCTCGTCGCCGGTGTCGCGGCCCAGTACGAGTCCGAGGTCGTCTACCACCAGATCCGCGAGGACCTGGAGGAGCAGGGCGTCATCTTCCTCGACACGGACACCGCGCTCAAGGAGCACCCGGAGCTCTTCCAGGAGTACTTCGGCACGGTCATCCCGGTCGGCGACAACAAGTTCGCCTCGCTGAACACCGCCGTGTGGTCGGGCGGCTCGTTCATCTACGTCCCCAAGGGCGTCAAGGTCGACATCCCGCTCCAGGCCTACTTCCGCATCAACACGGAGAACATGGGCCAGTTCGAGCGGACGCTGATCATCGTCGACGAGGACGCGTACGTCCACTACGTCGAGGGCTGCACCGCCCCGATCTACTCCTCGGACTCGCTGCACAGCGCCGTGGTCGAGATCATCGTCAAGAAGGGCGGCCGCTGCCGCTACACGACCATCCAGAACTGGTCGAACAACGTCTACAACCTGGTCACCAAGCGCGCCGTGGCGTACGAGGGCGCGACCATGGAGTGGATCGACGGCAACATCGGCTCCAAGGTCACCATGAAGTACCCGGCCGTCTACCTGATGGGCGAGCACGCCAAGGGCGAGACCCTGTCCATCGCCTTCGCGGGCGAGGGCCAGCACCAGGACGCCGGCTCCAAGATGGTCCACATGGCGCCGCACACCTCCTCCAACATCGTCTCCAAGTCGGTGGCACGGGGCGGCGGCCGCACCTCGTACCGCGGCCTGGTCGAGATCGGCGAGGGCGCGCACGGCTCGAAGTCCAACGTGCTGTGCGACGCGCTGCTGGTCGACACGATCTCCCGCTCGGACACGTACCCGTACGTGGACGTGCGCGAGGACGACGTCTCCATGGGCCACGAGGCCACGGTCTCCAAGGTCTCCGATGACCAGCTCTTCTACCTGATGAGCCGCGGTCTGACGGAGTTCGAGGCCATGGCCATGATCGTGCGCGGCTTCGTCGAGCCCATCGCGCGTGAGCTGCCCATGGAGTACGCGCTGGAGCTGAACCGGCTGATCGAGCTGCAGATGGAGGGCTCGGTCGGTTAGTCCCGACCGGCCGTCCGGCCATCCCAGCACAATCTTCGACGTAGGCAGCGCTTCAAAAGAGAGTGAGCAACACGACAGCCATGGCTGAGGCTCAGAACATCCCGGCGGGCTCGACCACCGCCGGCGCGATCGCGGTGGCCGCAGAGTCCACCGTCGCCACCCGGATGAGTGCACCCCCGTCCTTCGACGTGGCGGACTTCCCCGTCCCCCACGGCCGCGAGGAGGAGTGGCGCTTCACCCCGCTGGCGCGCCTGCGTGGTCTGCACGACGGCACCGCGGTCGCAGAAGGCACGATGAAGGCCCAGATCGACGCCCCCGACGTCGTCACGATCGAGTCGGTCGAGCGCGATGACGCCCGCATCGGCAAGGCGGGCGCCCCCGTGGACCGCGTCGCCGCCCAGGCGTTCTCGTCCTTCACCAAGGCCACGGTCGTCACCGTGCCCAAGGAAGCCGTCCTGGACGAGCCGGTGCGCGTCTCGCTGCACGGCGAGGGTGGCACCACCTTCGGCCACACCGTCTTCGACGTGCAGGCCTTCGCCGAGGCCGTGATCGTCATCGACCACACCGGTGACGGCGTACGCGCCGCCAACGTCGAGTTCCTCGTCGGCGACGGCGCGAAGCTCACCGTCGTGTCCGTGCAGGACTGGGACGACACCGCCGTCCACTGCTCGCAGCACAACACGCTGGTCGGCCGGGACGCGAGCTACAAGTCGATCGTCGTCACCTTCGGCGGCGACGTCGTACGCCTGCACCCGCGGGTCAGCTACGCCGGCCCCGGCGGTGAGGCCGAGCTGTTCGGCCTGTACTTCACGGACGCCGGCCAGCACCAGGAGCACCGCCTCCTGGTCACGCACGACGCCCCGCACTGCAAGTCGAACGTGGTCTACAAGGGCGCGCTCCAGGGCGAGGACGCCCACGCCGTCTGGATCGGTGACGTGCTCATCCAGAAGAGCGCCGAGGGCACCGACACGTACGAGATGAACCGCAACCTCGTCCTCACGGACGGCGCCCGGGTCGACTCGGTGCCGAACCTGGAGATCGAGACCGGCGAGATCGTCGGCGCCGGCCACGCCTCCGCGACCGGCCGGTTCGACGACGAACAGCTCTTCTACCTCCAGGCCCGGGGCATCCCGGCCGACGAGGCCCGGCGCCTGGTCGTGCGCGGCTTCTTCGCCGAGCTCGTCCAGCAGATCGGTGTCCCCGACATCGAGGAGCGCCTGCTCACCAAGATCGAAGCCGAGCTCCAGGGTTCCGTCTGATGACCTACGTCAAGGCCTGCGCCCTGAGCGAGCTGGAGGACAACACCCCGAAGAGGGTGGAGCTCGACGGCACGCCGGTGTCCCTCGTCCGCGCCGAAGGGGAGGTGTTCGCGATCAACGACATCTGCTCGCACGCGAACGTCTCGCTCTCGGAGGGCGAGGTCGAGGACTGCATGATCGAGTGCTGGCTGCACGGCTCGTCCTTCGACCTGCGCACCGGAAAGCCGTCCGGCCTGCCCGCGACGCGCCCCGTCCCCGTATACCCCGTAAAGATCGAAGGGGACGACGTGCTCGTCTCCCTCACCCAGGAGTCCTGAGGTATCCATGGCAACGCTTGAAATCCACGACCTGCGCGTCTCCGTCGAGGCCGAAAACGGCGCCCGCGAGATCCTCAAGGGCGTCGACCTCACCGTCAAGCAGGGTGAGACGCACGCCATCATGGGTCCCAACGGCTCCGGCAAGTCCACGCTGGCGTACTCGCTGGCCGGTCACCCGAAGTACACCATCACCGGTGGCACCGTGACCCTCGACGGCGAAGACGTCCTGGAGATGTCCGTCGACGAGCGCGCCCGCGCCGGCGTCTTCCTCGCCATGCAGTACCCGGTCGAGGTCCCCGGCGTCTCGGTCTCCAACTTCCTGCGCACCTCCGCCACCGCGATCCGCGGCGAGGCGCCGAAGCTGCGCACCTGGGTGAAGGAGGTCAAGTCCGCCATGGAGCAGCTCCAGATGGACCCCGCCTTCGCCGAGCGCAACGTCAACGAGGGCTTCTCCGGCGGTGAGAAGAAGCGCCACGAGATCCTCCAGCTGGAGCTCCTCAAGCCGAAGATCGCCATCCTCGACGAGACCGACTCCGGCCTCGACGTCGACGCCCTGCGCATCGTCTCCGAGGGCGTCAACCGGGTCCGCGAGACCGGCGAGGTCGGCACCCTGCTGATCACCCACTACACGCGCATCCTGCGCTACATCAAGCCCGACTTCGTGCACGTGTTCGCGAACGGCCGCATCGCCGAGTCCGGTGGCGCCGAGCTCGCCGACCAGCTGGAGGCCGAGGGCTACGACAAGTACGTGAAGGGTGGCGCGACCGCGTGACACAGCTGCCTGGCCTCCTCACCGGCACTCATCTGCTTGACGAGGCGATCCGCAAGGACTTCCCCCTGCTGGATCGTGTGGTCCACGACGGGAAGAAGATCGTCTACCTGGACAACGCGGCGACCTCACAGAAGCCCCGCCAGGTCCTCGACGCGTTGAACGAGTACTACGAGCGGCACAACGCCAACGTCCACCGTGGCGTGCACGTGCTCGCAGAGGAGGCCACGGCGCTGTACGAGGGCGCCCGCGACAAGGTCGCCGCCTTCATCAACGCACCGAGCCGCGACGAGGTGATCTTCACCAAGAACGCCTCCGAGTCGCTCAACCTGGTCGCGAACATGCTCGGCTGGGCCGACGAGCCCTACCGGGTCGACAGCGACACCGAGATCGCCATCACCGAGATGGAGCACCACTCCAACATCGTGCCGTGGCAGCTGCTCTCGCAGCGCACCGGCGCGAAGCTCAAGTGGTTCGGCCTGACCGACGACGGCCGGCTCGACCTCTCGAACATGGAAGAGGTCATCACGGAGAAGACGAAGATCGTCTCCTTCACGCTGGTCTCCAACATCATGGGCACGGTCAACCCGGTCGACCAGATCGTCCGGCGCGCGCAGGAAGTCGGCGCGCTCGTGCTGATCGACGCCTCGCAGGCCGCCCCGCACATGCCGCTGGACGTGCAGGCGCTCGGCGCCGACTTCGTGGCCTTCACCGGCCACAAGATGTGCGGCCCGACCGGCATCGGCGTCCTGTGGGGCCGCCAGGAGCTCCTGGAGGACCTGCCCCCGTTCCTCGGCGGCGGCGAGATGATCGAGACGGTGTCGATGCACGCCTCGACGTACGCTCCCGCGCCGCACAAGTTCGAGGCGGGTACGCCCCCGATCGCCCAGGCCGTCGGCCTCGGCGCGGCCGTGGACTACCTGACCGCGATCGGCATGGACAAGATCGCCGCTCATGAGCACGCGCTCACCGAGTACGCGGTCAAGCGCCTCGCCGAGGTGCCCGACCTGCGGATCATCGGCCCCACCACGGCCGAGGACCGCGGCGCCGCGATTTCCTTCGTCCTCGGGGACATCCACCCGCACGATGTCGGGCAGGTGCTGGACGAGCAGGGCATCGCCGTCCGCGTGGGGCACCACTGCGCGCGCCCGGTCTGCCTGCGCTACGGAATTCCCGCGACGACGCGAGCGTCTTTCTACCTGTACTCCACTCCCGCCGACGTCGACGCGCTGATCGACGGGCTGGAGCACGTACGGAACTTCTTCGGGTGACGAAAAGTCGGACGACGAAGAGGCGGACGACGATGAGGCGGACGAGGACGCTGTGAAGCTGGATTCGATGTACCAGGAACTGATCCTGGACCACTACAAGCACCCGCACGGGCGTGGCCTGCGCGACGGCGACGCCGAGGTGCACCACGTCAATCCCACCTGTGGCGATGAGATCACGCTGCGTGTGAAGTACGACGGCGAGACGCTCACCGACGTCTCGTACGAGGGCCAGGGCTGTTCGATCAGCCAGGCCAGCGCGTCCGTACTGAACGAGCTGCTCGTCGGCAAGGAGCTGGCCGACGCGCGGAAGATCCAGGAAATGTTCCTGGAGATGATGCAGTCCAAGGGCAAGATCGAGCCCGACGAGGCCATGGAGGAGGTGCTGGAGGACGCGGTCGCGTTCGTCGGCGTCTCCAAGTATCCGGCGCGGGTGAAGTGTGCTCTGCTGAGTTGGATGGCGTGGAAGGACGCGACCGCCCAGGCCCTGGGCGACGCCGAGAGGAAGACGGCATGACCGAGAACGCGACGCCCGAGGCGTCGATCAAGCCGGCCACCGAGGAAGAGGTCCGTGAGGCCCTCTACGACGTGGTCGACCCCGAGCTGGGCATCGACGTCGTCAACCTGGGCCTGATCTACGGCATCCACATCGACGACGCCAACATCGCCACCCTCGACATGACGCTGACGTCGGCGGCCTGCCCGCTGACGGACGTCATCGAGGACCAGGCGAAGTCGGCGACGGACGGCATCGTCAACGAGCTCCGGATCAACTGGGTCTGGATGCCGCCGTGGGGCCCCGACAAGATCACTGACGACGGTCGTGAGCAGCTGCGCGCGCTCGGCTTCAACGTCTGAGTCCCGTCTGCGTTCCGCGTACGCGGGAGGGCCCCCGGCACCATCGTGCCGGGGGCCCTCCGCGTCCGTGCGGGCGGTCCGTGTTCTTCCCGTGGTCGGCCCGCGTGCACCGGGAGTTGGCCGCGGTGGCCGAACCTTCGCGACGGACGTCACGAGGTGGCGGACGCACACGAGAGGACCCTTCGGATGAAGAAGCAGCTGGGCACCGCCGCGATCGCGGCGCTGGTCGTCGCCGGGGCGGCCCTGCCCGCGCACGCGGTGACGTACGGTACGCCGACCCTCACCCTTTCCTCGTCCTACCTGTCCGGCGCCGTCGGCGGGGTCGGTGACCAGACCGTCTCCGTGACCGTTGGGCAGAGCGGCGCCGACGTGTCCGCGCTGACCGTCAGCGCCTCCGCGTCCAGCAGGGCCTCCGTCGCCGGCCCCGGTGACGTCACGGTCACCGGGGCCGGCGCGGTGCGGCAGCTCGCCGTCACCGCGCGGGGCCGCGGCTACACCGACCTGACCGTCAAGGTGACCGGACTCGGCGGCAAGACCGCCACCAAGACCCTGTCCTACGCGGCCTCCGCCGCGGTGCAGGATCCCGCCGACGCCCGCTACCTCAGCGGCGCCTCGGACTCCTCGGCCGCCGTGGACGTCGGCGGCGGGTACACCGTCGTCGCCGACGACGAGAACAACGTGCTGCGCCTGTACGACCGCGCCCGCTCCGCCGCGCCGGTGCGGACCTGGGACTTCAGCTCCCAGCTCGGTGTCACCAAGGAGGTGGACATCGAGGGGGCGACCCGGATCGGCAACACCGTCTACTGGACCGGCTCGCTCGGCAACAACAAGGACGGCGAGTACAAGGCGCCCCGGAACACGGTCTTCACCACCACCGTCAGCGGCTCGGGCTCCGGCACGCAACTGGCGTACGGACGCTCGTACAAGAAGCTCCGCGACGACCTGGTGGCCTGGGACGAGGCGAACGGGAACCGGTACGGCTTCGCCGCCGGCACCGCGGCCGGCGAGGCGCCCAAGCAGATCGACGGTTTCAACGCCGAGGGGCTGGAGTTCGCGCCCGGCTCCACGACCACCGCCTACCTGGGGTTCCGGGCCCCGCTGGCGCCCGCCGTGCCGGGCGGCAAGGCGCTGCTCGTGCCGGTGACCAACTTCGACGAGGTGCTCTCCAGCGGCGCCAAGGCGGTCTTCGGCAGCGGCGTCGAGCTCGACCTGGGTGGGCTCGCCGTCCGGGACATCCGCAAGAACGCGGCGGACCAGTACCTGATCCTGGCCGGCTCCTGGGCCGCCGACGACAACTCCGACCCGTACGCCCTCTACCAGTGGGACGGGGTCGCCGGCCACGCCCCGGTCAAGCGCGCCGACCTGCCGACGACCGACCCCGGCGGCTGGGAGGCCATCGTGGAGGTGCCGGACCTGTCGCTCCCGGGCGCACGGGTGCAGCTGATCACGGACAGCGGGTCGGCGGACCTGTACGGCGACGGGGTCGAGGCCAAGGACCTGACGCACCCGGAGTGGAAGAAGGCGCGCACGGCCTGGTTCACGCTGAACTAGCCTCGTGCTGCGTACGACGGGCCGGGCCGGCCGGGACTCAGGCCGGCCCGGGACCTGTTGAGCGCACCGCGGCGAGGGCCGCCCGGACGCTCGCCTCGATGTCCCGGATCGGGTAGAACACCTCGCGTACCGTGCGCTCCCGGTCCACCACCAGGGTCAGCCGCTTCATCCGGCTCACCCCCGCCGCCCGGAAGGTCGGCAGCCGAAGGGCCGCCACCAGCTCCAGCCCGGCGTCTGAGAGCAGCGGGAACCGCAGCCGCTCCGCCTCCGCGAACTCCCGCTGCTCGTCGGGGCGCTGGGTGGACACCCCGTGGACCGTCGCCCCCGCCGCGGTGAACTCCGCCAGCTGGTCGCGGTACGTGCACGACTCCAGCGTGCAGCCCTTCGCCCCCGGGATCCCCGCCCAGCCCGGAGGGTAGGACTCCGCGCGGGCGTACGCGCCCGGGAAGCAGTACAGGACGGTGAACGGCGTGTCGGCCACCGGGTCGCGCAGCTCCCCGAAGCGGTCCGGCAGCAGCAGGTCCGGCAGTCGCGTGCCGCGCAGCGCGTGCACCCGTACCGCCTCGCGCGAGGCTTCGTCGGTCGTCGCCGTCATCTCTCCCTCTCCGAGGATCCAGGTGTCGCCCCAGTCCTGGAGGGCGACCAGTACCGGCAGCAGGCCCCGCCCCCGCGGGGTCAGCCGGTACTCGTGCCGTACCGGGCGTTCCTGGTACGGCACGCGCACCAGCACCCCGGCTTCCACGAGCAGTTTCAGCCGCTCGGCGAGCACCTTGCGGGACATGCCCAGCTCGCGTTGGAACTCCTCGAAGCGGTGCACGCCGCGCGCGGCGTCGCGCACGATCAGCAGCGTCCACCAGTCCCCGACGACGTCGAGGGCCTGGGCGATGGAGCAGTCCGCGTCGCCGAGGGCGGTGCGCTGGGCCATGGGAACTCCTTTGTCCGTTGACCCGAGGCTGCCATGCTGACATAGTCCGTTCCCAAAAGGAACTGACTCGGGGGTGGCTGTGCCGCAGGGGATCAAAGACGTGCCGAGAACGGTCTGGCTGCTGGCCGCGGGGGTGTTCGTCAACGCCGTCGTCAGCTTCACGTTCGTCTTCGTCTTCCTGTACCTGTCCGGCCCGCGCGGTCTGGGCGCGGCCCAGGCGGGGATCGTCGTCGGCATCGCAGGCGTCGGCATGGTCGCCGGGAACTTCACCGGAGGCTGGTACGGCGACCGCTTCGGCCACCGCCGGGTCCTCTTGGCCGCGGCATGTCTCGGCGGCCTCACCCTCATGGCCTTCCCGCTGCTGTCCACACCGCTGCTGTACGCCGCCCTGCCCGTGGCCCAGTACGCCTCAGGCGTGATCCGCGCCGCCAACTCCGCGCTGGTCGCCGTCACCGTGCCCGAGGGGGCCCGCCGGCAGGCCTTCGCCGTGGTGCGCTGCGTCTCCAACGGGGGCTTCACCGTCGGGCCGCCGCTGGGGGCCCTCGTCGCGAGCGCCTTCTCCTACGACTGGCTCTTCGTCGCCGACGGGATCGGCACCCTCCTCTTCGCCGTCTGGACCGCCCGCGTCGTCCCGGCCCGCGGCGCCTCCTCCCGGGCTGCCGCGGCCCCGCACGGGGGTGGGGGCCGCGGCATCAGGGGCGAGTTGCGGGCGAGGCCGGCCGTGCTCGTCCTGCTCGTGGCGATCTTCGTCACCGACCTCGTCTACCGCCAGCAGTACGGCACCTTCCCGGTCTTCCTCGCCGACCACGGCCTCGACGTCAGCGCGTTCGGGCTGGTCATCGCCCTCAACGGGGGAGTCGTCCTGTTGCTGGAACTGCCCGCCGCGCTCGCCCTGCGCAACCGGCCGCCGCTGCCCGTCATCGCCGCCGGGCTGCTGTTGGTCGGCGCCGGGTACGCCGCGCTGATGGCCGGGGCGGGCGCGGCGAGTGCCGTCACCATGATGGTGCTGGTGAGCCTCGGGGAGATCCTCTACAAGACCACCGCCACCGCCTACGTCGCCGACCAGGCGCCCGAGCACGCGGCCGGGCGCTTCCAGAGCCTGTACGCCGGGGTCTCGGTCAGCGGGGTCGTCCTCGGCGCACCGTTGGGCGGAGCGCTGTACTCCGCCGCGCCCGGCCTGCTCTGGCCCCTGTGCGCGGCGCTGGCGGCGGGCGCCGGAGCCGCGGTGTTCCGGGCGTCGGCGCGGCAGGTGCGACGGGAGGGCGCGGGCCGGGGCGACGGCCGCGGCGCCGGGGGCGACACAGCGCGCCCGGCACATGAGACCGGTTCGCAACCGCAGGCCCTGGCCGGTTAGGTTTCGGATATGACTGCTACGCGTACCACCGGCGCCGTCGCCGCCGGACTTGCCACCTTCGCCGCCGACGGCACCGTCCTCGACACCTGGTTCCCCGCCCCCGAGCTGGTCGCCGAGCCCGGCCCGGCCGGCACCGAGCGCCTCACCGCCGAGCGGGCCGTGGAGCTCCTGGGCGAGGCCGCGGCCAAGGCCATCGGGCCGGACGCGCGCCGCGGCGTCGAGGTCGTAGCCGTCCGCACCGTGATCGCCTCGCTCGACGACAAGCCGCTGGACGCGCACGACGCGTACCTGCGCCTGCACCTGCTCAGCCACCGCCTGGTCAAGCCGCACGGCCAGAACCTGGACGGCCTCTTCGGCCTGCTCGCCAACGTCGCGTGGACCTCCCTGGGCCCGGTCGCCGTCGACCAGGTGGAGACCGTCCGGCTGAACGCCCGCGCCGAAGGCCTGCACCTCCAGGTCACCTCGATCGACAAGTTCCCGCGGATGACGGACTACGTCGCCCCCAAGGGCGTGCGCATCGCCGACGCCGACCGGGTCCGCCTCGGCGCGCACCTCGCCGAGGGCACCACCGTCATGCACGAGGGCTTCGTCAACTTCAACGCCGGCACGCTCGGCACCTCCATGGTCGAAGGCCGCATCTCGGCGGGCGTCGTGATCGGCGACGGCTCCGACATCGGCGGCGGCGCCTCCACCATGGGCACCCTCTCCGGCGGCGGCAAGCAGATCATCTCGATCGGCGAGCGCTGCCTGGTCGGCGCGGAGGCGGGCGTCGGCATCGCGCTGGGCGACGAGTGCATCGTCGAGGCCGGCCTCTACGTGACCGCGGGCACCCGCGTCACCCTCCCGGACGGCCAGATCGTCAAGGCGCTGGAGCTCTCGGGCGCCAGCAACATCCTCTTCCGCCGCAACTCGGTCACCGGCGCCGTCGAGGCCCGCCCGAACAACGCGGTCTGGGGCGGCCTGAACGAGGTCCTGCACAGCCACAACTGATCCGGCACCACTGATCGGCACAACCGGTCCGGTTCCGGCCGGTACGCGCGAACGCCCTCCCACACCCCCGAGCGGGGTGGGAGGGCGTTCGCGCGTGACCGGGTGGTCAGTGGAGGGCGATGGTGCGGACCAGGCCCGCGAAGGCCCGTTCCTCCTCCTCGGTCAGCTCGACCGTCTCCAGCGGGTGGCCGGCCGGGCCGCGCTGGCCCGGGATGGCCGCGAGGCCCTCGCGCACGCCCGGCTCCGGCGGGTGGAACCGGCCGTCCCACAGCATGCGGCCGAGGCCCATGACCCAGACCAGCGCGGCCACCAGGAGTACGGCCAGGCCGATTTCCCGGGCGAGGGAGAGGGAGGGGAGCACGCGGTCCTCCGGGGGTGCGGGCGGACGGGATCGGGCGTGGGCCGGGCGTCTGCCCGGCGCGGGTGGAGCGGCCTGGCGGTGGTCACCCTTGCGTCAGGCGTGGGGACACTCAACACCACAACCCGCCCCGAACGGGTACGGATGTGGCGAGCGTCACGCCAGGGGTGAAAGTCCCCATCTCGCCGCCCGCCCGCCCGGTCCGCCGGCCGGGAGAACGGGCGGACGGGCCCGGCACGTCGCGATCCGGCCCCCGTGCGGGGCGGGCGGCCCGGGCGGGAGAGCACACCCGGCCGCCCGCGGTCCGCGGTTACGGGCGGAAGCGCAGCACCTGCGGGTCGTGGTCGCTGTTCTGGGCGGAGAACTCGGCGTTGATGTGCACGCTGTCGTACCAGAAGTTCTTGACCGCCGGGCTCGTCAGGATCTGGTCCAGCACCTGGGCGTTGCCCTGGTAGACGTAGGAGTAACGTTCCGCCTTCGGCAGCGACTTGATCGCCGAGTACAGCACGCCGCCGTCCTCCAGCGCCTTTGCCGTACCCGAGAACTCGAAGTCGTTGATGTCGCCGACCGCGAGGACCTCGGCGTTCTTCTCCGTCGCCAGGATCTCCTTGACGAAGCCGTTCACCGCCTGCGCCTGGAGCAGCCGCTTGGTCTCCGAGGACCGCACCGGCGGCTGGTGCACCGAGGTCAGACCCTCGTCGCCGCCCTTCGAGGCGAAGTGGTTGGCGATCACGAAGACCGTCCTGCCGCGGAAGACGAACTCGCCCGCCAGCGGCTTGCGGCTGTCGGCCCACGCCGGGTTCGCCGGGTCGATCCGGCCGGGGGAGTGGGTCAGGGCGGCGTGGCCCTTCTCCGACATCACGCCGGTCGCGGTCGTGGAGTCGCCCGCCGCGCGGTCGGTGAAGGAGACGCGGGCCGGGTTGAAGAGGAACACCTGGCGGATGTTGCCGCCGGGCTCGCCGCCGTCCTTGTTGTTCTCCGGGTTGATGGTCCGCCACTGGTAGGCCGGGCCGCCCGCCGCCGTGATGGCGGCGGTGAACTTGGTCAGCGTCTGCTCCGCAGAGACGGTGCCGTCGTTCTTGGCGCCGTTGTCGTCCTGGATCTCCTCCAGCGCCACGATGTCGGGGGAGGCGAGGTTCTCGACGACCGCCTTCGCCAGGTTGTCGAACTTCGTCTGCGGGTCGGACGGGTCGAGGTTCTCGACGTTGTACGTCGCCACCGCCAGCTCGCCCGGCGCCTGCGCCTTGGTCTTCTCGGGGGCCAGCGTGCCCGGCCGCACCTGCCCGAGGGTGCGCGCGACCAGCGTGTAGCCGCCGAACTGGTTGAAGTCGAGCGGGCCTTCGGTGGTGCCGGTCAGCTTGTCGCCGACGTTCGCCACCGGGAAGGGCTGCTGGGCGAGGGGCGCCAGCTGCTGGATCTGGAGCCGGCCGGTGTTCTGGGACTCGTAGGAGCCGTAGAGCGTGCCGCCGCGCTTGGCGGTGTTCTCCCAGCCCTTCACCGTCACCCACAGCTCTGCGTAGGGGTCGGTGGCGCCGACGACGCGCGAGGTGCCGATGGCGACGTTCATGCCCTCAAGGGACTCGTAGTAGTCCAGGGCGTACCGCGAGGGGTCCAGCGCCAGGCCGTTGATGCTGCCGCCGGCGGCCGCGTCACCCGCCGGGGCGTACTCGGCGGGGACGCTGTACTCGTTGATCGCGACGGCCTCGGGCAGCGCGTTGCCGGAGGACACCACGGTGACGGCCGGCTTGGAGATCTGGGTGACCGACTGGTTGCCGGAGGAGACCCCGCCCGGGACGTACTCGCCGACCGTGCCGTTGACCTTGACGGCGTCGCCGACCGCGACGGTCGGCACCGAGCTCGTGAAGACGAAGACGCCCTCGCTGGTGGCGGCGTTGTCGTCGGCGTCCGGGTCCTGCATCCAGAAGCCGCGCGAGCCGTACGTGCGCACGCCGGTGACGATGCCCTCGACGCCGGTGACCTGCTTGCCGGCGAGCGGGGATATCCGGGTGGTGCCCTGGATGTCGTGGATGCGTACCGGATCGGCGGACGCGGCGCCCTCGGCCGCGTCGGCGGAACCCGCGAGCAGGCCGGTGGCCAGGGCCGTGGCGACGAGGGCCGCGATGGCGGCGGAACGGGGGTGCGTGGAGCGCATGGGCAGGAACTCCGGTGTGTGGAGGAGGGGGAACCCGGGGAATCCGGGGGCTCCCGGAATCGTGTGGAGGGGTGGTGCTCAGGTCTTCGCTACATCTACGCGCGTCAATTTCCTGCGTGAGGCGTGAAGTTGTCAAGGTCTCCAGGGAAGACGGCACCTGACTGTGGGATGAACCAAAGGCGTTGGCCCCCTGGCCGTGCCCGATATGCGTCTACGCTGGGCGTCGCCGTCCGGCCGACGGTCCCACCGCGTCCACGAGGAGAACCGCCCCATGTCCGCAGAGCCGCACCCCACGCTGCCGCCGGTACGGCTGCACTCCGATGCGGAACTGGCCCGCGACGCCCTCGTCGCACCCCTGTTCGCCCGGGCCGTACGCCTCGCGCGCTGGGCCGGCCCCGACACGCGCGTCGAGGTCGGCGGCGAACTGGCCGCCGACCAGCTGCCGCAGGCCGCGGCCGCACTCGGACTCGACCCGGGCGACCCGGACGGCCCGGTGCACGCGAGCCAGGCCTGGCGGGTCGCCGTGGACACCGGCCTGGTGGACGTGACCGAACCCGAAGAGGACGCGGACGGGACCGGTCCCGTGACCGGTCACGGGACCGCCGAGCCCGGCGAGGACCTCGCGCTGATCACCGGGGGCGCGCCCGGCGACGTACTCGACCTGTGGCTGGCCGCCCTGGACACCGTCCTCGCGGACGCGGCCGTCCCCGACCTGGACGACCTCGTCGACGCCCTGGACGACGGCGGGGACATCGACTTCGACCGCCTCGACTGGAACCCGGCGCGCGAGGCGGACTTCCTCGACGGGGTCCTCGCCAACCTCTACCTGCTCACCGCCTCCGAGGGCGGCGCCGGGGAAGGCCCGGTGCCGCTGCCCGTCCTCGCCGCTTCGATGGTCGTCCCGGACGACATGGGCGACCCCACCGACGCCGTACTGGAACAGGTCTCCGACGCGATGATGCGCCTGGACGACCAGTTCCGGCAGCTGGAGCCCATCGGACTGGTCGAGTTCCGGCCCGTGGACGAGGAGCTGATGGCCGAGGCGGGCGACGAGGAGATGCTCCCGGACCCGGCCGGGGCGGACGAGGAGGACATCGCGCGCTACGGGATGGTACGGCTGACCGCCCTCGGCCTGTACGGCGTCCGCGCCCGCATGCGCGAAGCGGGGGTGGAGGCGCCCGCCATCGGTGAACTGGCCGACAAGGGTGCGGACGCGCTGCTGGCGGCCGTCTCCCACTACCCGGAGCACGCGGCGCAGGCGGAGATCGAGCAGTGGCTGGCCGGGCGCGAGCCGGCGACGGCGGTGGCCGAACTGCTGGAGGCGGCCCGGGGCGACGACGAAGGGGCCCCGCTGCGCCGGCTGCGCTGCCAGCAGGCCCTCGCCCCGGCCGGACCCGAGGCGGAACCCGCGGTCCGGGCGGTGCTGGACGATCCGCGCCTGGGCGGGCTCGCGCGGGTGTGGCTGGCCGAGCGCGGGGCGAAGGACGTACCGGCACCGGACGGGGCGATGGTGTTCTGGCTGACGGTCGACACGATCGCGGCGCAGCTGGCGGCGGACGGTGAGGCGGAGGAACTGCCGCTGCTGATGCAGAGCCTGACGGGCCACCACGCGGGGTTCTTCGACGAGGTCTGGCGGGTGGAGCACCCGGCGACGGCGGAGGTCCTGGAGGCGATGGGCCGGCTGCACCCCGACAAGAAGGCGGCCAAGGAAGCCAAGAAGGCGGCGTTCAAGGCCCGCTCCCGCCCCCGCCGCCGGTGACGCGCCGCGCGGGCGACGGGCCCCGGTCCTGACGGCCCCGGTTCTGACGGGCCCCGTTCTGACGGGCCGGGGGCGACCCGGCGCCCGGGTCGCCCCCGCTCCGGCGTTCCAGGCGGGGCCCCGCCCCGCCGCCGAGGGGCCTACAACACGCCGATCACCGGCCGGAGTTCGCCATTCCGGGCTGTGGCCAAGGGTCAGTCGGTTTTCGGGGGTAGTTCAGCCGCCGTTCACGTGCGGGCGGGAGCGTGTGCGCCGACGACCGTACGACAGGCGCACCACCGCCCACCCCTGGAGCCACGATGTCCCTCAGCCGTAGAGACTTCACCGCCCGCACCGTCATCGCCGGCGCGGGAGTCGCACTCACCGGGACCGTCGGCGCCCTCGCCACCGCCCCCGGGGCGCTGGCGGCCGACGACACCGCCCGGCAGGACGAGCACGGCCGCCCGCACGAACCCGGCTACGGCCCGCTCGTCTCCGACCCGGCCGGGATCCTGGCCCTTCCGGCCGGGTTCGCCTACCGCGTCATCACCCACAGCGGCGTGACGAAGCTCGACTCCGGCGAGATCACCCCCTCCAACCACGACGGCACGGCCGCCTTCGAGGGCCACCGCGGGGTCACCCTCCTCGTCAACAACCACGAGCTGAAGGGCCCCCGCTCGGGCTGGGCCCACCCGGTCCCCCTGACCGAGGGCCTCGTCTACGACCCGGCGGCCTCCGGCGGCTGCACGGTCGTCGAGGTCCGCCGCGGCGGCGAGGTCGCCGAATGGGTCGGCATCGCCGGTACGTCCACCAACTGCGCGGGCGGTGCCACCCCCTGGGACACCTGGCTGACCTGCGAGGAGACCGAGGACCTGGCCGGCAAGAACGGGATGACCAAGGACCACGGCTACGTCTTCGAGGTCGACCCGCACGACCGCCGCGCCAACCGCGACCCCGAGCCGGTCAAGGCGTTCGGCCGGTACGCCCACGAGGCGGTCGTCATCGACCCCCGCCAGGGGCACGCCTACCTGACCGAGGACGCCTCCGGCCCCAACGGGCTGCTCTACCGCTGGACCCCGCCGAAGGGCTTCCACCACGGGCGCGGCAAGCTCCGTACGCTCGCCCCCGACGCCGGCGTGCTCGCGGCGGCCAAGTGCTTCGACAGCACCGGGCGGTTCGTGGACGACCTCTCGCGGGCGACGCAGACCGGCACCGTGTACGGGGTCGACTGGGTGGAGGTGCCGGACCGGGACGCGCGCACGACGTCGGTCCGCAAGCAGTTCGGGGCGGACGCCGTGACCCGGGCGCGCAAGTTGGAGGGCATGTGGTGGGCCGACGGGGGCGCGTACTTCGTCTCCTCCTACGCGCGCTCCGAGAGCCCGGGCGCCGCGCACGACGGCCAGGTGTGGTTCTACGACCCGAAGCGGCGCACGATCCGGCTGATGGTCCTGCTCGGGGTGAACGCGGACCCGTCCAAGGACGGCGCCTTCGACGGGCCCGACAACATCACGGTGTCCCCGTACGGCGGACTGGTCATCGCGGAGGACGGCCAGGGCGTCCAGCACCTGCTCGGTGCGACGGAGTCCGGCCGCACCTACCCGCTCGCCCGCAACGAGATGAACATGGGGACGGCCGAAAGCCCCGAGTACTCGGAGTTCACCGGCGTCTGCTTCTCACCGGACGGGCGCACCCTGTACGCGAACATCCAGGAGCCGGGGATCATGCTGGCGATCACCGGGCCCTGGCGGCGCACCCGCTGACAGGCGCGCCCCGGACGCCGGGCGGCGACGCCGGCGGACGGCCGGGCCCTTGCGGCCCGGCCGGCTACCGGCCCCTACAGGGCCGGGGCGGCCTCCGCGCGGGAGGCCGCGGCCCATTCCTCAAGCAGGAATTCGTATGCCTCGGAGGGCCACTCGTCGTCCACCCGGGTCTCGACGAGGTGCCGGATCGCCGCGTTCGCCTCTGCGGCGGACGGGCGGGCCGGACCCGCGGGCTCAAGTGTCTTCTGCATGAGTACAAGGCTACGGGCGGCCACTGACAGTCACCCCCCATTTAGGGGTGGCATCCCTCACCCGGCCCGGCCGCCGGTTGCGCAATGTGGCCGCCCACCTGCTCAGAGTGCCTCAGCGGCCGGTTTGACCATGCCCCGCACTGTGCGGGACTTCACAAAGTCACCCATGGCCGTCATCTCCCACTCGCCGCTGAACTGCTTGATCAACTTGGCCATCATGACGCCCGTCTGCGGCTCCGCGCCGGTGAGGTCGAAGCGGACCAGCTCCTCGTCACTCGCCGCATCGATGAGGCGGCAGTAGGCCTTCGCCACCTCGGTGAACTTCTGGCCCGAGAAGGAGTTGACGGTGAAGACCAGGCCGGTGGCCTCGGCGGGCAGCCGGCCGAGGTCCACGACGATGACCTCGTCGTCCCCGGCACCCTCGCCGGTCAGGTTGTCGCCCGAGTGCTTGACGGCTCCGCCGAGGATCGAGAGCTTGCCGAAGTAGCAACTGTCGATGTGGTTGCGCTGCGGGCCGTAGGCGATGACGGACGCGTCGAGGTCGATGGCCCGGCCGCCGAACGCCGGCTCCCAGCCGAGGCCCATCTTCACCTGGGAAAGCAGCGGGCGGCCCCCCTTGACGAGGGAGACGGTCTGGTTCTTCTGGAGGCTGACCCGCCCCTTGTCGAGGTTGATCTTCCCGGTACCGGCGGGTGCGGCTGCCGGCGCCGGCGGCGTCAGGGGCGCCGCGGGCGCCGCCGCGGGCATCGGCGGGGCGACGGCGGGGGCCGCGGCGACCGGCGGGGCGGTCGCGGCGGGGGCGGCCGCGGGGGGCTCCTCGTCCACCGAGACCCCGAAGTCCGTGGCGATGCCGGCGAGGCCGTTGGCGTACCCCTGGCCCACGGCGCGCACCTTCCACACGCCGCCGCGCTGGTACACCTCCACCACCACGAGGGCGGTCTCCGCGCCGAGCTGCGGCGGTGTGAACGTGGCGATCACAGCGCCGCTCGCCGCGTCCCGCACGGTGGCGGTGGGTTCGATGCCCTGGAAGGTCTGCCCGGCGGCGTCCGGGCTCGCCGTCACCACGATCCGCTCGATGCCCGGGGGCAGGGCGGCGGTGTCGACGGTGATCGAGTCCGGCGCCGAGCCGCCGCCGGACCGGTAGTCCACGCCCGGTCCGGACGGCTGGTTGTAGAAGATGAAATCGGCGTCGGAGCGCACCTTGCCGTCCGCCGTGAGGAGGAGCCCCGAGACGTCGAGACGCACCGGGGCAGCCACGTCGACCGTCACGCGGACGGTGTGGAGCGGCAGGTTGGAACCAGGGGTCATAGCGGTCATGCCCGGAGAACGACCGGCACCGCTTTGCCGTTCCCTTACCCTCGCAGGATTCTCAGCCCCGGTTGCGCGGGTGGTCGCGGGCCGCGCGCTCGTTGCCGAACTTGTAGGAGCCGGTCCAGCGGGCCATGACCAGCTGGGCGTCGCCCGACTCCACCTCGGCGAGGAACTTCTCGGCCCGGGCCCCCCGCAGGGTGCCCGCGGCCCGGCCCCGGTGCGTGACGACGACGCGGTCGCCCTGTCTCTCGTACGTGAACCCGTGCGGCTTCGGCATGGGCGGCAGCCTGCCGGGCCCCGGGGCGGGGCGGCAACGCATTTGTCCGCCGTCAGGCCCCCGTGACCCGGCGCGGAAGTCCCAGCGGGTCGTCCTCGCGCAGCTCCGGCGGGAGCAGGGCGTCCGGCACCGACTGGTACGCCACCGGCCGCAGCCACCTCTCGATGGCGGTGGCGCCGACCGAGGTGGAGTGCGAGGTCGCCGCCGGGTACGGCCCCCCGTGGTGCTGGGCCGGCGCCACCGCGACCCCGGTCGGCCAGCCGTTCACCACGATCCGCCCGGCCAACGCGGTGACCTGTCCGATCAGTTCGCCGGCCGGCCCGGCCGCGCCCCCGGTCTCGGCCGCCGAGAGCTGGAGGGTGGCGCTCAGGTTGCCGCCGAGCCGCCCCAGCACCTCGGCCGCCTCGGGTCCGGCGTACCGGACGACGACGCCCACCGGGCCGAAGCACTCCTCCAGGAGCACCTCGTAGGACGGGCCGCCGTCGAGGAGGGTCCGGGCCGGCACGGTCAGGTACCCGGCCGCGACGCGGTGTTCCCCGTCCGGGCCCGGCGGGACGGGCGCCTCGACCCCGGGCAGGGCCGACCGCTCCCGGACCCCGGCGACGAAGGCGTCCCGCATCCGGTGGTCCAGCAGCACCCCCGGACCGGTCTCGCCGAGCGCCTTGCCGAGCGCCGCGGTGAGGCGGTCGCCGTCCGGACCCTCCGGGACGAGGGCGAGACCCGGCTTGACGCAGAACTGGCCGACCCCGAGCGTGAGCGAGCCCGCGAGCCCCGTACCGATCTCCTCGGCCCGCTCGGCGGCCGCCGCCGGGGTGACCACGACGGGGTTGAGGGAGCCCAGTTCGCCGTGGAAGGGGATCGGCACGGGCCGGGCGGCGGCCGCGTCGAACAGGGCCCGCCCGCCCCGGATCGAACCGGTGAACCCGGCCGCCGTGACGAGCGGGTGGCGGATCAGCTCCAGCCCCGCCCCGAACCCGTGGACGACGGAGACGACCTCGGCCGGCAGCCCGGCCCGCACCGCCGCCCGGCGCAGCAACGCCGCGCACAGCTCGGAGGTCGCCGGGTGGTCCGGGTGCGCCTTGACGACCACGGGGCAGCCGGCGGCCAGGGCGCTGGCGGTGTCCCCGCCGGGGACGGAGAAGGCGAGCGGGAAGTTGGAGGCGGCGTAGACGGCGACCACGCCCAGCGGCACCTTGTAGCGGCGCAGTTCGGGGCGCGGCGGGCTCAGCGACGGATCGGCGCGGTCGATGCGGATGTCGAGGTAGGAGCCCTCGTCGACGGCGTCGGCGAAGGCCCGCAGCTGGCCGGTGGTGCGGGCCAGCTCCCCGGTGAGGCGGCCGGACCCGAGCGCGGTCTCGGCGTCGGCGGCTTCGGCGACCTCGTCCGCGGCCCCGTCCAGCAGCTCGGCGGCCCCGCGCAGGAACGCGGTGCGGGCGGCGCGGTCGGCCAGTGCCCCACGGGCGGCGTGCGCGGCGCGTACGGCCTCGTCCACGTCCCGGGGTGTGGCCTCCACCGCAACCCGGCCGAGCTGCTTCCCGGTGCGGGGGTCCACACTCCAGACTGGTGTTGCTGCCATGGCGCACTGCCTCCTGGATCTACGCCGACCCGAGCGGTGTCGTTCAGTATTCTGAACACCGTTCCGATGGATGAATGATCACATCCAGCGTGGACTCTATTTCCGCGTCTTCCCGGTTGACAAGGGAAACGAGACAAGAGGGGCACGAACGCCGATGACCACAGGTGGGCCCGGGGCGCCGGGGGACGGAGTGGCGCAAGCGGTCGGTCCGGGAGCTCCGGCGGCCGTCAAGTCGGCCGTGCGCACGGTCATGTTGCTCGAGCACTTCGCGGCGAGGCCCGGGCTGCACAGTCTCGCCGACATCCAGCACGACCTCTCGCTCCCCAAGTCCAGCCTGTACATGCTGCTGCGCACGCTGGTGAACCTGGGCTGGGTCGAGACCGACGCCACCGGCACCCGGTACGGCATCGGCGTGCGCGCCCTGCTCGTCGGCAGCTCCTACATCGACGGCGACGAGGTCGTCGCCGCGGCCCGGCCCACCCTGGACCGGCTCTCCGACGACACGACGGAGACGATCCACCTGGCCCGGATGGACGGGACGAGCGTGGTCTACCTCGCGACCCGGCAGTCCCAGCACTACCTGCGGCCCTTCACCCGGGTCGGGCGCCGGCTCCCCGTGCACTCCACGGCCCTCGGCAAGGCGCTGCTGGCCACCCACACCGACGACGAGGTGCGCGCACTGCTGCCGCGGCGGCTGGAGGCGGTCACCGAGCACACCCTCACCGACCGGGAGCGGCTCGTGGACGAGCTGGCGCTGGTGCGGGAGCAGGGGTACGCGGTCGACCGGGAGGAGAACACCCTCGGACTGCGCTGCTTCGGCGTGGCGGTGCCCTACCGGACCCCGGCGCGCGACGCGGTCAGCTGCTCGGTGCCGGTCGCCCGGCTGACCCCGCAGCACGAGCAGACCATCAAGGCGGCCCTGTTCGAGGCCCGCGACCGGCTGTCGGTGGTGACGCGCCGGATGTGAGGCGCGCCCCCGCGGCCGGCGAATCATGAGGAAAGGCTGAGAACCCGGCCACAATCGGGGCAGAGCGGAACGCCCGAGGCCGCTCGTACGTCTTTCCGGGGGATGAACAAGACGATCAGGCGCGCGTCGGTCTTCTGTCTGCTTCTGGTGGCGGCCCTCTTGGTACGGGTCACCTGGGTGCAGGCGTACCAAGGCCAGGCGCTCGCAGACGACAAGCACAACCGGCGCAACCTCATCGGGCAGTACGAGAACCCGCTGGGGAACATCATCGTGGGCGGCGAGGCGATCACCGGCTCGGTGAAGACCGGCGGCAAGGACTTCCAGTACAAGCGCACCTACGTCGACGGCCCGCTGTACGCGCCGATCACCGGCTACAGCTCCCAGGCCTACGGCGTGAGCATGCTGGAGGGCGTCTACAAGAACGTCCTCAACGGCTCCGACAGCCGGCTCAAGACGCCGATGGACATCCTCACCAACAAGCGCGCCTCCCGGGGCAACGTGCTGACCACCATCGACAAGGGCGTCCAGAAGGCGGCCTACGACGCGCTGCAGGGCAAGCAGGGCTCCGCCGTGGCCATCGACCCGGCGACCGGCCAGATCCTCGCGATGGTCAACAACCCGTCCTTCGACCCGGGCCGGATCACGGGCGCCACCGACGAGCAGGCCTGGAAGGAGCTCTCCGCCGACCAGGGCAAGGCGATGGAGAACGTGGCGCTGCGCAAGCCGCAGGCCCCCGGCTCCACCTTCAAGCTCGTCACCATGGCGGCGGCCATCGAGAACGGCCTGGTCTCCGACATCGACGCGCCCACCGGCATCCCCGGCGCGTACACGATCCCGGGCACCCGCACCGCCCTGCCCAGCGAGGCCGGCAACGACGGCTGCAACAACGTGTCCGTGCGCACCGCGCTCCGGCTGTCCTGCAACAACGTCTTCGCCGAACTGGCCTCCAAGCTCGGCCAGGACAAGATGCGGGCGATGGCGGAGAAGCTGGGCTTCAACAAGGAGACCGCCACCCCCGTCACCGCCCGGCCCGCCAGCAAGTACCCGTCGCAGAAGATGTCGGTCGACCAGGTCGCACAGACCGGTATCGGCCAGTTCGACGTCCAGGCCACGCCCCTCCAGATGGCCATGGTGACGTCGGCGATCGAGAACGGCGGCAAGCTCGTCGCCCCGCACGTGGTCTCGGAGGTCACCGACTCCGGCGGCAACGTGCTGGAGAGCTTCAAGGACCCCAAGTCGGACCAGGTGATGAGCGCCAAGACCGCCTCGATGCTCCAGGACGCCATGCGCACCGTCGCCACGCAAGGCGGCGGCAAGCCGGCGCAGGTGGCGGGCGCCGAGGTCGGCGGCAAGACGGGTACCGCGCAGCGCGGCGTGAACAACAGCCTGCCGCCGCTCGCCTGGTTCACCTCGTACGGGAAGCTCGACGGCAAGCAGATCGCCGTGGCCGTCGTGATCGAGAACTCGGACACCGACCGCTCCGAGATCGGCGGCGGCAGGCTGGCCGCCCCCATCGCCCAGAAGATGATGGCGGCGTGGCTCAAGAAGTAGCCCCCTGCCGTGCGGGGAGCCGCGCCGGGAACCGCCACGGTTCCCGGCGCGTTTCCTTTTTCATGATCAGGACCGCACACGTCGACGATCTCGACGCCATCGCCGCCCTGCACACCCGGGCACGGGCCACCTACTACCAGGGCCACATCCCCGAGGAGGAGTACGGGGGTCAGGCCGAGCTCGCGCGCACCCGCGAGGGCTGGTGCCGTGCCCTCGCCCGGACCGCCTCCGAGGGCGGGATGTTCTGCGCCGAACAGGACGGCGTCCTCACCGGCGTCGCGGCGTTCCGCACCGACGAGGGGGAAAGCGTCCTCACCCAGTTGCACGTGGACCCCGCCCACTGGCGCCGCGGCACCGGCGCGGCGCTGCACGCCGCGTGCCTGGACGCCTGGCGCCGGGCGGGCATACGCCGGGCCCGGCTGGAGGTCTACGGGCACAACCTGCGCGCGCAGTCCTTCTACGCCGCCCACGGCTGGCGCCCGGACCCCGGGGTCCCCCGGTCCGGCACGCACGTCACGCTGTGGCTGAGCGTGGGAGCCCCGTCCGGGGAATGAGACGTTCCGGCAGATGGTTGAAGGGGAAACCGTCCGGTCCCGCCGACCGGGAGGCTCCCGAGAGAAGAAGGATCATGCGCGTAGAGATATGGGCCGATGTCGCGTGCCCGTGGTGTTATGTCGGAAAGGCCCGCTTTACCAAGGGGCTGGCGGGATTCGCGCACCGCGACGAGGTGGAGGTCGTCTTCCGGTCCTTCGAGCTCGACCCGAACGGTCCCAAGGGCGTGACCGTGCCCGTCGTGGAGATGCTGGCCGAGAAGTACGGCCGGACCCTCGACGAGGCCCGCGGCATGGAGGAGCACGGCGCCGCCAGTGCGCGCGGCGAGGGACTGGAATACCGGGTGGAGGGCCGCGACAACGGCAACACCTTCGACATCCACCGCCTGCTGCACCTGGCCGCAGCCCGGGGCCGCCAGGAGGAACTGCTCGACCTGGTCTACCGCGCCAACTTCGCCGACGAGCGCAGCGTCTTCGACCCCGAGGTGCTGGTGGCGCTCGCCGTCGAGGCCGGGCTGGAGGAGGCGCAGGCCCGTACGGTCCTCGCCGACGACCACGCCTACGCCGAGGACGTGCGCGCCGACGAGCGGGAGGCGGCCGAACTGGGCGCGAACGCCGTACCGTTCTTCGTCCTGGACCGCCGTTACGGCATCTCCGGCGGGCAGCCCGCCGAGGTGTTCACCCAGGCGCTGGAGCAGGCGTGGGCCGGCCGCGAGGTCACCCCGCCCGAGGCGGAGGGCGGCGAGGCCTGCGAGCCCGACGGGGAGTGCGCCGTCCCCCGGGCGTGAGCCGTCCGGGCGTGCGCCGTCCGGGCGTGAGCCGTCCTCCACACGTGGGCCGTCGGGTTCAGGCGTAGGCCGTTCTCCCGGCGTACCGGGCATGGACGCCGGCCCAGCCCTGGCGCAGAGTGGAGGGCATGGACCTCCCCGCCCTCAGCGCCGAGTTCGCACACTCCACCACCTACCTCAACACGGCGAGCTGCGGGGTGCTCCCGCGCTCCGCCGTCGCCGCGGTCCGGGCCCTGGCCGAGGCGGCCGGGGCCGGGGACCCGGCCGGATTCGGGGACTTCGACCGGGTGGGCCGGGTGCGGGCCGCCTTCGCCCGGCTCGTCGGCGTGCCCGTCGAGCGGGTGGCGCTCGGTTCCTCCGTGGCGACGCACGTCGGCCTCGTCGCGGCCGCACTCCCCGCCGGAGCCGAAGTCCTCTGTCCCGAAGGGGACTTCGCCTCGGTGATGAACCCCTTCGTGGTGCGCGACGACCTCAAGGTCCGGTTCGCCCCGCTGGAGTCGCTCGCCGAAGCCGTCGGCCCCGGCACCGCGCTCGTCTCGCTGTCCGCCGTACAGTCCGCCGACGGCCGCAGCGCCGACCTCGCGGCGGTACGGGCCGCGACCGCCGCCCACGGCGCGCGGATGCTCGTCGACGCGACCCAGGCCGCGGGCTGCGTGCCCTTCGACGCCGCGCCCTACGACTTCACCGTCACCGCGGGCTACAAGTGGCTGCTCGGTGCACGAGGGGCCTCGTACCTCACCGTGTCGGAGGAGGCCGAGGACACCCTCACCCCGCTGCACGCCGGCTGGGTGGCGGCGGAGTCCGTCTGGGACGCCACCTACGGGCCGATGCCCCGACTGGCCGCAGGGGCCCGGCGCTTCGACGAGTCCCCGGCCTTCCTCGGCTACCACGCCGCCGAGCCCTCGCTGGCGCTGCTGGAGCGGATCGGCGTCGCCGCCGTCCACGCGCACGACACCGCCCTGGCCGACCGCTACCGGGCCGGCCTCGCGCGCCTGGGCCACGAACCGGTCGCGGGCACGACCCCGATCGTCACCGTCCCCGGCCTGGCCCACCGCCAGCCCGCGCTGGAGGCCGCGGGCATCGTCACATCGGCCCGCGCGGGCGGCCTGCGGGCCTCGTTCCACCTCTACAACACCGAAGCGGACGTCGACCGGCTGCTGGACGTCCTCGACGGCTGACCCGCCCGCCGCGGCCGGCCAACGGGCCGCCTACCAGGCCCCGGCCGCCGCGGCGAGCGCCGGGGCGGGGTCGACCGACAGGGCCGAGGCCAGGGCGGTCAGGGCCGCCCGCACCGCGTCCGGCGAGGCCGCCGGACCGTAGTGGTTGACCCGGACCATCTCCCGGGCCAGCGCCCCGCCGCCCGCCGCGAGCGGGGCCGCCGGGTCCGCCGCCAGCGCCTTCGCCACCACGGAGGAGGCGTCCGCCACCCGCAGGGTCGTCGCCACCGGCGCCGCCTCCACCGCCACCGGGACGTACGGGGCCACGCCCAGCGCCGTCGCACCCGCACGGGTCGCGGCGGCCGCGGCCGCGTGCCGGCCCGTCACCGCGGGCAGCCCCTCGGCGGCGATCCGGTCCAGGCAGGCCTCCAGCGCCAGCATCTCCAACTGCGCGGGAGCGTGCAGCAACGTCGTGCGGCCGGCGTCGATCCATCGCTCCTTCCAGTCCAGCAGCGACAGGTACGAGCGCCGGGGCGCGGCCGGGTTCTCCGCGAAACGGGCCCAGGCGCGCTCCGAGACCGACACCGCCGAGACGCCCGCCGGGCCGCCCATCGCCTTCTGCGCGCCGATCACGCACAGGTCCACGCCCCACGCGTCGGGGAGCAGCGGCTCCGCCCCCACCGACGCCACCGCGTCCAGCATGAAGAGCGCGCCGTGGGCCCTCACGGCCTCGCCGATCTCCGCGACCGGGTTGGTGTTGCCCGTCGCGGCCTCGGCGTGCACCAGCGACACGAAGTCGGTCCCGGGGTGCGCGGCCAGCGCCTCGGCGACCTGCTCCCCGGTGACGGCGGTGTGGAACGGCACCGCCAGGTCCACCACCGTCGCCCCGCAGTCGCGCAGCCAGTTGCCGAACGTGGTCCCGTACGGGCCCGTCACGATGTTCAGCGCGGTCGAACCGGGACGGGCCCCCGAGCGGATGCACGCCTCCAGCGGCAGCAGCGCCTCGCCCTGCGTGACGACCACGTCCTGGCGGGTGCCGAGCAGCTCGGCCACCCCGCGCTCGATCGACGCGAAACGGTCGGCGGTCAGCGGCGGGAGGCCGAGCAGGGGGTGGGTCACGGCGGTGCTCTCTTCGTCCGGGGTCACCGGCCGAGCCTACCCAGCACGGACGTAAGGTGCCGCCATGAGCGATGCGCGTGAGGTGGGCGGAGCGGGCCGGGCCGGCGGCGGGTCCGAGGGCGAAGTGCTGCACGTCAAGGGGCGGGTGCTGGTCGGACCCGACGACGTACGCGACGAACTGTGGGTGATCGGCGGCCGGATCTCCTACGAGCGGCCGCGCGCCGCCCGCGAGATCACCACGGTCACCGGCTGGACCCTGCCGGGCCTGGTCGACGCGCACTGCCACGTGGGCCTCGACGCCCAAGGCCCCGTCGACGCCGAGACCGCCGAACTCCAGGCGCTCGCCGACCGCGACGCCGGCACGCTCCTGATCCGCGACGCCGGATCACCCTCGGACACCCGCTGGATCGACGACCGCGAAGACCTGCCGAAGATCATCCGGGCGGGCCGGCACATCGCCCGGACCCGCCGGTACATCCGCAACTACGCGCACGAGATCGAACCGGCCGACCTCGTGGAGTACGTGGGGCGCGAGGCGCGGCGCGGCGACGGCTGGGTCAAGCTGGTCGGCGACTGGATCGACCGCGACGCCGGGGACCTGACCGCGTGCTGGCCGCGCGCGGAGGTCGAGGCGGCCATCGCCGAGGCGCACCGCCTGGGCGCACGCGTCACCGCACACTGCTTCGCCGAGGACTCGCTGCGCGACCTGGTCGAGGCGGGCATCGACTGCATCGAGCACGCCACCGGACTCACCGAGGACACCATCCCGTTGTTCGCGGAGCGCGGCGTGGCCATCGTCCCGACCCTGGTGAACATCGCGACGTTCCCCAAGCTGGCGGCCGGCGGCGAGGCGAAGTTCCCGGCCTGGTCGGCGCACATGCGGCGGCTGCACGAGCGCCGGTACGACACCGTGCGCGCCGCCTACGACGCGGGGGTCCCGGTCTACGTCGGCACCGACGCGGGCGGCTCCCTGCCGCACGGCCTGGTCGCCGCCGAGGTCGCGGAGCTGGTGAAGGCCGGGATCCCGGCGTCGGACGCCCTCTCGGCCACCGCCTGGGCGGCCCGCGAATGGCTCGGCAGGCCCGGCCTGACCGAGGGCGCGCCGGCGGACCTCGTGGTCTACGGCTCGGACCCGCGGGCCGACGTCGGGACGCTGGCGCAGCCGCTGCGGGTGGTGGTCGACGGGGGCATCCGGGCGTGAGACCGGGGTGTGCCAGGGGGAACTCCCGTTCTCCCCGGGGCCGATGATTCGCACCCTTGCTCGGAAACCACCCTTTGGGGTGAAGTCGCGTCAGGTGTGCCTTCGTTCACCCACACTGCTTAAAGAATCCGGGAGTCGAAGCCGTCGGCGTGCGCGATGTCCCCCATTGGCCGCGCGGCGGCACCCAACTCCCCGGGGGTTCCACCACCTTGAACAGCAACACCTTCCGCATGCCCGCGGCCGCCCTGCTCGCCACGGGGGCGGTGGCCCTGCTCACCGCGCCGCCCGCCTCCGCCACCGGCGGTTCCGGGACCGGCCCGGCGAGCGAGGGCAGGGCCGGCGCCGTCGTCCTGCGCGCCGGACTCGACGTCGGCCTGCTGGGCAAGGCCGTGCACGTTCCGCTCCGGGCCACCCTCAACGAGGTCAGCGCCCCCGCGGCGACGGCCGAGAAGACCGCCCTCACGGTGACCGTCGACGGGGCCGAGCAGGGCAGGCCCGTCAGCGTCCTGCGGGCGGACGCGGCCACCGCCGAGGCCGGCGCGGACTCCCGGAGCGCGCAGGCGCGGTCCCACCTCGCCAAAGCCGAGGTACACGTGCCCGGACTGCCGCTGCTCTCGCTGATCCAGGTCGAGAACGTCACCTCCAAGGCCGTGTGCGAGGCCGGCCGCAAGCCGGTGGCCACCTCGAACGTGCTCGGCGCCGTCACCGTCCTCGGCAAGAAGGTGACCCTGTCGGCGGGCGGCCCCACCAAGGTCGAGGTCCCCGGGGTCGGCCTGGTCAACCTGGAGCTGTCCGGTACGCAGACCACCTCCACCACGGCCGCGGCGGCCGCGCTCCGCCTCAAGGTGTCGGTCAACCCGCTGAAACTGAACGTGGCACAGGTCGACGGCGAGATCGTCCTGGCGGAGGCGCACTGCGAAGCCCCGGCGCCGGGCGCCCCCGCCGACGTCAAGACCCAGACGGTGCCCGGCGCCACGACGCCCGTGAAGGCCGGTCTCGCCGCAACGGGCGGCAGTTCGGCGACGCCCTACGTGGCGGGCGGGGCGATGCTGCTGCTCGGCGTCGGCGCGGGCGCGCTGGTCCTCACCCGGCGCCGCAAGACCTCGTAGCCCCGCATCCGTCGGCCGGCGGCCCGTCAGCGGGGATCCGTCAGCGGGTGGCGTGCTCCAGCCCCTGGGCGCTCGCGCCGCGGGAGGTCACGGCGGCGGTGACCTGCTGGTCGACCCGGGCGTATTCGCTCCGCTTGTCGGCGGTGAGCGAGCCGTCGGCGGCGGCGCAGGAGGTGCACACGACGCGGAACGGAGGCCCCATGTCCGAGTACTGCGTGAGGTATTCGGCCTTCACCACCTCCCAGCGGCCCGGGTGCGCGGCGGCCGGGGCGAAGGTGAAGCGGGGCACCGAGGACATGTTGCCGCGCAGCTGGGCGGGCTCGTAGAAGCTGGCGATCTGGTCGCCCATGCCGTAGACCACCCATGTACCGTTGATCTTCTCGTAGGGCTGCGGCACGTGGTTGTGCGTTCCGATGATCAGGTCGATGTCGGGGAGCCCGTCGGGGGCGCGGGAGGCGGTGAGGGCCTGGGCCAGGTCGCTCTGCTGCCGGTCGGGCGCGGTCTGCCACTCCGTGCCCCAGTGGACGCTGAGGACGACGACGTTCGCGCCGGCCGCGCGGGCGGCCCGGGCGTCGGCGATGATCCGGTTCTGGTCGATCAGGTTGACGGACCAGGGCTTGCCGGACGGGAGCGGTATCCCGTTCGTCCCGTAGGTGTAGTCCAGCTGGGCGACCTTCGCGCCGCCCGCCGTGAGGACGGCGGGCGTCTTGGCCTCGTCGGCCGTGCGGGCCGAGCCGACGTGCTTGACGCCGACGCGGTCGAGGTGGTCCAGGGTGCGGGCCAGGCCGTCGTAGCCGGCGTCGAGGGTGTGGTTCGAGGCGGTGGAGCAGCTGTCGTACCCGGCGTCCTTGAGGGCGTCGGCCAGCTGGTGCGGGGCCTTGAAGGCGGGGTAGCCGGTGTAGGGGCCGCCGGGCGGCCCGTATGGTATCTCGTGGTGGCATATCGCCAGGTCGGCGGCCAAGACGAGGGGCTTGACGCCGGCCAGTATCTTGCGGAAGTCGTGGCTCTGGCCGGTGCCGTGGGCGTCGTCCGCCGCGCGCTGGATGATCGAGGGGTACGGGATCAGGTCCCCGGTCGCCACCAGGGTGAACGGCTTGCCCCCGACCGCGGCCGGCGCGTCCCGCCGGGGCTCGGCCCCGAGCCGCTGCTCGGTGGCGCCCCCGCCGCCCTTGCCCATCACCACGGGCACGGCCCACACGGCCCCGCCCACCAGGACCAACCCGCCCAGTCCCGCGCCTATCTTCCCGAACGCCTTCACCCTCGCACCCCCGTGATCACTACTCCTGCCCCGTGATCCTCCCGCACCCGGCCGCAGCCCGCCATGCGACCCCCGCCGCACCGGCCCTCCGCGGCGGCCCCGGACGGGCGAAGCGGTTACCGCCGAGGGACCTCCGGCCCGCCGGCGCCGTTCGGCGTGGGGCGAGCGGGCGGCCCGGTTCCGACCGGCGGGCGCAATGCACGGCGCTGCCCCCCGTCGACGGGCGGGGCCGGTGTCGGGCCGCCCGGCGGCGCCGACGGATGCGACCCGGCACCGGCCGGCCCTACCGCCCTCAACGGCAGCGGCCGGGCGCCGTTCGGCACGTGGCATGCACCCTGACGCCGGGCCGGTTGCCCCGGCCGGGTGAGGCAGGGCCGGCCCTGCTGCGGAGTCGCCGGCCGCCCGGCGCCGAGGGCCGTGCACCAGCCTCCGCTCCGGCTGCGCGGGCGTGGCCCACGAGCGCGGTGCGGCGCGCAGCGGGCCCGCGGCAAGCGGGCCGGCTGCCCGGCCGACGGGGCGGGCCGAGCCACCTCGGTGGTCCGGGTGGCGCGGATCGGCGGGGCGGGACGACCGCCCCGAATGGCCCGCCGGGGGGCGTCCCCGGTACGGGGGCGCGCTGCCCGGTCCGGCCGCGTCGAACTGCCCGAGGGTGAGGTCACGTCTCGGTCGGCGAGCGCACCTGGCCCGCGCGGAACGTGAACATGAGGAACCCGCACGCCGTGGCGTTCGTCGAAAGCCTCGACGACGCCGGAAGCCTGTTCACCGCCCCGCCGTTCAGCCCGGCGTCCGCCTACCCCACCGGGGTCAACGTCGAGTTCGTCGTCGACCGGGGCCCCGGCAACCCGTACACCACCGGCGGAGCCGCCGACTGCGACGAGGAACGCGTCGACCCCACCCGGCCCGGCTGGCTGTCGCGGCTGCTCGACTGGCAGCAGTCCGCGCCCGACCCCGACACCTTCTGGACCGTCCTGCGCGCCGAACTCGCCCAGGACCGGGAAGTCACCGTCTTCGCGGTGGACGGAGCCGCCGCCCCGCGCACCGGCCGGTCCGGTCGGGTCAGTTGGCCCCGCCGTTGAGGTGGACGCCGCCGAGCATCCGGCCGAGGGGCAGGTGGGCGGCGCGGGCCGCAGGGCGGGGACGGTCCGGTCCGGCGCCCCGCCCGACGGCGCGACCGGGGAGGCGCCGAGGCCCTGTCCGGACCCGGTCGGGTGGCGTCGGCCCCGGTGCGGGGCGCCGTGCCCGGTGGGGCGCCACCCTCAAGGCGATCATGGAGACCGCTGCCGACGACGAGTCGATCCGACCCCTGCCGGATCAAGGGCGCGGGCAAGGAGTCGCCCGCCGAGCGGCAGACCGCCACCTTGGACCAGGTCGACGCGCTCGCCCGGCAGCCGGGCCGGCGCCGGCGGCTGCTCGTCCACATCGCCGCCTACGGTCCCGCCCGGCCCGAGGAGCAAGCGGCGCTGCGGCGTGCCCTGTCAGTGCGCGGACAGCGCAAGGGCGTGGTCGAGGGCCTGCAGGAGGCGGCCCGTCGTGGGGCGGTCGCGGACTGCCAGGCGGAGCCAGGAGGCGTCCAGGCCCGGGAAGGTGTCCCCGCGGCGGACCGCGAAGCCCAGCGCGCGCAGGCGGGCGCGGATCTGTTCGGCGCCCGGGACCCGGATCAGGACGAACGGCCCCTCGGCCACCCCCGACACCGAGATCTCCTCGAACTCCGCGAGTCCCGCGAGCAGATGCGCCCGGTCCACCGCGATCTGCCGCGCCACCGCCTCGGCCTCCGCCAGCGCCTGCGGCGTCATGCACGCCTGCGCCGCCACCAGGGCCGGCGTGGACACCGGCCACAGCGGCTGCGCCGCCGCCAGCTTCGCGATCACCTCCGGCTCGGCCAGCACGTACCCGATCCGCAGCCCCGCCAGCCCCCAGGTCTTCGTCAGGCTCCGCAGCACGACCAGCCCCGGCACGTCCGTCCGCCCGGCCAGCGCCTCCCGTTCGCCCGGGACCGCGTCCATGAACGCCTCGTCCACGACCAGGATGCGGCCCGGGCGGGCCAGCGCCGCCACAGTGGCCGCAGGGTGGAGCACCGACGTCGGGTTGGTCGGGTTCCCGACCACCACCAGGTCGGCCTCCTCCGGCACCGCCGCCGGGTCCAGCCGGAACCCGTCCGCCGCCCGCAGCACCACCCGCTCCACCCGGTGGCCGGCGTCCCGCAGGGCCGACTCCGGCTCGGTGAACTGCGGGTGCACCACCACCGGCCGTACGGCGCCCAGGGCCCGCGCGATCAGCACGAACGCCTCCGCCGCCCCCGCCGTCAACAGCACCCGCCCGGCCGGCAGCCCGTGCCGCTGCGCCACCGCCGCGCGGGCCGCCCGGCCGTCCGGGTACGCGGCGAGATCCCCGAGCGAGGCGGCGATCCGCTGCTTGAGCCACTCCGGGGGCGTGTCCGCCCGTACGTTGACCGCCAGGTCGACCAGCTCCCCGTCCGCGTCCCGCACCTCCGCGTCCCCGTGATGGCGCAGGTCGTGCCCCTGCGCGGTGGCGACGGCGCAGGTCGCAGCCACCGACCGGCGCTTGGGTACGAGGAGTTCCCCGCCCCCCGCGAGCGCCGCGGCCTCCGCCACCGAGGCGGTGCCGGCGGCGTCGCGCGCGGCGTCCGAGGGGTGCGGAACCGGGATACCGGCCAGCTTCTCCGCGGAGTAGCCGAGCAACGGCACGCCGAAACGTTTCGCCGCGCCCGCGATACCCGCCTCCTTCGTCTTCGGCTCCACCGTGGCCAGGGCCGTCACCGCGTCCGTGGCCAGCCCCGCGCCCCGCAGCGTCTCCTCGACCAGCGCACAGACCTCCGCCACGGAGACCCCCGCACGTCCGCCCACCCCTACCACCAGCCGGGTCGCGTACTCGCCCACCGGGGCACTCCCTCCGTCGTCCTGTCGGGTCATTGTCGGCCCGCCGTCGTCAATACGTCTGCGTCCCCGGCCCGCGCGGGGAAGTGCGCGCGGCGCCGACAATCGGTATTCAGGGGCACATGGCCGTGATCGTGGCGTTGGGCGCGTTCCTGATGACCCTGGCGGGCGGATGGACGGCGCAGCGCGTGACCGACCGGCGCCACCTCGTGCTGGGCCTGGCCGGCGGGCTGATGCTCGGCGTCGTGGGCCTGGACCTGCTGCCCGAGGCGATGCGGGCGGCGGGCGACGAGGTGCTCGGCGTCCCGCTCGCCCTGCTGCTCTTCGTCACCGGCTTCCTGCTCGCGCACGTCGGTGAACGCCTGCTCGCCGTGCGGCAGGCCGCGCACGGGGCGGAGAACGGGGGCCCGCACGCGGCCCACGACGGGGCCCCGCGCGGCGCGGGAGGCGAGGCCCCGCGCGAGCACGCGCACCGCGCCCCCGAGGTCGGGCTCACCGCGGCCGCCGCCATGGTCGGCCACAGCCTCGCCGACGGGGTGGCCCTGGGCGCCGCGTTCCAGGTCGGCGGCGGGATGGGCGTGGCCGTCGCCCTCGCCGTCGTCACGCACGACTTCGCCGACGGCTTCAACACGTACACGCTCACCAGCCTGTACGGCAACGCCCGCCGCAAGGCGCAGACGATGCTCTTCGCGGACGCCCTCGCGCCGGTCGTGGGCGCCGCCTCCACTTTGCTGTTCACTCTTCCGGAGGAACCGCTCGGGGCGTACCTCGGCTTCTTCGCCGGCGTCCTGCTCTACCTGGCCGCCGCCGAGATCCTGCCCGAGGCGCACCACCGGCACCCCGCCCTGTCCACGCTGCTGTGCACGGTGGGCGGGGTGGCCGGGATCTGGCTCGTGGTCGGCCTCGCGGACTGAGCTCACCGCCGGGCCGCTGCGGCGCGTGCGAACCGCCGGGCGACGGACGGCTGCGCCGCCCAGTGCGTGTGCAGGTAGCTGGCGTGCACACCGTCCCGGACGAAGCCCTCGACGCGGCGTTCGGGATGCGTGAAGCCCCAGGCGGGGGCCGCTCCGGCACCCGGCTCGATCACCGTCCGGTGGAACTCGTGCCCCCGCAGCCGGGTTCCGGCCGCGGCGAGCGCGCTGTCGGACACCGCCACCGCCTCGCGGTAGCCGAGCGTCAGCCGCTCCGACATCCGCGCGTCGGCGTCGAGCACCCCGCACATCGGCTTCCCGTCCAGCGACCGGGCCAGGTACAGCAGGCCGGCGCACTCGGCCGCCACGGGGCCGCCGGCTGCGGCGAAGTCGGCGACGGCGCGGCGGAGGGAGGCGTTGGCGGAGAGCTCGGGGGCGTAGACCTCGGGGAATCCGCCGCCGATCACCAGTCCGGTGGTGCCGTCGGGCAGGGCCTCGTCCCGGAGCGGGTCGAAGGTGACGACGTCCGCGCCGGCGGCGCTGAGGAGTTCGGCGTGCTCGGCGTAGGAGAACGTGAAGGCGGGGCCGCCGGCGACCGCGACCACCGGCCGGCGGCCGGGGTCCTGTCCCGGGTCCTGCCCCCCGGACGCCGACGGGGCCGGATCATGCCGCGCCAGAGCCCCTTCCGGGGACCAGGCCTCGCAGTCCAGGGGCGGGGCCGTGCGGGCCAGGGCCATCAGGGCGTCGAGGTCGCAGCCGGCGCGGACCTGGGCCGCCAGGGCGGCGACCGAGGAGACGGCGTCCGCCCGGCGCTCCGCGACCGGGACCAGCCCCAGGTGCCGCGACGGAGCCGCCACCTGCGGGGCACGCCGCAGGACGCCCAGGACCGGCATCCCGGCCTCCTCCAGCGCCTCCCGCAGCATCGCCTCGTGCCGGTCGGAGCCGACCTTGTTGAGGATCACCCCGCCCAGGCGCACCTGGGGGTCGAAGGACGCGAAACCGTGCACCAGCGCGGCCACCGACCGGGACTGCGACGAGGCGTCCACCACCAGCACCACCGGCGCCCGCACCAACTTCGCGACCTGCGCCGTCGACGCGAGCTCACCCCGCCCCGCGGCGCCGTCGTACAGGCCCATCACGCCTTCGACGATCGCCAGGTCGCACCCCGCCGCCCCGTGCGCGAACAGCGGCGCGACCAGATCCGTCCCGCACATGAAGGCGTCGAGGTTCCGCCCCGGCCGGCCGGTGGCCAGCGCGTGGTAGCCGGGGTCGATGTAGTCGGGCCCGGCCTTGTGCGGGGACACGGCGAGGCCGCGCTCCGCGAAGGCCGCCATCAGGCCCGTCGCCACGGTGGTCTTGCCGCTCCCGGAGGACGGCGCGGCGATCACCAGCCGCGGCATGTGGAGCGAGGTCACCACTCGATGCCCTTCTGGCCCTTCTGGCCGGCGTCCATGGGGTGCTTGACCTTGGTCATCTCGGTGACCAGGTCGGCGAACTCCAGGAGCTTGTCCGGCGCGTTGCGGCCGGTGATGACCACGTGCTGGGTGCCGGGACGGTCCCGCAGCACCTCGATCACCTCGTCCACGTCGATCCAGCCCCAGTGCATGGGGTACGCGAACTCGTCCAGCACGTACAGCCGGTGGGTCTCTGCGGCCAGGTCCCGCTTGACCTGCTCCCAGCCCTCTTTCGCCGCCTGCTCGTTGTCGAGCTGCGCGTCGCGCTGCACCCAGGACCAGCCCTCGCCCATCTTGTGCCAGACGACCGGGCCGCCCTCACCGGAGGCGCCGAGCACCTTGAGCGCGTTCTCCTCGCCGACCTTCCACTTGGCCGACTTGACGAACTGGAACACCCCGATCGACCAGCCCTGGTTCCAGGCGCGCAGCGCCAGTCCGAAGGCGGCCGTCGACTTGCCCTTGCCCGGGCCGGTGTGGACGAAGACGAGCGGACGGTTGCGACGCTGGCGCGTCGTGAGTCCGTCGTCCGGAACGACGGTCGGCTGTCCCTGCGGCATTACGCGGCCCTCCTGGAGCTGTCCGATGCGGTACGTACGTTCTTCACGAGGCCGGCCAGCGAGTCGGCCCGCAGCCCGTCGAGGGTGACGGCCGGCCCGCCGAGGTCGGCGGCCAGCGCCCCGGCCAGTCCCAGCCGGACCGGGCCCGTCTCACAGTCCACGACCACCGAGGTCAGCCCCTGCGCGGCCAGCATCCGGGCACTGCGCCCCGACAGCTCGCGCGGGTCCCCGCCGAGCGCGTCGGCCGACGTGGCCCGCCCGTCGGTGACGACCACGAGCAGCGGCCGGCGCGAGGGGTCCCGCAACCGCTCGATCCGCAGCACCTCGTGGGCTTTGAGCAGTCCGGCCGCGAGCGGCGTCCGGCCGCCGGTGGGCAGCTGCTCCAGCCGGGCCGCCGCCGCGTCCACGGAGGAGGTCGGGGGCAGCGCCAGCTCGGCGGTCCGGCCGCGGAAGGTGATCAGACCGACTTTGTCGCGGCGCTGGTAGGCGTCCAGCAGCAGCGACAGCACGGCGCCCTTGACCGCGCCCATGCGCTGCCGGGCGGCCATCGACCCCGACGCGTCGACGAGGAACAGGACGAGGTTGCCCTCACGGCCCTCGCGGGTCGCCTGCCGCAGGTCGTCCTTGCGTACGACCAGCCCGCGCCCGCTGCGCCCGCGCGCCTTCTGGTGCGGCGCGGCCGCCTGGACGGTCGCGGCCAGGTGGAGCTTGGTCAGCTGCCCGCGGGGGCGCTGGGAGCCGGTGGTGCGGCCGTGCGCGGTCCTGGCGCGGGAGCGGCGGCCGGCCGCGCCCTCGCCGAGACCGGGCACGCTCAGCACCTTGGTCCGGAAGGGCTCGGCGGCCCGCACGGGCGCCTGTTCGGGCGCGCCGGAGGCGGGGGAGTCCGCCGGGGAGTCCGCCGGGGCGCCCGCCCGGGCCGGTTCCGGGGAGTCGGTGCCGGGCCGGGGCTCCGGCTCGGGCTCCGCCGGGGGCGCTTCGGCCGCCTGGTCGGGGGCGCCGTCCTGCGGGGGCCGCTGCCCGCCGCCGTCGGGTCCGTCGTCGGGGCCGTCACCCTCGTCGTCGGGGCCCCGGGGCTCCGGTTCCGGGTCGGGCTCCGGCTCGTCGTCGGGGAACCGGTCCAGGATCTCGTCCAGCTTGTCCTCGTCCAGGCCCGGCGCGTCGAACGGGTTGCGGCGGCGCCGGTGGGGGAGCGCGAGCAGCGCGGCCTGCCGCACGTCCTCCTTGCGCACCTCGGTCCGCCCGGCCCAGGCGGCCAGGGCCGTAGCGGTGCGGGCCATCACGATGTCGGCCCGCATGCCGTCGACCTCGAAGCCGGCGCAGGTGGCCGCGATCCGGAGCAGGGAGGTGTCGCCGAGCACCACCTTCGGCAGCAGCGCCCGCGCGGCCACCACCCGGGCGCGGACCTCGCGTTCGTCGTCGGCCCAGCGGCTCGCGAAGCCGGCGGGGTCGTCCTCGTAGGCGAGCCTGCGGCGCACCACCTCGACGCGCTGGGCGGGCTCGCGCGAGGCCGCGACCTCGACGGTCAGTCCGAACCGGTCCAGGAGCTGGGGGCGGAGCTCGCCCTCCTCGGGGTTCATCGTGCCGACGAGGAGGAAGCGGGCCGCGTGGCGGACGGAGACGCCCTCGCGCTCGACGTAGGAGGCGCCCATCGCGGCGGCGTCCAGGAGCAGGTCGATGAGGTGGTCGTGGAGGAGGTTGACCTCGTCGACGTAGAGGATGCCGCGGTGGGCGTCGGCGAGCAGGCCCGGCTCGAAGGCCTTCACGCCCTCGGCGAGGGCCCGTTCGATGTCGAGGGCGCCGACCAGGCGGTCCTCGGAGGCGCCGACGGGCAGCTCGACCATCCGCGCGGGGCGGGCGGCGCCCGGGCCTGGATCGTGGGGGCCGTCGGGGCACGCGGGATCGGGGGCGCCCGGTGCGCACGAGAACCGGCATCCGGGGACGACGTCCACCTGCGGCAGCAGCGCGGACAGCGCGCGGACGGCGGTGGACTTGGCGGTGCCCTTCTCACCGCGCACGAGCACGCCGCCGACCGCCGGGCTCACGGCGTTGAGCAGGAGCGCGAGGCGCAGGTCGCTCTGGCCGACCACTGCGGTGAACGGGTAGGGGGTGCTCATGCGGTGCCTTTCCTCGTACGGGTACGGGTTCGCGTGCGCGGGCGGTTGTGGGGGCGCGGGGCGCCGGCCGGGGGGCGGGGGCGCGCCGCTGCGGCGGGGCGGCTCCGGGCTGCCGGGCCGCCGCAGGCCGCCTGGCACCGGGTGCGGTGCGCGGGCGCGCTGCGGGGCGCCGCTGCGCGGGGCTGTCCCCCACCCGCCCTTCGCCCGTTCCCCGGGGCTCCGCCCCGGAGCCCGCGCCTCACACGCCGGCGGGGCTGAATGGCCGACGAGGGGGGCGCGGGGGCCAGGGGGCCGGCCCCCCACGGCGGCGCCGCACCGGCGACGGGTCCGGGGCGGAGCCCCGGGGAAGGGGGAACGGGCGGCGAGGGGAACCGCTCCCGCGGCGCCGCGGGCCTCACGGGGCACCCGGAGGGAGGAAGGGGAGGCCCGTCGGGGCGCCGCCCTCGATCAGACCCAGCAGCGCGGCGGTGTCGGCGTGCTCCTCGATCAGATCGCCCAGCAGGTCCAGCTGCCGCTCCCGCAGCGCGGCGAACGACGTGTCGGCCGCCGGGACGAACCGGCGCCCCGCGGCAGCCGCCACCTCCCGCAGGAACGCCCGGCGGAAGCCGTCCGACTCCAGCGAGCCGTGCCAGTGCGTACCCCACACCCCGCCGACGCGGCAGCCGTCCAGGAAGGGCGTCCCGCCCAGCACCTCGGCCACCCCGTGGTGGATCTCGTACCCCTCCACCGCCTCGCCCAGCGCCGAACCGACCGGCCGCGCCAGGGTCTTCTCCCGCTCGAAGCGGACGCGTACGGGCAGCAGTCCCAGGCCGTCGACGGTGCCCGCCCGGGACTCCACCTCGTCCTCGATCCGCTCGCCCAGCACCTGGAACCCGCCGCAGATCCCCAGCACCGGCCGGCCGGCCGCCGCCCGCGCGGCCAGGGCGTCGGCCAGACCGCGCTCGCGCAGCCACGCCAGAGCCCGCACCGTGCCCCGCGTACCCGGGACCACCACCAGGTCGGCGTCGGTCAGTTCCTCCGGCCGGTCCACGAACCGCACCACGACCCCGGGCTCCGCCGCCAGCGCGTCCACGTCGGTGAAGTTCGACATCAGCGGTACCGCGCACACCGCGACCCGCAGCACGTCCTCGCCGACCGGAGGGGCGACCACGGATTCCCGTACCGCCCCGCGCAGCGAGACCCTCAGGCCGTCCTCCTCGTCGATGCCCAACCCGTGCCGGTAGGGCAGCACGCCGTAGGTGGCCCGCCCCGTCAGCCCGCGGAGCATCTCCATGCCGGGCTCCAGCAGCGAGACGTCGCCGCGGAACTTGTTCACCAGGTAGCCGGCGATCAGCGACTGGTCCTCGGGCGACAGCAGCGCCGTCGTACCGAAGAAGGAGGCGAAGACGCCGCCCCGGTCGATGTCCCCGACCACCACCACCGGGAACCGCGCGGCGCGCGCGATGCCCATGTTCACGATGTCGGTCCGGCGCAGGTTGATCTCGGCCGGACTGCCCGCCCCCTCGCAGATCACGGCGTCATACGTGCCCCGCAGTTCCTCCAGGCAGTCCGTGACGATCCCCAGAAGCTGCTCCTGCCGCCCGCCGTGGTAGCCCCGCGCACTCATCTCGCCCACCGGCTTGCCCAGCAGCACCACCTGGCTGCTGCGGTCACTGCCGGGCTTGAGCAGCACCGGGTTCATCAGCGCGGTCGGCTCCACGCGTGCGGCCTGCGCCTGCATCGCCTGCGCCCGGCCGATCTCCGCGCCCTCGCGCGTGACGAACGAGTTCAGCGACATGTTCTGTGCCTTGAACGGCGCCACCTTCACGCCCTGCCGGGACAGCCAGCGGCAGATGCCCGCCGTCACCACGCTCTTGCCCGCGTCCGACGTGGTCCCGGCTACCAGCAGACCGCCGCCCCGCTTCACACCGTTGCTCATGCCCGCCCCTTCCTCGACCGGCGTACGACCGGCCACCGCGTCACCGCACACCGCAGTGCCACGCACGCCCCAAGCGCCACCCACGTCACCCGACGCGACAGCCGTACCGCCCGCTCGATGTCCGCCACTTCGACCGGCCGTCCTGCGGCGCCGTTCAGCACGGCCCGGTGTTCGACCCGTCCGCCGTACGCGAGGGTCCCGCCGAGGCGTACGCCCAGCGCCCCGGCGAACGAGGCCTCCACCGGACCGGCGTTGGGGCTCGGGTGCGCGGCGGCGTCGGCGCGCCAGGCGCGCACGGCTCCCCGCCGGTCGGGCCCGGACAGTACGGCGGCGAGCGCGGTCAGCCGGGCACCGGGCCAGCCCGCCAGGTCGTCGAGCCGGGCGGAGGCCCAGCCGTAGCGCAGGTAGCGAGGCGACTTGTGGCCGACCATCGCGTCCAGGGTGTTGACGGCACGGAACGCCAGCAGTCCGGGCACGCCCGCGAGGGCGCCCCAGACCAGCGCCCCGACCACGGCGTCGGAGGTGTTCTCGGCGACCGACTCCACGACGGCGCGGGCCAGCTGCTGCTCGTCCAGGGCCTGCGGGTCGCGCCCGCACAGGTGCGGCAGCCGCTCCCGGGCCACCTCGGCGTCCCCGGCGGCCAGCGCCCCGCCGATCGCGCGGGCCTCCCGGCCGAGCGAGGTACCGCCGACGACGGCCCAGGTGGCGGCCGCGGTCAGGGCGATACGGGCGGCAGCGGGCCGGGAGCGCACGGCGCGGGCGCCGAGCGCACCGACGGCGGCCGCGCCCCCGGCGCACACCAGGGTGTGGACCACGCCCCGTGCCCGGTCGTCCCGCCACAGGGCGCGTTCGAGGGCGGCGGCGGCTCGTCCGAAGGCGGCCACGGGGTGCCCGCGGCGCGGATCCCCGAGGATCCGGTCGCCGATCAGGCCGGCCGTGGCGCCGTACGCGAATACGCGATCGGCACGCATGGTGGCAGTTGTGTCCTCGCTCAGGGTCCGCGCCCTGGTTCGACGTGTCCGGCGGCGAGAGTTCCTGGCTCCCGGGACGCACGGACCGCGTGCGCTACCCGGTGACAGTGGCGGGACCGCGCCGGATTCGCACCGGACTTCCTCTCCATGCCGCCGTAATGGCTCGGGCAGTCCACCACGCACCGCGAACGCCCGTCAACTTGCCGTTGACCTGCGGCGAGGGAGCGGGACGGCCGGGCAGGGTACGCGAAAGCTCCCCACGGGAATCCCGCGGGGAGCTTTCGACGACCGGCGCGTCGGCCGACGCACGGTCAGAGCGTCGGCCGACGCGCCGGTCCTCGCGTCAGCTGACGATCAGGTAGATCGCGTAGGCCACGGCGAGGCCGCACAGCGCGAAGCACGCGTACGCGCCGCTGCGGGCCACGGTCGCGGTCCCGCCCTGCTCGGTGGCGGTCTCGTGCTTGGAGAGACCCACGAGGCCCAGGGTGAACAGGGCCACGAGGGCGACGGTGGCGGAGAGGCTGACCCCGAAGACGGAGCCGAGTGCTGCCCAGTCGATCTTCATACCGCTGATTCCTCTGTCGTTCTCGGGGTCAGACCGCGGCGGCCGGGGCCGCGGGTGCCGGGGTGGCCGCCGGGATGGTGGCCTTGAGGTCCTCGTCGGTCACGGCGGCCGTGGTACCGGCGGCGGCGATCGGCGGGACGGTGACGGCGGCCATGGCCGTGGTGACGACACCGGGCGCCTCGGCGGCGGCCGTGGCCGTCTCCGTGACGTTGTGGTGGTCGACGACCTGGCGGCGCGAGATGAACCAGATCGCGGCGCAGGAGGCGACCAGGAAGACCACGACGGCGGCGACGCCGACGTTGCCGGTCCGCATGACCAGCTCCGCACCGGCGCCGACCAGGGCGGCGGCGGGCAGGGTCAGGCCCCACGCGATGAACATCCGGGTGGCGGTGGACCAGCGGACCACGCCGCCCTTGCGGCCCAGGCCCGCACCCATGACCGCGCCGGAGCAGGCGTGGGTGGTGGAGAGGGAGAAGCCGAGGCTGGAGGAGGCCAGGATGACGCTGGCGGCCGAGGTCTGGGCCGCGAAGCCCTGCTGCGGCTGGAGGTCGGTCAGGCCGCTGCCCAGGGTGCGGATGATGCGCCAGCCGCCCAGGTAGGTGCCCGTCGCGATGGCCATGCCGGCCGAGATGATGACCCAGACCGGGGGGTTCGCACCGGACTCCAGGGCGCCGCCCGCGACGAGCGCGAGGGTGATGATGCCCATCGTCTTCTGCGCGTCGTTGGTGCCGTGCGCGAGGGAGACGAGACCGGCCGAGGCGATCTGACCGGCGCGGTAGCCCTTGGTGGAGGTCTTCCCGCCGACCTTGCCGCCGAGCTTGTACGTGAGCCTCGCGGCCAGCATGGCGGCCGCACCGGCCACGAGGGGAGCCGCGACCGCGGGGATGAGCACCTTGGTGACGACAACGCTGCCGTTGACCGCGCCGAGGCCGGCCGAAGCGACCGCGGCGCCGATCAGGCCGCCCATCAGGGCGTGGGAGGAGCTGGAGGGAAGCCCGACCAGCCAGGTGACGAGGTTCCAGAGGATCGCGCCGACCAGGGCGGCGAAGATCACCTCTGGCTGGATGCCCTCCTCGTTGACCAGGCCCTTGGAGATCGTCTTGGCGACCTCCACGGACATGAACGCCCCGACGAGGTTGAGCACGGCGGACATGGCCACCGCGGTCTTGGGCTTGAGAGCGCCGGTCGAGATGGTGGTCGCCATCGCGTTGGCTGTGTCGTGGAAACCGTTCGTGAAGTCGAACACGAGAGCGGTGATGATCACGATCCCGAGGAGAAGCGTTATGTGCTCCATTTACCCAGGCTTCTGTTTGGCGTCAGTGGTTCGGCGACCGTAGGCAACCTGGGTGAACGGAAGATGAACTGAGGGGGGTCGGTCGGTGTCCCGTCCCGGTGCCCGATCGGGGGCTTCCTCCCGATTCGGCCCCAGATCCCGCGATAAGGGCACGTCAGGGCGGGTGAACGTCTGTTTCCGGAAGGAGCTTCGAGCGGCTGGGCGGCCCCGTGCCCGCCGCGCGACGAGACCCAGATCACGTGGCGCTCCCGCCAAGCGGAACCGTCACCGGCCGTGACGCGACGGCTGCGGAACGATCTCCTCCAGTGGCCCGCGCGCCGCCGCGCCCCGACACTGGAGCGGTGCGTACCGCCACAGCGACGGCAGCGGCCGTCACCACGACCCTGATCGGTGCCGGAGCGGCCGTCGTCGCGGCCGGCCGGTACGCCGCCGACGCGGCCCTGCGCCCCGAACCGGGCCGCCCCCTGCCCGGCGTCCCCCGGCTCACCGTCCACTCCACCGCGGCCGGCCGGGTCGTCCTGACCCGCTCCCTGGCCTCCCTGCGCCCCGGCCGGTACGGCCTGGACGCCCCCGGTGTGCACGCCGTCGTCGGCCCCGTCCTCACCGGCGTGCCGCACGGTCCCGACACCGTCGTGCGCCGGCTCCTCGCCGTCACCCACGGCAGCCTCGACCCCGGTACCCGGGTCTGCCTCACCCCCCAGGTCCACCTCGGAAACCCGCGCACGGCCCTCGGCCTCGACCACGCCGACGTCGACGTCCCCGGCGAGCTCGGCCCGCTGCCCGCCTGGTTCGTCCCGGCGGCCCGCGACACCTGGGTCATCACCGTGCACGGGCTCGGCGGCACGCGCGAGCACCCGATGGTCGTCATGCCGTTCCTGCACCGCCACGGGCTGCCCGTCCTCGACCTCGCCTACCGCGGCGACCTCGGCGGCCCCCGCCCGCCCGACGGCGTCGGCCACCTCGGGGAGTCGGAGTGGCGCGACGTCGACGCCGCCATCCGCTACGCCCTGCGCTACGGCGCCCGCCGCGTCATCCTGCACGGCTGGTCCACGGGCGCCACGATGGCCCTGCACGCCGCCGAGCGCTCGGCGCTGGCCGACCGGATCTCCGGACTGGTGCTGGACTCCCCGGTCCTCGACTGGCACGCCACCCTGCGCGCCCTTGCCGCGGCCCGGCGCACCCCGGCGCCGCTGATGCCGTTCGTGCTCCGGGCCGCCGAGAGCCGCGCGGGCCTGCGCGTCGACCGGCGCCCCCCGGGCGCCGACCCCGGCCTGCTGCGGATGCCCGTCCTGATCTTCCACGGCCCCGACGACACGCTCGCCCCCTGGGGGCCCTCCCGCCGGCTCGCCGCGGCCCGCCCCGACCTCGTCACCTTGAAGGCCGTCAGGGACGCCCCGCACGGGGCGATGTGGAACGCCGGCCCCGAGGTGTACGAGGAGACCCTGCGCCGCTTCTTGACCCCTCTCATGTGAAAGCCCTGTGGCGGACGGGGTGGCGTGGCCGTCTTGTCCCGTTATGCGCGCCGGGTCACCCACAGCAACGACCCATTCCGTTTGGGCTTTCGGCCAGTGACGGGCGAGACTGCTTCCGTGACGTCCCGAAAGCCTGATGAGCAGTTGGCTCGCGACTCCAGACTCCGACTCGTCTCCCCGCGCTCCGTCGCCGCGGCCCGCAAGGCGGTGACCGACCGGCGGACGCGAACCACCCCCCGGCCCCCGGCGGGCACGCCCGCGACGGCCGACCTCGCGAACCGGGCCCGGGCCTCACTCGCCGACGCGGTACGCCTGGCCCGCTGGGCCGAGCGGCACCTCGGGGCCGGAGACGGGGGAAGGCCCGCCCCGGCGGGCGCGCTGCCCGCCGCCGACGTCGAACGGGCCGCGGACGACCTGCGCCTGACGCACGGCCAGATCCGTGTCGGCTGGGACCGTGCCCGTCTGTCGGGCCTGGTCGAGGTGCACGGCGGCCACGCCCGGCCGGGCTGGCGCCTGCGCGCCTGGGACCGCGACGACACCGCCGTCCTGCGCGGCTGGGTCGCCCTCTTCGACGCCTGGTCGCTCGTCCACCCGGCTCCCGCCGACATCGCCCCCGCCGCGGTGGCCGAGGTCGTCGAGGCCATGCCCCAACTCCTGTCCCTGCTCCAGCTGTCCGCCGGTCCGGTGACCGTCCCGGACCTGCTGGACCTGCTCGGCCAGCGGGTGACCGAACTGCGCGACGAACGGTGCGAGGTCCCGTACGAGGGCGCTGCCACGGACGGCACCGCCACGGACGGCACCGCCACGGACGGCACCGCCACGGACGCCTGCGCGCACGACGGCCCCGTGGTGGCGGTCACCGCCCGGGCGGCCCCCTCCGCCCAGGAGAGCGCCCCCGCGCCCCCCGTCCCCCTCGCCCGGCTGCTGCGCTGGGCGCTCGGCGGGCTCGCCGCGGTCGACGCCGTCACCCTCGGGCCCGCGCAGGCCACCCTCACTCCGCTCGGCAGCTGGGCCGTATGGGTCAAGCTGGAGCAGATCTGCGTCGCCGCGCAGAGCCCGGCCGGGAACATCGAACAGTCCGCCGCCGCCATGCTGCACGGCTGCGCCCGGCTCACCCCGGGCCCCGCGCGCGCCGAGTACCGGGCCTGGCTCGCCGCCCGGCCCGTCGGACACGCCGTCAGCGAACTGCTCCAGGCCGCCCGCGGCGAGGACGCCCTGCTGCGCGGCCTCGCCTTCGAGGCGCTCCGCGTGGTCGGCGCCCCCGCCGAACCCGAGGTCCGCGGCGCCGTCCGCGATCCGGCGCTGCGGCCCTACGCCCTGCTCTGGCTCGCCGAGCACGACGGGGTGGACCCCGACGAGGCGCAGGACGTCCTCACCCCCGAGGAGTCCACCTGGCTGTGGGTGGACACCGCCGCGGCCATCGCGGACCACGGCGAAGCCGAACTCCTGGCCCGCCACCTCGACTCGGCCGTGCGCACCACCGTGCCCCGGCTGCTGGACGAGGTCCGGGCGGTGGGCCACCCCCGGACCGTGCAGGTCCTGGTCGCGCTGGCGGCCGCCCATCCCGACCCGGCCCTGGCCAAGGCGGTCCGCCGGGCCGCCTTCCAGGTCCACACCGGCGGCGCGTAGCACCGCGGGGCGTGCGGACGCACCGCCTGCACGGGCGCACACGCGTGCGGGCGTACGGAGGTACGCGCCGCCGGGGTCAGACCTGCGGCGCGTACGTCCCGAAGCTCCAGATGTTGCCCTCGGCGTCGCGGGCCATGTAGTCCCGCGAGCCGTAGTCCTGGTCGGTCGGCTCCATCACGATCTCCACGCCGTGCTCCGCGGCCCTGCGGTGGTGGGCGTCCACGTCGTCCACGACGACGTAGACCCCGGCGGGACCGCCGTCCGCCATGGCCTTGTCGAAGGCCCCGCCGCGGCCCTTGCTGCCGAGCATCACCGCGCCGTTCCCGTACGACAGCTCCGCGTGCATCACGGTGCCGTCCTCACCCTCGTAGACGGCGACCTGCGTGAAGCCGAAGGCCTCGGTCAACTGCCGGATCGCGGCCTTGGCGTCGCGGTAGAGCAGCGTCGGAACGATGGACGGAACACCTGCCATGACGATCACTCCCTCTCGTGCGGTGCGCGTGTGCGGATCTGCGCCCAGGTGACCGGCGGGGCGGCCACCTCGACCCGCGGCCCCAGCATGGCAGGCCCCGCCGACGGTCAGCGGAAGGTGTCGCACCGGGCCATGTCACCGGTCCGGTAGCCCTCGTAGAACCACTGCCGGCGCTGCTGCGCCGAGCCGTGCGTCCAGGTCTCCGGGGTGACCCGCCCCTGGAACTTCTCCTGGATCCGGTCGTCGCCCACCGCGGCCGCCGCGTCGAGACCGTCCTGGATGTCCTGCTCGGTGAGGCTGGTGATCAGCGGGCGTCCGGTGGACTCGTCCGGGGTCCGGGTCGCGTTGTGGGCCCACACCCCGGCGTAGCAGTCGGCCTGGAGCTCCACCTTGACCGAGCTGCTGTTCTCGCCCCGCTGCCCGTCCTGGTACGCGCGCAGCACTCCCGTCATGTCCTGGACGTGGTGCCCGTACTCGTGGGCGACCACGTACGCCTGGGCGAAGGGTCCGCCGCTCGCGCCGAACTTCGTCCGCAGCTCCTGGAAGAAGCCCAGGTCGAGGTAGACCTTCCGGTCACCGGGGCAGTAGAACGGGCCGACCGCCGAGGTGGCCGGGCCGCAGGCGGTGTCCACCTGACCGGTGAAGAAGACCGTCGAGGCGGGGACGTACCGGGCACCCCGTCGCAGGAACTCCTGCCGCCAGTAGTCCTGCGTGCTGTTCGTCACGGCGACGAGCCGGCAGTCCTCGCGGGTGTTGGCGTCGTGGCCGGTCCGGCAGGTCTGCTGCACCTGGGCGGCGGACGAGGGGCTCGTCACCGGCCGGGGGCTCCCGCCCGACAGCCCGAGCTGGTCCGGTCCCACCCCCAGCAGCAGTCCCAGGACCAGGGCGATCACACCGACCAGGCCGCCGCCGATCGTGGCCCTGCCGCCGGGGACGCGGCTGCCGCGCTGGTCCGAGACCTCCGACGTGTCCAGATGTGCGTCGTCGTCGAACTGCATGCCGCACCGCCCTCGCTCCCACGTGTCCGCCCCTGCGGCGACCGCCACGTCCTCACTGATACGTGCCCCGGCGCGCGCGGGTGATCCGTGCGCCGAACGGAGGATCCGGTCAGGGCGCGCAGGTCGCCGGGCGCCCCCGAAAAGTGGTTGCGCGCCCCCGGTAGAATGTCTTCATGGCAAATCTCCTCGCGGATTAGCGGCGTCGAAGCTTCGCGCGTCCCTGCCCCCCTTCCGCCGTCCCCACCGCCCTGGAGTATTTCCGTGATCACCGCCACCGGCATCGAGCTGCGCGCCGGCGCCCGCGTCCTCATCGAGTCCGCTTCCTTCCGTGTCGCCAAGGGCGACCGCATCGGCCTGGTCGGCCGCAACGGAGCGGGCAAGACCACCCTCACCAAGTGCCTCGCGGGCGAGGGCCAGCCCGCCGCCGGCTCCATCGCCCGTTCGGGCGAGGTCGGCTACCTGCCGCAGGACCCGCGCACCGGCGACCTCGACGTACTCGCCCGCGACCGGATCCTCTCCGCGCGCGGGCTCGACGTGCTGATCAAGAAGATGCGCATGAACGAGGAGCGCATCGCCACCGGTTCCGGCGGCACCCGCGACAAGGCGATGAAGCAGTACGAGCGCCAGGAGACCGAGTTCCTGACCAAGGGCGGCTACGCCGCCGAGGCGGAGGCCGCCACCATCTCGGCCGCCCTCGGCCTGCCCGACCGGGTGCTCGGCCAGCCCCTGCACACCCTCTCCGGCGGTCAGCGCCGCCGCGTCGAGCTCGCCCGGATCCTCTTCTCGGACGCCGACACCCTGCTCCTCGACGAGCCCACCAACCACCTCGACGCCGACTCGATCGTCTGGCTGCGCGACTACCTCAAGAACTACCGCGGCGGATTCATCGTGATCTCCCACGATGTCGACCTGGTCGAGACCGTCGTCAACAAGGTGTTCTACCTGGACGCCAACCGCGCCCAGATCGACGTCTACAACATGGGCTGGAAGCTCTACCAGCAGCAGCGCGAGGCCGACGAGAAGCGCCGCAAGCGCGAGCGCCAGAACGCCGAGAAGAAGGCCGCGGCCCTCAACTCCCAGGCCGACAAGATGCGCGCCAAGGCGACCAAGACCGTCGCCGCGCAGAACATGGCCAAGCGGGCGGAGCGGCTGCTGTCGGGCCTGGAGGCCGTCCGCGTCTCCGACAAGGTCGCCAAGCTGCGCTTCCCGGACCCGGCGCCCTGCGGCAAGACCCCGCTGACCGCGGAGGGCCTGTCGAAGTCCTACGGCTCGCTGGAGATCTTCACCGACGTCGACCTGGCCATCGACAAGGGCTCGCGCGTCGTGATCCTCGGCCTCAACGGCGCCGGCAAGACCACGCTGCTGCGCCTGCTCTCGGGCACCGAGAAGCCGGACACCGGCACCGTGACCCCCGGTCACGGCCTCAAGCTCGGGTACTACGCGCAGGAGCACGAGACGCTCGACCCCGAGCGCACGGTCCTGGAGAACATGCGCTCCTCCGCGCCCGACCTGGACCTGGTGGCCGTCCGCAAGACGCTGGGCTCGTTCCTGTTCTCCGGCGACGACGTGGACAAGCCGGCGGGCGTGCTCTCCGGCGGTGAGAAGACCCGTCTGGCGCTGGCCACCCTGGTCGTCTCCTCCGCGAACGTCCTGCTGCTCGACGAGCCCACCAACAACCTCGACCCGGCCAGCCGCGAGGAGATCCTCGGCGCGCTGCGGACGTACAAGGGTGCGGTCATCCTCGTCACGCACGACGAGGGCGCGGTGGAGGCCCTGGAGCCGGAGCGGATCATCCTGCTGCCGGACGGCGTGGAGGACCTGTGGGGCCCGGACTACCGGGACCTCGTGGCCCTCGCCTAGTGCGCGCGGGGGCCCCGCGCGGGCCCTCCACGGTCCCCCTCCTGGCGTGATCCAGTTCCTTATGGATCATTCGGCCCACGCGTGATCCATCATCTGAGTGAGGCGGTCTCATACCGCCGCACCGCCACGACGGCCCCGGCCGTGCCCGTTGGGGTACGCGACCGGGGCCCGTCCGGTTTTCGGCGTCCTGCCCCTGACCTGGTGATTCCTTGCGCGGGCGGGGGAGTGTGACGGAGGTCATGCGGCGGAACGCGAGATTCCGCTCTGCTCGTGCGTCCACTCCTCGGCAAATGCCGTCGTACCGACCTTGCTGAATGGGTGGCCAGGATCGCGGAGAGGGGTGATCATGAGAAGTCCAGAGCGCACTTCCCATGAGGAGGCACGGGTGGCCGAGACTCTGAAGAAGGGCAGCCGGGTAACCGGCGCCGCGCGCGACAAGCTCGCGGCAGACCTGAAGAAGAAGTACGACTCCGGTGCGAGTATCCGGGCGCTGGCCGAGGAGACCGGCCGGTCCTACGGATTCGTCCACCGGATGCTCAGCGAGTCCGGAGTCGTGCTGCGCGGTCGCGGCGGCGCGACGCGCGGCAAGAAGGCGGCCTCGGCCTGACCCTGGCCGTCACGGACGGTTCTTCGGTGGCCCCCGGTCGGCCGTGTGGCCGACTGGGTGGTTACTGTGCAGTCACTTAGGCCGGGATTGCCGGCCGCTGCACACCGGAGGCACCGAGATGGCTCTGCTCGACAAGGACGGCGTACGGCTCACCGTGGACGACACGGTCGCCACGGTGACACTGACCAATCCGGCCAAGCGAAACGCTCAGTCCCCCGCGCTCTGGCGGGCTTTGGCGGAGGCCGGACGGTCGTTGCCGGGCAATGTCCGGGTCGTCGTGCTTCGCGGCGAAGGCAAGTCCTTCTCCGCCGGACTCGACCGCCAGGCGTTCACGCCCGAAGGCTTCGAGGGTGAGCCGTCCTTCCTCGATCTGGCGCGCGGTTCGGAAGAACTGCTCGACAGGACCATCGCCGAGTACCAGGAGGCGTTCACCTGGTGGCGGCGCAACGACATCATCTCCGTCGCCGCCGTGCAGGGGCACGCGATCGGCGCCGGCTTCCAGCTCGCGCTCGCGTGCGACCTGCGCGTGGTCGCGGACGACGTGCAGTTCGCCATGCGCGAGACCAGCCTCGGCCTCGTGCCCGACCTGGCCGGGACCCAGCCGCTGACCTCGCTGGTCGGCTACGCCCGCGCGCTGGAGATCTGCGCGACGGGCCGCTTCGTGCATGCCGAGGAGGCCGAACGGGTCGGCCTGGCGAACCTCGTGGTCCCCGTGGACGAGCTGGACGCTGCCGTCCAGGACCTGTCGACGGCGCTGCTGGCCCCGCCGCGCGACGCCGTCATCGAGACGAAGGCGCTGCTCCGCGACGCCACGTCACGCCCCTACGACGCCCAGCGCAGCGCCGAACGTGCGGCGCAGGCCCGCCGTCTGCGCGACCTGGCCGGCCTCTCCGACTGACCTGCCACCCCTCCGCCGCCCGGCGTACCGCGTCCTCCGGGCGGCGGAGGGGCTCCGCGCGTGCGCGAGCCGGGTCACCTGACGCCGGTCGCGGGCGCCGTCAGAAGCCGTGGCGAGCGCCGCCGTCGACCGGGAGCATGACGCCCGTCAGGTAGGACGCCGCCGGGGAGAGGAAGAACGCCGCCGTGCGGCCGAACTCCTCGGCCGTGCCGTAGCGCCGCAGCGGGATGCGCGATTCATTCGCCGCCCGTGCCGCGGCCGCGTCACCGGACAGGCCGTCCAGCTCCCGCACCCGGTCCGTGTCGATCCGCGAGGGCAGCAGCCCGATGACCCGGATGCCCCGCGGGCCCAGGTCCACCGCCAGGGACTTCGCGAAGCCGGCGAGGCCCGGGCGCAGGCCGTTGGAGATGGTCAGGCCGGGGATCGGCTCGTGCACCGAGCCCGAGAGCACGAAGCCGATGACCCCGCCCTCGCCCAGCTCGGCCGCCACTGCCCGGGCGAGGCGGACCGCGCCCAGGAAGACCGACTCGAAGGCGGCCGACCACTGCTCGTCGGTGTTGTCCGCCGCCGCGCCCGGAGCGGGACCGCCGACGCTGATGAGAATGCCGTCGAGGCGGCCGAAGCGTTCCACGGCGGTGGCGACGAGCCGCGCGGCCGCGCCGGGGTCGGAGTTGTCCGCCGCGACGCCCACCGCGTTCGGTCCCAGGGAGGCGGCGGCGGACGTCGCGCGCTCCTGGTCCCGGCCGGTGACGACCAGCTTCGCGCCTTCGGCGGCCAGTTCGCGGGCGGAGGCGTAGCCGAGGCCGCGGGTGGCTCCGGTGACGATGTAGACACGGTCCTCAAGTCCAAGATCCATGCCGGACACGCTACGCCGGGGCGGTCGCCAATTCCGAGGCGGCCTTGGCCGACGCCTCGTCACGGTCCCGCTTCTCCCGGCGCACCAGGATCACCCACCCCACGGGCACCGCCGCGGCGAACAGCCACCACTGCACGGCGTACGCCATGTGCGGGCCGATCGAATCGTGGTCGGGCTCGGCGACCGGCTCCGGGCTGCCGCCCGCCGGGGCGGGGGCGGTGAGCTCCAGGTAGCCGCCGAGCACGGGCCGGCCCACGTACGCCGTCTGCTGGGTGCTGTTGATCAGCATCACCTGGCGCTCCGGCAGGCCCTTGCGGTCCTTGATGCCGCTGTCCCCGCTGGTCTCGTCCGCCTTGAGCCGCCCGGTGACCGTCACCTCGCCCGTGGGCGCGGCCGGCACCGGCGGGTACGCGCGGGAGTCCTCGCCGCCCGCCACCCACCCGCGGTTGACCAGCACCACCCGGCCGTCGTCCAGCACCAGCGGGGTGACGACCTGGAAGCCGACCTTGTCGTCGTTGGAGGTGCGCATCCGCACGACCACCTCGTGCGCCGAGTCATAGGTACCGGTGGCCGAGACCGCGCGCCAGTAGTCGTTCCTCGGGACGACGTGGCCGGGTGAGGTGAGCTCGCTCACGGGGACCGGCTTGCCGTACAGGTTCCTCGCGATCAGCTCGTTCTGCGCGACCCGGTGCTCATGGCGGTGGTACTGCCAGAACCCCAGCTTGATCATCACGGGGATGAGGGCGAGGGTGATGAGGGTGAGGCACACCCACTGCCGGGTCAGCACAAAGCGGTACACGCCCACGACGGTACCCCCACCCGCGAAGGCCGCGGCGGCCGGGTGGCGTCATCCCGGGGAGCCGGCCGCGCTGCCCACCTTGTCGACGATCCCGGCCCTGCCCTCCGCCCGGGCGCAGTGCGCTCCGCAGTACCAGTGGCCGTCCGCCTCGACGCCCTGTCCGATGATCTGCACCCGACAGTGCTCGCAGATGGGCGCCATCCGGTGGATGGCACAGGAGAAGGAGTCGAACACGTGCCGCGCACCGTCCTGGGTCTCCACGTAGAACGCCAGGTCGTAATCGTTTCCGCATACTTCGCAACGGGCCATGCGCCACAGGGTGGGACCGGACGGCGGGCTCGGGGAAGAGGGCGCGTGGCGAGTCGTGCGAGGGTCACCCGTCTGCCGGAGCCACGTCCCTCAGGAGCTGGGTGAAGGCCGCCTCGTCGACCACCGGCGTTCCGAAGGACTTCGCCTTCACGGTCTTCGAGGTCGCCGAATCGGGGTCGTTGGTGACCAGGAGGCTCGTGAGCCGCGACACACTCGTCGCGACGTGCAGACCGGCCTCGACCGCACGGTCCTCCAGGAGCTCCCGGTCCACTGAGGTGTCCCCGGAGAACGCGATCCGCATGCCCTGCTTGAGCGGCTCGCCGTCCTGGAACCGGCCCGGGTTGGGGTACGGGCACGGCGGGCGCTTGCGGGAGGGCCGCCAGCTCGTCGCCCCGAAGGGGCCCTGGTAGCCGATGCGGGGCGCGGCGGGCGAGTCCGACCACTCCGTGAGCGGGCGGCATTCCAGCAGGGGCAGCCGTACGCCGTCCCGGGCGGCGGCGTGCAGCGACGGACGGAAGGCCTCGGCGAGGACGCGGGCGTCGTCGAGGGCGTGGTGGGCGCGCTGCTGGACCACGCCGAAGTGCGCGGCGAGCGACTCCAGCTTGTGGTTGGGCAGCGGAAGGTTCAGCTCCTTCGACAGCGCGATCGTGCACAGCCGCTGACGGACCGGCGCGGCCGCGGCGGCCCGGGCGTACTCACGGGCGATCATCTGCCAGTCGAAGATGGCGTTGTGCGCGACCAGCACCCGGTCCTCCAGGCGGCCGGAGAACTCCTCGGCGATGTCCTCGAAGAGCGGGGCGTCCTGGAGCATGTCGCTGGTCAGACCGTGGATCCACACCGGCCCCGGATCCCGGCGCGGGTTGACCAGGGTGTACCAGTGGTCCTCCACGTTGCCCTGCGCGTCGAGCCGGTAGACGGCTGCGGAGACTATCCGGTCGTCGCGAGCGAGCCCGGTGGTCTCCACGTCGACGACCGCGTACCCCTGGGGGTACGCGGTCGGCCACATCGTCTCTGCGGTCGTTCGGTCGTCGAGCATGGTCACAGAGGATATCGGCACGGACCGACACCCGGGGCCCGACGGGTTTTCACCGGCCGTCCGCCACCGCGCCCCGCCGCTCGTTGCGGCCCGCCGAGGAGGTCGCCGCAGCGGGCGGCCGGCCCGCGCGGCCGGCGCCGCCCCGGCCGGCCGTGGCGGACGAGGCGGACCCGTCGTCGGGCACCTAGGCGGGCAGCGAGGCGGGCAAACAAGCCGGGGAAACAAGACGGGGGACAAGGCGGAAAAGAAGGCCGGCAGTGAGCGGTCGGCCCCTCGGCTGCCGGCGGATCACCCGGGCGCGGGCCGGTCCGGCAGGCGCGGACGGTGTGCGGGCGGCGCGCCGGCACGGCCCGTCGGCGAGGCCGCGCCGGGGGCCAACAGGGCCTGGACGAGAGCCCGTACGGACAGCAGGAACAGCCGTTCCGGATCCGGCGGGCGGGCCAGGGCGCGCGAGAGCGCCGGGTCGCCGGGCGCCGCGGCCGGGCCCCAGAGCTGCCCCTCGTCGGGGGACTGGGCGGGGGAGCGTTCGCGGTTGCGCTCCACCAGCAGGAAGCCGACGATCTGGAACTGGACGGCGCGCACCGCGTCGGCGGCCCGGGCCCCGCGCAGCCCGGCCGCGCGGACCTCCTGCACGAGGGCCTGCTGGGCGGGGAGGAACATCCGCTCCGTCAGCCCGCGTTCGTGGACCATCGCGATCAGGTGCGGCCTCCCGCGCAGTTCGCGGCGCAGCAGCCGGGCCACGGAGACGATCCGCTCGGCCGGGGTGCGGCCCGTGGGCCTGATCGCACCCATCTCCAGCACGGTGCGCTCCACGAGGGCGTCGAGCAGCGATTCGCGGTTGCCGACGTGCCAGTAGATGGAGGTGACGGCGGTGCCGAGTTCCGCGGCCAGCCCCCGCATGGTGAGGGCCGCCGGGCCGTGCCGTCTGACCAGGGACGCGGCCGCGTCCAGTACCTCCTCGCGGGTCAGCGCGCTTCGCGCCATGGATGCGCCGCCAATCTGTCGGTCCGTCAGTTGTCGCGGTCGTGGGTCTTTACCCTTCATCGTCCGCGGTGTAACTGTGTTACAGACCCGACCGAGAGGTGGTGCGAGACATGGCACGCGTACGGTACGGAGCGCGGACCGGGGCCGAGATCACGGCGTCGCGCGAGAAGAGCGCCAAGCTCCCCGACATCTGGTCCACCGGTGTGGTGGCCGTCTGGGAGAGCGACCCGGACGTGGTCGCGGCGGTCCTGCCGCCCCCGCTCAAGCCCGCCGAACGACCCCTGGTACGGGCCAACATCAGCAAGGTCGACCTGCCCGGTTACCCGCTCGGCGCCGGCTCGGTGGCCGTCGCGGCCCGCCACGGCGAGGTCGAGGGCTGGTACCCGCTCGTCATGCCGATGACCCACGAACGCGCCCTGGTCGGCGGCCGTGAGGTGTTCGGCGAACCGAAGAAGCTGGGCGAGGTCACCGTCGAGCGCGAGGGCCTGGTCGTCCGCGCCTCCCTCGCCCGGCACGGCATCGCCTTCGTGGAGGTGCGCGGGGCCGTCGACGGCGCCCTCCCGCTGCCCGGGCCCACCGTCAAGACCGACTTCTACTTCAAGTTCCTCCCCGCCGTCGACGGTTCGGGCTTCGAGGCCGACCCGGTGCTCGTGCACTGCACGCGCAACGAGAAGGTCCGCAGGCTGGAACACCTCACCGGGGACGTGGTGCTGCGCGAGTCGATGTTCGACCCGGTGGCCGACCTGCCCGTACGCCGCATCGTGGAACTGACCATCGGCGAGAAGACCACCGACCAGAAGGGCCGGGTCGCCGAACGCGTCAGCGCCCAGGCCCTCCTCCCGTACATCCACCAGCGCTACGACGACCCGCTCCAGGTACTCGACGGGCCGCCCGAGGGGAGCGTGTGAGATGCACCTCGAACCGGGACAGGTCGCCGTCGTCACCGGCGCGGCCGGCGGCATCGGGCTCGCCATGGCCCGCCGCTTCGCCGCCGAGGGACTGCGGGTCGTACTCGCCGACGTGGAGGAGGGCGCCCTGCGCGAGGCGGCCGCCGAACTGACCGCCGAAGGCGCGGAGGTGCTGGCCAGGCAGGTCGACGTCAGCGAACGCGATGCGGTCGTCGCCCTCGCGGACGCCGCCTACGACACCTTCGGCGCCGTGCACGTCCTGTGCAACAACGCGGGCGTCGGCTCCGGCGCCGAGGGCCGGATGTGGGAGCACGAGCCCAACGACTGGAAATGGGCGTTCGCCGTCAACGTCTGGGGCGTCTTCCACGGCATCCAGGCCTTCGTCCCCCGCATGATCGCGGGCGGCGCCCCGGGGCACGTCGTCAACACCAGCTCCGGCGACGGCGGGATCGCCCCGCTGCCCACCGCCTCCGTGTACGCCGTCACCAAGGCCGCAGTGGTCACCATGACCGAGTCCCTGTACGCCCACCTCAAGGCGGAGGGCGCCGACGTCGGCGCCTCCGTCCTCTTCCCCGGACCGCACATGCTGCGCACCGGCCTGTGGGAGTCGCACCGCAACCGGCCGGAACGCTACGCGAAGCAGCGGCCGCGCAAGACCCCGTACCGCAGCCTCCACGACTACGAGGCCGCGATGAAACGGGCCGGCCACGAGGTGCGGTTCACCCCGGTGGAGGAGGTCGCCGAGCACGTGGTCGACGGCATCCGCGCCGACCGGTTCTGGATGCTGCCGGCCGGCGAGCACAGCGACCGGCAGATCCGCGCCCGTTCGCAGTCGATGCTCGACCGCGCCAACCCCGCCTACCTCGAAAGCTTCATCCTCGACTGAGGAGCAGAGGAGCCCTGCCGTGAACGCGTACGAAGACCCGTACCTGATCATCTCCTCCGACTGCCACGCGGGACTGCCCACCGAGCGCTACCGCCCCTACCTCGACTCCCGCTTCCACCCGCAGTTCGACGAGTTCCTCGGACAGCAGGGCGCCCGCCGCGAGGAGGCCACCCGGCTCGGGGTGCGCAACGACGCCTTCGCCGAGAAGTGGTTCTACGACCACGAGGAAGGCCTCAGGGGCGGCTGGGACGTGGGGCAGCGGCTCAAGGAACTCGACGGCGACGGGGTGGCCGCCGAAGTCGTCTTCCCCGACGCGGACGCGGTCGACAGCCGGACCGCGGCCCCCTTCGGGGTGGGCCTCGGCCTCTCCGGCGACCAGGACCCCGAGCTCGGCATGGCCGGCGCGCAGGCCCACAACCGCTGGCTGGCGGAGTTCGTCTCCGAACACCCCGAACGGCACTGCGGCGTCGCCCTGCTGCCCATCACCGGCGAGCCGGCGAAGGTCGTCGCGGAGATCCACCGGGCGAAGGAGTCCGGGCTCGGAGCACTGATGATCCCCTCCATGTGGGTCGACCGGGCGCCCTACCACGACCGCCGCTACGACCCCGTCTGGGCGGCTGCGGCCGAGACGGCGATGCCGGTCGTCACCCACTCGGGGGCGGCGCCCCGGCACGAGTACGGCGACCACCTCGGCATCTACGTCTCCGAGGTCACCTGGTGGCCGGCCCGCCCGCTGTGGTTCCTGCTGTGGTCGGGGGTGTTCGAACGGCACCCCGGGCTCAAGTTCGGCGTGGCGGAGTCGGGCTGCTGGTGGCTGCCCAACCAGCTGTGGTTCATGGACCGGCTCTACCTGGGGGCGCACGGCGGCAAGAAGCTCTCCCCGTTCGCGGAGCTGAAACGCCCGCCCAGCGAGTACCTGGACCGGCAGGTCTTCGTCTGCGCGACGAACACCAAGCGGCGCGAGCTGGCCCAGCGCTACGAGATCGGCGTGGACAACATCCTGTGGGGTTCGGACTTCCCCCACCCCGAGGGCACCTGGCCCGACACCCGGAACTGGCTGCGGAACACCTTCCACGACATCCCGGTCGGCGAGAGCCGCCGGATGCTGGGCCTGGCCGCGGCGGAGGTCTTCGGCTTCGACACCGCCGAGCTGGCCCCCCTCGCCCGGCGGATCGGCCCGACCCCCGCGGAGCTCGGCCAGAGCGCCGACCAGGCGGCGGTGGAGGCCTCCTGGGCCGGCTCCCGCGAGGTGGGCCGGCACTGGCTGACCGGCCACGACTTCCCGTCGCTGGGGGTCTCGTCATGACGCAGGACCGCTACACGGTCATCTCGGCGGACTGCCACGCGGGCGCCGACCTGCTCGACTACAAGCCGTACCTGGAGAAGCGCCACCACGACGAGTTCGACGCCTGGGCAGCCACCTACGTCAACCCGTACGAGGACCTCCTCGCCGACACCGCCGACCGCAACTGGAACTCGGCCCGGCGCGTGGCCGAACTCGAAGCGGACGGCATCGTCGCGGAGGTCGTCTTCCCCAACACCATCCCGCCGTTCTTCCCCAAGACCTCCCTGATGGCCCAGCCGCCCACGGCCGCGGAGTACGCACTGCGCTGGGCGGGCCTGCAGGCCCACAACCGCTGGCTCGCCGACTTCTGCGCGGACGCCCCGGGCCGGCGGGCCGGGGTGGCCCAGATCCTGCTCAACGACGTGGACGAGGCGGTGCGCGAGATCCGCCGCACCCGGGCGGCGGGCCTCACGGGCGGGATCCTCCTCCCGGGCGTCCCGCCGGGCTCCACCGTCCCCGAGCTCTACTCCTCGGCCTACGACCCGATCTGGGCGGTGTGCGACGAACTGGACGTCCCGGTCAACCACCACGGCGGCTCGGCGTCCCCGCCGCTCGGCGACGAACCGGCCGCCAGGGCCGTCTTCATGGTGGAGACCACCTGGTTCTCGCACCGGGCCCTGTGGCACCTGGTCTTCGGCGGGGCCTTCCGCCGCCACCCCGGTCTCAAGCTGGTCCTGACGGAGCAGGGCTCCGGCTGGATCCCGGGCGTGCTGGACATGCTGGACTACTACCACGCCCGGCTGGTCGCCGCCTCGGCCACGGCGGAGGCCAAGTTCGGTGCGGGCCTGGCGGATTCCATGGGCAAGGGCCCGAGCGAGGTGTGGCGGGACAACTGCTTCGTGGGGGCGAGCTTCATGCGTCCCCACGAGGTCCCGCTGCGGCAGCGGATCGGCCTCGACAAGATCATGTGGGGCAGTGACTACCCCCACGACGAGGGCACCACCCCCTTCTCCCGCGAGGGCCTGCGCATCGCCTACGCGGGCCTGCCGAGGGAGGAGGTCGCCGCCATGGTCGGCGGCAACGCGGCCCGCGTCTACGGGTTCGACCTGGAGCTGCTGGACCCGTTGGCGGCGGAGCACGGCCCCCTCGTCTCGGAAACCGCCGAACCCCTCACCGAAATCCCCCCACAGGCCACCAGCCCCGCCTTCGCCCGCGGGGCCTCGGTCCGCGTCTGGTGACGCGACCCCTCCCGGGGCGGCTCACGGCAGGTCCGTGATCCGCTCCACGGGAGGCGGTCCGCCGCCGTGGACCCACGTAAGGGGTACCCCGGGTAACCGCGATGGATACCGATCGGTAACAACCCCTAGCGGCGGCGGTGGGGGCGCCTCTATGGTGCGGGCATGCCGAACCTGCCCGATGTCGTGCTGTGGTCCATACCCGCCTTCGTGCTGCTCACCGTCGTGGAGCTGGTGAGCTACCGGCTCCATCCCGACGAGGACGCCGCCGGGTACGAGGCCAAGGACGCGGCCACCAGCATCGCCATGGGTCTCGGCAGCATCGGGTTCGACCTGCTCTGGAAGCTCCCGGTCGTCGCGGTCTTCACGGCGGTCTACGAACTGACCCCGCTGCGCGTGCCGTTCCTGTGGTGGACCGTCCCGCTGATGCTGCTCGCCCAGGACTTCCTCTACTACTGGCAGCACCGCGGCCACCACGTCATCCGGATCCTGTGGGCCTGCCACGTCGTCCACCACAGCAGCCGGCGGTTCAACCTCACCACCGCCCTGCGCCAGCCCTGGACCAGCGCCACCACCTGGTGGTTCTACCTGCCGATGGTCGCCCTCGGGGTGCACCCGGCCGTGATCCCGTTCTGCTACGGCATCAACCTGCTCTACCAGTTCTGGGTCCACACCGAGCGCATCGACAAGCTGCCGCGGGCCTACGAGTACGTCTTCAACACCCCCTCCCACCACCGCGTCCACCACGCCTCCCAAGGCGGTTACCTGGACCGCAACTACGGCGGGATCCTGATCGTCTGGGACCGGATGTTCGGCTCCTGGGTGGGGGAGGGCGAGAGGCCCGTCTACGGGCTCACGAAGAACATCAACACCTTCAACCCGCTGCGCGTGGCCACCCACGAGTACGCCGCCATCGCCCGCGACGTCCGCGCCGCCCGCAGCTGGCGCGAGCGCGCCGGACGGGTCTTCCGCGGCCCCGGCTGGCAGCCCGCCCCGGCCGCCGAGCCCGCCAAGGCCGCGGCGGAGCAGGCCGCGTGAGCGCCACCGAGTCCCGTACCCCCTCCTGGGCGCACCCCGTACCGGACGACACCCGCGGGCGGGTGCTGCTCGCCGCGTTCGCCGCCGCCGGCGTGCTCGACCTCGCCTCGCTGCTCGCCGGCTGGCACCTCGGGCACGTCCTCGCCAAGCCGCTGCTGATGCCGCTGCTCGTCGCCCACGTGGTCACCCGAGGGGCGCCCCGGCTGCTCGTCGCGGCCCTGCTGTTCGGGTGGGGCGGGGACCTGGCGCTGCTCTTCGACGCCGGGCCCGCCTTCCTCATCGGCATGGGCTCCTTCGCCGCCGGGCACGTCTGCTACCTCCTGCTCTTCGGCAGGGGCAGGACGCACCCCGCGCTCGGGGGCGCGTACGCCGCCGCGCTCGTCGCCACGGTCGCGCTGCTCTGGAGCGACCTTCCGGGCGACCTGAGGGTGCCCGTCGCCGGGTACAGCCTGCTGCTCACCGCGATGGCCTACCGCTCCAGCGCCCTCGGGACGCGCGCGGCGATCGGCGGGGCGCTGTTCCTGCTCTCGGACACCCTCATCGCCACCGGCGTCGCCGACTGGCCGCAGCCGCCCCGACCGGACCTGTGGATCATGGCCACCTACCTCGCCGCCCAGTACCTGCTGGCCACGGGCGCGCTCGCCTCCCGGCAGGCGTACGGTGGGTCAGTCATACAAGACTGAACCAACCTGATCGGGAGGGCAGCACCACCATGCGTGCCACCGTCATCCACGCCCCGCACGACATCCGCGTGGAGGAGGTGCCCGACGCTGCGATCCAGCGCCCCGAGGACGCCGTCGTCCGCGTCCTGCGTGCCTGCATCTGCGGCAGCGACCTGTGGGCCTACCGCGGCGCGGCCGCGCGCCGGCCCGGCCAGCGCATCGGTCACGAGTTCCTCGGCATCGTCGAGGAGACCGGCTCCGCCGTCTCCGGCCTGCGCGCGGGCGACCTCGTCGTCGCGCCCTTCATGTGGTCGGACGGCACCTGCGACTACTGCTCCGAGGGCCTGTACACCTCCTGCGTGCACGGCGGCTTCTGGGGTTCGGTCGGCTACGACGGCGGCCAGGGCGAGGCCGTGCGCGTACCGCACGCCGACGGCACCCTGGTGAAGCTGCCCGCCGACGCGGCCTCCGACGAACACCTGCTGACCGGGCTGCTGTCGCTGTCCGACGTCATGGGCACCGGCCACCACGCAGCCGTGGGCGCCGGAGTCCGCAAGGGCTCCACGGTCGCCGTCGTCGGTGACGGCGCGGTCGGCCTGTGCGGCGTCCTCGCGGCCAAGCGGCTCGGCGCCGACCGGATCATCGCCCTGGGCCGCCACACCGCCCGTACCGACATCGCGAAGCGGTTCGGGGCCACCGACATCGTCGCCGAACGCGGCGAGGCCGCCGAGGCGGCCGTCCGCGAGCTCACCGGCGGCCAGGGCGCCCACTGCGTCATCGAGGCCGTCGGCACCGAGCAGTCCATGCGCACGGCGGTGAACATCGCCCGCGACGGCGGGGCCATCGGCTACGTCGGCGTCCCGCACGGCAGCGGCACCGGCCTCGACCTCGGTGTCATGTTCGACCGCAACCTCACCCTGCGCGGGGGCGTCGCCCCGGTGCGCGCGTACATCCCGGAGCTGCTGGAGGACGTGCTGAGCGGCGCGATCGACCCGGCGCCCGTCTTCGACCGGGCGGTCTCCCTCGACGAGGTGCCGGACGGCTACCGCGCGATGGACGACCGCAGCGCCCTCAAGGTCCTGATCACGCTCTGAGGCGGTCCCGCACGGCCGGCCGGGGAACCTCCCCCGGCCGGCCGCGTGCGTACGTGCCGTTACTTCACGGCCTTGAGGGCGTCCACCACGCCGTAGCCGTAGTAGCCCGTCTGACCCCACTTGGCCTGGCAAGTGGTGGCGTCGATCAGCGTGCCCGCACCGTCGTAGATCTTGTCCGGGCAGGCCGCCTTCGTGGCCTGCGCCTTGAGCATCGCCTGGAGCTGCGAGGGCGTCGCCGACGGGTGGGCGCTCTTGAGCAGGGCCGCGACGCCGGCGACGTGCGGACCGGCCATCGAGGTGCCCTGCTTGTAGCCGTAGCCGCCGCCCGGGAGGGTGGACAGCACGCGGCCGTTGGCGTCCGGGGTGTCCGGTATCTGCCACTTGTCGCCGCCGGGCGCCGCCACGTCGATGACGCCGAGGCCGTAGCTGGAGTAGTAGGACCGCAGCCCCTTGTCACCCGTGGCGGAGACGGAGACCACCCCCGGCAGCTGCGTCGGCAGGTCCAGGCAGTCGTGCGGGTCGACCGTGCGCGGCGTCGGGGTCCCGTCGTCCGGGCTCGTCGTGTCGGTGATCGAGTGGGAGGCCAGGTCCCAGTTCTCGTTGCCCGCGGAGGCCACGTTGAGCACGCCCTTGCGCTCCGCGTACTTGGTCGCCCGGCCGATGGCCTCCACCAGCGCCTTCTGGTCGTCGTCCGACTTGCAGTTGAAGTACCAGGGGTCGACGTAGTAGCTGTTGTTGGTCACCTCGATCCCCTTCTCGGCGGCGAACACGAAGCCGCAGACGACCGCTTCGGTGTAGAAGAGGCTGGTCCCGGGCTCGCTCACCTTGATCGCGGCGACCTTCGCGCCCGGCGCGACACCGCTGACGCCGATGCCGTTGCGGGCGGCCGCGATGGTGCCCGCCACGTGCGTGCCGTGGTCGCTGCCGTCCGGGTACGGGCGCCACGCCCCGTCCGTGGTGTCGGCGACGCCGCCGACGCAGTTGGCCGACTGGCTCTTGGAGAAGTTCGCGGCGAGGTCCGGGTGGGTGTCGTCGACACCCGTGTCGATGACCCCCACCGTCACGTCGGGGCTGCCGGGGTTGATCGCCTGCGCCTGGTCGGCCTTGATCGCCCGCAGGTCCCACTGGTTGGGCTCCAGCGGCTCCTGTCCGGGCTGCGCGCTCGCCGCCGCCTTCGCCGCGTCCGCCGCGCCGAGGGGCTGGGTGGTGCCCTCCTCGGTCGTCTGCACCGTCTTGAGGGGGGCGGTGCGGGTGGCGCCGACCGACACGAACAGGCCGCGCTGGGCGCGCAGCTGCTTGGCGAAATCGGGGTTCTGGGAGTGGGCGACGATCACCCCGATCTGCTCGTACGTGGTCACCACCGTCCCGCCGGCCCGCTCCACGGCCTTCGTGGCGGCCGTCACGGTGGCGTACGTGTTCAGGTTCGCCACGTACGACAGCTCGGGACCGGACGTGTCCGGCTTGGCGGTGACCGCCGCGTCCGCCGTCGTGCCCAGGGGCGCGGCGGAGGCCGCGACCGGGGACAGGAAGGCGAGCGAGGCGGTGAGGGCCAGGCCGGCCGGTACGGCGAGACGGCCGCGCCTCTTGGGGGATCGTGACCCCAGCTGAGCCATGGGTTCTCCACATCGTCAGTGAAAGGGCCGTCCGCGCATGGTCCGCGCAGGCGACGGGTTCATGACAGGCGAACCTAGTGCCGGACTTCACCCCTGCGCCATCAGTTCGAAGAATCCCGTGGGACGAGCGAGGCGGAGGAAAACGGCCGCAGAAACGGAACATGCTGAACCGTCCCGTCGCGTGAGCCGTGCCGTTGTCAGGGGGAACCGGCGCCACCGCCCCCCACCACGGAGGTTGTTTTGTCCGTACCAGCCCCCTCGCACCCGCGTCACAAGGAGAGCCCCCGGTGACAACCCAAGCAGCAGCGCAGCCGCCCGGCGGCCTCGACCCACGTCCGGCGGGCCCCACGGCCGAAGAGTTCGAACGGGTCCAGCAGAGCCCGGAGTTCGCCGCACTGCGCCGCTCCCACCGCTCCTTCGCCTTCCCCCTCACCGTCACGTTCATCGCCTGGTACCTGCTGTACGTCCTGCTCTCGAACTACGCGGGCGGCTTCATGGGGACCAAGCTCTTCGGCAACATCAACGTGGCCCTCTTCCTCGGCCTCGCCCAGTTCGCGACGACCTTCCTCATCGCCTGGCTCTACTCGCGGCACGCCGCCGCCGACCTCGACCCCAAGGCCGCCGCCATCAAGGCCCGGATGGAGGCCGGGGAATGAGCACTCCACTGCACCTGACGGCCGCCGCCGGGGCCACCGAGCACCGGCCGCTGATCATCACCCTGTTCGGGCTGTTCGTCGTCGCCACCCTCGTCATCACCGTCTGGGCCGGCCGCCAGACCAAGGACGCCGCCGACTTCTACGCCGGCGGCCGCCAGTTCACCGGCTTCCAGAACGGCCTGGCCATCTCCGGCGACTACATGTCCGCCGCGTCCTTCCTCGGCATCGCCGGGGCCATCGCCCTCTTCGGCTACGACGGCTTCCTCTACTCCATCGGGTTCCTCGTGGCCTGGCTGGTGGCCCTGCTGCTCGTCGCCGAGCCGCTGCGCAACTCCGGCCGCTACACGATGGGTGACGTCCTCGCGTACCGGATGCGCCAGCGGCCCGTGCGTACCGCCGCGGGCACCTCCACCATCGTGGTGTCGATCTTCTACCTGCTCGCCCAGATGGCCGGCGCCGGCGTGCTGGTCTCGCTGCTCCTGGGCATCACCAGCGACGGCGGCAAGGTGGCCGTCGTCGCCCTGGTCGGCGTCCTGATGATCCTCTACGTGACCATCGGCGGGATGAAGGGCACCACCTGGGTCCAGATGGTCAAGGCCGTCCTCCTCATCGCGGGCGCCCTGCTGATCACCTTCCTGGTGCTGCTCAAGTTCCACTTCAACGTCTCCGACCTGCTGGGCAAGGCTGCGGAGAACAGCGGCAAGGGCGCCAAGTTCCTGGAACCCGGTCTCAAGTACGGCGCCAGCGGGACCACGAAGCTGGACTTCATCTCGCTCGGCATCGCCCTGGTCCTGGGCACCGCGGGCCTGCCGCACATCCTGATCCGCTTCTACACCGTGCCCACCGCCAAGGCCGCCCGGAAGTCCGTGAACTGGGCCATCGGCATCATCGGTGCCTTCTACCTGATGACGATCGCCCTCGGCTTCGGCGCCGCGGCCCTGCTCGAGCGGGCCGACATCCTCGCCTCCAACAAGGCGGGCAACACCGCGGCGCCGCTGCTCGCCCAGGAGGTCGGCGGCGGTCCCGGCACCACCGGCGGGGCCGTCCTGCTCGCGGTGATCTCCGCGGTCGCCTTCGCCACCATCCTGGCGGTGGTCGCGGGCCTGACCCTCGCCTCCTCCTCGTCGTTCGCGCACGACATCTACGTGAACGTCATCCGCAAGGGCAAAGCCACCGAGAAGGAAGAGGTCCGCGCGGCCCGCTGGTCCACCGTCGTGATCGGCGCCGCCGCCATCGGACTCGGCGCCCTCGCCCGCGACCTCAACGTCGCGGGCCTGGTCGCCCTCGCCTTCGCCGTCGCGGCGTCCGCCAACCTGCCGACGATCCTCTACAGCCTGTTCTGGAAGCGCTTCACCACCCAGGGCGCGCTGTGGTCCATCTACGGCGGCCTGGTCTCCTCGGTCGTCCTCGTGCTCTTCTCCCCGGTGGTTTCCGGCAAGCCCACCTCGATGTTCAAGGACGCCGACTTCTACTGGTTCCCGCTGGAGAACCCCGGCATCGTCTCCATCCCGCTCGGCTTCCTCCTGGGCTGGCTGGGAACCCTCCTGTCGAAGGAGCGGGCCGACCCCCGGAAGTTCGCCGAACTCGAGGTCCGGGCCCTGACGGGAACAGGCGCTCACTGAGATACTCCAGACGCCCGCCGTGGCCGTGTCGTATTTCCCTACGACACGGCCACGGCACGTCTCGTTCGTTCGGGCACCACAACAAGTCACGGGCGTCGCGTAGGCTCGAAAGCAGCGCACACATGTCTCGACCGAGCGGCGCTACCTCTACGAAGCGGACAGGGGAGGGGCCCACAGTGCTTCTCGACACCTACGGCCGCGTGGCCACTGACCTGCGCGTCTCACTCACCGACCGGTGCAACCTGCGCTGCACCTACTGCATGCCCGAGGAGGGCTTGCAGTGGCTGCAGAAGACGGACCTGCTCAGCGACGACGAGATCGTCCGGCTGATCCGCATCGCCGTCACCCGGCTCGGCATCACCGAGGTCCGGTTCACCGGCGGCGAACCGCTGCTGCGCCCCGGTCTCGTCGGCATCGTCGAGCAGTGCGCGGCCCTCGAGCCGCGGCCCGACATGTCGCTGACCACCAACGGCATCGGCCTCAAGCGCACCGCACAGGCGCTCAAGGCCGCCGGCCTGGACAGAGTGAACGTTTCGCTGGACACCCTGAGGCCCGAGGTGTTCAAGACCCTCACCCGCCGTGACCGCCACCACGACGTCATCGACGGCATGGCCGCCGCCCGCGAGGCCGGCCTCACCCCGGTGAAGGTCAACGCGGTGCTCATGCCCGGACTGAACGACGACGAGGCCCCCGACCTGCTCGCCTGGGCCGTGGAGAACGCGTACGAGCTCCGCTTCATCGAGCAGATGCCGCTCGACGCGCAGCACGGCTGGAAGCGCGAGGGCATGATCACCGCCGGTGACATCCTCGCTTCGCTGCGCACCCGCTTCACCCTCACCGAGCAGGGAGCCGACGAACGCGGCTCCGCCCCCGCCGAGCGCTGGCTCGTGGACGGCGGCCCGGCCACGGTCGGGGTCATCGCCTCCGTCACCCGCCCGTTCTGCGGCGCCTGCGACCGCACCCGCCTCACGGCCGACGGCCAGGTGCGTACGTGCCTCTTCGCCACCGAGGAGTCGGACCTGCGGGGCGCGCTGCGCTCGGGAGCCCCGGACGAGGAGATCGCCCGCCTGTGGAAGGTGGCGATGTGGGGCAAGAAGGCCGGCTCCGGCCTCGACGACCCGAGCTTCCTCCAGCCCGACCGCCCGATGTCGGCGATCGGCGGCTAGGCCGTCTCTTTCGGATCTTGCCTGACCCACGCCGTCCGGCACCGCACCTCGCCGCGTTGTCGGGGCGCCGGAGTACGTCCAGTACACCGGCGCCCCTCCGCCTTGCGATGCACGGCACCGGACGACGCGGGCTTGACCGGCCAGATCCGAAAGAGACGGCCTAGAGCAGCGCCGGGCCCGACAGGGGCCGGCAGCCGCCCGTCACGCCACGAGGCCCCGTCCGGCGACCGGACGGGGCCTCGACCCGTTCTCGAGCGAAGCTCCGGCGCACCTGCGGCGGCTTTCTAGCGCTCGCGCTCCGAGCCCTCCGGCTGGACCCACTCCTCCAGCTTCACGACGTCCTTGAGGAAGCCGCGCACGTCCAGGAACCGCGAGAGGTGCTCGCGGTGCTCCTCGCAGGCCAGCCACGTCTTGCGGCGCTCCGGCGTGTGCAGCTTCGGGTTGTTCCACGCCAGGACCCAGACGGCCGCGGCGCGGCAGCCCTTGGCGGAGCAGGTGGGGTCGGTGCCGGGGGTGCTGGTGTCCGTATCAGGGGAGTTCACAGCTCAACCCTACAAACGGAAGGGCGACGCCGAGCAGCCACGGGGGGAGCTGCCCGGCGTCGGTCCGTCGCTCCGACGGGGGATGCGGAGCGCGTAGGCAGTATGTCACGCAGGACCCGGTGCGGTGCACCGGAACTTCATGATTGATCTGAGGTTTTCTTGAGGTTTCCCGCCTCCAGGGCCGGGCGCACAGGAGCGGGCAGGAAGTGCGAGGGGAGTGAGGGCGCCGACTCGCGCCCCGCGTTGGCGATGACCACCGCGACGTAGGGCAGCAGGGCGCCCGCCACCAGCGTCACGATCGCCACGTGACGCTCCACGTTCCACAGGAAAACGGTCGCGATGACCGAGAGCGTCCTGATCGTCATCGAGATCACGTACCGGCGCTGCCGGCCGCGTACGTCCTCGCTGAGGCCCATCCGCGCTCCGGTGATCCGGAAGACCTCGGCCCCGTTCCGCTTCGACCGTTCCACGCTCCACCACCCGATCCACCCGCCGGGCGCTCCCGGCCCGGACCCCTTCCACCGTACGCCCGGGGCCACCGGGACGAGGAGAGGGGGTGCCCCCGAACGGCGCTGCCGGAATGCGGGCCGTGCGGGGTGCGCCGAAACTGGGCCCACCTGCGCACAACGCGCCACGAGGAGGCTCGACATGCATTGGTTGTGGGCGATCATCGTCGGTTTGGTGCTGGGGCTGATCGCCAGGGCCATCCTGCCCGGCAAGCAGCACCAGCCGATCTGGCTGACCGTGATCTTCGGCATCATCGGAGGCATCCTCGGCAACGCCGTGGCCACATGGATCGGTGTCCACGACACCAAGGGGATCGACTGGATCCGGCACCTGCTCCAGCTCGCCGGGGCCGTCCTCATCGTCGGACTCGGCGACATGGTCTACATGGCCCTCAAGGGCGACCGACGGCACCAGATGACCTGAGCGACCCGGCTCCCTCCGCGGACGTGACGAAGGGGCCGGTACGGACGTCCGTCCGTACCGGCCCCTTCGCGCGCGGGGGCTCGTCAGCCCGTGATCTCGACCGCGGCCAGGTTCTTCTTGCCGCGGCGCAGTACGAGCCAGCGCCCGTGCAGCAGGTCCTCCGCGGCCGGCACCGCGTCCTCGGCGGTCACCTTCACGTTGTTCACGTAGGCGCCGCCCTCCTTCACGGTCCTGCGGCCCGCGGACTTGCTCGCGACCAGGCCCGTCTCCGCGAAGAGGTCCACGACCGGGGCGAGCTCCGCGACCCGGGCGTGCGGCAGCTCCGACAGGGCCGCGGCCAGTGTCGCCCGGTCCAGGTCGGCCAGCTCGCCCTGGCCGAACAGCGCCTTCGAGGCGGCGATCACGGCGGCGCACTGGCCGGCTCCGTGCACCAGCGTCGTCAGCTCCTCCGCCAGCGCCCGCTGGGCGGCGCGCGCCTGCGGCCGCTCGGCGGTCTGCTTCTCCAGCTCCTCCAGTTCCTCGCGGGACTTGAAGGACAGGATCCGCATGTAGCCCGAGATGTCCCGGTCGTCCACGTTCAGCCAGAACTGGTAGAACGCGTACGGGGTGGTCATCTCCGGGTCGAGCCAGACGGCCCCGCCCTCGGTCTTGCCGAACTTCGTACCGTCCGACTTGACCATCAGCGGCGTCGCCAGCGCGTGCACCTGGGCCTGCGGCTCCATGCGGTGGATCAGGTCCAGGCCGGCCGTCAGGTTGCCCCACTGGTCCGAGCCGCCCTGCTGGAGGGTGCAGCCGTAGCGGCGGTACAGCTCCAGGAAGTCCATGCCCTGGAGCAACTGGTAGCTGAACTCGGTGTAGCTGATGCCCTGGTCGGATTCCAGCCGCTTGGCGACCGAGTCCTTCGTGAGCATCTTGTTGACGCGGAAGTGCTTGCCGATGTCCCGCAGGAACTCGATGGCGGACATCCCCGCCGTCCAGTCCAGGTTGTTGACCATGACCGCCGCGTTCTCGCCCTCGAAGGACAGGAACGGCTCGATCTGCGTACGCAGCCGCGTCACCCAGTTCGCGACCGTCTCCGGGTCGTTCAGGGTGCGCTCGGCGGTCGGTCGCGGGTCACCGATCTGCCCGGTGGCCCCGCCGACCAGCGCCAGCGGCCGGTGACCGGCCTGCTGGAGCCGGCGCACCGTGAGGACCTGCACCAGGTGCCCCACGTGCAGCGAGGCCGCCGTCGGGTCGAATCCGCAATAGAACGTGACAGGACCGTCCGCGAACGCCTTGCGCAGCGCTTCTTCGTCGGTGGACTGGGCGAACAGCCCGCGCCACTTCAGTTCGTCGACGATGTCCGTCACGGTCGTGACTCTCCTTGAACGAGATGAACCAGATGAAGAGGGTTTCCCCGCCAGTCTAGGCGGGCGGGGAGGGCCCCTCAGACGCCCTTGCTGACTGAGCTCATGTTGAAGTCCGGGATCCGCAGGGCCGGCATCGCGGTGCGGGTGAACCAGTCGCTCCACTCGCGCGGCAGGGTCTTCTCGGTCCGGCCGGCCTCCGTGGCCCGCGACAGCAGGTCCACGGGGGACTCGTTGAACCGGAAGTTGTTGACCTCGCCGATGACCTCGCCGTTCTCCACGAGGTACACGCCGTCCCGGGTCAGGCCCGTGAGCAGCAGCGTCGCCGGGTCGACCTCGCGGATGTACCAGAGGCAGGTCAGCAGCAGGCCGCGCCCCTGGTGGCCGGTGCCCGCCACCATCTCCTCCAGCGACTTCTCCCCGCCCCCGTCCAGGATCAGGTTCCCGAAGCCGGGGGAGAGCGGGAGCCCGGTCAGGTCCGCGCTGTGCCGGGTCGTCGTCAGCCGGGTGAGCTCGCCGCCGCTCATCCACTCCGTGGCCGGGACCGGAAGGCCGTTGTCGAACACCGAGGCGTCGTCGCCGGAGCTGTGTGCGATCACGAACGGCGCGGACTCCAGGCCCGCCGCGTTCGGGTCGCTGCGCAGCGTCAGCGGCAGCCGGGACAGCCGCTCACCGATCCGGGTGCCGCCGCCGGGCTTGGAGAACACCGTCCGGCCCTCCACCGCGTCCCGGGCCGCCGCCGACCACATCTGATAGATCAGCAGGTCCGCCACGGCCGTCGGCGGCAGCAGGGTCTCGTACCGCCCGGCCGGCAGGTCGAAGCGGCGCTCCGCCCATCCCAGGCGTACGGCGAGCTCCGCGTCCAGCGCGGTCGGGTCGACGTCCTTGAAGTCCCGCGTGGCGCGGCCGGCCCACGCCGAGCGCTGGCGGTCCGGTGACTTCGCGTTCAGCTCCAGCGTGCCGTTCGGCTGGTCGTGGCGCAGCCGCAGCCCCGTCGAGGTGCCGACGTAGGTGGAGACCAGCTCGTGATTGGCGAAGCCGTACAGCTCCCGGCCGCCCGCGCGGGCCCGGGCGAAGGCCTCGCCGAGGGCCGGGGCGAAGTCCGTGAACACCGCCGAGGAGGTCTCGGCCGGGGCGTCGGTGAAGTCCGGCGAGGCCGGGGTGCCGGTGACCAGGGGCTGGGCGTCCTCCGCCGGTGCCGCGTTCCGCGCGGCCGCCTCGGCTGCGCGCACCAGCGGCTCCAGGTCGGCCGCGGTGACGGCGGAGCGCGACACGACCCCCGAGGCCGTGCCCTCCTTGCCGTCGACGGTGGCGATGACCGTCAGGGTCCGGCCGCGGGTGACGCCGTTGGTGGTGAGCGCGTTGCCCGCCCAGCGCAGGTTGGCCGTCGACTCCTCGTCGGCGATGACGACGCAGCCGTCGGCGGTGGACAGCTCCAGGGCCCGCTCGACGATCTCGTGGGGCTTGGTACGAACCGACATCAGCGTCCGGCCTCCTGGGTCGTGTTCAAGATGTTCACGTCACGGAACAGCGCCGACGGGCAGCCGTGGGACACGGACGCGACCTGGCCCGGCTGTGCCTTGCCGCAGTTGAAGGCGCCGCCCAGCACGTACGTCTGCGGGCCGCCCACCTTCTCCATCGAGCCCCAGAACTCGGTGGTCGTCGCCTGGTAGGCCACGTCGCGCAGCTGCCCGGCCAGCCTGCCGTTCTCGATCCGGAAGAACCGCTGCCCGGTGAACTGGAAGTTGTAGCGCTGCATGTCGATCGACCAGGAGCGGTCGCCGACCACGTAGATCCCGCGCTCCACCCCGCCGATCAGGTCCTCCGTGGACAGGCCGCCCGGATCGGGCTGGAGCGAGACGTTCGCCATCCGCTGCACCGGCACGTGGCCCGGCGAGTCCGCGAACGCACAGCCGTTGGAGCGCCCCAGCCCGGTCAGCTTCGCGATCCGCCGGTCCAGCTGGTAGCCGACCAGGGTGCCGTCCTTGACCAGGTCCCAGCTCTGCGCCTCGACGCCCTCGTCGTCGTAACCGATCGTTGCCAGGCCGTGCTCCGCCGTGCGGTCACCGGTCACGTTCATGATCGAGGAGCCGTACTTGAGCTCGCCCAGCTGGTCGAAGGTGGCGAAGGAGGTCCCCGCGTACGCCGCCTCGTACCCGAGCGCCCGGTCCAGCTCGGTGGCGTGCCCGATGGACTCGTGGATGGTCAGCCACAGGTTGGACGGGTCCACGACCAGGTCGTAGCGTCCGGCCTCCACGCCGGGCGCCCGCATCTTCTCGGCGAGCAGGCCGGGGATCTGCTCCAGCTCGGAGTCCCAGTCCCAGCCGGTGCCCGTCAGGTACTCCCAGCCGCGCCCGGCCGGCGGGGCGATGGTGCGCATCGAGTCGAACTCGCCGGTGGAGGCGTTGACGGCGACCGCGGTGAGCTGGGGGTGGATCCGTACCCGCTGCTGGGTGGTGGAGGTGCCGGAGGTGTCGGCGTAGAACTTGTTCTCGTGGACGGCCAGCAGCGACGCGTCGACGTGTGTCACGCCGTCGGCCGCCAGGAGCCGCGCGCTCCACTCGGCCAGCAGGGCCGCCTTCTCCGCGTCCGGCACCTCGAACGGGTTCACGTCGTAGGCGGAGATCCAGGTCCGCTCGGCGTGCACCGGCTCCTCGGCGAGCTCCACCCGCTCCGTCGAACCCGCGGCCTTGAGCACCTGCGCCGACAGCTTGGCCATGGCCACGGCCTGCGAGGCCACCTTCGCCGCGCCGTCCATGGTCAGGTCGACGCCGGAGGCGAAGCCCCAGCTGCCGCCGTGCACCACGCGCACCGCGTAGCCGAGGTCGGTGGTGTCCGAACTGCCGGAGGGCTTGGCGTCGCGCAGCCGCCAGGAGGCGCTGCGGATCCGCTCCAGCCGGAAGTCGGCGTGGTCGGAGCCCAGCGCGCGCGCCCGCGCGAGCGCCGCGTCGGCGAGCGCCCGCAAGGGCAGCGCGGTGAAAGCCGCGTCGATGGAATGGGGCACGTCAATTCCTCCCGGGGTCGGGGCCGGTCGCCCCGATCATGTCGCGCCCGGGGCCGTTGTGCACACTTCTTTCTGTAGAGACTCCACAGAGGCTGCGGCAAGGCCCTGTCGGGCCCCGATTCTCCTTATCCAGGGCGGGACCGATAGGTTTTTGTTCATCACACAGCTAAGCGAAAGGGTGATCCGTTGAGCCGCTCGGTTCTCGTCACCGGAGGAAACCGGGGCATCGGCCTCGCCATCGCCCGAGTCTTCGCGGAGGCGGGCGACAAGGTCGCGATCACGTACCGGTCCGGCGAGCCGCCGCAGGAGCTCGCCTCGCTGGGTGTCCTGGCGGTCCGCTGCGACATCACCGACTCGGAGCAGGTGGAGCAGGCCTACAAGGAGATCGAGGACAAGCACGGCGCGGTCGAGGTGCTGGTGGCCAACGCCGGCATCACCAAGGACACGCTGCTCATGCGGATGTCCGAGGAGGACTTCGCGTCCGTCGTCGACACCAACCTCACCGGCACGTTCCGGGTCGTCAAGCGGGCCAACCGCGGGATGCTGCGCGCCAAGAAGGGCCGCGTCGTCCTGATCTCCTCGGTCGTCGGTCTCCTCGGAGCGGCCGGCCAGGCCAACTACGCCGCCTCGAAGGCCGCCCTCGTGGGCTTCGCCCGCTCGCTCGCCCGTGAGCTCGGATCCCGCAACATCACCTTCAACGTCGTCGCCCCCGGTTTCGTGGACACCGACATGACGAAGGTGCTCACCGACGAGCAGCGCGCGGCCATCGTGGGCCAGGTGCCCCTGGGCCGCTACGCGCAGCCCGAGGAGGTCGCGGCGGCCGTGAGCTTCCTGGCGTCCGACAACGCCGCGTACATCACCGGAGCCGTCATTCCCGTAGACGGCGGATTGGGCATGGGTCACTGATCACCATGAGTGGAATTCTCGAAGGCAAGCGCATCCTCATCACGGGGGTGCTGATGGAGTCGTCCATCGCCTTCCATGCCGCCAAGCTGGCCCAGGAGCAGGGCGCCGAAGTCATCCTCACGGCGTGGCCGCGCCCCTCGCTGACCGAGCGCATCGCCAAGAAGCTGCCCAAGCCGGTCAAGGTGATCGAGCTCGACGTCACCAACGAGGAGCACCTGGCCCGCCTGGAGCAGCTCGTCCGCGACGAGCTCGGCGGCCTGGACGGGGTCGTCCACTCCATCGGCTTCGCGCCGCAGGACGCCCTGGGCGGCAACTTCCTGAACACCCCGTTCGAGTCGGTCGCCACCGCCATGCACGTCTCGGCGTTCTCGCTGAAGTCGCTCACCATGGCCTGCAAGCCGCTGTTCCCGCACGAGGGCGCGGCCGTCGTCGGCCTGACCTTCGACGCGCAGTTCGCCTGGCCGCAGTACGACTGGATGGGCCCGGCGAAGGCCGCGCTGGAGGCCACGAGCCGCTACCTCGCCCGTGACCTGGGCAAGGAGAACATCCGCTGCAACCTGGTCTCGGCCGGTCCGCTCGGCTCGATGGCCGCGAAGTCCATCCCGGGCTTCTCCGACCTGGCCGACGTGTGGAACTCCCGCTCCATGCTGGAGTGGGACATGAGCGACCCGGAGCCGACGGGCCGGGCCATCGTGGCCCTGCTCTCCGACTGGTTCCCGAAGACCACGGGCGAGATCGTCCACGTGGACGGCGGCCTGCACGCCATGGGCGCCTGACCTCCGCCCCCTTACGTCCGTACGGCGGTGGCCGCGCTTCCCCCCGGGGAGGCGCGGCCACCGCCGTTTCGCGCCTGGCGGGCACGGTTTCGCGGGGCGCTCGATCGGATGTTCGTCGTCTGACCGGATCTTCCCGAGTCGTAAACCGGGACATGTGCCTGCAAACTGACCGGGCCGGGATCTTCCCGGGTCCTTCGGGGAGGAGGTACGGGCGTGGGCGCGAGGCCGAGCCGAGCGGTATCACTGCTGGTCACCTCGGTGGCCCTGGCCGCCCTCCTGATCCCGGGAGCCGTCGCGCAGCCGGTCCCGGCCGCCGGGGAACAGGGAGTGGGGAGCCAGGGCATCGGGGGGCGGCCTCCCGAGGCCGTCGAGGGACAGGCCGTCGAAGGCCAGACCGTCGGGGGACAGACCGCCGGGGGACAGGCCCTCGAGGACGCGGGCCTCGTGGACCTGGCCGCCGTGGACCTGGACGAGATCCCCGCCGAGCCGCCCGTGCCGTCAAAACCGCCCGCCCGTGAGCTGTTCGGCGCCGACTGCGACACCGTGATCGAGGCCTCGCAGGTGACGGCGTACTGCCACAACAGCTTCCCGCGGACCGACCTGGTGCGGCTGCACGTGGAGTGCGACCGGTGGTGGGACATCGACGGGGACGGCGCGGCCGTCGCCGTGGGACCCGCCGGCCGGGCCGAGCTCACCGGCCGGTGCTGGAAGGAGGTCCGCTCGGCGTGGGTGAGCCACGAGCCGGGCTGACCTGACGGCTACTGCCCCCGCAGGCAGGCGAACGGATAGCCCGCCGCCTCCGACGCGGCCGTGTCCGCGTCCCCGCGCCGGATCGCCTCGATCAGCCGGGCGTGGTCCATGTGCGTCTGGGGGGTCAGCTCCGGCCCGACGTCCGCCCGCAGCCAGTCCGCCACCAGGTCGCCCAGGTCCGCGTACAGGCCCACCAGCACCTCGTTGTGCGAGGCCGTCACCACCGCCATGTGCAGGCTGACGTCCGCCGCCACGAACAGCTCCGCGTCCCCGCTGCGCCAGGCCTCCTCGCGCCGGGCCAGCAGCGCGTCCAGCTGGTCGAGGTCCCGTTCGGTGCGGCGCTCCGCCGCCAGCCGGGCCGCCGAGGACTCCAGCGTGGAGCGCAGCTCGGCGATGTGCCGGGGGTCGGCGCCCGCGAAGCGGCGGTGCATCACCCCGGCCAGCTCGCTGGTGGCGAGGACGTAGGTGCCCGAGCCCTGGCGGATGTCGAGGAGGCCGTTGTGGGCGAGGGCCCGGACGGCCTCCCGCACCGTGTTGCGGGCGACGCCCAGTAGCTCGACCAGCTCGGGTTCGGTGGGGATCCGGGCGCCCACGGGCCACTCACCGGAGGTGATCTGGTTCCTGAGCTGGGCGATCACCTGGTCGACGAGCGCGGATCGCCGGGGCGAGGTCAGCGGCATGCGGTCGGGGTCCTCTCCGGACGTGGATGCGGAAGACGAGCGGTCCAGGAGACTGGACAACCAATCATCCCATGATTCTATGATGGAGCAATGTCCGAGGATGAAGTCCAGACCGTGATCCGGCCCCAGACCGCCCGCACGGCGCCCCAGCAGCCGTCGGCCGCCTCCGCGAACGCCGAGCCGGCGTGGCTGGGACCCGTGCTCATCGCCGGCATCGTCATCGCCGCCCTGAACCTGCGGCCCGCCATCACCAGCCTCGGAGCCCTGTTCGAAGAGACCCGCACCGGTCTGGGCATGAGCGGCACGGTCGCCGGGCTCATCACCTCGGTCCCCGCCCTCTGCTTCGCCGTCTTCGGCGTCACCGCACCGCGCCTCTCCCGGCGCTTCGGGCCGGCCGCCGTCGTCTGCGCGGGCATGGCCGCGGTCGCCGCCGGCCTGCTGATCCGGCCCTTCGCGACCGACGCCGCCGGGTTCCTCGCGGCCAGCGCCCTGTCCCTGGCCGGCATAGCCCTGACCAACGTGCTGCTCCCGGTGATCATCAAGCGCTGGTTCCCGGACCGCGTCGGCACCATGACCGGCGTCTACTCGATGGCACTGGCGGCCGGCACCTCCCTCGCCGCCGCCTCGACCGTCCCGCTCACCTCCGCCCTGGGCGGCAGCTGGCGCACCGGCCTGCTCGTCTGGGCCTTCCTCGCCGTCGCCGCCGTGCTGCCCTGGCTGCCCATCGCCGCCGCAGGCCGCAGGGCCAGGGGGGCCGCCCCCGCCGGGGCGGCCGCCGACACCGGCCCGCGCGTCGTGCGCAGCCGTACCGCCTGGGCCCTGGCCTGCTACTTCGGCCTCCAGGCCACCGGCGCCTACGTCACCATGGGCTGGCTCGCGCAGATCTTCCGCGACTCCGGGGTCTCCGCCTCCACGGCCGGCGTGCTGCTCGCCGTCACCATGTTCATGGGCGTCCCGCTCGCCTTCGTCATCCCCCGCCTCGCCGGCCGGATGCGCCACCAGGGCCCCATCGCCGTCACCCTCGGCCTCTTCGGGTTCCTCGGGTACGCCGGCCTCTGGCTCGCCCCCGCCGCCGGGGCCTGGGCCTGGGCGCTCCTGCTCGGCGTCTCCAACTGTGCCTTCCCGCTGGTCATCACCATGATCGGGCTGCGGGCCAAGTCGCCGGCCGGGGTCGTCAAGCTCTCCGCCTTCGCCCAGAGCGCCGGCTACCTCATCTCCCTCCCCGGCCCGCTGCTCATCGGCGCGCTCTACCAGCACAGCGGCGGCTGGGACCTGCCCCTGGCCCTCATGGCCGGGCTGCTGGTCCCGCAGATCGTGCTCGGCGTACTCGCCGGACGGGACCGGACGATCGAGGACGAATGCGGCATGGGACACTGAGCGGCATGTCGCCCGTACTCGAACCGAACCCCCAGAACGGCCACAAGAAGCTCGGCCTCGTGCTGGGCGCGATGCTCGTCGTGACCGTCATCATCTCCGTGATCGCCACGCTCGCCTCCCCCTGACACCCGCCCCCGGCAGGTGCGGGGTGGGGAAAGCCCCCGTACCCCTAGGGGGTCAGGCTCAGGGTGAACTGGGGTGTGCCCCGGATGGGAGCCGCGGAGCCGGATCAATAGATTCGACACCGCGAGCCAGACCACCAGCACACCCCCGGAGGCGGCCATGTCGGCCCCCACGCACACCCCGTCCGTCACCCGCCGTCGCGCCTCCGCGCCCGGTACGGGCGCCGACGCCCGGCTGCACTGGTGGGCGCTGGCCCTGCCCGCGCTCGCCTTCTGCCTCCTGCTGCTGCTCCTGGCGGGATCCGGCGAGGCACACGCCGCGAGCGGCGAGGGCTCCTCACTGGTCCACGTCACGGCACAGCTGCTGCGTGCGGTCGGCTGACCGGCGCACGCCGGGGCGCACCGGGGGCGCATGAAGACGCCGCAACCCGGCGGCGAACCCCTCAACACCCCGCGCCCCATGGCTCCTTTCATGCGAAGCTGGGATCCATGAGCGCCGACACACCCCGCAGGATCGTCCTCCTCCGGCACGCCAAGGCCGAATGGTCGGACGGCACGGACCACGAACGCCCACTGGCGGAACGCGGCCGCCAGGACGCCCCGGCCGCCGGCCGGAAACTGGCGCAGACCGGCATCGGCTTCGACCTGGCCCTCTGCTCGACCGCCGCCCGCACCCGCGAGACCTGGAAGCTCGCCGTCCAGGAACTCCCGCACCGGCCGAGGACCACGTACGAGGAGCGGCTCTACGACGCCTCGCTGGGCGAGCTCATCGCCCTGCTGAACGAGACCTCCGACGAGGTGGCCGACCTCCTGGTCATCGGCCACAACCCGGGGATGCACGCCCTCGCCGACGCCCTGTCCGGGACGGCCCAGGGGGACACGCTCCAGCGGATGAGCCGCAGCGGCTTCCCGACCTCGGCCCTCGCCGTCGTCTCCTTCACCGGCGGCTGGAAGTCCCTGGAGCACGGCGTCGGCACCCTGCTGGACTTCTGGACCCCGTCGGACCACTGACACCTGCCGCCCCGCCGCGGAGCCGGGCCACCTCCGTGTGGCCGGGCTCCGCGTCCTGGCTCCGCGTCCTGCTCTCAGCGCCCGTACGCCACCTCGGGCAGCGCCGCGTCCCGCGCCCGCCACAGCTCGGGGTAGAACCGACGGTGCACCGACGCCCGCAGATGGGCGACGCCGGTGCTGCCGCCCGACCCCGGGCCACTGCCGATCTGGCGCTCCACGAGGAGCGCGTGGCAGGCCCGCCACTCGGTCCAGGCCTCGTCCAGGTCGACCAGCGCCTCCACCAGCTCGCTCAACTCCGCGAACTGCGCGGGAGCCCCCTCGGCCCAGGGGCCCGCCAGCCGCTCGTACGCCGCCCGCCGGCCCTCCTCGTCCGCCACAGCGAAACCCGCCTTGCCCAGGAGCGCCACGAACGCGTCCCACACCGTGGGCTGCGCGAGGCGCTCGCGCAGCCGCTCCTGCTCCGGCCCGCTCAGCCCCGCGATGACCCGGTCCCCGTACGCGCCGCGCACCCAGTCGGCGCCGCACAGCACGGCGATCTCGACGTACTGCGCCGACTGCGCGCCACTGCTGCTGCCCAGCACCCCCCGGAAGGCGTGGAACTCCCGGGGCGGCATCCCGCGCAGCGGCCGGATCCCCGCGATCAGCACCCGGGTGATCCCGACGCACCGTACGAGCCGTACCCGGGCCGTGCGGGCGTCCCCGTCGAGCATCCGCCCGCGGGCGTCGGCCAGTTCGGCGAGCAGCTGGCCGAACCACAGTTCCTGCACCTGGTGGACGGTGATGAACAGCCGCTCGTCGTGTGCCCCGTCGGCCAGCGGAACCTGGAGCGACAGCAGTTCGGGCAGCCGCAGGTAGTTCGCGTAGGTGACGCCCTCCGGCTCCGCCGCCCGCTCCGGGTGGGCCGCCCGCTCCGACGTCCCCACTGCCTCAGTCATCGCAGTCCTCCGGTGCGCGCAGCCCGTACGCCGCGAACGCCTCGGTGACGCCCGGCAGGTCGAACGCGTCGACCTGGGCGCACAGCCGCAACGTCGAGCGGGAGATGCTCTGGATGCGGTCCGCGCCCGCGCCGCCGCCGTAACTGTCCTCCAGGACCGCCTCGACACGGTCGTCGTCCAGGCCCGCCAGCCGCAGGGATGCGCGGACCGGCTCCAGGTCCCAGTCGAGCGCCGCACGGATCATGGCCGGCAGGGCCCGCGCCGCCGCGATCCGCCGGCCCGGGTCGAGCCGCGCCCACAGTTCCAGGAAGAACGCGGAGAAGAAGCGGTGGTGGCGGCCCTCGTCCTTGGCGTGGTCCCGCATCAGTTCGCGGACGGTGCTCACCACGGTCGGGTCCTGCGGCACCTCGTTCAACACCGCCGTGATCAGCGTCTCGAAGACCACCGCCTGCAACTGGCCGGCCAGCACCGGATCGTCGGGCAGCAGGCGCCGCCCGCTGTCCTGGAGGGCGGTGACGAAGCCGCCGTAGTCGACGTCCGGGACCGGGATGCCGGTGACGGCGGCGACCTGGTCGGCGAGGTCGAGGCTGTACAGGGCGTGGTAGCCCTCGTCGCAGTACACCTTGAAGGCGTCCATCCGCAGCGCCGTGGGGAAGTGCAGCCCGGAGATGCCGTTGGCGACGGGCTCGGCCGCCCCGTTGACCACCCGGGTCTCCAGGTGCGTCGTGGAGTGCAGGAACTGGTAGAGGTGCCGTACGGAGATCTCCCGGATCCGCTCCGGGGCCAGTGCCTTCACCTCCGGATGGGCCAGGTGCGGCACCAGCGCGTCGGGGAAGAAGACCCGCCCCTGCTCGGCCTCGGCGTGGAAGATCCGCCGTACGCCGCCGCGTACGCCGGCGATCTCGTACCAGCGGTCGAGGGGACCGGGCGCGGCGCTCATGAGGGACCTCCGTTCGCGGGGGTGTACGGGACAGGGCCCAGGTGGGCGGCGATCCGCCGGACCGCCTCGGCGACCAGCGGCGCGTCGACGGTGTGGCACAGCCGGAACCAGCCGGGCTGCGGCGACCGGAACGCCCCGCCGGGCAGGATGCTGACCTTCGCGGAGTCCAGCAGCCCCCGCCACAGCCGTTCCTCGGCGTCGAAACCGGTACCGGGCAGCCAGCGGCGCAGGTCCAGCCACACGGAGAACCCCGCCTCGGCAGGCGCGTACGGGAGGCCGTGCGCCTCCAGCAGGGCGACGAGGTGGCCGTACGAGGCGGCGAGCCGCTCCCGGCCGGCCTTGAGGAAGCCGGCCGCCCACTCCTGATCGGCCAGCAGGGCGGCCAGCGTCTCCTGCGTGGCCGTGGAGACGGGTGCGAAGTAGGCCATCGCGCGGGCCGCTGCCAGGACCTGCGGGGCGCGGGTGTGCAGGACACCGGTCTTCAAGCCGGGCAACCCGAAGTCCTTGGCGAAGCCCCATACGACGTGGGTGCGCCCGGCCCAGTGCGGGTTCACGGCCGGGTCGGCGGCGCTGGTGAAGCCCCGGGCGCCGAAGACGGCGTGCGCGTAGATCTCGTCGGAGATCAGGTCCACGTCGTGCGCGCGCACCACCCGCAGCAGCTCGGCGAGCACCTGCGGCGGGTGCACCTCCCCGATGGGGTTGGAGGGGGAGGACAGGGCGACCGCGCGGACCGTCGTACCGGCGGACCGTGCCTCGCGCAGTGCCCTGTCGACGGCCGCGGCGCTCAGCCGGAAGCCGTCGCCGGGGGAGAGCGGCGCGGGCAGGATCCGGGCGCCGGAGCGCCCGCCGAGATCGGTGTCGAAGGCCCCGTAGTAGGGGGCGGGCACCACGATCGCCTCGCCCGGATCGCACAGGACGGAGGCGATCGCGTCCAGTGCCCCGGTCGCCCCGCTGATCACCACCAGGTCCTGGGCGTCCAGCGGCGTACCGAAGGTCCCGGACAGTAGGGCGGCGACCCGCTCGCGCAGTTCGTCGGTGCCGTGCAGCGGGGCGTAGCGGGCCGCGCCCTCCCGCATCGTCGGCAGCCCGGCCAGCCGGGCTTCGAGCAGGTCCCACAGCAGGCGGTTCTCGGCGGTACCCAGGTTGAGGTAGCCGTCCGGGCGCAGGCGGGCGTCGTACGGCTCGGCCTCGGCGCGGAAGTGCGCCTCGGCGATGGCGGGGGTGTCGGCGAGGAGCCGGGCGGCCTGGCGGGAAACCATCAGGCCCTCCCGCTGTCGACACCGGCGGCGGTCAGCAGGCCGGGATTGACGCCGAGGCCCATGGAGGCGTCGATGACGGCGCCGTGCAGGGCGGCGGACTGGTCACCGGCCAGCCACCACACGAACTCCGCTATCTCCTCGGGGCGGATCATGCGCGAGCCGGGCAGTCGTGCGGTGAGCGCGGCGCGCTCCTCGGGCGTCAGCTTGTCCAGGGTGCTGGCGTGGAACATGTGGGTCTCGACCACGCCCGGGCACAGGGCGAAGACGTGGACCGGGGCGTGCACCAGTTCGGCGGCGAGGTGGCGGGTCAGATAGGTCAGCGCGGCCTTGCTCATCCCGTCGGCGGGGTGGAAGCCCGGGAACTGGAAGATCCCGCCGCCCACGCTGGAAATGTTGACGATCTTCCCGAACCCGCGCTCCAGCATGCCCGGGAGCAGCCCGTCGACGAGCCACAGCGGGCCCACCGCGTTGATCTGGAAGAAGGCCGACGCCTTGGTGTGCCGGGGGCCGTCGGTGTGCTGCTCGATGGTCTTGGAGCCGACGGCCGCGTTGTTCACCAGGACGTCGACGGGGCCGGGCAGCCGGTCCAGCAGCCGCTCGTGATCCTCCCAGTCGCCCTGGGCGAAGGGGAACGCCTCCACCTTGGCCCGGCCGGTGAGGGCCAGCTCCTGTACGAGTTCCTCGGCCCGGTCCCGCCCATGACGGTAGGTGAACCAGACCGTCCAGTCTTCTTCGCGGGCGAACCTCTCCACGCAGGACCGGCCGATACCGCCCGACCCCCCTGTGATGAGCACGCTTCGAGTCATTGGCTCCCCTTGAACGACTTGGCCGGTTAGCGCCTTTCTAGCGAAGGCCGCTTGAGAACGGCTCGCTAGAAGGCCCGTCGAGGGCGGCTCAAAGGGGATGTGGGGGGATCGACGCGAGCGGGCCGGAACGTCCGGCCGGGACGCCTGGAGAACAGACCGTCCGGTATGGGCTGGGGCGGGTAATGGCGCCGGTCCGCGCCCGCGCAGGCCGGCCCCCCTCAAGGCGGCCCCTCAAGGCGGCCCTCAAGGCGGCCCTCAAGGCCGGCCGGGGCCGTCGGCGCGGGCCGGGCCGTCAGGCCAGATCGGCGGCTTCCACCTCTTCGCGCGTGATGCCGAGCAGGTACAGCACCGCGTCCAGGAACGGCACGTTCACCGCCGTGTGCGCGGCCTCGCGGACCACCGGCTTGGCGTTGAAGGCCACGCCCAGCCCGGCCGCGTTCAGCATGTCCAGGTCGTTGGCGCCGTCACCGATCGCCACGGTCTGGGCCAGCGGCACACCCGCCTCCGCCGCGAAGCGGCGCAGCAGCCGGGCCTTGCCCGCCCGGTCCACGATCTCGCCCGTGACCCGGCCGGTCAGCTTCCCGTCGACGATCTCCAGCGTGTTCGCCGAGGCGAAGTCCAGGCCGAGCCGCTCCCGGAGGTCGTCCGTGACCTGCGTGAACCCGCCCGAGACCACCCCGACCTGGTAGCCGAGCATCTTGAGCGTCCGGATCAAGGTCCGGGCGCCGGGGGTGAGCCGCACCTCGGAACGCACCTTGTCCACGACGGAGGCGTCCAGCCCCGCGAGCAGCGCGACCCGGGCGTGCAGCGACTGCTCGAAGTCGAGCTCCCCGCGCATCGCCCGCTCGGTGACCTCCGCGACCTCGGCCTCACAGCCGGCGTGCGCCGCGAACAGCTCGATGACCTCGTCCTGGATCAGCGTCGAGTCCACGTCCATCACGACCAGGCGCTGCGCCCGGCGGTGCAGTCCCGCCGACACCACGGCCACGTCGACGCCGATCTGCGCGGCGGCGGTCGCCAGCGCGGTCCGCAGCGGCTCCGTCTCCGCGCCGGAGACGGCGAATTCCACGGCCGTCACCGGATACTTCGCCAGGCGGAAGATGCGGTCGATGTTGCCGCCCGTCCCGGTGATCCTGGCCGCTATGGCCGCCGTCGACTCGGCGGTCAGGGGGTGCCCGAGCACGGTCACGTGCGAGCGGCCGCTGCCGCGCGGCCGGTTGTCGCCGGTTCCGGAAAGGATCTCGGCCTGCATCTTGAGCGACTCGGCCCAGCTGTGGACGGTGGCCCGCAGCTCGCCCTCGGTGCCGCCCACGGGCATGGTGACGAGGGCGCACAGGACGATGCGGCCGCGGGTGACGACCTGCTCGATGTCGACCACGTCGACGGAGTAGGCGGCGAGGGTGTCGAACAGCCCGGCGGTGATCCCGGGACGGTCCTTGCCGAAGATCTTGACGAGGAGGGTGGGGACGTCGGAGGTCTGCGAAGCGCTCATGGTCCTCTCACCGTATCTTGACCACTCCCGGACCAGGACCCCCGTCCCACCCAGCGGTCACAACCTTCCCCCGGTGTTTGCCCGCACGCCATCCGGACGTGGCGGCGGAGTGACGCCGGGGGAGTGCTCCCCCCGTGCCCTCCCGGTGGCTTTCGACCGGGTCTGCGCCGCTACGCGGACCCCCGGCGAGGCCCCGATTCCACATGTGGGCCCGGGCCTGAAATAGTTCCCCCGGATGTTCGCCATCCCTAGACTCCCTGACGTCGGACTCCCTGACGCCAGGGGGATTCTCGGGGGACTTAAGTGGGGCTGGAGTGCCGGAACTCGTACTGGAATTGAATGGCAGGACCTGGACGCTCGATCCGTCCAGGTCGTACTCGCTGGGGCGCGACCCCCAGGGAGACGTGGTGATCGACGACGCCCGGGTGTCGTGGCGGCACGCCACCATCACCTGGAACGGCCGTGGTTGGGGTCTCGAGGACCACGGCAGCACCAACGGCACCTATGTGCACGGGAGTCGGGTCCAGCAGACCGAACTCGTGCCCGGTACGCCGGTCCACCTCGGCAACGCGACCGACGGGCCGAGGCTGAACCTGAGCGCCGCCGTCGCGGCGGCTGCGCCCGCCTACCAGGGGCAGGCCCCCGCGTACGAGGCCCCGCCCCAGCAGCAGGCCCCCGCGTACGAGGCCCCGCCCCAGCAGCAGGCCTGGCAGCAGCAGGCACCGCCCCAACAGCACCAGCACCCCCAGCACCAGGCCCAGCCGCACTTCCCGCAGCAGCAGGGCGGCGGCGCCCAGCCCGCGCAGGGAGCGACACCCGGCTACAGCGACCGCAGCCCGACGACGTTCCACCAGATCGCCGTCGGCCGCGTCATGCGCATCGGCCGTGCCCTGGAGAACGAGCTCGTCGTCTCCGACCTGCAGGTCTCGCGCCACCACGCGGAGTTCCGCTCCACCGGCGGCCGCTTCGAGATCCACGACCTGGGCAGCCACAACGGCACCTACGTCAACGGCCAGCCGCTGCCCAAGTCCGGAACCGCGCTCCTCGGCCCCAACGACATCGTCGGCGTCGGCCACTCCACGTTCCGGATCGTCGGGGACCGGCTGGAGGAGTTCGTCGACACCGGCGACGTCTCCTTCTCGGCCCGCCACCTCACCGTCACCGTCGACGGCGGCAAGCAGATCCTCAAGGACGTCACCTTCGGCGTCCCGGAGAAGTCGCTCATCGGCGTCATCGGCCCCTCCGGCTCCGGAAAGTCGACCCTGCTCAAGGCGCTGACCGGCTACCGGCCCGCCAACCAGGGCGACGTCCTCTACGACAACCGCAACCTGTACAAGCAGTTCGCGGAGCTCCGCCAGCGCATCGGCCTGGTCCCGCAGGACGACATCCTGCACAAGGAACTCAAGGTCAGCACCGCCCTCAAGTACGCGGCCAAGCTCCGCTTCCCCGGCGACACCGCCGAGTCCGAGCGCGCCGCCCGCATCGACGAGGTGCTGCGCGAGCTCAAGCTCGACATCCACAAGGACAAGAAGATCACCTCGCTCTCGGGCGGTCAGCGCAAGCGCGTGTCCGTCGCCCTGGAGCTGCTCACCAAGCCCTCCCTGATCTTCCTCGACGAGCCCACCTCCGGCCTCGACCCGGGCATGGACCGCGACGTCATGCAGCTGCTGCGCGGCCTCGCCGACGACGGCCGCACGGTCCTCGTCGTCACCCACTCCGTCGCGGAGCTGTCCATCTGCGACAAGCTGCTGGTCATGGCCCCGGGCGGGTCGGTCGCCTACTTCGGCCCGCCGGCCGAGGCGCTGAACTTCTTCGGCTACTCCACGTGGGCCGACGTGTTCTCCGCCTTCGAGAACTTCCGCGACTACGACTGGGCCGGCCGCTGGAAGGGCTCGCAGCACTACCAGCTGTACGCCGCCGACATCGACGCGGTGGCCCCGCAGTCCGTCGCGCTGCCGCCCGCGCAGCAGATGCGCCCGCCCAAGCCGCAGGGCTGGGGCTCGCAGCTGTGGACGCTGATCCGCCGCTACCTCGCGGTGATCGCGTCCGACAAGGGCTTCATCGGGCTGATGCTGATCCTGCCGGCGGTGCTGGGCGTGGTCTCCACGGTCATCCCCGCCACCTTCGGCCTCGCGCCGCCCAAGGCGCCGTCGCGCTTCAACGGCGACGCGGGCACGATCATGCTGATCCTCTGCGTCGGCATGTGCTTCTCCGGCGCCGCGAACTCGGTCCGCGAGCTGATCAAGGAACGCGTCATCTACGAGCGTGAACGCGCGACCGGCCTGTCCCGGTCCGCGTACCTCATGTCGAAGGTGATCGTCCTCGGTGTCATCACGGCCGTCCAGGGCGTGATCATCTGCGTGATCGGCTTCACCCCGCGCGACCTGCCCACCGAGGGCCTGCTCATGCCGCCGGCCGTCGAGCTGTGCCTGTCCGTCACCGCACTCGGCTTCACCTCGATGATGTTCGGCCTCGTGATCTCCTCGCTGGTGAAGACCGCCGAGAAGACCATGCCGCTGCTGGTGATGTTCGCGATCGTCCAGGTCGTCTTCACCGGCATCCTGTTCAAGGTCTACGACTCCATCGGCCTGGAGCAGGTCGCCTGGCTGATGCCGTCCCGCTGGGCCATCGCCGCCGCGGGCACGACGCTGAACCTCGGCCAGCTCATGCCGCCGTGGGACCACGACAACCCGTCGAACACCGACCCGCTGTGGGACCACTCGATCGGCCAGTGGAGCCTGGACATCACCATCCTGCTGCTGATCGGCGTCGCCTGCGGCTTCGTGGTACAGCGCCTGCTGCGCCGCCACGAGCCCGAGGTCATGCGCGCCGGCAACTAGGCCCGGGCCCGGACAGGACGCATCCTCTCGGCAAGCGCGCGAAACGCCTCAGGGCGGCACCCGGAACACCGGGGGCCGCCCTGAGGCGCATGGGGGTTGCTCCGCCGCCAGGCCTCAGTAGGCGCTGTTGACGTTGTCCATCGAGCCGTAGCGGTCGGCCGCGTAGTTGCAGGCGGCGACGATGTTCGCGACGGGGTCGTACAGGTCGAACTTCGTGCCCTTGACGTGGTAGGCGGCGAAGGTCGGCTGGATGACCTGGAGGAGACCCTTGGACGGGATGCCGTTCTGGGCGTTGATGTCCCAGTTGTTGATCGCCCGGGGGTTGCCGCTGGACTCACGCATGATGTTGCGGTGGATGCCGGCGTAGGTGCCCGGGATGCCCTCGCGCTTCATGATGGACAGGGCTTCCTTGATCCAGCCGTCCAGGTTGTTCGCGAAGACCGGGGCGCGGACCGCGGAACGGCTGGCGGCGGCCTTCTGCTCGCGCGCCTTCTTCGCATCGGCCTCGGCCTTCGCCTTGGCCTTCGCGTCGGCCGCGGCCTTGGTCTTGGCTATGGCGAGCTGCGTGCCGAGGTGCGCCTGCACGGTCTTCGTCTGGGCGCCGTCCACGACCTTCGTCCACGCCACGGGGGCGAGGGCGACCGTCGTCCCGCTCGTCTCGGCGGCGTTGGCCGGAACGAGGGAGAAGGCGAGCGCGGCGGCACCGAGGGTGGCGATGCCGGCGAAGGAGAGCTTCTGGGCCTTGGTCGGACGAAGACTGTGGCCGGGGGTGCTGGTCTCGGACATGCGTGAGCAACCTCTTCGAATAGCGGGGGCCGCAGGAAAGCGCCGCGGGATCCGGAGATCGCGGCGCTGTGCGACGTCGACATTCTTAGCGGTGGCAAAAAGGCATGGCAAAGGTGTGACGTACGATCCCGCTTAGTGGATCAGGATCGTCCGCTGAGGCTTGATTGCAGGCATCGCGGCAAGGCGCAGCAGTGCTGACGGTGCCTTTACTTACGTACTACGCAGCTTCGTAAGTGACCTGCGTCCTATGCCGGGGCTCACATCGGGCAGGTAACGGTTTCACCGTAAGTTGCCGGTGCAATGCAATCCGTGAACGGTGTCATCCTCAGGTCGCAGGCGAAGGTCCCGAGCCTCGTCCCGCAGACCGAGCCGGCCGCCGCCCCGCCGCCCCTGCGGCCGACCCGGACGCCCGTACCCCCGTACCGGCCCCGTATGCGGGACCTGCCCGTGCGCGAACGCCGCGACCGTCCCCGCGTCCCCTCCCGCCCGGGTCCCCAGCCCTACGCCCGCAGACCGATCCCGCAGGTCAGGGCCGCCGGTACGGTGAGCCCATGCACCGCAACGGACCCTGCACCGGACTGGCCGCCGTCAGTACCGCGCTGCTGGCCATGAGCCGCCGCCTGGAGGTCCACGACGTCCTGCGGACGATCGTCGTCTCCGCGCGGGAGCTCCTGGACGCCGAGTACGCGGCCCTGGGCGTCCCCGACGACCACGGCGGCTTCGCCCAGTTCGTCGTGGACGGCGTCAGCGAGGAGCAGTGGAGGAGCATCGGCCCCCTGCCCCGCCAGCACGGCATCCTCGCCGCGATGCTCCACGACGAGGGCCCCCAGCGGCTCACCGACGTACGCGAGGACCCCCGCTTCGGCGGCTGGCCCGCCGCGCACCCCGACATGGCCGACTTCCTCGGCATGCCCATCCGGGACGGCGAGGAGACCCTCGGCGCCCTCTTCCTCGCGAACAAGCGCGACACCGGCGGCCGGCCCGGCACCCGGGGCTTCTGCGACGAGGACGAGGAACTCCTCTCCCTCCTCGCCCAGCACGCCGCGATCGCCCTCACCAACGCCCGCCTCTACGAACGCAGCCGCGAGCTCACCATCGCCGAGGAGCGCTCCCGCCTCGCCCACGAGCTGCACGACGCCGTCAGCCAGAAGCTGTTCTCCCTGCGCCTGACCGCCCAGGCCGCCGCCGCCCTCGTGGACCGCGACCCGGCCCGGGCCAAGGACGAACTCCAGCAGGTCGCCGCCCTGGCCGCCGGGGCCGCCGACGAACTGCGCGCCGCCGTGACCGAGCTGCGCCCCGCGGCCCTGGACGAGGACGGACTCGTCGCGACCCTGCGCGACCACGTCCGCGTCCTGGACCGCGCCCACACCGCGCACGTCACCTTCGTCTGCGACGGCGTACGGGCCCTCCCCGCGACCCAGGAGGAAGCCCTCCTGCGCGTCGCCCAGGAGGCCCTCCACAACGCCCTGCGCCACTCCGGCGGCGACCGGGTCGAGGTCACCCTCGTCCGCCGGGCCGCGGGAGCCGCCTTGACCGTCACGGACAACGGAAGCGGCTTCTCCCCTTCCACCATCCGCGCGGCCGGCCGCCACCTGGGCCTCGTCTCCATGCGGGACCGGGCCGGCGGCGTCGGGGGCCGGCTCGAAGTCCGCTCGCAGCCCGGTGGGGGCACCACGATCGAGATGGAGGTCCCCGGTGGCTGACACACCCATCCGCGTCCTGCTGGTCGACGACCACCAGGTGGTCCGGCGCGGCCTGCGCACCTTCCTGGAAGTACAGGAGGACATCGAGGTCGTCGGCGAGGCCGCGGACGGCGAGGAGGGCATCGCCCGCGCCGGGGAACTGCGCCCCGACGTGATCCTCATGGACGTCAAGATGCCCGGTACCGACGGCATCGAGGCACTGCGGCGGCTGCGCGAACTGGAGAACCCGGCGCGGGTCCTGGTCGTCACCAGCTTCACCGAACAGCGGACGGTGGTCCCCGCCCTGCGGGCCGGGGCCGCCGGATACGTCTACAAGGACATCGACCCCGACGCCCTGGCGGGAGCCATCCGCTCGGTCCACGCGGGCCACGTCCTGCTCCAGCCGGAGGTGGCCCGCGCCCTGCTCGCCCAGGAGGACCAGCCGTCGTCCTCACCGCGCGCGGGCGCGCTGACCGACCGGGAACGCGAGGTCCTCTCCCTCATCGCGGACGGCCGGGCAAACCGGGAGATCGCCCGGGCGCTGGTCCTGTCCGAGAAGACGGTCAAGACGCACGTCTCGAACATCCTGATGAAACTGGACCTCTCCGACCGCACGCAGGCCGCCCTGTGGGCGGTCCGCCACGGCATCGTGGAGGCTTGAGCCCTCTTCATACGATCGGGTGTATGTCGCCCACACGGCGTATCCGGGCACGCGTGTGGCCGTTCTCCATGCACGCCGCGACGGCTGGTCGCGGCGGACGTATGGAGGAAGAAGAACGTGAAGAACTTCAAGAAGGCCACCGCCGTCACCATGATCGCGGGCGGCCTCATCGCCGCCGGCGCGGGTGTCTCCTCGGCGCACGGTGGTGCGTCGGCGGAGGGCGCGGCCCAGAACTCGCCGGGCGTGGCCTCGGGGAACCTGGTCCAGGCCCCCGTGAACGTCCCCGTCAACGTGGTGGGCAACTCGGTCAACGTGATCGGCCTCCTGAACCCCGCCTTCGGCAACTCGGGCATCAACGCCTGACCCCTCCCCACCCGGCCCCGCTTCCCCCTCTCCCCGGAAGCGGGGCCGTCCCCGCCGCCGGGCCGGCGCATCCCCCGCCGCCGTTTTCCAGCGCCCGGCCGGCACGTCCAGCCCCGTCGGCGTTGGAGGCGCGGGGCGTGGGGCGGAGCCCCACCAGGCCCGGCGCAGCCGGGGGCCGCTTGCGCGACGGCGCCGCACCCGAGGGTCCGCAGCGGACTCCGGTCGCAGTCGCAGCGCCGGAGCACCCCCGCACCGGAGCACCCCGCAGGGGCCCCTCAGCCCCGCTGTTCGACTGCCGCGTTGTACGCCGCCACCAGCGCCCGCCGGGCCACCCGCTCAACGGGCCGCAAGGCCTCCGCCCGCGCCGCCATCTCCGACGCGGCCACCGCACCCCCGTGCCCGTTCTCGTACGCCAGCGACACCAGCAGGTCCACCCGCTGCGCCAGCGCCAGCACCCGCACCGCCCGCGCCGGATACCCCGGCGCCAGCACCTCCCCGCCGGACTCCGCCCGCGCCCGGTACGCCGACAGTGCCGCCTCCGCCACCGGCCCCGACCCCGCCACGTCCAGCCGCGTCAGCACCACCGTCGCCTCGCGCAGCGCCTCCGCCAGCTCCCGCTCCGCCTCGCCGAGCGACGGCACGTCCGCCGGCGGCGCCTCCCGCACCGGCAGGCAGTGCCACGTCACCGAGACGTGCACGTCCCCCTCCGGCCCCGCCTCGGCGACCTCCGGCACCAGACCCAGCGCCGCCCCCACCGCGATCACCGCCTCCTCGGCCTCCAGCGCCCGCGCGTTGAACTCCGGCGGCCCGCTGAGCCCCAGCGGATGCCCCGGCGCCGGCAGGGCCACCCGCAGCCCGGTCACCCCCAGCGCCCGCATCCGGCCCAGCGCCAGCGTCAGCCCCACCGGACCCGTCTCCCCGGGCAGTCCCTCCACCCGGTGCACGGCGTCCTCACCCACGATCGACAGCACGGCCTCGTCGGGCGAGACGAGACCGGCCAGCAGCGCGTTCCCCCAGGCGGCAAGCCGCCCTGAACGTGGTTCGAAAAGCATCCCCCCACTTTACGGATCGGCCCGCGGGACCGGCCTGGCGCCCGTACCCCTCCGCCAGTGGCGTAGGTTTTCCCCTGGGGCTGCGCCTACCGGTGCACAGACGAACCGAGACTGCAAGGGGAGACAACACGCTCATGAGCGATGTTCTGGAGCTGGTGGACGTATCCGTGGTCCGCGAGGGCCGGGCGCTGGTGGACCAGGTCTCCTGGTCGGTGAAGGAGGGGGAGCGCTGGGTGATCCTCGGCCCCAACGGCGCCGGGAAGACCACCCTGCTCAATGTCGCCTCCAGCTACCTCTTCCCCACCGCGGGCGGGGCCACCATCCTCGGCAGCACCCTCGGCAAGGTGAACGTCTTCGACCTGCGCCCCCGCATCGGAGTCGCCGGCATCGCGATGGCCGACAAGCTCCCCAAGCGGCAGACCGTCCTGGAGACCGTCCTCACCGCCGCCTACGGCATGACGGCGACCTGGCAGGAGGAGTACGAGGACATCGACGAGCAGCGCGCCCGCGCGTTCCTCGACCGCCTCGGCATGACGGACTACCTCGACCGGAAGTTCGGCACCCTCTCCGAGGGCGAACGCAAGCGCACCCTGATCGCCCGCGCCCTGATGACCGACCCCGAGCTGCTGCTCCTCGACGAGCCCGCCGCCGGTCTCGACCTCGGCGGCCGCGAGGACCTCGTACGGCGCCTCGGCCGTCTCGCCCGCGACCCCCTCGCACCCTCCATGATCATGGTCACGCACCACGTCGAGGAGATCGCCCCCGGCTTCACGCACGTCCTGATGATCCGCCAGGGCAAGGTCGTCACCGCCGGCCCCATCGATCTGGAACTGACCTCCCGCAACCTCTCGCTGTGCTTCGGCCTCCCGCTCGTCGTGGAGCGCAACGACAGCGACCGCTGGACCGCCCAGGGCCTCCCGCTGCGCTAGCGGGTCCGCACCGCACCCTGTCCCGACCGCGCCCGCCAGACCTACCATGACCATGTGACCAACATCGACGCATGGGTGTGGTGGCTCATCGGCGCGGTCGGACTGGGCATCCCCCTGGTCATCACCGCGATGCCGGAGTTCGGCATGTTCGCCGTCGGCGCGGCCCTCGCCGCCGTGACGGCCGCGCTCGGCGGGGGAGTGGTGGCCCAGGTCCTGGTGTTCGTGACCGTGTCGGTCGCGCTCATCGCCGTCGTCCGCCCCCTCGCCAACCGCCACCGCGACCAACGCCCCCAACACCGCAGCGGCATCGAGGCGTTGAAGGGCAGGAGCGCCCTCGTCCTGGAACGCGTCGACGGCAGCGGCGGCCGCATCAAGCTCGCCGGCGAGATCTGGTCCGCGCGCACCCTCGACTCGGACACCAGTTTCGAACCCGGCCAGTCCGTCGACGTCGTCGACATCGACGGGGCGACCGCGGTCGTCATGTGAGAACCACCCGACTCGCGACCCCAGGGTCTGCGAGACTCCGATCAACGGGGCAGCACAGACAGCCGGAAGGGCACGGGGAACCGCATGCAACCGATCATCATCGTCCTGATCATTCTGGTGGTTCTGGTCTTCATCGCACTGGTCAAGACGATCCAGGTGATCCCGCAGGCCAGCGCCGCCATCGTCGAGCGGTTCGGCCGCTACACCCGCACCCTCAACGCGGGCCTTAACATCGTCGTCCCGTTCATCGACTCGATCCGCAACCGGATCGACCTCCGCGAACAGGTCGTCCCCTTCCCGCCGCAGCCGGTCATCACCCAGGACAACCTGGTGGTCAACATCGACACGGTCATCTACTACCAGGTGACCGACGCCCGGGCCGCGACGTACGAAGTCGCCAGCTACATCCAGGCCATCGAGCAGCTCACCGTCACCACCCTGCGCAACATCATCGGCGGCATGGACCTGGAACGCACCCTCACCTCCCGCGAGGAGATCAACGCGGCCCTGCGCGGCGTACTCGACGAGGCAACCGGCAAGTGGGGCATCCGCGTCAACCGCGTCGAGCTCAAGGCCATCGAGCCGCCGACCTCCATCCAGGACTCGATGGAGAAGCAGATGCGCGCCGACCGCGACAAGCGCGCCGCGATCCTCCAGGCCGAAGGTGTCCGCCAGTCCGAGATCCTGCGCGCCGAGGGTGAGAAGCAGTCGTCCATCCTGCGCGCCGAAGGTGACGCCAAGGCGGCCGCCCTGCGCGCCGAGGGCGAGGCCCAGGCCATCCGTACGGTCTTCGAGTCCATCCACGCCGGCGACGCCGACCAGAAGCTCCTCGCCTACCAGTACCTCCAGATGCTCCCGAAGATCGCAGAAGGCGACGCCAACAAGCTCTGGATCGTGCCCAGCGAGATCGGCGACGCCCTCAAGGGCCTCTCCGGCGCCATGGGCAACTTCGGTCCCATGGGCGGCGGTTCGGGCTTCAACCCGGCCGGCTCCGGCAAGGACGGCGCGAGCGCGGCCGACAAGGCCGCCGCGGACCGCCGCGAACAGCCCCCCATCGACTGACCGGCCGCCGCCTGTTGCATGATCAGTGAGGCCCCTCGACCTTCACGGCGGGGAGGCGACTCACTCATGCGAAGGGGATGGCAGCGTCCATGTCCATCTGGGAATCACTCGCGGTCTTCGCCGCAGGCGTCGGAGCCGGCACCATCAACACCATCGTCGGCTCCGGCACCCTCATCACCTTCCCCGTCCTGCTCGCCACAGGACTGCCGCCGGTCACCGCCAACGTGTCCAACACCCTCGGTCTCGTGCCCGGCTCGATCAGCGGCGCCATCGGCTACCGCAAGGAACTCAAGGGCCAGCGCGCCCGCATCCTGCGGCTCGGCGCCGTCTCCCTCGTCGGCGGACTCGGCGGCGCGATCCTGCTCCTCACCCTGCCGTCGGACTCCTTCAACACGATCGTGCCCGTCCTCATCGGACTGGCCCTCGTCCTCGTCGTCCTCCAGCCGCGCCTCGCCGCCGCCCTGCGCGCCCGCCAGGAAGCCGCGGGCGGCGACACCGGACACCCCGACGGCGGCCCCGCCCTGCTGACCGGAATGCTGCTCTCCAGCGCCTACGGCGGCTACTTCGGCGCCGCCCAAGGAGTGCTCTACCTCGGTCTGATGGGGCTGCTGCTCCACGATGACCTGCAACGGATCAACGCCGTCAAGAACGTCGTCGCCGCCCTCGTCAACGGCATCGCGGCCGTCTTCTTCCTCTTCGTCGCCGACTTCGACTGGACGGCCGTGGTCCTCATCGCCCTCGGCTCCACCCTCGGCGGCCAGATCGGCGCGAAGGTCGGCCGCCGACTGCCCCCGACGGTGCTGCGCGCCGTCATCGTCGCAGTCGGGATCATCGCCATCGTCCAACTGCTCCTGCGCTGAACGGCGTAGTGCGCCTACGCAGCCCAGCGCAGCCGCGTGCCTCGACGGACTAGGCGGTACGCGCCAGCCACTCGGGCAATACCTCGCGCCCGCCGGAACCCAGCGCGAGCAGCATCGCGTCCGCCGGCGACGGAACGAACGGCTTGCGGAGCAACGGCATCCCCGCCTCCTCCGGAGTGCGGGCCGCCTTGCGGTGGTTGTCCTCCGCACAGGACGCCACCGTGTTCAGCCAGGTGTCGCCACCCCCCTGGGCCCGCGGAAGCACGTGGTCCACGGTCGTCGCACGCTTCCCGCAGTACGCGCACCGGTGCTGGTCACGGGCCAGCACGCCCCGCCGCGACCAAGGAGCGTGTCTTCGGAACGGCACCCGAACGTACCGGCAGAGCCTGATCACCCGCGGCATCGGTAGCTCCATCGTGGCCGCCCGGACACGCAGCTCGGGATGCGACTGTTCGACCACGGCCTTGTCCTGGAGCACCAGTACCACAGCCCGGTTCAACGTCACCGTCGACAGCGGCTCGAAGCTCGCATTCAGCACCAGCGTGTCCCGCATCTCGCCCACCTCCCGTGTGCAGGCCCGCGACCTCCCTGGCGGCAAGGCCCGGAACCACTCTGGCCGCGCGCGCCACGCGGGACAACGCAATAAAAATGCCCGGTCCTGGCCGTCTTTAGACCAGGACCGGGCAAACGCTCGGGAAACGATCAGCTCGCCGGAGCCTCGTACTCACCGATCAGCTGCGCACGGCCCAACGTGTGGAACCTCAGGTTGAACCCGACGACCGCCGGCGAGACGTCCGAGCCGGGCCCGAGCTTCTCCTGGTCCACCGCGTACACGGTGAACACGTACCGGTGGCGCTCCCCGGCAGGCGGGGCGGCCCCGCCGAAGTCCTTCGTCCCGTAGTCGTTGCGCACGTGCACGGCCCCGGCCGGCAACCCCTCGAACTTCCCGCCGCCCGCCCCGGCCGGCAACTCCGTCACCGAGGCCGGGATGTCGAAGAGCACCCAGTGCCAGAACCCGCTGCCCGTCGGCGCGTCCGGGTCGAAGCACGTCACGGCGAAGCTCTTCGTCCCCTCCGGGAACCCCTCCCACCGCAGGTGCGGCGAGCGGTTCCCGGCCGACTGGACCTGGGCCTCCCCGAGATCCGCGCCGGGTGCCAGGTCGTCACTCACCACGGAGAAGGAATCGACCTCCGGGTGGAAGTCGTGCGGAAGAGGCGCCCTGCTCTGCTCGGCCACTGCTGAACCTCCTGATCGCTTAACCAGTACCGCCCCGAGCCTAAACAGCCCTCAGAACCAGTTGCGGTGCGAACCCACGGAGGCGATCCACTGGTTCAGATACGCCGCCCAGTCGGTCCCCTCGTACGACTGCAGACCCACCTGGAAGCAGCGGTAGGTGTCGCTGCCCTCGGAGAAGAGGCCCGGCTTCTTGTCCATCTCCAGGACGACGTCCATCTCACGGCCGTCCGAGACGAACGTCAGCTCCACCTGGTTCAGCCCCCGGTACTGCGACGGCGGAAGGAACTCGATCTCCTGGTAGAACGGCAGCGTCTGCCGCGTCCCGCGGATGTGCCCGCGCTCCATGTCCGCCGAGCGGAACGAGAAACCGAGCCGACGGAACGCGTCCAAGATCGCCTGCTGCGCCGGAACCGGGTGCACGTTGATCGGGTCCAGGTCACCCGCGTCCACCGCCCGGGCGATCTCCAGCTCCGTGCTCACCCCGATGTTCATGCCCCGCAGGTGCTGGCCCTCGAAATGGGTGATCGGCGTCTCCCACGGGATCTCCAGCCCGAACGGCACCACGTGCAGCGCACCCGGCTGGACCTGGAACGCACCGCCCAGCCGCTGCTTCGCGAAGACGATGTCCTGCTTGTGCTCCTGGTCGCCGCCCTCCACCTCCACCCGCGCCTGGAGCCCGACCGACAACCCCTCGATCTGCTGCTCGACGGAACCGCCCTGGATGCGGACCTCGCCCTGGACGATGCCGCCCGGAACGACGTTCGGTTCGGTGATGACGGTGTCCACCGAGGCACCACCGGCACCCAGCGCCGCGAACAGCTTCCTGAACCCCATGCTCTGACTCCCCTTTGAAGCTCTGTGACGTAAAGGCTGGTGACTACCCCTACAAACGCGGAACCCTAGGCCCCGGTTGCAAGCGCACGACCTCCAGTACGCTCGACTGGATGAGCGCGCGACCCGACCGTACGCCCCTGCCCCGGTCCTTCTTCGACCGCCCGGTCCTCACCGTGGCCCCCGACCTGCTCGGCCGCACCCTGGTCCGGCGGACCGCCGAGGGCCCCCTCGAACTACGCATCACGGAAGTGGAGGCGTACGAGGGCGAGGCCGACCCCGGCTCCCACGCCTACCGCGGCCGCACCCGGCGCAACGCGTCGATGTTCGGACCGCCCGGACACGCGTACGTCTACTTCATCTACGGCATGTGGTTCAGCCTCAACCTGGTGTGCGGGCCGCCCGACCACGCGAGCGGTGTCCTCATCCGTGCCGGCGAGATCACCCTGGGCGCCGAACTGGCCCGCAAACGTCGAGTTTCCGCCAGAAACGACCGAGAACTCGCCAAAGGTCCGGCCCGTCTGGCCACGGCACTCGACATCGACCGCTCCCTGGACGGCACCGACCTCTGTGACGGCCCCGACTCACCCTTGTCCCTGCTCATCGGCACACCCACCACCCCCGACCAGGTGAGCAGCGGCCCCCGCACGGGTGTGGGCGGAGCCGGAGCGGACCACCCGTACCGCTTCTGGATCACCCACGACCCGACGGTCAGCCCTTATCGCGCCCATGCGCCACGCCGCCGCTCAACTTGACTCGCCCCTGGCGGACGCCTAACGTAGCCCGAGCCGCTTGAACGGGGCACTGCCATCAGCAGACCCCGGGGCGGCCAACCCACCACCTACGACGCACCCCTGACGGGGTCGATTTCGGCATGCCCGAATTCGAATCCAACGGCCCGATTATGAGCCGCAAGGGATAAGCGCTAAAGTGGTGGAAAGCCGAAAGGCAAAGGCCTCCAACGGCCATCGGAATCAAATCAGAGTCGGAAACGACAACGAAATGATCTGGTAGAGTTGGAAACGAAGAACACAGGAAGCGCCCGGAGGAAAACCCGCGAGGGTGAGTACGAAGGAAGCGTCCGTTCCTTGAGAACTCAACAGCGTGCCAAAAATCAACGCCAGAAGTTGATACCCCGTCCACTCCGGTGGATGAGGTTCCTTTGAAAAAGTCCTGCCTTTCGGGGCAGGCAATGAACACAGCGAGGACGTTGTGGTCAGCCGGTCTTATTCCGACCTTGGCTGGCCCGCTCTAAGTGTGTGTTTCACCCGATTACGGGTAAACATTCATGGAGAGTTTGATCCTGGCTCAGGACGAACGCTGGCGGCGTGCTTAACACATGCAAGTCGAACGATGAAGCCCTTCGGGGTGGATTAGTGGCGAACGGGTGAGTAACACGTGGGCAATCTGCCCTTCACTCTGGGACAAGCCCTGGAAACGGGGTCTAATACCGGATAATACTCCTGCCTGCATGGGCGGGGGTTGAAAGCTCCGGCGGTGAAGGATGAGCCCGCGGCCTATCAGCTTGTTGGTGGGGTAATGGCCCACCAAGGCGACGACGGGTAGCCGGCCTGAGAGGGCGACCGGCCACACTGGGACTGAGACACGGCCCAGACTCCTACGGGAGGCAGCAGTGGGGAATATTGCACAATGGGCGAAAGCCTGATGCAGCGACGCCGCGTGAGGGATGACGGCCTTCGGGTTGTAAACCTCTTTCAGCAGGGAAGAAGCGAAAGTGACGGTACCTGCAGAAGAAGCGCCGGCTAACTACGTGCCAGCAGCCGCGGTAATACGTAGGGCGCAAGCGTTGTCCGGAATTATTGGGCGTAAAGAGCTCGTAGGCGGCTTGTCACGTCGGATGTGAAAGCCCGAGGCTTAACCTCGGGTCTGCATTCGATACGGGCTAGCTAGAGTGTGGTAGGGGAGATCGGAATTCCTGGTGTAGCGGTGAAATGCGCAGATATCAGGAGGAACACCGGTGGCGAAGGCGGATCTCTGGGCCATTACTGACGCTGAGGAGCGAAAGCGTGGGGAGCGAACAGGATTAGATACCCTGGTAGTCCACGCCGTAAACGTTGGGAACTAGGTGTTGGCGACATTCCACGTCGTCGGTGCCGCAGCTAACGCATTAAGTTCCCCGCCTGGGGAGTACGGCCGCAAGGCTAAAACTCAAAGGAATTGACGGGGGCCCGCACAAGCGGCGGAGCATGTGGCTTAATTCGACGCAACGCGAAGAACCTTACCAAGGCTTGACATATACCGGAAAGCATTAGAGATAGTGCCCCCCTTGTGGTCGGTATACAGGTGGTGCATGGCTGTCGTCAGCTCGTGTCGTGAGATGTTGGGTTAAGTCCCGCAACGAGCGCAACCCTTGTCCTGTGTTGCCAGCATGCCCTTCGGGGTGATGGGGACTCACAGGAGACCGCCGGGGTCAACTCGGAGGAAGGTGGGGACGACGTCAAGTCATCATGCCCCTTATGTCTTGGGCTGCACACGTGCTACAATGGCCGGTACAATGAGCTGCGATACCGTGAGGTGGAGCGAATCTCAAAAAGCCGGTCTCAGTTCGGATTGGGGTCTGCAACTCGACCCCATGAAGTCGGAGTCGCTAGTAATCGCAGATCAGCATTGCTGCGGTGAATACGTTCCCGGGCCTTGTACACACCGCCCGTCACGTCACGAAAGTCGGTAACACCCGAAGCCGGTGGCCCAACCCGTAAGGGAGGGAGCTGTCGAAGGTGGGACTGGCGATTGGGACGAAGTCGTAACAAGGTAGCCGTACCGGAAGGTGCGGCTGGATCACCTCCTTTCTAAGGAGCACAGTACCGATTGCAGGCAAATGTTCTGCACGGTCAGCTCATGGGTGGAACGTTGATTAGTTGGCACGGTCATGGAAGACCCTCACGAGTACTGCTTCGGCGTGGAAAGTGTGCGGATCTCAAATGATCGTGCTTGGCACGTTGTTGGGTGTCTGAGGGTACGGCCGTATGGCTGTCCTTCTGCGATGCCGGCCCCAGTGCACTCACTAGCTTGTCTGGTGGGGTGATGGGTGGCTGGTCGTTGCTTGAGAACTACACAGTGGACGCGAGCATCTGTGGCCAAGTTTTTAAGGGCGCACGGTGGATGCCTTGGCACCAGGAACCGATGAAGGACGTGAGAGGCCGCGATAGGCCCCGGGGAGCTGCCAACTGAGCTTTGATCCGGGGGTGTCCGAATGGGGAAACCCGGCAGTCGTCATGGGCTGTCACCCACTGCTGAACACATAGGCAGTGTGGAGGGAACGAGGGGAAGTGAAACATCTCAGTACCCTCAGGAAGAGAAAACAACCGTGATTCCGGGAGTAGTGGCGAGCGAAACCGGATGAGGCCAAACCGTATGCGTGTGATACCCGGCAGGGGTTGCGCATGCGGGGTTGTGGGAATGAGCTTGATCGGTCTGCCGGCCGGTCGGCGAGTCAGAAACCGTTGATGTAGTCGAAGGACATGCGAAAGGTCCGGCGTAGAGGGTAAGACCCCCGTAGACGAAACATCAGCGGCTTGCTTGCTCATCTCCCAAGTAGCACGGGGCCCGAGAAATCCCGTGTGAATCTGGCGGGACCACCCGCTAAGCCTAAATATTCCCTGGTGACCGATAGCGGATAGTACCGTGAGGGAATGGTGAAAAGTACCGCGGGAGCGGAGTGAAATAGTACCTGAAACCGTGTGCCTACAAGCCGTGGGAGCGTCGCCGTTGTTCTTCGGAACAACGGTCGTGACTGCGTGCCTTTTGAAGAATGAGCCTGCGAGTTAGCGGTGTGTAGCGAGGTTAACCCGTGTGGGGAAGCCGTAGCGAAAGCGAGTCCGAATAGGGCGATTGAGTTGCACGCTCTAGACCCGAAGCGGAGTGATCTAGCCATGGGCAGGTTGAAGCGGAGGTAAGACTTCGTGGAGGACCGAACCCACCAGGGTTGAAAACCTGGGGGATGACCTGTGGTTAGGGGTGAAAGGCCAATCAAACTCCGTGATAGCTGGTTCTCCCCGAAATGCATTTAGGTGCAGCGTCGTGTGTTTCTTGCCGGAGGTAGAGCACTGGATAGGCGATGGGCCCTACCGGGTTACTGACCTTAGCCAAACTCCGAATGCCGGTAAGTGAGAGCACGGCAGTGAGACTGTGGGGGATAAGCTCCATGGTCGAGAGGGAAACAGCCCAGAGCATCGACTAAGGCCCCTAAGCGTACGCTAAGTGGGAAAGGATGTGGAGTCGCAGAGACAACCAGGAGGTTGGCTTAGAAGCAGCCACCCTTGAAAGAGTGCGTAATAGCTCACTGGTCAAGTGATTCCGCGCCGACAATGTAGCGGGGCTCAAGCGTACCGCCGAAGTCGTGTCATTGCAGCAATAGGGCCAACGCCTGCTGTGATGGGTAGGGGAGCGTCGTGTGCCGGGTGAAGCAGCAGCGGAAGCTAGTTGTGGACGGTTCACGAGTGAGAATGCAGGCATGAGTAGCGATACACACGTGAGAAACGTGTGCGCCGATTGACTAAGGGTTCCTGGGTCAAGCTGATCTGCCCAGGGTAAGTCGGGACCTAAGGCGAGGCCGACAGGCGTAGTCGATGGACAACCGGTTGATATTCCGGTACCCGCTTTGAAACGCCCAATATCGAATCAGGCGATGCTAAGTCCGTGAAGCCGTTCCGGACCCTTCGGGGAAAGGAAAGTGGTGGAGCCGACGAACCAGACTTGTAGTAGGTAAGCGATGGGGTGACGCAGGAAGGTAGTCCAGCCCGGGCGGTGGTTGTCCCGGGGTAAGGGTGTAGGCCGAGGGGTAGGCAAATCCGTCCCTCATTAAGGCTGAGACCTGATGCCGAGCCGATTGTGGTGAAGTGGATGATCCTATGCTGTCGAGAAAAGCCTCTAGCGAGTTTCATGGCGGCCCGTACCCTAAACCGACTCAGGTGGTCAGGTAGAGAATACCGAGGCGTTCGGGTGAACTATGGTTAAGGAACTCGGCAAAATGCCCCCGTAACTTCGGGAGAAGGGGGCCATCACTGGTGAGGGAACTTGCTTCCTGAGCTGGGGGTGGCCGCAGAGACCAGCGAGAAGCGACTGTTTACTAAAAACACAGGTCCGTGCGAAGCCGTAAGGCGATGTATACGGACTGACGCCTGCCCGGTGCTGGAACGTTAAGGGGACCGGTTAGTGCGCTTTCGGGCGTGCGAAGCTGAGAACTTAAGCGCCAGTAAACGGCGGTGGTAACTATAACCATCCTAAGGTAGCGAAATTCCTTGTCGGGTAAGTTCCGACCTGCACGAATGGCGTAACGACTTCTCGACTGTCTCAACCATAGGCCCGGTGAAATTGCACTACGAGTAAAGATGCTCGTTTCGCGCAGCAGGACGGAAAGACCCCGGGACCTTTACTACAGTTTGATATTGGTGTTCGGTTCGGCTTGTGTAGGATAGGTGGGAGACTTTGAAGCCGTGACGCCAGTCATGGTGGAGTCGCCGTTGAAATACCACTCTGGTCGTGCTGGATGTCTAACCTCGGTCCGTGATCCGGATCAGGGACAGTGTCTGATGGGTAGTTTAACTGGGGCGGTTGCCTCCCAAAGAGTAACGGAGGCGCCCAAAGGTTCCCTCAGCCTGGTTGGCAATCAGGTGTTGAGTGTAAGTGCACAAGGGAGCTTGACTGTGAGACCGACGGGTCGAGCAGGGACGAAAGTCGGGACTAGTGATCCGGCGGTGGCTTGTGGAAGCGCCGTCGCTCAACGGATAAAAGGTACCCCGGGGATAACAGGCTGATCTTCCCCAAGAGTCCATATCGACGGGATGGTTTGGCACCTCGATGTCGGCTCGTCGCATCCTGGGGCTGGAGTCGGTCCCAAGGGTTGGGCTGTTCGCCCATTAAAGCGGTACGCGAGCTGGGTTTAGAACGTCGTGAGACAGTTCGGTCCCTATCCGCTGTGCGCGTAGGAATATTGAGAAGGGCTGTCCCTAGTACGAGAGGACCGGGACGGACGAACCTCTGGTGTGCCAGTTGTCCTGCCAAGGGCATGGCTGGTTGGCTACGTTCGGGAGGGATAACCGCTGAAAGCATCTAAGCGGGAAGCCTGCTTCAAGATGAGTATTCCCACCTCCTTGAGAGGGTAAGGCTCCCAGTAGACGACTGGGTTGATAGGCCAGATGTGGAAGCCCGGTAACGGGTGGAGCTGACTGGTACTAATAGGCCGAGGGCTTGTCCTCAGTTGCTCGCGTCCACTGTGTTAGTTCTGAAGCAACGAACAGTTGCTGGTTTCTTGAGCTGGAACACAACTACAAAGTGTGCTTGTTCGCTCGAAACCGATAGGGTTTCGGTGGTCATAGCGTTAGGGAAACGCCCGGTTACATTCCGAACCCGGAAGCTAAGCCTTTCAGCGCCGATGGTACTGCAGGGGGGACCCTGTGGGAGAGTAGGACACCGCCGAACAATCTTTCAAAGGACCCTTGGTCCAGCGTTCAACGCTGGACCAAGGGTCTTTTTGTTTTTCTACCTCTTTACGCCGAAGCGCGGCCATGGGTTGGTTGCGCGAGAATGACTAGCGGTACCCCGAAGACAGGAGTCACACCCATGTCCAACTCTCCCGACGATCGTCCGGAGCGCGAGCCTCGTCGCAACGACGGCGGTGACAGGGGCGGCTACCGCGGGGGCCGTGACGACCGTGGCGGTGACCGTGGTGGTTTCCGTCGCGATGACCGCGGTGGCCGTCCGACCGGTGGTGGCGGCGGCTTCCGCCGCGACGACCGTGGCGGGCGTCCCGCCGCCGGCGGTGACCGGCCCAGCGGTGGTGGCTACCCGCGCCGCGATGACCGTGGTGGGGACCGTCCCTCGTTCCGTCGCGATGACCGTGGTGAGCGTCCGAGCTACCCGCGTCGTGATGACCGTGGTGACCGTCCGACCGGTGGTGGTTTCCAGCGCCGTGACGACCGCGGTGGCGACCGTCCCAGCTACCCGCGTCGTGACGACCGGGGTGACCGTCCCACCGGTGGTGGCTTCCAGCGTCGTGATGACCGTGGTGACCGTCCGACCGGTGGTGGTTTCCAGCGCCGCGATGACCGCGGCGGGGACCGTCCCAGCTACCCGCGTCGCGACGACCGTGGTGACCGTCCCACCGGTGGTGGCTTCCAGCGTCGTGATGACCGTGGTGACCGTCCGACCGGTGGTGGTTTCCAGCGCCGCGATGACCGCGGCGGGGACCGTCCCAGCTACCCCCGTCGTGACGACCGTGGTGACCGTCCCACCGGTGGTGGCTTCCAGCGTCGTGACGACGACCGTGGTGGGTTCCGCGGTGGTCGTGACGACCGCGGCGGGGACCGCCCGAGCTACCCGCGCCGCGATGACCGCGGTGGGGACCGTCCCTCGTTCCGTCGTGACGACCGTGGTGAGCGTCCCAGCTACCCGCGCCGTGACGACCGTGGTGACCGTCCGACCGGTGGTGGCTTCCAGCGCCGCGATGACCGCGGCGACCGCCCCAGCTACCCCCGTCGTGACGACCGTGGTGACCGTCCCACCGGTGGTGGCTTCCAGCGTCGTGACGACGACCGTGGTGGGTTCCGCGGTGGTCGTGACGACCGCGGCGGGGACCGCCCGAGCTACCCGCGCCGCGATGACCGCGGCGGGGACCGCCCCAGCTACCCCCGTCGTGACGACCGCGGCGACCGTCCCAGCTACCCGCGTCGTGATGACCGTGGTGACCGTCCGACCGGTGGTGGCTTCCAGCGTCGTGACGACCGCGGCGGGGACCGTCCCAGCTACCCCCGTCGTGATGACCGTGGTGAGCGTCCGAGCTACCCGCGTCGCGACGACCGTGGTGACCGCCCCACCGGTGGTGGCTTCCAGCGCCGTGACGACCGCGGTGGCGACCGCCCCAGCTACCCCCGTCGTGACGACCGCGGCGACCGCGGCGGCGACCGTGGTGGGTTCCGTGGTGGCCGCGATGACCGCGGTGGTTACCGTGGCCGCGACGACCGCGGCGGTGACCGCGACTTCCGCGCCGACCGCGACCGTGACCCGGTCAAGCGGCTTCCGATCGACGAGGACATCACCGGTCACGAGATCGACGCCGATGTGCGTCAGGAGCTCCTGAGCCTGCCCAAGGGCCTGGCCGAGGAGGTCTCGCGCAACCTGGTCATGGTGGCCCGGCTGATCGACGAGGACCCCGAGCAGGCGTACGCGTATGCCCGCATCGCCCTGCGGCTCGCCTCCCGCGTCGCCGCCGTCCGTGAGGCCGCCGGCTTCGCCGCGTACGCCACGCAGAAGTACAGCGAGGCGCTCGCGGAGTTCCGCGCCGCCAAGCGGATGACCGGTTCCGTCGAGCTGTGGCCCGTCATGGCCGACTGCGAGCGCGGCCTCGGCCGCCCGGAGCGGGCCCTCGCCATGGCCGGCGAGCCCGAGGTGCAGAAGCTGGACAAGGCCGGTCAGGTCGAGATGCGTCTCGTCGCCGCTGGTGCCCGCCGCGACATGGGCGAGCTGGACGCCGCGATCGTGACCCTGCAGAGCCCGGAGCTGGCGTCGAACTCCGTGCAGCCGTGGACCGCGCGTCTGCGGTACGCCTACGCCGACGCCCTGCTGGCGGCCGGCCGTGAGGACGAGGCCCGCGAGTGGTTCGCCAAGACCGCCGAGGCCGACAAGGACCAGGCGACCGACGCCTCCGACCGGCTCGCCGAGCTGGACGGGGTGGAGTTCGTGGACGCGTCCCTGCCGGACGACGAGGATGACGTCGAGGGCCTCGAAGCCGCCGACGACCTCGACCTCGACGAGGACGCGGACGAGGACGACGCCGAGGTGGCGGCCGCCGAGCGTGCCGCCGACCAGGCCGAGTACTACGACGAGGACGACGAGGAGTACGAACCCCTCGACGAAGCCGACGCCGCCGGCGACGGGGAGCGGACCGAGGGCCGCGACAAGGCCTGACGGCTGAACTGAAAGGGCGGTACCCCCTTCCCGGGTGTACCGCCCTTTCGCATGTCCGCAGCCTGTCGCAGCCGCTGTCCGCAGTCTGTCGCAGCCGCTCTTCCGCGGTGGCGCGGCGCGGGTTCAGTCCAGGCTGCGCAGTACCAGGCCGGTCGCCGGCTTGGGGCCGAAGGACGTGGACTTGCGGGGCATCGTGACGCCCTGGCGGGCCAGGTCCCGGACCACGTCCTCACGCACGGGGTGCAGCAGCACCGCCGTGCCGCCGTGGCGTTCGGCCATCTCCACGGTGGCGGCGGCGTCGTGGATGTAGGAGATGTGCTCCGGCTCGTCGGGGATCCGCCACAGGGTGTCGAGGAGGGCCGCGTGCAGGACCGTCGCGTCCAGTCGGCGCCAGGCCTCGGGGCGGTCGTGGCGGACGGTGCGCTCGATGAGGTCCGGGTCCGGGTCGGTGACCAGGTGGAAGGTGCCGTCGCCGGCGAGCAGGAAGGCGTTGCCGCGTTCCGACGCGTCGGTGAGGGCTTCCAGCGCGAGCGGGAGCGGGCCTTCCACCCCACGGATCCGGAACGATCCGCCGAGCGCGTCCAGCGCCTGCGCCTTCGGCAGCCGGCGCAGCATCCGGTGGATGGCACGGACCTGGAGCGGGTAGCGCGCGGTGTCCACGAGCAGGACCAGGCCGAAGTCCCAGGCGGTGGGCGAAGGGTGCTCCTGCTGGAGGCGCAGGTACGTCGCCCAGCGGTGGTGTCCGTCGGCGATCAGGGCCTGGCGGTGGCCGAGGTCGGCGGTGACGGCGGCCAGGTCGGCCGGGTCGGTGATGGCCCACAGGCTGTGCCGGAACCCGTCCTCGGTGACGGTGGAGAGCAGCGGCTCCCGCCGGGCGGTCCGTTCGATGACGGCGGCCGCGCCCGTGGCCGGGTCGCCGCCGCGGTACGTGAGGAGGAGGGGTTCGAGGTTGGCGGAGGTCGCGCGCATCAGGCCGGCGCGGTCGGTGACCACGTGCGGCATGACGTCCTCGTGCGGCAGGACGATCCCGTCGTCGGCGCTGGTCAGGGCCAGGGCGCCGATGACACCGCGCTGGAGGACCCCGGGCTTTCGCTGCTCGTAGACGTAAAGGGCGGGCTCGGGGTCGGCGCTGAGGACGCCTTCGGCGAGCCAGTGGCGCATGGTGCGCGCGGCCTGTTCGTTGCGGGCGGTGGGGGTGTCGGCCTGGGGCAGGATCAGGCGGACGATGTTGTGCGGGTCGGCGGATTCGAGGTAGTCGACTCCGTCGGGTCGTACGACCACGTCGTAGGGCGGTGAGGTGACGGCGGCCAGGCTGCCGACGCGCTCGGGGTCATAGCGCAGTCCGTGGAAGGGGATCAGGCGCAGCCCTCGGTCCGCGATACCAGGTGTGGTCATTGGTGCATGGTAAGACGCGTCTCACGGTGCGGGATGATCGGGGGAGCGACTGAGCAGGGCAGAGCAGGGCACGTAGGGACAGAACCGATCGAAGACCGAGCGGACGAGGGAGCGGACACGATGACCCGGCAGAGCAGGACCAGTCCCGCGGGCAGTGAGCGGAGTCTGCACCAGGCGTACGACACGGCCCTGCTGGACCTGGACGGGGTGGTGTACGCGGGCGGGAGGGCCATCGCGCACGCGGTGGAGTCGCTGGGGACCGCCCGGGCGCAGGGCATGCACCTCGCGTACGTCACCAACAACGCGCTGAGGACCCCGGACGCGGTGGCGGAGCACCTGTGCGAGCTGGGCATTCCGACGGAGGCGGGGGAAGTGATCACCTCGGCGCAGGCGGTGGCCCGGCTGATCGCCGATCAGGTGGCGCCGGGGTCGAAGGTGCTGGTGATCGGTGGCGAAGGACTGCGGGTCGCGCTGCGGGAGCGCGGGCTGGTGCCGGTGGAGTCGGCCGACGAGGAGGACCTGGCGGCGGTCGTGCAGGGGTACGGGGGCCCGGACCTGGCGTGGGGCCGGTTCGCGGAGGCTTCGTACGCCATCAACCGGGGGGTGCCCTGGTACGCGTCGAACACGGACCTGACGATCCCGGGGGCGCGCGGGATCGCGCCGGGCAACGGGGCCGCCGTGGAGGTGGTGCGGATCGCCACGGGCGCGGAGCCGCAGGTGGCGGGCAAGCCGCTGCCGCCGATGCACCGGGAGACGGTGCTGCGGACGGGGGCGGAGCGGCCGCTGGTGGTGGGGGACCGCCTGGACACCGACATCGAGGGCGCGTTCAACGGGGAGGTGGACTCGCTGCTGGTGCTCACCGGGGTGACGGACGCGGCGCAGCTGCTGCGGGCCGAGCCCAAGCACCGGCCGACGTACGTGGACCGGGACCTGCGCGGGCTGTTGACCGGGCAGCCGGAGGTCGTGGCGGCCGGCGACGGGTTCCGCTGCGGTGCGTGGACGGCGGTCGCGCTGGACGACGTACTCACTCTGCGGGGCGAGGACGGTGACCCGCTGGACGGGCTCCGGGCGCTGTGCGCGGCGGCCTGGACGGCGGCGGGGGACGGTTCTTCGGCACTGGACGCGCAGAAGGCGCTGGCGCGGCTGGGGTGGTAGACCGTTCCCGGGCCTGACCGCCGGGTTCCCGCTCGTGCAGGATAGGCTAACCTAACTTGCGTGTTGGTCGAGAGTCCCCCCGAAGTGAGCGCCGCGCCCGTCGCCACCCGCGCCCGCCAAGGCGCCCGTGCCGCCGGTCTGTTGGCCGCGCTCGTGGTGCTGGCCGTGGTCGCGGTGGCGAGCATCGCCGTAGGCGCCAAGCAGATGCCCCTCGACCAGGTCTGGCACGGCCTGTTCCACTACGCGGGCACCCCGGGCGATGTGGTGGTGCGCGACCTGAGGGTCCCGCGGACCCTGCTCGGTGTGCTCGTGGGCCTCGGTCTCGGGCTGTCGGGCGCGGTGATGCAGGCGCTGACCCGCAACCCGCTCGCCGAACCCGGCATCCTCGGCGTCAACGCGGGCGCCGCGGCCGCCGTCGTCTCGGCGATCAGCTTCTTCGGCGCCTCCTCGCTCGGCGAGTTCGTGTGGTGGGCCTTCCTCGGAGCGGCCGTCGTCTCGGTCGTGGTGTACGTGCTCGGCGGCAGCCGCAGCGCGACGCCGGTGCGCCTCGCGCTCGCCGGTACGGCGGCCAGCGCCGCCCTGGTCGGCTACATCAACGCCGTGCAGCTGATGGACAGCAAGGCCCTGGACAAGCTCCGCTTCTGGACGGTCGGTTCACTGGCGTCGGCCACCATGGACACCGTCCGGCAAGTCGCCCCCTTCCTGCTGGTCGGGGCGGTGATGGCGCTTACGCTCGGCCGGCCGCTCAACGCCATGGCCATGGGCGACGACACCGCTCGGGCGCTCGGCGCGAACCTGACGCGGACCCGGATCGCCGCGATGGCCGCCATCACCCTGCTGTGCGGGGCGGCGACCGCCGCATGCGGGCCGATCACCTTCATCGGGCTGATGATCCCGCACCTGGTGCGGCTCATCACCGGCCCGGACATGCGCTGGGTCCTCGCCTACTCCGCGGTGCTGTCCCCCGCACTGCTGCTGGGCGCCGACGTCATCGGACGGGTCGTCACCCGCCCCGCCGAGCTGCAGGTCGGCATCGTCACCGCGCTCGTCGGCGGCCCGGTCTTCATCTACCTCGTCCGGCGCAAGAGGATGGCCCAGCTGTGATGCGGACGGGCGACCCGAAGCCGCGCGAGGCCGCGAAGAGCCGGTCGCGGGTGCTGCGCGGACCCGGCAGGTCGGCGCTGCGGCTGGAGCCGCGCGCCCTGGCCGCCGGACTGCTGCTGGCGGCCGTCGCGCTGGTCATGGCGATCGTGCTGATCGGCACCGGCGACTTCGAGATCGCGCCCTGGGACGTGGTGCGGACCCTGCTGGGGGAGGGCAGCCCCGCAGACGACTTCATCGTCAACGACCTGCGGCTGCCGCGGGTTCTCGTCGCGGTGCTCGTCGGGGCGGCGCTCGGGACGGCCGGCGCCGTCTTCCAGTCCGTGTCCCGCAACCCGCTGGGTTCCCCGGACCTGCTGGGCTTCAGCTACGGGTCGGCGGTCGGCGCGCTCGCCGTCATCACCCTCTTCCAGGGCGGCTCCGCCGCGGTGGCGGCGGGGGCGGTGGCCGGCGGCCTGCTGACGGGCGCGGCCGTGTACCTGGTCGCCTACAAGCAGGGCGTCCACGGCTACCGGCTCGTGCTCGTCGGCATCGGGGCCAGCGCCATGCTCCTCGCCCTCATCCAGTACCTGCTGACCAAGGCGAAGCTCGTCGACGCCACCCGGGCGATGGTGTGGCTGACCGGCTCGCTGGCCGGCCGGGACTGGTCGCAGGTGTGGCCGCTGCTGGCGACCTGCGCGGTGGTGTTCCCGCTCGTCCTCGGGCAGGGCAGGGCGCTGCGGATGATGGAGATGGGCGACGACGCCGCGTACGCCCTCGGCGTCAGGGTCGAACGGACCCGCATGCTGCTGATGGCGGCGGCGATCGTCTTGACCACGGCGGCCTCCGCCGCGGCCGGCCCGATCAGCTTCGTCGCGCTGGCGGCGCCCCAACTGGCCCGGCGCCTGACCCGCTCCAGCGGGCCGAACCTGCTCGCCGGAGCGCTGATGGGCTCCGTGCTGCTGCTGGTGTCGGACTGGGCCTCGCAGCGGGCCTTCGGGGCGGACCAGCTGCCGGTGGGTGTGGTGACCGGTCTGGTCGGCGGGGTGTACCTGCTCTGGCTGCTCGTCAGCGAACGCAGAGCAGGACGTATATGAGCGACTCGAGGAGTGGGCAAGTGCAGCAGCGGCTGACCGCGCGGAACGTGACGCTCGGCTACGACCAGCGGGTCATCGCCGAGGACCTCTCGGTGGAGATCCCCGACAACTCCTTCACGGTGATCGTCGGACCCAACGCCTGCGGCAAGTCCACGCTGCTGCGCGCCCTGTCGCGGATGCTGAAACCGTCGGCCGGGCAGGTCCTGCTGGACGGCCAGGCCATCGCCTCGATGCCGGCGAAGAAGGTGGCCAAGACGCTGGGGCTGCTCCCGCAGTCCTCGATCGCGCCCGACGGGATCACCGTCGCCGACCTCGTCTCGCGCGGCCGCTACCCGCACCAGGGGCTGCTGCGGCAGTGGTCGCAGCAGGACGAGCAGGTCGTCGCCGAGTCGATGGCCGCGACCGGTGTCGCGGAGCTGGCCGGCCGGGCGGTGGACGAGCTGTCGGGCGGGCAGCGGCAGCGCGTGTGGATCGCGATGGCACTGGCCCAGCAGACCCCCCTGCTGTTGCTGGACGAGCCGACCACCTACCTGGACATCCAGCACCAGCTGGACGTCCTGGACCTGTGCGCCGAACTGCACGAGAACCAGGGGCGGACCCTGGTCGCGGTGCTGCACGACCTCAATCACGCCGCCCGCTACGCCACGCACCTGATCGCGCTGCGCGGAGGGGTCGTCGTGGCCGAGGGACCGCCCGCCGAGGTGGTCACCGCCGCGCTGGTGGAGGAGGTGTTCGGGCTGCGCTGCCAGATCATCGAAGACCCGCAGACCGGTACGCCGCTGGTGATCCCGGCGGCCCGGAAGGCCCGGGCGCGACTGGCAGCCTGAACCCGGCTCCCGGACCCCGGACCCGGCTCCGGGCCCCTGAACCGTGCTCCGGGCCTGCCCCTGAACCCTGCTCCGGGACTCAGAGCAGGCGCTTGAGGCGGATCAGGTCGCGGAAACCGGCCTCCAGCCTGACCCGGCCCGAGGCCCAGGCCCGGGCGAACCGCAGCTCGCCCGCGACCAGCGCGACCAGGTCGTCGCCCGTCATCGCGAGCCGGATCTCCGCCTTGGTGGCGGGCGGCCCGGGAGTGAGGGCGTCGACCCGGATCCGGCCCCCGTCGAGGCGACCGGTGAAGGTCTGGTCCAGGTCGGTGATGTGGCAGCTGAGGGAGCGGTCGAGCGCGACCGCGCCGCGCACGTCGCCCTCGGCGCCGGCCAGGTTGTCTGAGAGTCGGTCGAGTGCCTCGCGGCACTCCTCGGTGGTAGCCATCGTGACCACGACGCTACCGCAGAGCCGTACGTGGTCGCGGCGCGCTTCGCGGTAGCGTCGGAGCATGACCGACCAAGCACCGGAAGCCGCCGCGGAGGCACCCGAGGCCCCCGCCGAGCCCGCCGGTCCCGCGCCGCTGGGCGTCGTACGCACCCCCACCGGCCACTCGGGGGTGGACGGTCTGCTGGAGCGGCTGGCGGCCGTCGACCACCTCACGGCCGACGGACACGCCGGGGTGTACGAGGATGTGCACAGGGGGTTGCGCGACGCGCTGACCGCGCTGGACGCACCGCCCGTCCCCGGACCGTACGAAAACAGGAGCTGAACCGAACGTGGCAGGAGTGGCACGCCGCCGCCTGGACGCCGAACTGGTACGCCGCAGCATGGCCCGCTCGCGGGAGCACGCGGCCCAGCTGATCGCCGCGGGCCGGGTGACCGTGGGCGGCACCACCGCCACCAAGGCGGCCACCCAGGTCGAGACCAGCGCGGCCCTCGTCGTCCTCAAGGACGACAGCGACCCCGACTACGTCTCGCGGGGCGGCCACAAACTGGCCGGCGCCCTCGCGGCCTTCCAGCCGCGGGGCCTGGTGGTCGAGGGCCGCCGGGCGCTGGACGCCGGCGCCTCGACCGGCGGTTTCACCGACGTGCTGCTGCGCGCCGGAGTCGCCCACGTCATGGCGGTGGACGTCGGCTACGGGCAGCTCGCCTGGTCCCTGCAGAGCGACGACCGGGTCACCGTCAAGGACCGCACCAACGTCCGCGAGCTGACCGTCGAGCTGCTCGACGGGGTTCCGGTGGACCTGGTCGTCGGGGACCTGTCCTTCATCTCCATCGGCCTGGTGCTGCCCGCGCTCGTACGCTGCTGCGCGCCCGGCGCGGACCTGGTGCTGATGGTCAAGCCGCAGTTCGAGGTCGGCAAGGACCGGCTCGGCAGCGGCGGAGTGGTGCGCAGCCCCGAGCTGCGCGCGGAGGCCGTACGGGACGTCGCGGCGCAGGCCTGGAAGCTGGGGCTGGGGGTGCTCGGGGTGACCGCGAGCCCGCTGCCCGGGCCGTCGGGCAACGTCGAGTACTTTCTGTGGCTGCGGGCGGGCGCACCGGCACTCGACCCGGGGGATGTCGATCGTGCAGTGGCGGAGGGGCCGCAGTGACCGATGCAGCGGGAACATCAGGAGCGGGAACGTCAGGAGCGGACGGGGCGGAGGTCGCGGGTTCGACGGCGGGACGGACCGTTTTCCTCGTCGCGCACACCGGGCGGCCGGCGGCCATCCGCAGCGCCGAACTCGTCGTGCGGGGCCTGCTGAGGTCGGGGCTGGGCGTACGGGTCCTCGCCGACGAGGCGGTGGACCTGCCGCTGGCGCCCGGGGTGGAGCTGGTCGCCGAGGCCACGCCCGAGGCACTGGAGGGGTGCGAGCTGCTCATCGTGCTGGGCGGTGACGGGACCCTGCTGCGCGGCGCGGAGTTCGCCCGCGGCTCGGGGGTGCCGATGCTGGGGGTGAACCTGGGCCGGGTGGGCTTCCTCGCCGAGGCGGAGCGGGACGACCTGGACAAGGTCGTGGACCGGGTGGTGACGCGCGCGTACGAGGTCGAGGAGCGGATGACCCTCGACGTGCTCGTGCGGACCAACGGTGACGTGGTCCACCGCGACTGGGCGCTGAACGAGGCCGCCGTCCAGAAGGTGTCCCCGGAGCGGATGCTGGAGGTGGTCCTGGAGATCGACGGGCGCCCGGTGTCCGGCTTCGGCTGCGACGGGATCGTCTGCGCGACGCCGACGGGCTCGACCGCGTACGCCTTCTCGGCGGGCGGGCCGGTGGTCTGGCCGGAGGTGGAGGCGCTGCTGATGGTGCCGATCAGTGCGCACGCGCTGTTCGCGAAGCCGCTGGTGACCTCGCCGGACTCGGTGCTGGCGGTGGAGGTGCAGACCGGGACCCCGCACGGGGTCCTGTGGTGTGACGGACGGCGCACGCTGGAGCTGCCGTCCGGGGCGCGGGTGGAGGTCCGGCGCGGGACGGTGCCGGTGCGGCTCGCCCGGCTGCACCACGCGTCCTTCACCGACCGGCTCGTGGCGAAGTTCGCCCTGCCCGTTTCGGGCTGGCGCGGTGCGCCGCATTAGTGCCGCTATTAGCACATCCGTTCGGGAACCTCTCGAAGGGTGACGTCGCATGGCACCGCTGAAACCTCGGTATCGTCGTCCCGTGCTTGAGGAGATGCGGATACGGTCGCTCGGGGTTATCGACGACGCGGTGGTCGAGCTGTCGCCCGGTTTCACCGCGGTGACCGGCGAGACCGGCGCGGGCAAGACGATGGTCGTCACCAGCCTCGGGCTGCTGCTCGGCGGTCGCGCCGACCCGGCCCTGGTGCGGATCGGCTCCAAGGCCGCCGTGGTCGAGGGCCGCGTCGTGCTGCCGCCCGGCGCCTCCGCGGCCCTGCGCGCCGAGGAGGCCGGCGCCGAGCTCGACGACGGCGCCCTGCTGATCAGCCGGACCATCTCCGCCGAAGGGCGGTCCCGCGCCCACGTCGGCGGCCGCTCCGTACCCGTCGGGCTGCTCGCCGAACTCGCCGACGACCTCGTCGCCGTCCACGGACAGACCGACCAGCAAGGACTGCTGCGCCCGGCCCGCCAGCGGCAGGCGCTCGACCGGTACGCGGGGAACGCGGTCGCCGTCCCCCTGGAGAAGTACACCGGCGCCTACCGGCGGCTGCGCGCCGTCGCCGCCGAGCTGGAGGAGATCACCACCCGGGCCCGGGAACGCGCCCAGGAGGCGGACCTGCTGCGGTTCGGGCTGGACGAGATCGCGGCCGTCGAACCGCTGCCCGGCGAGGACACGGAACTGGCGGCCGAGGCCGAGCGGCTGGGCCACGCCGAATCCCTCGCCTCCGCCGCGCAGGCCGCGCACGCCGCCCTCGCGGGCAACCCGGAGGACCCGGAGGGCATCGACGCCAACACGCTCGTCGCGGGCGCGCACCGGGCGCTGGAGTCCGTACGGGCCCACGACCCGGCGCTGGGCGCGCTCGCGGAGCGCATCGGGGAGCTGGGCATCCTGCTGGCCGACGTGGCCGGGGAACTCGCCGGGTACGCCGACGACCTCGACGCCGACCCGCTGCGGCTGGCCGCGGTGGAGGAACGCCGGGCGGCCCTCACCCAGCTCACCCGCAAGTACGGGGACTCCATCGACTCCGTCCTCCAGTGGGCCCAGCAGGGATCCGCGCGACTGCTGGAACTGGACGGCGACGACGAGCGGATCGCGGAACTGACCGCCGAGCGGGACGGGCTGCGGTCCGAACTCTCGCAGCTGGCACAGGCGCTGACGGACGCCCGGGTGGAGGCGGCCTCGCGGTTCGCCTCCGACGTCACGGCCGAGCTGGCCTCGCTGGCGATGCCGCACGCCCGCGTCACCTTCGACATCCGCCAGACCGAGGACCCCGAGGGGGTGGAGGTCCACGGCAGGCCCGTCGCGTACGGTCCCGCGGGCGCGGACGAGGTGGAGCTGCTGCTGGCCCCGCACCCCGGCGCGCAGCCCAGGCCGATCGCCAAGGGTGCCTCGGGCGGTGAGCTGTCGCGGGTCATGCTGGCGGTGGAGGTCGTCTTCGCCGGGTCCGACCCGGTGCCGACGTACCTCTTCGACGAGGTCGACGCGGGCGTCGGCGGCAAGGCGGCCGTGGAGGTGGGGCGCCGGCTCGCGAAGCTGGCCCGCTCGGCGCAGGTCGTCGTCGTCACCCACCTGCCGCAGGTCGCGGCCTTCGCGGACCGGCAGCTGCTGGTGGAGAAGACGGTCGACGGATCGGTGACGCGCAGCGGGGTCACGGTGCTGGAGGGCGAGGACCGGGTCCGCGAACTGTCGCGGATGCTGGCCGGCCAGGAGGACTCCGAGACGGCGCGCGCGCACGCCGAGGAACTGCTGGCGGCGGCCCGCGCGGACGGCTGACGCCCGGCGCCGTAGCCCGTGTGGGTGAGGCCGGAGGGAGTTCGGCGCCATCTCCCGCGGGATACGCGCCCGTATGGGCCCGGAACGCGCGTGCGGACTGGCATCCTGGGCGACGTCTCTGACTCCCACACCCTGGAGCTTCGGCCCGTGAGCAGCTCCCCGGTCCCGCCGCCCGTGCCCGCGCAGCCGTACGGGCGCGAACCGCTGCGCACCGTCCAGGTCCTCGGCGGCGCCGGAGCGGGGAGCTGTGCGCACGTGCGCTCCCTCGCGACCGGGCTCGCCGCGCGGGGCGTACGGGTCACGGTGTGCGCCCCCGTCGAGGCGGAGGGCGCGTACGACTTCACCGGCGCCGGGGCCGAGTTCACCCCCGACGCGGCAGCCGCCCTGCGGGCCGCCTGCGCGGGGGCCGACCTGGTGCACGCCCACGGGGTACGGGCCGGGATGCGGGCCGCGCTGGCGCTGCGCGGGGACCGGCGCGGGCGGCGGGCGCCGCTGGTGGTGACCTGGCACGGCGGAGCCCCGGAAACGGCGGGCGCGCTCGGGCAGATGAGCCGGCTGCTGGAACGGCACGTGGCGCGGGCGGCGTCGGTGGTGCTGGGGGCCTCTTCCGACCAGGTCGACCTGGCACGGCTGCGCGGGGCGCGGGACGCCCGGCTGGCGGCGGTGGCCTTACCGGTGGCGGCGGGGCCGGAGCCGGCGGTGGAGCCGGAAAAGGTGCGGGCGGAACTGGGCGCGGTGGAACGGCCGTTGCTGATCACGGTGGGCAGTCTGGTGGCGCGGCGGGGGTACGGGCTGCTGCTGGAGGCGGCGCGGGAGTGGCGGGCGCTGGACCCCGTACCGCTGCTGGTGATCGCGGGGGAGGGGCCGCTACGGGCGGAGCTGACCCGGCGCATCGAGGCGGAGGGCCTGCCGGTACGGCTGCTGGGGCGGCGCCGGGACGCGTACCGGCTGTTGGCGGCGGCGGACGTGGCGGTGCTGCCGAGCCGCTGGGAGGGCCGGTCGCTGCTGGCGCAGGAGGCCCTGCGGGCCGGGGTGGCGCTGGTGGCCACGCGGGTGGGGGGCGTGCCGGAACTGGTGGGGGAGGCGGCGGTGCTGGTGCCGTACGGGGACGCGGGGGCGATGGCGGCCGCGGTGACTGCCCTGCTCGCGGACCCGGCCCGGCGGGCGGCGCTCGCCGCGGCGGGGCGCGCGCAGGCGGCGACGTGGCCGTCGGAGGACGACACGGTGGCGCAGGTCCTGTCGGTCTACGACGAACTGACGGCCCCCCGCCGCCTCTGAGCAACCGCCGCGCCCCGGGCTGCGCCCACCCTTACCCGAGCCGTCCCGGCCCCGGGCTCCTACCCGAGCCGTCCCGGCCCCCGGGAGCGGTGCCCGCCTCGCCGGCGGCTCGACGGCCCCCTGCGGGGCTGTTCCCCTACCCGCCCTTCCCCCGTTCCCCGGGCTCCGCCCGGACCCGCGCCTCAATCGCCGGGGCTGGAGGCACCCCGGGCTCCGCCCGGACCCGCGCCTCAATCGCCGGCGGGGCTGGAACAACCCTGGGCCTGCGCCGATCGTCGGCGGGGCGCTTTGGGGTGAGCCCCCGGGGGCTGGGGGGTCCGGGCCGGGGAAACTCAGCCCCGCCGGCGATTGAGGCGCGGGGTCTGGGGCGGAGCCCCAGGACGACGGCCCGTTCGTGTCCGTCGGCCGCACCCCGCCCCGGCTCCGCCGGACGGAGTCCGGCGCAGCGGCGCGAAGCCGACAAGGCCCGCCGGGGCCGGGCCGTGCGAGCGGCGCGTCGAGAAGGGCGTGGCCCGCCGGGGCCGAGCCGTGCGAGCGGTGCGTCGAGAAGGGCGTGCCCCGCCGGGGCCGGGCCGTGCGGGCGGCGCGTCAAGAAGGGGTAGGGCTCGGGACGTGGCGGCGGGCGCGCAGGGCGAGGCTGAGGGAGAGGACCGTTTCGGGGTCGTCCAGGTCCGTGCCCAGGAGCTCCGAGATGCGGGCCAGGCGGTTGTACAGCGTCTGGCGGTTCAGGTGGAGCTCACGGGCCGTCTCCGCCTTGCGGCCCGCGTGGGCCAGGTACGTCTCCAGCGTGGGCAGCAGAGGCGGACGGGACGCGGCGTCGTGTACGCGCAGCGCCCCGATCGCGCGGTCCACGAACGCCGCCAGGTCGGGGTGCTCACGCAGCCGCCACAGCAGCAGGTCGATGTCCAGGCGGCGCGCGTCGTACCAGGGCCGGGCCGGCAGACCATGGGCCGCCGTCGCCGTCTCCGCCGCGTGGCGCAGGCCCGCCGAGGCCGCCGCCCAGCTGCCGGAGACGCCGACGACCACCGCCGGCGGCGCCCCCGCCCGGTCCAGGCCCGCACGTTCCACCCCCGCCCGCAGCGCGGCCGCCACCCGGTCCGCCACCGTCGTGCGCTCCGATTCCGAGCGGAGGGAGACCAGGAGGGGGACCCTCCCCTCCACCGGGCGGACCCCCAGGAGGACCGGGACGCCCACCGCGCTCAGTTCCTCCAGCACCGCCCGGGCCAGCACCGCCCAGTTCCCCGACGGGCCCAGGTCGGAGGACAGCCGCATGACCACCGGCAGGAGCGGCCCCGCCCCGGGCTTGAAGCCGAGGACGCGCGCCTGCGCCGGGGCGTCCTCCGCCGAGATGCGCCCCTCGGCCAGGTCCGTGAGGAAGTCGCCCCGGCCGCGCGCGGCCAGCTCGTCCTCCTGGCGGGCCTGCATCAGCACCACCGCCAGCACGCCCGCCGTCCGCTCCGCCGCCATCCGGTGCACCGGCAGCAGCGGCGACGAGACGCCCAGCAGGACGACCCGCGCGCGGACCGAGCCCGTGCCGTGGCCGCCGCCCGGGACATCGATGACCACGGTGTTGGCGGACGGCTCGGCCTCCCGCTGGCCCCGCAGGCCCTCCCACACCTGGAGCGGGTCCGCCGCGGCGTCGCCGCCCGCGGGACCGGCCGCGTACAGCAGCTGCCCGTCGGGGGTCTCCAGGAAGACCGGGTTCGCCGCGAAGTCGGCCACGATGCGCAGCACCTGCGGGATCCCGCCACCGCCCAGCAGCGCCTCCGTGCACCGCCGGTGGACTTCCTCGGCGCGCTGGAGCAGCGCGTAGTGACCGTTGACGATCTCGGTGTGGACCTCCTCCGTGACCGTGACGAAGGGGACTTCACGGTGCAGCTGGACGAGCGGCAGCCCGGCGGCGCGGGCGGTCTCGACGATGGTCGCGGGCAGCCGGGTGAAGCGGGGCCCGAGCTCGACGACGAGCGCGGCGATCCCCCGGTCGGCGAGCCGCCGTACGAAGGCCCGCTGTTCGGCGGGGCGGGTGCCCAGACCCAGCCCGGTGGTCAGCAGCAGTTCCCCGCCCTTGAGCAGCGACGCGATGTTGGGCACCTCGCCCGCGTGCACCCAGCGCACCGTGCGGCCCAGGCGGTCGGCGCAGGCCACCACCTCCGGCAGCCCGCTGCGCAGTCCCGGCAGTTCCAGCGCCCGCTGAACCGTGATGCCGCCCTGATTGTCCATATCGCGGGACGGTACCGCCCGTCGTGTTCCCCACACGTCACCGGACGGTCGCGAAGCCCGAACTGTCCTCTTCCGGCCCGACAACTCGTATGACACGCAAGGAGATTATCGGACTGCCTGCCGATTGTGGTGTGCGTCACCCGCCGACAGAGTGGCGCCCCATCCGACAGGAACGAGGACGGCATGAGCACAGACGTCACCGGCACCCCGCCCACGGCGACCGGAGCACCCCAGGTCCAGCGACTCAAGGCCAATTCCGTCGGCCTGGTCGGGGTGGTCTTCATGGCGGTCGCCACCGCCGCGCCGATCACCGCGATGACCGGCAACCTCCCCATCGCGGTCGGTTTCGGCAACGGCGTCGGAGCCCCCGCCGGCTACCTCTTCGCGACCGCCGTGCTCACCGTCTTCGCCGTCGGCTACGTCGCCATGGCCAAGCGGATCACCGCCGCCGGCGCGTTCTACGGGTACATCTCGCACGGTCTCGGCCGGATCGCCGGCATGGCCTCCGGCATGCTCGCCGTCCTCGCCTACATCGTCTTCGAGGCCTCGATCGTCGGCGTGTTCTCCTACTTCGCCAAGACCACCGTCCACGACCAGCTCGGCGTCGACCTGCCCTGGGTCCTCTACGCCGCCGCGATGCTCGCCGTCACCGCCGTCCTCGCCCACTTCGACATCAACCTGACCGCCAAGGCCCTCGGGGTGATGCTCGTCGCCGAGATCGCCGTGCTCTTCGCCGTCGCCACCGCCGTCCTGATCGCGGGCGGCGGCCCCGACGGCATCCCCGTCGAGCCGGTCAACCCGAAGAACGCCTTCACCGGCGCCTCCGCGGGGCTCGGCCTCTTCTTCGCCTTCTGGTCCTGGGTGGGCTTCGAGTCCACCGCGATGTACGGGGAGGAGTCCCGCGACCCCAAGCGGGTGATCCCCAAGGCGACCCTGATCTCCGTCGTCGGCGTAGGCCTCTTCTACATCTACGTCTCCTGGATGACCATCGCCGGCAACGGCCTGGCCGAGTCGGTGGAACTCTCGGCCTCCGCGAACCCGCTCGACCTGTTCTTCGCGCCCACCGAGACCTTCATCGGCGGCTGGGCCGTGAACGCCTTCCAATGGCTGCTGCTCACCGGCTCCTTCGCCTGCGGCATGGCCTTCCACCAGTGCGCCGCCCGCTACCTGTACGCCATCGGCCGCGAGGGCTTCCTGCACCCCGCGCTCGGCCGCACCCACGTCAAGCACGGCTCGCCCTACGTCTCCTCGGTGGTGCAGACCGCCATCGCCACCGCCCTGGTCGCGCTGTTCTGGCTCACCGGCCAGGACCCGTACATCCACCTCTACACGCTGCTCGCGATCCTCGGCACGATGGCGATCCTCATCGTCCAGACCCTGTGCTCCTTCGCGGTGATCGGCTACTTCCGCAAGAACCACCCCGAGGACCGGCACTGGTTCAAGACGTTCACGGCCCCGCTGATCGGGGGGATCGCCATGGCCGCCGTGGTCGTCCTGCTGGTGGTCAACATGGAGACCGCAGCCGGTCTCGCCGCCGACTCCTTCTTCTTCACCCTCATCCCGTGGATCGTCGGCGTCGTCTTCTTCGGCGGCCTGGGCCTGGGCCTGTGGCTCAAGCTCAAGGCCCCCGAGCGCTACGAGATCATCGGCCGCGTCGTGCTGGAGGACGCCGCCGAACGCGCCGAGGAGCCCGTGCCGTCCGCCGCGTCCACCCTCCGCTGACCGACAGAGCCGCCCACCGACAAGGAGCCCCCGCCATGGCACGTACGCCCCAGATGCACGCGCTCCGCCGGCTCGCCGCCGAACACGCCGCGGCCCGCCGCCTCGGCCTGCCCGTCGACGAGGTCCGCGGCCTCGGCCGCCGCGAACTGCTCGGCCGCGCCGCCGCCCTCGGTCTCGGGACCGTCCTCGCCTCCTCCGCCGGCGCCTCCGCCGCCGAGTCCGCCCCCGCCCCCAAGCCGCCCGTCGCACCCGCCCGCGTCGCCGTCGTCGGAGCCGGGATATCGGGACTGACCGCCGCGCTCACCCTCAAGGACGCGGGCGTCGGCTGCACGCTCTACGAAGCCAACCCCAGCCGGGTCGGCGGCCGCATGTACAGCCAGCGCACGCACTGGGCGTACGGCCAGACCTCCGAGATCGGCGGCGAACTGATCGACACCAGCCACAAGAAGATCCTGGAGCTGTGCCGGCGCTTCAACCTCCCCGTCGAGGACTTCCTGGGCGGCGGACCGAACGGTGCCGAGGAAGTCCTCTGGTTCAACGGCGCCTACTACCCCCGCAGCCAGGCGGACGAGGACTTCAAGGCCGTCTACCAGGCGCTGCACCGCGATCTCCAGGACGCCGGCGAGGTCTCCTGGAACTCCACCACCCCCGCCGGCACCGCCCTCGACGAGATGACCCTGTACGAGTGGATCGAGACCCGCGTCCCCGGCGGCCACGGCTCGCGGCTCGGCAGCTTCATCGACGTCGCCTACAACGTCGAGTACGGGGCCGACACCGACCGGCAGTCCGCCCTCGCCCTGGTCCTGCTGATGGGCTACCAACCCAACCCCGGCAACTTCAACGTCTGGGGCCTGTCCAACGAGCGCTACCACGTCGTCGGCGGCAACGACCGGCTCCCCAACGCCATCGCCCAGGCCCTCCCGGCCGGTTCGCTGGTGATGGGCCGCGAGCTGACCGCCGTGCGCGTCTCCGCCGACGGCACCCAGACCCTGGCCTTCAACGACTCGGGATCGGTGCGCACCGTCGTCGCCGACCACACCGTCCTGTGCCTGCCCCTGCCGATCCTCCAGCGGATCGACCTGTCGGGGGCCGGCTTCGACCCGCTGATGAAGAACCTGCTGCGCGACGCCCGCATGGGCTACTGCACCAAGCTCAACATGCAGTTCACCTCCCGGCCCTGGCGCGGCACCGGCCCCTGGCCGGGCGTCTCGGCCGGCGACTGCTTCACCGACTCGCCGGTCCAGCAGGTCTGGGACACCACCAAGGTCCAGCCGGGCACGGGCGGCATCCTGCTCCAGTACGGCGGCGGCAGCCTCGCCGGGGCGCTCACCCCCGGCTCGCCCTTCGCCACCGAGACCGACCCCTACGTGGGCGACCTCGCGCGCCGGGTCCTCACGGGCGTCGACGCCTTCTTCCCCGGCACCAAGGCCGCGTGGAACGGGCGGGCCCAGCTTTCGGCCTGGCACAAGAACCCGTACTCGCTGGGCGCGTACTCGTACTGGCCCACCGGCTACCTGCACCGGTACGCCAAGTACGAGGGCACCGCCCAGGGCCGGATCCACATCGGCGGCGAGCACTGCAGCTACGACTTCCAGGGGTTCATGGAAGGCGGCGCCACCGAGGGCGAGCGGGCGGCGCGGGAGGTGATCGCCGCCCTGACGTGACCCTCACAGCGGCTTGACGTTGTGGTTGAAGCGGAACACGTTGTCCGGGTCGTACCGGCGCTTGACCGTGCCCAGCCGCGCCAGGTTCTCGGCGCCGAGCCCCGCGGCCACCCGCTCGGCCCCCTCGTCGCCGGTGAAGTTCAGGTACACCGCGCCGGTGCTCCACGGCCGGGCGTCGGCGCGGACGTCCTTGACCCACTGCCGGCACCGCTCGTCGTCCGCCGGGTCCTCCCAGATGCCGAAGGGGTGCACCACCCAGGGCGCGTCGCGGTACGGCACCGGCCACTGCCGGGGACCGGCCGCGATCGCGCCGCCCTGGGGCATGACCAGGTGCTGGGTGCCCGTGGGTACCGGCATGGCCTCGCCCCGGGCGCAGAAGAGGTCCACGAACTCGTCCGGCAGCCCGGTCAGGTACTCGGCGGACCAGTAGTTCCGCATGTCGGGAGGGTCGTCGAGCATGCATTGGAGATCGGCGTAGGGGATGCCCGTCACCATCTCCACCTCGTGGGGGATCGCCAGGAGCGGCCCCGCGAGCTTGCGGACCTCGTCCTCGGGACCGGCGTAGGTCACCAGCGCGCCCGCCATCAGCTTCCCCACCAGGTGGGGCGGGACGAACTCCTCGGGCGGCCCGGTCAGGTAGAGCGAGGCGCCGCTCACCTCGGGCGGTCCGGCTTCCACGACCTCCCGGAACGCACGGATCACGTCGGGTCCGTGCTCGGGGAGGTAGAGCAGGAACGCGATGGACATGGCCGGCAGGTCGTGCAGGCGCAGGGTCAGCGAGGTGGCCACGCCGAAGTTGCCGCCGCCGCCGTGCAGGGCCCAGAACAGTTCCGGGTTCTCGTCGGCGGTGGCCTCCACCACGCTGCCGTCCGCGGTGACCAGTTCCGCGCCCAGCAGGTTGTCCACGGCCAGCCCGAACTTGCGGTCCAGCCAGCCGGTTCCGCCGCCGAGGACGAAGCCGCCCACACCCGTCGTGGAGGCCCGGCCGCCGGTGGTCGCCAAACCGTACGGCTGGCAGGCACGGTCCAGGTGGCTCATCGTGGCCCCGCCCTCGACCCGGACGGCCTTCGCCGCCGGATGGACGGTCACCTCGTGCATCCGGCGCAGGTCGATGACCAAGCCGCCGTCGTTGACGGACATCCCGGCGACGCTGTGGCCGCCGCCGCGCACCGCGACGTGCAGGTCCAGGTCCCGCGCGAAACGCACGGCGGTGACGACGTCGGAGACGCTCTCGCACCGGGCGATGACGGCCGGCCTGCGGTCGATCATCGCGTTGAAGACGGTGCGGGCCCCGTCGTAACCCGGGTCACCGGGTGCGAAGACCTCACCGGCCAGGTCCTCACGGAGCGCGGCGAGTGCGTCGGCCGCCTTGGAGAAGGGTGCCATGACCCACCCCTCCTTCCCTGGAGGGCGAAGAACCCCTCCAGCGTAGGCGGGGGCCACCTTCCCGGCGCGGCGGAGCGCGCCGGGAGCGGCGTCAGCCTCCGTAGGCCCCACTGGCCGTCAGCCGCAGCGCGGTGTCGATCAGCGGGACGTGGCTGAACGCCTGGGGGAAGTTGCCCACCTGCCGCTGGAGCTTGGGGTCCCACTCCTCGGCGAGCAGTCCCAGGTCGTTGCGCAGCGACAGCAGCTTCTCGAAGAGCCGGCGGGCCTCGTCGACGCGGCCGATCATCGCGAGGTCGTCGGCCATCCAGAACGAGCAGGCCAAGAAGGCCCCCTCGTCGCCCTCCAGGCCGTCGACACCGGCCTCCTCACCTGCCGTCGGGTAGCGCAGGATGAAGCCGTCGGGGGTGGACAGTTCGCGCTGGATCGCCTCGATGGTGCCGATGACCCGCTTGTCGTCCGGCGGCAGGAACCCCATCTGCGGGATCAGCAGCAGGGAGGCGTCCAGTTCCCTGGATCCGTAGGACTGGGTGAAGGTGTTGCGCTCCTTGTCGTAGCCCTTTTCGCAGACGTCGGCGTGGATCTCGTCGCGCAGCTCGCGCCAGCGCTCCAGCGGGCCGTCCACGTCCCCGCTCTCGATCAGCTTGACCGTGCGGTCCACCGCGACCCAGGCCATCACCTTCGAGTGCACGAAGTGGCGGCGCGGCCCGCGCACCTCCCAGATGCCCTCGTCGGGCTCGTTCCAGTGCGTCTCGAGGTAGCGGATCAGCTTGAGCTGGAGCACCGACGCGTAGTCGTTGCGGGCCAGGCCCGTCATGTGACCCAGGTGCAGGGCCTCGGTGACCTCGCCGTACACGTCGAGCTGGAGCTGGTGGGCGGCGCCGTTGCCGACGCGGACCGGGCGGGAGTTCTCGTAGCCCGGCAGCCAGTCCAGCTCGGTCTCGCCCAGCTCCCGTTCGCCCGCGATCCCGTACATGATCTGGAGGTTCTCCGGGTCGCCGGCGACCGCCCGCAGCAGCCAGTCCCGCCAGGCCGAGGCCTCGTCGCGGTAGCCGGTGCGCAGCAGCGACGACAGGGTGATCGCCGCGTCACGCAGCCAGGTGTAGCGGTAGTCCCAGTTCCGTACGCCGCCGATCTCCTCCGGCAGGGAGGTGGTCGGCGCGGCGACGATCCCGCCCGTGGGGCCGTACGTCAGCGCCTTGAGGGTGATCAGGGAGCGGACCACCGCCTCCCGGTAGGGGCCGTGGTACGTGCAGTGCTCGACCCAGTCCCGCCAGAAGTCGGTGGTGGCCTCCAGGGCCGCCTCGGCGTCCGGGTTGTCCGGGGCGCCCTTGTGGGAGGGCTGCCAGCTGATGGCGAAGGTCACGCGGTCGCCGGGCCCGACGGTGAAGTCGGAGTACGTCGTCAGGTCCTTGCCGTAGGTCTGCGCGTCGGTGTCCAGCCAGACCGAGTCCGGACCGGCGACGGCCACGGTGCGCCCGTCCACCTTGTGGACCCAGGGCACGATCCGCCCGTAGGAGAAGCGCATCCGCAGCGCGGAGCGCATGGGGACACGGCCGCTGACCCCCTCGACGATGCGGATCAGCTGCGGGGCGTGGTCCTCACGGGGAGGCATGAAGTCGATGACGCGCACGGTCCCCCGCGGCGTGTCCCACTCCGATTCCAGCACGAGCGAGTCACCGCGATAGCGCCGGCGGTCGGCCCGGGGGGCCGGGGTGCCGGACGGGACCGCGGGTGCCACCCGCCAGAACCCGTGTTCCTCGGTGCCGAGAATGCTCGCGAAGACAGCATGGGAGTCGAAGCGTGGAAGGCATGCCCAGTCCACGGCTCCGTCCCGGCAGACCAAAGCCGCGGTCTGCATGTCGCCGATCAGTGCGTAATCCTCGATGCGCCCGGACACGTTGCATCTCCAGTCGAACAGCCACGTCCGCCCCTGAGGGCGCTTGCAATGCGCGGATGCGCGGTCTCTTGTGTGTAGGGATCCCCGCGTCGAGCCTAGATTGCCGGACGTGGCGTGGTTACACCGTAGGCCGGGCTGCTCGGCGCGGTTGTGCAGCGATATTCGAGCAGGATATGACGGCACACTAGTGATCCCCTTAAGCCCCGGGACAATGTGACTCGTCCGAACGGGTGACCAGGACGGATACCCCGCGCGGACGGGCCCCAACCCGGTCCCGCGAGGTTCGGGGGAGCGTGGCCGGAGGCGGACGGGTCCGGGCGCTGATAGGCTGGTACCCCGTGGACCGGTGGTCTGCCTGTGCGAATCAGGAGCCCCGAAACCGCAGCTTCGGCGCCCCCAGAGACCCTTCCGGATCTCCGCGGAAGGGCGTCGGACGCACCTCACCTCGCGACCACGGGAGCCCCCTCTTGGCGATGCCGGCACGAAATTCGTCATCCTCGACGACCAAGCACATCTTCGTCACCGGGGGTGTCGCTTCGTCCCTCGGCAAGGGCCTGACGGCCTCCAGCCTGGGTGCGCTGCTCAAGGCGCGCGGTCTGCGGGTCACGATGCAGAAGCTCGACCCGTACCTGAACGTCGACCCGGGCACGATGAACCCCTTCCAGCACGGCGAGGTGTTCGTCACCAACGACGGCGCCGAGACCGACCTGGACATCGGTCACTACGAGCGTTTCCTCGACGTCGACCTCGACGGCTCGGCCAACGTCACCACCGGCCAGGTCTACTCGCAGGTCATCGCCAAGGAGCGGCGCGGCGAGTACCTCGGTGACACCGTGCAGGTCATCCCGCACATCACCAACGAGATCAAGCACCGCATCCGGCGGATGGCGACCGACGACGTCGACGTCGTCATCACCGAGGTCGGCGGCACCGTCGGCGACATCGAGTCGCTGCCGTTCCTGGAGACCGTGCGCCAGGTCCGCCACGAGGTCGGCCGCGACAACGTCTTCGTCGTGCACATCTCGCTGCTCCCCTACATCGGCCCGTCCGGTGAGCTCAAGACCAAGCCGACCCAGCACTCGGTCGCGGCGCTGCGCAACATCGGCATCCAGCCCGACGCGATCGTGCTGCGCGCCGACCGCGAGGTGCCGACCTCCATCAAGCGCAAGATCTCGCTGATGTGCGACGTCGACGAGGCCGCGGTCGTCGCCGCGATCGACGCCAAGTCGATCTACGACATCCCCAAGGTGCTGCACACCGAGGGCCTGGACGCCTACGTCGTCCGCAAGCTCGACCTGCCCTTCCGCGACGTCGACTGGACGGTGTGGGAGGACCTGCTGGACCGGGTCCACAACCCCGACCACGAGGTCAAGGTCGCGCTCGTCGGCAAGTACATCGACCTGCCCGACGCCTACCTGTCGGTGACCGAGGCGCTGCGCGCCGGCGGCTTCGCCAACAGGGCCCGGGTCCAGATCAAGTGGGTCACCTCCGACGACTGCAAGACGCCGGAGGACGCCGCCGCGCAGCTGGGCGACGTCGACGCGATCTGCGTGCCCGGCGGCTTCGGTGACCGCGGCGTCAACGGCAAGGTCGGCGCGATCACCTACGCCCGCGAGAACAAGATCCCGCTGCTGGGCCTGTGCCTGGGTCTGCAGTGCGTGGTCATCGAGGCCGCGCGCAACCTGGCGGGCATCGAGGAGGCGAACTCCACCGAGTTCGACGCCTCCACCCCGCACCCGGTCATCTCGACGATGGAGGAGCAGCTGGCCTTCGTCGAGGGCGCGGGCGACCTGGGCGGCACCATGCGCCTGGGCATGTACCCGGCGAAGCTCGCCGAGGGCTCCATCGTGCGCGAGGTCTACGGCGACCAGGCGTACGTGGACGAGCGCCACCGCCACCGCTACGAGGTGAACAACGCCTACCGCGGCGAGCTGGAGAAGAAGGCCGGCCTGGTCTTCTCGGGCACCTCCCCGGACAACAAGCTCGTCGAGTACGTCGAGTACCCGCGCGAGGTCCACCCCTACCTGGTGGCCACCCAGGCCCACCCGGAGCTCCGCTCCCGCCCGACCCGGCCGCACCCGCTCTTCGCGGGCCTGGTCAAGGCCGCCGTGGAGCGCCAGCAGTCGGCGAAGTGATCGCGTAAGCGCATAACGTAGGCAGCCGGGGCACGGATCGTGCCCCGGCTGCCTACGTTTCTCGGGAAGGTATTGGGCATGGGCAAGGACGAGGCCACCGACATCGCCACCGACATCGCCGCAGACATCGCGGACACCCCGGAGACCTGGGAGGTCGTCGCCTCCCGCACCCCGTTCCAGGGCGCGAAGACGGCGGTCCGCTCGGAGCAGGTACGGATGCCCGACCGGGCCGTGGTGCGCCGCGACTACCAGGTGCACCCCGGTTCCGTGTGCGTGCTCGCGCTCGACGGGGAACAGCGCGTCCTGGTCATCAACCAGTACCGGCACCCCGTGCGGCACAAGCTGTGGGAACTGCCCGCCGGCCTGCTGGACGTGCCCGGGGAGAACCCGCTGCACGCCGCGCAGCGGGAGCTGTACGAGGAGGCGCACGTCGAGGCCCGCGACTGGCGGGTGCTGGCCGACTTCTTCTCCACCCCCGGCGGCTCGGACGAAGCGGTCCGGATCTTCCTCGCGCGGGACCTCGCACCCGCGCCGGGGGAGCGCTTCGCGGTGTCCGAGGAGGAGGCCGACATGCTGCTGGCCCGGGTCCCGCTCCAGGAGCTGGTGCGCGGCGTACTCGCGGGTGAACTCGGCAACCCCGGCCTGGTGACCGGGGTCCTCGCACTGTCCGCGGCGCTCGCCCGCGAAGGCGGCGTGGACTGCCTGCGCCCGGCCCTCGCTCCCTGGCCGGCCCGCCCGTTCGAGGCGTAGCAGCCGCAGGAAGCGGCTGTGGGGCCGGATGGGCTGCTGATGTGACGATCGGCTGATCCGATCGGGCGACGCACCAGCCGCGCTCCACATGGACCGTCGCTCTGCGTGAACTACGCTCGGCAACCCTAAGGCAGGGAGAGGAGCGGATCCGTGACGGATTTCGTCGGGCGGCGGCGTGAGCTCAAGGAGCTGCGCGAGGACATCGCGCGGACCGGACTCGACACCCTCTCGGGCCGCAAGGCCAAGGCCCCCCGCGCGCGGGTGCTCCTCATCGCCGGACGTCCGGGATCGGGACGCACGGCGCTGGCCGAGGAACTCGTACGGGAAGTCCGCGAGGACTACCCCGACGCGCTTCTCCGCGTACGGCTCACCCACCCCGGCGGAGGGACAGTCGCCACCGAGCGGGCGGTGCGGACCCTGCTGGAGGGGCTGGGGCGGCCCACCCCTCCCGGCGCCGGCGAGGACGACCTCAGTTCGGCCCTGCGCGCCGCCCTCAAGGGCAAGCGCGCCGTCCTGCTCGTGGACGACGCCGCCGATCCGCACCAGGTCGACGCGCTGCTGCCCGACACCCCCGAATGCCTGGTCGTCGTCACCGCCGAGGGACCCCTCACCGGGATTCCGGATGTGCGTCCCTGCACCCTCGGCGGGCTCGACACCCCCTCGGCGGTCAAGATGCTCGCCGGGGGCATCCGGGACACCCGGATCACGGTCGACCCGCTCGCCGCCGAAGCCCTCGCGCAGGAGTGCGGGGGGCAGCCCGCCGCGCTCTGCCTGGCCGGAGGCTGGCTCGCCGCCCACCCCCAGGCTTCCGTCGCCGACCTGGCCAAGCAGCTCCACGACATGCCGCCCGGCACCGACGGACCGCTCGGGCGCGCCTTCCGGCTCGTCTACGAGTCCCTGCCGCAGCCCGCCCAGCGCACCCTGCGGCTGCTTCCGCTCGCGCCCGCCGGGATCGTCGACTCGCACACCGCGTCCGCCCTCGCCGGCTGCTCCGTCGCCGCCGCCCAGTCCGTCCTGGAGGACTTCGCCGGGCTCGGCCTCGTACGGCACGCGCAGGACGGGCTGTTCCTGTTGCCCGGCTGCCTCGCGCCACTGCTGCGGGCGCTGCTGGAGACCAAGGAACGGCCGGCCGAGGTGCAGCTGGCCCGGGCCCGGATGCTGGAGCGGACCGTACGGCTGCTGGGCTCCTGCCGCGCCATGGCCGCGGACGACGAGGAACACGTGCGGGAGCGGCTGGACGGGCTGCCGCGGGCGCTGCGCTTCCCCGACCGGCGCGCGGCGGCCACCTGGCTCGACACCCGGCTGCCCGCCCTGACCGCCTCGGCCTCCCTCGCGGTGGCGGACGGCGAGCTGGACACCCTCGCCCGCCGCCTGGTCGCCGCCCTCGTACGGGCCCTGGCCGAGCACCGCGGTACCAGCGCCGCCGCGCCCGAGCTGTACGGGCTGCACCGCCTGGTCCTCGACGTCGCCGAGCGCCGCGGCCTGCACCGGGAGCGGGCCGCGGCGCTGCTGAACCTGGCCGACCTGGACGCCGAGACGGGCCGTACGCACGAGGCACTGGAGCGCTACCGGGCCGCGCTGGACGCCGGAAAGGCGGCGAACGACCCGTACGCGACGGGCCGCGCGATGGAATCCGTAGGCGGTGCGTACCAGGAGCTGGCCGACTGGCACCGGGCCTGCGACTGGTTCGGCCGGGCCCTGTCCCAGGCACTCGCCCGGGGGGAGCGCGCGGACGAGGCGCGGCTGTACGGACGGCTGGGCAACGTGCACACGTACGCGGGCCGGTACGGGGACGCGCTGCGCAGCTGGCGCGCGGCCGCCGCGGGGTACCGGAAGCTGGCCGATGTCCCGGGTCAGGCAAAGGCGTTGAGCGAGATGGCGCGCATTCAGGAGTACGCCGGCAGGCCCGCGGAATCCCTGCACACCTGCCGCCAGGCCGTCGAGCTCGCGCGCAGGGCCGGGGACCTGCGACTTCAAGCCGCCCTCCAGGTGCGGCTGGCCGACACGCTCGACAGGCTGGGCGACCCGGCGGCGGCCCGACTGCACAGGTCGGCGGCCGACAGATTGCTGGGAGACGACCCCGCAGCCTGCGAAATCCGCAGTGATTCCGACTGAGATTATTTGTTTGCAAGGCTAGACAGCGCCTCATCCTTCATTAGACTGGCTTCACCACGTCATCTCGTGGTGCATCCCGTTGCGCGTTCTTGTGGGCGGGTATGTATGGAAGTGCCCCGTAATATCCCCTGAGCCAAGGACCGTGATCGACGATGAAGGTCGGCATCCCCCGCGAGGTCAAGAACAACGAGTTCCGGGTCGCCATCACGCCCGCCGGCGTGCATGAGCTGGTCCGTAACGGCCACCAGGTCTTCATCGAGCAGAACGCCGGTGTCGGCTCCTCGATCACGGACGCCGAGTACGTCGCCGCGGGCGGCGAGATCCTCGGTACGGCCGACGAGGTCTGGCAGACCGCCGACCTGCTGCTGAAGGTCAAGGAGCCGATCGCGGAGGAGTACCACCGTCTCCGCAAGGACCAGACCCTCTTCACCTACCTGCACCTGGCGGCCTCCCGCGAGTGCACGGACGCCCTGCTGGAGTCCGGCACCACCGCCATCGCGTACGAGACGGTCGAGCTCGCGGGCCGCGCGCTCCCGTTGCTCGCCCCGATGTCCGAGGTCGCGGGCCGTCTGGCCCCGCAGGTCGGCGCCTACCACCTGATGCGCTCGGCCGGCGGCCGCGGCGTGCTCCCCGGCGGCGTCCCCGGTACCCACGCCGGCGAGTGCGTGGTCATCGGCGGCGGCGTGTCCGGCTGGAACGCCGCGCAGATCGCCATCGGCATGGGCTTCCACGTGACCCTGCTCGACAAGGACATCAACAAGCTCCGCGAGGCCGACAAGGTCTTCGGCACGAAGATCAAGACGATCGTCTCCAACGCCTTCGAGCTGGAGAAGGCCGTCATCGAGGCCGACCTGGTCATCGGCGCGGTCCTCATCCCGGGTGCGAAGGCCCCCAAGCTGGTCACCAACGAGCTCGTCGCGAAGATGAAGCCCGGAAGTGTCCTTGTCGACATTGCGATCGACCAGGGCGGCTGCTTCGAGGACTCCCGTCCGACCACCCACGCCGAGCCGACCTTCCAGGTCCACAACTCGGTCTTCTACTGCGTCGCCAACATGCCGGGCGCCGTGCCGAACACCTCCACCTACGCCCTCACGAACGCGACCCTGCCGTACATCGTGCAGCTCGCGAACCTCGGCTGGGCCGAGGCGCTGCGCCGTGACCCGGCGCTCGCGCTGGGCCTCAACACCCATGACGGCAAGGTCGTTTACGGTCCGGTCGCCGAGGCCCACGGCCTCGAGGTCCTGCCGCTGAACACGCTGCTCGGCTGACCCGTCAACGACTGACGTCAATCTCACGTCTCCGGCCGGACCTTGCCCGCAAGGTCCGGCCGGACGTGTTTGCGCGGTGCGCCGGGAGCCCGCTCAACTCGCCTCGAACGTAACCCTTTAACCCTTTCGCACACCCGCGAAACTTCGTAGTGACAGCTCGTACGCCCTTGACAGAGTGGTGTTCGCTTGCCGACACAACGCGGCGGGTCCGGTGGATTGTGTTGCCGCTGAGTGGTGACACGCCATAGAGTCGCCAACCGTCGGCATGGTGCCACGCTGACCTATCGATAAGTGTCCTGGTCACGTCCGAGGAGGTAAGACGACTTGTGAATGAGTCGACATTTGCTCCTGGGGGTGGTCGAGCAGGAACGCCAGAGCGGGGCCGAGGTCCCGCCGGGGCCGAGGCTGTCGGCTCCGTCGCAGTCCGCACCTTCGCAAACCACCAGCACATGACGACGCCCCGAAAGAGCATGGACGGCCTAGACGTGAACTCCAGGGCCGGCGACCCGAGCGGCGAACAGCCCGTGGGATTCGCCGACTACGACCAGGTGCCCGAAGGGCACTTCTACGACCCCGACGCGGAGTACGAGCCCGACCCCGAGTACGCGGCCACTCTCGCCCCCGACGCTGCCCGGCAGCGCCGCGAGCGGATCGGCCCGACCGGACGGCCGCTGCCGTACTTCCCGATCCCGGGCCCGCTGACCGACCACGGTCCCGCGACGATCATCGCGATGTGCAACCAGAAGGGCGGCGTCGGCAAGACCACGTCGACCATCAACCTGGGCGCCGCGCTCGCCGAGTACGGGCGGCGCGTGCTGCTCGTGGACTTCGACCCGCAGGGCGCGCTGTCCGTGGGCCTCGGCGTCAACCCGATGGAACTCGACCTGACGGTCTACAACCTGCTCATGGAGCGGGGCATGTCGGCCGACGAGGTGCTGCTCAAGACGGCCGTCCCCAACATGGACCTGCTGCCGAGCAACATCGACCTGTCCGCCGCCGAAGTGCAGTTGGTCAGCGAGGTCGCGCGCGAGTCCACGCTCCAGCGGGCGCTCAAGCCGCTGATGCAGGACTACGACTACATCGTGATCGACTGTCAGCCCTCGCTCGGCCTGCTGACGGTGAACGCCCTGACGGCGGCTCACAAGGTCATCGTCCCGCTGGAGTGCGAGTTCTTCGCGCTGCGCGGGGTGGCGCTGCTGACCGAGACGATCGAGAAGGTGCAGGAGCGGCTCAACCCGGAGCTGGAGCTCGACGGCATCCTCGCGACGATGTACGACTCCCGTACCGTGCACAGCCGTGAGGTGCTGGCGCGCGTCGTCGAGGCGTTCGACGACCACGTGTACCACACGGTCATCGGCCGTACGGTGCGCTTCCCGGAGACCACGGTCGCCGGTGAGCCGATCACCACGTACGCCTCCAACTCCGTCGGCGCCGCCGCCTACCGCCAGTTGGCCAGGGAGGTGCTCGCCCGGTGTCCCGCCGAGTGAGTCTGCCCGGAGCCGACGAACTGTTCCGTACGACCGGGGGGATGGCGCTGCAGTCGTCCTCGCCGAGGCGGGGCGCGGAGGAGCCGCCTCCCGGCTCGGCTCCGGCCGTGCCCTCCTCCTCGCAGGAGCCCGCGGTGGGCGCGCAGCGGCGGCCGCAGGAAGGTTCTGCCTCCGCCGCCGGGGCGTCCTCGCCCCGGTCCGGCAAGGGGCAGGGCCGGGGCGCGAACCGGCGCCCCAGCGGGCGTGAGCGGCACGACGAGAAGATCACGGTCTACGTCTCCGCGGAGGAGCTCATGGACCTGGAGCACGCGCGGCTGGTGCTGCGCGGGGAGCACGGCCTGGCGGTCGACCGCGGCCGCATCGTCCGCGAGGCGGTGGCGGTGGTCCTGGCCGACCTGGAATCTCGCGGCGACGCCAGCATCCTGGTCCGCCGCCTCCGCGGTCGCTGACCCCGCGGGCCCTCGTACGGGGCCCCTTCCGTGCAGGCCCTTCCGCGCAGGCGCTTCCCGCGGACCCGGCCCCCGAGGGGCGCTCGGCGCGAGCCGCTCCGCGGCGCCGGCCCGGGCGGGCCCTTCCCCGACTCGGCCGGAACAGGGTTTCGCGGCCCGCCGCGCCGTCGGCCCCGCCCACCGCACCCCACCCCTCTCCGGCCCGCCCTGCCCTGCTGCGACACGCACCGTGCCCTCGGTGGCGTCCGGTCCGGCGATCCCTCTCGAGTGCCTGACCGGCGTGGCCGCGGGGGTGGGCAGCGGCCCGGCACGTGGCCGGTGCCGCCTGTGGACCTGGCGGCCGTCCGCCGGCCCCGTCTCCCGGACGCCCCTGCCGCCGGGCCGGTGGTGTCACCGGGGGGCGGACGTCGGCGCCGCGGAACGCGCCGTCGGCCACCCCGACGAGGGGCAGCGGGCCCTGTTCGGGCCCGCCCGGTTACCACCGGCCCGGCCGGCAGCGAGCCGCCTGGCCAGTGGCGCGCCCGGTGGGCTCGCAGTCGATCGCGGCGCCGTGGAAGGCGCCGTCGGCCACCCCGACGAGGGGTAGCGGGCCCTGTTCGGGCCATCCGGCTACCGGGCCGCCCGGCAGTGGCCCGGCCGCCTGAACGGCGTGCCGTCGCCGCATCGCGCGCGGGCCACCGGCCCACCACGTGGGCGGTGCTGTCGACGGACCCCGCTCCGGGGCAGGCGGTGTGCGCCACCGCTGCCCCGGGGTCTTGGTGCCCGAGCGTCTGTTGCCGGGCCGTCAGGCGGGTCCGAAGAGGTGGGCTCCCGGCAGCGAGCCGGCCGTCCGGACGGCGAGCGAGCGCCCCGCCCGGCGCCGGGGTGGGCGGGGCGCAGGGCCGGGCGGTAGACCGGCCACGCGGTCGCCGCTGTGTCGGTGGGGCGTGGTCGGCGGGAGTGGGCGGGGCGGTGGTTAGGCTGCTGGACGGTCGCCTCCGTACCACCACGAACCTGGATCCCGATGCCCTCTCCCGCCGAATCCGGCCGCCCGCCCCGTCGCCACCTGGGACGCGGCCCGGGCTCCGCTGCCCCGGCGACGCCGCAGGCGGGTAGCGCAGACGCGGCTGAGCCGGTGGTGGGTGGTCCGGGTTCCGGGGCCCCGCAGGCGGGCGGTCCGCAGGGCTCGGGAGCGGGCCCGTGGCCTGGGGCGCCGGAGGCGGGGGGCGGGGCTTCGGGGGCGGGTTCCTCGGGCTCGCAGGTACCGGTGGTGGTTTCCCCGGGCGGCTCCGCTGTCCCGGCGGCCCCGCAGGCGGCCGGCGATCCTCGTGGCGGCCAGCCCGGCGGCGGCCGGTTCACCTTGAGGCTGGCGAACTTCGAGGGGCCCTTCGATCTGCTGCTCCAGCTGATCTCCCGGCACCGGCTGGACGTCACGGAGGTCGCCCTCTCCCAGGTGACCGACGAGTTCATGACGTACATCCGGGCCATGGGCCCCGACTGGGACCTCGACCAGACCAGCGAGTTCCTCGTCGTCGCCGCGACCCTCCTCGACCTCAAGGCCGCCCGCCTGCTCCCCGCCGCCGAGGTCGAGGACGAGGCGGACCTCGCCCTCCTCGAAGCCCGTGACCTGCTCTTCGCACGGCTGCTCCAGTACCGGGCGTACAAGCAGGTCGCCGCGCTCTTCCAGGACTGGGCCCGCGACGAGGGCCGGCGGTACCCCCGTACCGTGGGACTGGAGCCCCACCATGCCGAGCTGCTGCCCGAGGTCGTCATCAGCATCGGCGCCGAGGGGTTCGCCCGGCTCGCCGTGCAGGCCATGCGCCCCCGCGCCGAGCCGCAGGTGTACGTCGACCACATCCACGCCCCGCTCGTCAGCGTGCGCGAGCAGGCAGGGCTGCTGGTCGCCCTGCTCAAGGCCCGCGGCGAGGCGACCTTCCAGGAGCTCACCGAGGACGCCCCAGACACCCTCACCGTCGTCGCGCGCTTCCTGGCCCTCCTGGAGCTCTACCGGGAGAAGGCGGTGGCCCTCGACCAGGAGCTCGCCCTCGGGGCGCTCACGGTGCGCTGGAGCGGCGGGGACGGCGACGGCATGCCTACGGTGACCGACGAGTTCGACCAGATCGTGGAGGCGAAGCAATGACCGAGGTGGCCGAGGTGGCCGAGGTGGCCGACCGGCCCGGGACGGCCGGGCTCGCGCTCAAGGGCGCCCTGGAGGCCGTCCTGATGGTCGTGGACGAGCCCGCGACCGAGGAGCACCTCGCGAAGGTGCTGGAGCGCAGCCCGCGGGAGGTGGCGGACGCCCTGCGCGAGCTCGCCGACGAGTACACCGTCCAGCGGCGCGGGTTCGAGCTGCGACCCGTCGCCGGCGGCTGGCGGTTCTACAGCCGCGCCGAGTACGCCCCGGCGGTCGAGGCCTTCGTACTGGACGGCCAGCAGGCCCGTCTCACCCAGGCGGCCCTGGAGACGCTGGCGATCGTCGCGTACCGCCAGCCGGTGAGCCGGTCGAGGGTCTCGGCGGTCCGCGGAGTCAACTGCGACGGGGTCATGCGGACCCTCCTCCAGCGCGGTCTGGTGGCCGAGGCGGGCACGGAACCCGAAACAGGTGCGATCCTGTACAGGACGACGAACTACTTTCTGGAGCGGATGGGCCTGCGCGGCCTGGACGAGCTCCCGGAGCTCGCGCCCTTCCTCCCCGAGGCGGACGCGATCGAAGCCGAGACGCAAGAGGGTGTTCCGTCGTTCGATCCGGATGCACCGGATACCGATGAAGACGACAAGACGACGGAACTTTGATGCGAAGCAGCGGTAACGGCAACGGCGGCGGCAACAGGAACAGCGGCGGCGGTGGTGGCGGGCGCGGGAACTCCCGCGGCGGCAGCTCCGGCGGCAGCGGTGGCTACCGCGGCGGCGGCTCGGGATCGGGCGGGGGCGGCTTCCGTGACCGGGACCGCGACCGCGACCAGGCGCCCCAGCGTCCGCGCAACCCCCGCCCCGAGGAGCGGCGCTACGACGTCGGCCCCGAGGGCGAGCGGTCGGGCCGCAGCGGCCCCAAGGCGGGCGGCGGCGGTGCCCGTGGTGCCTCCGACGCCGGCCGGGGCGGTGCGGGCGGTGCGCGTGGCGCGGCCGCGCGCGGTGGCGCCAAGGGCGGACCGAAGACCTCCAAGACGCCCGGCATCGGCGGGGCCGGCGGCCCGCGCCGCGGTCCCGGCAGCCGCAGCGGCCAGTCGCGCCCCCGCGAGCTGGACGCGCGGATCGAGGAGCGCGTGCGCGACCGGTACGCCGACAAGCCCGTGATCAAGACCCCGAAGACCTTCCCGGGTGCCGAGGAGGAGGGGGAGCGCTTGCAGAAGGTGCTCGCCCGCGCCGGCATGGGCTCGCGCCGCGCCTGCGAGGAGCTGATCGAGCAGGCCCGCGTCGAGGTCAACGGCGAGATCGTGCTGGAGCAGGGCAAGCGCGTCCAGCCGAAGGACGAGATCAAGGTGGACGGCCTGACCGTCGCCACCCAGTCGTACCTGTTCTTCGCGCTGAACAAGCCCGCCGGTGTCGTCTCCACCATGGAGGACCCGGACGGCCGCCAGTGCCTCGGTGACTACGTCACCAACCGCGAGACGCGGCTGTTCCACGTCGGCCGGCTCGACACCGAGACCGAGGGCATCATCCTGCTCACCAACCACGGTGAGCTGGCCCACCGCCTCACGCACCCCAAGTACGGCGTGCAGAAGACGTACGTCGCGTCCATCACGGGCTCGCTGCCCCGGGACATCGGCAAGCGCCTCAAGGACGGCATCGAGCTGGAGGACGGCTACGCCCGCGCCGACAACTTCCGCGTGCTGGACCAGGTCGGCAAGAACTACCTCGTCGAGGTGACCCTGCACGAGGGCCGCAAGCACATCGTCCGCCGCATGCTGGCGGAGGCCGGGTTCCCGGTCGACAAGCTCGTGCGCACGTCCTTCGGGCCGATCGAGCTGGGCGACCAGAAGTCGGGCTGGCTGCGCCGCCTGACCAACACCGAGGTCGGCATGCTGATGCGCGAGGTCGGTCTGTAGTCCGCCCCGTTCTGCGGATCCTCGCGAGAGGGTCACGGGAAGAACCCGCGGTGCCTTCGGGCGCCGCGGGTTCTTCCGTTCCCGGCCTCCGTTGTTTATAGTCAGCATGACTATAAAAGGGGTGGGGCCGTCATGGGCTGGAACACGAGCTGGACCGAGGTCCTCGGATCCGCCACGGGCGCCTGGTGCGTGTGGCTGGTGGCCCGGCAGCACATCGCCAACTGGCCGATCGGCATCGCCAACAACATCTTCTTCATCGTGCTGTTCGCGCAGTCCGGCCTCTACGCGGACGCCGGACTGCAGATCGTCTTCATCGCCCTCGCCGCGTACGGCTGGTGGTCCTGGACCCACGGGGGTGGACCAGGAACCGCCACGGCCCTGCCGGTGCGCCGCACCACGCGCGCCGAATGGGCCGCGCTCGCCGCGGCGGGGGCGGTGGGGGTGCTCGGACTGACGCTGCTGCTCGGCAGGGTCACCGACTCCACCGTCCCGTTCTGGGACGCGCTGACCACCGCGCTGTCCCTCACGGCCACGTACGGGCAGTGCCGCAAGCTCCTGGAGTCCTGGTGGCTGTGGATCGCCGCCGACCTCGTCTACATCCCGCTGTACGTCTACAAGGGGCTGTACCTGACCTCGGTCCTCTACGGCGGCTTCCTCCTGCTGTGCGTGGCCGGGCTCGCGGGCTGGCGCCGGGAGCTGCCGGGCAGGGGCGCCCGTACGGCCGTGGAGGCGACGGCATGAGCGGCGCACGCGGCACGAGCGGCGCACGCGGCATGAGCGGCCCGCGCGGTGCGAGCGGCGGGAAGCGGTACGGGCACGGGCTGGTGCTGGGGAAGTTCTACCCGCCGCACGCCGGCCACCACCACCTGGTGCGCACCGCCCAGGACCAGTGCGAGCGGCTGACCGTCCTGGTCTGCGCGGCTTCCGTCGAGTCGGTCCCGCTGGCGGACCGGGTCGCCTGGATGCGCGAGGAGCACCCCGGGGCACACGTGGTCGGCGCGGTGGACGACATCCCGGTGGACCTGCACGACCCGGCGGTCTGGGAGGCCCACATGGCGATCTTCCGGGCCGCGGTGCCCCGGCGCGTGGACGCCGTCTTCACCTCGGAGGCCTACGGGGGCGAACTCGCGCGGCGGTTCGGCGCGCACGAGGTCCTCGTGGACCGGGAGCGGACCCTGTTCCCGGTGTCGGGTACGGCGGTACGCGCCGACCCGGCCGCCTGCTGGGAGTTCCTCGGCCCGGGCGTACGGGCCTCCCTGACCCGGCGGGTCGTCGTCCTGGGCGCCGAGTCCACGGGCACGACGACCCTGTCCCGCGACCTCGCGGCCCACTACCGGCGGCGCGGCGGGGTCTGGTCGAAGACGGGCTGGGTCGCCGAGTACGGGCGCCGGTACAGCGAGGAGAAGCTCGCGGTGGCGCGGGCCGCCGACCCGGACGCCTCCTGGGCGGACGTGTCCTTCGCCTCCCGGGAGTTCCCGGTGATCGCCCGGCGTCAGGACGCGGAGGAGGAACGCGCCGCCCGGCTGGGCTCGCCGGTGCTGTTCTGCGACACCGACTCCTTCGCCACCGGGATCTGGCACGAGCGGTACGTGGGGACCCGCAGCGCGGAGACCGAGAAGGTCGCCTCCCTGACGCGGCGCGACCTCTACCTGCTGACGGACGACGCGGACGTGCCGTTCGAGGACGACGGCCTGCGCGACGGCGAGCACCTGCGGCCCTGGATGACCGGCCGGTTCCGGGAGGAACTGGAGCGGACCGGCAGGCGTTTCCTCGTCATGCGCGGCGACCGCGGGACACGCCTGGCGGCGGCCGTGACGGCGGTGGACGAACTGCTGCAAGAGGGCTGGTACTTCGCGGACCCGCTGCCCGAGAACGTCCGGCAGCCCGGCACGGGGGACGTGTGAACACGGCCTACGATCCCCGCGCCTTCGAGCCGTTCGCCGTGACCGTCGACCTCGCCGTGTTCACCGTACGGGGCGGCGCCCTGCACGTGCTGCTGATCCGGCGCGGCCAGGAACCGTACGCCGGTGCCTGGGCGCTCCCCGGCGGCTTCATACTGCCCCGGGAGTCGGCGGAGGCGGCCGCACGCCGGGAACTCGCCGAGGAGACGGGCCTGGCGCCCGGCCTGGTGGCGGCCCTGCACCTCGAACAGCTGCGCACCTACAGCGAACCCGACCGGGACCCCCGGATGCGGGTGGTGTCGGTGGCGTTCACCGCGCTGGTCCCCGACATGCCCGAGCCCGCGGCGGAAGGCGGCGGTGACGCGGACCGGGCCCGGTGGGTGCCCGTGGACCGGGCGGCCGGCCTGGCGTTCGACCACGCGGTGATCCTTGCGGACGCCCGCTCCCGGGTCGGCTCGAAGCTGGAGTACACCTGCCTGGCCACCGCGTTCTGCCCGCCCGAGTTCACCCTCGGCGAGCTCCAGGCCGTCTACGAGACCGTCTGGGACACCGCCCTGGACCGCCCCAACTTCCGCCGCAAGGTCCTCGCCACGCCGGGCTTCGTCGAGGCCGTTCCCGGAGCCGCCCGGCTGACCGGCGGCCGCGGCAAACCGGCCGCGCTCTACCGTCCCGGGCCGGCGACGGTCCTGCACCCGCCCTTGCTCCGCCCCACGGAAGGACACCCGCGATGACGCAGACGACGACCACGACGCCGGCCAAGGCCCCCGCGACGAAGCGCGCCGCGACCGGCGCCATGATCGGCCTGGCCCTGGGCGACGCCCTGGGCTTCCCGACGGAGTTCAACGACGTGCCGTCGATCCTCGCGAAGACCGGACCCTGGCGGGAGATGGGGCTGCCCAGCCCGGCCCTCATCACGGACGACACCCAGATGACGCTGGCGCTGGCGCGCGGCATCCGGACGGCGACGGACCGCGGCCGGATCGGCCCGCTGCGGCTGACCCGTCCGGTCCGGGAGGAGTTCGTGGACTGGTACCACTCCCCGGAGAACGACCGGGCCCCCGGCAACACCTGTCTGCGCGCCTGCCGGCTGCTGAACGAGCCGCAGCGGGACTGGCGCGCGGCCAGCCAGACGGGCTCGAAGGGCTGCGGGGCGAACATGCGGGTGGCCCCGGTGGGCCTGGTCCCCGGCTGGACGCAGGAGGAGCGGGCGGGTGCGGCCCAGCTCCAGTCGGCCCTCACGCACGGCCACCCGACGGCGCTCGCCGCCGGCGACCTCACGGCGCACGCCGTCCACCTGCTGGCGCAGGGCACCGAGCCCACGGGACTGGTCGGCCTGCTCCGCTCCTACGCCCTGGACAACCGCACCCGCTACCACGAGCGCTGGCTCGGCGACCTGTGGATGCGCACGGGGGAGGACGCCACCGCGCAGTCCTTCATCGCGCGGGGCTGGGACGAATGCCTCGAGGTCCTGAACCGCCTCGCCGCCGCCCTGCGCGACCCGTCCCCGGAGACGGACCCCTGCCTCACCACGGGCGACGGCTGGATCGCGGAGGAGGCCCTCGCCACCGCCCTCCAGTGCTTCCTCCTCTTCCCCGAGGCCCCCCTGACGGCCCTGCGCCGCGCGGCCTGCACCCGGGGCGACTCCGACTCGATCGCCTGCCTCACCGGAGCCTTCGCCGGCGCCCACCTCGGCGCCTGCGCCTGGCCCGCCGACTGGCAGGAGCGGATCGAACACCGGGACGAGCTGCTGGAGTTCGGCGCGCTCTGGGACGCCTGAGCCCCGGCCGCTTGGGACCCGGCGCCCGGGCCCCGGCCGCCCCGGCTATCCGGCCGACGCGCGGCGGGCGCGGTGCAGGAAGTCCGCCACGCGGGCGGTGTCCGGAGCGGCCGGAAGCGGGCTGGCGGCGAGGGCGGAGTCGCAGTCCCGGGTGAGGCGGGACATCCAGGTGTCCGTTTCGGCCCAGGTCAGTTCGCCGCGCTTGACCGCGAGGAGGCGGTCGCGGTGCGGGGTCACGTCGATCGTCAGGCGGCCCGTGCGCAGCAGGTCGCGGCAGGACAGGAGCAGGCGCAGCAGGTGCATGGCGTGCTTCCAGCGCGGGGCGCCGTGGATGCGGACGTCCGCGAGGAGTTTGCGGTGCTGGCTGACGGCGTAGCGGGTGAAGCTGGTGTGGGCCTGGCGGGAGAGGAAGGCCGGGCGCAGGGAGAGGAGTTCCTCGCCCACCGGGGTGAGCCGCTCCACCAGCGGGGAGTGCAGGCACTCCAGGACGTTCGGATTGGCGCGCAGGGCGAGTTCGCAGAAACGTTCCAGCTCCCAGGAGAACTCCTCCTCCCGGGGCCCCTCCACATGGGTGGGCGGCTTCTCGAAGCGCCAGAACAGCGGCGTCGGGGCGAGGTAGACACCGCGCCGGTCGGTGTCGCTCGCCTCCGTCGCCAGGCCGAACGCCCGGGAGCCCATCACGCACGCGTAGACGGTGTGGTCGCGTACGAGGGCGAGAGGGGTCTCCTCGGGTGTGGTCCGCTCGTTCATCCCCGGAGCGTAGGCGGGGGCGCGCCGCTCACGCGAGCGAGATATTGCCGTCCGGGGCGACGGTGATCTGCTGCTCCGGCAGCGGCCGGGTCGCCGGGCCGTGGGCCACCGCCCCGTCGGCGACCTTGAACTTGCTGCCGTGGCAGGGGCAGTCGATGGTGCCGTTCGCCACGGTCCCCACCAGGCAGCCCTGGTGCGTGCACACCGCGGAGAAGCAGCGGAAGGAGCCCGCCGTGGGCTGGGTGACCACCAGCTTCTCGGCCTTGAGGATCTTCCCGCCGCCGACGGGGACGTCCGAGGACTTGAGCAGTGGCTTGGCGCCGCCCGGGGCAGAGGGCGTGACGGCGGCGGCGCCGTCCGTGGCCGGGGCACTGGGGGTCCCCTTCGCGGGCTCGTCGTCGCTGCCGCAGGCGGCCAGCGCGCCGCCGGCCAGGGCCACCGCCCCGGCCGCCAGTACGGTGCGCCGGGCGGTGGGATTGGGGTCGCTCATGAACGTTCTCCTCGCTTCGTGGCCGCTGGCGAGCAGCATCCTGGCGGGCAACGGGCCCCGGGGAAAGCCCGCCGCGCCATGCTGCCCCGCCCTGCCTCAGGTTCCCGGCCGCCATGGGGCCAGTGAGGCGGGACGGCCTGGTGTGCGTACGACCTCCCACACGTGGCTCACGGCGTCCCGGTTCAGCGGGCCGTGGACGTGCGGGTACCGGCCGCCGGATTCACCCGCACGGCGGACCTCCGGGAGCAGCGCGCCCTCGTCGAGTTCCACCGCCAGCAGGGTGCCGGGAGCCTCCCGGTAGTGGGACTCGACGATCGCCAGCGCGGTCTCACGGTCGGCGGAGCAGTGCACGAAGCCCTCCGACGCGAGCGAGGGAGGCGCGTACGGCAGATCGGGGTCGGCGGTCCAGTCGGCGAGCGGGACGATGTGGAAGATCATGCGCCCGTTCTACCGCAGCGGGCGAGGGGCTCCGGCCCGCCGGGGCTGGCTACCCTGAGTCAGGCCCACAGTCACGCGATCACCCTGGAGCGCCCCGTGAGAACCGCCGTCGTCATCGGAACCGGACTGATCGGCACCTCCGCGGCGCTCGCCCTGACCGCCCGGGGGATCACCGTCCACCTCGTCGACCACGACCCGGTCCAGGCCCGTACGGCCGCCGCCCTCGGCGCGGGCACCGACGAGCCCCTCGAAGGCACGGTCGACCTCGCGATCGTGGCCGTGCCCCCCGCCCACGTGGCGGCGGCGCTGGCCGACGCGATCGGGCGCGGCCTCGCCCGGGCCTACGTGGACGTCGCGAGCGTCAAGGGCGGCCCCCGGCGGGAGCTGGCGGCACTCGGCGCGGACGTGTCGGCGTACATCGGCACGCACCCGATGGCCGGCAAGGAGCGCTCGGGTCCCCTCGCGGCGACGGCGGACCTGTTCGAGGGCCGGCCGTGGGTGCTCACGCCCGCCCGGGACACCGACCACGAGGTGCTGAACCTGGCCCTGGAACTGGTGGCCCTGTGCCGGGCCGTCCCGGTGGTGATGGACGCGGACGCCCACGACCGGGCGGTGGCGCTGGTCTCGCACACCCCGCAGCTGGTGTCGAGCATGGTGGCGGCCCGGCTGGAGGAGGCGGACGAGACGGCGGTCCGGCTGTGCGGGCAGGGGATCCGGGACGTGACGCGCATCGCGGCCTCCGACCCGCGGATGTGGGTGGAGATCCTGTCCGCCAACCCCGGGCCGGTGGCCGACGTACTGGCCGGGATCGCCGCCGACCTGGAGGAGACGGTGGAGGCCCTGCGCGGACTCCAGTCCGGCGACGAGGCCAAGCGGCGGGGCGGGGCGGCCGGCATCGAGGACGTGCTGAGGAGGGGCAACGCCGGCCGGGTCCGGGTCCCGGGCAAGCACGGCGCGGCGCCCATGGCGTACGAGACGGTCGGGGTGTTCATCAGCGACCGCCCCGGCGAGCTGGCACGGATCTTCGCGGACGCCGGCCGGGCCGGGGTCAACATCGAGGACGTCCGGATCGAGCACGCGACCGGCCAGCAGGCGGGCCTCGTACAGCTCATGGTGGAGCCGCGGGCGGTGGCCGCGCTGGAGGCCGAGCTGCGCGAGCGCGGCTGGGCGCTGCGCCAGCAGTAGCGCACGGGCCGCCCGGGGGCCCTGGGGCGCCGCCGGGGAGGCCCGGGCTCCGCCGGGGCGGTGGGGGCGCGGGAAATGCCCGGTAACCTGGGGGAGGGGCGCTCTTGGCGCGCCCGGACACGTACGCGCAACCAGGAAGGTGCCCGCACCGTGGAAACCGCAGCTCCGGCCGCCGTGATCGTCGCCATCGACGGTCCCTCCGGCACGGGCAAGTCCAGCACGTCCAAGGCCGTGGCCGCGAAGCTCGGGCTGCGCTACCTGGACACCGGTGCCCAGTACCGGGCCATCACCTGGTGGATGATCACCAACGGTGTCGACACCGACGACCCGCAGGCGATCGCACTCGCGGCCGGCAAGCCCGCCATCGTGTCCGGCACGGACCCGGGCGCGCCCACCATCACCGTCGACGGCCTCGACGCCTCCGGACCGATCCGCACCCAGGAGGTCACCTCCAAGGTCAGCGCGGTCAGCGCCGTCCCCGAGGTGCGCGCCCTGATCACCGACCTCCAGCGCTCCATAGCGGCGGAGGCCGCCCAGGAGGCCGAGGGCATCGTCGTCGAGGGCCGGGACATCGGGACCACCGTCCTGCCCGACGCCGACCTCAAGGTGTTCCTCACCGCCTCCGCCGAGGCCCGCGCCGCCCGCCGCAACGGCGAGCTGCGGGGCAAGGAGGCCACGGACCTCGCGGCGACCAGGGAAGCCCTGATCAAGCGGGACGCGGCCGACTCCGGGCGCAAGACCTCCCCGCTGGCCAAGGCCGGCGACGCCGTCGAGGTGGACACCACCGAGCTGACGCTGGAGCAGGTCATCGAGTGCGTGGTCACCCTGGTGGAAGAGAAGCGGGCGGTACGCAGGTGAGCGATACGCCCTCCCTCAAGGGTGCGGCGGTCGGGCGGCGGATCGGCATCGGCCTGATGTACGGGCTGTGGAAGCCGCGCGTACTGGGCGCCTGGCGGGTCCCCGCCACGGGCCCCGTGATCCTCGCCGTGAATCACTCCCACAACATAGACGGGCCCATGGTCATGGGCACCGCGCCGCGGCCGCTCCACTTCCTGATCAAGAAGGAAGCCTACGTGGGCCCCCTCGGCCCCTTCCTGGAAGGGATCGGGCAGGTGAAGGTGGACCGGAGCGGAACGGACCGGACCGCCGTCGGCCGCGCCCTCGGGGTCCTGGAGAACGGCGGCGCCCTCGGGATCTTCCCCGAGGGCACCCGCGGCAACGGCGACTTCGCCTCGCTGCGCGCCGGCCTCGCGTACTTCGCCGTGCGCAGCGGCGCGCCCATCGTGCCCGTCGCCGTCCTCGGCAGCACCGAGAGCCGCGGCAGGCTGGTGAAGGGGCTGCCGGCGTTCAAGAGCCGGGTGGACGTCGTCTTCGGCTCCGCCTTCGACGCCGGGGACGGCACCGGCCGCCGCACGCGCACCGCGCTGGACGGGGCCACCGTACGCATCCAGGACCGGCTGACCGCCCACCTGGCCGACGCCAAGCGCCTCACCGGGCGCTGAGCGAGACTTGACCTAGTAGTGGAACCGCGCTGCGCGGTTGCCACCGATCACCACGGACGACGAGGAACGGACTTCATGAACGACCAGCACGACCACGGAGCACTTGGCGACGCCGAGTACGCGGAGTTCATGGAGCTCGCCGCGGAGGAAGGCTTCGACCTCGAAGACGTCGAAGGCGCGATCGAGGAGGCCGGCCACGGCCCGCTCCCCGTCCTCGCCGTCGTCGGCCGTCCCAACGTCGGCAAGTCGACCCTGGTGAACCGCATCATCGGCCGCCGGGAGGCGGTCGTCGAGGACAAGCCCGGCGTCACCCGCGACCGCGTCACCTACGAGGCCGAGTGGGCCGGCCGCCGGTTCAAGGTCGTCGACACCGGCGGCTGGGAGCAGGACGTCCTCGGCATCGACGCGGCCGTCGCCGCCCAGGCCGAGTACGCCATCGAGACCGCCGACGCGGTCGTCTTCGTCGTGGACGCCAAGGTCGGCGCCACCGACAGCGACGAGGCCGTCGTCAAGCTGCTGCGCCGGGCCGGCAAGCCCGTCGTGCTGTGCGCCAACAAGGTCGACGGCCTCAGCGGCGAATCCGACGCCGCCTCCCTGTGGTCCCTCGGCCTCGGCCTGCCGCACCCGGTGTCCTCCCTCCACGGCCGCGGCACCGGCGACATGCTCGACGCGGTGCTCGACGCGCTGCCCGAGGCGCCCGCCCAGACCTTCGGCAACGCGCCCCTCGGCGGGCCGCGACGCATCGCGCTGATCGGCCGCCCCAACGTCGGCAAGTCCTCGCTGCTGAACAAGGTCGCGAAGGAGGACCGCGTCGTCGTCAACGAGCTGGCCGGCACCACCCGCGACCCGGTCGACGAGCTGATCCAGCTCGGCGGCGTCACCTGGAAGTTCGTCGACACCGCGGGCATCCGCAAGAAGGTCCACCTCCAGCAGGGCGCCGACTACTACGCCTCCCTGCGCACGGCCGCCGCCGTCGAGAAGGCGGAGGTCGCGGTCATCCTGATCGACTCGACCGAGACCATCAGCGTCCAGGACCAGCGCATCATCACGATGGCCGTCGAGGCGGGCCGTGCCATCGTGATCGCGTACAACAAGTGGGACGAGCTCGACGAGGAGCGCCGCTACTACCTCGAGCGCGAGATCGAGACCGAGATGCAGCAGGTCTCCTGGGCGCCCCGGGTGAACGTCTCCGCGCTCACCGGCCGCCACATGGAGAAGCTGGTCCCGGCGATCGAGACCGCCCTCGCCGGCTGGGAGACCCGCGTCCCCACGGGCCGGCTGAACGCCTTCCTCGGCGAGGTCGTCGCCGCGCACCCGCACCCGATCCGGGGTGGAAAGCAGCCCCGCATCCTGTTCGGTACCCAGGCGGGGAGCAAGCCGCCGCGGTTCGTCCTCTTCGCCTCCGGCTTCCTGGAGCACGGCTACCGGCGCTTCATCGAGCGCCGCCTGCGCGAGGAGTTCGGCTTCGAGGGCACCCCGATCCACATCTCGGTGCGGGTCCGCGAGAAGCGCGGCGCGCAGTACAAGAAGAAGAAGTAGGCGTACGCGGTGACGTGCCGCCGGGGTCAGTAGCCCCGGCGCGGAGCGGGCGGCAGGGCCGCCGGGATGTGGTGCATCCCGGTCTGGTGCTGCCGCCCGCTGCCGTTGGCCTCGTAGCCGCCACCGCCCGCGCTCCCCGCGTACGCGAACGCGTGCTGCGGCAGCTGCTGGGGGGCCGGGGCGTACGCGGGCTGCCAGCCGTCCGACGGCTGCCAGGAGGAACGGGCCCAGCCGCTGCCGTACGAGCTGCCGGTGCCGGCGACGCCGGTGGACGAGAGGCCGGAAGCGGCGACGCCGGCGGAGGTGGCGCCGTAGGAGAACGAGGTGAAGCCCAGGTGCTCCTCGCCGGTACGGTCGCCGGGGAGCGCCCGGAACGCGCGCAGGTACTCGGTGTACAGCAGGTCGTAGATCGGGGTGTGCGAGGCGGCCGGAGCGGTGTCCCGGTCCCGGGAGGTGCGCATCGGGGGGACGCTGCTCGGGTAGGACGGGGCGCGGGAGGGGTCGTATGAATGCACGTATCAGCCAACGAACCCGAAGCCCTGCGGATGCGGCCTGACCGGGGCGAAAACGCAGCTCGCCGGTGGGGCACCGGCACGACGCACGGCTGCCCGGCCCCTCTCCGGAGGGGCCGGGCAGCCGTCGCGACCGGGAGGGACGCGGGCGTCAGGCGCCCGGCGTACCGGCCAGGGGCATCGACGCGGCGACCAGCTGACCGTCGGCCGCCGCCTTGTCGAGGGCGTCGCGGAGCAGGTCCTCGCGGGGCTGCTGGCCGATGGAACCGACCGGGGCGGCGTAGACGAGGACGCGCTGGGTCTTGTTGACGGCGGCCCTCCAGCCGTCGGTGACGGAGAGCGCCTGGTGCGCCTGCCACCAGTGGATGGGGCTGCCGCCCTGCGGGCCGGGCTGGAGCACCGCGTGCAGCTGACCGGCGGCGAGCAGCACCGACCAGCCGTGCAGCGGGGAGGGCAGCTCACTGGTGTCGGTGACGGGGATGAAGCCCTGCTCGATGAGGAGCGGCAGGAAGTCGTCGCCGGGGCCGGTCGAGCCGGGACGGGCGATCGGCGCGGTCGGCTCGACCACCAGCGCGGGGTGCAGCTCGCCGCCGATCAGGACCAGACCGCTGGTGATGCCGAGGACTGCCTGGCCGCCGGGCGCGGTCTGCGGCGCCCCACCGGGTGCGGGCACGGAGGGGGACGGCGCCGGGCTGTCGCCCGTGATGGAGCGGACGGCGCCCTGGAGCTGCTCCTCGGAGACCGAAACCACCTGCGAGGGGATGCAGTTGGCGTGCGCGAAGGCGAGTACGGCGGTCTCCTCGCCGACGAACAGCACCGTACTGGTGGGTTCGCGCTCGGGGTCCCCGGGGGTGCGGCAGGAGGTGCAGTCGTAACTGCCCGGCGCGTCGTCGCCGACGAGCAGCCTGTCGGCTTCTTCGTCACCGATCTCGGCACGTACCTCATCACTGACGTCGAGCATGCGCGGCACGGGGTGGCTCCTCGGACTAGGCGAGCGGGCGCCGGGTGGTTCCCGGCTCGCCGGGCACAACGCCGGAGCGGTGTGCGGGGTCACGCCGTTTGAGGGAACGGAATCGAACCGGCCACCCGGGAGGGTGAACGACCTCGTGCGTGCTTCTGCTTTGTGGCAACTGTGGGTCGGTTGCGTCCAGTTGATGGTCGAAGCTGCCCGTTTCGCGGGGTGGGAGGTGGTCGGCCGTCCGGGTGGGGTGCGCAGGTGCGCCGCGTGGCGGTGCGGGGCGGTGGAGGGGGCGTGCGTAGCGTGACCCGATGCCCAACCTCCGGACCTGGTGGGCCGCGTCGGCGGCCGTGACCGCTGCCGCGCTGGTGTTCGTACTCCCCTCCGGCGCGGCCGCGGTCCCGCCGCCGGCGCCGGGAGCCGCGGGGGCGGCGGCGCGTCCCGGAGCGTCCGGGGTGATCGGGCGGGGACCGGCGGACTGCGGGCCGGGCGGCACGTGGCCCTGGGACTGCGTGGCCGACTGCGAGAGCAGCGGGCGGTGGTCGGTCAACACGGGCAACGGGTTCTACGGGGGGCTGCAGTTCCGGCAGTCGACCTGGGAGGCGTACGGGGGGCTCGTCTTCGCGCCGCGGGCCGATCTGGCGCGGCGGGAGCAGCAGATCAGGGTGGGGGAGGAGGTGCTGGCCACACAGGGGTGGGAGGCGTGGCCGGTGTGCGCGAAGCGGTACGGGCTGGCGGGGCGGATGCACGTGGTGCGGGAGGGGGAGTCGCTGGACTCGATCGCGCGGCGGCGGGGGGTGGCGGGGGGCTGGAGGGCGTTGTACGAGGCGAACCGGGGGGTGATCGGGGAGAGACCGGAGGTGGTGGGGGTGGGGGTGATGCTGGTGTTGCCGGTTGCTCCGCCGGGTGCTCCGCCGGTGCCGGTGCCGGTGCCGGGGGCTTCGGCGAGCGGGGCGGCTTCGGCGGGGCCGGCTCCGCGCTGACGCACCCACCCGGGCCCGGGCCCGGACCCACGCCTCAATCGCCGGCGGGGCTGGGAGTGCGGGGCTCCGCCCCGGGCCCCGCGCCTCAAACGCCGGCGGGGCTGGAGAGGGGCGGCGGGGCTGGAAGGGAATGCGGGGCGGGAGGGACAGCGGCGCTGGACTGGAGGGGCGGGGGGCTGGAGGAGGGTGGCGGGGCTGGAGGGGGGCGGCGGGGCGGGAAGGGGCCGCGGGGCGGGAAGGGGCCGCGGGGCGGGAGGGGGCGTGTGAGGGGGTGGGGGTGGCGGGAGAATGTGGGGATGCTGGATACCTCCGCGCGGTTGTTGCGTTTGTTGTCGCTGTTGCAGGCCCATCGGGAGTGGACCGGGGCCGCGTTGGGTGAGCGGCTCGGGGTGACGCCGAGGACCGTGCGGCGGGACGTGGAGCGGTTGCGGGAGCTCGGCTACCCCGTCAACGCGAGCCCCGGCACCGGTGGCGGGTACCAGCTCGGGGCAGGGGCGGAGTTGCCGCCCCTGTTGCTCGAGGACGACGAGGCAGTCGCGGTGGCCGTCGGCCTGCGCACCGCCGCCGGGAACGGCGTCGAGGGGATCGGGGAGGCCTCCGTACGGGCCCTCGCCAAGCTGGAGCAGGTGCTGCCGTCCCGGCTGCGCCGAAGGGTCTGCGCGCTCAACGAGTTCACCGTGCCCATGCTGCGGGGGCCCCAGGGCCCCACCATCGACCCCGCCGTACTGACCGGGCTCGCCGCGGTCTGCCGGGACAGCGAGCGGCTGCGCTTCGGCTACCGCGACCACGACGGCACCGCCACCCGCCGCACGGTGGAGCCGCACCGGCTGGTCTGCACCGAGCGGCGCTGGTACCTCGTCGCCTGGGACCTCGACCGGGAGGACTGGCGGACCTTCCGGGCCGACCGGATCGACCCCCGGCCGCCGCACGGCCCCCGCTTCACCCCCCGCCCGCCCCCGGCCGAGGACCTCGCCGCGTACGTCTCCCGTGGCGTGTCCCAGCGCGCGTACGCCGCCCGGGCGCTGGTACGGCTCAAGGTGTCGGCGGAGGAAGCCGCCCTGACCGTCGGGCCGAGCGACGGAACCCTGGAGCCGGTCGATGCGGGGAGCTGCCTGCTGCGCACCGGGGCGGTGAACCTCGACGCCGTGGTGGTGCACCTCATGATGCTCGGCTGTGAGTTCGAGGTGATCGAGCCCGTGGAGCTGACCGAACGGATCCGGGGACTGCGGGACCTCCTCGACCGGTCGGTGAAGGAGAAGTGAGGGGAAGCGAGGAGAAGTGAGGAAACTGAGGGGGGTTCAGTTCAGTGGCCGGTCCGGGCGCGAGGTGGAATTGCCGCGGTAATTCCGAAGGCCCCGGGCGGGCATGAGGGAATCGCCTATTTCTCCGGGGGAACTGTCGACAATCCGTGACACAAGCGTGACCCGGTACGGAGGAACGTCCTGGCGTCGGGGTGACGGGCTGGGCATATCAACGACAACGGCGGGCCGGTTCGGTGAACCGGCCCGCCGTCGCGGCGTCGTGGTGCGGGGTGGTCGTGCGTACCGTCCGCGGGGTGGAGCGGCTCAGCCGCCCGTGACCGGGCGGGCCGCCGTGCCCCGGGCTCCCGCCCGTTCCGTGTGCGCCGGGCGGCGGCTGCCGACCGGGGTGACCGGCGTGCGCTCGGACCGGATGACGTGCGGCCGGGCGGCGCCGTGCGGGACCGTCCGCGGCGCGGGGGCGTGGCCGCCGGACGCACCGGTCGCGGCGGGCGTGTCGGCGGTGCGCCGCAGCCGCCACTTGCCGCCCGCGGAGACCAGCGGGACGAGCGCGGCGGCGACCGGCTCGGAGACCTGCCCCTCCTCCAGGCGGCTGCGCAGCCGCTCCCGCACCTCGAAGACGTAGGCCTCGGACCGGGCGATCAGCGGCTCGAACCAGGGCAGGGCGAGCAGCACCAGCAGGCCCGCGGACCAGCCGAGCAGTACGTCGCTGACCCAGTGGGTGCCGAGGTAGACGGTGGTGGCGCCGACGCTCAGCGAGACGATCGCCGACACCAGTGACAGCACCCGCCGGGTCACCACGGTGGAGGCCAGGTAGGCCAGGATCCCCCAGGTGACGACGGCGTTGGCGGTGTGGCCCGAAGGGAATATATCGCCGCCCGCGAAGAGCTCGGCGGAGCCGATCTGGGTGGCGTAGTGCGGACCCAGCCGCCCGAGGCCGAGCTTCACGGAGCCCACGGTGATGTTCAGCAGCAGCAGCGCCACGCCCAGCGTGATCAGCGGGCGGAGCGTGTGCTGGCGCCAGGAGCGCCAGCCCAGCCAGGCCGCGACCATGACGGCGGTGGGTCCGCGCTGGCCCAGGACCACGAGGTAGTCCAGGAAGGCGTGCAGCTGCGGCCACTGCTCGTAGGGCCGGAAGAACATGATCTGCCAGTCCAGCCGGACCAGCCAGGACGTGGTGAGTACCGCCACCACGATCGCGATGTAGAAGGCGAGGGTCGATGCCAGGAGCACGACGCGGTGCCGGCTCATCCGCGGGGTTTGCAGATGGGCCGGTCGCTCTGGTTCCCGGTCCAGCCGGGCGAAGACCCGCTCCAGACGGGTCAGGATTTGGTCGGTACGCACTCAATCGACGTTACCGCGCGGCGAAGCGCGGCCCGGGCGAATCGCGGGCTTTGTGATGACCATGTGATGTGGAGTTGGTCTCACGCGGGACTTAATTCCCGTTATTCCGACACGGGTTGGAACTTCCGCGCGGCAATTATCCGCACACTTACTCGCCGTTTATTGGCGCCGCCCAATCACTTTGCTCAAACATGGATCGGAATGATCCATTCCGTGATCACCCCTTCGTCCGGCGGTTCTTACGGGGGCCCCGACCCGTTCAGCCAGAAGGCCCCGTACACCGCCGACACCACGGCCAGCGCCCCCAGCGCGGCGGCCGCCCGGCCCGTCCGCCACTTCGCCAGCGCCGCCGCGACCGGCAGCAGCAGGGGGAAGGCGGGCAGCAGCAACCGGGGCTTGGAGCCGAAGTACCCGGACGCGCACAGTGCCAGCGCCACCACGATCCCGCAGTACACCAGCAGGGCCGCGGGCTGGCGCTGCCGGACGCACAGCCCGTACAGCCACAGCACCAGGAGCACCCCGGCGATCAGCCCCACCCCGGCGGCGAACGCCGGCGAGGCCAGACGGGCCCCGATGAACCGGGCGAAGGCCCAGCCGCCGTCGAAGCCGTTGCCCCAGCCGGCCTGCACGTCGAGGTAGCCGAGCAGCCCGGTCCCCGTGCGCGCGCCGACCCACAGGACGTACGCCGCCGCGCCCATCGGCGCCAGCAGCACCCCGGCCCCCATCCGCCAGGACCGCTCGCCGCGCCGCCAGGCCAGTACGGCAGCCACCCACACCGCCGCGACCACCGCGGCTCCGACCGGGCGGGTCAGTCCCGCCCCGGCGGCGAGCAGGCCCGCCGGCGGCCACCGGCCGCGCAGCACCGCGTACAGCGCCCAGGCGGCCAGCGCCGTGAACAGCGACTCGCTGTACGCCATGGACTGCACCACGGCGACGGGCAGCGCCGCCCAGAGCGCCACCGCCGCCACCCCGGCCCGGCGGCCGTAGAGGAGGGAGGTGACGGCGAAGATCCCCCAGGCGGCGGCGAAGCCCGCCACCGCCGACACCACCAGGCCCGCGGAGCCGTACGACAGCCCGGTGGGCGCGGCGACGAGCCGCTCCAGCCAGGGCAGCAGCGGGAAGAACGCGAGGTTGGAATGCACCCCGCCGTTCGGCAGGACCACCTCGTACCCGTAGCCCTCGGCGGCGATGCGCGCGTACCAGAGCGAATCCCAGCGCGCCGAGAGCAAGGTGTGCGGGCTGCTGCCGGCCGCCGCGCACCACACGGCGAGCACGGCCAGCCCGAGCAGCCGTATCGCCGCGAACGCGGTCAGCGCGGGTGCGGCCCGACGCAGTACGAGATCTTTCACGGGGACGATTATCGACGCCGCCGGTCGGGGGCTGCGGACCGCAACCGCCGACGGCGGCCGTGCGTGCAAGGAAAGGGGAGAAGCGGAGTGGCACACACCACACGGAGGCCGTCAGGGCGATGAGAGCTTGACCACGTGTCGGGCGGACGAACTCGCGTACGCTGACCCTTCACTCGCGCGAGTCGATGCCGGACCCCGCAGGACGCCGCACACGCACCACCCCCCGCGGCTCCACAAGACGCTGGTCCGCCGAGTGCGAGGGATCATCTGGGAGGTACATGCATGTCGGGGACGAACACGACCGGCGACGGTGAGCGCCCTGCGGTGTCCCCCGCGTCTTCCTGGCAGCGGATCAGCGCCGTCTCCGGCGGGACCAACCGCTGGCTGGTGCTCGGCGTGCTGTGCGTGAGCCTCGTGCTGGTCGCGCTCGACGCGACGATCCTGCACGTCGCCGTCCCCTCCGTCACCGAGGACCTGCGCCCCGGCGCCATGGAACTCCTGTGGATCGTCGACGCCTACCCGCTGGTGTGCGCGGCGCTGCTGATCCTCTTCGGCACCCTCGGCGACCGGGTCGGGCGCCGGCGCATACTCCTGTTCGGCTACGGGCTCTTCGGCGTCGCCTCCGCGATCGCCGCCCTCGCCGAGACCGCGCAGGTCCTGATCGCCGCGCGCGCCCTGCTCGGTGTCGGCGGCGCGATGATCATGCCGGCCACCCTGTCGATCCTGCGCCAGGTCTTCCCCGACCGGCGCGAGCGGGCGCTCGCCATCGGTATATGGACCGGCGTCGCCGCGATCGGGGCGGCGAGCGGACCGGTGCTCGGCGGGTTCCTCGTCCAGCACTTCTGGTGGGGTTCGGTCTTCCTGATCAACATCCCGCTGATGGCGCTGATCCTCCCGGTGGGCCGCTGGCTGCTGCCCGAGTCGAAGGGCTCCTGCGACGGGCCCTGGGACGTGCTCGGCGCGCTGATGGCGGCGGCGGGCGTGCTCGGCGCGGTGCTCGGGGTCAAGCGGCTCGGCGCGGAGCGCGAGCTCGCCGACCCGCAGGCGCTGCTGCCGCTGGCGCTGGGCGTGGCGCTGCTCGTGCTGTTCGTCCGGCGCCAGAGGCGGCGGCCGCACCCGCTGATCGACATGCGGATGTTCTCCCGCGCGGCCTTCTCCACCTCCGTCGGCTGCATCGTGCTGGCCATGCTGGCGCTGGTGGGCCTGGAGCTGATCGCCGTCCAGTACCTCCAGCTGGTGCTGCACCTGAGCCCGCTCCGGACGGGCCTGCGGCTGCTGCCGCTGACCTTCGCCGCCATGGCCGCGGGCGCGACCGGCTCGTACACCCTTCAGCGGATCGGGCCGCGCACGATGGTCTCGCTGGGCTTCGTGCTGACCGCCTGTTCGGTGCTGCTGCTGACGCTCATGGGTCAGCAGGACCGGCCGGTGCTGTTGACCGTCGGGTTCGTGCTGCTCGGCTTCGGACTCCAGACGACGTTGTTCGCGGCGTACGAGTCCATGCTGAGCGAGGTGCCGGCGGCCAAGGCGGGCGGTGCGGCCTCGATAGGCGAGACCTCGTACCAGCTCGGCGCGGGCATGGGCATCGCGCTGCTGGGGAGCGTGATGAACGCGGCGTACGCGCCGGGGCTGGCGCACGTACCCGGCGTGCCGGCCGCCGACTCGGGCAAGGCCGCACACTCGCTGGGCGAGGCCTACCAGATCGCGGCGCGGCTGGGCGGCGCGGCGGGGGAGTCGCTGTACGGTGCGGCGCGGCACTCGTTCGTGCACGGGCTGCACGTGACGCTGGTGGTGAGCGCGGGACTGCTGTTCGCGGGGGCGGTGATGGCGTTGAAGCTGCCGAGGGTGATGGAGTGCGGGGAGCCGTCGGGCGAGGCGGCGCGGGTGCCGGCGCAGGGCCGGCCGGCCGGAGCGCAGGCCGAGTGCGACGCGGCGGGGCGCCGGGCCTGACCGCGGCCGGCGCGACGCTGCGGGGAGGAGGGGCTGGACCGGCGGGTCGCGCGGGGAGAAACTTGCGGCGCTAGGTTTCCGTCCCACGGCCGCCGGGAGGCCACGTGTCCTTCGTACCCACCGATCCGCTCGGGCTCGACGAGTTGCTGAGCCCCGAGGACCTCGCCATCCGCGACACCGTGCGCGGCTGGGCGGCCGACCGGGTGCTGCCGCAGATTGCCGACTGGTACGAGCGCGGGGAACTGCCCGGGATCCGGGAGCTGGCCCGGGAGCTCGGCGGCATCGGGGCGCTCGGGATGTCCCTCCAGGGCTACGGGTGCGCCGGGGCCAGCGCCGTGCAGTACGGGCTGGCCTGTCTGGAGCTGGAGGCCGCCGACTCCGGGATCCGCTCCCTGGTCTCCGTGCAGGGCTCGCTCGCGATGTACGCCATCCACCGCTACGGCTCCGAGGAGCAGAAGCAGCGCTGGCTCCCCGGCATGGCGGTCGGCGAGCTGATCGGCTGCTTCGGGCTGACCGAGCCCGACGTGGGCTCCGACCCGGCCGCGATGCGCACCTACGCCAAGCGCGACGGCACCGACTGGGTGCTGAACGGCCGCAAGATGTGGATCACCAACGGCAGCGTCGCGGCCGTCGCCGTGGTGTGGGCGCAGACCGACGAGGGGATCCGCGGCTTCGCCGTCCCCACCGACAGCGCCGGCTTCGCCGCGCCGGAGATCAAGCACAAGTGGTCGCTGCGCGCGTCGGTGACCAGCGAACTGGTGATGGACGACGTACGGCTGCCCGCGGACGCGGTGCTTCCCGGCGTCACCGGGCTCAAGGGACCGCTGGGCTGCCTCAGCCACGCGCGGTACGGGATCATCTGGGGTTCCATGGGCGCCGCGCGCGCCAGTTTCGAGGCCGCGCTCGACTACGCGAAGACGCGCGAGCAGTTCGGCAAGCCGATCGGGGGCTTCCAGCTCACCCAGGCCAAGCTCGCGGACATGGCACTGGAACTGCACAAGGGCATCCTGCTCGCCCACCACCTGGGCCGCCGCATGGACGCGGGCACCCTGCGCCCGGAGCAGATCAGTTTCGGAAAGCTCAACAACGTCCGCGAGGCCATCGACATCTGCCGCACCGCGCGGACCATCCTGGGTGCCAACGGGATCTCGCTCGAATACCCCGTCATGCGGCACGCCACCAACCTCGAATCGGTCCTCACCTACGAGGGCACCGTGGAGATGCACCAGTTGGTGCTGGGCAAGGCGCTCACCGGGCTCGACGCCTTCCGGTAAGGGCCCTGCTCAGCTCTGGTTGAAGAAGTCGCGGGCGCGGCCGCCCGCTTCGCCGCTGACGATCTGGGTGTCGGCCGGGGTCAGCAGGAAGACCCTGGTCGCCACCCGCTCGATGGAGCCGCGGAGCCCGAAGGTCAGACCGGCGGCGAAGTCGACCACGCGCTTCGCGTCGGCCGGTTCCATGGACGACAGGTTCACGATCACCGGGACGCCCTCGCGGAACAGCTCGCCGATTCCACGCGCGTCACGGAAGCCGTCGGGGGTCACGGTCGCGATCCGCCGGCCCTGCTCGACCGCGGACTCCGACGCCACCTTGACGCGCGGGTCGGTGACCCACTGGTCCCCGGGGCCGGACACCGAACCGCCGTGCTGACGCTCCACGGCCTCCGCGTAGTCGTCGTCGTAGTACCGCTCGTCGTCGTTGTCCTCCACGAGACCCAACCAGGCACTCGCCTTGCGCACCGAACCCATGGACGCCTCCTTTCACCGCGGTCAGTTGTCTTCTCTTCCGCTGCCCCTATGGTCGTCCATGATGCTGACAACGCGCCAAGTGGATAGTCGGCGCGCACGGGTTTCGTGACGGTACTGGTGCAGAACATCCGTTGCACCGTCAAGGTCCCGAGCGCCTGCCGCTGCTGACTGAGTGAAAATACGACTGCGGACGCCGTCCGGGTGAGGCCTGCGGGCGTACGGGTGAACGGCCGGGCTCGGTACCATGCCCCCCGGCACGCGTATGACACACGGGGGAAGCGCAATTGTTCGGCATAGTCAGACCTTGCACGCACCGGCTGGGCGAGCGGTTCAAAGCCGAGTGGATGGCCCATCTCTGCGGACTGTGCCTGGCACTTCGCGGGGACCACGGCCAGTTCGCGCGGGTCGTCACCAACTACGACGGGCTGCTGGTCTCCGTTCTGACGGAGGCTCAGTCGGCTCCCGCCGCCGGCTCCCGGCGCACCGCCGGGCCGTGTCCGCTGCGCGGGATGCGCAGGGCTCCGGTGGCCGACGGGCAGGGCGCCCGGCTCGCCGCCGCCGTCTCCCTGGTGCTGGCCTCCGCGAAGGTACGGGACCACGTGGCCGACCGGGACGGGCTGTTGGCGAGGGCCCCGATCGCGGCCGCCGCCCGCAAGGTAGCCCGGGGCTGGGACCGGGCCGGCGCCCGTACCGGGGCCTTGCTCGGCTTCGACACGGCGGTGCTCGTCGACGCCGTCGACCGGCAGGGCGGCATCGAGACCCTGGCCGGGCCCGGGACGCCGGTCCTGGTGGTCACCGAGCCGACGGAGACGGCCACCGCGGCCGCCTTCGCGCATACCGCGGTCCTCGCCGGGCGTCCAGGCAACACGGCCGCGCTCGCCGAGGCGGGCCGCTACTTCGGGCGGCTCGCGCACCTGCTGGACGCCGTGGAGGACCAGGCCGCCGACGCCGCGGCGGGCGCCTGGAACCCCCTCACGGCCACCGGGACCTCCCGTGCCGAGGCCCGGCGGCTGTGCGACGACGCCCTGCACGGCATCCGGCTCGCCCTGCGCGAGGCGGAGTTCACCGACGCGGGCCTCGCCCACCGGCTGCTGGTGCACGAACTGCGCACCTCCGTGGACCGTGCCTTCGGCACCGGCCGCTGCGCCCACACCGGCGTGAACGCCGCGGGGCAGGGCTTCGGGGCCCCGCCGCAGGGGTACGGACCGCCGCAGGGGTACGGGGGCCAGGGGTACGGGGGCCAGGGCGGGGCGCCGTACGGGAGCGGCGGGCCGTACGCCCCGTACCCGCCGGCCGGGCCCGGAACGCCCCCGCCGCCGAGCGGCCCAGGCGGCCCCGGCTGGGGCGGGAGCGGTGGGGGCGGGCTGCCGCCGCAGAAGCCGCGCCGCGGGCTGCTCGCGGGCTGCGCGGTCGCCGTGGGGCTGTTCTGCACGTGCCGGCTGTGCTGCACCGAACACGAGGGCCCCTGGTCGCGCAAGAAGCGGGACGCGTGGTGCGACGACTGCGACTGCGGCAACTGCGACTGCGGCGGCTGTGACGGCTGCGGCTGTGACGGGTGCGAGTGCTGCTGCTGTCCCTGCGACGGCTGCTGACCGCCTGTCAGGTGACCCGCAGGCCCCGGACGGAGTACCGGGCGGTTCCCCTCCCGGCCCGTGTGGAAGGGCTGAGGGCCATGAGCGATCACGAAGCGGGCGGTCCGGCGGAGGACGACCCGGACACCGCCTGGAAGCAGTGGCACGAACGTCGTCTGGCTGCCGTCTCCGCCCCTTACGGACCACTCGCCCTCACCGGTACGCACTGGCTCGCCGACTACCCGGAGGGTCGAATTCCGGCCGTTCCGGGGCGCTGGCGCGCCACCGCGGGCGGGGTGGCCCTGAGTGCCGGCCCCGGGGACGGCCTCAGCCTCGACGGTGAGCCCTTCACGGGGGACGCCGTGCTCGCCGCCGACGACGGCCCGGCCTCCGGGGCGCGGGTCTCGGCCGGGGACGTACGGCTCGTGGTGCTCCTGCGTGAGGGGGAGTGGGCGGTGCGCGTCTACGACCCGGCCGCCGGGGCCCGGCACACCTTCGGGGGCATCGAGGCGGGCCCCTACGATCCCGGCTTCGTGCTCGCGGGCCACTTCCGGCCATACGGCGAGGACCAGACCGTCCAGGTCGAGAACGTCGACGGACGGACCCGGGGGCTCGGCCTCGGCGGCGAGCTGAGCTTCGTGCACGGGGGCGTGGAACACACCCTCCAGGTCGCGGTGGGCCACGGGGACGGCAGTCTCTGGGCGGTGTTCGCCGACGCCACGAGCGGCACGTCCAGTTACCGCTTCCGTTTCCTGAGGCCCGGCGTCCCCGCGGCGGACCGCTCGATCACCGTCGACTTCAACCGGGCGCTGCTGCCTCCCTGCGCCTTCGCCGACCACTTCATCTGCCCCTTCCCGCCGCCGGGCAACACCTTGCCGTTCGCGGTCGAGGCGGGGGAGCGGAGGCTGAAACGCGCCCTTGCCGCCGCAATCTGACGCCAGGACACTCCCGTCAGCGTCTCTCAAGGGACTTGTCAGGGGCACGGCGAACGCGAAGGCGTTTCCCGTGCCCCCGGCCGTCCCTCACAGGCACCGGCACCCCCACAGCGGCCGGGCCCCGATCCCTTACCGGGAGGACGAAGTGAGGACCAAGATCACCCGTACCAGGCTGCTCGCGGCCGCCGTCGGCGCGGCTGCCGTCGCCGCGCTCGCGCTGCCCACCGCCGCCAGCGCGGACACCAAGGACAGCGGCTTCAGCGCCGCCCGGCTGGCCTCGGCCGAAGCCTCGGTCCTGCGTGCCGACGTCGCCGGCACCGCCTGGAACACCGACCCCGCCACCGGGACCCTGGTGGTCACCGCCGACTCCACCGTCACGGCCGCCGACATCGCCAGGATCCGACGCGAGGCCGGGGCCGACGCGGCGGCCCTGAGGATCGAGCGCACCTCCGGCAAACTGCGCAAGCTGCTCTCCGGCGGCGACGCCATCTACGCGTCGAGCTGGCGCTGCTCGCTCGGCTTCAACGTCAGGAGCGGGAGCAACTACTACATCCTCACCGCCGGGCACTGCACCGACGGCGCCGGCACCTGGTGGACCAGCACCTCCCACACCACCACCATCGGAACCACCGTCGGTTCGAGTTTCCCCACCAATGACTACGGCCTGATCAAATACGCCAGCAACTCGCCGGTGCCGCCCGGCACCGTCGGCAGCCAGGACATCACCAGCGCCGTCAACGCCACCACCGGCATGTCCGTCACCCGCCGCGGCTCCACCACCGGCATCCACGGCGGCACGGTGACCGGCCTCAACGCCACCGTCAACTACGGCAACGGCGACATCGTCTACGGCATGATCAAGACCAACGTCTGCGCGGAGCCCGGCGACAGCGGCGGCCCGCTGTACTCCGGAACCCGCGCGGTCGGCCTCACCTCCGGCGGCAGCGGCAACTGCTCCTCGGGCGGGACCACCTTCTTCCAGCCCGTCGTCGAAGCCCTCAACGCCTACGGCGTCAGCGTGTACTGAGCCACCCGCCCCGGTACCCCTGGACGTCCTCCCGCCTTCTGGGAGGATGTCCAGGGCGTCCGTGTCCCCGGGGGGAGGCAGGTCTTTCGTATGAAACGCATCGGGGTGACCGGACACCGGTCGATTCCCGTCGAGGCGCTCGCCCACGTCAGGCAGAGCCTGCGGGGCGTACTGTGCGGCGGACAGGGGCCGTTGGAGGTGCTCTCCAGCCTCGCGGAGGGCGCGGACCAGCTCTTCGCCGGCATCGCCCTGGAATGCGGCGCCGACCTCACCGTGGTGATCCCCAGCGAGGACTACGAGGGCGACTTCGCGGACGCCCGAGCCCTGGCCCGCTACCGGCAGCTCAGGCACCGGGCCGCCCAGGAAGTACGGATGGGCTTCGCCCGCTCCACCGACGAGGCGTACTACGCCGCCGGAACCTACATCGCCGAATCCTGCGACCGCCTGGTCGCCGTCTGGGACGGTCTGCCGGCCCGCGGGCACGGCGGCACCGCCGAGATCGTGGCCTACGCGCGGGCGCTCGGCAAACCCGTCACCGTCATCTGGCGCGAGGGCGTGACCCGCCAGTGAGCCACGCCCCGCCCGCGACCGGGATCAACTGCTGTGCCGCGCCAGCCAGTCCGTGTGCTGAGGAGAGACGTACCGCTCCGTCTCGTACACGGCGGACGGCCACTGCGACTCGGTGATCGTCGTCTGCATCACCACCATCATCGCCGACAGGTCCTGCTCGATCAGTGTGTGCGCCTCGATCAGCGGATGGTGGCGCCGGACCTCGTTCCAGGCGATCGCCGCCGCCGCGGCCGCACTCAGCAGCGCCGTCAGCGACGGGCCCGGCCCCGAACCGAACGCGCCGAACAGTGCGAACAGCAGCGCCAGGCACGTCAGCAGCACGATCGTCCACGACCACAGCGCCGTCGCCCGCCGGGACACCTCCGTCTTGCGCTGGTACCAGTTGCGCTGCTCGATCAGCCGGTCCCGTACGTAGGTCTCCCTGCGCACCTGGTACCCCAGCCCGCGCAGCCGCTGCATCGCCCCGGTGATCTCCCCGCCCTCCGGCAGCAGGCCCGCGGCCCGGGGATCCTCCCAGCCCATCTTGCGCAGCTCGTCCAGCCCGGCCTCCAGCCGGGTCCGGTACGTCGCCTCCGGGGCGCCGACGTCACTGCCGAACGGCGCCCCGTGCACCGCGTACCGCCAGGCCAGGGACTTGATGAACTCCGCGGCGCTCCGGTTGAGCTGCCACTGCGGCCGGGCCCGGCGCCGGGTCGCCCGTACGCCCACCGCCAGCACCCCGGCGTAGGCCAGCGCGCTCAGCGCGCCGAACAGGTGCAGCGAGCCCGCGGCGGGCCCGGACGGCAGCGCGGCGGCCGCCGCGGCCGTGACCAGCAGCACCAGCTGCCTGCGCGTGGCCCGGGTGGACTCCCGCTGCCGGGAGATCGCCGCCTGATCGGTGTGGTGGAAGAGGGCCGGCAGGTCCTCGTTCCGGAAAGTCATGCTGTCGCTCACGGCGACCCCCCAGGTCTGCTGTAGGGGCGGGAGGCGGCCCGTGCGGGGGCCGCCCTCCGTCCGATCACACGGCGAGCGGCTCCAGGTCGCGGTGGACCCGGCGCTCGTCGCGGGCGTAACGGGTCAGACCGTGGTCCTCGCCGAGCAGGCGCGTCAGCTCGGCCACCGTCTCCGTCCGTACCCGGGCCGCTTCCTCCTTGCGGCCCATCATGTCCAGGCTCACCGCCATGTTCGACGCGGCCGCCAGGGTCTCCGGGTGGTGCGTCCCGAGCGCCTCGCGCAGCCGCAGCACCACCAGCCGCTCCAGCTCCAACGCGCCCTCCGGGTCCCCGAGGTCGGCGAGGGCGTTGGCCAGGTTCAGGTTGCCGAAGATGGTGTGCGGGTGGTTGTCGCCCAGCACCTCGCGCATGTGCCGGATCGTCTGGCGCAGCATCGGCTCCGCCGTGTCCGCGGAGCCCGTGCCCCAGTGGAAGACCGCCAGGTTGTTGACGGCGGCCAGGGTGTACGGGTGCCGCTCGCCCGGCACCTTCACGTACTCGTCCACCACCTCCTGCGCCAGGTCCCGCGCCGCGCCCGCGTCCCCCGTCGCGAACAGGTCGGCCGCCAGGTTCAGTTCACAGGCCAGCAGGTCCGGGTTGACCGAGGTGTACTTGGCGCGGTAGCGGTTGCGGGTCGCCGTCGTCAGCCGCAGCGCGTCCTCCAGGTCGCCCGCCCTGCGCAGCGACACCGCCAGGTTCTTCGCCGCGGACAGGGTGCCCGGGAAGGCCCGGCCGAGCGTCCGCTTGTAGATGTCGTACGTCCGGCCCAGCAACTGCACCGAATCGTCGTACCGGCCCACCTCGCGCAGGTCCCGGGCCAGGTTCTGCGCCGAGGACAGGGTGTACGGGTGGTCCGGGCCCAGTACCTCGGTGCGCCGGTCGAACACCTCCTGGTCGATCTCCCGGGCCCGGGAGTACTGCCCGACCATGCGCAGGTTCAGCGCCAGGTTGTTCGCGGCGGCCAGGGTGCGCGGGTGCGCCTCGTGGAATATCTGCCCGAAGCCCTCGTGCGCGGCCGTCGCCAGCTCCATCGCCTCGCCGTAGCGGCCGAGCGCCCCCAGGTCCATCGCCAGGCCGCTGGTGGTCATGTACGTGTGCGGATGCGAGGGACCGAGCGCGGTCCGCTGCCGTTCCAGGGTGACTTCGTCCAGCTCCTTCGCCTCCACGAACCGGCCCTGGGAGCGCAGGATGTTCGACAGGTGGAACCGCAGGTAGAGGTACTGCAGGTCGCTGTCGCCCAGCATCTCCTTCCACACCTCGCGCAGCTCCTCGCCGAGCTGGTACGCGGCCTTGAAGTCGCCGCGCTTCCACAGGTAGCGCACCCGGTCGATCAGCAGCCGGCGGGTCTCCGGCTCCTTGCAGAACCGGGCCTCGGAGGGCGTCAGGTGCGGCCAGATGGTGTTGAAGCGGGGCCAGGTGGCCGGGTTGTCTATGGGCTCGTCGTCATCGGGCCGGGCACCCGCCAGGATCCGGTGCACGGCGTGCCGGGCCTCGCGCTGCTCCTCTTCCGACAACTGCGCGCGGATCACGGCCTGGACGAGGCGGTGCACCTGGATGCTGTTGCCGACCTGGTCGACCTTGGCCATCGCGAACCGGCCGATCTCCCTGATCACCCGGCCCAGCATCAGCTTCTCCTGGAGCGAGGAGTCGTACGGCTTGAGGGCGTTGATCATCTCCTTGCTGTAGAGGAGGTTCGCGGATATCGGCTCCGGCGCGAAGAAGGCGCACAGCTGCAACAGCCGCACGGCGGCCGGGGAGCGGGACTGGAGCCGCTCGATGGACACGTTCCAGGTCGCGGCGACGGGCTCCGGATAGCCGGCCGGCTGGTTCAGCCCCAGTACGCTGGCGGCCTGCTGCGCCAGCTGTTCCAGGTACGCGGACACGGGCGTGGCGGTCTCCGCGATCCAGGCACCCGCCTGCTCGACGGCCAGCGGCAGGTCGCCCACCGCCACGGCCACCTGCTCGGCGTCCTCGTGCGAGAGGCCGGGAGCCCGCCGCTGGAGGTGCTCGATGGACTCCTCGCGCAGGAACACGTCCACCGGCAGCGCGTCGCCGTACTGCGACCAGGACTGGTTGCGGGAGGTGACCAGGACGTGCCCCGGTCCGCCCGGCGGGAAGAACCGCTTGAGCGTCTCGGGGTCGTCCGCGTTGTCGAAGACCAGCAGCCAGCGCGAGGTGGGCACGCCCCGCCGCAGCAGGTCGATCGCCTCCTGGGACGCGGCGGCCATGTCCTCGCCGGCCTGGGCGCCCAGCCGTACGGCCAGCTCCGCGAGGGCCGCGACCACGTCGTCGGTCTGCTCCGAGGAGATCCACCAGACCAGGTCGTAGTCCGCCATGAACCGGTGGACGTACTCCAGGGCCACCTGCGTCTTGCCGACACCGCCGAGCCCGTACAGGGTCTGCGGCTGCGGGAGCACCACCGCCATGCCGCCGCCGAGCTGGTTGCGCATCCGCTCCAGCACGATGCTGCGCCCGGTGAAACCGGTGTTGCGGGGCGGCGCGTTCCAGATCTTGGGCACGGTCCCCGGGAAGCGGGGGCCCGGCTGGGAGGCACTGTTGACCGTGTCGTTCAGGGCCATGGGCCGCTCCACCGCACGCAGCAGGGCCGTGGTGGCGTGCACCTCGTCCAGGCGGAAGAGGTCCACCGGATTGCGGTCGATGTAGGGGGTCGCGAGCCGTACGTCGCCCACCCGCAGCGGCACCAGCTGGCGCCGGCCCCCCGTCGGGTCCTCGGCGGCGGCCCGGTTCCACACGTCGACGGCGCGGCCGGACTTGAGGAAGGCGGTGGAGAGCAGCACGACCGTACGGGCGGCGCCGTCGACGCTGATGCCCGATCCGCCGAGGGTGTCCCCGGGCGACGGGGCGGGGGCCACTTCCGCCGAGACGTCCTTGGGCACCACGCGGAAGCCGGCCCGGGTGAGCACCGACTCGATCCAGTCGGCCCACATCCGGTTCTCCGCGACGTAGCAGAGGAACAGGTCGGCCGGAAGGGCCGGGCGGCGCCGGGTGAAGGCGTCCCGGATCCGCATCCGGACGTCCTCGGCGATGGCCGGCATGGAGGTGATCTCGCCCTCGGTGACCACGGCGGTGAGCCGCTCGAACGCCGAGAGCAGGGAGTTGGTGAGCCCGGCCTCGTCGCCGAAGGTGGCCAGGGTCTCCTCGTAGGCGTAGTAGGGCCGGTACGGGATCTCCACCGCGCCCCAGTACGACGTCAGGTCGTCCCCGACGAGGCCGCCCGGGAAACGGTCGAACTTGATCCGGGCCAGTGCCCGCCCGGCGTCGGCCTTCTCCTTCTCGCCCTCGTCGATGCGCATCGGCACGGGGTAGATCTTGATGCCGCGGTCGTTGAACCGCTCGTCGATCTGCCGGGCCACGGAGGCGGCGCCGTCGATGGACTGGTCGGACAGGGTGAAGCAGTCGACCAGGACGTCCGGCAGGTGCACGGTACAGATGTCGGCGATGTCGGACAGGCCGGTGCGGCTGTCGATCAGCACGTAGTCGTAGTTCTTCTTCATGTCGGCGCGCAGCGCGTCGAAGAAGAGGCCGCCGCCGAGGCGGTCGTAGAAGTTGTCCCAGTCGAAGGTGGACACCGTCGCCGAGTACTCGCGGTTCTGCCGGCCCGCCGAGACGAAGTCGAGCGTGCCCCCGTCGGGGAACTCCCAGCCCAGCGTCTCCGGGGTGAGGGAGACCGCGTGCGGCTGTATCCGCGCGTAGTCCTTGTGCCAGTCGTCGGCGCGCTGCACCGGGCTGGTCGCGGCCCAGGCGTACTCGCTGATCAGGTCGATGACCCCGGTGGTGGCCCCGAGGGTGGAGGGGTCCAGGAAGGGGTGGAAGAAGCGGTGCAGACCCGGCGCCTCCAGGTCCCAGTCCACGGCCAGCACCCGCTTGCCGTTGGCCGCCAGGATCCAGGCGGTGTTCGCGAGCGCCATGGTGCGGCCCGTACCGCCCTTGTAGGAATAGAAGGTGACGATGCGTCCGCCATGGCTGTCACGACCGGCTGTCATCCGTGTCCCCCCGCTCTGTGTCGCTGACGTCGTTGGTGTCGGTCCCGCGCGGCGGACCACCGCCCGCTTCGGTGTCGGGTGGGAAGGGGGCGCGCGGCGGCAGTGGCGGGGGCGGCTCATCCATCCCCATCGGCCCGACCAGCCGCGGCCGTTCGGTGTGCGTGCCGCCTGCCGGCGGGTACACCTGGGCGTGTCTGAGGAACTGCTGGGCGGCGGCTTCGACCACCTGGGGCAGGATCTGCCCGAGCATCTCCATGTTGGCCACGCCGTTCGCGGCGGCCCGGCAGGCGGCCCGGCCCTGGCTCATCTTGACGGGCATCGTCCCCTCCAGCCGGTCCGCGAGCTCGCTCTCCTTGGCCCGGCCCTGGTGGTCGTACCGGTTCCAGGGCACGACCACGTTGATCCACGGCCGGTGTTCCTGGTCGAAGGCGGCCAGCCGCTGGCGGCGCTGCTCGTCCTCCACCGCCCAGCGGTCGACGATCAGGATCTCCGGACGCGTCGGCGGCTGCTTGCTGTCGAAGTGCCCCGCCTCGTCGTCGAACGAGCCGAGGCTGGTCTGGTAGTTGAGGTTGCGGATCACGTCCTCGGCCACGTACGCGATGGGCCGCTGCGCCACCGGGTGGTAAGGGTTCCATTCCAGGGCGTTGTCCCCGTAGTACTCGGGACTGCGGCCCTCCGGGAGGTCGTGCCGGGAGGCGGCCGCCACCGTGATGTGCAGGGTGCGGGCGGGGTTGCCGCCGTTGCTGCCGAAGGCGCTCGGCACCACCCGGTAGTCCAGCGGCTTGATCGGGTCGATGCGTACGGTCTCGGCGACGTGCACGATCCGTTTGGCGAGTTCGTACACGGCCGCCTCGTACTGCTCGGCGTAGCTGCGGAGTTTGATCAGCCCGTACAGGCCGTCGGTGACGTAGCGCTCGCCGAAGGTGTTGTGGTTGAACTGCAACCGGGAGGCGGGGCCCGGCATGTGGGTGGCCGGCACCGGGACCCACAGGGCCGGCACGATGGCCTCGGGCGGCGGCTCGTTGTGGCGCGCGCCGTGCTGGATGGCGCGCTGCGCGAAGGCGAACCACTCCTTCCCGCACATCTCACTGGCGAAGTAGCGCGGCGAGAACAGGGGGACGAAGACCCGGCAGGTGGCGAGCGCCGCCGCGAGCCGTTCCGACCAGCCCTCGCCGCTGCGTATCTCGCGGTCCATGAAGCCGGCCTCCGAACCGGCGGGCAGGTCCGTCAGCGCCATGACGTGGTTGCAGAGATCACGGAAGAGCCGCTCGACCCACATGTCGGGGTCGGGCCCCCCGGCCCCGAATCTCGGCGTATGCGCATAACTGAGAAAGAAGTACGGCTGCACTGATGCGGGCACACGACCCCCGTCCCGAAGATGCGAGCGAAGAAACATCATTCCGGAGCTGCTTCGCCACATCCCCTCATCGTTCAGTCAATCAGCGTCTGTTTTCGGTCATCCAGTCGAGTGCGTGACCAACGGCATCGGGAATCGAGAAGAGCACGGCCCCAGCCCCGCCCAGCCGGCCCCTGCGCAACCGCGAATCCGGGAACGCGTCGCCGATCTGTGCGAAATCACTGTCGTCCAGCGCGACGTCCTCGTACGTCGTCCACCCCTCCCCCCGCCGTCCCCCCGGAAGGTTCACCTTCACCACACAGTCGTACATGCGCAAGGGGGGCTCGGGAATTCGGTACTCCGCCAGATGGAAAGCGGTGCAGGAGGAAAAGCCCACATTGATCATGAGTACCTGGCCGCCCTCCCCGCACATTCTCCCCAGGGGTGACTCCTCGCCCAGGTGGCATTCGAGGCGGTGACCGGCGCAGAGCCGCCGGGCGTCCTTTCCCAGCGCCGCGAAGGAGGTCTGCGGATGGGTGCTGCGCGCGGCGCCCGGGGAGGTACGGACGGTCTCGGCGAAACGCCCCACGCCCTGGCTCGGGGTCAGCCGCGGGTCGAACGCGGGCATCCGCGCCCGGAACCTGCGCACCTGCGGCTCCGAGAGGCCCGCGATCCGCTCCAGGTGCGCCGCGGAGGTGCGGGAGTTCTCCGAGGTGAACGCGGGGACCACCAAGGTGCCGTGCGGCCCCAGCACGTCCGTCAGGGCATCGCGCAGCGGCTCGGCCCGCAGACCGGTGCCGCGGAGCGCGGCGTGCACCAGCAGCCGGGTCCCCGGGCGCACCCCGATCCGGCGTAACTCCCCGGCCAGGGCGAGCGCACCCGGAGCCCGGGGGGACGTCACGCGTCGACCGCCTTCGACTCCCAGCGCAGCTCCTCCACCAGCCGCTTGCCGGTGCTGGTCAGCTCGGCCGCACCCGCCAGCCGGTCCAGGGCCCGCTGGATCCGGTCCGCCGCCCCCGGTTCGGGGGCCGCCGTCGCCCGCCGGTACGCCTCCACCGCCACCCGCTCGTGCACGTCGGCCAGCAGCCGGGACACCGGGACCGGGCGCTCGCGCCACGGCGAGGGGTGCTGCCACTGCCCGTCGAGCGCGTACAGGTCGGCCACCTCGGTCAGTGCCCGCAGCCGGGCCCGGCGCCGCCCGGTCAGCAGTGCGAGGGCCGTCTCGCGGACCCCGGCGCCGTACGGGACGCCGAGCGCCCCGGGGCCGTGCCGCCCCGCCTCGCCCCAGCCGTGCGCCCGCGGACCGCCCGCGAGCGGGGTCAGCGTCGTCAGCCCGGCCGCGGCCGCCCGGGCGAACTCCGGGACGGCGGTGTGCAGCAGCGTCCAGGCCGCGTCGAGGCGGACCCGCCACTGCCCGGCCTCCCCGGCCCCCAGCCGGAGCCTCGGCGGGCGGGCGAAGCAGTTGCGGTGCGGGTCGAGGTCCTCCAGCGCCACCGGGGCGGTGTCCTGCCCGGGCGGCGACCAGCTCCGTACGGGCAGCCAGCGCGCGTCCCCCGCCGCCGGACCGAAGCGGTGCTCGGCGCGGCCGTCGCGGACCGCGTACCCCGTACCGGTGGACCGCAGTGCGGCCCGGCCCCGCGTGCCCGGCCGGCCCAGGCGCAGCAGCCCCAGGGTCGGGAGGTACACCTCACCGTCCCGGTAGGGGACCTCGGCCGGCAGGTCGAGCCCGCCGCGCAGCACGGCGGCGGCGGCCAGCGCGGCCAGCCTGCGCGCCGTCTCGGGGGCGCCGGGGCCGGAGGGGCGCCCGTCCCGCCCGGCGTCCAGGGCCTCCAGGACCCAGGTGCGGGTGAACGGGTGGTCCAGTACGGCCTCCAGGGCGTGCGCGCCGGCGTCCCCGGCCCGCTCCACGCGGGCCAGCAGCTCCCAGGCCCGCGCCCATTCGGGATCACCCGTACGGTCGGCGTTCAGCCGGGCGAGCAGGACCCGGGTCAGCTGCTCCTGGGAGCGGGCCAGTTCGGCCGGGTCGGTGAGCTCCGGCGCCGTCTGCCGGGACGCGGTGCGGCCCTCGACCCCGTCCACCAGCTCGCGCAGGTCCGTGCAGTACACCGAAGGGTGGTCGAAGCCGCCCCCGCCGTCCGGGTCTGCCCGGTAGCGGTGGGTGTAGAGACCGCCGCCGCACGAACGTACGACGGGGCAGCGGCGGCACGTGTCACTGACACCGTCCAGACCCAGCTGCCGGGCCCGCACCCCGGGGTGGGCCGCCACCTCGTCGAAGGAGTGGGCGAAGACGTCGAAACCGGTGGCTGCGGCGCCCTCGTAGGCGCTCTTGAGGGAGTCGACCTGCTCCAGGGTCCCGTCCGTCTCCACGACGACGAGGTCGGTCGGCGCGAGCCCCAGGGACTCGGTCAGGCTCGGCCCTCCGCGCAGGGTGGACAGCAGGGACTCGAAGAGCCGTACGGAGACGGGCCGCCCGAGCCGCTCCCAGTGGTCGAAGACCCGCAGCAGCCAGCGCGCGTACGCGTCGGGGGCGCCGTCGGGGCGGACCGGCGGGGCCTCCCAGGTGGCGTGGGGGAGCAGGAAGTCCACCCGGGGCGGGCGCAGCTCGACGAGGGCGTCCAGCACGGCGACGGGGTCGTTGGCGACGTCCACGGTGCAGAGCAGGCCCTGGTAGAGGTGGCGGTAGGGCGCCGAACGGAGCAGTGCGACGGCGGCCAGGACCAGGGGGTGGCTGGTGCGCCCGTCGGCGAAGCGGCGGTGGCGGTCGTTCGCGGCCCGGTCCCCGTCGAGCGAGATGCCCACGCGGACGCCGAACTCGGCGAAGAGGTCGAGGTAACGGCGGCTGAGCTGGAGCCCGTTGGTGTGGATCCGCAGGTCGAGGTCGGCGGTCCCGGCGAGTGCGCGGGTGAACTCCTCGCACACGAGGCGTAGTCGGGCGGTGCCCGCCAACAGGGGTTCCCCTCCGTGGAGAATCACCGTGACGGAGGGGAGTGCATGGTCACGGGCATGTTCGGCGAGCCGCGACGCGGTGTGCGAAATGACCTCGGGGGAGATCACTTTCGGCCGGGCTCGCCAGCTCTGATCAGCGTGTTCATAGACATAGCAATGATCACAAGCGAGATCGCATCTGCTGTGAACCTTGAGGACGATCTCGCGAAAAGCGATCAGGCCGGTCATTCCACCAGTCTAGAGCGCGGGCTCCGGTGTCAGAGTGCGGAGTTGAAGATCGGTGCCTGAACGTGACGGCCGTTCTCCGAAGGCAGGACGCGTCCGAGCGCCTCGGCCGCCGAGGTGCTGTGGACGTCGATCCGGTCGAGCGGGACCAGGGGGGTCTTGACCGTGCTGGTCGCGGGGGTTGCGGAAGTGTTCACGACACCGTCCTCGGGGAGGCCATGCGAAATGGGCAGGGGAGCGACACCAGCGGTCCCGCTGGTGTCAAGCGTGGACTTTACTCGTCCACACCTTATTGGCAACCGAGACATGACGCCTGGTCAAGCGTTCTATGGAAAGGCTCCGGCAATTCTCCGGGTGCGGTAATCGGCCGTTTGCCGTACAGCAAGATCCTTTATCCCTGATGCCGGGTCACCACGGGTGCCGAGCGCCCGACGGGCGGGGTTTAGCATGTTCACGCCACCCCCCTGACCTGCCGTTCGGCCGAAAGCACCCCTCATGCGCCTCCAGCGGACCCTCGCTGCTACCGCCGTCCTCACCGCCCTCCCCGCACTCGCCGCCTGCCAGGGCGACCCTGCGCCGCCAGCCGGCCGTGCGGGCGCGAGCCCCTCCCCGTCCGCCGCGCGGCCGTCCGCCGGCGGCTCGCTCCTCGATGCACAGCAGTACGTACGGCAGTTCACCTCCTGCGAGGACATCAGCGGCGAACCGGACGACCCCCGGCTGCCGTTGACCGAGTTCACCCGCGTCGGACAGTGGTCCGTGACCCAGCGGGGGGTGTGCAGCGACCGGCCCGTGCACGGCGAGATCGTCTTCTACGTCGCCTCCGACATGAAGGAGTTCCAGGAGCGCTACAAGCAGAAGGTGATGGACGCGATCAAGGGCGGTGACGGGGCCTACGGCCTGAACAGCCGGGTCTTCATCGGCAAGGGCTACGCGGTCACACCGACGCAGACGAAGTCGGCCCTCGCACTCGCCCGGTCCAGCCTGCGGATCTTGACCTGCAATCCGACCTTCGCCGTACCCAAGGGCTACAAGAAGGAGAAGGCGCTGGTCGAGGGCTGCGTCCTCAGCGACTTCGTCAACAGCTCGGACGGCTCCGGCAGTCCGAACCTGGAGACCCCGCAGGACCCGGGCGGCGAGAAGCCGGGCCAGCCGGCCCAGGGCAGTCTCGGGCTCGCGCACGCCGGGAGCATCTCCGAGCTGAGGAAGCTGGTGCAGTACAGCGTGGACTGCTCGCACTTCTCCACCGACCCCGCCACCGTGGCGATCCGATCGATCGACTACGCGCCCGTCGTCGACGGCAACCCCCTCGACTGGGGCGTGGACGGCCGGGCCCTGTGCGGGGAGCCGGGGGGAGCCCAGCGCGCCCACAACCTCAACTGGCTCGACACCGTCGGCGACATGAAGAGGCTGCAGACCAAGGCCAAGGCCGCCCAGCTCGCCGACCTCAAGGACGACGGCGAGCTCAAGCACACCGCCAGTCTGCTGCTCGTCGGTGACGGCATCGCGGTCGAGAGCAACGACCCGAGCGTCCGGTTCGGCCTGTACCAGTCGCAGTTCCTCTACCTGAACTGCACGCCCGGCTTCTCCGCCCCGACCGGGTACCGGCTGGAACGGGCCCAGGTGGAGGGGTGCGTCCTGACCAACTACGAGCCCGAGCACCCGGTCGAGGGCGGTCGCTGAACGGTGTCCGGCCCCGCTCAGGCGGGCAGCTGCTCGCCCAGCGGGGGCACCGGCAGGTCGCGCAGCAGCCAGGTCAGTACGCCGGGCAGCGCGCGCAGGGCCGCGAAGTGGGCGGCCGCCGGATCGAAGGTGGCGGCGGCGCCCGGAATGCGGCGGGCCAGCCAGCGGGAGTGGCCCACGGGCGAGAACACGTCCAACTCGCCGTGCCAGATCAGCACCGGGCAGCGGATGTCGGCGGGGTCGAAGCCCCACGGACCGCTGAACGCGATCGCGTCGTCGATCCACCCGTAAGCCGAAATGCGCACCCCTTCCCGGTAGTTGCGCAGCAGCATCGCCCGCAGGCCCGCGTCGGCGACGATCATCCGGTCGTTCTCCGTCAGTTCCTTGCGCAGCTCCTCCAGCAGCCGGCGGGGGTCCTTGCGGATCCCCTCGGCGCGCGGGATCAGCCGGGCGGCGAACTCCTCGGGGTCGTCGTAGGCCCTGGTGTACTCCTCGACGTTCGAGGCGGCCATGCCGTCGAACCAGTCGAGGTCCTGCGCGTCCCGGGGGGCGAGCGGGACCAGCGCCGCCGTGCGGGTGACCCGGTCCGGCAGCAGGGCGGCGCACGCCAGCGCACCGGGCCCGCCGCCGGAACGGCCGGCGACGGCGAAGCTGTCCAGGCCCAGGGCGTCGGCGATCGTGGCCACCTCCTGGGCCACATCGGCGACGGTGCGGCCCGGGTGGCGGTCGGAGCCGCCGTAGCCGGGACGGTCGTAGGCGATGAGCTGTACCCGCCGCTGGTAGAGGACCATGCCGCGCGGGGCCGGCCCCAGGCGGCTGCCCGGGGTGCCGTGGAGCAGGAAGACGGGCTTGCCGTCCGGATCCCCCCAGCGCTCCACCATCAGAGCGCGGCCGTCGGCGGTGCGCACCTGATCGCGCACGCGCTCCCCCCTCACGTTCGACGCGGGCAGTCAGGGTGATTGTGCGCTTCGGCGCAGGGGTGCGGTAGAGCGCACCCGGTGGCAATTTCCCGGCGCGCCCGGGGCGCCGTCCCCGACCCTGGCGCCTGCGCCCCTGCGGGCGGCGCTCACGGCACAGTGGGCACATGAACGCAGACGACGAGAACGTGCTGGCCCGGGGACGCGTGGCGACCAGGCTGCCGGCCGCGGACCTGGACCGTGCGCGGCGCTTCTACTCCGAGCGGCTCGGCCTCGAGCCCGTGGACGAACGGCCCGGTGGGCTGCTGTACCGGTGCGGCAGTACGGAGTTCGCGGTGTTCCGGTCGACGGGGTCCTCGCCCGGCACCTTCACCCAGATGGGGTGGGAGGTCGACGACCTGGAGACGGCCGTGGCGCAGCTCAAGGGGCGCGGAGTGGTGTTCGAAGAGGTCGACGTGCCGGGGCTCCGCACGAGGGACGGGATCGCCGAGATCGAGGGCAACTACCCGAGCAAGGGCGCCCGGGGCGAACGCGGCGCCTGGTTCCGCGACAGCGAGGGGAACCTGCTGGGCATCGGCGAGCCGGTCGCCTGAGGCCCGGCGGCGCCCCGGTCACGGCCCCGGCGTCCGGGCGGCGGCGGGGTCCGGGGTGCCGCTGCCCACCGCAGGGCCGCCCCGGCCGCGGTGGAAGACCGCGCAGACCACGGTGACGGCCGCGCCGAGGACCGCCCAGGCCGCCAGCACCAGCATCGCCGGGCCCGCGTCGTTGCCCCGGAAGTACGTGATCGAGCGGGCGGCGTACGTACCGGCGCCCGGCGGCAGGGCCGGCCCGATGGCCCTCCAGAACGGCGGGAGCAGCGGATACGGGTAGGCGCCGCCCGCGCTCGGGTTGCCGAGGACCACCACCAGCAGGATCGCCAGCCCGATGCCGACCACCCCCGCCACGCCCTGGAACGCCAGCGTGATCGCGCCGACGGCGAAGACGACCAGCGTGCCCAGCCCCCACAGGGCCATGACGTTGCCGGGCAGCGCGCCCAGGACCGGCCCCGCGATGACCGTGCCGAGCAGCCCGGCGGCGATCGCGTACAGCAGCAGCGCGCCGAGCCGGATGACGGCGCGGGCGGAGTTCGCGGGCCGTGCGCCGGCGCTGATCGCGAGGATCGCGGCGCACAGGTAGCCGCCGACGCACCAGCCGACGACCAGGTAGAAGGAGCTCAGGCCGCGGGCGTCCCCGGCGGCGGCCGGGGCCACGTCGACGATCCGCACGCTGCGCCCCTGCGCCGTCTCGGCGCGGGTCACGATCGCTTCGAGCGCCTGGGAGAGCGAGGCCCCGGCGCCGCTCGCGACCAGCAGCCGGTCGGTCTTGCCGGCCGGCTCGATGAGCAGTGCCCCGGCCACGCTCCGGTCCTGGATCCGTGCTCGCGCCGCCGCCTCGTCGGGGACGGTGCGGGTGTCGAGCGGGTCGCCGGGCAGGGCGCCGAGGCTCTGGGCGGAGCGCGTGGCGACGGCTTCGGCGGGTGCGGTCACCACGAGGGGGATCCGGCTCGGTTGGGGGTGGTGGAAGGCCCCGATGTAGGAGGTGATGAAGGCGAGCTGGAGCGCCAGTACCCCGAGGACCAGCAGGAAGGCCCGGGTGCTGACGGCGTCCTTGATCTCGGCGAGGAAACCGCCGGAGGAACCCGCGGGTGCGGCGGTGGTGGGCTGGGTCATGTCTCACACGCTCGGCGGAGCGGGGGCCGGGCGCAGCAGGGGTGGGCCGAACGGAGGGCGGAACCGGCGGGCGGACCGCGAAATGGATGATCGAACAAGTGTTTCGCACGGGTATTCGAATTGCTCTATGGTGGAGACGGGGGAGGTGTTCAGTCGAGGGAAAGCAGGAGGCCGCGGGTGCCCGGTTTTACGCATCTGCACACCGTTTCGGGGTTCTCCATGCGCTACGGAGGCTCCCACCCGGAACGGCTGGCGGAACGCGCCGCCGAGCGGGGCATGGACGCCCTCGCCCTCACCGACCGCGACACCCTCGCCGGCGCGGTGCGCTTCGCCCGGGCGGCGGCGGAAGCCGGGATCCGGCCCCTGTTCGGGGTCGACCTCGCAGTGGCCGGGAGCCCCGCGGCCACCACCATCCGTACCGACTCCGCCGAAGCCTCCTCCCGGCGGCGCAACCCCGTCAGGGGCGGCGCCTTCGTCGACGAGTCCGCGGCCCGGGCCGTCTTCCTCGCCCGCGACGGCGCCACCGGCTGGGCCGAGCTGTGCCGCATGGTCACCGCCGCCCACGCCGGCGCACCCGGCGTCCCGCTCCTGCCCTGGGAGGAGCTGCGCGGCGCGAGCGGCGTGTACGTCCTGCTCGGCCCCGGCTCCGAAGTGGGCCGGGCCCTCGCCGCGGGCCGCCCGGACCGGGCCGCGCGCCTGCTCGCGCCCTGGCGGGAGGTCTACGGGGACGACCTGCGCCTGGAGGCCGTCCACCACGGCCGCACCGGCACCGGGCCCGGCTCGCTGCGCCTGGCCGCCCGGACGGTCGGCTTCGCCGCCGAGCAGGGCGTCCCGGCCGTGCTGACCAACGCCGTCCGGTACGCCGACCCCGGCCAGGGGCCCGTCGCCGACGTCCTCGACGCGGCCCGCCGTCTGGTCCCCATCGACCCCCGCAAACCCCTCGACAGCGGCGAACGCTGGATCAAGGACCCCGCCGCCATGGCCGAGAACGCCGACCTGATCGCCCGGGCGGCCGGGCTGCGCCCCGCCGACGCGCGCCGGCTGCTCGCCGAGACCCGGCGGACAGCCGAGGCCTGTGCGGTGGACCCCGAGGACGACCTGGGGATCGGGTCCGTCCACTTCCCCGAGGCCCGGCTCGTCGGCGCCGCCCACCGCACCGCCCAGCGGGTCCTCGCCTCCCGGGCGGCCGCGGGCATGGTGCTGCGCGGCTACGCCGGCGAGCGCCGGTACTGGGAGCGGATGCACGAGGAACTCGACGTCATCGCCTACCACGGCTTCGCCTCGTACTTCCTGACGGTCGCCCAAGTGGTGGACGACGTACGGGAGATGGGCATCCGGGTGGCGGCCCGCGGCTCCGGCGCGGGTTCCCTCGTCAACCACCTCCTCGGCATCGCGCACGCCGACCCCCTCGCCCACGGGCTGCTGATGGAGCGCTTCCTGTCCAAGCGCCGCCGGGTGCTGCCCGACATCGACATCGACGTGGAGTCCGCCCGCCGGCTGGAGGTCTACCGGCGGATCATCGACCGGTTCGGCGCCGAACGCGTCGCCACCGTCTCCATGCCCGAGACCTACCGGGTCCGGCACGCCATCCGTGACGTGGGCGCCGCCCTGTCCATGGATCCGGCCACCGTCGACCGGCTCGCCAAGGCCTTCCCGCACATCCGGGCCCGCGACGCCCGCGCGGCCCTCGCCGAACTCCCCGAACTCCGGGGCGTGCGGGGAGAGTCGCACGGGCGGCTGTGGGAGCTGGTCGAAGCGCTGGACGGCCTGCCGCGGGGCATCGCCATGCACCCGTGCGGGGTGCTGCTCTCGGACGCCTCGCTCCTCGCCCGCACCCCGGTCGTACCGAGCAGCGGCGAGGGCTTGCCCATGTCCCAGTTCGACAAGGACGACGTGGAGGAACTCGGCCTGCTCAAACTCGACGTGCTGGGCGTACGGATGCAGTCCGCGATGGCGCACGCCGTCGCCGAGCTGCGCCGCGCCACGGGGCAGGAGCTCGACCTGGACGACCCGGCGCAGGTGCCGCCGGGCGACGGGGCCACGTACGAGCTGATCCGTTCGGCCGAGACGCTGGGCTGCTTCCAGATCGAGTCCCCGGGCCAGCGCGACCTGGTGGGGCGGCTCCAGCCCGCCACCTTCCACGACCTGGTCGTGGACATCTCGCTGTTCCGGCCCGGCCCGGTGGCCGCCGACATGGTGCGCCCGTTCATCGAGGCCCGGCACGGGCGGGCCCCGGCCCGTTTCCCGCACCCGGACCTGGCGGACGCGCTGGCGGAGACCTACGGGGTGGTGGTCTTCCACGAGCAGATCATCGAGATCGTGCACGTCATGACCGGCTGCGGCCGCGACGAGGCGGACCGGGTGCGGCGCGGGCTGTCCGACCCCGACTCGCAGGGCCGGATCAAGGTCTGGTTCGCGGCGACGGCGCGGGACCGCGGCTATTCGCCCGAAGTGATCGCCCGGACCTGGGAGATCGTGGAGGCCTTCGGCTCGTACGGGTTCTGCAAGGCGCACGCGGTGGCCTTCGCCGTCCCCACGTACCAGTCCGCCTGGCTCAAGGCCCACCACCCGGCCGCCTTCTACGCCGGGCTGCTCACCCACGACCCCGGCATGTACCCCAAGCGGCTGCTGCTGGCGGACGCGCGGCGCCGGGGCGTCCCCGTGCTGCCGCTGGACGTGAACCGGTCCTCGGTCCACCACCGCATCGAACTGGTGTCCGAGGTGCCGCCGCTGTGGGGGCTCCGGCTCGCGCTGGCCGACGTCCACGGCATCAGCGAGACCGAGGCCGCCAGGATCGAGGCCGGCCGGCCCTACGCCTCCCTGCGCGACTTCTGGGACCGGGCCCACCCCGGCCGGCCCGTGGCCGAACGGCTTGCCCAGGTAGGGGCGCTGGACGCGTTCGGCGCCAACCGGCGCGACCTGCTGCTGCACCTGAGCGAACTGCACGGCGCCCAGCGCGCGGCCGACGCCCGGGGCAGCGCCCAGCTCCCCCTCGGCGGCGGCCGGTCCACCGCCGCCGTCGGGCTGCCCGACCTCAGTGAGGCCGAGCGGCTCAGCGCCGAACTCGGCGTCCTCGGCATGGACACCTCACGCCACCTGATGGCGGACCACCACGCCTTCCTGGCCGAACTGGGCGTGGTCCCGGCCCGGCGGCTGCGCGACACCGAACACGGCCGGACCGTGCTGGTCGCCGGCGCCAAGGCGGCCACCCAGACCCCGCCCATCCGCTCCGGCCGCCGGGTCATCTTCACCACCCTCGACGACGGGACCGGCCTGGTCGACCTGGCATTCTTCGACGACAGCCACGAGGCCTGCGCCCACACCGTCTTCCACTCCTTCCTGCTGCTGGTGCGCGGAGTGGTGCAGCGGCGCGGACCGCAGAGCCTGAGCATCGTCGGAGCGGCGGCCTGGAACCTCGCCGAACTGGTCGAACTGCGGGAGCAGAGCGGCCTGGAGGCGGTCACCGCCCGGCTGTCCGAACCGGTGCGCGAAGGCTCCGGGCCCTCCGCCCCCGGCCGCCGGATCCACCTGCCGACCGGCTACGAGATGAACCCGTGGGCCGACCTCCAGCCGCCCGGGACGGGCCCGGCGACCGGACGCAAGCTGTGGCACTCCAGCCCGGGGAGCGCGGGATGAACAGCGCGATCCTGCACGTGAGGTGCGCCCCGGCGCTGACCGGCGAGGGCTACCGGGAGGTCCTGGAGCTGCTGCGGGAGTTCTCCCCGGTGGTGCAGGCCCTGCCGCCGCGCGCCGCGCTGGTCCAAGTCGGCGGCGCGCAGCGCTACTTCGGCGCGGACGCCGCCCGTATCGCCGAGGTGGTACGGCTGCGCGCGGTGGCCCGGCTGGGCACCGACGTCCGGATCGGGGTCGCCGCCACCTGGGCCGTGGCCGCGACGGCCTCCGCACGGGTCCCCGGACCCGGCGGGATCCTGGCCGTCCCCGAGGAGGCGGTGCCCGGATTCCTCGGGCCGCTGCCGGTGGAGGCGCTGTACGGGCTCGGCTCCCGCCAGGCCGAGGCGCTGCGCGGCTACGGACTGCATACGATCGGGGCGCTCACCGAGGTGTCACCCGGGGTCGTCGAGCGGATCCTCGGCAAGCGGGCGGGACGCCTGGTCGTGGAGCGCGCCCACGGCGCCGACCCGCGGCCGGTCACCCCGAGGGACCTGCCGTCCTCGGCCGCCGTCCGCGCCGGGTTCCCGCGGGAGGAGCTGGACGGCCCGCACGCCCGGGCCGCGCTGCTCGCCCTGGTCGTCCGACTCGGCGCCACCCTGCGCGGGCGCCGCCAGGCCGCGCGGGCGCTGACCTTGACCCTCCAGTTCGCCGGCGGGACCCGGTGGGAGAAGACGCGGCGGCTGACGGAGCCCTCCGCCCACGACGAAGACATGCGGGCCATGGCGTACCGCCTGATGGACGCGGCCGGCCTGCAACGGGCCCGGCTGACCGGCATGGTGCTCCGGGCCGAGGACCTCACCGGCGCCGCGGGCGTGGCGCGCCAGCTCACCCTGGACCCCGTCCGCGAGTCCCGGCTGACGGTCGAGGCGGCCATCGACCGTGCCAACGCCCGCTTCGGCCCGGGCACGGTCCGCCCGGCGGCCACTTTCGGCAAGGCCTCGTAGGCCGTCTCTTTCGTACGTCCGCCGCCGGCGTCTCTTTCGTACGTTCGCCGTCGGCCTCGCGCCGGTCCGTCGGCCTCGCGCAGGACCGGAGAGCAGCTCGACACCCGAGTTTTTACCGACGCGTAACTTCCAAGTCCTGCTACTCGCCCGTAATTTAGCGGCAGCAGCTCCCCTTGTGATCCGGATCACGGGACAAACCCCCCGCACCATCCCCATGACGCAAGGAGATCACTCGATGCTGCCCTGGCGCCGCCTGCTCCGCCCGCTGGCCGTCCTGACCCTCGCAGCCGCCGCGCTCGTCGCCCCCACCGGCACCGCGCAAGCCGCCTCCGCCCCCAGCAGCGGCTGGAACGACTGGACCTGCAAGCCGTCCGCCGCGCACCCGCGCCCCGTCGTGCTCGTACACGGCACCCTCGGGAACTCCGTCGACAACTGGCTCGGCTTCGCGCCCTACCTCGTCCACCGCGGCTACTGCGTCTACTCCCTCGACTACGGCCAGATCCCCGGCCAGTCCTTCTTCAACGGCCTCGGGCCCATCGACAAGTCCGCCGTGCAGCTCGGCACCTTCGTCGACCGGGTGCTGGCCTCCACCGGCGCCGCCAAGACCGACATCGTCGGCCACTCCCAGGGCGGTATGATGCCCCGCCAGTACCTCAAGTCCGGCGGCGCGGCCAAGGTGAACGCCCTCGTCGGACTCGCCCCCGACAACCACGGAACCACCCTGTCCGGCCTGACCCAGCTGCTGCCGTACTTCCCCGGAGCCGAAGACCTGATCAGCTCCGCGACCCCGGGCCTGGCCGACCAGATCGTCGGATCCTCCTTCGTCACCCACCTCAACGCGGGCGGGGACACCGTCCCGGGAGTCGCCTACACGGTGATCACCACCAAGTACGACGAGGTGGTGACCCCGTACACCAGCGGCTTCCTCAGCGGGCCGAACGTACGCAACGTCGTGGTCCAGGACCTGTGCGCCCTCGACTTCTCCGAGCACGTGGCCATCGGCCTGACCGACCGCATCGCCTGGCACGAGGCGGCCAACGCCCTCGACCCGGCCCACGCCGAACGGACCACCTGCGCCTCGGTCTTCCAGTGACGGGCCTTGAGCGGCGCCGGCGGCCCTAGCGCGTCCTAGCGGCCGTGGCGGCCCGTCGTGGCGCGGCGGCGGGCCACGGCGAAGAGCACGGCCGAGCCGACGGCAAGGGTGCCCGCCCCGGCGATCGCGATCATCGGGGCGGAGCCGTCGCCGCCGGTCTGGGCGAGGTCACCCGTCTTGGCCGCAGCCGCGGACGGCGCGGCGAGGGGGGATTCGGCGCTCGTGCCGTTCGTCTTCGGGTCGTCGTCGCCGTGGCCGCCGTGCTCCACGGTCGACTTGGCCGCGCCCTCGGAGATCTGCTCGTCCGTCGGCGGCTTGGCGACGGGTCCGTCCGACGGCTTGGCGCCGGGGGCGGCGCTGCCGGCGCTGCTCGGCTTCGATCCGGGCTTGCCGTCGGCGGTCCCGGTGCCGGTGCCGGACCCCGTGCCGGTCCCGGTCCCGGTGCCCGCCCCGCTGCCGGTGTCCTTGCCGAAGACCACGTCCGAGCAGCTGTAGAAGGCCTCCGGGCTGTCCGAGCGCTGCCAGATGCCGTAGATCAGGTGCCGGCCGCTCTTCTTCGGGACCGTGCCGGAGAAGACGTAGTCACCGCCGCGCATCGCCGGGTCGGTGACCTTCACGAACGGCTCCGGCTCCAGGTCGGACCACCTCAGCGGCTTCGCCGGGTCGTAGCCGTCCTTCGTCACGTACAGCTCGAACGTGCCCTTGTGCGGGGCGGTGCCCTTGTAGCGGAAGGTGTGCGTGCCGGAGGTCATCGCGCCGGCCGGCCAGTCCGCGCGGGCCAGGTCCAGGCCCCGGTACTTGTCGTTCCCCGCGGAGCACAGCTGCCCGTTCGGGATCAGGGCCCGGTGGTTGCCCGCCGCGTTGGCGATGTTCACCGCGTTCCAGTCGTAGAACGGCTGCGTGCCGCCCGCCGCGACCGCCGCCTTGCAGGCCGCCGACCGCGGGGACTCGGGACCCTCCGCGTAGCAGGCGGCCACCCGGCTGACCGGGTCCGTCATCGAACCGTGCGCGGCCGCGGGGGCGGCGGCGTACGCGGCCACCGCGAGCGGGGCGAGGCCGGCGGCGAGGATGCGGCCGGCGGTGCGGGTGACGGTGCGCATGGTGGATCTCCTCCGGGCGGTGGCGTCGTGGTGCGCCAGGGGGGCCGGGCGGCGCGTCCCCGGACACGAGGTGTCTCCGACGCCGTCCCGGCCCTCCCTGGCCACGCCAACCTAACCGCCCCGACCTGCGCTTCCGCGCGGATCGGGGCGGTCGGGGCGATCCTTAGGCCCCGCTTAAGGCGGAGGTAAGCAGCCCCTGAGGAAGGGGGCTCACTTCACGTTGACCGCGGTCCAGGCGGCGGCGACCGCCTGGTACTCGGTGCCACCCGTTCCGTACAGGTCCGCGGCGGCCTTGAGGGTCGCCACCCGCGCCCCCGCGTAGTCCGTCGAGGAGGTCATGTACACGGACAGCGCCTTGTACCAGATCTTGTACGCCTTGGTCCGGCCGATGCCGGCCACGGTGGAGCCGTTGGCGGTCGGGGAGTCGTAGCTGACGCCGTTGACCGTCTTGGCGCCGCTCCCCTCGGACAGCAGGTAGAAGAAGTGGTTGGCGACGCCGGAGGAGTTGTGGACGTCGAGGCGGCCGACGTTCTTGTCCCAGTAGTCGGCGGAGGCGCCGTCGCGGCTCGGCTTGTCCATGTACCGCAGCGGCGTGCCGTTGCCGCGGATGTCGATCTTCTCGCCGATCAGGTAGTCGCCGGGGTCGGAGGCGTTCGCGGCGTAGAACTCCACCGACGTGCCGAAGATGTCGGAGGTGGCCTCGTTGAGGCCGCCGGACTCCCGGGTGTAGCGCAGCCCCGCCGTCGAGGCGGTCAGACCGTGCGACATCTCGTGGCCGGCCACGTCCAGCGCGGTCAGCGGCTTGGTGTTGTTCGTGCCGTCGCCGTAGGTCATGCAGAAGCAGCTGTCGTCCCAGAAGGCGTTGACGTAGGCGTTGCCGTAGTGGACGCGGGAGTACGCCGCGACGCCGTCACCGCGGATGCCCAGCCGGCCCAGTTCGTTCTTGTAGAAGTCCCACGTCACGGCGGCGCCGTAGTGGGCGTCGACGGCGGCGGTCTGCCGGTTGGCGGGGGTGCCGTCACCCCAGGTGTCGTCGGCGTCGGTGAACAGGGAACCGGTCCCGTTGGTGCCGCCGGCCAGGTCGTAGGTCTTGTGGCCGCCGCGCGCGGCGTCGTTCAGCTCGAACTGCGAGCCGTTGGCCTTCGTGCCGAGGGTGACCGAGCCGCTGTACTCGCTGGCGCCGATGCCGGTCTCGATGGCGTCGTAGGAGTAGAGCACCTTGCCGCTGCGGGCGTCGGTGATGGTGTGCACCTTGCTCGGCGTGCCGTCGTCGCCGACGCCTTCGGTGACGCTCTCCCAGGCCAGCACCGGCGCTCCGCCGACGGCCCAGACGACCTTGCGGGCGCCCTTGGGGGCCGCGAGGGAAGCGGACTTGGTGTCCACCGATATCCGGGCGCCGTAAGCCTTGGTGGTGGAGCGCGCGCCGTTCTTGGCGTGCACGACCAGGTCGCCGCCGAGAACCGGGAGCCCGGCGTAGGTGCGCTCGTAACGGGTGTGGACGGTGCCGTCCGCGTCCTTGACGACGTCCCGGGCCACGAGCCCTTCCTGGTCACCGAGGCCGATGGCCTTGGCGGTGGACGGGGCGTCGGACTGCGCCTGGGCGATGGCGGAGGCGCGCGCCGTCCCGGTCAGCGAGACGGCCGTGGCGCCGGCCTCGCGCTCCGCGGCGGCGTTGGCGGGTCCGCTCTGCACGGCGAGGGCGACCATCGCGGCCGAGGCGACGAGCGCGGCGGCGCGGAGGACGTGAACACGGCTGCGGGAGGTGGGGGTTGAGGACGACGTGGGGTGAGTCACTCGTTGCTCCTTGTTGCCAGTGGGGGGCAGTGGTGGAAACAGTGCCAGGAAGTCACCCCGGATTGGCAGGTGCGCAACAAGAATTTGACCTTCCCGTTGTCCGGAGAACGCATTCCGCTGTCCGCTCGGCGGTGAATGCGCCCGGTTTCGGAAGGAGTTCGTCCGCTACTGCCCCGGGCCCAGGCCCGGGGCGGCAGCGGTGGGACACGAGCCGCAGATCACCCGATCCCGGGGATCTGCCGCGCCGCGAACGCGGCGCGCACGGCATCCGCCGCGGACTTGCCGTACATGCGCTGCGCCGTCGCCATCGTCGTGCGCGCCGCGTCGGCGAAGTCGGTGTCGGCGCGGAAGCCGAACTGGGCGTTGACGATGATCCGGTCGGCCGTCCGCGCCCCCAGCGCGCCCCGGATGTCGAAGAGCGCGCGCGACCAGATCTCCCCGTCCGCGTGCACCTCCCCGACCCGGTCGGCGTACACCTTCGAGCCGTCGGTCCGCCGCAGGCAGTGCGGGGCCGCGCTGTAGCCGGTCGAGTCCCAGTCGCCGACGCACGCCAGGTCCGTCTTGCGCGGCCACCCGTACGCCTCGTCCGCGTGCGCGCCGACCTCGACCGCGAGGTAGTCGCCGAAGGCCTCGCCGATCGCACCCGCCTCCGGGGAGGTGCCGAAGCCCGGGACCTGCGCGTTGTGTACGGCGTGGCCGTACTCGTGCACGATCACCTCGGCGTCCTCGGCGTCGTCCACGCCGCCCTTGCCGAAGCGGATCTCGGCCTTCTTGTCGGAGAAGAAGGAGTTGTCCGCGCCCCACTGGTTGATCCGCACCGGCTGGGCGCGGTCGTTGGCCCCCGGCAGCTCGCTGCCGAAACCGAGGCCCTGGAGGTACTCCTGTGCCTCGTTCACCCAGAAGTACGCCATGACCTGCTCGAACCGGTCGTCGTCACGGCTGTAGCCGACGGCGTCCGAGGTCTTCGCGGAGGCGCCGGTGTCCGAACGGACGTAAGCCCACTTCCCGGACAGTGATCCGCTGCCGTCCAGATTGCGCAGCGCGGCGACGGCGTAGGCGGAGGCGGGCACGGCGTCGGCGCCGTCCTTGCCGTCGGTCAGCGTCTGATCGCCCGAGGACTGGACGGGGTTGACCATGAAGACACGGGCCGGGGGGAGCTGCGTCGCTGCGGGGCCTGCCGAGGGCAGGGCCGAGACCGGACCGGGCTGGGCGAACAGCGCCGCGGTGGCGGCGGCAGCGCAGAGGAGACCGCGGGATGTGCGGCGGGTCATGGACGTCCTCCTGCAAGGAAGTGGTGGCGGTGGGTGAGGCCGTGATCCTCGCCCACGCCGACTCCCTTGCGCCAGAGGCGGGACGGACGTGAGGGGGCGGTGTGGACTACGCGAGCAGTGCGGGCAGCCCGGCAGGGGTCCTGGCCTGCGCTTCGAGGGCGTCCAGGGCCGATGCGGCCCGGGCGGCGGCCTCCGGGTCGTGCGCGGCGAGGCCGCTCGCCGCGAACTCGTCCTCGTCCAGGCGCAGGACGCTCGACCCGTCCCCCGAGACCCACAGGTCGAGGTCCAGGTCCTCCACCACGACCTCGCCGTCGCGGACCACGGCCGGCCGGGTCACGTCGCAGTACCAGCCCTTGAGGCGGCCGTCACCCGTCCGCACCTCCTTGACCGCGTACCAGCGGCTGCGCCAGAAGTGCTCGGTGAACACGTCACCCGGCTCGAAGCGCACGAAGCCGAAGTCCCGTACGTCCTCCGCCGCCCAGGGAGCGCGCACGGAGAGGCGGTCGCCCGTGTCGGCGAGCAGCTCGGCCGGATAGCGGATCTTGGTCCGGCCGGCCTTGACGAGGACGATGGTGAGCAGGCCGGTCACGCTGTCACTTCCTTCGGGTCCGTACTGGAGGGGGCGAGCCGCTTCGCGAAGCGGGTCTCGGTGGCGCGGATCTCGTACCCGAACCACTCGTTGACGGCGAGCATCGGCGCGTTGCCCGCGTCGTTGCCGGTCAGCGCCTCGGTGCAGCCGGCCGCGAGGGCCCGGTGCAGGGAGACGGTCTTGGCGAGCCTGGCCAGCCCGTGGCCGCGGTGGGCGCGGCGGGTGCCGGTCATCGCCGAGCCGTAGCGGCCCGCCCCGTCGGTCCGTGCGGCGCAGAAGGCGGCCACCGTGCCGTCGACGAGGACGACCGTCGTCAGGTCGTGGTCGAACGAGGGCTCGTGCCACACCTCGGCGAGCCAGTTGTCGAAGTCGTCCAGTTCCACCGGTACGTCGCCCGGCTCGTCGGACGAGACCTCGGCGTCGGCCTCGTACAGCGGGCGCGGATCGTCCGCGAACGCGGAGGCGGGGCGCAGTTCGACGCCGGGGGGCAGCACGGACGGGTACGGGGGCAGGGTCCGCTCCGACAGTTCCAGGCGCAGGAAGTGGGCCGAGCGGCCGGGGCGGTAGCCGTGCCGGGCGGCGAAGGCGTGGTCGGACGGCCCGTCCAGAGCCCAGGCGTACGAGTCCACGGCCCCGGCGGCGAGCAGGTGCTCCTCGGCCGCCCGCAGCAGGGTGCTTCCCACGCCGAGGCCGCGGTGGGCGGGGTCCACCTGGAGGTTGACGAAGCCGACGCCCGGTTCGGGGCTCTCGTGCGCGATGCCGACCTGGGCGGTGGCGACGGCCAGGCCGTCCGCGCGCTCGGCGAGGAGGATCCGGTACCGCTTGTCAGGGTGGGCGGAGGCGATCTCGTGGGCCACACCGGCCGCGGTGGTGATCATGAACGGGAGGACGGTCCGGCGCAGGTGTACGACGGCTTCCACGTCCCCCGGGTCGCCGGGGCGCAGGTCGCGGATCGAAACGGTCATGGGGGCGACGTTAGGCGCCGGCCGTCGTCGGCGCCTGCGAATTACCGGGCGGTGGGGGACAATCGGCGCCGTGACCTCGACTTCGCCCCACCTCAAGATCAAGATCGACGGCTCGGCCGGTTCCGCCGCCCCCTACGAGCAGCTGCGCGCGCAGATCGCGGACGCGGCCCGGTCCGGGCGCCTGCCGGTGGGGTTCAAACTGCCGACCGTGCGGGGGCTGGCGGAGGAGCTGGGGCTCGCGGCGAACACGGTCGCCAAGGCCTACCGCGCCCTTGAGGGCGACGGCGTGATCGAGACGCGGGGGCGGGCCGGGACGTTCGTCGCCGCCGCCGGGGACTCCGCCGCGCGGGAGGCGGCCGCCGCGGCGCAGGCGTTCGCCGAGCGCGCCCACCGGCTGGGCCTGTCCCGGGAGGAGGCCACGGCCGCGGCGGGGGAGGCCCTGCGGGCGCGGTACGGCAAGTGACGTTCAGCTTCCGCCCGGGTCGGTGCGGGAGCTGAGCCGGGCCATCAGGTGGTGCTCCTTCGGCTGAGCCGGGCCATCAGGTGGTGCTGCACTTTCCGAGCCGGGCCATCAGGTGGTGCTGCATCGGCTGGCCCACGGCCTCCATCTCCTGCACCACGACCAGCTCCCCGCCCTCCAGGGTGTACCGGCGGCGCATCGCGGTCACCTCCTTCGCCCGGGGCGTCACCGACACGCTCCGGGTGGCCATCTCGATCGTGGTGCCGGACACCTGGCCGACGTACGTCTCGACGATCCCGGTCGGGTGGGCCAGCACCACCTCCAGCGAGGCGTCCGGCATCACCCGCCACCAGCCGACCTCCCGCCCCGACGGGCGCAGGGCCGCACCGGACGCGTCGATCAGCCAGGCGCGGGACTCGTAGCGCAGGAAGGGCCGGCCGTCATGGCTGAAGGTGACTTCCTGCTCGTAGCGGAACCCGTGCTCCAGGGTCGGGTACTCGCCGCTGCCCCGGCCGTGCCAGCGCCCGATGAGCGACAGCACGGGCCCAAGCTGCGGGTGCGGTTCCGGGCCCTCGCCGAGGACGAGGCTGTCGGGGTAGGGGTTCTCCTGCGCCGGTTCGGGCACCTGGACTCCTGTTCGGTGTGCCCGGGGGACGCCGGGCACGACGGGGCGTGGCCTTCGGGGCCATTGTGGTCGCACCCGGCCCGCCGGGCCGGGACCTACAGGTAGAGCCCCGGCTCCGCGCCGTGCCCCTGCGGCGGGAGGAGGGCCGACGTCGGACCCGCGCCGCGCCGCAGGGCGAAGAGCTCGGCCAGGGTGGCCCCCTCCCGGGTGACGCCCTCGTCGCTACCGAGCCAGTCCGTCGCCTCACGGTGCGTCAGCCGGCCGACTTCGATCCGGGCCAGGCAGCGGCCCGGCCGGACCACCGCCGGGTGCAGGCGCTCCAGGTCCTCGTTGGTCGTCACCCCGACCAGGACGTTGCGGCCCTGGCCCAGCAGTCCGTCCGTCAGGTTCAGCAGCCGCGACAGCGCCTGCCCGGCCTGGTGGCGGGCCTCGCCGCGGATCAGCTCGTCGCAGTCCTCCAGCAGCAGCAGTCGCCAGCGGCCCTTGGCGCTGCCCTCGTCCTCCCCGATCGCGATGTCCATCAGGTAGCCCACGTCGTTGAACAGCCGCTCCGGGTCCAGGACGCAGTCCACCTGGCACCATTCCCGCCACGACCGGGCCAGCGTCCGCAGCGCGGAGGTCTTCCCCGTCCCGGGCGGCCCGTGCAGCAGGAGCAGCCGGCCCGCGATGTCGTCCGGGGTCACCTTCATCAGCCGGTCCATCGCCTCGGCCACCGGTGCGGTGTAGTTGGGCCGCACCTCCGCCCAGGTGCCCGCCGCGATCTGCCGGGTCGTGCGGTAGGGGCCGCGGCGCGGGGAGACGTACCAGAACCCCATCGTGACGCTCGAAGGCTGCGGTTCGGGCTCGTCCCGCGCCCCTTCCGTGGCCTTGCCCAACACCCCGGCGGCGAGTTCGTCGCTGACGGCCGTCACCGTCACGTCCGCGCCCCGGCTCCAGCGCGAGACGAGCATCGTCCAGCCGTCGCCCTCGGCGAGCGTGGCGCTGCGGTCGGTGTCGCGCGCCGAGCGCAGCACGGTCGCGCCCGGCGGCAGCAAGGTGGCCTCGGCCTTGACCCGTTCGATGGAGACGCTGTGCGAGTACGGCTGCTCGCCGGACGCGAACCGGCCGAGGAACAGGGCGTCGACGACATCCGACGGCGAGTCGCTGTCGTCGAGGGTGAGCCGGATCGGCAGCGCGTCGTGCGGGTTGGCTGACATGGCGCCCATGATCCGGCACGAACTGCCCTCCCGCACCCGTGTTTCGCCGGATCGGGTGTCCGGGTTCCTCCTTCAAACCCCTCGCTCGTGAAGATTCGGAGCCGGTTCCGCTCCGAACATTCTTGGCATGAACACTTCCAGCCAGGCCGTGCTCCCTGTACCAACGACTCAGGAGTAACCCCCACTAGGAGCCGCACACATGAGCATGAGACTGTCGCGCTTCGCCACCCTCACCTCCGCCCTCTTACTCGCCGCGGGCACCGCCCTGTTCGGCGCCGGCCAGGCGGCCGCCTCCGCCCAGGCCGACTTCGGCTACGTAGCCCTCGGAGACTCGTACTCCTCCGGCGTGGGCTCCGGCAACTACGACAGCGCGAGCGGGAACTGCAAGCGCACCTCCCGGGCCTATCCGGCCCTGTGGGCCGCCGCCCACTCCCCCCAGACCTTCTCGTTCACCGCCTGCTCGGGCGCCCGGACGGGTGACGTCCTCTCCGGCCAGCTCGGCCCGCTGAACTCCGGCACGGACCTCGTCAGCATCACCATCGGCGGCAACGACGCCGGTTTCTCCGACGTCATGACGACCTGTGTGCTCCAGTCGGAGTCCACCTGCGTCAACCGCGTCAACCAGGCCAAGGCGTACGTGGACTCCACCCTCCCCGGTCAGCTCGACAAGGTCTACGACGCCATCTCCGCCCGCGCCTCGGCCGCCCACGTGGTGGTCCTCGGCTATCCCCGCTTCTACCAGCTGAACGGTTCCTGCATCGCGGGACTGTCCGAGGGTGAACGCAGCGCCATCAACGGCGCCGCCGACTACCTCAACGCCGCCATCGCCAAACGCGCCGCCGACCACGGCTTCACCTTCGCCTCGGTGACCGGCGCCTTCACCGGCCACGAGATCTGCTCCGGCAGCGCGTGGCTGCACAGCCTCAACTGGGCCGACATCGGCGAGTCATACCACCCGACCGCCACCGGGCAGTCGAGCGGCTACCTGCCCGTCTTCGCCGGCAAGGCATAGGTCCGGACCGGCCCCTACGGCGTTTCCCCCGGGTCCGGCGTCGGGCCCGGGGAGCCGGAAGGAGCCGGTGGAGCGGAGGAGGAGGCCCCGGCCGTCGGGGTCTCCTCCTCGCACGTCACGGAGAAGTCCATCCACGCCGAGACCGCCCGGGCGGGCATGCGCACCTCCAGCCGGACCGCGTCGTCGAAGCTGCCGCCGGTGCCGGGCTCCGTGTGGTGGAACTGCCGGGTCTTCGCGCCGCCCGCCTCGTACGTGACGCTCTGCCAGCCCGCGTCGGGGGCCGCCGTCCCGCCGCGCGTCACCCAGCGGTACTCCACCACGGCGGGAACGGCGTCCACCGCGATCGTCCCGGTGAAGGCGGGCGCGCCGGCCGGGGGCGGCGGGCAGGTGCCGCGGTAGGAGCCGTACAGGGTGTGGACGTACAGCGTCACCTGCCGCCCGGGCGTCGGGCTGCCGCTCGCCGGCGGGGAGTCGGAGGGGGCCGGCGGCGGGCTCGCGGAGGCGGGCGCCGACCCCGTCGGGCCGCTCCCGCCGCTCCCGCCGCTCCCGGTGCTGCCGTTGCTGCCGTCCGGCCGGCCGCGCTCGTCGAACAGCAGCCAGCCCAGCGCCACCACCGCCAGGAGCAGCACCACGACCCCGGCGGCCAGCACCAGCCCGGCCCGCCTGCGCCCGGACTCCGCGGCGGCAACGCGCGTGGCGAGTGGCGTGGCGAGGGGGGTGGTGGGCGCCTGGCCGGAGGGGTTGCGCTCGGGCAGCGGGGTCGTCGGCGCCTGCGGCCCCGACGCCGGACCGGCTGGGGCCCGTACGGTTCCTCCCGCGCCCTGTGGGGCCCGTACGGTTCCTCCCGCGCCGATGACGCGCAGCATCCGGGCCGCCTCCGCCGCGGGCAGCCGCTCGTCCGGGTCCTTGCGCAGCAGCCCCTCCAGCACGGGCGCCAGCGGCCCGGCCCGGCGCGGCGGCGGCGGTTCCCCCTCCACCACCGCCCGCAGCGTGGCCAGCGGGGTGTCCCGGCGGAACGGCGAAGCCCCCTCGACGGCCGCGTACAGCAGCACCCCGAGCGACCACAGGTCCGACGCGGGCCCCGGCTCACGGCCCAGCGCCCGCTCCGGCGCGAGGAACTCGGGGGACCCGACCACCTCTCCCGTCCTCGTGATCGCGGAGGAGCCCTCCAGGCTCGCGATCCCGAAGTCCCCGAGGAGGACCCGGCCGTCATTGGCGATCAGTACGTTGGCGGGCTTGACGTCGCGGTGCACCACCCCCGACTCGTGCGCGGAGCGCAGCGCGGCCAGCACCTGTTCGCCGATGTGCGCGGCCCGTTGCGGGGTCATCGGCCCCTCGCCCTCCAGCACGTCCGCCAGCGAGAGCCCGCGCACCAGCTCCATCACGATCCAGGGGCGGCCGCCCTCGGTGGCCACGTCGTAGACGGTCACCACCCCGCGGTGCGAGACCCGCGCCGCCGCCCAGGCCTCCCGCTCCAGCCGCCGGTACATCCGCTCCACCTCGGCCGGGTCCAGTCCGGCGGGCGCCCGGACCTCCTTCACCGCGACCTCGCGGCCGAGCACCTCGTCACGGGCCCGCCACACGATGCCCATGCCGCCGCGGCCCAGCGGACCCAGCAGCCGGTAGCGGCCGGCGATGACACGCCCGTCCTCATCCATGTTCCCGCTCACACGAGCCCCCCACGGCCGTCACCGGATGATCACTCCAAGTTAGCGCAGCGGGGGTGTCCTGACCCCTGTCGTGACGGGACTGCCGCAAAGGAGCCCCCGATGCGGTCCGGAAGGCGGCCGACCTGTGCGGAGAGTGATCGCCGACTGCACTGAGTAACCGTCAACTCCCCGTAGGTATAGGGGTAATTCACACCACCGGGATACCCGGGGGCGACGCCGGGGCGATAGGGTTAACCTGCCCGGGCCGGGTGCCCTCGTACGGGTGGGGAGAGACATGGAACAGATAGCAATGCGCAGCAGGCCGCCTCGCGTGCCTGCCATCACTTGCGGCAGCAGTGCGACCAGCTCGCGCCTCGACCGCCACCTCGCCGTGCTGGGCGGTCCCGCCGTCCCGCACCACGAGACCGCGGAGGCGACGCTGCTGATGCGCGAACTCACCTCCCGCGACCACACGCACTTCCAGCGGAGCCGGAGCGCGCGCGTCGCGCTGTTCGCGCCGCTGCGTCGGCTGCGGCGCACGCTCTTCGGCAGCCGCCGCTCGTAACTGCCCCTGCGAGGCGGCCGGTTGGCCCGGCCGCACCCCGGCCCCGTCTTGTCCACGGCGTACTCCGGCAGTGCCCCGGCCTGCCCCGGTGTGCTCCGCCCCCTCCCGGCGGTCCTCGGTGTCCCGGCAACCCGGCGCGCTCGCGCCGGGCGGCCGGGCCCCGCCGTCACTCCTCAGGCGATCACACCGTCCCGGCGCAGCGCCGTGATCCGCTCGTCCGTCATCCCCAGGCCTCGCAGCAGCGCCTCGGTGTGCTCCCCGAGCGCGGGCACCGCCCCCATCAGCGGCGGCGGGCCGTCGGGCAGCCCGATCGGCGGCAGCAGCGCCCGCAGCGGACCCACCGGTGACCCCACCTCCCGCCAGCGGTCACGCGCCGCCAGCTGGGGGTGCGCCGCCAGTCGCGCCACCGGGTTCAGCCGCGCACAGGCGATGCCCGCCGCCTCCAGGCGGCCGATCGCCTCCTCGGCGTCCAGCGCCGCCAGGGCCTTGGCCACCACCGCGTCGGTCGCCTCCCGGCCGCGGGTGCGGGCGGCGTTCGTCGCGTACGCCGGATCGTCCGCCAGCTCCGGTCGCTCGAGGACCTGTTCCGCCAGGCGGCGCCACTCGCGGTCGTTCTGAACGGACAGCAGTACGCGGTCCCCGTCGGCCGTCGGATAGGCGTCATAAGGGGCGATGACGGCGTGGGCGAGGCCGGTCCGTACCGGCTGCCGCCCACCGTGCATCGTGTGGTGCAGGGGGTGGCCCATCCACTCGGCGAGGGCGTCCAGCATCGACACCTCCACCCTGCCCCCGCGCCCGGTGGTCCCGCGGCGCAGGAGGGCGGCGAGCACTCCCGAGAAGGCGTACATGGCGGCCGCGATGTCGGCCGCGGGGATCCCCGCCTTGACGGGCTGCTCCGGGGTGCCGGTCACCGACACCAGCCCCGCCTCGCACTGGACGAGCATGTCGTAGGCGCGCTTGTGGGCGTACGGGCCCTCGGGGCCGTATCCGGAGATGTCCACGGCGACCAGCCGCGGGTAACGGGCGCACAGCGCCGCCGAGTCGAGGCCGAGCCGGGCGGCGGCGCCGTGGGCGAGGTTCTGGACGAAGACGTCGGCGCCGTCCAGCAGGCCGTGCAGGACCTCCCTCCCGCGCGGATCCTTGAGGTCCAGCGCGATCGACTCCTTGCCGCGGTTGGCCCAGACGAAGTGCGAGGCGAGGCCCTGGGCGGTGGTGTCGTAGGCGCGCGCGAAGTCGCCGCCGTCGGGTCGCTCGACCTTGATCACCCGCGCTCCCAGATCGGCGAGCTGGCGGGTGGCGAAGGGGGCCGAGACGGCCTGTTCGACGGCGACGACGGTGAGGCCTTCGAGGGGCAGCGGATCGGTGGCGGGCGCAGCGGGGTGCGGCGCGGGTCGTGGTGCGGATCGCGGCGCGGGGTGCGTGTCAGGAGCCATGACAACCTGCCTACCTGCTCGGACCCGGGGCTGTCATCCCGCACGGCGCCGAGAACCGCGCGGTTTCCCGCGCGGTGTGCCGGGGGTCCGGCACTTTCCTGGGCGGTGCGCTTCGAGCCCGGCTCGCCTTCGGCGCGGTGTGCCGGGGCCCCGGTCCGCTGTCAGCCCGGGCCGCGGGTGAAGCGGCGCGCGGCCGCCGGGGCGAACAGCGCCAGCAGGACCAGGGACCAGAGCACCGCCCCCGCCACCGGATGCGCCGCCGGCCAGGCGGCTCCCGGCGCGGCCCCGCCGCCCGCGTTGCCGCACAGTGCGCGCACCGCGCTCGCGACCGCGCTGATCGGGTTCCACTCGGCCACCGTCCGCAGCCACCCCGGCAGTCCTGCGGTCGGCAGGTACGCACTGGAGAGCATCGGCAGCACGAAGGTGGCGCTGCCCAGTTGGCCCGCCGCCTCCTCGCTCTTGCTCAGCAGCCCGAGGTACGTGCCCGTCCAGGCCGTGGCGAAGCGGAACAGCAGCAGCACCCCCAGAGCGCCGAGCGCGCCCGGCAGGCCGTGCTCGATCCGCCAGCCCATCGCCAGTCCCACCAGCATCAGCGGCACCATCGACACCGCCGTCGTCAGGAGGTCGGCGGCGGTCTGCCCGAGCGGTACGGCGGCCCGGCTCATCGGCAGCGTACGGAAGCGGTCCATCACCCCGCGGTGGGCGTCCTGCGCGGCCGTGAACATGCCGGTCATCAGGCCGTTCGCGGCGGTGGCGGCGAGCAGCCCCGGCACCAGGAACTCCCGGTACTCGGACCCCGGCATGGCGAGCGCGCTGCCGAAGACGTAGCCGAAGAAGAGCAGCAGGGTGATCGGCATCGTCTGGGTGAGGATCAGCAGCGCGGGCGCGTGGCGCGCCTTCTGCAACTGCCGGGTGAGGACGGCGCCTCCGTCGGACAGCAGGGTGCTCATGCCGCGGCCCCCTCGATCCGGTCGATGTGGCCGGTGGTGGCGCGGCGGACCCGGGTGAGGCGCAGGAACACCTCGTCGAGGGTGGGTGGCCGCAGTGTGGCGTCGGTGACCGGGATCCCGGCCGCGTCCAGGGCGCGGATGATCCGCGGCAGGGTCAGGGCGCCGTCCAGGACCGTCGCGCCGGTCGTGAGGCGCTCCTCGTCCAGGACGGGCGCGCCGCCGGTGAGCTGGTCCAGGACCACCGCCGCTCCCGCGAGGGCCGAGCGGTCGGCGACGGTGACCTCGGCGTGGGCGCCGATGCGGGCCTTGAGTTCTGCGGGCGTGCCGCCGGCCACGACCCGGCCGCCGTCGACCACCACGATGTCGTCGGCGAGCCGGTCGGCCTCCTCCAGGTACTGGGTCGTGAGCAGCACGCCCGCGCCCTCGTCGGCGAGTTCCCGTACGGCCGCCCAGATGTGCTCGCGCGCCGCCGGGTCCAGGCCGGTCGTCGGTTCGTCCAGGAACAGCACCCGGGGGCGGTTGATCAGCCCGGCGGCCAGGTCCAGGCGCCGTTTCATGCCGCCCGACCAGGTGGAGGCGACCCGGTCGGCCGCCCCGCCCAGGCCGAAGCGGTCCAGCAGCTCGTCGGCGCGGGCCCGGGCGGCGGCACCGCGCAGCCCGGCCAGACGGGCGAAGAGCCGCAGGTTCTCGCGGCCCGTCAGGTCCCCGTCCACCGAGGCGTACTGGCCCGTGACCCCGATGGAGCGGCGGACGGCGGCGGGGGCGCGGGTGACGTCGTGACCGGCGACCAGGGCGCGGCCGCCGGTGGGCGCGGTGAGGGTGGTGAAGGTGCGCACGGCGGTGGTCTTGCCCGCACCGTTGGGGCCGAGGAGGCCGCAAATCGAGCCGTACGGCACTGCCAGGTCCAGTCCGCTCAGGGCGTGGACCTCTCCGTAGCTCTTCTCCAGACCTTCACTAAGTACAGCGTACGTAGTTGTCATGTCCGGCACCCTACCGCACTACGTACGGTGTACGTAACTACGATGGGGCGATGGAAGAAGTGACGAGGTGATGGGCTGATGACGCCCGGCGGCCGCACTGCCGGACCCGAAGTGATCTGGGCCCGCCCGCAGCGGGCGGGCCGGGGCCCCCGCCCCGCGCACAGCCGTGACTCGATCGCTGCCGAGGCGGTACGGATCGCCGACGCGGAGGGGATCGACGCCGTCTCCATGCGCCGGGTGGCGGCCGGGATCGGCGCCGGGACGATGTCCCTGTACAACTACGTGCCGCGCAAGGAGGACCTGTACGAGCTGATGGTCGACGCGGTGAGCGGGGAGTACTCCTACGCCCCGCCGACCGGTGACTGGCACGCCGACCTGCTGGCCCTGGCCCGCCAGACGCGGGCGCTCATGCACCGCCACCCCTGGCTGCCCCGGCTGCTGAGCCCGGCCCACGGGTTCAGCCCCAACGCCCTGCGGTACCTGGAGCACGGCCTGGCCTGCCTGGAGCCGCTGGAGGTGCCGGACGGCCAGAAGCTGGAGCTGCTCGCCGCCGTCAACGGGACGGTGGCCACGTACGTGGCGAGCGAACTGGCCCTGGCCGAGCGGGCGCGCACGCTGCCCTGGAGCGAGGCCGAGGAGCAGAGCGCGCGGACGGCGTGGCTGGGCTCCCGGATGGCGACGGGGGAGTACCCGAGACTTGCCGCCGCCCTCGCGGGATGGACGGGCATCCCCGCCGACCTGGGCGAGGCGTTCGACCGCTCGGTGTCGCGGCTGCTGGGGGCGTGGGGGACGTAGGACGGCCGGAGCGGCGGCGCTACAGCAGGGCGAACTGGCCGCCCGGGCCCTCCTCCTGGTGGTCCAGGACGGAGGCCGGTCGCCGGGCCCAGCGCGGCGCGGGCAGTACCCCCGCGGCTTGGAGACCGGAGACCGGAAGCGAAGGCCCCGGCGCGAACGCCGCCCGCGGCGGAGCCAGACCGGCGAGCAGCGCCAGGGTCGTCACCAGGGACAGCAGCTCCGAGGTCCAGGCCCGCGGCCACTCGGCGGGGCCCAGCGCCTCCAGCCCCTCCCCCTCCGCCGCCCGGTGCGCGGTGCGGGCGGCGAACCAGGCCTCCAGCACCCGCACGCCCTGCGCCTCGTACTGCCAGGCCCCCTCGGGGACGGGGGAGATGCTGCCGTCGCCCAGGGTCAGCGTCTCGGTCTCCGGGTCGTACGCGAGCCCGCCCGGCCAGGCCGTGACCGCCGAGCGGACGTACGGCCGGCGCCCGCCCGGCAGCCGGGGCGCCTCCCCGCCCGGTGCGCCGCGCAGCTGCACCGCGAGCAGCCGGTGGCCCAGCTCCAGCCCGGCACGCCAGCGCTCCGGGTCGGCGGTGAGCGGGACCTCGTAGGCTCCCCGCGGCCCGGGGCGGGCCGCCGCCAGGACCCAGCACAGGACGTCCTGCGCGGTGACCGGGCCGCCGTACCGCTCGCTCAGCAGGGCCGCCAGCCCCGGCGCGAGGTTGGGCTCCGCGCCGCCCGGGCGCCGGTACAGGGGGCGCACGCGGCCGACGCGCCCGACTGGCAGGTGCGCGGTGACCAACGGCTGCTCCGGGCTCTCCACGAGGAACAGCTGGTGACCGTCGAGGACCCGCCACAGCTCGGGGCGGGCCGCGTCGATGAGGCGCTGGTCCGGCAGGAGCCACTGTTCGTCGAAGGGGGCGCGCAGGACGCGTACGGGCTGCGGGCAGGGGCCGGGTGCGGCGGCGAAGGGGGCGGTGGCGGAGCGCTGCCCGGGCAGGGCGGCCGCCCCGGTGGCGGGCGTACGGCCCCGCGCGGGGCGGAACAGCCGCTCCTGCTCCGCGCCTTCGGCGGCGGCGAGGGCCGTCCAGCGGGCCCGCAGGGTGGCGGGGTCGGGGGCCGCGACCCAGTCCCGTCCCAGGCGCGGGGGGCGTGCGGCCCAGGGCATCAGATCGTCCAGCAGCGGGGTCTGCGGCGGTACGTCAGTGCTCACGCGGCCGATGGTATCGACGGGGAGCGGTGGCCGGGCCCGGCCCCGGCCCAAGCGTTACGCTCCTTGTGTAGGCCTATGTGTGCATTTCCGGCAGGAGGCGGTCATGAGTCAGTACGACGAATACTCGACCCCGTCGCAGGCCGAGGGCGAGCGCCTCGACGAAGACATGGACGAGAAGGAGAAGAGGCAGCGGCACCCGCAGACCATGCGCAGCACGCCGTCCCAGGCGGAGGGCGAGCGGAGCACGGAGGACGAGGAGAAGAAGGGCTGACCTGTCCCTACCTGTCCTGACCTGTCCCGACCTGTTTCTCCGGGGGCTCTTTCCCGGGTGGCCTTTTCTCAGGTGGCGTCGACGGTCACGGTGAAGGAGAACCGGTCGCCGCGGTAGCGGATTCGTGCGACGTCCACCACCCGGCCGTCCTCGTCGTACGTCACGCCCGTGTAGTGCAGGATCGGACTGAGCAGCGGGACGCGCAGCAGTTCTGCGGTCTCCGGATCGGCCAGGCGCGCCTCGACCGTGTCCGTGATCCGGCTGATCCGCACGCCCACGATGTCCCGGATCACCTTCGTCATCGGCCAGCGCTCCAGATCCGCCGGGTCGATCGCCGAGGCCAGCTCGGGGAGGACCGCGTTCTCCGCCCAGTTGCTCGGCTCCCCGGTCTGGCTGTCGTGGCGCAGTCGGCGGTACGTGACCACCTCCGCCGTGCCCGGGAAGTGCTCCAGCAGGTCCCCGGCCACCACCTCGCGGGAGTGGCCGAGAACCGTCGTACGCTCGCCCGACTGCTGGGCCACGATCGCGTCCACCGAACCGAGCAGCCGGACGGGCGCCCCGCGCCGGGCGCCCGGTTCGATGAAGGTGCCGCGCCGCCGGTGCCGGCTGATCAGACCCTCGCCCTCCAGTTCCTTGAGCGCCTGGCGCATCGTCAGCACGCTCACCCCGTAGTGCTCGGCCAGCTGCTCCTCGGTGGGCAGCCGCAGCGAGGCGTCCGGGGTGCGCCCCAGTATCGAGGCGCGCAACGACTGGGAGACCTGGTACCAGAGCGGAAGCTTGCGGTTCAGTACCAGCGAGTCGGGGGCGAAGGCGGTCACGGTGCTTCTCCGTACGGGCGGGGCATGGGGGACTTCGACAACCGGCCGGCAGACCCGTTCAGGTCCGTTCGGACCCGTTCGGGCTCGCTCGGACCCGTTCAGGCCCTGTCAGGCCCATTCAGGCCCGTTCAGGCTCGGAAGTGGCGCTCCAGACCCTGCCACACGTCGTCGTATCCGCGCTGGAGGTGCTCGGCGCCGGCCGCCTGGGCGGTGGCCGTGACGGGCCAGCGGGTCTCGAACATGAAGGCCAGGCCGTCGTCGATCTTCTGCGGCTTGAGCTCCGCGGCGCTCGCGCGGTCGAAGGTCTCGCGGTCCGGTCCGTGCGCGGACATCATGTTGTGCAGCGAGCCGCCGCCCGGCACGAAGCCCTCGGCCTTGGCGTCGTAGGCGCCCTCGATCAGGCCCATGTACTCGCTCATCACGTTCCGGTGGAAGTACGGCGGGCGGAAGGTGTCCTCCCCGACCAGCCAGCGGGGCGCGAAGACGACGAAGTCCACCCCCGCGAGGCCCGGGGTGTCGGAGGGCGACGTCAGGACGGTGAAGATCGACGGGTCCGGGTGGTCGAAGCTGATGGAGCCGATGACGTTGAAGCGGCGCATGTCGTACACGTACGGGGTGTGCGTGCCGTGCCAGGCGACCACGTCGAGCGGGGAGTGGTCGTAGGTGGCGGACCACAGGTTGCCGCAGAACTTGTTGACCACCTCCGTCGGACGCTCGACGTCCTCGTACGCGGCCACGGGGGCCCGGAAGTCCCGCGCGGCGGCGAGACCGTTGGCACCGATCGGGCCGAGGTGCGGGAGCTCGAAGGGCTGCCCGTAGTTCTCGCAGACGTAGCCGCGGGCGTCCTCGTCCAGCAGCTCGACGCGGAAGCGGACGCCGCGGGGGATCAGCGCCATCTCGCCCGGGCGGGCGCTGAGCAGGCCGAGTTCGGTGCGCAGCAGCAGGCCGCCCCGCTCGGGCACGATGAGCAGCTCGCCGTCGGAGTCGCTGAACACGCGGTCCGTCATCGGGGCGTTGGCGGCGTAGAGGTGGATGGCCATGCCGGTGCGCTGGGTGGCGTCGCCGTTGCCGCCGAGGGTCCAGAGGCCGGCCAGGAAGTCGGTGCCGGGGGCGGGGGCGGGGAGCGGGTTCCAGCGCAGGCGGTTGGGGTCGGGGACGGTCTCGGTGAAGGGCGCGGTGCGCAGGGCACCGTTGTCGACCCGGGTGAAGGGCGGGTGCGCGGCCGAGGGGCGGATCCGGTAGAGCCAGGAGCGGCGGTTGTGGGTGCGGGGCTCGGTGAACGCGCTGCCGCTGAGCTGCTCGGCGTAGAGGCCGAGGGGTGAGCGCTGCGGCGAGTTCCGGCCATGGGGGAGCGCCCCGGGAACGGCCTCGGAGCTGTGCTCGTTCCCGAAGCCGGTGAGGTACGCCAGCCCCTCCGCGATCTTCCTGGCCTGCTCGCTGCTGCTACCGCCGTCACTCATGCAACGCTCCCGGGTCTGCCGTAGTAATCCTATGCCTGACAGTAGGATTCCCGGGGTCCCCCCGTCAACGCCCCGCCACCCCGCCGGGCGCCGCCACCCCGCCGGGCGCCGCCACCCGGCGCCGGGTGGCGGCAGCACGCCGGTGGAGACGGACGGGCGCGGGTAGGGCCGCCGACGCCCCGTCGGCTGCGGAAGCCCTCCACAAGGTGACCCCTACCCTCTATGGGCAGGGCCTCTTTTCCTTGCAGAGCCGCAGCTGCTCCTTCAGGAATAGCCACCTCAGGTCACACAGGCATGCGGAGAGGGCATCCCAGTTCCACCCGAACTAGTCCGGTGGCTCCAGTCCGTCGTAGAACTGCCGGAAGACGGAGTCCGTGTCGCCCGTCTCCCGGCCGTCGAGGCGCGCTACGTACGTCCTGCCGGCCACGGGAAGCAGCAAACCGACGGGCAGGGCGCCTTGCTCCGGAACCACGTGCAGCCAAGGCAGGGTGTGCACCGCCCGCCTCCTCCCGTGATTCAGCCGTCGACCGCCGTCGGCGGGCGGCAGCGGAGCTGCGAAGTCTGGATCCGAACGAGAGGTCCCAGGCGGCCGCCGCAGGTGAGGTCCCCCGTGTGCGGCGCCGGGTCGGCCCGACCGGCCTGATCCCTTTTTGTGCGGGACGCCGTCGTGGCGTTCTCCCCCTGGGAACGCCCGGCGGGGCGCGCGGTGCCCGGGCCCGAGGGCGCCGGCTCCGGCGGGGGCCGTGGCCGCGAGGTGTCGGCCTCACTGCGGCCGGGCGGGGCCGCGTCCGGCGAGGGGGGCGCGGCTCGTGGGGGCGGAGTTCGGGCTATTGATGCCCGAGGGGATCCTAAAAGATGAACATTGCTCTACTCTCTCGCGCATGCCGTGGACCCGCAGGATTCCTGCCGTGCCGGCGGTGCTCCTCGCCGCCCTCCTCGCTCTCCTGTCCCTCCTCGCCGCAGCGCCCACCGCCGCTGCGCACGAGGAGCGCCCCGTCACCCTCCCCGACGGAACCGGATCCGTCCCCGAGTACCGCAGCGCGGAGCCGGACCTGCTGGTCTGCAAGACGGACCGCCCCGACTTCGAGCGGCGGATATCCGCCTTCCCCGAAGACCTCAAGCAGCGCAACCTCGCCCTCTACGCCCGCTGCGAGAAGACCGGCTACCGCCACCTCCAGGACGCCGTCGACGCCGTCGACCGGGCCGGGATGAACATCGCGATCCTCCCCGGCCTCTACGAGGAAGAGCCCTCGCTCCCCAAGCCGACCGGAGCATGCGCCCAGCTCAAGGCCCCGAACTCGGCGCTCGGCTACCAGATCCTGTCGTACGAACAGCAGGAGCAGTGCCGGCACAACCAGAACCTCGTCGCCATCCTGGGCAAGACGAACCTGCAGATCGAGGGCACCGGCGCCTCCCGACTCGACGTGGTCCTCGACGCCAAGTACCAGAAGCTCAACGCCATCCGCGCCGACAAGTCCAACGGCATCTACTTCCGCAACTTCACCGCCCAGCGCACCACCTTCAACTCGCTCTACGTCCTCGCGGGCGACGGCTTCGTCATCGACGACGTCCTCACCCGCTGGAACGACGAGTACGGGTTCCTGACCTTCGCCAGCGACCACGGCCTGTACAAGAACTGCGAGTCGTACGGGAACGGCGACTCCGGCATCTACCCCGGCAGCGCCTCCAACATCAACGACGGCCGCGGCTACGACGTCCCGCGCTACTCCATCGAGATCACCGGCTGCCACAGCCACCACAACATGGTCGGCTACTCCGGCACCGCCGGAGACTCGGTCTGGGTGCACGACAACGAGTTCGACCGGAACATGGGCGGCGCCTCGATGGACAGCGCCTTCCCCGGACACCCCGGACTCCCGCAGAATCACGCCAAGTTCGAGCGGAACGTGATCCACGACAACAACGCGGACTACTACCCCAACGTCGCCGACGGCACCTGCGCCAAGCCGCCGATCGAGCGCGGCTACGAACAGGGCGTGGTCTGCCCCCAGATCTCCATGCCGCCGGGCACCGGCATCATCACCGCGGGCGGCAACTGGAACCTGTACGAGAACAACTGGGTGTACGGGCACCGGCGCGCGGGCTTCTTCCTCAGCGCCGTGCCCGCTTTCATCCGCGGTGAGGAGGCCTGGTCGAAGCAGACGGACACCTCCCACCACAACCGCTACGCCGGCAACGTCCTCGGCAAGGACACGTCGGGCGCCTCCCGCCCCAACGGCATGGACGTGTGGTGGGACGGCCAGGGCAGCGGCAACTGCTGGCAGGCGGGGCCGGACGGCTCGACGCCCGGCACCCTGCCCGAGTGCGGCGACCGCCGCGGGTCGGTCTCCGGCGGCTCCGCGCGGCTGGCCGGCGAACCGGTCAAGCTGGTACAGCTGCTCGTCTGCGCGGACTACAACGTCCAGGCACGCAAGCTGCCCGCCGGCTGCGACTGGTACGGCGCCCGCGGCCTTGAGCGGGTCGAGACCCAGCTCGCGCTCGCCGTGGCCGCCGTACTGCTGCTGGTCGGCGGGGTGCTGTGGTGGCGCCGGCTACGGCAGTCGCGGCTCGGGACGACCGCTTCATTGCTGGGCCTGGCCGGGCTGGTGCTGGACGTCGCCGGCTCCACCATGACGCTCAACCCGACCTTCGTCCCCGCGCTCGCCCTGCTGCTGCTGGGCCTGTGGTGGACGGGAGTGGGCGTGGCCCTGCGTCCGCACCGGCCCTGGCTGGCCCGGCTGACCCTGCTGCTGGGCGCCCTCACCCTGCTCGACGCCTTCGACAAGGCCGTCCTGATGGTCCCCTGGATTCCGTTGAGCCCCGCCTGGATACGAGGCGTCGTGGCGGTGCTCTGGACCCTGTGGGCGGTCGTCGCCTCCGCCCGCCCGGGCGGCACCCCGGCCCGCCCCGCCGGACCCGGCACGGACCCGGACAGCGACCGCGCTCCGGCCCCGGCGGGCCCGGCCCCCGCCATGAGCGCGGCGGCCACCCCGGACTCGCCGGACACCGCCGGAGGCACCCCGTGACCGACCGCCCCACCGACCGGCCGGACGCCCGCGTCACGTGCGACGCCTGCGCCCCGCTGCCCGGCCCCCTGTCCGGCACGCCCCGTCGCACCACCCGCACCGCAGCCCTGGTCGTCCTCCTCCTCCTCCTCCTCCTGCTCGCGGGTGGCGCGGCGACCGGCTGCGGGGGCCGGGCCACCACCCACCACAAGCCCGGCACCAGCCACGAGCAGGCGTCCGGCAACGTCGGCACACTGCTTCCCGCGCAGGACGGCGCCGGACACCACCTGCGCGAGGTCCCGGCCCGGGGCGCGCCACAGGTGGGCCTCACCGCGCACCCCGACTCCGAGGACGGCTGGAACCTCCAACTGACCGTGGCCGGCTTCCGCTTCACCCCGGACAGCACGGGCGGCGCCGCTCTCCCCGGCACGGGCCACGCCCACCTGGAGCTCGACGGTCGCAAGCTGGCCCGGGTGTACGGTCCCTGGTTCCACCTGCCCGCGGCGCAGGTGCCCGAGGGCGCGCACACCCTGACCGTCCGCCTGTACGCCGACGACCACACCGCCTGGGCCGTCGGAGGCAAGGCGGTGGAGGCCTCCATCCCGCTGACCGGCGCAACCCCCGGCGGAGCGGGCCACACCCACGCCGCCCCCTCCCCACCATCGGCGACCCCCCAGTCGGCGACAACACCGTCGGCGGCCCCGCATGCCGACCGGACGATCACCCTCACCGTCCGGGCCGGCAAGGTCACTCCCGCCCCCGGCCGGATCGAGGTGACGCGCGGTGAACGCGTGGCCCTGCGGGTCACCAGCGACCGCGCGGACACCCTGCACGTCCACGGATACGACAAGGAACTCGCCCTGCCCGCAGGCCAGGAGGCCACCCTGGTCCTGACGGCCGACCGCACCGGTCTGTTCGAGGTCGAGACCCACGAGTCCGACCTGGTCCTGACCCAGCTCCTCGTCCGATGACCCTGCGACCGCTCCTGGTCCCCGCCCTGTGCGCGGGGGGTGACTGCGGTGGCCGGGACGTGGTCCCGCACCCGGCCGATCCGGCCGTCACCTTCCTCGCGCACGGGATCGGATCCCAGCACGATCTGCCCATATCTCCCTTCTACGCGTTCGCCGGTGCCTTCGCCGCGCTGTTCGTCTCCTTCCTGGCCCTCAGCCTGCTCTGGTCCACCTCCCGCTTCCGCGGCGACCGTTCCGGCCTGGGGCTGCCCGCCGGGCTCCAGCGGGTGGCCGACGCGCCGGTCACCCGCACCACCCTGCGCGGACTCGGCCTCGCCGGAGCCCTCGCCGTACTCCTCCACCTCCTCCTCGGTCCTGACGACCCGGCCCGCAACCCCGCTCCTGGCGCCGTCTACGTCCTCTTCTGGGTCGGACTCGTGCCCGCCTCCCTCCTCCTCGGCCCCGTCTGGCGCCTCCTGAACCCCCTGCGCACCCTGCACCGGCTGCTCGCCCGGGCCCTGCCCCGCCAGGGCCCCGGCCGACCGCTGCCCACCAGGCTCGGCCAATGGCCCGCGGCGGCCGGACTGTTCGGCTTCACCTGGCTCGAGCTCGTCTCCCCGGATCCCGCATCAACCACCACCCTTCTGATCGCCCTCGGCGGCTACACCGCCCTCCAACTCGCCCTCGCCGCCCGCTTCGGCGAGAACTGGTTCGCCGACGGGGACGCCTTCGAGGCCTACTCCACCCTCCTGGCCCGCCTCTCCCCCCTCGGCCGCCGTGACGACGGCCGCCTGGTCCTGCGCAACCCCTTCCACGGACTCGACGCGACGCCCGAGCGGCCCGGACTCGTCGCCACCGTCTGCGTCCTGCTCGGCTCCACCGCCTACGACGGCTTCTCCGACAACCCCTCCTGGATCAACGCGATACAGACCTCCCCCCTCGGCCGCACCCCCACGGCCACACTCGGACTCCTCGGTTCCATCGCCCTCGTCGCCACCCTGTACTGCCTCTGCGCGGCGGCCACCCGCCTCGTCTGCGGCCCGCACCCCGGCCCGCTGACCGCCTTCGCGCACTCACTCGTGCCGATCTCCCTCGGCTATCTCACCGCCCACTACTCCTCCCTCCTCGTCACCGAAGGACCACGCACAGTAATCATGGCACTGGGTACTGACAACGCCCCAGAACCCTTGTCGCCACCGGGTCCCGGCGCCCTCGCGGCCCTCCAGGTCATCGCCGTCGTCACCGGCCACGTCCTCGGAGTCGTCGCCGCCCACGACCGCTCCGTACGCCTCTTCCCGCCGGCGAAGGCCGTCGCCGGCCAACTGCCGCTGCTCGCGCTGATGATCACGTACACCCTCGGCGGGCTCAGCCTCCTGCTCAACTGACACCGCCCGACCCGAGCGCCCGCCAGGGGCGGCATGATGGACCCCGTGCCCCCCGCCCAGCCCATGCGCCGGACCCCGATCCAGCAGCGCAGCGCCGACCGCCTCGCCCGCATCCTCGACGCCTGCGCCGAACTGCTCGACGAGACCGGGTACGAGAACCTCAGTACCCGCGCCGTGGCCCAGCGTGCCGGAGTGCCCATCGGGTCCGTCTACCGCTTCTTCGGGAACAAGCGCGCCATGGCCATCGCCCTCGCGCACCGCAACCTCGACCGTTACGCCGAGGGCATCCAAGAACGGCTCGCCACTCTTCCGCGCACCCACTGGCGGCCCGTCGTGGACGCGGTGCTGGACGAGTACCTGGCCATGAAGCGCAGCGTCCCCGGCTTCGCCCTCGTGGACTTCGGAGTGCCCGCGCCGCCCCCGGAGGGCCCCGCGGCCGACCCGAACCACCTGGTCGCCGCCCGGCTCACCGAGCTGCTCTCGCGCCACCTCGGGCTCACTTCCGACGCCGTCCTCGAACGGGCGGTCCTGGTCGCCGTCGAAGCCACCGACGCACTCATCCAACTCGCCTTCCGGACCGACCCGGCGGGGGACCCCGGCATCGTCGCCGAAACCCGCGCCATGATGCAGGCGTACCTCGCGCGGGTCCTGGACTGACCCGCCCGCGTCGCGCGCGACCGGGTTCTCGCGACGCTCGTCTCCCGCGCGACCGGCCGAATTCCCGCCCGGCGCCCTCCCCAACCTCCCTACCGGTCGGTATGCTCGGTGCGCCGTCGGCCCGCGCCGCAGCCTGCCGCCCCAGGAGGGCCCATGTCCCGCACCGCCCTGCGCATCTGCCCCCTCTGTGAAGCCACTTGCGGACTCACCCTCACCATCGAGGGCACCACCGTCACCGGCGCCCGGGGCGACCGCGACGACGTGTTCAGCCGCGGCTTCATCTGCCCCAAGGGCGCCTCCTTCGGCGCTCTCGACGCCGACCCCGACCGGCTGCGCACCCCGCTGGTCCGCCGCGAAGGGCGCCTGCGGGAAGCCACCTGGGAAGAGGCGTACGACGCCATCGCCGAAGCCGTGCCCGCCCTGGTGCGGCAGCACGGAGCCCAGTCGGTCGGCGTGGTGCTCGGCAATCCCAACGTCCACACCATGGCCGGCGCCCTCTACCCGCCGCTCCTCCTCAAGGCCCTCGGCACCCGCAACCTCTTCACCGCCAGCACCCTGGACCAGATGCCCAAGCACGTCTCCAGCGGCCTGCTCTTCGGCGACCCCTTCGCCATCCCGGTGCCCGACCTGGACCGCACCGACTTCCTGCTGCTGCTCGGTGCCAACCCCGTCGAGTCGAACGGCTCCCTCTGCACGGCTCCCGACTTCCCCGGACTGCTCAAAGCCCTGCGCGCACGCGGGGGCAAGCTGGTCGTCGTCGATCCGCGCCGCACGCGCACCGCCCGGCTCGCCGACCGGCACCTCGCCCCGCGCCCCGGCAGCGACGCCCTGCTGCTGGCCGCACTCGCGCAGACCCTCCTCGCCGAGGGGCTGACGGCTCCCGGAGCACTCGCGGAACACACCGACGGCCTCGGGGAACTCGGCGCCGCGCTCGCGAGTTTCACTCCTGAGGCCGTTGCCCCCGCCTGCGACCTCCCGGCCGCCGAGATCCGCGCCCTCGCCCGCGAGCTCGCTGCCGCGCCCACCGCCGCCGTGTACGGGCGGATCGGTAGCTGCACCGTGGAGTACGGCACCCTCGCCAGTTGGCTCGTCGACGTACTGAACATCCTCACCGGCAACCTCGACCGGCCGGGCGGAGCCCTGTTCCCGCTCCCGGCGGCGGGCCCGCGGCCCCGTCCCGCAGGCGCCGGCAAGGGGTTCACCACGGGCCGGTGGCACAGCCGGGTCAGCGGCCACCCGGAGGTCAAGAGCGAACTGCCCACCGCCGCCCTGGCCGAGGAGATCGAGACGCCGGGGGAGGGGCGCATACGGGCACTGATCGCCATCGCGGCCAACCCCGTGCTGTCCGCACCCGACGGCCGCCGGCTCGACGCGGCACTGGCCGGACTCGACTTCATGGTCAGCGTGGACCCGTACCTCAACGAGACCTCACGTCACGCCCATGTCATCCTGCCCCCGCCGCCGCCCGCCCAGAGCGCGCACCACGACTTCGCCTTCAACGGCTTCGCCATCCGCAACCAGGTGCGCTACACCCGGCCGGCCGTGCCCCTCGAAGCAGACCGGCTCGACGAGTGCGAGATCCACGCCCGTCTCGTCCTCGCCGTGTCCGGCATGCACGGAGCCGCCCCCTCCGACGTCGACGAGTCCGTCATCCGGGCCACCCTCGCCAAGGAGACCGCCGACCCGAGCTCCCCGCTGCACGGCGAGGAACCGGCGCGCCTGGCCGGCCTGCTCCGCGGTGAGAGCGGCCCCGAGCGCCGCCTCGACCTGATGCTCCGACTCGGCCCGTACGGAGACCGGTTCGGCACCGACCCGCGCGCGGACGCCGACGCGGGTGGGGGTACGGGCGCGCCCGCGGCCGGGTCCGGCGGCGCGCCCGGGACCGGCCTCAGCCTGGACCGGCTGCTCGCGCACCCGCACGGCATCGACCTGGGGCCGCTGCGCCCCCGGCTCCCGGGCGTGCTGAGGACCCGCAGCGGCAGGATCGAGCTGCTGCCCGACCCGATCGCGGCCGAGCTCCCCAGGCTGCGCGCGGCGCTCGCCGAACGCCCCGCCGCGCTGGTGCTCGTGGGCCGCCGCCATCTCCGGTCCAACAACAGCTGGCTGCACAACGTCCCGGCCCTGGTCGGAGGTTCCAACCGCTGCACCCTCCAGGTGCACCCGCACGACGCGGAGCGTCTCGGGCTCACCGACGGCGGCCGTGCCCGGATCACCGCCGACGGCGGCGCCCTCGACGTTCCGGTCGAGGTCACCGACACCGTACGGACCGGAGTCGTCAGCCTCCCGCACGGCTGGGGTCACGACCGGGCCGGCTCCCGGCTGTCGGTGGCCGCCACCGATCCGGGAGTCAACGTGAACCAGCTGCTGGACGGCACCCGGCTGGACCCGCTGTCCGGCACGGCCGTGCTCAACGGGTTCCCCGTCGAGTTGGCACCCCTGCCCTGAGCTGGGGTTTTGCTCGTATTGCTCACGCTCGGACGTCTTGTTGGCCCCAGGAGGAGGCGCCTACGTTCCCTGCATGCTGACTCTCCTCGGTTTCGCCATGATCGGGACGTTCCTCGTCCTGATCATGATGAAGAAAATGTCGCCCATCGCGGCCCTCGTCCTCATCCCCGCGCTCTTCTGCGTGTTCGCGGGGAAGGGCGCCCACCTCGGCGACTACGTCATCGACGGCGTCGGCAAACTGGCGCCGACCGCCGCCATGCTGATGTTCGCCATCGTCTACTTCGGCGTGATGATCGACGTCGGCCTCTTCGACCCGGTCGTGCGGGCGATCCTGCGGTTCTGCAAGGCCGACCCGATGCGGGTCGTGGTCGGCACCGCGGTGCTCGCCGCGGTCGTCTCGCTCGACGGCGACGGCTCGACCACCTTCATGATCACCGTTTCGGCCATGTATCCGCTCTACAAGCGGCTCGGGCTGAGCCTGGTGGTCATGACCGGCGTCGCGGCCACCGCCAACGGCGTCATGAACACGCTGCCCTGGGGCGGCCCCACCGCCCGTGCGGCCACCGCGCTCAAGCTCGACGCCGCGGACATCTTCGTGCCCATGATCCCGGCCCTCGCCATGGGGCTGGTGTGCGTGCTCGTCCTCGCCTACGTGCTCGGCGTGAAGGAACGCCGCCGCGTCGGCACCCTCGCGCTTCCCGGCGAAGGGGCGCACGAGGCCGTGCTCGTGGCGGAGCCCGCCGAGGCGCAACCCGCCACGGTCGCAGCCGGAGCCGGAGCCGGAGCCGGAGCCGGAGCCGGAGCCGGAGCCGCAGCCGGGGTCGGCTCCACCCCGGCCGCTCGCACCGGCACGGGCGAGCTCGCGTCCCCCCGCCCCATGCCCGCCGCGGCCCCGCCCGGCGGGGAGGGGAACGCAGACGGGATGCAGGGCCTGGACCCGAACCGGCCGACCCTGCGCCCCCGCCTCTACTGGTTCAACGCCGCCCTGACCGTCGCCCTCCTCGCCGCGATGATCATGGAGCTGCTCCCGATCCCGGTGCTGTTCCTGCTCGGCGCCGCCCTCGCCCTTACCGTCAACTTCCCCCACATGCCCGACCAGAAGGCCCGCGTCGCCGCCCACGCCGACAACGTCCTGAACGTCGCCGGGATGGTCTTCGCGGCAGCCGTCTTCACGGGAGTCCTCACCGGCACCGGCATGGTCAAGCACATGGCCGACTGGCTGGTCGGCGCGATCCCCGACGGCATGGGCCCGCACATGGCCCTCGTCACCGGACTGCTCAGCCTGCCCCTGACGTACTTCATGTCGAACGACGGCTTCTACTTCGGCGTCCTGCCGGTGCTGGCCGAAGCCGGCGCCGCCCACGGCGTCTCACCGCTGGAGATCGCGCGCGCCTCGCTCGTCGGGCAGGCCCTGCACATGTCCAGCCCTCTGGTTCCGGCCGTCTACGTACTCGTCGGCATGGCCAAGGTCGAATTCGGCGACCACACCCGCTTCACCGTGAAATGGGCGGCCCTGACCTCTCTCGTCGTCCTCGCGGCAGGGATGGTTTTCGGCATCATCTGATCCCGGTGGACCCTGGCGCCGGTAAAACTACCGTTGCTAGTTTGTAGGCTGTCCGCGAGGTCAAGCGTCTACACGCTCGTGCGTGCTCGGGAGGAAAGCCATGAAGGCCCACGACGGGATGTACATCGGCGGCGCGTGGCGGCCGGCCGCGGGACGCGACCGGATCGAGGTCGTCAACCCGGCCGACGAGCAGGTCATCGGCGGGGTCCCGGCCGGTACCGCCGACGACGTGGACGCCGCCGTACGAGCGGCCCGCGCGGCCCTGCCCGGCTGGGCGTCGACGGCCCCGGCCGAACGGGCCGCCCTGATCGGCGCCCTGCGCGACGTACTGGCCGCCCGCAAGAGCGAGTTCGCCGAGACGATCACAGCCGAGCTCGGTACGACGCTCGGCTTCGCGGAGGCCGTCCACGTCGGCGCTCCGATCGGGGTCGCCGCCTCCTACGCCGAACTCGCCTCCTCCTACGCCTTCGAGGAGCGCCTGGGCAACTCCACGGTGCTGATGGAACCGGTCGGTGTGGTCGGGGCCATCACGCCTTGGAACTACCCGCTGCACCAGATCGTTGCAAAGGTGGCACCCGCTCTCGCCGCCGGCTGCACCCTCGTCCTCAAGCCGGCGGAGGACACCCCGCTGACCGCACAGCTCTTCGCCGAAGCCGTGCACGAGGCGGGTATCCCGGCCGGGGTCTTCAACCTGGTGACCGGTACCGGCCCGGTCGCCGGGCAGGCGCTGGCCGCGCACGAGGGAGTCGACCTCGTCTCCTTCACCGGCTCGACCGCCGTCGGCCGGCAGATCGGCGCCACCGCCGGCGCCGCGATCAAGCGCGTCGCCCTCGAACTGGGCGGCAAGTCGGCCAACGTCATCCTGCCCGGAGCCGACCTCGCCAAGGCCGTCTCCACCGGCGTGGCCGACGTCATGCGCAACACCGGCCAGAGCTGCAACGCCCTCACCCGCATGCTCGTCCACCGGGACCAGTACGAGGAGGCCGTCGCCCTCGCGGCGGCCGCCGTCGCCAAGTACGCCACGGGCGACCCCACCCAGCCCGGCACCAGGGTCGGCCCGGTCGTCAACGCCAAGCAGCGCGACCGCGTCCGCGCGTACATCGTCAAGGGCGTCGAGGAGGGCGCGCGCCTGGTCGCGGGCGGCCCCGAGGCGCCGCACGAGCACGGGTACTTCGTCGCCCCGACCGTGTTCGCCGACGTCACGCCGGAGATGACCATCGCCCAGGAGGAGATCTTCGGCCCCGTGCTGTCCATCCTGCGCTACGAGGACGAGGAGGACGCCCTCCGCATCGCCAACGGCACCGTGTACGGGCTCAGTGGAGCCGTCTGGGCCGCGGACGAGGAGACCGCGGTCGCCTTCGCCCGCCGGATGGACACCGGCCAGGTGGACATCAACGGCGGCCGCTTCAACGTGCTCGCCCCCTTCGGCGGCTACAAGCAGTCCGGGGTCGGCCGCGAGCTGGGCCCGCACGGTCTGGCCGAGTACCTCCAGACCAAGTCCCTGCAGTTCTGAGCCCCGCCGAACCCCGACCCGAACCCCCACCCGGCCCCCACTCGGGCTCCCACCCGAACCCCGGGGCCGGGCCCCGCCGCTCCGCCCGATACCCCGCCCCGCTCGACACCGCCCCGAGAGACGGAAACGACCATGGTCCGCGCCGCCATCCTGCCCGCCGTCGGAGCCCCGCTGGAGATCCGGGACATCGTGCTGCCCGAACCCGGCCCCGGCCAGGTCCGGGTGCGGCTCGCCGCCGCCGGTGTCTGCCACTCAGACCTCTCCCTCACCAACGGCACCATGCGGGTCCCCGTCCCCGCCGTCCTCGGCCACGAGGGCGCCGGGACCGTACTCGCGGTGGGGGAGGGGGTCACCCACGTCGCACCGGGAGACGGAGTGGTGCTCGACTGGGCGCCGTCCTGCGGTGAGTGCCACCACTGCCGGATCGGCGAGGTGTGGCTCTGCGCCAATGCCCTCACCGGAGTCGGGGCCGTGTACGCCCACGATGCCGACGGCACCGAGCTGCACCCCGGGCTCAATGTCGCCGCCTTCGCCGAGGAGACGGTGGTCGCGGCGAACTGCGTGCTGCCCGCGCCCGAGGGGATCCCGCTCACCGAAGCCGCCCTGCTCGGCTGCGCCGTCCTCACCGGCTACGGCGCCGTCCACCACAGCGCCCAGGTCCGGCCCGGAGAGTCGGTCGCCGTCTTCGGCGTCGGCGGGGTCGGGCTGGCCGCCGTCCAGGCCGCGAGGATCGCGCAGGCGGGCCCGATCGTCGCCGTCGACGTCTCCCCGGCCAAGGAGGAGCTGGCGCGGGCGGCCGGAGCCACCGACTTCGTGCTCGCGTCCGACACCACGGCCAAGCAGATCCGCGCCCTCACGAGCGGTCAGGGGGCGGACGTCGCCATCGAATGCGTCGGCCGGGCGGAGACCATCCGGGGTGCCTGGGAATCCACGCGTCGCGGGGGCCGCACCACCGTCGTCGGCATCGGCGGCAAGGACCAGCAGGTCGCCTTCCACGCCCTGGAGATCTTCCACTTCGCCCGCACCCTCACCGGCTGCGTCTACGGCAACAGCGACCCCGCCCGCGACCTGCCGGTGATCGCCGACCACATCAGGGCCGGCCGCCTCGTCCTCAAGGACCTCGTCACCGACCACATCACCCTCGACGGCATCCCGGGGGCCTTCGACGACATGCTGGCCGGCAAGGGCGGCCGCTCCCTGGTCGTCTTCTAGCGCCCGGCGCGCGCGTCCCGGCCCGCCGGCCGGGGCGCACGCCCGGGTCCGCCGCCCGGGTCCGCCGCCCGGAGCCGATCGCCCGGGGTCGGTCCCCCTCGCCCCGGTCATCCCCGGTCGCCCTCCTGGACCGGGCACCCGGCGGGCGTCAGGACGTCCGGGTGTCAGGACGTCCGGCGTGTCAGGACGACTGCCGCAGCGTCTCGTACTGGAGTGCCAGACCGTCCAGCAGGGCCGACAGGCCCGTCTCGAACGCGCCCTCGTCCACCTCCTGCTGCCGCTCCGCCAGCAGGTGGGCCTGGCCCAGGTGCGGATAGTCGCCCGGGTCGTATGCCGTCCGGTCGTCCACGAAACCCCGGGCGAAGGAAGCGACCGCCGAGCCCAGGATGAAGTACCGCATCAGCGCGCCGATCCTGGTCGCCTGGGCCGGCGGCCACCCGGCCTGCGTCATCGCGCCGAACACGGCGTCCGCGACCCGCAGCCCCGCCGGGCGACGGCCGGGACCCCGCGCCAGCACCGGCACGATGTTCGGATGGTCGGCCAGGGCGGCCCGGTAGGAGTGCGCCCAGTCGTGCAGGGCCTCCCGCCACTCACGGCCGCCGTCGAACATCGACAAGTCGACCCGGCCGCTCACCGAGTCGGCCACCGCCTCCAGGATCTCGTCCTTCGTGCGGAAGTGGTTGTACAGCGAAGGCCCGCTGACCCCGAGCGCCGCCGCCAGCCGCCGGGTGGACACCGCCTCCAGCCCCTCCGCGTCCACGAGCGCGCCCGCCGCCTCGACGATGAGGTCTCTGCTCAGGAGGGGCTTGCGCGGTCTGGCCATGCGGCACATAGTAAGACCCGGCGCGTTAAACTAGCAGTGCTAATTAACGCCCCGGCCGTCCGAGACCAACCCACCCCCACCACGTCCGGAGGTCCCCGGTGAATCTGGAGCTCAGCGAGGAACAGACCGCCGTACGCCGGCTCGCCCGCGAGTTCACCGAGCGGGAGATCACCCCGTACGCCGCCGAATGGGACCGTGCCGAGAGCGTCGACCGGTCCATCGTCAAGAAGCTCGGCGACCTCGGCTTCCTCGGCCTGACCGTCCCGGAGCAGTACGGCGGCTCGGGCGGTGACCACCTCGCCTACGCGCTCGTCACCGAGGAACTCGGCCGCGGGGACTCCGCCGTCCGCGGCATCGTCTCGGTCTCCCTCGGCCTCGTCGCCAAGACCATCACCGCCTGGGGCACCGAGGAGCAGAAGCGGGCCTGGCTGCCCCGCCTGTGCTCCGGCGACGCGCTCGGCTGCTTCGGCCTGACCGAGCCCGGCACCGGCTCCGACGCGGGCAACCTCACCACCCGCGCCACGCGCGAGGGGGACGCGTACGTCATCGACGGAAGCAAGATGTTCATCACCAACGGCACCTGGGCCGACGTGGTGCTCCTCTTCGCCCGCACCAACGACCAGCCGGGCCACCGCGGTGTCTCCGCCTTCCTCGTCCCGGCCGACAGCCCGGGCCTGACCCGCCGCGAGATCCACGGCAAGCTCGGCCTGCGCGGCCAGGCCACCGCCGAACTCGCCCTCGACGGCGTCCGCGTGCCCGCCTCCGCCATGCTCGGCCCCGAGGGCAAGGGCTTCTCCGTCGCCATGTCGGCGCTGGCCAAGGGCCGGATGTCCGTCGCCGCCGGCTGCGTCGGCATCGCCCAGGCGGCGCTCGACGCCGCCGTCGGGTACGCGGCCCAGCGCGAGCAGTTCGGCAAGCCCATCGCCCAGCACCAGCTGGTCCAGGAGCTCATCGCCGACATCTCCGTCGACGTGGACGCGGCCCGCCTGCTCACCTGGCGGGCCGCCGACCTGATCGACCGGGGGCAGCCCTTCGCCACCGAGGCCTCCACCGCCAAGCTCTTCGCCTCCGAGGCCGCCGTGCGCGCCGCGAGCAACGCCCTCCAAGTGCACGGCGGCTACGGGTACGTCGACGAGTACCCCGCCGGGAAACTGCTGCGCGACGCCCGCGTCATGACCCTGTACGAGGGCACCAGCCAGATCCAGAAGCTCCTCATCGGCCGTGCCCGCACGGGGGTTTCCGCCTTCTAGCAGGCGGCGAGAGCGTCGGCGCGCCCGTCTGAGTACGTACGTGAGTACGCGCGCGGATGCGTGGCCGGCCGCCCCGCCGCGAAGCTGGAGCCATGAACGAGACACCGGTCAAGCAGCAGAACACGGGGGCGTACTACGGCCAGGCCGTCGCCTCCTTCGCCACCGCCCTCGCCGCTGTCGGGCTGGGCATCTACAACATGGACGCCGACGGCTGGGTCCGCGCCTTCCTGGGCATCGCGGTCCTCTACCTCACCACCTCCGCCTTCACCCTCGCCAAGGTCATCCGCGACCGCCAGGAGGTCACGCAGATCGTCAGCCGGGTCGACCAGGCCCGGATGGAGAAGATCATGACGGAGTACGATCCCTTCTCCCCGAAGCAGCCCCCGGGACGCCCGGCCGCCTAGCGGCCGCAGCGCCCGACCGCCGCAGCGCCCCGTAGCCGCTCTGTCCGGCCGCCGCACGCACCCCGACGCTCCGCGCCGAGCGCCGGCGCGCAAAGCCCTAAGCGCTTGCTCACCCTCCGGTAAGGTGTTGGTTCCTACAAGCCGAAGAGGGTGAGCGAGCGATGGACAGTGCCGGCGCGGTCGAGACCGGCGGCTACCAGCCGTGGTCGGAGGTCACCCCCGACGCCGCCCGGCGGCTGCTGGTCGCCGCCGTCGAGACGTTCGCGGCGCGCGGCTACCACGCCACCACCACCCGCGACATCGCCGCCCGCGCCGGGATGAGCCCGGCCGCGCTCTACATCCACTACAAGACCAAGGAGGAGCTCCTCCACCGGATCAGCCGCATCGGCCACGACAAGGCGCTGGAGATCCTGGAAACGGCCGCCGACGGTCCGGGCACCCCGGCCGAGCGGCTCGACGAGGCCGTGCGTTCCTTCGTACGGTGGCACGCCGCGCACCACACCACGGCGCGGGTGGTCCAGTACGAACTCGACGCCCTCGCCCCGGAGCACCGCTCCGACATCGTGGCGCTGCGCCGGCAGAGCGACGCCGCCGTGCGCCGCATCCTCGCCGACGGCGTGCGGTCGGGGGAGTTCGACGTCCCCGACGTCCCGGGCACCACGCTCGCCGTGCTGTCCCTGTGCATCGACGTGGCCCGCTGGTTCAACGTCGCCGGACAGCGCACGCCCGACGAGGTCGGCGCGCTCTACGCCGACCTCGTGCTGCGCATGGTGGCGGCGCAGCCCTGACCATGAGGGCTGCCCTGGCCGTGAGGGCTGCCCTGACCATGAGGGCCGCCGCGCCTCAGAAGTAGTACCGGGACACCGACTCCGCCACGCACACCGGCTTGTCGCCGCCCTCCCGCTCCACGGTCACGGTCGCGGTGACCTGCACGCCGCCGCCCGCCTCCGTGACGTCGGTGATCACCGCGGTGGCGTGCAGCCGGGACCCGACCGGCACCGGAGCCGGGAACCGCACCTTGTTCGTCCCGTAGTTGATGCCCATCCGCATGCCTTCGACGCGCATGATCTGCGGCACCAGGCTCGGCAGCAGCGACAGCGTGAGGTAGCCGTGCGCGATGGTGGAGCCGAAGGGTCCGGCGGTCGCCCGCTCCGGGTCCACGTGGATCCACTGGTGGTCGCCCGTGGCGTCGGCGAAGAGGTCGATCCGCTTCTGGTCCACCTCCAGCCACCCGCTCGGGCCCAGCTGTTCGCCGATCCCGGCGCGCAGTTCCTCGGCGGACGTGAAGATCCTCGGTTCGGCCATGCCTGCCCCTGCCTCTCGCTGATCAAGCTAATAAGCGCTTGCTCAGCATGCGTGGACCGCCCGCCCCTGTCAACGCACCCCCGCCGCCCCTGTCCCCGCACACCCGTCCCCGTCAACGCACCCCCACCCCGGTTCCCCGCCCGGGCCGACTACCCTCGGTCAGGTGCCGCAGATTCCCGGAAAAGTCCACGAACTCACGGTCGGCCAGCTGTCCGCGCGCAGCGGCGCGGCCGTCTCCGCGCTCCATTTCTACGAGGCCAAGGGCCTGATCAGCAGCCGCCGCACCTCCGGCAACCAGCGCCGCTTCACCCGTGACGCGCTGCGCCGGGTGGCCTTCGTGCGCGCCGCGCAGCGGGTCGGCATCCCGCTCGCCAGCATCCGCGAGGCACTGGCCCGGCTCCCCGAGGAACGCACGCCCACCCGCGAGGACTGGGCGGCCCTGTCCGAAGCCTGGCGCAGCGAACTGGACGAGCGGATCAAGCAACTGACCCGGTTGCGCGAGAACCTCTCCGACTGCATCGGCTGCGGCTGCCTCTCGCTCAAGACCTGCGCGCTGTCCAATCCGGACGACGTCTTCGGTGAACGCCTCACCGGCTCCCGGCTGTCGCTGTAGCGGCGCGCGCCCACTCCCGGACGGCGGCCGCCACCAACTCGGCGTTCGAACGCGCAGGCCGCCCGTCCGGCAGCGACAGCACCTCTCCCACGCCGATGCGCGCGCCCGCACCGCACCGCGCGGCCAGACGCAGCGCGGGCCAGGCGGCGGCCTCCCGCCCGAACAGCACCCAGGGCACCGACGCCGGCCCGCCCGGCCCCGACACCAGCCCCAACCCCAGCCCCACCAGTCGCTCCGACACCAGCCCGGACGCCAGCGCGGACACCAGCCCCGACGCCAGCGCCGGATCCGCCTCCGCCAGCTCACCGACCAGCCGAACCCGCCCCGCCCGCCCCGCCACCCAGGCCCCCACACCCTCGGCCCGCCCCGCAGCGCCCAGCGGCACCACCACATCCACCGCCACCCCGCGCGCCAGCAGCGCCGACGCCGTCGCCCGCGCCCCCGGCTCCGCCCAGCGCACCACCGCCCGCTCCGGCAGCACCACCCAAGACCGCACCCGCTCCAGCCGCCCCGCCGGATCCGGCTCGGCCGCCGCGCCCACCGGCACGCCCAGCGGTACGGAGACCCCCGCGCCCCGCAACGCCTCCAGCACCGGCCCCACTACCCGGGGCGAAAGGCTCTCGCGCCCGCACGGGGTCCTCGGGTGGACCAGTACCTCCCGGGCCCCCGCGGCGACCGCCCCCAGCGCGGACTCCGCCAGCGCCTGCGGGGACATCGGCACGGCGGCCCCCTCCGCCGCACCCCGCGCGCCGTTCAGCGCGACCTGGATCCACGCCCCCGGGGCCTTCGGCCCCACCCGCCCACCGCTCACGCCGCCGACGGATACGTCAGCGCGTCCGCCAACGCAGGTCTGGGCACCACGATCCCGCAGCCCCCGCACACCGGCCCGTCCCACGCCCACGCCCCGGCCCACGCCCCGTGACCCGCGCCCACCGGAGGCCAGCGCAGCTCCTGCTCCCCGCAGACCGGGCACGACGTCCCCGGCTCCGACTCCAGCGCCCGCACCAGCCGCCGCAGCACCTCGCCCAGCGTCCCGTCCGGCCGCACCCCCGGGTCCGCGCACCGCACCACCGCGTCCCCGCTGCCGCCCCACGCCCACTCGGGCCGGCGCAGCCCATGGTGCTTCTCGCGCCTTCTGCGCTCCGCGAACTGGCGCTCGTACTCCAGCCAGACCGCCCGCGCCTCCTCCAACTCCTCCAACGCCGCGACCAACCGCCGCGGATCGGCCGCCCGGTCCTCCGGGGCGATCCCGTGCCGGTCGCACAGGTGCCACCACGTCGCACGGTGCCCGTACGGGGCGAACCGCTCCAGACAGCGGCGCAGCGAATGGCGCCGCAACGCCCGGTCGTTGCGCCCGTCCCGCACCTGGTAGGCCAGACTCCGGAATCCCGCCATGACACCCTCACCTCCGCCGCGCCCACGCCCACACCGACGTCGAGACGCCGTACGAGGTGAACGTCGTCCTACGTTCCGACGTGCCCAACATGCCCGGAGGTGCGTGGGCGCATGCGGGGCGGTCGAGGCGTGCGGGTGGCACATGGCCGGAAGTCAGCGCCCCATGCGCCCCGCAGCCACCACGATCCGGGCCAGTTCCTCGTGGCAGATGTCGCTGTGCGCCCCCGTCGGGGCCCCGCCCCTGCGGACCACGGCGCCCGCGTCCACGCTGACGCAACCGGCCGTCGGCAGCCCGTCGCGCAGCGCCGCGGCCAGTGTCATCCGGGGGGCGCCCGCCACCGCCTGCACGCCGTCGTGTCCCAGCGCGCCCCACCGTTCGTCCAGTCCCAGCACACCGGCCGAATCCCCTGCCATCCGCGAGGCCAGCGGGTAGAACACCTTGAGGGCGGTGTCGTAAGGGGAGTGGCAGGCGACCACCGGGCCGTCCACGGCGCGCTGGAGCCCGTGCAGGGTGCCGCCGCGGCTCTTGTCGTGCGGCAGGCGGTCGGTGAAGGCGTAGTGGGAGAAGGCCCCTTGGAGCAGGGTCAGCGATTTCACGTACCGGGCGCCCGCGGGTACCGCGCGCAGGGAGAAGGACACCACCCGGCCGCCGAAGCTGTGCCCGATCAGGTGGATGCGCAGGGCCGGCCTGTGGGCGGCCAGCCGGGCCAGTAGCGGTCCCAGCCCCCGCTCGCCGATCACTCCGGCACGTTTCTTCATCTCGTAGTACGTGGCCTGGCGCAGCACTTCCTTGGCGCCGCTCCACAAGGCGCGCAGCCCGCCGCCGATCGACAGCTCCGCCCCGCCCGTCGGGGGCTCCGCCCCGCCCACGTGCCCACCCGCGTGCCCGCCCGCTTCGACGACGGCCTCGGTGAAGCGGCGGCACACCTCCAGGACGTCCTCGGTGAACATCGCCGGCACGTCCTCGCCGGTGGCGCCGGGTACCGCCGCCACCCCGGCCAGCTCCCGCACCAGCGCCCCGAACTCCACGAACGCGGCCTGCGACGGCGGCCGTTCCTCCAGCAGCTCGGCGACCCGGTCGAGCTCCGCCTCCCGCCCCGGCCAGAACTCCCCGAGCGCCCGTCTGGTGTCCGGGTCCAGCGCCGTCCCGAACCCCGGCTCGGCGAGCGCGCCCGCGAGGCCCCGGGGGTCGAAGTCGGGTATCGGCTCGTCCGCGAAGCGGATCGACGGCCACAGGACCCCCGCGTACCCCAGTCGCACCGCCGGCCCCACCAGGTCCGGGAACGGCTCGAAGAACCGGTCGTAGAGCAGCGTCGAGGTGTGCGGTTCGCTGTTCCAGCCGTGGGCGAAGACCAGCAGGTCGGTGGCGTCCATCCCGTCGAGCGCGGTCCCGGTGCCCGGGGCCGGATCCCCGTCGGCGTCGAAGACCAGCTCCGCGTACGGAGCCACCCCGACGCCCGTTCCCCACGCCGCCCCACCCGACATGACGCCCCCCTCCGGGTCCTGTCACCGCCGCGTCCAGCATCCTGCGGCCGGCGCCGCCCGGCCAGCCCCTCGACGGCTCCCGCTCCGCGAAGACCCCGCCCGGCATCGGATCCAGTACCGCATCACCGGTACAGCAGGTACCCCTCCCGCACCGCCGCGAACCCGGCGAGCCCCGCCGCCCAGTCGCCGGCGATCTCCTCCACCCCCGCCCCCGCGTCCACCATGGTCCGCACCCGGTCGGAACCGGTCAGCCGGTCGATCCAGTGGTCGGGCCGCCAGGCGAACCCGCTCCACGTGCGGCGGGCGGTGACCAGCAGCCCGATCCCCGCCAGCACCGGGTCGAAGGCCGCGCGGTCGTGCACGAGCAGCCTGACCCCGCCGCACACCTTCCCGGCGTGCTTGGAGAAGACCGGCGTGAAATAGGCCTCCCGGAACCACACCCCGGGCAGGCCGAGGGCGTTCGCGGCCTCCGCCCACCGCCGGTCGACGCCCTCGGCGCCCACCACCTCGAACGGCGTCGTCGTACCCCGCCCCTCGGACAGGTTGGTCCCCTCGAACAGGCACGTCCCCGGGTAGACCAGGGCCGTGTCCGGGGTCGGCATGTTCGGGCTCGGCGGCACCCAGGGGAGCCCCGTCTCGCCGAAGAACGCACCCCGGCGCCACCGGGACATCCGTACGGTGCTCAGCGCGAGGGGGCGTTCGGCCGGGAACTCCCCTTGGAACAGCAGTGCCAGTTCGGCCACCGTCATGCCGTGCGCGAGCGCGATCGGCTCGCGTCCCACGCCGCTGGCGTACGGCCGCCGCAGCACCGGCCCGGCCGCCCGCAGGCCGCCGATCGGGTTGGGGCGGTCCAGCACGACCACCGCCTTGCCGGCCAGTGCGGCCGCCCGCATGCAGTCGTACAGGGTCCAGATGTAGGTGTAGAAGCGGGCGCCCACGTCCTGGACGTCGAAGACGACCGTGTCGACTCCGGCCGCCGTGAAGACGTCCGCGAGCTGCCGGCCGCTCTTGCCGTACGTGTCGTACACCGGCAGTGCGGTGGCCGGGTCCCGGGCCGAGCCTTCGGAGCCGCCCGCCTGGGCCGTCCCGCGGAAGCCGTGCTCGGGTCCGAACACCGCGACCAGGTCGACGCGTTCGTCGGCGTGCAGGACGTCCACCAGGTGACGGGCGTCCGCGGTGAGGCCCGTCGGGTTGGTGACCACCCCGATCCGCTGTCCGGCGAGCAGCCCGTACCCGTCCGCGGCGAGCCGCTCGAACCCGGTGCGCACCCTTCCCGGCGCGGCGGCCGCGCCCCCCGGGGCCGCCACGGCCCCCGCCGCCCCCACGGCCCCCGCCAGTCCCAGCACCCCGCGTCGCGACAGCGTCATCCGCACACGCTAGGCCGTCCCTTCCGGATCCTGCCCGACCCGCGCCGTCCGACACCGCACCTCTCCCCCAGCTACCGCTGGGAGGTGCCCCCACGGTCGTCGGGGCGCCGGAGTACGTCCGGTACGCCGGCGCCCCTCCGCCTTGCGAGGCACGGCGCCGGACGACGCGGGCTCGACCGGCAGGCTCCGAAAGAGGCGCCCAGGCGGCCGCCCCCTTCCGATGTGACATACCGACTGGTTAGTCTGCCCCCGGATACCGCCTTCCGGATCCGTCCGTCAGCGTCGAAAGGCATCCCTGTGAGCGCGTACCAGGACCAGCGAGTCGTCGTCACCGGCGCGGGCGGCGGCATCGGCGCGGCCCTCGCCCGCCGCTTCGCCGCCGAGGGGGCCACCGTCGTGGTCAACGACCTCGACCCGGTCAAGGCCGCCTCCGTGGCGGACGGGATCGGCGCCCGGGCCCTCGCGGTGCCCGGAGACGCATCGGCCGTCATCGAGCAGGCCCGCGAGGCCCTCGGCGGGAGCGTCGACGTGTACTGCGCCAACGCCGGACTCGCCTCGGGCGGCGACGCCTTCGCCGACGAGGGCATCTGGGAGGCCGCCTGGGATGTCAACGTCATGGCGCACGTCCGCGCCGCCCGCGCCCTGCTGCCGCACTGGCTGGAGCGCGGGAGCGGCCGCTTCGTGTCCACCGTCTCCGCCGCCGGGCTGCTGACCATGATCGGGGCGGCCCCGTACAGTGTCACCAAGCACGGCGCCCTCGCCTTCGCGGAATGGCTCTCGCTGACCTACCGCCACCGTGGCGTCGAGGTCCACGCGATCTGCCCGCAGGGGGTGCGCACGGACATGCTGACCGCCTCGGGAACGGCGGGCGAGCTCGTCCTCGCGCCGACCGCGATCGAGCCGGAAGCGGTCGCGGACGCCCTGTTCGACGGCATGGAGAAGGGCCGGTTCTTGATCCTCCCGCACCCGGAGGTGGCCGACTACTACGCGGCCCGCGCCACCGGACCCGACCGCTGGCTGACCGGCATGAACCACCTCCAGCAGAAATGGGAGGCACGGTGACCCCGAATCCCCGCTACGCCGACCGGCCCTGGCTGGGCCGTCTCACCGCCGCCCAGCGGGCCCCCGTCACGCCCCCGCCCAGCGTGCTGCACGCCTTCCGGGCGGCCGTCGCCCGCGCCCCACGCCACCCGGCGATCGCCTACTTCGACGGCCGGCTCTCCTACGCCGAGACCGACGCCCTCTCCGACGCGGTCGCCGGACACCTGGCCGCGCGGGGAGTCCGCCGCGGGGACCGCGTCGCGGTCATGCTCCAGAACACCCCGCACTTCGTGCTCGCCGTGCTGGCCGCCTGGAAGGCCGGGGCGGTCGTCGTCCCCCTCAACCCCATGTACAAGTCGGGGGAGGTCGGGCACATCCTGCGCGACTCCGGGGCCAGCGCTCTGGTCTGCGACGCCCGCGCCTGGCCGGCGTACCTGCGCGGGGCCGCCCGGGACAGCGCCGTACACACCGTCCTGACCGCGCACGACACCGACTTCCAGACCCGCGACGACGTACGGGTCCTCACGCCCGGCCGGGACCCGCGGCCGGCCGCCGAGGCGGCGGGCCCGTCCGCCGCCCTCCCCGCGATCCCGCGCCAGAGCCACCCGGACCGCCCCGACCGGGCCGGCGCCGCCCACGGACCCGGCGCCGCCCACGGACCCGGGGCCACCGCGCCCGACGCCGCCGACGACCCCGCCACCGTCGCCGACCTCGTCACCGTCGCCCGCCAGGGCCACCCCGCGCCGCCGGACCCCGGCCCCGCCGCCGCCGACACCGCCCTCATCAGCTACACCTCCGGGACCTCCGGCACCCCCAAGGGCGCCATGAACCCGCACGGCGCCCTCAGCTACAACGCCGTCCGCCAGGTCACCGGCCACCCCGTCCCCGAAGGCGCCGTCTACTTCGCGCTGGCCCCGCTCTTCCACATCACCGGCCTCGTCTGCGAGCTCGCCGCCTGCTTCACCAACGCCGGCACCCTCGCCCTCGCCCACCGCTTCGACGCGGGCGCCGTCCTCGACGCCTTCCTCGAACACCGCCCCGCCTACACCGTCGGCCCGGCCACCGCCTTCATGGCCCTCGCCGCCCACCCCGACGCCACCCCGGACCACTTCGCGTCCTTCCGGGTGATCTCCTCCGGCGGCGCCCCGCTCCCGCCCGCCCTCGTCGAACGCCTGCGCGCCGACTTCGGTTTCTACCTGCGCAACGGCTACGGGCTCACCGAGTGCACCGCCCCCTGCGCCTCCGTACCGCCCCACCTCGAAGCCCCCGTCGACCCCGTCTCCGGCACCCTGTCGGTCGGCGTCCCCGGCGCCGACACGGTGGTCCGCATCCTCGACGAGCACGGGGCCGAAGTCCCCTTCGGCGAGAGCGGCGAGATAGCCGTCCGCGGCCCCCAGGTCGTGCCCGGCTACTGGGGGCTGCCCGACGACACCGCCAAGGCGTTCCCGGACGGCGAACTGCGCACCGGCGACGTCGGCTTCATGGACCGTGACGGCTGGCTCTACGTGGTCGACCGCAAGAAGGACATGATCAACGCCTCCGGCTTCAAGGTCTGGCCGCGCGAGGTCGAGGACGTGCTCTACACCCACCCCGCCGTCCGCGAGGCGGCCGTGGTCGGGGTACCCGACCCCTACCGCGGGGAGAGCGTCAAGGCGTACGTCAGCCTGCGTCCCGGCACCTCGGCCGAGCCCGGGGAACTGTCCGCGTACTGCGCCGAACGCATCGCCGCGTACAAGTACCCGCGCCAGGTGGAGATCCTGCCTGTCCTTCCGAAGACGACCAGTGGCAAGATCCTGCGACGGGAACTGCGCGAGCGCGGCTGAAAACAGTCGGACGGTCGTACGACGCCCTGACAGGCGAGGGAACAGAGAGGAAGGCGAGCGCCATGGCCGCCAGAACCACCACGGAGCCGGAGGGCGGCGCCCGGGAGACCCCCGTGCCGCAGCGGCTGCTGGCCGTCGCCACCCGGCTGTTCGCCGAACGCGGCTACGACCGCACCTCCGTCCAGGAGATCGTGGAGGCGGCCGGGGTCACCAAGGGCGCGCTCTACCACTACTTCGGCTCCAAGGACGACCTGCTGCACGAGGTGTACGCGCGGATGCTGCGCCTCCAGCAACAGCGCCTCGACGCGATCGCCGATTCCGGCGCGCCGGTCGAGGAGCGGCTGCGGGCCGCGGCCGCCGACGTGGTCGTCACCACCATCGAGAACCTCGACGACGCGGCCATCTTCTTCCGCTCGATGCACCAGCTCAGCCGGGAGAAGTCCAAGCAGGTCCGCGCCGAGCGCCGGCGCTACCACGAGCGCTTCCGCGCGCTGGTCGAAGAGGGCCAGCGCACGGGCGTGTTCTCCGGCGCCACGCCCGCCGACCTGGTGGTGGACTACCACTTCGGGTCCGTGCACCACCTGTCCACCTGGTACCGCGCCGACGGCCCGCTCACGCCGCAGCAGGTCGCCGACCACCTGGCGGACCTGCTGCTGCGCGCGCTGCGCCCGTAGCGGCCCGCCCGTGGCGGCCGGTCACACCGACGCGGTGGCGAGCGCCGGGTAGTCGTTGTACCCCTCCGCCCCCTGTACGTGCATCAGGAACTCGGGGCGGAGCTCGTTGAGCGGGGCGTCCACCCGCAGGCGTTCCACGAAGTCGGGGTTGGCGAGGAAGCCCCGGCCCAGCGACACCAGGTCGGCGCCCTCGGCCAGCAGCCCCTCGGCCACCCTCTTGCCGCCGTCGGCCTCGAACTGCTCACGGGAGAGGAGCTGGTTGGCGATCAGCGCGCCCGGCCACGCCTTGCGGTGCGCCGGGAGCCGGTGCCGCTCCTCGGCGGTGTAGAGGACGTGCAGGTAGACCGGGCCGATCTCCGCCAGGGCCGCCAGCAGCGCCGGATAGATCTCCCTGGTGTCGCCCTCCTCGATGCCGTTGACGTTCACTCCGGGCGAGATCCGTATGCCGACCCGCTCCCGGCCGATGGCCTCGGCGGCGGCCCGGACCGCCTCGACGGCGAACCGGATCCGGTTCTCCACCGGGCCGCCCCACTCGTCGGTCCGCAGGTTGGTGCCCTGCGCCAGGAACTGGTGGGGCAGGAACCCGTTGGCGGCGTGCACCTCCACCCCCGCGAAACCGGCCTCGACCGCATTGCGGGCGGCGGCCGCGAAGCCGACGAGGGTGGAACGGACGTCCTCGCCCGTCATCGCGCGGGGAGTCACGGAGTCCCGCACCCCGCTGGGGGTGTGCAGCTGCTCGGGGAGCCGTACGGCGGACGGCGCGAGCGGGACGTGCCCGCTGGTCTCGGGGTGGCCGACCCGGCCGCCGTGTTCGAGCTGGAGGAACATCGCCGCGCCGCCGCCCCGGCCGTCGGCGCCCGCGCGCACCGCGTCGGTGACCCTCCGCCAGCCGGCGATCTGCTCCGCGGTGTGGATGCCCGGAATGTGCGGGTACGCCTGCCCCACGGCGCTCGGCGCGGTGCCCTCGGCGATGATCAGACCGGCCGTGGCGCGCTGCGCGTAGTGGACGGCCATCGGCTCCCCGGGCACCCCGTCGGCGCCGGCCCGGTGGCGGGTGAGGGGCGCCATCACCAGGCGGTTGGGGAGTTCCAGGGCGCCGAGGGCGGCGGACTCGAAGAGGCGGGAAACGGTGGGAAGGACCTGCTGCGTGTGCGTCATGCCCGTAACCTAAAAGCTGACACCGGTGTCAGATTCAAGTCCGGAGACGGCGGGGGCGGGGCATGCGGATCGGTGAACTGGCGGCGCGCACCGGGGTCAGTGAGCGCTCGCTGCGCTACTACGAGAAGCAGGGGCTGCTGGTCTGCGACCGGACGCCCGGCGGCCACCGCGACTACGCGGAGCGGGCGGTCGACCGGGTCATCCGCATCCAGGAACTCTACGCGGCGGGCCTGCACAGCGTGAAGATCGCGCAGATCCTGCCGTGCATGCGCGATACGGACGGCGGGCCGAACGTACGGGCCACCCCCGCGCTCGTCGCCGAGCTGAGGACGGAACGGGACCGGATCGACCGGTTGATCGCCGATCTGGTCCGGTCCCGCGAGGTGCTGGACGAGGTCATCGACGTGGCGTCGGGCAGCCCGGCCGGGGTGGTGGCCGAGGCCGCAGCCACGGCCGCGGAGAGGGGGTAGCCGAGCGGCAGGACGTCCCGGTCACGGGGGGCGCGGCCGCGGTCCCGGGACTCAGCCCCGGGCGCGTCCTCCAGCTCGGTCTTGCCCTGGCCTCGGCCCTGGCCCTGGCCTCGGCCTCGGCCCTGGCCCTGGCCCTGGCCCTGGCCCTGGCCTCGGCCCTGGCCCTGGCCCTGACCGCGGCCCTGGCCCCGGCCCCGGGGGCTCGGCTCGCCGTTCTCCGCGTTCCGCCGGGGGCTACATGTACTGCTTCAGCTCGCGCCGGGCCAGGGACCGCTGGTGCACCTCGTCCGGGCCGTCCGCGAGCCGCAGGGTCCGCGCCGCCGCCCACAGTTCGGCCAGCGGGAAGTCCTGGCTCACCCCGCCCGCGCCGTGCAGCTGCACCGCGTCGTCCAGGATGCGCACCACCGCGCGCGGGGTCGCGATCTTGATGGCCTGGATCTCGGTGTGCGCCCCCCGGTTGCCGACCGTGTCCATCAGCCAGGCCGTCTTGAGGACCAGCAGGCGCAGCTGCTCGACGGTGACCCGGGCGTCCGCGATCCAGTTCTGCACCACGCCCTGCGCGGCCAGCTCCTTGCCGAAGGCGGTGCGGCCGAGCGCACGCCGGCACATCAGCTCGATGGCCCGCTCGGCCATGCCGATCAGCCGCATGCAGTGGTGGATCCGGCCCGGCCCGAGCCGGGCCTGGGCGATGGCGAAGCCGGAACCCTCCTCGCCGATCAGGTTCGCCGCCGGGACTCGGGCCCCGTCGAAGACCACCTCGGCGTGACCTCCGTGGTCGTGGTCCTCGTACCCGTACACCCGCATCGCGCGCCGGACCTCCACGCCCGGAGCGTCCCGCGGCACCAGGATCATCGACTGCTGGCGACGGGGGTCCGCGGCGTCCGGGTCGGTCTTGCCCATGACGATGAAGACCTTGCAGTCGGGGTTCATGGCGCCCGAGATGTACCACTTGCGGCCGGTGACCACATACTCGTCACCCTGTGCGGAGCGCTCGATGCGGGTCTCCACGTTGGTGGCGTCCGAGGAGGCCACCTCGGGCTCGGTCATCGCGAAGGCCGACCGGATCTCCCCGGCCAGCAGCGGTTCCAGCCACTGCTTCTTCTGTTCCTCGCTCGCGAACTGTGCGAGCAGCTCCATGTTCCCGGTGTCCGGGGCGGCGCAGTTGGTCGCCATCGGCGCCAGGTGCGGACTGCGGCCGGTGATCTCCGCCAGGGGGGCGTACTGGAGGTTGGTCAGCCCGGCGCCGTGCTCACTGTCGGGAAGGAAGAGGTTCCACAGGCCCTGACGGCGCGCCTCGGCCTTCAGTTCACCGAAGACGGCCGGGGTGTCCCAGGGCGAGGCCAGCCGTGCGCGCTGCTCGGCGGCGACGGGTTCCGCCGGGTAGACGTACTCCTCCATGAACGTCGTGAGCCGTTCGCGGAGTTCCTCGGTACGGGCGTCGAATGCGAAGTCCATGGGTGGCTCAGCCTTCCTGGAGGGTGTTCAGGCCGTGTTCGATGAAGACCGGGACCAGTTCGCCGATCCGGTCGAAGCCCGCGCCGACGGTCTGGCCGAGCGTGAAGCGGTAGTGGATGCCTTCGAGGATCACCGCGAGCTTGAACCAGGCGAACGCCGTGTACCAGGCGATCGCCCCGGTGTCCCGGCCCGAGCGGGCGGCGTAGCGCTCGATCAGTTCGGCCGGCGAGGGGTGGCCGGGCGCGCCGCTCGTCGTGCTGACGGGGGAGTCGGCCATGCCGAGGTCGGCGCTGTACATGACGAGCAGCCCGAGGTCGGTCAGCGGATCTCCGAGCGTGGACATCTCCCAGTCCAGCACCGCCCGGATGGTGTCGTCCGGGCCGCCGATGAGCACGTTGTCGAGCCGGAAGTCCCCGTGGACCACGGTGGGGGCCGGGGAGTCGGGCAGGGCCCGGCCGAGCGCGCCGTGCAGTGCGTCGATGCCGGGGAGGTCCCGGCCCCGGGAGGCCGCGAGCTGCTTGCCCCAGCGGCGCAACTGCCGGTCGAGGAAGCCCTCGGGACGGCCGAAGTCGCCCAGGCCGACCGCCGCCGGGTCCACCGCGTGCAGGTCGACCAGGGTGTCCACCAGGCCGAGGACGGCCCGCCGGGTGCGGTCGGGGCCGAGGACGGCGAGCTGGTCGGCCGTCCGGTACGGGACCCCCTCCACGAACTCCATGACGTAGAACGGCGCTCCGAGCACCGACTCGTCCTCGCAGAGCAACAGCGGCTCGGGCACCGGTACGGCCGTCCCGTGCAGGGCCTGGATCACCCGGTGCTCGCGCCGCATGTCGTGCGCGGTGGCCAGTACGTGGCCCAGGGGCGGACGCCGCACGACCCAGCGGGTGGACCCGTCGGTGATCACGTACGTGAGGTTCGACCGGCCGCCCTCGATCAGCCGGCCGCTCAGCTCCCCGGCCACGAGCCCGGGCCGGGCCGCGTCGAGGTGGCCGCGCAGCCGGTCCAGGTCCAGGCCCTTCGGGCCGGACTGCGGCGAGGCTGGTGCTGGGGTCATGCGGCGCACCTCCATGCGGAGCGGACTCCGTCCGGAGCGGACTTCATCCGGAGTGGACGGGGTATGGCGAACGGAAGCCATCATGCCGACCAGTCGGTATGCCGTCCAGTGCCCCGGGCCGGGAAATCCTCCGGGGGAGGCCCCCCCGGCCCGGCCGACTCAGGCGTGGCAGAGTATCGGCGTCCCGCCGTTCATCACCGTCATGTCCTTGAGTACGGCCATGATGTCCAGCGGCGCCCCTTCGGGCTCCCCGGCCAGCTCCGCGTAGGCCCGGTGCAGGTTCGCCACCAGCCGCTCGCTCTCCCGCCAGGCCGCGAATTCGCCCAGGTCGGCCCCGCGCGCGACCTCCAGCGGCGTCAGACCCTTCGCCACGCCCTCCCGGGCGAGTTCGGCGACGTGGCGCAGATACCGCTCGGTGGCGTCGTACGCCGACGGGTCGGTCAGCGGCCCGTGGCCCGGTACGACGGTCTCCGCGCCGAGCGAGCGCAGCAGCTCCAGCGCCCGAAGCGACCCGGCGAGGGAGCCCATCGCCAGGAACGGCGTGCCCTCGGCGAAGACGAGGTCCCCCGTGAAAACGACCCGCCGGCGGGGCAGCCAGACGACGGAGTCCCCGGTGGTGTGCGCGACGCCCGGGTGGATGACCTGGACCTCGGTCTCCCCGACGTGCAGGGTCATCCGGTCGCTGTAGGTGAGGGAGGGCGCGGTGATCTCTATGGTGCCGAAGTCGGTCGCGGGCCAGATCATCTCCAGCTGGTGCCCGGCGGCGAGCTGCTCGGAGCGCGCGTTGTCGTGGCCGAGGACCAGCGCCTCGGGGACGAACACGCCGTTGCCGTAGGTGTGGTCGCCGTGGTGGTGGGTGTTCACCACCGTGCGGGGCAGCGGCACCCCGGCCGCCACGACCGCGTCCCGCAGGGCCAGCGCCCGGCGCTCGGTGGCGGCGGTGTCGATGAGCAGCGTCCGGCCGCCGTCGCTGACGAAGCCGGCGTTGTTCAGGCACCACCCGCCGTCGGGCTGGACGTAGGCGTACACCCCGGTCGCGGGCTGGACGAGGTACGGCTCGTCGATGGTCATCGGCGCTCTCCCCGGGTCGCTTGACAGGCGGTCAGCATCCTGCCAGTCGTGACGGCGCCGGGGGAGGGCGGGGTCTGCCGGGGCGTCAGTGGTCGTCGTAGTGCCCGTCGTGCTCGGCGTGCCGGTGGCCGTCGTGCAGGTAGTCCACGTGGTCGCCGTGCGGGACGGCCTCGTGACCGCAGGCCGGTCCGTGCGCATGGTCGTGGTCCTCGTGCGCCGCGTGTCCCTGCGTCTCGCACTCGTCCCAGTGCCCCGCGTGCTCCCGGTGCAGGTGGCCGTCGTGCGCGTAGTCGACGTGGTCGCCGTGGGGCACCTGCGGGTGGCCGCAGCCGGGGGCGTGGGCGTGCTCGTGCAGGAGGTGTTCCTGGTGGAGGGTCGTCATGGCGCCGAGGCTAGCCCCGATCATCCCTGTATGGCCGTTATGCCCTCTGTGGCGCGGAGAAGGCGGATCATCCGGCCGTCCGATCATGTGATCACCGTCATGGCGAACACCGCCAGCGCCACCGTGCACAGCACCGCCCCCAGCGCCACCCGCGGCGCCAGCACCGGCGGACGATAGGCCTCCAGCTCCCGGATCCGCCGGTGCGCCACGCCCAGGAACACCAGCCAGACCAGCGCGATCAGAGCCGCCCCACCCACCTCCAGCACCGACCCCGACCCGCGCAGCGCCTGGCGCAGCGCGAGGACCGCCGTCACCGCACAGGCCAGCGTCGTACGCCGCCACGCCAGCCGGGTCCGCTCCGGCTGGAGCCCCGCGTCACGCCCCTCGTCCGGCCCCGGCACCGCCCTCACCGCGGGTTCGTCAGGCCCAGCAGGACGACCACCACCATCGCCCCCGCGACCAGCCCCACCCCCAGGCCCAGCACCACCGGGAACCGGGACACCGGCAGGTCCGCACCCCGCCGCATCGCCCGCTCGCACCGCACCCAGTGGTTCACCGCCCGCAGCGCACAGGCCGCCCCCACCGCGAGCAGCGCGAGGGCCATCCCGACGCGCACCCCCCACCGCAGGTCCGTCAGGAACTGGTCGACCGCGAACCCGCCGCCCACCAGCGCCAGCGCGGTCCGGACCCAGGCCAGGAACGTCCGCTCGTTGGCCAGCGAGAACCGGTAGTCCGGTGTCTGGCCCTCCTCCTTCAAGCGCTGGGGGGAGAACCACAGGCGCACGTCCTTGACCAAATCGATCACCCGGTCAATCTACTGGCCACCCCTCGTGCGCGCGCAGCCGCCGGTAGGCCTCAAGCCCGTCCGGCACCCACGCCCAGGCGCCCTCCGCCACCCGCTGCGCCAGTTCCTCCTCGGAGAGCCACGCGTGCCAGGCCACCTCCGACTCCTGCGGACGCACCGGCAGCCCGCACCGCACCTCGTGCACGTACGACCACCAGGAGCCGCCCGGCCCCTCGTAGAGGAACTTGAACAACGGCCGCGGCTGCTCCAGCCCGTGCACCCCCAGCTCCTCCTCGGCCTCCCGCAGCGCCGCCCGCGCGTAGTCCTCCCCGGTGCCCAGCACCCCGCCCACGAACATGTCGTAGTGCGAGGGGAACACCAGCTTCGAGGCGGTCCTGCGGTGTACGAAGACGCGCCCCTGCGCGTCCGTCACCCGTACGAACACGCACCGGTGGATCAGCCCGCGGGCGTACACCTCCCCGCGCGGCGCCCGCCCCGTCACCCGGTCGTCCCGGTCCACCACGTCCAGTACCTCGTCTGCAGCGCCCACACGATTCATCCAACACCCCTGTTGACGGGTTACCGATCCGTAGCAAAGGATCTGCCCCACCACCGACGGAGGACGGCAGCGCATGACGTACGACGCAGACGTGATCGTGATCGGAGCCGGGCTCGCGGGTCTCGTGGCCACCGCCGAGCTCGTCGACGCGGGCCGCAAGGTCATCCTGCTCGACCAGGAACCCGAGCAGTCGATCGGCGGTCAGGCGCACTGGTCCTTCGGTGGCCTCTTCTTCGTCGACTCGCCCGAACAGCGCCGGATGCGGATCAAGGACAGCCGCGACCTCGCCCTCCAGGACTGGCTCGGCACCGCCGGCTTCGACGGCACGCAGGACGCCTGGCCGCGCCGCTGGGCCGAGGCCTACGTCGACTTCGCGGCCGGGGAGAAACGCCCCTGGCTGCACGCCCGGGGCGTCCGCTTCTTCCCCGTCGTCGGCTGGGCCGAACGCGGCGGCTACGACGCGGGCGGGCACGGCAACTCCGTGCCCCGCTTCCACATCACCTGGGGCACCGGCCCCGGCCTGGTGGCCCCGTTCGAACGCCGGGTGCGCGCCGGAGCGGCCCGCGGCCTGGTCGAGCTGCGGTTCCGCCACCGTGTCACCGGCCTCTCCCGTACGGCCGGCACGGTGGACACCGTCAGCGGCGAGGTCCTGGAACCCTCCGACGTGCCGCGGGGCCGCGCGAGCGGCCGCGAGAGCACCGGCACCTTCTCCCTGCGGGCCCAGGCGGTGATCGTCACCAGCGGGGGCATCGGCGGCAACCACGACCTCGTCCGCGCCCAGTGGCCGGCCCGGCTCGGCACCCCGCCCGAGCGGATGCTGTCCGGGGTCCCCGCCCACGTCGACGGCCTCATGCTCGGCATCGCCGAGGAAGCGGGCGCCAGCCACATCAACAAGGACCGGATGTGGCACTACACCGAAGGCATCGAGAACTGGGACCCGATCTGGGCCCGGCACGGGATCCGCATCCTGCCCGGCCCGTCCTCGCTCTGGCTCGACGCCACCGGCAAGCGGCTGCCCGTGCCGCTCTTCCCCGGCTTCGACACGCTCGGCACCCTCGACCACATCATGGGGACCGGCCACGACCACACCTGGTTCGTGCTCAACCAGCGCATCATCGGCAAGGAGTTCGGCCTCTCCGGCTCGGAGCAGAACCCCGACCTGACGGGCAAGTCGGTGCGCGACGTCATCGACCGCGCCCGCCGGGCCGTACCGGGGCCGGTCAAGGCCTTCATGGACCGCGGTGCGGACTTCGTCGTCGAACGTGACCTAGCCGCCCTGGTACGCGGCATGAACGCCGTCACCAAGGAGAACCTGCTCGACGAGGCGACCGTCCGCGAGGCGGTCGTGGCCCGGGACCGGGAGATGGCGAACCCGTTCTCCAAGGACGCCCAGGTCACGGCGATCCACGGAGCGCGCAGGTACTTGGGCGACCGGCTGATCCGTACCGCCGCGCCGCACCGCATCCTGGACCCGAAGGCCGGCCCGCTGATCGCCGTCCGGCTGTCCGTCCTGACCCGCAAGTCCCTCGGCGGCCTGGAGACGGACCTCTCCTCCCGCGTACTGACCGGCGACGGCGAGCCGCTTCCCGGCGTGTACGCGGCCGGCGAGGCGGCCGGCTTCGGCGGCGGCGGCGTGCACGGGTACCGCGCCCTCGAAGGCACTTTCCTCGGCGGCTGCGTCTTCTCGGGCCGCGCGGCGGGCCGTGCCGCGGCCGAGGCGGTGGGCTGAGCGGAGCGGCGGGCCGGTAGCGCCATTCGGCCACTGACGCCCGGCTCCCGCATCCGCCCCCCGCGTGTGCCGGTCCCTGGCCCCTCGGCACCGGTCCTTCCGCGCCCGTCACCTCTCGGACAGCCCGTGGACAGCCGCAGGAGCCCCCTCCCGGCGTCGGCGGCCCCGCGACGGGCGCTGCGCGTTCCTCGGAGCGGTACGCACACCGCGCCCGCGCCGTGGCGCTGTCCGCGCAGGTCGGCGCGGCTGCCGGGGCCCTTCTGCGGTGCGGTTCCGGGAGGCCGGACCGGTCCGGGGAAGGCCGTCGCCGCTCGTCACGCGGACACCCGTCGACGGCTCCCCATGGCCGCCGCCGTGGTGCGGTCAAACCGGCACAACAGCCTCAACCCAGGCCTTCGCCGGAGCAGTTGAAACCCGCCACGCGCCGGGCTGGACCTTGACGCGGAGCTGTGCTCACCGGTTTGCTGTGCGTGATCATCCGGTCCCGGACCGGCGTGATCCGGCCGCAGTGCCCGCCCCACCGGTGCCACCGGCACCGCAATGCACCACCCGCACCACCCGCACCGTCCCCGCGCGTGCTGCCCGCACGCCGTCCACCCGCGTCCGTGTCCAGGAGGGAAACCGCGGATGTCCCCGCCTCCGCCGCCCCTCGGCCGCGCCCGCAAGCGGGACGCCCAGCTCTTCGACCCCGCCCTCTGTGACGCGGAACTCGTCGACGTCCGCGCCCAGTTCACCCAAGGCCGGTGGTCCAAGGCCCGCTCCCTCCTCGTCGGCACCGGCGACGACTGGGACCGCCGCGGCCACCGCGTCGTCGTCCTCGCCCAGACCCCGGCCGCCAACGCCTGGGCCCGGGAATGGCTGCTCGCCGAACCCGAGAGCGCCGACGCCGCCACGCTCCTCGCCTGCGCCGCCGTGTTCACCGCACTGCGCCGCAAGGGCACGCCCGAGGCCGCCGACGAGGCCTGCCGCCGGGCCGCCGCACTGCTCCCCGCCGACCCCACCCCCTGGCTCGGCCTGCTCATGCTCTCGCGCGCCTTCGGCACCGAAGAGGAGTTCAGCCGCCACTTCGACCAGGTGCGGGCCCGCCACCGGGAGCACCACCACGCCCACCACCTCATGGTCGCCAAGCTCGCCGAGCGCAACCCCGCCGTCGGGTACGACCCGCTCCACGAGGTCTACGACTTCGCCGCCTGGGCCGCCGAGGAATCCCCGGCCGACTCACCGCTCGCCGTGCTCCCCGTCATCGCCCACGCCGAGCGCTACCGCGTCCTCGCCGCCGTCCACGGCCGCAGCCCCGGCGCGGCCGCCGCGCACTGGTCCGGCCGCCGCGCCCGCCAAGTGCTCCGCTCGGCCTTCGACTGGTGGCTCGAATGGGAGCGCGAGGACCACCCCCGCAACCGGGTCGACCTCAACTTCCTGGCCCACGCCAAGCTCTGCGAAGGCCGCCCCGCCGAGGCCGCCGCCCTCTTCCACCGCATCGGCAGCCACGCCACCCGCGCCCCCTGGTCCTACCCCGACCTCGACCCGCACAAGGCCTTCCTCGCCGCGCGCAGCGCCGCACTCGGCACTGCTTGACGCACCCCGTTCCAGGCACGCCGCCCCACCGCACCGCCCCGCGCCCCCGCCCTTCCCCCGAAAGGACACCCCGCCATGCCGACGGGCAGATCCACCACGCTCACCGACCCGGCCGAGATACGGACCTACAAGGGCCAGGACCGGGCCCTGCGCGCCGACCGGCTCGGCACCGCCGGTCTGCTGCTCTCCGTACTCGCCGCCAGCGCGCCCCTGATGGTCGTGGCCGGCGTCATGCCGACGATCTTCGGCGTCATGGGCATCGTCGGCCAGCCCCTGCTGTACGTCGTCCTCGGCGCCGTCCTCGCCCTGTTCAGCGTCGGCTACTCCGAGATGAGCCGCCACGTCCACAACGCCGGCGCCTTCTACGCCTACATCGCCCGCGGCCTCGGCCCCACCGCCGGCTCGGCGGCCTCCTTCGTCGCCCTCGTCGCCTACAGCGCCATGCAGGTCGGCGTCTACGGCATCCTCGGCTTCGAGATCTCCGGCCTCTTCGCCACCTACCTCGACGTCGAGCTCGCCTGGTGGATCCCGGCCCTGATCGCGGTCGCGGCGACCGGCGCACTCGGCTGGCTCAAGATCGACCTCAACGCCAAGGTGCTCGGCGTCCTGCTCCTGATCGAATGCGCCCTCGTCGTCGTCTTCGACCTCGCCGCCCTCGGCAAGCCCGGCGCCGAAGGCCTCTCGCTGCACGCCTTCGACCCTTCGACGCTCAGCGGGGCCGGTCTCGGCACCGCCCTGTGCTTCTGCATCGCCGCCTTCGTCGGCTTCGAGCAGTCGCCGGTCTACGCCGAGGAGACCAGCAAGCCGCACATCGTCGTCTCCCGCGTCATGTTCCTCGCCGTCGGCTTCGTCGCCCTCTTCTTCGCCCTCAGCGCCTGGGCCCTCACCGTCGCCACCGGTCCCGGCCAGGTGGTCAAGGCCGCCGCCGACGCCGGTCCCGGCCTGCTCTTCCAGCTCACCGAGAGCCGCCTGGGCACCGCCTTCACCGACGTCCTGCACGTCCTGTTCGTCACCGGCATGTTCGCGGCCATGCTCAGCTTCCACAACGTGGTCGCCCGCTACGCCTTCGCCATGGGCCGAGAGGGTCTCCTCCCGGCCCCCTTCGGCCGCACCAACCCCGGTACCGGCGCCCCCGCCACCGGCTCGCTCCTCCAGACCGGCATCGCCGCCGTCGTCGTCATCGCCTTCGCCCTGACCGACGACATGCCGGCCGGCGACCCCACCGCGCCCGTCCTGCACCTGTTCACCTGGATGGGCAGCGTCGGCGCCCTCGGCGTGACCCTTCTCATGGCCACCGCCTCCTTCGCCGTGATCGCCTTCTTCGTCCGCCGGGGCACCGCGGCCGCCCAGGTGTGGCGGCTCGTCGCGGCCGGCGCCGCGGGCCTCGCGCTGCTGTTCATCGCCGTCTACACCGTCAAGGACTTCGCCGTCCTGGTCGGCGCCGAGGAGGGCTCCGCGCTCAGCTGGGCCCTGCCCGCCCTCATCGCCGTCGCCGCGCTCGCCGGCCTCGTGCACGGCCTGGTGCTCCGCTCCCGCCGCCCCGAGGCGCACGCCCGGATCGGCTTGGGCAACGAGGCCTTCCGTCTCGACCAGGCGGCGGAATCAACCCCCCGCGGCTGACCCCCTCACCCTGCTTTCAAGCCCTTACGAGGCCCCTGGCGCCCCTTTCCATGGTCGCCGGGGGCTTCCGTGCTCATGAACGCGTTTTTGGCGGGCAGCGGAGCCTCATGGTCTCCTGGGGCCACCAACCCTCCGGACCGCGGCACAGGTGAGACCACCCAGCTCCCCTGCGTGGCGGCCGGGGACCTGCCTGTCCCACCCACGAAGGCGAAGTCATCACATGAGTGACAGCACCTTGGCCAAGGCCCCCAGCCCGCCGTCTTCCCCGCACGTCGACGCCGGCGACGAGGGCTACAGCAAGGACCTCAAGTCCCGCCACATCAACATGATCGCCATCGGCGGGGCGATAGGCACCGGCCTGTTCCTCGGCGCCGGGGGCCGCCTGGCCGGCGCCGGGCCCTCCCTCGCGATCGCCTACGCGGTGTGCGGGATCTTCGCGTTCTTCGTGGTGCGGGCCCTCGGCGAGCTCGTCCTCTACCGCCCGTCCTCCGGCGCCTTCGTCAGCTACGCGCGCGAGTTCATGGGGGAGAAGGGCGCCTACGCGGCCGGCTGGCTGTACTTCCTGAACTGGTCGACCACCACCGTCGCCGACATCACCGCCGCCGCGACCTACGCCCACTTCTGGGCGATGTTCACCGACGTCCCCCAGTGGGTCCTCGCCTTCATCGCCCTCGCCGTCGTCCTCACCGCGAACCTGATCTCGGTGAAGTACTTCGGCGAGATGGAGTTCTGGTTCTCCCTGGTCAAGGTCGCCGCCCTGGTCGTCTTCCTGGCCGTCGGCATCTACCTCGTCGCCACCAGCCACCCCATCGACGGCCACACCCCGGGCCTCTCCTCGATCACCGACAACGGCGGGATCTTCCCCGTTGGCATGGTCCCGATGCTCCTGGTCATCCAGGGCGTCGTCTTCGCGTACGCCTCCGTCGAACTGTGCGGAGTCGCCGCCGGCGAGACCGAGAACCCCGAGAAGATCATGCCGAAGGCGATCAACTCGATCATGTGGCGCGTGGGCCTGTTCTACGTCGGCTCCGTCGTCCTGCTCGCGCTGCTGCTCCCGTACACCTCGTACTCGGCAGATCAGAGCCCCTTCGTCACCGTCTTCGACAAGCTGGGCGTCCCCGGCGCCGCCGGCGTCATGAACCTGGTCGTGCTGACCGCGGCCCTCTCCAGCCTGAACTCCGGCCTCTACTCCACCGGCCGCATCCTGCGCTCGATGGCCATGTCCGGCTCCGCCCCCAAATTCACCGGCGTGATGAACAAGGGCAAGGTCCCCTACGGCGGCGTCCTGTTCACGGCGGCCTTCGGTGTCGCCGGCGTCGCCCTGAACGCCTACATGCCCAAGGACGCCTTCGAGATCGTCCTGAACTTCGCCTCCCTCGGCATCCTCGGCACCTGGGCGATGGTCATGCTCTGCTCGCTGCACTTCTGGCGCCGGGCGAAGCAGGGCCGCGTGGAACGCCCGTCCTACCGGCTGCCCTGGGCCCCGTACACGCAGCTCGTCACGCTGGCGTTCCTGCTGACCGTGCTGGTCCTGATGTGGTGCGACGGCGGAGTGGGCCGCACCACGGTCCTCTTCGTCCCGGCCATCGCCGCGGCCCTGGTCGGCGGCTGGTTCCTGGTCCGCGGCCGCGTCGCCGCCCTCGCCGCCGCCCGCGACTGACCCCCCCCGGCCCGGTACGGAGAAGGACCCCGCCTCGGCGGGGTCCTTCTCCGTACCGGCGTCACGATGAAGCCACGCCCGCGCCAACCGGCCGCAAACGCAGAGAACCCCACACGAAGTGGGGTTCTCTCAGTGGTGTCCGAGGGGGGACTTGAACCCCCACGCCCGATAAAGGGCACTAGCACCTCAAGCTAGCGCGTCTGCCATTCCGCCACCCGGACAAGGTGTCTGTCTCGCGTCCCTCGCGGGCCGTTCCGACGTGGAAAACATTACCAAACATTCCGGGGTGCCCGATCACACCCCCCGGTCACCCGTGAGGCTCCCACCGGGTGACCGGGCTCCGCCCTTGGGGAGAGCGCCCCGGAGCGGGAGGATGGGACGGCAGCCGGTACTGATCAGTGGGAGGAACACGTGAGCGAGTCGAGCGCGGGCAGGACCGTCTCCGGTGAGGACGAGGTCGTGGACCTCTGCCGGGACCTCATCCGGATCGACACCAGCAACTACGGGGACCACTCGGGCCCCGGCGAGCGCAAGGCGGCCGAGTGGGTCGCGGAGAAGCTGGCCGAGGTCGGGCTGGAACCTCAGATCATCGAGTCGCACAAGGGGCGGGCCTCGACGGTCGCGCGCATCGAGGGCGAGGACCCTTCGCGCCCGGCGCTGCTGATCCACGGGCACACCGACGTGGTCCCCGCCAACGCGGCCGACTGGACGTACGACCCCTTCGCCGGCGAGATCGCCGACGGGTGCCTGTGGGGGCGCGGCGCCGTCGACATGAAGGACATGGACGCGATGACGCTGGCCGTCGTACGCGACCGCATGCGCAGCGGCCGCAAGCCCCCGCGGGACATCGTCCTCGCCTTCCTCGCCGACGAGGAGGCCGGCGGTGTCTACGGTGCCCGGCACCTCGTGGACAAGCACCCCGGCCTCTTCGAGGGCGTCACCGAGGCGATCGGCGAGGTCGGCGGCTTTTCGTTCACCGTCAACGAGAACCTGCGCCTCTACCTGGTGGAGACCGCCCAGAAGGGCATGCACTGGATGCGGCTCACCGTGGACGGCACGGCCGGCCACGGTTCCATGACCAACAACGACAACGCGATCACCGAGCTGTGCGAGGCCGTGGGACGGCTCGGACGCCACCAGTGGCCGGTGCGCGTGACCAAGACCGTGCGGTCGTTCCTCGACGAACTCTCGGACGCCCTCGGAACCCCGCTCGACCCCGACAACATGGACGCCACGCTCGCCAAGCTCGGCGGTATCGCCAAGATGGTCGGCGCAACGCTGCGCAATTCGGCGGCCCCGACGATGCTGGGCGCCGGCTACAAGGTCAACGTGATCCCCGGCCAGGCCACCGCGCACGTCGACGGCCGTTTCCTGCCGGGCTACGAGGACGAGTTCTTCGCCGACCTCGACCGGATCCTCGGCCCGCGCGTGAAGCGGGAGGACGTACATGCCGACAAGGCGCTGGAGACGGACTTCGACGGGAAGCTCGTCGACGCCATGCAGGGCGCCCTCAAGGCGGAGGACCCGATCGCCCGGGCGGTCCCGTACATGCTCTCGGGCGGCACGGACGCCAAGTCCTTCGACGACCTGGGCATCCGCTGCTTCGGCTTCGCCCCGCTCCAGCTGCCGCCCGAGCTGGACTTCGCCGGAATGTTCCACGGAGTGGACGAGCGGGTCCCGCTGGACGGGCTGAGGTTCGGCGTTCGCGTACTGGACCGATTCATCGACAACGCCTAACGCCCGGGAATCGGGAAGGTGTGCGGATTCCACTGAGAAGAGTGAATGCGCTCATACGCTCGTAGCCCTGGTGATCCCTCCTCGTTACAGGTGGTGCGGTCCGCGGCTGGGACCGCACTTGCCTACTAGGAGGAACAATGCTCAAGAAGGTTGTCGCCGCTGCGGCTGCCACCGGTGGTCTGGTTCTCGCGGGTGCGGGCATGGCTGCCGCCGACGCGGGCGCCCAGGGTGCGGCCATCGGCTCCCCCGGCGTCCTGTCGGGCAACGTCGTCCAGGTCCCGATCCACATCCCGGTCAACGTCTGCGGCAACACCGTCAACGTGATCGGTCTGCTGAACCCGGCCTTCGGCAACACCTGCGTCAACGCCTGACGCGTCTGCAGTCCTTGGCCCCGGAGCGCATTCCAGCGCTCCGGGGCTGCCGGGCTTTCGGGCCCGCATCTCTTTCTATTCGGCGTCGCAGGCGGGGGAGCGTGTACGGCCTGTACGCCGACCGAACGTACACAGCATGGGGACGAGTACAGATGCGACGACCCGTAGTACAGGTCACCAGGAAGACCCTGATCACCATGGCGGCCGCCGGCGGTGCGCTGGCGCTCGGCGGTGGTTACGCGCATGCGGACGCCGGGGCGGTCGGACACACGGTGAACTCGCCGGGCGTACTGTCCGGCAACAACGTGCAGGCGCCGGTGAACGTGCCGGTGAACGCCTGCGGCAACACGGTCACCGTGATCGGAGGCCTGAACCCGGCCTTCGGCAACCGCTGCGCCAACGGCGGCGGCCCCGCGAAGCCGGACCACCCGGGCCACCCCGGCAACCCGGGGACCCCCGGCCACCCGGGTCATCCGGGCAATCCCGGGACCCCCGGCCACCCGGGCAACCCCGGCCACCCGGACGAGCCGTGCGACGACCACCCGGGCAACCCGGGCAACCCCGGGACTCCGGGCAACCCCGGCAACCCGGGCACGCCCGGCAATCCGGGTAACCCCGGAACTCCCGGCAACCCCGGGACTCCGGGTAACCCGGGCACGCCCGGCAACCCCGGCAACCCCGGGACTCCGGGCAACCCCGGGACTCCGGGCCACCCCGGCAACCCGGGTACTCCGGGCAACCCGGGCACGCCCGGTAACCCCGGGACTCCGGGCACGCCCGGAACTCCCGCCAACCCTGGTAACCCGGGAACCCCGGGCACGCCCGTTAACCCCGGCACCCCAGGGACGCCCGGCCAGGGCCACGGCAACCTGGCCGCCACCGGCTCGGGCGACGTGCTGACGGCCGGACTGCCGCTCGCGGGCGGGCTGCTGCTCGCCGGCAGCGTGCTCTACCGCCGCGCCCGCAACGCCGCCTGACGGCTACGCGAACGGGCACACGGGTACTCCGGACGCGGGCCCCCTCCCGGGGGCCCGCGTCACCAAGTGGCGCGGACCTGACGGATGATCCGGCGGCGCAACCGCACGCGGCGACTGCCGTCCCGGAGCAGCGTCAGCCGGTCGAGCTCCCAGTGCCCGTACTCGGCGTGGTCGGTCAACATGCGGGTCGTCTCCTGGCGCGGCACCCCACGGGGCACGTACAGGTCGACAAATTCGTATTCCGGCATCGCATCTATTGTGCGGGCAGAGGCCTCCTACGGATAGCGTCTGCACTATGTCTGATGCCGCTCTGCCCACTGTTGCCGAGGTACGCGCCGCCGCCGAGGCGGTCAAGGCCGCGCTCGACCGCCACCTCGCCGCGGTCGAGAGCAGGATCGGGGACGACGACCCGGCCGTCTACGCCGCGTTCAACGAGCTCGCCGCCGCCGCCGATGAGTACGACGAACTGCTCTACGACCGCTACGACGAGGTCACCCCCTTCGAGATCCCCACCCCCGAGGACGGTGTCCCGTACACCGGCCCCGCCGAGCCCGCCGCGTTCAGCGTGCTCATCCGCCGCGACTACGCCGTGGTCGAACCACAGCGCCTGATCGCCCAGGCCGACCGCGTCGCCGCGCACGACCCGGACGCCGAGTCGGTCGAGGACGGTGGCACCGCCGGGGCGCTGGGCGTCCTCTTCGGGGAGTACGAGCCCGACGAGATCCACTCCCGCTACCGCGAGTTCGGCCTGGAGGAGGGCGACTCCACGTTGTGGATCGCCGCCGCGGAGGAGGCGACGGAACCGGGCGAGTGGCTCGACTTGCCCTTCGAGCACGCCGACGCGCAGAACGTGCTGCACCGGTTCGACGTGAGTTCCGTCTTCGACGAGGAGCCGGACGACTTCGAGGACGACGACGTGCCGGACGGGGCCACCGAGCCGGGCCTCACCCCCGCCTGACCCCCGCGTGACGGCGTGGGCCCCCGCCCGGCACCGGACGGGGGCCCACGCCTCTGCGAGGCCGTCGTTACTCGGGCTGTTCCCGGGCGGCCGCCGCGAGGGCCCGCAACAGGTCCGCCAGCCGGGTCGTGCGCGGCTTGGGCGGTACGTCGGCCACCGCGCGCGCCAGGGCCTGGTCGACGCCGTGCACCACGGAAAGGTGCCGCCCGGCGCGCCCGAAGGCCGTGTACACCCAGTCCCGGGACAGCGCGTCCGCCGCGTCCCCGGGAAGCACCACGACCACCGCGGGCCAGCGAGCCCCCACGGCCTGGTGCCCGGTCACGGCCCAGCCGTGCCGCACCTGCGACTCCACCCGTTCCTTGGCCACGACGGTCCGCGCGCCCGCCGCCTCCAGGTGCAGCCCCTGCGCGTCGGCCGACACCACCCGGGCCGGAAGGGCCCGCCCGGGCGCGGGTACGTACACCACCTTGTCGCCGGGGTCGAAGCCGCCGAACCGGCCGGGGCCGGGGTTCAGCCGCTCCTTGAGGGCCGCGTTCAGCGCCCGGGTCCCGGCCGAACCGCCGTGGCCCGGGGTGATCACCTGCACGTCGTCGGCCGGGATCCCGAAGGCGCGCGGTACCGACTCGGCCACCAGCTGGACCGTGCGGTGGACGGCCTCGCCCGCGTCCCGCACCGGGACGATGACGACCTCCTTGCCGGGGGCGTCGACCTGGTTCAGCTCCCCGATGCCGATGCCCGACACCAGCTCGCCCAGCGGTCTCGGATCCGGGACCCGGGAGACGACCTGGGGGCAGGTCCGGGCCGCCAGCACATCGGCGAACACCCGCCCGGGCCCCGCGGAACCCAGCACGGCGGGGTCACCGGACAGCACCAGGCGGGCCCCGTCGGGCACCGACTCGACCAACGCGGCCGCGCTCTCCACGTCCAACTGGGGCGCGTCCAGGACGATGAGCAGGTCCAGCGCGAAGTGCCCCTCGGCGTCCCGCCCCGGCCCCTCCGTCCCGTCGAGCAGGCCCGCCACGGTGACGGCGCCCTCCGCCGGGGCGTGCGCGGCCAGAGCGGCCCGCAGGCCGAGCCGGCGCGCGGCCGCCAGCAGGGCCGCCGGTTCGGCGCGGGCGGCCTCGCCGCCGGTGTGGGTGACCAGGCCGTGGCCGGAGACGGCCCGGATCAGCTCGGCGCCCGGACCGCCGCCGGCGGCCTCCTCCCAGTCCGCGGGACCCGCGAAGGTGCTGGCCACCCGGGCCAGGCCGTCGGCGAGGCTCTCCTCGGCCAGGGCGTAACCCTCCAGCCCCACCAGGACCGTGCCGGGCCGCTCGTCCTGCTGGTCTTCCGGGGAACCTGCGGATTCCGCGGACTCCGGGGACTGCGCGTCGGGCGACGGCTCGTGGAACACCAGTACCGCGCCTTCGCCGATGGCCTGTTCCAGGGCCGCGGCCGGGTCCGGTACGCCGTACTGCGCCAGCGCCTTCTCCAGGACCGGCGCCTCCAGGGCGGTGTGCCCCTTGAGCGCGGCCTGGGCCAGCAGCCAGCCCACCAGCGCGCCGCCCCGGCGCTCGTCCCCGGGCCCCGCCTCGTCGCCCAGCAGGGCGCGGGCGAACCCGTCGGCCTGGGTGGGGCGCACCCCGGCCACCGCCAGGAGCCGCCACGGGTTCTCGCCGAGCTGCCCGGCGGCGCCTTCGCCGAGCGCGGTGGCGGCCGCCTCCGCGAGCGCCTCGGGGGCTCCGCCCCGGGCCAGCACGGCCCGTACGCCCTCGATGTCCCCGGCCGCCGCGACGGGCGCGGTGGGGCGGGGCGTCGGGGGAGTGGGAGCGGCGGCCCTGCGCGGCGCGGCCGGAGCGTCGTCGAAGTAGGCGGTCGGGGGCTTGGCCCCGCTCTCCACCGCCCGTACGGCCGCCAGCAGATCGGCGGCCGTGCCGCTGAGCTTGGCGCCCGCCTCGACCGGTGCCTGCCGCTCCGCCTTGCGCCGGGCGATCCGCTCCCGCTCGATCTTCTGCGCGGCCAGCTCCGCCTGCGCCTCGCTGAGCCCGGGCTCGGCGCCCTCGGCCGCCTCCCCGCCCGCGGAAGCCTCCTCGCCCTCCGAAGCCTCCTCGCCCTCCGAAGCCTCCTCGCCCTCCGAAGCCTCCTCGCCCTCAGACGCCTCCCCGGCCGTGGCCTCCGCCGCCTCCCCGTTGTCCTCCGGGGCTTCCTGCCCGCCCGTGCCCGGTTCGCCCCGGGCGGCGTCGGCTGCCCCGGAGGACTCCGGGGCACGCGCGTCCTCGACCGCCCCGGCCTCCGGGCCGGTGGCGTCCGGTTCGTCCGCGGCGGTGGCGGCGGGGTCGGTACTCACAGCGTGCTCCAGTCCTGATCGGGGTAGCGGTGCACGGGCGCCGACACGTCGTCCAGCGCCCGGCAGATCTCCTCCGGAAGACTAAGGGCCTCCACTGACAGCGCCGCCCCGAGCTGCGCCGGCGTACGCGCGCCGACGATCGGCGCGACCACTCCCGGCCGGTCCCGCACCCACGCCAGCGCGACCTGGAGCGGGGTCACCGCCAGTCCGTGCGCGGCCGTCGCCACCGCATCCACGATCCGGCCCGACGCCTCGTCCAGGTACGGGTCCACGAAGGCGGCCAGGCTCTGCGACGCGCCCCGCGAGTCCGTCGGCGTACCGGCCCGGTACTTCCCCGTCAGCACGCCCCGGCCCAGCGGGGAGGACGGCAGCAGGCCCACGCCGAGGTCCAGCGCGGCCGGTAGCACCTCCCGCTCCACGCCCCGCTGGAGCAGCGAGTACTCCATCTGCGTGGAGGCGAGCCGGGTCCGCGCGCCGGGGGCGGCGAGCTGCCAGGTGGCCGCTTTCGCCAGTTGCCAGCCGCTGAACCCCGCCACCCCGGCGTACCTGGCCCGGCCGCTGCTGACGGCGAGGTCCAGCGCCTGGAGGGTCTCCTCCAGCGGGGTGTTCGGATCGAAGGCGTGCACCTGCCACAGGTCCACGTAATCGGTCTCCAGCCGGGCCAGGGAGTCGTCCAACGCCGCCAGGAGGTGCCCGCGCGAGCCGTCGCACCGCCGGTCCGGGTCCCGCACGGAGCCCGCCTTGGTGGCGATCACCAGCTCCCGGCGCGGCACCAGCTTCCCCACGAGCTGCCCGAGGAGGTACTCCGCCTCCCCGCCCCCGTACACGTCGGCGGTGTCGACGAGGGTGCCGCCCGCCTCCCAGAAGGTCTTCAACTGTTCTGCGGCGCCCGCCTCGTCCGGTCCCTCCGCGGACCGGCCCCAGGTCAGGGTGCCGAGGCCGATCCGGGACACGCGCAGGCCGGTGCGGCCGAGATGCCTCTGCTCCATGAGCGCTGAGACTACTGGGGCACTGCCGCGGGCGACCGGGGCGCGCTACAGTCCCCGCAGACCTACGTTACTGATCGGTAAACCGGTAAGGGGACGACTCATGCGGCTCGGCATCAATCTCGGTTACTGGGGTGCGGGCATGGACGGCGACAACCTCGCCGTCGCCCAGGAGGCCGACCGCCTCGGCTACGACGTCTGCTGGGCCGCCGAGGCCTACGGCTCCGACGCCGCCACGGTCCTGGCCTGGGTCGCGGCCCAGACCGAGCGGATCGACGTCGGCTCGGCGATCTTCCAGATCCCGGCGCGCCAGCCCGCGATGACGGCCATGACCGCCGCCACCCTCGACTCCCTCACCAAGGGCCGCTTCCGGCTCGGCCTCGGCGTCTCCGGACCGCAGGTCTCCGAGGGCTGGTACGGCGTGAAGTTCGACAAGCCGCTCGCCCGGACCCGCGAGTACGTGGAGATCGTCCGCAAGGCCATGAGCCGCGAGCGCCTCTCCTACGACGGGCAGCACTGGACCCTCCCGCTGCCCGGCGGCCCCGGCAAGCCGATCAAGCTGACCGTGCACCCCGAGCGCGAACACATCCCGCTCTACATCGCCGCCATCGGACCGAAGAACCTGGAGCAGACCGGCGAGATCGCCGACGGGGCCCTGCTGATCTTCCCCGCCGCCGAGCACCTGGAGGAGACCGCGCTGCGCCACATCCGCGCGGGCCGTGAGAAGGCCGGGCTGACGATGGACGGCTTCGACGTCTGCCCCACCGTGCCCCTCGCCGTGGGCGACGACGTGAACGCCCTCGCCGACACGTTCCGCCCGTACACCGCCCTGTACGTCGGCGGTATGGGCAGCCCGAAGCAGAACTTCTACAACCAGCTCGCGCAGCGCATGGGCTACGAGAAGGAAGCCGCCGAGATCCAGGACAAGTACCTGGGCGGCGACAAGGCGGGAGCCGCCGCGGCGGTCCCGCACTCGCTGATCGACTCGACCACCCTGCTCGGCTCGGTGGAGCGGATCGCGGACGGGATGCGCGCCTACGCCGACGCCGGGGTCACCACCCTCACGCTCGCCCCGGCCGGGTTCACCCTGGACGAGCGGATCACCGCCCTACGGGCCGGCGTACAGGCCCTGGAACACGCAGGCCTGGCCTGAGGGTCGTCCCGTAGGCCGGCCGGCGAACGCCCTGCGGCCGTGGTGGGGGCTCGGGGGTCTTCCCCGCCACGGCCGACACAGCCAACAACGCGCGGGGCGGCCCCGGGGTTACGCCCCGGCACCCCCGCCTCGGCTTCGTTCATTCGGCCGAGTCCCGCCACGCATCGGTTGCCCGCCCGCCGTATCCGCCTTTGACTCGGAGCATGCTCTCTGCCCGCAGCCTGTTCCAGGAGATCATCGAGAACGACGACTCCTTCCAGCTGTTCTGTTCCATCGCCGCCAGCGGGGAGTCCCAGGGCGGCTGGGAGAACGGCCGCATCTGCGCGTTGGTCCCCGACGGATTGCGCCACCTCGCGCCCAAGATCGCCCGGCACGGCGCGGACGAGGACAAGCACGGCCGGATCTTCCAGGCCCTGCTGCGCAGGCGCGGCCTGCCCGCCGTCCCGGTGCCGCCCGAGACGGACTACACGATGCTGCTGGAACGGCGGGGGATCGGCCTCGCGCACGAGAAGCTGAACCGCGAGGAGCCGCTGACCGAGGAGGACGTCGTCGTCTACCTCGCACACAGCCGCGTCACCGAACAGCGCGCCGCCGACCAGATGGACATGCTGGTCAAGCACTTCGGGGACCACCCGGAGGTCGGCAGGGCCCTCCGCATGATCAGCAACGACGAGGACAACCACCTCGCCTACTGCCACGAGGAACTCCTGGCCCTGGTCCGCGCCGGCCACGGCCGGACCATCCAGCGGGTGCTGCGCGAGAGCGCCCTCGCCGAGATCGCCGTCTACCGGGACGTGAGCCTGGCCGTCATGGCGCACATGGGCAGGCTGCTGAGGTGGCCCGCACCCAAGGCGGCCGCCCTCGCCGCCGGGATCCGCGGGACGTACGCCTACGAGCGGTTCAGCGGCTGGCACCGCATGGTCGGCCTGAGCATGCCCCAGCGCCGCGACGCACTCGGCGGCGTACCGTCCGGCGCGCCGGGATACGCCTGACGGTCCTACAGCCAGCCGCGGCTCTTGAACAGCCGGTGCAGGCCGATGCAGGCGGCCGCCATGACCACCAGGACCGCCGGGTAGCCCCAGCTCTGCCTGAGCTCCGGCATGTGGTCGAAGTTCATCCCGTAGATCCCCGCCACCATCGTGGGGACGGCCGCCATCGCCGCCCAGGCGGAGATCTTGCGCATGTCGTCGTTCTGCCGGACGCCCATCTGCGCCAGGTGCGCCGACAGCGCGTCCGACAGCAGCCGGTCCAGCCCCTCGATGTACTCGTTCGCCTTGGTCAGGTGGTCGGCGACGTCGCGGAAGAAGGGCTGGGAGCGCTCGTGCACGAACGGCACGTCCCCGAAGGCCAGCCGGTCCATCGGCTGGAGCAGCGGGCTCGTGGCCCGGCGGAACTCCAGCACCTGCCGCTTGAAACCGTAGATCCGGGCGGCCGTGCTCTTCGTGTTCCGGCTGTCCGTGGCGTTCGGGGCGAACACCTCGGCCTCCAGCTCCTCCAAGTCCACCTGCAGCTCCGCCGCGACCTCGATGTAGTGGTCCACCACCGCGTCCGACACCGCGTAGAGCACTGCCGTCGGCCCGTGCCGCAGCACCTCCGGGTCCTGCTCCAGGCGCCGGCGTACGGCGGCCAGCGCGGCGCCCTCGCCGTGCCGGACGGTGACCACGAAGGAGTCGCCGATGAAGACCATCAGCTCGCCCGTCGTCACCGTGTCGGTGTCGTCGTCGTACACGACCGGCTTGAGGACGACGAACAGCGAATCGTCGTAGACCTCCAGCTTGGGGCGCTGGTGCGCGGTCAGCGCGTCCTCCACCGCCAGTCTGTGCAGCCCGAACTCCTGGCTGACGTGCTCGAATTCCTCCTCCGTGGGCTCGTACATCCCGATCCACAAGAAGGCGTCACCCGTCGCCCGCGCCTCGGCGAGGGCATCCGAGAAATCCTCGGGGGCCTCGGAGCGGCGGCCGTCCCGGTACATCGCGCAGTCGACTATCACGCGGGGCATTCTCCCTCCATCCGCCCCCCACCCGCGCACCGCCACGACCGCTTAAGGTGGCCCCATGGCCACGCTGATCCTCGTACGGCACGGGCGGTCCACCGCCAACACCGCGGGCTTGCTCGCCGGATGGACCCCGGGGGTGAGCCTTGACGAACGCGGCGCCGAACAGGCCGCCGCACTGCCCGGACGCCTCGACGGGGTACCGCTCGCCGCCGCCGTCAGCAGCCCGCTGCAACGCTGCCAGGAGACCCTCGCCCCGCTGCTGGCGGCCCGCCCCGGGCTGAACCTGCACACCGACGAGCGGATCGGCGAATGCCACTACGGCGACTGGTCCGGCCGCAAACTCTCCGAACTCGCCGACGAACCCCTGATGAAGATCGTCCAGCAGCACCCCTCCGCCGCGGCCTTCCCCGGCGGCGAGACCATGCGCGCCATGCAGGCCCGCGCCGTGGACGCCGTACGGGAGTGGAACGCGCGGATCGACGAGGAGCACGGCGCCGACGCCGTCTACCTCATGTGCTCGCACGGCGACATCATCAAGTCCCTTGTCGCGGACGCCCTCGGCATGCACCTCGACCTCTTCCAGCGGATCCATGTCGACCCCTGTTCCGTCACCGCCATCCGCTACACGCAGACCCGCCCGTTCCTGTTCCGCCTCGGCGACACCGGGGACTTCGCGGGCCTCGTGCCGCGCAAATCGCCCGAAGACGGCGGGGACGCCGTCGTGGGCGGTGGTGCGGGCGCGGCCTGATCGAACGGCGCAGTAGGGTGGACGGGCCAACACAGGCAGCCCGCCCACGCCCCGCCCCTGCCATCGACACTTGGAGACTGGACGTGCCCCGTCAGGTGTTCCTTTACGACCCGCCGGACCGCTTCGTGGCCGGCACGGTCGGTCTGCCTGGACGCCGTACGTTCTTCCTCCAGGCCTCCTCCGGGACCCGCGTCACCAGCGTCTCCCTGGAGAAGACGCAGGTCGCCGCGCTCGCCGAGCGGATGGACGAACTGCTGGACGAGGTCGTACGGCGCACCGGCGGCAACGCCCCCGTCCCGGCCGTCGCCTCCACCGAGGCCGCCGACACCGCCCCTCTCGACGTACCCGTCGAGGAGGAGTTCCGCGTCGGCACGATGGCCCTGGCCTGGGACGGCGAGGAACAGCGGATGATCGTCGAGGCGCAGGCGCTCGTCGAACTCGACGCCGACTCCGACGAGGACCTCGCGGAAGCGGAGGAGCGCCTCCTGCAGGACGAGGAGAACGGCCCGCCGATGCTGCGCGTGCGCCTCTCCGGCGCCCAGGCCCGCGCCTTCGCCAAACGCGCCCTCGACGTGGTCAACGCCGGCCGGCCGCCGTGCCCGCTGTGCAGCCTGCCGCTCGACCCCGAAGGCCACGTGTGTCCCCGCCAGAACGGCTACCGGCGCCAGGCGTGAGCGCAGTGAACCCCACCGAGGAACTTCTCGCCAGAGGTGAGCTGACCGTCCGGGGCCGCATCGCCGAGGCCTCCAACGCCGTCCTGCTGTGCACGGTGACGTACGAGGGCGTCAGCGCCGAATGCGTCTACAAGCCCGTCAAGGGCGAGCGGCCGCTGTGGGACTTCCCCGACGGCAGCCTCGCGCAACGCGAGCGCGCCGCCTACCTGGTCTCCGAGGCCACCGGCTGGGGCCTCGTACCGGAGACGGTGCTGCGCGAAGGCCCGTACGGCGAGGGGATGGTCCAGCGGTGGATCGACGCCGGTGACGCGCCCGAGCCGGAGCTGCTGGCGCTCGTCGAGGGCGAGGAGGCCGGGGAAGGCTGGAAGCCGGTCGCCCTTGCCGAAGTGGGGCAGGGACGCACCGCGCTGCTCGTGCACGCCGACGACCCGAGGCTGCGCCGCCTCGCCGTCCTGGACGCCGTCATCAACAACGCCGACCGCAAGGGCGGCCACCTGCTGCCCGCCCCCGACGGCCGGCTCTACGGCATCGACCACGGCGTGACCTTCCACGCCGAGGACAAGCTGCGCACCCTGCTGTGGGGCTGGGCGGGCGAGCCCCTGACGGACGAGGCCCGCACCGTCTTGACCACCCTCGCCTCCCAGCTGGCCGGCGGGGGGCCCCTCGCCACCCGGCTGGCGGATCTGATCACCGCCGCCGAGCTGGCGGCCGTACGGGCCCGCGTGGCCCTCCTGCTGCGCGAAGGAACGCATCCCCGGCCCTCGGGGCAGTGGCCCGCCATCCCCTGGCCACCGGTCTGAGCCGCCCGGGCCCGGCCGGCCCGCACCACGCACATGCCCGGCCGGACCGCAAGAGTGGTGATCAGGCCAACAGTGCTGGTCCGGTTCGATGACGGAACATCCGTCCGGTTAGGCTCGAAGCATGCATGCCTGGCCCGCTTCTGAGGTCCCCGCCCTGCCCGGCAAGGGCCGCGACCTCCAGATCCACGACACCGCGACCCAAGGGACGATCACCCTCGCCCCCGGTCCCGTCGCCCGTATCTACGTCTGCGGCATCACGCCGTACGACGCCACCCACATCGGTCACGCGGCCACCTACAACGCGTTCGACCTGGTGCAGCGCGTGTGGCTCGACACCAAGCGGCAGGTTCACTACGTCCAGAACGTCACGGACGTCGACGATCCGCTGCTGGAGCGGGCGCAGCGCGACGGCCACGACTGGACCGAGCTCGCCGAACGCGAGACGGCCCTCTTCCGCGAGGACATGACCGCCCTGCGGATCCTGCCGCCGCGGCAGTACATCGGGGCCGTCGAGGCCATACCCGGCATCGTGCCGCTCGTCGAGCGGCTGAGGGACGCGGGCGCCGCCTACGAGCTCGAAGGCGACGTCTACTTCTCGGTGGAGTCCGACCCGCACTTCGGCGGCGTCTCCCGCCTCGACGCCGAGGCCATGCGGCTGCTCTCCGCGGAGCGCGGCGGCGACCCCGAGCGCCCGGGGAAGAAGAACCCGCTCGACCCGATGCTGTGGATGGCCGCGCGGCCGGGCGAGCCGAGCTGGGACGGCGGCTCCCTGGGCCGAGGCCGGCCGGGCTGGCACATCGAGTGCGTGGCCATCGCCCTGGACCACCTGGGCATGGGCTTCGACATCCAGGGCGGCGGCTCCGACCTGGCCTTCCCGCACCACGAGATGGGCGCCTCGCACGCCCAGGTGCTGACGGGCGAGTTCCCGATGGCCAAGGCCTACGTCCACGCGGGCATGGTCGCGCTGAACGGCCAGAAGATGTCGAAGTCCAAGGGCAACCTGGTCTTCGTCTCCGCGCTGCGCCGGGCGGGCGTCGACCCGGCCGCGATCCGGCTCGCGCTGCTGTCCCACCACTACCGCGCCGACTGGGAGTGGACGGACGCGGTCCTGGAGGAGGCGGTGGCCCGGCTGGAGCGCTGGCGCGCCGCCGTGTCCCGCCCGGACGGCATCCCGGCGGACGCCCTGGTCGAGGAGGTCCGCGAGGCCCTGGCCAACGACCTGGACGCCCCCGCCGCGCTGGCGGCCGTGGACCGCTGGGCCGACGCCCAGAACGCCTCGGACGGCTCCGACGAGTCGGCCCCGGGCCTGGTCTCGCGCACGGTGGACGCCCTGCTGGGCGTGGCGCTGTAACCCGCGCCGCCGCCGTCGCCCGGGCCGTGCCCCGGACGTCGTCGGCGGGCCGAACGGACGACGCCGGACCGGCCGCGTGAGCGGCCGGTCCGGCGTTCTTCTCGGTTCCGCCGGGGGGCCGACCGGTTGCGCGGGGACGGGGGTGGGGGCCGGTTCGTCAGGCCTCCGGGGGAGCGTCCTCGCCCGGCGCCGCCGCCGGCGGTTCCTCCGGCGGCTCCGGGTCGGGCCTCAGCCGCGGCTTCGTACGGCCGCTGGAGGTGTCCCGCAGGTACGACCCGTCACCCGGTTCCGCGGCCGCGGAAGGGTCCCGCCGCCGCAGGTACCGCTCGAACTCGCGGGCGATCGCGTCCCCCGACGCCTCGGGGAGGTCGGCGGTGTCCCGCGCCTCCTCCAGCGTCTGGACGTACTCCGCCACCTCGCTGTCCTCGGCGGCCAGTTGGTCCACCCCCAGCTGCCACGCCCGCGCGTCCTCCGGCAGTTCGCCGAGCGGGATGCGGATGTCGAGCAGGTCTTCCAGCCGGTTCAGCAGCGCCAGCGTCGCCTTCGGGTTCGGCGGCTGCGACACGTAGTGCGGCACCGCCGCCCACAGCGACACCGCCGGGACGCCCGCGTGCGTGCAGGCCTCCTGGAGGACCCCCACGATCCCCGTCGGGCCCTCGTACTTCGTCTCCTCCAGGTCCATCGTCCGAGCCAGGTCGGCGTCCGACGTCACCCCGCTGACCGGGACCGGCCGGGTGTGCGGGGTGTCGCCCAGCAGCGCGCCCAGGATGACCACCATCTCCACGCCCAGCTCGTGCGCGAAGGCGAGGATCTCGTTGCAGAACGAACGCCAGCGCATCGAGGGTTCGATCCCGCGCACCAGCACCAGGTCACGCGGCTTCGCACCGCCGATCCGGACCACCGAGAGCCGGGTCGTCGGCCAGGTGATCTTGCGAACCCCGTTCTCCAGCCACACCGTCGGCCGGTTGACCTGGAAGTCGTAGTAGTCCTCGGCGTCCAGAGCCGCGAAGACCTCGCCCTTCCACTCCCGGTCCAGGTGCGTGACAGCACCGGAGGCGGCGTCACCCGCGTCGTTCCAGCCCTCGAACGCGGCCACCATGACCGGGTCGATCAGCTCGGGCACGCCCTCAAGCTCGATCACCCAGGTCTCCTTCCGAAGTTCCCCTTGTGTACGTGGGCCAGCCTAAGCCTTGAGGGGACACCAGCCACAGCCCACGACGGAGGGGCGGTTCCCCTCGGAACCGCCCCTCTTCCCCCTGCCGTGACGGCTACGCCTTGCCGCCCAGCATCTCCTCGACCCGGCGCCGTACCTCGGCGCTGTCCAGACCGCGCACGGTCACCGTCGTACGGCGGCGCAGCACGTCGTCGACCGTCTGGGCCCACTCGTTGTCACGGGCGTACGCGACCTGCGCCCAGATCTCCGGCCCGTCGGGGTGGATCCGCTCGGCCAGCGCCGGGTCCTCGTTCGCCAGGCGGGCGATGTCGAAGGCCAGCGAACCGTAGTGCGAGGCCAGGTGCCGGGCGGTGAGCGGGTCCATGCGCGAGCCGGGCTCCCGGTCCACCAGCAGCCGGTGCGCCACCGCGTTCGGGTTGGCGACACCGGGCAGCGGGACGCGGCGCACCAGCGACTTCACCGGCTCCATGTCCTCGGTCAGCGGGCTGCCGGGCAGCTTCGCCAGCTTGTCCATGACCACGCGGCCGATGTGGCGGTACGTGGTCCACTTGCCGCCGGCCACCGACAGCATGCCGCCGGCGCCCTCGGAGACGACCGTCTCGCGCTTGGCCTTCTCCACGCCGCCGGGGCCGCCGGGCAGCACCCGCAGGCCCGCGAAGGCGTACGTCATCAGCGAGCGGTCCAGGTCGGCGTCCTTCACCGAGAAGGCGGCCTCGTCCAGGATCTGCTGGATGTCGGCCTCGGTGGCGCGCACGTCCGCGGGGTCGCCCTCGTAGACCTCGTCGGTCGTGCCGAGCAGGAGCTGGTCCTCCCACGGCAGGGCGAAGGTGATGCGGTACTTGTCGATCGGGGTGGCCATGGCGGCCTTCCACGGCGACTTGCGCTTCATCACGATGTGCGCGCCCTTGGACAGGCGGATCGACGGCATCGCGTGCTTGTCTTCCATGCGCCGCAGGTGGTCCACCCACGGGCCGGTGGCGTTGAGCACGACGCGCGCGTCGACCCCGAACTCGGTGCCGTCCAGGCGGTCCTTGAGCTCGGCGCCGCTGACCCGGCCGCGCGTCATGCGCAGGCCGGTGACCTCGGCGTGGTTCAGGACGACCGCGCCCGACTCGACGGCCGCGCGGACCGTCATCACGGCGACGCGGGAGTCGTTCATCTGGTGGTCGTAGTAGACCGCGACGGCCTTGAGGTTGTCGGTCTTGAGACCGGGGTTGTCGGCGACGGCGCGGGCCGGGGATATGACCTTGCCGATGCCGTCACCGAAGGCCGACAGGGCCGAGTACGCGAACACGCCCGCGCCCAGCTTCGCGGCGCCGACCGGGCCGCCCTTGTAGACCGGCAGGTAGAAGGTGAGGGGGTTGACCAGGTGCGGGGCCACGTCCTTGGCCAGCACCCGGCGCTCGTGGTGGTTCTCCGCGACCAGCTTGACCGCGCCGGTCTGCAGGTAGCGCAGGCCCCCGTGGACCAGCTTGGAGGAGGCCGAGGAGGTGGCGCCGGCGAAGTCGCCGGCGTCCACCATGGCAACCCGCAGACCCGACTGCGCGGCGTGCCAGGCCACGGACGTGCCCAGGATTCCACCGCCGATGACCAGCAGGTCGTACGTGGCCTTCGCCAGCTGCTCACGGGTCTCGGCGCGGCTCGCGTTGGAGCCGGCGGTCGGGTGCGAACCCAGTGCGGGAACGCTCTGCAGGGTGCTCATATCTCTTAGCTCCTCGTCGATTGACTCAGCTGAGGGGGGTCAGCTGGCGTCTTCGTCGTCGATCCAGCCCATGGACCGCTCGACGGCCTTGAGCCAGTTCTTGTACTCGCGGTCCCGCTGTTCGGCGGGCATCCGCGGGGTCCACTCCGCCGCGCGGCGCCAGTTGGCGCGCAGGGCGTCGGTGTCGGGCCAGAAGCCGACGGCCAGGCCGGCGGCGTAGGCGGCGCCGAGGCAGGTGGTCTCGGCGACCATCGGGCGCACCACGGGGGCGTCCAGGAAGTCCGAGAGCGTCTGCATCAGCAGGTTGTTGGAGGTCATGCCGCCGTCGACCTTGAGGGCGGCGAGCTCGACGCCCGAGTCCTTGGTCATGGCGTCGGTGATCTCGCGGGTCTGCCAGGCGGTGGCCTCCAGCACGGCACGGGCGATGTGAGCCTTGGTGACGTACCGGGTCAGGCCGGCGATCACACCGCGGGCGTCGGAGCGCCAGTACGGGGCGAACAGGCCGGAGAAGGCGGGCACGAAGTAGGCGCCGCCGTTGTCCTCGACGGAGGAGGCCAGCGTCTCGATCTCGGCGGCCGACTTGATCAGGCCCATCTGGTCGCGCATCCACTGGACGAGCGAGCCGGTGACGGCGATGGAGCCTTCGAGGGCGTAGACCGGCTTCTCCTCGCCGATCTGGTAGCCGACCGTGGTGAGCAGGCCGCTGTAGGAGTTGATGATCTTGTCGCCGGTGTTCATCAGCATGAACGTGCCGGTGCCGTACGTGGACTTCGCCTCGCCCTCGGAGAAGCAGGTCTGGCCGAAGAGGGCGGCCTGCTGGTCACCGAGCGCCGAGGCGACCGGGACACCGGCGAGCACGCCTTCCTTGACGTGGCCGTAGACCTCGGCGGAGGAGCGGATCTCGGGGAGGACGTTGAGGGGGACCTCCATGGACTCGGCGATGCGCTCGTCCCACTCCAGCGTGTGGAGGTTCATCAGCATGGTGCGCGAGGCGTTCGTGACGTCGGTGACGTGCACGCCGCCCTGGGCGCCGCCGGTCAGGTTCCAGATGACCCAGGAGTCCATGGTGCCGAAGAGGATGTCGCCGGCCTCGGCGCGCTCGCGCAGGCCCTCGACGTTGTCGAGCAGCCAGCGGACCTTGGGACCGGCGAAGTACGAGGCGAGCGGCAGGCCCGTCTCGCGGCGGAAGCGGTCCTGGCCGACGTTGCGGCCGAGCTCCTTGCACAGGACGTCCGTGCGGGTGTCCTGCCAGACCAGCGCGTTGTGCACCGGCTCGCCGGTGTTCTTGTCCCACAGGAGCGTGGTCTCGCGCTGGTTGGTGATGCCGACGGCCTTGACGTCGGCCGCGGTGATCTCGGCCTTGGCGATGGCCCCGGCGACGACCTCCTGGACGTTGGTCCAGATCTCGGCGGCGTCGTGCTCGACCCAGCCCGGCTTCGGGAAGATCTGCTCGTGCTCCTTCTGGTCGACGGCGACGATGCGGCCGTCGCGGTCGAAGACGATGCAGCGGGAGGAGGTGGTGCCCTGGTCGATCGCGGCGATGAAGGGGCCGGTGCTACTGGTCATGGTGGCTGCTCCTGGCGGCTCTGGTGGGCGGAATCAGGGGGCGGTGCGGATCTTGCGATACGTGCCGATGCTGATCAGACGAACGCGATGTTGTACAGACCACCGGCGAGGGCGGCACCGACGAGCGGGCCGACGACCGGGATCCAGGAGTATCCCCAGTCCGAGCCGCCCTTGTGGGGCAGCGGCAGCAGGGCGTGGACGATGCGGGGGCCGAGGTCGCGCACCGGGTTGATGGCGTAGCCGGTCGGGCCGCCGAGGGAGAGGCCGATGCCGACGACCACGAAGGAGGTGATCAGGACGCCGATGACGCCGAGGCCCTTGCCGTCGTCCTGGAGGCCCTGGGTCAAGATCGCCAGGACCAGGACGGCGGTGCCGATGATCTCGGTGGCCAGGTTCTGGACGACGTTGCGGATCTCGGGGCCGGTGGAGAAGATCCCGAGCACCGGGCCGGCCACGTCGTGCGGGTGCGGGTCCTCCGGGCCGAGCTTGGCGTCACGGATGTGCTCCGGGTCCGCCAGGTGCGCCCGGAACTGCCCGTAGTACGTGGCCCACATCAGGACCGCGCCGATCATGGCGCCGAGCAGCTGGCCCGCGAGGTAGACCGGCACGTCGCCCCACTCGCCGGTCTTGACGGCTATGCCGACGGTCACCGCGGGGTTGAGGTGCGCGCCGGACAGGGGTGCGGACACGTACGCGGCGATCAGGACGGCGAAACCCCAGCCGAAGGTGATCGCGAGCCATCCCGCGTTGCGGGCCTTGGAGCTCTTGAGCGTGACGGCGGCGCAGACGCCACCGCCGAGCAGGGTGAGCAGGGCGGTACCGATGGTCTCGCCGATGAAGATGTCGGAGCTGGACACCCGCGACTCCTTTGTCTTACGTCCAGGGGTGGGTGGACACCGGGTCCCTCCGGTGGTCCACCGCACTCGGTGAGTGCTGCACCGGTCCTTGGCCTCGCCATACCCTAACGCGTATTGCCGGTAGGTGTTCGACAATGCCGACCGATGAACGGCAGTTTTCCGCCCGGGTGAAGATTGCGTCAAGGGTCCGGCAGGTCACGGATCAGGATCGTTACCGGTCGGTGCGATCGACCAAATCCGGCCAATTGGGGGCTGGAAAACGACAGAAGCCCCCAGATGACGGCCGAAGCGGTCCTGGGGGCACTCAAAGCAAGGTCAGAAGCGGCCCGCGCCGAGGTCGCGCGAAACCGAGCGGGCGCAGTCCCGTACCGAGGCCACCAGGCTCGCCCGGGGTTCCCCGGACTCCCCGCAGACCCGCTCCACGGCGCCCGCCACCGCCACGGCACCGACCGGCATCTTGCGCCGGTCGTGGATGGGGGCGGCCACCGAGGCGACGCCCTCCCAGGTCTCCTCGACGTCGCAGGCCCACCCGCGCGCCCGGGTCAGGTCCAGGACCTCCTCGAAACCGGCCGCGTCCGTGACCGTGCGCGGCGTGAACGCCTCGCGCTCCACCTCGACCGCCTCCGTGTGCGCCACCGGGTCGTACGCGGACAGCACCTTGCCCAGGGCCGTGGAGTGCAGCGGCTGCATCGCGCCCACTTCCAGCACCTGGCGGCTGTCGTCCGGGCGGAACACGTGGTGCATGATCAGCACCCCGCTCTTGTGGAGCACCCCCACGTACACGCTCTCGCCGCTCGCCCGTGCCAGGTCGTCCGTCCACACCAGCGCCCGGGCCCGCAGCTCGTGCACGTCCAGGTAGCTGTTGCCCAGGCGCAGCAGCTCCGCGCCGAGCTGGTAGCGGCCCGAGGCCGGATCCTGCTCGACGAAACCCTCGGCCTGGAGCGTGCGCAGGATGCCGTGCGCGGTCCCCTTGGCCAGCCCCAGCGCACCGGCCACGTCCGACAGGCCCAGCCGGCGTTCGCCGCCCGCCAGGAGCCGCAGCATCGCAGCGGCTCGTTCGAGCGACTGGATGTTCCGTGCCATCGTGCAGCCTCCTGCTGACGTAGTTCGACAATGCTGAACACTATCGGCCGATGTCGACCTTGTGCATGCCCGGGGAACGCTTGATGACACCCGCATGCCGGACAGCCCACTGGAGCCGCACTGGAGTCGGGCCAAAGAATGCAGTCCGCCACGTGGGACACACCCACCGGGTCCCGGTGCGCACGGTTACCCTGACCGCGTGCGCCCTTGACACAGCGAGGGCGCAAAGCCGACAGCCGTCGCATCCCAGGGAGCTTGACCATGGCCTCGTTGCCGAACCCGCCCGCAGACACCCAGACACGGGCCGATGCCCTCCGAGAGGCGCTCGCGACCCGCGTGGTCGTCGCCGACGGAGCCATGGGGACCATGCTCCAGGCGCAGGACCCGTCGATGGAGGACTTCCAGCAGCTGGAAGGCTGCAACGAGGTCCTGAACGTGACGCGCCCCGACATCGTGCGCTCCGTCCACGAGGCGTACTTCTCCGTCGGCGTGGACTGCGTGGAGACCAACACGTTCGGCGCGAACTTCGCGGCGCTGGCCGAGTACGACATCCCCGGCCGCAACTTCGAGCTGTCGGAATCCGGCGCCCGCATCGCCCGCGAGGTGGCCGACGAGTACACGGCCGCGACCGGGCAGCAGCGCTGGGTGCTGGGCTCCATGGGGCCGGGCACCAAGCTGCCCACGCTGGGCCACATCGACTACGCGACGATCCGCGACGCCTACCAGGTCAACGCCGAGGGCCTGCTCACCGGAGGCGCGGACGCCCTGCTGGTGGAGACCACGCAGGACCTCCTGCAGACCAAGTCCTCCGTCATCGGCGCGCGGCGCGCGATGGAGGCGCTCGGCGTGTCCGTGCCGTTGATCTGCTCCGTCACCGTAGAGACGACCGGCACGATGCTGCTCGGTTCGGAGATCGGTGCGGCGCTGACGGCGCTGGAGCCGCTCGGCATCGACATGATCGGCCTGAACTGCGCGACGGGCCCCGCCGAGATGAGCGAGCACCTGCGCTACCTGGCCCGCAACGCCCGGATCCCGCTGTCCTGCATGCCCAACGCAGGCCTGCCGGTGCTGGGCAAGAACGGCGCGCACTACCCCCTGTCGGCCCCCGAGCTCGCCGACGCGCAGGAGACCTTCGTCCGCGAGTACGGCCTGTCCCTGGTCGGCGGCTGCTGCGGCACCACCCCCGAGCACCTGCGCCAGGTCGTGGAGCGGGTCCGCGGTCTGGCCCCGGCCGAGCGGCGGCCCCAGCCCGAGCCGGGCGCGTCGTCGCTGTACCAGACCGTGCCGTTCCGCCAGGACACCTCGTACATGGCGATCGGCGAGCGGACCAACGCCAACGGGTCGAAGAAGTTCCGCGAGGCGATGCTGGAGGCCCGCTGGGACGACTGCGTGGAGATGGCCCGCGACCAGATCCGCGAGGGCGCGCACATGCTCGACCTGTGCGTCGACTACGTGGGCCGCGACGGCGTCGCCGACATGCAGGAGCTGGCCGGCCGCTTCGCGACGGCTTCGACGCTGCCGATCGTGCTGGACTCCACCGAGGTTCCCGTGATCCAGGCGGGTCTGGAGAAGCTGGGCGGCCGCGCGGTCATCAACTCGGTGAACTACGAGGACGGCGACGGCCCCGAGTCCCGTTTCGCGAAGGTGACCGCCCTGGCGCGCGAGCACGGCGCGGCGCTGATCGCGCTGACCATCGACGAGGAGGGCCAGGCCCGCACCGTCGAGCACAAGGTGGCGATCGCCGAGCGGCTGATCGAGGACCTGACCGGCAACTGGGGCATCCACGAGTCGGACATCCTCATCGACACCCTCACCTTCACCATCTGTACGGGTCAGGAGGAGTCCCGCAAGGACGGCATCGCCACCATCGAGGCGATCCGCGAACTCAAGCGGCGCCACCCCGACGTGCAGACCACGCTGGGGCTGTCCAACATCTCCTTCGGCCTGAACCCGGCCGCCCGCGTCCTGCTGAACTCCGTCTTCCTCGACGAGTGCGTCAAGGCGGGCCTGGATTCGGCGATCGTCCACGCCTCGAAGATCCTGCCGATCGCCCGCTTCGACGACGAGCAGGTCCGCACGGCCCTGGACCTCATCTACGACCGGCGCGCCGAGGACTACGACCCGCTGCAGAAGCTGATGGCGCTGTTCGAGGGCGTCAACACCAAGTCGATGAAGGACGGCCGCGCCGAGGAGCTCCTCGCGCTGCCCCTGGACGAGCGGCTCCAGCGCCGCATCATCGACGGGGAGAAGAACGGCCTGGAGGACGACCTCGCCGAGGCCCTGCAGACCCGTCCCGCCCTGGACATCGTCAACGACACCCTGCTGGAGGGCATGAAGGTCGTCGGCGAGCTGTTCGGCTCCGGCCAGATGCAGCTGCCGTTCGTCCTGCAGTCGGCCGAGGTGATGAAGACGGCCGTCGCCTACCTCGAACCGCACATGGAGAAGACCGACGACGACGGCAAGGGCACCATCGTGCTCGCCACCGTCCGCGGCGACGTCCACGACATCGGCAAGAACCTCGTCGACATCATCTTGACCAACAACGGCTACAACGTCGTCAACATCGGCATCAAGCAGCCCGTCTCCGCGATCCTGGAAGCCGCGCAGGAACACAAGGCCGACGTGATCGGCATGTCCGGCCTGCTCGTCAAGTCCACCGTGATCATGAAGGAGAACCTGGAGGAGCTCAACCAGCGCAAGCTGGCGGCCGACTACCCGGTCATCCTCGGCGGCGCGGCCCTGACCCGCGCCTACGTGGAACAGGACCTCCACGAGATCTACGAGGGCGAAGTCCGCTACGCCCGCGACGCCTTCGAGGGCCTGCGCCTCATGGACGCCCTCATCGCCGTCAAGCGCGGCGTCCCGGGCGCCGAACTGCCCCCGCTCAAGCAGCGCCGCGTCCCCAAGCGGGACACCCCGTCGATCCAGGTGGAGGAGCCCGAGGAGCCGGGCGGCCGCTCGGACGTGGCCGTCGACAACCCGGTCCCCACCCCGCCGTTCTGGGGCACCCGCGTCGTCAAGGGCATCCCGCTCAAGGACTACGCCTCCTGGCTGGACGAGGGCGCGCTGTTCAAGGGCCAGTGGGGCCTCAAGCAGGCCCGCGCCGGCGGAGCGACGTACGAGGAGCTCGTCGAGTCCGAGGGCCGGCCGCGGCTGCGCGGCCTCCTGGAGAAGCTGCACACCGAGAACCTGCTCGAAGCGGCCGTCGTCTACGGCTACTTCCCCTGCGTGTCCAAGGGCGACGACCTGATCATCCTGGACGAGCAGGGCAACGAGCGGACCCGCTTCACCTTCCCGCGCCAGCGCCGCGGGCGGCGCCTGTGCCTGGCCGACTTCTTCCGCCCGGAGGAGTCGGGGGAGACGGACGTCGTGGGCCTCCAGGTGGTCACCGTGGGCTCGAAGATCGGCGAGGCCACCGCCAAACTGTTCGAGTCCGACTCCTACCGCGAATACCTGGAACTGCACGGCCTGTCCGTCCAGCTCGCCGAGGCCCTCGCCGAGTACTGGCACGCCCGCGTCCGGGCCGAACTCGGGTTCGGCGGCGAGGACCCCGCCCAGGTCGAGGACATGTTCGACCTCAAGTACCGCGGCGCCCGCTTCTCGCTGGGCTACGGCGCCTGCCCCGACCTGGAGGACCGGGCCAAGATCGCCGACATGCTCCAGCCGGAGCGCATCGGGGTCCACCTCTCGGAGGAGTTCCAGCTCCACCCGGAGCAGTCCACGGACGCCATCGTCATCCACCACCCCGAAGCGAAGTATTTCAACGCACGCTGACGCAGACCGGCGTACACTGGTCGGTCCCATACAGGCCGGTCACCTGTTCTCCCGGGCATGCCCCCGGGGAGCGAGGTGACCGGCCTTCTCGTCCCTTGTGAGAGGTGTGCGCATGACCAGCACCGTTCCAGCCGCCGTCACCCGTACGACCGACGGTTCGGCCCTGCAGGCGGTACTGCTGGACATGGACGGCACCCTCGTCGACACCGAGGGGTTCTGGTGGGAGATCGAGGAGGAGATCTTCCGCGAGCTGGGCCACCGGCTGGAGGAGACCTGGCGCGACATCGTCGTCGGCGGCCCCATGAGCCGCAGCGCCGCCTTCCTGATCGAGTCCACCGGAGCCGCCATCGGCCTCGCCGAGCTCAGCGTGCTCCTCAACGAACGCTTCGAGGCGCGCATCGCCGACCAGGTCCCCCTGATGCCCGGCGCCGAGCGGCTGCTGGCCGAGCTCGCCCGGCACAACGTACCCACCGCGCTCGTCTCCGCCTCCCACCGCCGCGTCATCGACCAGGTCCTGCTCACCCTCGGCCGCGACCGCTTCACCATGACGGTCGCCGGGGACGAGGTGCCCCGGACCAAGCCGCACCCCGACCCCTACCTCCTCGCCGCCCAGGCCCTCGGCGCCCACCCCTCGCGCTGCGCCGTGATCGAGGACACCGCCACCGGGGTCGCCGCCGCCGAGGCCGCCGGCTGCCGGGTCGTCGCCGTGCCCTCGGTGGGCCTGATCCCCGCCGCCCCCGGCCGCACCATCGTGCGCTCCCTGGAAGAAGTGGACCTGGCGTTCCTGCGCTCGCTCATCACTCCGATGAACTGAGCGCGCACGCTGCGTACCGAACAGAACCGGGTGCTACCGGGGGAGCGGCGAGAGGATCTTCCGCCCGGCGCAGCGGAGGCCGAAATTCCATCCCCACGCAGGCAGTTGCCGCGGGGTGAGCTTGGTCACCCGGCGGAACCGCCGCGGGCCCTTCGGCGCGCCCTGAACCGTTCCCTTGTGTCCGGATTGATCAGCTCCTGACCCCCTCTGCGCCCACTCTGGGATGAACGGTCAGTCCGCGCCCATAACCGTCCGGTTACGCCCCAACTCCTGCCAGTTCCAGCCATCCCGTCCCAGGCCACTAATGTCGACGCCGGGCACTGCGCCGCACCTCAGCAGTACCGGAGACACACCCCTGTGCCGGTACCGCGTGGACCGATCGTCACACACCGGCCCGATCGTTCCGCCCTGAACGGGCGACCGTCGCGAAGTGCCCTCAACGCCGCTTTGAGCAAGTGCCGGGTGAGGGAGTACTTCCAGCATGAACCGCAAGACCATGGTGCTGACGGCCGCGATAGGCCTGCTCACCCCCGCGCTGTCCGCCTGCGGCAGCGCGAGCGGAGGAGGAGCGGGAACCGGGGCCATCGTCGTCGGCACCACCGACCGGTTCGAAGCCGCCGACTACGCCCCCGCCCCCTTCGACCCCGCCTACGCCTACGACGCCGGCGCCTGGAACGTCCTGCGCCAGACCGTCCAGACGCTGATGCACACCCCCCGCGGCGGCGGCCAGCCCGTCCCCGAAGCAGCCTCCGACTGCCGCTTCACCGACACCGGCAACGAGAGCTACCGCTGCACCCTGCGCCCCGGACTCACCTTCGCGAACGGTGACCCGCTGACGGCCAAGGACGTCAAGTTCTCCATCGACCGCGTCCTCGCGATCAAGGCGGAGAACGGCCCCTCCTCGCTGCTCTCCACCATCGACACCGTCGAGGCCAAGAGCGCCGACACCGTCGTCTTCCACCTCAAGACCGCCGACGCGACGTTCCCCTACAAGCTGTCCACCCCGGCCGCCGGCATCGTCAGCGCCAAGGACTACGACGCGAAGAAGCTCCGCGCCGGCTTCGCCGTCGACGGCTCCGGCCCCTACACGATGAAGGCCGAAACCAAGGGCAACCAGCTCGTGCGCGCCGTCTTCACCAAGAACCCGCACTACAAGGGCGACATCAAGCTCCAGAACGACAAGGTCGAACTGCGCTCCTTCGCCGACTCCGAGGGCATGGGCAAGGCCCTGCGCGACGGCTCCATCCACGTCGTCTCCCGCACCCTGTCGCCCGCCCAGATCGCCGAGCTGTCCGCGAAGCCCCCCAAGGCCGTCAAGCTGGTCCCGCTGCCCGGCCTCGAGATCCGCTACCTCGGCTTCAACACCGACGCCCCCGTCGTCAAGGACAAGGCCGTCCGCCAGGCCCTCGCCGCGGCCGTCGACCGCGACGCCCTGATCTCCAAGGTCTACGGCAAGGCCGCACAGCCCCTGTACTCACTGGTCCCCACCAGCGTCACCGGGCACGTGAACTCCTTCTTCAACAAGTACGGCGAGGCCAACACCGCCAAGGCCGCCGACCTGCTCAAGAACGCCGGGATCAAGACCCCCGTCAAGCTCACCCTCAACTACACCACCGACCACTACGGTGACGGCACCGCCGCCGAGTTCGAGGAACTCAAGACCCAGCTGAACTCCACCCAGCTCTTCGACATCACCGTCCAGGGCAACGACTGGGCCGACTACCGCCCCGCCCAGAAGAAGGGCGACTACGCCGCCTACGGGCTCGGCTGGTTCCCCGACTACCCGGACGCCGACAACTTCCTCGCCCCGTTCCTGGAGCAGGACAACTTCCTGGGCACGCCGTACGCCAACGCCGCCGTACGCACCCGGCTCATCCCCGAATCCCGGCGCGCGGCCGACCGCACGGTCGCCGCACCCGCGATCAAGGAGATGCAGGACATCGTCGCCGACGACGTCCCCGTCCTGCCCCTGTGGCAGGGCAAGCAGTACGTCGCCGCACGCGACGAGATCACCGGGGTGGAATGGTCGGTCAACGCCATCTCCGACCTCCAGCTGTGGGAACTCGGCCGGGGCGTCAGCGGCTGAGCAAGGCACCAACCGGCAGCGGGTGTCGCAGGCCGGGGCAACGAAACAGTACGACTGTGAAGGACGTTCGCGTGATGAGACGTAACCAGTGGTTGGCAGCCCCGCTCGGCGCCGCAACCGCCGCCGCGCTGCTCAGCGGTTGCGGTTCGCAGGATGGCTCGGCCGCGGGCAGCGGCAAGGGCGTTGTCATGGGGATATCCGACAAGGTGAAGTCCACCGACCCCGCGTCGGGCTACGACCCGGGCTCCTGGCTGCTCTTCAACAACGTCTTCCAGTCCCTGCTGACCTTCCCCAAGGGCGGCAACACCCCCGAACCCGACGCCGCCCAGAGCTGCGGCTTCGAAGGCGCCGACAGCAAGGTCTACAAGTGCGTCCTGCGCGCCGGGCTCAAGTTCAGCAACGGCGACAGCCTCACCTCCAAGGACGTCAAGTACTCCTTCGAGCGCACCCTGAAGATCAATGACGCCAACGGCCCGGCCGTCATGCTCGCCTCCATCGCCGGCATCGACACCCCCGACGAGAAGACCGTCGTCTTCCGCCTCAAGACCTCCGACGCGACCTTCCCCAGCAAGATCGCGGCCGGTGCCGGCGCCATCGTCGACCACACCCAGTACCCGGCCGACAAGCTCCGCACCGACGGCAAGGCCATCGGCTCCGGCGTCTACAAGCTCGACTCCATCAGCGACAAGAACGCCAACTTCTCGGTCAACGACTCCTACAGCGGCAAGGCCAAGCCGAAGAACACCGGCGTGACCATGAAGTTCTTCAACGACGACCAGGCCGCGCTCAAGAAGGTCCTCGAAAGCGGCGACGTCGACTTCGCCTTCCGCGGCCTCGCCGCCAAGGACATCGCCGGCCTCGCCAACAAGGCCGGCGACCAGAAGGTCGAGGTCGTCCAGGGCACCGGCGCGGAAGTCCAGCACCTCGTCTTCAACATGAACGACCCGGTCGCCGGAAAGCTCCCCATCCGCAAGGCCATCGCCTACCTCGTCGACCGCGAAGCGATCATCAAGGAGGTCTACGACGGCACCGCCACCTCCCTGTACTCGATCGTCCCCGCCGGCATCGCCTCCCACAACACCGCCTTCTTCGAGCGCTACGGCGGCACCCCCCAGCTGGAGAAGGCCAAGAACGTCCTGCGCGCGGCCAACGTCAAGGACAAGGTGAAGATCACCCTGTACTCGACGCCCATCCGCTACGGGCCGGCCACCGACCAGGAACTCCAGCTCATCGCCAAGCAGCTCAACGACAGCGGCCTCTTCGACGTCGACGTGAAGTCCGTCGCGTTCGAGCAGTACGAGAAGGACATCGAAGCCGGCAAGTACGGCGTCTACGTCAAGGGCTGGGTGCCCGACTACCCGGACGCCGACAACTTCACCCAGCCGTTCTTCGGCCCGGACAACGTCCTGCACAACAACTACGACAACAAGGAGATCAGCGGGACCATCATCCCCTCGACCTCCGCGAAGTCCGACCGCACCGCCGCCACCACCGACTTCACCCGGCTCCAGGACATCGTCGCCGACGAGATCCCGATCCTCCCGCTCTGGCAGGGCAAGCAGTACGCCGTCACCCGCCAGAACGTGACCGGCCTGCAGTGGTCGCTCGACGCCTCGACCGTCTTCCGCTTCTGGGAGATCAGCAAGGGCTGACACACACCGACGGGCCGGCAGCCGCACCACGCGGCTGCCGGCCCGTCGGCACGACCATCGAGCGCCCGGACCACCGCGCCGGGAGAACTACTGCGCGCCCGGGCGGACCAGACCGCTCTCGTACGCGTACACGGCGGCCTGCACGCGGTCGCGCAGACCCAGCTTCGTCAGCACGTGCCCCACATGCGTCTTCACGGTGGTCTCGCTCACGAACAGGTCCGCCGCGATCTCCGCGTTCGACAGACCCCGCGCCACCAGCTTCAACACCTCCACCTCGCGCTCGGTCAGCGTGCCCAAGGTGTCCGGGACGCTCTCGGCGCCCGACGGCAGGTGCTCCGCGTACTTGTCCAGCAGCCGCCGCGTGATGCTCGGGGCCAGCATCGCCTCGCCGCCCGCCACCACCCGGATCGCCTGCACCAGCTCGTTCGCGGGAGCGTCCTTGAGCAGGAACCCGCTCGCCCCCGCCCGCAGCGCTTCCACCACGTACTCGTCCAGATCGAACGTGGTCAGCACCAAGACCTTCGCCGGCCCGTCCCGACCCGGCCCCGTGATCTGCCGCGTCGCCTCCACCCCGTCCATCCGAGGCATGCGGATGTCCATCAGCACCACATCGGGCTGCAGCGCACGCACCTGGTCCAGCGCCTGGAGACCGTCCCCGGCCTCACCGACCACCGCCAGGTCCGGCTCCGCCTCCAAGATCATCCGGAATCCGGTGCGCAGGAGCGGCTGGTCATCCACCAGCAGGACGCGGATCGCCACAGGGGTACCTCATCTTCGAACATCGGCTTCGACGGCCGGCACCCATACTGCGCCGGCCCGGTCATCAGGATCCCCCCGAGCCCGCCCCGTCCGCCTCCGCCCTCGGGATGATCACGAGCGGATAGGCCGGGGGAGTCCCGCCGAACTCCGGACACACCGCCCGGTGATCACACCACCCGCACAGCTTCGTCGGCCGGGGCCGCCACTCGCCCGTCTCCGTCGCCTCCACGATCGCGTCCCACAACGCCAGCAGCTTGCGCTCCACCCGCTCCAGGTCCGCCACCACCGGGTCGTACGTCAGCACGTCCCCACTGCCCAGGTACACCAGCTGCAGCCGCCGCGGCACCACCCCCTTCAACCGCCACACCACCAGCGCGTAGAACTTCATCTGGAACAGCGCGTCCTCCGCGTACTGCGGCCGCGGCGCCTTGCCCGTCTTGTAGTCCACGATCCGGACCTCGCCCGTCGGCGCGACATCCACCCGGTCGATGATCCCGCGCAGCCGCAACCCCGACTCCAGCTCCGTCTCCACGAAGAACTCCCGCTCCACCGGCTCCAGCCGCGTCGGGTCCTCCAGGGTGAACCACCGCTCCACCAGCGCCTCGGCCTCCGTCAGCCAGCGCGCCAGATCCTCCCCCTCATCACCCCCCGGGAACAGCTCGGACAGCTCCGGCTTCGCCTCCAGCAACCGGTCCCACTGCCCGGGGATCAACGCTTTCGCCCGCGGCGCCGTCCGCTCCTGCGCAGGATGGTCGAACAGCCGCTCCAGCACCGCGTGCACCAACGTCCCCCGCGTCGCCGCCGCACTCGGCTTCTCCGGCAGCTTGTCGATCACCCGGAACCGGTACAGCAGCGGACACCGCATGAAATCACTCGCCCGCGAAGGCGACAGCGAAGCGGGCCGCACCGCGCCACCCGCCCCCTCGGGCGCGGCAACGGCATCGGCAGCAGCCACACCAGGAACAGGACCGGGGCTCGTCGTCATGCGTAAAACCCTACGACCCGCCACCGACAGCACGCGCATACCATCGACTCCGGGCCCCCTCGCACTGCATGATCAGAGCATCACACCGCGCTACCGCCCCACCACACACCCGCACAACGCCCCACACACCACCGGCGGAACCGCCCCACCGGACAGCACCGAACGAAGGACAGCCGTGCCAGACACCGACGAAACCGGAGAGCGCGCACCCAAGCGCTCCGACCCGGGCGGCGGACTCCTCATGGGCCGCCCCTTCGGCGTACCCGTCTACGTCTCGCCCAGCTGGTTCCTCGTCGCCGCCCTCATCACCTGGGTCTTCGGCAACCAGCTCGACCGCATCCTGCCCGGACTCGGACCGGCCCGCTACCTCGTCTCCCTCTTCTTCGCCGTCGCCTTCTACGCCTCCGTACTCGTCCACGAACTCGCACACACCGTCGCCGCCCTGCGCTTCCGCCTCCCCGTGCGCCGCATCCGCCTCCAGTTCTTCGGCGGAGTCTCGGAAATCGAGAAGGAAGCCGAAACCCCCACCCGCGAATTCGTCCTCGCCTCCGTCGGCCCGCTCCTCTCCCTCCTCCTCGCCGGCGCCTTCTACCTCGGCATGGAAGCCGTCGACGCCCCCACCGTCCCCGGCGTCCTCCTCGCCGGCCTCATGATCTCCAACCTCCTCGTCGCCGCCTTCAACCTCCTCCCCGGCCTCCCCCTCGACGGCGGCCGCATGCTCCGCGCCCTCATCTGGGGCATCACCGGAAAACCCATGGCCGGCACCGTCGCCGCCGCCTGGGTCGGCCGCGGCCTCGCCGTCACCGTCCTCATCGGCCTCCCCCTGGTCACCCAGACCGGACTCCTCGGCAACCGCAGCCAGGAGATCGGCGGCATGGACACCGTCATGGACGCCCTCCTCGCCGCGATCCTCGCCGCCATCATCTGGACCGGCGCCGGCAACAGCCTGCGCATGGCCCGCCTGCGCCAGCACCTGCCCGAACTCCAGGCCCGCGCCCTCACCCGCCGCGCCATCCCCGTCGAGAACGCCACCCCCCTCTCCGAAGCGCTCCGCCGCGCCAACGAAGCCGGAGCCCGCGCCCTCGTCGTCGTCGACGGCCACGGAGACCCCACCGCCATCGTCCGCGAAACGGCCATCGCCTCCGTCCCCGAACACCGCCGCCCCTGGATCGCCGTCAGCACCCTCTCCCAGGACCTCACCGACGGCATGAAGGTTTCCGCGGAGCTCGCCGGAGAAGAACTCCTCGACCACCTCCGCGCCACCCCCGCCACCGAATACCTCGTCATCGAACCCGGCGGCCGGATCTACGGCGTCCTGTCCACCACGGACGTCGAAAAGGCCTTCGTGAAGGCCATGGCGCGGCCCCAGTCCTGAACCCAATACACTGGTCACATGTCCGAACCGACCGGTGCCGCCCGCCGACGCGGGCCCTTCGAGGTCGGGGACCAGGTTCAGCTCACCGACCCCAAGGGCCGCCACTACACCTTCACGCTCGAAGCCGGGAAGAATTTCCACACCCACAAGGGTTCCTTCCCCCACGACGAGCTGATCGGTGCTCCCGAAGGCAGTGTTGTCCGTACCACGGGGAACGTCGCGTACCTCGCGCTGCGCCCCCTGCTCCCCGACTATGTCCTGTCCATGCCCCGCGGTGCCGCCGTGGTCTACCCCAAGGACGCCGGCCAGATCCTGGCCTTCGCCGACATCTTCCCCGGCGCACGCGTCGTGGAAGCCGGCGTGGGCTCCGGCTCCCTCAGCAGCTTCCTGCTGCGCGCCATCGGCGACCAGGGCATGCTCCACAGCTACGAGCGCCGCGCGGACTTCGCCGAGATCGCCACCGCCAACGTCGAGCGCTACTTCGGCGGCCCCCACCCCGCGTGGCAGCTGACCGTCGGCGACCTCCAGGACAACCTGTCCGACACCGACGTCGACCGCGTGATCCTCGACATGCTCGCCCCCTGGGAGTGCCTGGAGGCCGTCTCCAAGGCCCTCGTCCCCGGCGGCATCCTCTGCTGCTACGTGGCCACCACCACCCAGCTCTCGCGCACCGTCGAATCCATCCGCGAGTTCGGCTGCTACGCCGAGCCGCAGCCGTGGGAGTCGATGATCCGCAACTGGCACGTCGAAGGCCTCGCCGTCCGCCCGGACCACCGGATGATCGGCCACACCGGCTTCCTCGTCACCGCCCGCCGCCTCGCGGACGGCGTCGAACCCCCGATGCGCCGCCGCCGCCCCTCCAAGGGCGCCTACGGCGAGGACTACGAGGGACCCGGCAGCCAGAGCCGCGGCGGGGACCGCGACTGACCCACCGGCCCGCGCCCGCCCCGGGCGCGGCCCCCAACACGAAGGCGCTGCGGCGCAGTTCCCCGACCCGATCGGGAACTGCGCCACAGCGCCCTTTCGTTGACGGGGGACGGCAGGACGGCTCTTCCCGGAAGGTGGCCGGACCCGCCCGTTCCACCCCGGTGTGAGGTGTGGCACGATGCTGGCACCGCGTCACCCTTCGCACAGGAGAGACCCCGCGTGCTGCACAGCCCCACCGAGCCGGCCCTCGCACTGGACACCCTGGCCCACGGTGGCGCCAAGGCCCTCCACTGGGTCGCCACGGCCACCGCCATGGCCGCCGTCGTCGCCGCAGCGGGTCTCCTCCAGCCGGACCCCGCGACCGGCACCCCGGTCACCGCCACCGCCGCGGCGGCCGCCGCCGGCCCCCCGGCAGCCGCCCCCGACGCACACGCCGTCACCTACCCGCTGGACTGCAGGGGCACCGCCCAAGCCGTCACGGCCACCGCCCAGGGCGACCTCGACGGCGACGGCCGCCCCGAAACCGTGGCGGCCGTCCGCTGCGACGCCGGCTCCGGCACCCCGCCGCACGCCATCTACGTCCTCACCCAGGACAGGGCCCCCGGGGCCGCGCCGCGCGTGGTGGCCACCCTCCTGGAGGCCGGACGCCGCCAGACGGCCACCGACCTGACCATCAGTGACCGCACGGTGACGGCCAGTCTCGTCGGCTACTCCTCACCGGCGGTCCCGCGCTACAGCCCCGACACCAGACAGCTCGCCAAGTGGCGCTGGACGGGCGGAAAATTCCGCCAGGAGCTTACCGATTCACGCCCCGGAAGCGTTTAGCCGTCACTCCGCGTCAGGGCCGTACACCTCGACCCTGTCCGACACACGGCGGACGTGAATACAGTCACCCGGGCATTCCTTCGCCGAATCGACCACGTCCTGGAGCAGCGTCAGCGGAACCGGAGTGGTCGCCCCCGGGTCCTGCAGAAGCTCGTCCTGCGCGCTCTTCACATACGCCAGACCATCGATGTCCAGCTCGAACACCTCCGGGGCGTACTGCACGCAGATGCCGTCGCCGGTGCACAGGTCCTGGTCGATCCACACCTCCAGCGACGCCTCGGCCTCGTCGGCGCCGGCCGTCCGGTCGGAGGTTGCCTCCTGCTGCACGGTCATATCTCCTGCCGTTCCCTGCACTGAGTGATCCACCCCGGTCACAACTCGCGACAAGTCGCGCGGGCCCTGACGGGTGTTGAACACTTCGACCTTACAACCGGCTGCTTTCCCGTGCTGCTGGGTGGGTATTTCACTGGCGAGAGGGAGTACGCAAGGGTGAAGATCGGACACACCCCTACCGTCTTTGTGATCTAGGGGTTTCAATCACCACCAGCCCAGGTAGGGTCAGGAAGCGTCCAGCTCCCCTTGGAGGAGGTGAGGACCGTGGCAGCCCACGACGACGACATCAACCGCGGCATCCGGCCCGGGCGAGGGTCCGAGGACCCCGCTGGCCAGGTTGCCTATCTCGAGCAGGAAATCGCCGTCCTGCGACGCAAGCTCGCCGACTCACCGCGTCACACGAGGATTCTCGAAGAGCGGATCATCGAGCTCCAGACGAATCTGGCCGGCGTGTCCGCACAGAACGAACGACTGGCGAACACCCTCCGTGAGGCCCGCGACCAGATCGTGGCCCTCAAGGAAGAAGTCGACCGCCTCGCCCAGCCGCCGGCCGGCTTCGGTGTCTTCCTGCAAGCCAACGAGGATGGCACCGTCGACATCTTCACCGGCGGCCGCAAGCTCCGCGTGAACGTGAGCCCCAGCGTCGACCCGGAAGACCTCCGGCGCGGCCAGGAGGTCATGCTCAACGAAGCGCTCAACGTGGTCGAAGCCATGGAATTCGAGCGCGCCGGGGACATCGTCACCCTCAAGGAAATCCTTGAGGACGGCGAGCGCGCCCTGGTCATCGGGCACACCGACGAGGAAAGGGTGGTGAGGCTCGCCGAGCCGCTCCTGGACATCACCATCCGCCCCGGCGACGCCCTGCTCCTCGAACCCCGCTCCGGCTACGTCTACGAAGTGGTCCCCAAGAGCGAGGTCGAAGACCTCGTCCTCGAAGAGGTCCCGGACATCGACTACGACAAGATCGGCGGCCTGGGCGACCAGATCGAACTGATCCGCGACGCCGTCGAGCTCCCCTACCTCTACCCGGACCTCTTCAAGGAACACGAACTGCGCCCGCCGAAGGGCATCCTGCTCTACGGCCCCCCCGGCTGCGGCAAGACGCTCATCGCCAAAGCCGTCGCCAACTCCCTTGCCAAGAAGGTCGCCGAGGTCACCGGCCAGCCCGCCGGGAAGTCCTACTTCCTGAACATCAAGGGCCCCGAACTCCTCAACAAGTACGTCGGCGAGACCGAGCGGCACATCCGCCTCGTCTTCCAGCGTGCACGCGAGAAGGCGAGCGAAGGCACCCCCGTCATCGTCTTCTTCGACGAGATGGAATCCCTCTTCCGCACCCGCGGATCCGGCGTCAGCTCGGACGTGGAGAACACCATCGTCCCCCAGCTCCTCGCCGAGATCGACGGCGTGGAAGGCCTGGAGAACGTCATCGTCATCGGCGCCTCCAACCGCGAGGACATGATCGACCCGGCCATCCTGCGCCCCGGCCGCCTCGACGTGAAGATCAAGATCGAGCGCCCCGACGCAGAAGCCGCCAAGGACATCTTCGCCAAGTACCTCAAGGCCTCCTTGCCCCTGCACGCGGACGACCTGTCCGAACACCAGGGCTCCACGGCCGGCACCGTCCACAGCATGATCCAGACCGTCGTCGAGCAGATGTACGCGGAAACCGAGGAAAACCGCTTCCTCGAGGTCACGTACGCCAACGGCGACAAGGAAGTCCTCTACTTCAAGGACTTCAACTCCGGAGCCATGATCCAGAACATCGTGGACCGCGCCAAGAAAATGGCGATCAAGGCCTTCCTCGAACACAACCAGAAGGGCCTGAGGGTCGCCCACCTCCTCCAGGCCTGCGTGGACGAGTTCAAGGAGAACGAAGACCTGCCCAACACCACCAACCCGGACGACTGGGCCCGCATCTCCGGAAAGAAGGGCGAGCGGATCGTATTCATCCGCACCCTCGTCACCGGAAAGCAAGGCGCGGACACCGGACGCTCCATCGACACGGTGGCCAACACCGGTCAGTACCTCTGACAAAGCGGGGCGGCTGCGGGTCCCCCACCGGGGCACCCGCAGCCGACTGCTTTACCGACTGCTTTTCCAGCCGGTGGCAGGACAAATTCAATGACCGAAATGATCTCCCCACCAGCGCGGAGTGGTTCTAGGCTCTTCCGTACCGCAGGTCAAGCAGTGCGGGGACGGACGCCGCACACGACGCATCGGAGCACCAGCGGTACTTGAGCGCCGCTCCCGGCCGGGAGCGCCGCCGGGCAAGGAGGGCCGCATGACCGTACGGCGAGTAATGGGGATCGAGACGGAGTACGGGATCTCCGTCCCGGGCCACCCGAACGCCAATGCCATGCTCACCTCGTCCCAGATCGTCAACGCCTACGCGGCGGCGATGCACCGGGCACGCCGTGCCCGCTGGGACTTCGAGGAGGAGAACCCGCTGCGGGACGCCCGCGGCTTCGACCTCGCCCGCGAGGCCGCCGACAACAGCCAGCTCACCGACGAGGACATCGGCCTCGCCAACGTCATCCTCACCAACGGCGCCCGGCTCTACGTCGACCACGCCCACCCCGAATACAGCTCCCCCGAGGTCACCAACCCCCTCGACGCCGTCCTCTGGGACAAAGCCGGCGAACGGATCATGGCCGAAGCCGCCGAACGCGCCGCCCAGCTCCCCGGCGCCCAGCCCATCCACCTCTACAAGAACAACACCGACAACAAGGGCGCCTCCTACGGCACGCACGAGAACTACCTGATGAAGCGGGAAACGCCCTTCACCGACATCGTGCGCCACCTCACCCCCTTCTTCGTCTCCCGCCAGGTCGTCACCGGCGCCGGACGCGTCGGCATCGGCCAGGACGGCCGCGACCACGGCTTCCAGATCAGCCAGCGCGCCGACTACTTCGAGGTCGAGGTCGGCCTGGAGACCACCCTCAAGCGCCCGATCATCAACACGCGCGACGAACCGCACTCCGACGCCGAGAAGTACCGCCGGCTCCACGTGATCATCGGAGACGCCAACCTCTCGGAAATCTCCACCTACCTCAAACTCGGCACGACCGCACTGGTCCTCTCCATGATCGAAGACCAGTTCATCAACGTCGACCTCGCCGTCGACCAGCCCGTGCGCACCCTCCACCAGGTCTCCCACGACCCCGACCTCCACCACCTGATCACGCTGCGCAGCGGCCGGACACTCACCGCGGTGCAGCTCCAGATGGAGTACTTCGAGCTGGCGCGCAAGTACGTCGACGAGCGGTTCGGCACGGACGCCGACGAGCAGACCAAGGATGTCCTCACTCGGTGGGAGGACGTCCTGGGCCGGCTGGAGACCGACCCCATGAGCCTGTCCGGCGAGCTGGACTGGATCGCGAAGCGGGAACTGCTGGAGGGCTACCGCAGGCGCGACGGACTCGACTGGGACGCGGCCCGGCTGCACCTGGTGGACCTCCAGTACGCGGACGTACGCCCGGAGAAGGGCCTGTACAACCGCCTGGCGGCCCGCGGCAAGATGAAGCGGCTGCTGGAGGAACCGGCCGTCGAGCGCGCCGAGGGCAAGCCCCCGGAGGACACCCGGGCCTACTTCCGGGGCCGGTGCCTGGAGCAGTACGCGGACGACGTGGCGGCGGCCTCGTGGGACTCGGTGATCTTCGACCTCCCGGGCCACGACTCCCTCCAGCGCGTGCCCACGCTGGAGCCCCTGCGGGGGACGCGGGCGCACGTGAAGGAGCTCCTGGACCGCTGCCGCACGGCGGAGGACCTGGTACGGGTGCTGTCCGGCCGCTGAGCGGGGCCCGACGCCATCGGCGGCCCGGACGGGGCCTGAAAGGGCCCCGGTCTGGGAATCATGGGAACACCCGGACGTTGTGAAAGTGCGGGGACGAATGTCGGACCCTCCTTGTAGGGTCCGGCATAAGGTCTGATCTTGGGAGTGGTCCCGGTCCGGGACCACTCGACGTGAGCGTGCGAACCGAGCGGGGTGAGGTAGACATGGCGACCAAGGACACCGGCGGCGGACAGCAGAAGGCGACGCGCTCGACCGAGGAGGTCGAGGAGGCTGCGGTCGAGGAATCGACCGACCTCAAGGAACGCCAGGAAAAGCTCTCCGACGACGTCGACTCGGTACTTGACGAAATCGATGATGTGCTCGAGGAAAATGCCGAGGACTTCGTGCGCTCCTTCGTCCAGAAGGGCGGCGAGTGATTTAGCCTTCGAATCGAAGATTAGATCCTCGGGGGAGGGCAAGTGTCGGGGGCGGAAAAGCGATGTCCGCGGTGTGGCTTGCTCAAGCCGCTTGAGGCCTTCGCTTCCCACCGGGCCATGCGGGACGGCCTGCAGTGTTACTGCAGGCCGTGCGCGGCCGAGTACCTGTCGACCCGCTGCAAAGCATGCCGGGCCATCGAAGGCCGGGCGGGTCACCTCAAGCGTTCCTACGGCGTCACCGAGGAGGAGCGCGACCTGATGATCGCAGCGCAGGGGGGCCTCTGCGGGATCTGCCAAGAGGCTCCTCCGGAGCACGTTGATCACGATCATCAGACGGGTAAGGTCCGAGGCGTACTGTGCTTCAGCTGTAACGCCGCACTGGGGCAGTTCAAGGATCGGCCGGACGTCATACGGCGTGCAGCCGCTTACGTGGAAGGAAACCTGTGGAACCCAACACTCGTAGCACAGGGCGTCTACCGGCAGCCTTCCTGACGCCGGGGTCCTCGTCCTTCATGGACTTCCTCGGGGCGCACTCGCCCGAGATGCTGCCGGGCAACCGGAAGCTGCCCGACGGCGTCATCGAGGCGCCGCACGGGACGACCATCGTGGCCGTCACCTTCCCCGGCGGGGTCGTGCTCGCCGGTGACCGGCGCGCCACCATGGGGAACATGATCGCTCAGCGGGACATCGAGAAGGTGTTCCCGGCCGACGAGTACTCCGCCGTCGGCATCGCCGGTACGGCGGGTCTCGCCGTGGAGATGGTGAAGCTGTTCCAGCTGGAGCTGGAGCACTTCGAGAAGGTGGAGGGGACGACCTTGTCCCTGGAGGGCAAGGCGAACCGGCTCTCGACCATGATCCGGAGCAATCTGGGGATGGCGATGCAGGGGCTGGCCGTCGTGCCGCTGTTCGCCGGGTACGACGAGGCCAAGGAGAAGGGCCGGATCTTCTCCTACGACGTGACCGGCGGCCGCTCCGAGGAGCACGGCTTCGCCGCCACCGGTTCCGGTTCGATCTTCGCCAAGGGTTCGATGAAGAAGCTGTTCCGGCCCGACCTGACGGAGGAGCAGGCCACCACTTTGGTCGTGCAGGCGTTGTACGACGCCGCCGACGACGACTCGGCGACGGGTGGGCCGGACCTCTACCGGCACATCTATCCGATCGTCACCGTCATCACCGATGAGGGTTTCCGCAGGCTGACCGACGACGAGTCGCAGGAAATCGCCCGTACGGTCACCAACCGTCGGCTCGAGCAGCCGGACGGCCCGCGCGCCGCCCTGCTCTGACCATCCGTCGCCCCGTAGGACCCAGAAGAAAGGGACGGACAGCCGGTGTCGACTCCGTTCTATGTGTCACCCCAGCAGGCCATGGCCGACCGGGCGGAATACGCCCGGAAGGGCATCGCCCGTGGTCGCAGCCTCGTCGTGCTGCAGTATGCCGACGGCATCGTGTTCGTCGGGGAGAACCCGTCCCGTGCGCTGCACAAGTTCAGCGAGATCTATGACCGGATCGGCTTCGCGGCCGCCGGCAAGTACAACGAGTACGAGAACCTGCGGATCGGTGGTGTGCGGTACGCGGATCTGCGCGGGTACACCTATGACCGTGATGATGTGACGGCCCGTGGGCTGGCGAACGTGTACGCGCAGACGCTGGGCACGATCTTCTCCAGTGCGGGTGAGAAGCCGTACGAGGTGGAGTTGGTCGTGGCGGAGGTCGGTGCGACGGCCGCGGGTGACCAGATCTACCGGTTGCCGCATGACGGGTCGATCGTGGACGAGCACGGTTCTGTCGCGGTGGGCGGCAACGCCGAGCAGATCAGTACGTTCCTGGACCAGCGGCACCAGGACGGGATGACGCTGTCCGAGGCGTTGAAGCTGGCGGTGCAGGCGCTGTCCAGTCAGGCGAACGGTGCGGACAAGTCGATTCCGGCGGAGCGGCTGGAGGTTGCGGTGCTGGACCGGACGCGGCCGCAGCAGCGGAAGTTCAAGCGGATCCGGGGCCGGCAGCTGGCGCGGCTGCTGGAGGCGGACGTGCCGGCGGCGGCGCAGGCCGATGCGGTGTCGAACGACGAGGGTCCGGAGGACGAGGCGCAGTAGTGCGTGCGGGGGAGCCCCGGTCCGCCCGTGAGGGTGGGTCGGGGCTTCGTCGTGTTCAGGGGGTGGGGGCGGGGCCGGAGGAGTCGCGGACGACGAGTTCGACGGGGATGTCGGGGGCGGTCCAGTGGTGGCCTTCGAGGACGGTGAGGAGGGCGGTCATGCCTTGTCGGCCGACGTGTTCGGCGGGCAGGCGGACGGTGGTGAGTTCGGGTTCGACGGCGGTGGCGAGGGCGAGGTCGTCGAAGCCGGTGACGGAGAGGTCCTGGGGGATGCGCAGGCCGAGGCGGCGGGCGGCTTTGCAGGCGCCGGCGGCGAGGATGTCGTCGTCGCAGATGACGGCGGTGGGCCGGGGGCCGGGGGTGGTGAGGGCGGTTTCGAGGGCGGTGCGGGCGCCGGTGACGGTGAGCGGGGCGCGTACGGTGCGCAGTTCGGCGGGGGCGGGGAGGAGGTCGGTGAGGGCGCGGGCGCGGGTGTGGAAGGTCCAGGAGTCGACGGCGGAGGCGAGGTGGAGGAAGCGGCGGTGGCCGTGGGTGAGGAGGTGTTCGACGGTTTGGCGCATGCCGTCGGCCATGGCGAGGTTGACGTGGGCGGCGGCGGTGTCGGAGGTGGGGTCGCTGTCGAGCATGACGAGGGGGAGGCCGTTGCCGCCGATGGCGTCGAGGGCGTCGGCGGCCATGGAGGAGGCGATGACTCCGTCGAGGGCCGCGCGGGCGGACGCGAACGGGTTGCGGGCGGGGCCGGTGCCGTCGGGGGAGGGGTAGAGGACGACGCCGAAGCCGTGTTCGGCGGCGACTTGGGCGGCGCCGGTGTAGACGCGGGCGAAGAATTCGTTGGTGAGGGCGGGGACGACGAGGAGGGCGGTGCGGGTGCTGCCGAGGCGGAGGTTGCGGGCGGCGAGGTTGGGGCGGTAGCCGAGGTGGGCGGCGGTTTCGCGGACGTGGGTGGCGGTGCGTTCGGAGACGCGGCCGCGCCATTTGTCGCCGAGGACGAGGGAGACGGTGGCCTGGGACACCCCGGCGGCGTTGGCGACGTCCCGGCTGGTGGGTCTCGTCACGCGGGGCTCCTGTTTGGCGAGGTCACGGGGGTGGGGGTGTGGGGGAGGGGGGCGGTCGTGTGGACTGGCGGGTTGTGGCCATGGTACGTATGGCGGGTCACGTTATACGTATTACTCCGGCTTGGTCCGGGCAGGAAGGGGCGGACATGGCCGCGGGTTACGCGGAGCTGCTCAGGACCCGGCATGCCGCGAGGCTGTTGGTGGGGACGCTCATAGGGCGGTTGCCGAACGCGACGGCGCCGATCGCGATCGTGTTGCTGACCCGGGCGGAGGGTGGCAGTTACAGCCTCGCGGGGGCGCTGGCGGCCGTGTACGGGGTGGCGAACGCGGTGGGGCAGCCGTTGCTGGGGCGGGCGGTGGATCTGTACGGGCAGCCGCGGGTGCAGTTGCCGGCGGCGCTGGTGTCGGCGCTGGGGATGGCGTGGCTGGCGCTCGCGGGGACGGGGTCGGTGGTCGCGGCGTACGCGGCGGTGGTGGTGGCGGGGCTGTTCACGCCGCCGCTGGAGGGCGGTCTGCGGGCGCTGTGGCCGTCGGTGCTGGGCGGCAAGGAGGAGCGGGTCCACGCGGCTTATGCGATGGACGCGGTGGCCCAGGAGGTCATGTTCACGGTCGGTCCGCTGCTGGTGACGCTGTTCGTGTCGCTGTGGGATCCGGCGGCCGCCCTGTTGCTGCTGAACGCGATCGGGGTGCTGGGCGCCCTGTCGGTGGTGGTGTCGCGGCCTTCGCGGGAGTGGCGTTCGGCGCCGCGTGAGGCGCACTGGCTGGGGGCCTTGCGCTCGCGGGGGCTGCTGGCGTTGCTGGGGGCGTTCTTCTTCGTGGGGACGGCGCTCGGCTCGATCACGGTGGCGGGTGTGGCGTACGCCGACGGTCATGGCGGTCAGGCGGTGTACGGCTGGCTGATGGCTGCTCTGGGGCTGGGTGCGCTGGTGGGCGGGGTGCTCTACGGGGCCCGGCAGTGGCCGGGGGCGCCGGAGCGGCGGCTGCGGCTGCTGGTGGCGCTGCTGGCGGCGTGTTACCTGCCGCTGATGCTGGTGCCGGGGGTGGTGGCGATGACGGCGCTGACGGCGCTGGCGGGGGTGTTCCTGGCGCCGGCGATCGCCTGTGCGTTCATCGTGGTGGACCGGCACGCTCCGGCGGGGACGGTGACGGAGGCGTTCTCGTGGCTGGTGACGTTCTTCGGGGTGGGTGCGGCGATCGGGACGGCGGCGGCGGGTCCGGCCGTGGAACTGGGTGGAACGGCGGCCGGTTTCGGTGTGGCGGGCGTGGCGGGAGGTGCCGCGTTCCTGGTGCTGATGGCCACTCAGCGGGTGCTGGCTCGCGACGGGCGCGGCCGGGCGGTGGCGGGGCCGGCCGCGGAGGGTGCGGTCGAGGTGCCGGGGCAGGCCGGGAGGGCCCGCGCGGACGGCGTGTCGGAGCCCTTCCCGGGAAACTGATCGGAACCCCGGTCTCGAACCCGGTTTCAGAAGAGGGCAGAAGGCGTAATGTTCAGTCATGGACCGCCGCATTTTCGGGCTGGAGAACGAGTACGGCGTCACGTGCACGTTCAGGGGACAGCGCCGACTGTCACCTGACGAAGTGGCGCGCTACCTCTTCCGCCGTGTTGTGTCATGGGGCCGCAGCAGCAATGTCTTCCTGCGGAACGGCGCCCGCCTCTACCTCGACGTGGGTTCGCATCCGGAATATGCAACTCCCGAATGCGACAACCTGACCGAGCTGGTCACCCACGACAAGGCCGGCGAGCGCATTCTCGAAGGCCTGCTCGTCGATGCCGAACGCCGCCTGCACGAGGAGGGGATCGCGGGCGACGTCTACCTCTTCAAGAACAACACCGACTCGGCGGGCAATTCGTACGGCTGCCACGAGAACTACCTCGTGGCGCGGCACGGTGAATTCTCCCGTCTGGCGGACATCCTCATTCCGTTCCTCGTCACGCGCCAGCTGATCTGTGGTGCGGGCAAGGTGCTGCAGACGCCCCGGGGCGCGGTGTACTGCGTGAGCCAGCGCGCCGAGCACATCTGGGAGGGTGTCAGCTCGGCCACCACCCGGTCCCGGCCGATCATCAACACGCGGGACGAGCCGCACGCGGACGCCGAGCGCTACCGCCGGCTGCACGTGATCGTCGGGGACTCGAACATGTCCGAGACGACCATGCTGCTCAAGGTGGGTGCCACGGACCTGGTGCTGCGGATGATCGAGGCGGGGACCGTGATGCGGGACCTGACCTTGGAGAACCCGATCCGGGCGATCCGCGAGGTCAGCCATGACATCACCGGTCAGCGCAAGGTGCGGCTGGCCAGCGGGCGCGAGGCCTCGGCGCTGGAGATCCAGCGGGAGTACTACGACAAGGCGCTGGACTTCGCGGAGCGGCGGGGTATCCGTACGGGTGTCGTGGAGCAGGTGCTGGAGCTGTGGGGCCGTACCCTCGACGCGATCGAGGCGGAGGACCTGGACCGGATCGGGACCGAGATCGACTGGGTCATGAAGTACCAGCTCATCGAGCGGTACCGGGGCAAGCACAACATGACGATGTCGAACCCGCGGGTCGCCCAGATAGACCTCGCGTACCACGACATCCACCGCCGGCGCGGGCTGTACTACCTGCTGGAGCGCAAGGGGCAGGCGGCCCGGATCTGCAACGACCTCAAGATCTTCGAGGGCAAGTCGGTGCCCCCGCAGACGACGCGGGCGCGGCTGCGCGGCGATTTCATCCGCCGGGCGCAGGAGCAGCGGCGGGACTTCACCGTCGACTGGGTGCACCTCAAGCTGAACGACCAGGCGCAGCGGACGGTGTTGTGCAAGGACCCGTTCCGGTCGGTGGACGACCGGGTGGAGAAGCTGATCGCCGGTATGTAGGTGCCGGTGGGTGGCGTCAAAGTGTGACATCTCACTGATCTTGGCCGGGGCCCCGTTCGTATCTCGTACGGGGCCCTGTCCACGCCTTAGAGTGGCGGGCGACCGCGTTGCCGTCTGAGATCTGAGGAACACGTGCGCCGACTTGCCGGCCTGCTGGTCGTACCCCTTCTGCTGCTGACGACGGCAGCCTGCGGTGACGACAGCGGCTCCGACTCCGCCCAGATGCAGAACGGGGCGCCCGCGATCACGAAGGGCGCCAAGTTCGGGGAGAAGCCGACCCTGTCGAAGGGGAAGGGTGACCCGCCGAAGGAATTGAAGGTGGTGGTCGTGAGCGAGGGCAAGGGCCCGGTGCTCAAGGCCAAGGACATCGCCCAGGTCAATTACTACGGGCAGGTGTGGGACGGCAAGGAGCCCTTTGACGAGAGCTTCAGCAAGGGCAAGACGTTCGACGTGACCCTCGGCGCGGGCCAGGTCATCAAGGGCTGGGACCAGGGTCTGCAGGGGCAGAAGGTCGGCAGCCGGGTCGAGCTGGTGATCCCGCCGGACCTCGGTTACGGCGCGCAGGGTTCGGGCGAGAAGATCAAGCCGAACGCGACGCTCGTGTTCGTGGTGGACATCGTCAAGGGGACGACCGTCCCGGTTTCGGCGACGGGCAAGGAAGTCCCGCAGGACAACAAGGACCTGCCGAAGATCGGTACGAACACGGACGGCAAGGAAGTGTCCGTGACCATCCCGAAGGACACCGCGGCGCCCGGGAAGCTGGTCTCGAACTACGTCCTGGAGGGTGACGGCCCGGTCGTGAAGGACACCGACACGGTCGTGGTGAAGTTCAACGGGAAGACGTGGAAGGACGACAAGACCTTCGAGAGCACGTACGCCACCGACTCGGTGGTGCCGTGGCCGATGTCCGACCTGTCGGTCAAGGGTCTCAAGGACGGCATCCTGGGCAAGAAGGCCGGCAGCCGGATCCTGCTGGTGATCCCGCCGGACCAGGCGTTCGGCGACAAGGAGCAGGGGACGATCCCGGCGAATTCGACTCTGGTGTTCAGTCTGGACATCCTGTCGGTGATGTAAGACTGGTTCCGGTTTCCCCGGCTCCGGCCGGGGGCGCCTCCTGTTGGTTCGTATGAGGAGCAGTTCCGTGAGCGACAAGCTCGAAAAGCCCGAGATCGACTTCCCCGAGGGCCCCGCCCCGACCGAGCTCGTGGTCGAGGACATCTGGGTGGGCGACGGCGCCGAGGCCAAGGTCGGTGCGTTCGTCAAGGTCCACTACGTGGGTGTGGCGTTCTCGACCGGCGAGGAGTTCGACGCCTCCTGGAACCGCGGCAGCGCGCTGGAGTTCCAGCTGGGTGTCGGCCAGGTCATCAAGGGCTGGGACCAGGGTGTCCAGGGCATGAAGGTCGGCGGCCGCCGCAAGATCACGATCCCGGCGGACCTCGCGTACGGTGACCGTGGCGCGGGCGGCGGCGTGATCGCCCCGGGCGAGACGCTGATCTTCGTGTGCGACCTGATGGCCGCCTGAGCGACGCGCCGTCACACCGTCGGGGCCCCTGCCGTGAGGCGGGGGCCCTCGCTTTTGCCGGGGACCTCCGGGGCGGTACGGTCAACGGTCACGGGTGTGTACGCCGGCGGGTGTACGTCGGGAAGGGCGGAAGGGCGTCGATGGCGATTGCCAAGGCCGAGCGGCTGATGAACCTGGCGCTGTGCCTGCTGGGGACCCGCAGGCCGCTGAGCAAGCGTGAGCTGCGGGGTTCCATCGAGGCGTACCTGGAGGCGGGGAACGACGAGTCCTTCAACCGCATGTTCGAGCGGGACAAGGACGATCTGCGGGAACTCGGCCTGGTGATCGAGACGGTGGAGAACCTGGAGGGCGAGACCGGCTACCTGGCCCGCCGGGACAGCAACCGGCTTCCGCCGGTCTCCCTGGACGCCGAGGAGGCCGCGGCCCTCGGGCTCGCGGCCAAGGTGTGGCAGCAGGCCCGGCTGGCGGGCGCCGCGAGCGGGGCGCTGCAGAAGCTGCGGGCGGGCGGGATGCCGGAGGCCGGTGATCCGTACGAGGGCCAGCACAGCGCGATCGAGCCGCGCATCCCGGTCCACGAGGCGGCCTTCGAGCCGCTGATGCTGGCCTGCCGGGACCGGCGGCCGGTGGTGTTCGACTACCGCAAGTCGACCGCCGCGCACCCCGCGACGCGGCAGGTCGAGCCGTGGGCGCTGGAATGCTGGCGGGGCCACTGGTACCTGGCGGGCTTCGACCGCGACCGCGGGGCGGAGCGGGTGTTCCGGCTGTCGCGGATCACCGGCAAGGTCCGCTCGCGGGCCGGGAAGTACACGGCGCCGGTGCCGGACGTGGTGACGGTGCGGGAGACCGTGGCGCGCTGGGCCGGGGAGAGCGCGGAGCGCACGGCGCGGATCCGGCTGCGCGCCGGGGCCGGGTACCCGCTGCGCGCCAAGGCCACCTCCGTCAAGGAGGGCGCCGACGGCTGGGACGAGCTGGAGATCCCGTACGGGCACGGCCTGGACGCCTGGCTGGTGGAGTTCGGCCCGGACGTGGTGGTGGTGGAGCCCGCGGACCTGCGGGCGGACGTGGTGGACCGGCTGCGCGCGGTCGCGCTCGGCTGACCGGGCCGCGGCGGGAGCGGCGCCGGGGAATTTCCGTACCGCTCGGATGTCATGAACGCACGCCCTGAGGGGGAGACGTACCAGCATGGCTGCGAACGCCATTGACCAGACCCGCCGGATGCTGTCCCTGGTGACGTATCTGCGCGAACGCCCCGGGGCGCACGTCGCCGACGTCGCGCGCGCCTTCGGGATCACCGAGGACGAGCTGATCTCGGACCTCGACGTGCTGCCCATGTGCGGGACCAGCTTCCGGGGCGGGGACCTGCTCGACATCGACACCGACGGGGAGCGCATCTGGTGGCGCAACCCCGACGCGTCGGGGGAGTCGACGGCGGAGCCGCTGCGGCTGGCCGCCGACGAGGCGACCGCGCTGCTGGTCGCCGCCCGCGCGGTGGCGACCCTGCCCGGGCTGCGCGCGAGCGACCGGGACGCGCTGCTGCGGGCCACCGCGAAGCTGGAAGCGGCCGCGGGCGAGGCGGCGGGGGCCAGCTCCCGGCTGTCGGTGACGTTCGAGTCCGAGGGCGGGGTCTTCGCGGACGTGGACCGGGCCATCGCGGAGCGCCGCCGACTGTGGCTGCGCTACTACTCGCCCGCCCGGGACGAGCTGACCGAGCGCAAGGTCGACCCGATCAGGCTGTTCGCGGTGGGCCACACGTACATGGAGGGGTGGTGCCACCTGTCCGAGGCCCGGCGCACCTTCCGCCTGGACCGGGTCGCGGAGATCCGGCTGCTGGACGAGCGGGCCGAGCCGCCCGCGATCGAGCCGCGCGACCTGTCCGAGGGGCTGGTCCAGCCGGCCGCGGAGGACCCGGAAGTCGTGGTCGAGGTCGGGCCCGGCGGGCGCTGGGTCGCCGAGTACTACCCGCACGACAGTGCCGAGGAGCTGGCCGGGGGCGGCCTGCGGATCACCCTGCGCAGCCCCGATCCGGCCTCGCTGCGCCGCCTCGCGCTGCGGCTGGGCCGGGAGGGGCGGATCGTGTCGCCCCCGGAGCTGGCGGAGAGCGCGTGCAGCGCCGCACGAGCGGCACTCGCGGGATACGGGGAACAGGGCTAGGGGGAGCGATGCCGTCATCACCGGGGGGCGGTCCGGTCACCTTCAAGGCGGGGTGCCCGCAGTGCCGGGGGCGTTTCGAGCTCGCGGCGGGCGCGCTGCGCCTGGCGATCGGCGGCAGCCGCCGCAGCACGTTCTACTCGTTCACCTGCCCCCAGTGCGGGGCGCAGGTGCGCAAGCCCGCCGGGGAACGGATCGTGGAGCTGCTGACGGGCGGCGGGGTGAGCACCCTGCGCAGCGTGTGAGGCGGTGCCGGCGCTAGGCTCCTCCCATGCTGTGGCCGATGCTCGCAATTGCCCTGGGTTTCCTCGGTCTCGTCGTGCTGGCGGTGCCGGCCGTGCGGGTCTTCCTGGAGGTGCGGCGGCTGTCGGCCCAGGTGGCCGAGGCCAGCCGCCGGGTCACCGAGGCCGCGGGCGACCTGGAACGGGCCGCCTCGGACCTGGCCAGGGCCGGCCGGGCGGCGAGCCGGTAGGCGTACCCTCGTAGCAACCTGGCGTACGGGGCCGTACCATCCCCGCACCGACCCGGGTCCGCCCACCCCCCTCGGGGCCGGGACGACCCCGGGGCATTGCCGGGCGTTAACCCCTGGGGGTTACGATCCATGCAGGAGCGGTGGCGGGATCCTCGTCCCGGCCCGCCCGCCACCCAACCAGCCGTTTCGGTGAGAAGGAAGTCAGCCCATGATCGGCAATCTGAAGCCTCTTGAGATCCTCCTGATCATCGCCGTGATCTTCCTGCTGTTCGGCGCCAAGAAGCTCCCCGACATGGCGCGCTCCCTCGGCAAGTCGGCCCGCATCCTCAAGAGCGAGGCCAAGGCGATGAAGCAGGACGGCCAGGCCGAGGAAGCCGCCGCCGCCCCCGTCGCGGACCAGGCCCCGCAGCAGCCGGCCGCTCCGCGCACCATCCAGGCCTCTCCCGGTGACGTCACCAGCGCCCGTCCGGTCGGCGAGCCGAACCGCACCACCCAGGGCTGACGGCCCGCGGCCGCACCGGTCACGCCAGTCATCTGCAACGAGACAAGGGACGTGGGTTGCTCAAGTCTGCCCGCAAGCAGGGTCAAGCGCACAAGGACGCCGAAGGGCGGATGCCCCTTGTCGAGCACCTGCGTGAGCTGAGAAACCGCCTGATGAAGTCGGTCCTGGCGATCCTCGTGATCACCGTGGTGGCGGCCTTCTTCTACAAGGACCTCATCGACTTCATGCTCAAGCCGATGCTGGACTCCGTGGGCTGTACCAACGGGGTGGTCTCGCAGCGCAACGGCCGTCCCTGCGCCGACATGACCGTGAACGGTCTCATCGCACCGTTCTCGATCGCCCTCAAGGTCTCGCTCACCGCCGGTGTGGTGCTGTCCGCACCGGTGTGGCTCTACCAGCTGTGGGCGTTCGTCGCCCCGGGTCTGCACAGCCACGAGAAGAAGTACGCCGTCGGCTTCGTCGCGGCCGGAGCGCCGCTGTTCGCCGCCGGCGCCGTCCTCGCGTACAAGATCCTTCCGCAGACCGCGATGATCCTGCTGGAGTTCACCCCCGACAACGCGCGCAACCTGCTGCCGGTCGACGACTACCTCGACCTCGTCACGCGCATGGTCGTGGTGTTCGGCCTGGCCTTCGAGCTGCCGCTGCTGCTGATCCTGCTCAACTTCACCGGTATGCTGACCGCGAAGCGGCTGGCGAGCTGGTGGCGGATCATGGTGCTCGGCATCACGATCTTCGCGGCGTTCGCGACGCCCACCGGTGACCCGCTCACCATGATGTCGCTGGCCGCCCCGATCATCGCCCTGTACTTCGTCGCGCTGGGCCTCTGCCTGATCAACGACCGCAGGCGCAAGCGCCGCAACCCCGACGCGGGCCTGGACGACGACGAGGCCTCCGTACTGGACCTGACGCCCGCGCCCATCGGAGCGGTGGAGGCGGCCCCGGCCCCCTCGGCCCTGCCCGGGCAGGCCGACGGCGGGCGTGAACGGATCAACGGGTACGACGACGCGACCTGACGGTTCCCGGGCCGCCCGGCCCGGTCATCGGGCCGGTCGTCGGGCCGGTCATCGGGCTCCCGTTAAAGATCCGACTGTTGTCACAGGCGGCGGGTAGGCTCGAAGACAAGATGACCGAAGAACTCTCACCCGCGCAGCGGTACGCCGCCGCCCGGATCCGCGCCGCCGAAGAGGCCACCGCCCTGGCTCCCTTCCGCAAGATGTACGAATTCGGCCTGGATCCGTACCAGGTCGAGGCCTGCCGGGCCCTGGAGTCGGGCAAGGGCGTCCTCGTCGCCGCCCCCACCGGGTCGGGCAAGACCATCGTCGGCGAATTCGCCGTGCACCTCGCGCTGCGGCAGGGCCGCAAGTGCTTCTACACCACGCCGATCAAGGCGCTGTCCAACCAGAAGTACGCCGACCTCGTCAAGCGCTACGGCGCCGACAAGGTCGGCCTGCTGACCGGCGACAACAGCGTCAACTCCGAGGCGCCGGTGGTCGTGATGACCACCGAGGTGCTCCGCAACATGCTCTACGCGGGCTCCCAGTCGCTGCTCGGCCTCGGCTACGTGGTCATGGACGAGGTGCACTACCTCTCCGACCGGTTCCGCGGAGCCGTCTGGGAGGAAGTGATCATCCACCTCCCGGAGTCGGTGACCCTGGTCTCGCTCTCCGCCACCGTGTCCAACGCCGAGGAGTTCGGCGACTGGCTCGACACCGTGCGCGGCGATACCGAGGTGATCGTCTCCGAGGAGCGGCCCGTGCCGCTGTGGCAGCACGTCATGGCCGGCCGCAAGGTCTACGACCTCTTCGAAGAGGAGTCCGACCACGGCGGCCGCGGCTCCGCGCGCCGCGAGGTCAACCCCGACCTGCTGCGCATGGCGCGGGAGGAGAACAGCCGCACGTACAACCCGAAGGAGCGGCGGCGCGGCAAGATGGTCCGCGAAGCGGACCGCGAGCGCGAGCGGCGCTCCCGCGGCCGGATCTGGACCCCGAGCCGGCCCGAGGTCATCGCCCGCCTCGACAACGAGGACCTGCTCCCCGCCATCAACTTCATCTTCAGCAGGGCCGGCTGCGAGGCCGCCGTCCAGCAGTGCCTGTACGCAGGGCTGCGGCTCAACGACGACGGCGCCCGCCTGCGGGTCCGGGAGATCGTCGAGGAACGGACCTCCTCCATCCCCACCGAGGACCTGCACGTCCTCGGGTACTACGAATGGCTCGAAGGGCTGGAGCGGGGCATCGCCGCGCACCACGCCGGCATGCTGCCGACCTTCAAGGAGGTCGTGGAGGAACTCTTCGTCCGCGGCCTGGTCAAGGCCGTCTTCGCCACCGAGACCCTCGCGCTCGGCATCAACATGCCCGCGCGCACGGTGATCCTGGAGAAGCTGGTCAAGTGGAACGGCGAGCAGCACGCCGACATCACCCCCGGCGAGTACACGCAGCTCACCGGCCGGGCCGGGCGGCGCGGCATCGACGTCGAGGGCCACGCGGTGGTGCTGTGGCAGCGCGGCATGGACCCGGTGGCGCTCGCCGGGCTCGCCGGCACCCGTACGTATCCGCTGCGCTCCAGCTTCAAGCCCTCGTACAACATGGCCGTGAACCTGGTGCAGCAGTTCGGGCGGCACCGCTCGCGCGAGCTGCTGGAGACCTCGTTCGCCCAGTTCCAGGCGGACCGCTCGGTCGTCGGCATCTCCCGGCAGGTGCAGCGCAACGAAGAGGGTCTGGACGGCTACCGGGAGGGCATGACCTGCCACCTCGGGAACTTCGAGGAGTACGCGCGGCTGCGCCGCGACCTCAAGGACCGCGAGACGGAGCTCGCCAAGCAGGGCGCGGCGCAGCGGCGGGTGCAGGCGGCCGGCTCGCTGGAGAAGCTCAAGCCGGGCGATGTCATCCACGTGCCGACCGGCAAGTTCGCCGGGCTCGCGCTCGTCCTGGACCCGGGCATGCCGGCCGGGCGGTCCAACGGCCACCGCGGGTACGAGTACACCGAGGGGCCGCGGCCGCTGGTGCTCACCGTGGAGCGGCAGGTCAAGCGGCTCGCCGCGATCGACTTCCCGGTCCCGGTGGAAGCCATCGACCGGATGCGGATCCCCAAGACCTTCAACCCGCGCTCCCCGCAGTCCCGTCGGGACCTGGCTTCGGCCCTGCGGGCCAAGGCCGGGCACATAGTCCCCGAACGGCGGGGACGCGGGCGGGCCGCGGCGGCCGACGACCGCGAGATCGCCCGGCTGCGCGCCGAACTGCGGGCGCACCCCTGCCACGGCTGTGACGAGCGCGAGGACCACGCCCGCTGGGCGGAGCGCTACCACCGGCTCAAGCGTGACACCGTGCAGCTGGAACGGCGCATCGAGGGGCGCACGAACACCATCGCCCGCACCTTCGACCGGATCCACGCGCTGCTGACCGAGCTGGACTACCTGCGCGAGGACGAGGTCACCGTGCACGGCAAGCGGCTCGCCCGGCTGTACGGGGAGCTGGACCTGCTGGCGTCCGAATGCCTGCGCGAGGGCGTGTGGGAGGGGCTGAACCCGGCCGAACTGGCCGCCTGCGTCTCGGCGCTGGTGTTCGAGGCCCGCCAGTCCGACGACGCGGTGGCGCCCAAGGTGCCGGGCGGCGCGGCGAAGGCGGCGCTCGGCGAGATGGTCCGGATCTGGGGCCGGCTCGACGCGCTGGAGGAGGAACACCGCATCAACCAGGCGGAGGGCGTGGGCCAGCGCGAGCCGGACCTCGGCTTCGCGTGGGCCGCCTACCAGTGGGCGTCCGACAAGAGCCTGGACGAGGTGCTGCGCGAAGCGGAGATGCCCGCGGGTGACTTCGTACGCTGGTGCAAGCAGGTCATCGACGTGCTCGGGCAGATCGCGGCGGCGGCGCCCCCGTCCTCCGCCCCGCCGTCCTCGCAGAGCGGCAGCACGGTGGCGCGAAATGCCCGCAAGGCCGTGGACGCCCTGCTTCGGGGTGTCGTGGCCTACAGCTCCGTCGGCTAAGCGGATTTGGGTCTTCCTCCGAGAGGCGGGAGGGCCGGATCTCATCTCTTGCCATGATCGATCGAACGTGTCCTGTGCGACGATCGAAACATGAGTGGGGGAACGGACGAAGGGCCGAGACGGGTCGGTCGGCCACGCGCCGATCAGCACAGACGGCACAGCGGCCGACCGCCGCGCGAGGAACTCCTGTGCGCGGCGGCCGAGCTGTTCACGGTACGGGGCTACGCGGCGACCACCACGCGGACCGTCGCCGAACGGGCCGGAATGCGCCAGGCGACGATGTACCACTACTTCGCGGGCAAGGAGGAACTCCTCGCCGAGCTGCTGGAGTCCACGGTCGCGCCCTCACTGGCGCTGGCCCGCCGGCTGCTGGCCGATACCGCACTGCCCGCCGCGCGGCGGCTGTGGGAGCTGTGCCGCTCCGATGTGCTGCTGCTGTGCGGAGGCCCGTACAACCTGGGCGCGCTCTACCTGTTGCCGGAGGTGGGCGGAACACGCTTCACCCGGTTCCACCGGATGCGCGCGGAACTGCGCGACGCGTACCGGGAGTTGTTGCGGGCCACCTCCGTCGGGGCCGAACTGGCCGGTGACCGGGACGGGTTGGCCCTGCGCAACGACCTCGTGTTCGGCCTCATCGAGGGGGTCATGCTCGTCCACCGCTCCGACCCGGCGCGGCCGGTCGCGGCCTTCGCGGAAGCGGCCGCGGACGCGGCGTTGCGGGTCGCGGGGGTCAGGGAGAAGCCGTCGGGCCCCTGAGGCCGTTCGGGTTCAGGAGCCGCCTTCCCAGCCGGGCAGGTCGTCCCAGGCCTGCAGGGTCAGCCCGCTCTCCAGGCTGTGGGCGGCGCCGGTCAGGGGGTCGGTGAACGCGAGGCGCCGGGCCAGCAACTGGAGCGGACGCCGGTAGTCCGCCGGATCCGCGGCCGCGGTGACCACCGGATAGACCGGGTCGCCGAGGATGGGCAGGCCAAGGGCGTTCATGTGCACCCGCAGCTGGTGGGTGCGACCGGTGTGCGGCGTCAGCCGGTAGCGGCCCAGCCCCCCGCGGGCGGCGAGGAGTTCGACGACGCTCTCCGCATTGGGTTCGGCGCCCGGGACCTCCACCGCCGCCATCTGACCGCGGACCTTCTCGATGCGGCTGCGCACCGTACGCGGGAGGCGGACCTGCGGATCGTGGTGTGCGACGGCCTCGTACTCCTTGAACACCTTCCGCTGCTCGAACAGCGACTGGTAGGCGCCCCGGTCCTCGGGGCGGACGCTGAACATCACCAGTCCGGCGGTCAGCCGGTCGAGGCGGTGCGCCGGGCTGAGGGCGGGCAGGTCCAGCTCGGTGCGCAGCCGCGCCAAGGCGGTCTGGAAGACGTGGCTGCCGCGCGGGGTCGTCGCCAGGAAGTGCGGCTTGTCCACGACCAGCAGGTGCTCGTCGCGGTGGACGACGCGGATCGGGAACGGCACGACCGGCTCGGGCGGCATGTCCCGGTGGAACCACAGGAAGGCGCCCGGCTCGTACGGGTCCCGGGGGCGCAGGACGCGGCCGCCGGGCCCCAGCACCCGGCCCGATTCCAGCAGCCGCGCCATGGACTCGGCGCCGCGGGTGCCGGCGTAGCGGGCGGTGAGGTAGGCGCCGAGGTCCGGCCACAGGCCCTCCGGGTCGGGAGGCAGCCGCAGGCGGACCGGGTCGATGCCGGCCCGCTGGGGCAGGGGTGCGGGAGGGATGTGGGATCTGCGTCTCATCGGGGTCCAGCGTAGGCCCTGTCCGGGCGGCTACCGGCGGGCGAAGGTGCGCCGGTGGACGGGGTCCGGGTGATCGCTGCGCGGGGCGCCGTCGGTGACGGTGGCGCCGCGCCCCCTCCGTCGGCGGGGCTGGGTGGGTGCGGCGCCGTCGCGCGGAGCGGGCCCGGCTGCGCCGGGCTTTGCGGGGCTCCGCCCCGCGACCCCGCGCCTCAAACGCCGGCGGGGCTGGAGGTGGCGGCCCGGCGCCTCAGGTGTCGGCGGGGCTGGATGTGACGCCGGCGGGGCCGGATGTGACGCCGCGGGGCTGGAAGTGGCGGCCCCGCGCCTCAGGTGTCGGCGGGGCTGGATGGGGTGGTCCGGCGCCTCAAGTTTCGGCGGGGCTGGAGGTGACGCCGGGGGCTGGGTGGGGTGGCCCGGCGCCGCGATCCTGGGGGTCAGGCGGCTGCGGCGGGTTCTTGTTCGGCTTCTACCTTGGCGTTCCAGTCGCGCTTGATCGCCCGCCAGGCCTCGTCCGTCTGGCCCAGGCGCCAGTAGCCGGAGATCGAGAGGCGTTCGCGGGGGATGCCGCGGGTCACGCGGAGGTGGTGGCGGAGGTCCTTGACGAAGCCCGCCTCGCCGTGGACGAAGGCGTGCACGTCGCGGGAGGGGAACTCCAGCGCCGAGACCGCCTCCACCAGGGCCTCGCCGATCGGGCGGTCGCCGCGGTGGAGCCAGACCGGGACGACACCGTCCGGGGTGGCGATCTTCTGCTGGTCGGCGGGTCCGTCGATCTCCACGAACGCGTGCACCACCGCGCCGGCCGGCATCCGCTCCATCGCCGCGCCGATCGCCGGCAGCGCGCTCTCGTCACCCGCCAGCAGGTGCCAGCCCGCCGTCGGCATCGGGGCGTACGCGCCGCCGGGGCCGAGGAAACGTACCTCCTCGCCCGGCTGGACGGAGGCCGCCCAGGGGCCGGCGAGGCCCTCGTCGCCGTGTACGACGAAGTCGAGGGTCAGCTCCCCGTGTACCGGGTCCCAGTTGCGGACGGTGTACGCGCGCTGGCGCGGCCACTCCTCGCGCGGGTGCTCGGCGCGGATCCGCTCCAGGTCCCAGGGCGTGGCGTAGGTGACGCCCTCGGGGGCGAAGAGGAGCTTCACGTAGTGGTCGGTGAACTCGCCCGCGCCGAATCCGGTCAGCCCGTCACCGCCCAGCACCACCCGCACCATGTGCGGCGTCAGCCGCTCCGTGTGTACGACGACGGCGGTGCCGACTGTGCGGGCGCGTCCTTCTGCCACGGCGTCTCCCCTGACTCCCCAGAAACTTAGGTTCCCCTAAGTTAGCATCTCATCGCCGGAGTGCGCTGCCCAGACGTGCCACCGCTCCGCCCAGACCCCATCGGCGGGCCAGCGCCTCGACCATTTCAGGATGCGCCGGCGCCGTCGGGAGCGCCGGGTCGAAGGCGGGCAGCGGGACGTCCGGGGCGACCTTGACCACCTTCGGGGCCACCGCCAGGTAGGGCCGGGACTCGTCCAGCCGCTTGCGCTGCGTCGGGGTCAGCTTCGACCTCGGGTCGTCGATCGCCGCGATGATCCCCGGCAGGCCGCCGAACGCGTCCAGCAGCTTGGCCGCCGTCTTCTCGCCGATCCCGGGGACACCCGGCAGGCCGTCGCTCGGGTCCCCGCGCAGCAGCGCCAGGTCCGCGTAGCCGGGCCCGTCCACCCCGTACTTCTCCCGCAGCCACGCCTCGTCCGTGAGCTGGAGCGAGCCCACGCCCTTGAGCGGGTACAGCACGCGGCGCTGCTTCTCGTCGTCGATGAGCTGGTACAGGTCCCGGTCGCCCGTGACGATGTCCACCGGGCCCGTGGCGCGGGCCGTGAGGGTGCCGATCACGTCGTCCGCCTCGTACCCGGCGACGCCCACCCGCGCGATCCCGAACGCGTCCAGCGCCGCTTCGATGATCGGCACCTGCGGGGTCAGCGTGTCGGGCGTCTCCTCCACGTCGGGGCCGTCCGGCGTCTCCTGCGCGACCCGGTGCGCCTTGTAGGAGGGGATCAGCTCCACTCGCCACTGCGGCCGCCAGTCGGCGTCCATACAGGCCACCAGGTCGTCGGGGCGGTGGTCCTGGACCAGCCGCCCGATGAAGTCGAGCAGGCCGCGCACGGCGTTGACGGGTGTGCCGTCCGGGGCCTTCACGGAGTCCGGCACGCCGAAGTACGCGCGGAAGTAGAGGGAGGCGGTGTCCAGGAGCATCAGGCGTCGTGTCGTCACGCTGACGATGATGCCGCAGCCGCCCCGGCGGCCCGCCGTCGGCGGCCGGTCCTGCCGTGAACGCGATTTGGGGGGCGGTTGCTGCGTAAGGTGCTTACAGCACACCGATGTGCGACGAGTGGACCACGGGCCGGCCGGCCCCGGCCCGCGTCGGAAACCCCCTAGGGGAGGGCAGCCCCGACATGAACGACAAGGACGGCAGGGACGGCAAGATCGGCACCGACGGCAGGGACGAGAAGGAGAAGGACGCCAAGGAGCAACCGCTTCGGGTGGGCGTCGCCGTACGCAAACGGCGCCGCGCCCTGCACCTGACCCTTGCCGTCGTATCGGCCCGCAGCGGCCTGTCCGTCCCCTTCCTGAGCCAGATAGAGAACGAGCGGGCCCGGCCCAGCATGCGTTCCCTGGAGCGGGTCGCGGACGCCCTCGAGACCACCGCCGTCGAACTGCTGGCCGCCTCCGACACCGCGCGCACGGTGGACCTGGTACGGGCCGGGGACGACTCCGGGCTGGCGCCCGCCCCGGGCGTGCGTCCCCTCGTACGGGGGCACCACCAACTGCACGCCCTGGAGTTCAGCGGGGACCAGGACGCCGGCCGCGAGTACCAGCACCGCAACGACGAGCTGATGTACGTCGTCGCGGGCGCCTGCCAGGTGGAGGCCGAAGGGCGGGCGTACCGGCTGGAGAGCGGCGACGCGCTGTTCCTGTCCGGCGGTGTGCGCCACCGCTGGCGGGCCGTGAGCGAGGACACCCGGCTCCTGGTCGTGGCGGTGGGCGAGCACATCCACGCCACGTCCGAGCCGCCCTCGCCGGAGCACTGAGCACAGTGCGGCGCGTCGTGTCGCTGGTGCCGTCGTTGACGGAGGCGGTGGCGGTGAGCGCGCCGGGCCGGCTCGTCGGGGTCACCGACTGGTGCACGCACCCCGGGGACCTCGCGGACGCGGTACGGATCGGCGGGACGAAGAACCCCGACGTGCCCGCGATCATCGGGCTGCGTCCGGACCTGGTCATAGCCAACGAGGAGGAGAACCGGCCCGCGGACCTCGCCGCGCTGGAGGCCGCCGGGGTGCGGGTGCTGGTCACCGAGGTCCGTACGCTGCCGCAGGCCTTCACCGAACTGGAACGCGTGCTGGTCGGGGCGCTGGGGCTGGCGCGGCCGGGCTGGCTGGACGACGCCCAGGCGGCGTGGGCCCGGGTGGTGCCGCTGCCCGCGGTGCGCGCGGTCGTACCGGTGTGGCGGCGGCCGTGGATGGTCCTGGGCCGGGACACCTTCGCCGGGGACGTCCTGGCCCGCCTCGGCGTGATCAACGTCTACGCCGGCCATGCCGGGCGCTATCCGCGGATCGGGCCGGACGAGCCTGCCGCCGCGGGCTGTGACCTGGTGGTCCTGCCGGACGAGCCGTACCGGTTCACGGCCGGGGACGGCCCCGAGGCCTTCCCGGGCCTGCCGGCCGCGCTCGTGAGCGGCCGGCATCTGACCTGGTACGGGCCCTCGCTGGTGCGGGCTCCGGCGGTGCTGTCGCAGGCCCTGGGGGCGGCGACGGCCTAGCGGGGCAGCAGCCGGCCGGTGAACAGGCCGCGCAGGGTGTGGGCGGTGGCGGCGAGCCAGGTCGTCAGCAGCGTCAGGAACAGGGCGGTGGCCAGCCAGGAGAAGGCGGTCAGGCCGGTGTGGCGGGCCAGGCCGGTGGCACCGGTCACGCAGGTGCCGACGGGGAAGGTCAGCGCCCACCAGGTCATCGCGAACCCCATGCCCGCCCGGGCCGCCCGGACCAGCATCGCGGCGGCGAGGGCCAGCCAGAGCAGGGCGAAGCCCGTCACGGGCACCCCGTAGACCACGGCGAAGGCGCCGAACGCGTGGGCGTAGGGCGCACCGATCGACAGCGGGGCCATGTCGGAGAGCTGGTTCACGGCGGTGGTCGACTGGCCGAGGGGACCCAGGACCAGGAACAGGGTCGGGGTCAGCGCAAGGGGCAGCGGCCCGCTGAAGACCAGGCGCCCGAAGACCAGGGGCAGCATCACCAGCGTGGCCAGCAGGCTCACGCCGAACAGGGCGTAGCAGCCCAGCAGCATCGCCTCGCGGGCCTGGCCGGCGGGCAGGTGGGGGATGAGCAGGGGGCCCACGGCGGCGGAGACCATGGGGGAGACCAGGGGCAGCAGCCACACGGGGGTGGCCTGGCCCGGCTCGATCCGGTGCCGCACCACCATCAGGTAGGGGACCAGTACGGCCATCAGCAGGCCGATCACGGTCCCGGCGGTGTACAGCACGGTGTCGGCGGCGACGGCCGCCGGGGTGCCGATGAGGTCCTTGCCGACGAGCAGGGTGCCGGCGCCGACGGCCAGCAGGGCCATCGCCAGGCAGCCGTAGAAGGGTGCCACGGCGGGGTCGAGGAGGTGGGTCCGCGCCTGGTCGCGGTGGTGGAGCCAGTGCCCGGCGCGTGCGGTGAGCAAGGCGGCGAGGGCCACGGCGGACAGCGCCCATACGAGCTGGCAGGCCACGCGCTGTCCGGGGAGCTGGTGGGGGAGGGTGGCGCCCGCGTTGGCGACGATCGCCGTGCCCATGACGCAGGCGTACCAGTTGGGACCGAGGTGGCGGAGCGCGGCGGCCTTGTGGGCGGGGTGCGCGGGTGCGGGGGTGGTGCGGGGTAGCACGCGGGTGGTGGCCATGGGCCCAGCCTCGGGTCCGGGGGCGGGCCGGGCCAGGGGGTGGTTTCGTATGACGGCATAAACTGCATTTATGGGTAACGAGGAAGTGGTGCCGCTGGCGCACCGGGTGCCGGACCTGGGCGCGCTCGAGCTGCTGCTCGCGGTCGCGCGGGTCGGCAGCCTGAGCGGGGCGGCCCGGGGGCTGGGCATCACCCAGCCGGCGGCGAGCAGCCGGATCCGGGCGATGGAGACCCGGCTCGGGGTGGCGCTGGTGGACCGTTCGCCGCGCGGCTCGACGCTGACGGCGCAGGGGGCGCTCGTCACGGACTGGGCGCGGCGGGTGGTGGAGGCGGCCGAGGCCTTCGACGTGGGCGCGCAGGCGCTGCGGGGGCAGCGGGATTCGCGGCTGCGGGTCGCGGCCAGCATGACGATCGCGGAGTACCTGCTGCCCGGGTGGCTGATCGCACTGCGGGGGCAGCGGCCGGGGACGGCGGTGTCGCTGCACGCGGGGAACTCGGCGATCGTGGCCGAGCTGGTCCTCGCGCACGAGGCGGACCTGGGGTTCGTGGAGGGGCTGTCCGTGCCCGAGGGTCTGGACTCGGTGGTCATCGCGCAGGACCGGCTCGTGGTGGCGGTGGCGCCGGGGCACGCGTGGGCGCGGCGCTCGCGCGGGGTGGAGGCCGCGGAGCTGGCGGCGACCCCGCTGATCCTGCGGGAGCGGGGGTCGGGGACCCGGCAGGTCCTGGACGCGGCGCTGGCCGCGTCAGGGGGGCTGGCGCAGCCCTTGCTGGAGCTGGCGTCCACCACCGCGGTGAAGTCGGCGGCGCTGAGCGGGGCGGGGCCGTGCGTGCTGTCGGAGCTGGCGGTGGGGGACGAGCTGGCGTCGCGGCGGCTGGTGGAGGTACCGGTGGCCGGGGCCGGGCTGGCGCGGGCCCTGCGGGCAGTGTGGCCGACGGGCGCCCGCCCGGCCGGCCCGGCCCGCGACCTGCTGTCCCTGACCCGCCGCCCGGCCTGACCGGGCCCCGCCCGGCGGAGCCTCGTGCGGGGGCCGCCCGGAACCCGCGGGGGCGCCCGGTGGCGCCCGTGCGGGGCTCGCACCGGGCCCGCCGGGGCGCCCGGGCGGCGGTCCGGGGTGGGCCGGGCCCGGGTTACACCGTCGCCGGGGTCAGCGCCGGGGCGGGGGTGGTGAGGTTGAACTCCGCCGCCGCGTCGATCAGGGCCGCCATCACGCGGGTGTCCTTGTCGCGCTCCGGGTGCCACTGGACGCCCACCACCCAGCGGTCCGGATCCGGGAGTTCGATGGCCTCGACCGTGCCGTCCAGCGCGTGCGCCGACACGACCAGCCCCTCGCCGAGGCGGTCCACCGCCTGGTGGTGGTAGGTCGGGACCTCCGCCTCCTCGGGGACCAGCGCCGCGTAGCGGGTGCCGGGGACCGGTCGGACCGGGTGCCAGGAGGTGACGCCCGGGGTGTGCACGTGGCCGTCGATGTGCTGGATCAGCGTGCCGCCCAGGGCCACGTTCAGCGCCTGCATGCCCCGGCAGATGCCGAGCAGCGGGGCGCCGGACGTCAGCGCGGCCCCGATCAGCGCGAGCTCCCACGTGTCGCGGACCGTCGCGGGGGCGCCCGTACGCGGATCGCGGGCCGCGCCGTAGCGCACCGGGTCCACGTCCGGGCCGCCCGCGATGACCAGGCCGTCCACCCGGCCCAGTACCTCCCCCGCCCGGGACGGGTCGTCCGGGGGCAGCAGTACGGCCGTACCGCCCGCGGCCTGGACGAGTTCGTAGTACCCGGAGGGGACGAGGGACGTGGCGAGGTCCCACACGCCGTAGCGGGTGGACTCCTCCACATAGGTGGTGATGCCGATGAGCGGCCTGGGCACGGTTCTACCTCCAGGAGGGCGGGATCCGAGTCAGCGTCAGGATTTCAGTCGCGGGTCAATTCCGCCTCGGCTTCGGCCAGCGCAGCGAACTCCTCCTCGGGTGCGGAGGCGACGAGACGGTGGCGGCTGTAGAAGGCGAAGTAGGCGAGGGCGACGGCGTAGACGGCCAGCGCGATGAACGCCGCGTCCTTGTCCACCAGGAAGGTGGCGACCAGCGCCGACAGGGCCAGCACGAACGCCACCGAGGAGGTGACGGCCCCGCCCGGCGTGCGGTACGGGCGCTCCAGGTCCGGCTCGCGGCGGCGCAGCACGATGTGGGACAGGGCCATCAGGGCGTAGGAGATGGTCGCGCCGAACACCGCGATGTTCAGCATGCGCGGGCCGTTCCCGGTGGCGGCGGCCAGGGCGAAACCGATCGCACCGGGGATCAGCAGGCCCAGGTAGGGGGCCTTGCGCTTCGAGGTGAGGGACAGGAATCGCGGCAGGTAGCCGGCCCGCGACAGCGCGAAGAGCTGACGGGAGCCCGCGTAGATGAGCGAGAAGAAGGAGGCCACGAGCCCGGCCAGACCGGCGTAGTTGACGAAGGTCTTGAGCCAGGACAGCCCCGGGTCGCCCTCCAGTGCGACGACCAGCGGGTTGCCCGCGTCCTTGATGGCGTCCGCGCCGCGCGCGCCGGTGGAGGCCAGGAACGTCATCAGGGCCAGCAGGACGAGGATGCCCATCGAGATCGACAGTGCGCGGGGCATCGAGCGCACCGGGTCCTTGGCCTCCTCGGCCGCCAGCGGAACGCCTTCCACCCCGAGGAAGAACCACATCCCGAAGGGGAACGCGGCCCAGATGCCGAGGAAGCCGAGCGGCAGCCACGAACTCGCGCCCGCGGCGCTGGTGTCGACGGCGATGTCGTCGAGGCGGGACGGGTCGAACTCGGTGAAGGCGCCCAGCGCGAAGACGACCAGGGCGAGCACGGCGACGGCGGTGACGACGAGCGAGAAGCGCAGGGCCTCGCCCACCCCCCACAGGTGGATGCCGATGAACACGGCGAAGCAGGCGAGGTAGACGGGCCAGCCGGAGGTCAGGCCGAGGAGGTGGAGCGACTCGACGTAGTCGCCGATGAAGATGGAGATCGCGGCGGGCGCCAGGATGTACTCGATGAGGATGGCCGTGCCGGTGAGGAAGCCGCCCCAGGTGCCCAGCGCCCGGCGGGCGAAGCCGTAACCGCCGCCCGCCGTGGGCAAGATGGCCGACAGCTCCGCGAGCGAGAACACCAGGCAGGCGTACATCGCGCCCATCAGGGCCGTCGCGATGGCGAGACCGCCGAACCCGCCCTGGGCGAGACCGACGTTCCAGCCGGAGAAGTCGCCCGAGACGACGTAGGCGACGCCGAGGCCGGTGAGCAGCAGCCAGCCGGCGCTGCCGCGGCGCAGCGTGCGGCGCTCCAGGTACGTGTCCGGGGCCTGCGGGGCCTTGGTGGTTGCGGGCGCGGCGGTCAGCCGGGCCTCGATGTCGTCGGCCATGTGCGCTCCTGCCTGGGGCAAGGTGGTGCAACGGGTGAGGGGGATGCGGCATGCAAAGGTTGTGAGGCGTACCTTTGCGTCATGCGGGTGGAGCGCGCAAGACCCTGGCGTTAAACGGGGGTTACGAAACGCTCTCGGCCGGGGTCCGCCCCTGACGGCTCACGCCAGGAAGCCCCGCAGCAGCGCGGCCGTGCCGCAGCAGTGCTCGCGCATCGTCTCGCGGGCCGATTCGGCGTCCCGCTCCAGCACCGCCTCGACGAGCGCGGTGTGCTGCTGCTGCGAGTGTTCGAGGTTGCGCACCAGCAGCGGGATGCAGTCCAGCAGGTCGTTGACGGTGGCCCGGACGGCTGCGTACTGGGCCGTCAGAGTGGGGGAACCGGCCAGTTCGCACAGGGTGAGGTGGAACAGGGTGTCCTGGCGGCGGTACTCCTGGAGCGGGGCGTCGTGGGTGGCCGCGAGGGCGCCGAGCAGCCGCTCCGTGCCCTCCTCGGTGAGCCCGTGCGAGGCGCACAGGCCGGCCGCGCCCACTTCGAGTACCTCGCGGAACCGCAGCGCGTCCTCGATGTCCACCCCCGCCACCCGGCGCCGCAGCTCCTGCTCGGCGCCGCCGGCCGGCGTGTCCGGGCGCGCCCGTACGAACGTCCCGCCGTAGCGGCCGCGCCGCGCCTCCACCAGGCCCTGGTCCTGGAGTACTTTCAGTACCTCGCGCAGCGTGACCCGGCTGATGCCCATCCGCTCGGCCAACTCCCGCTCGGGCGGCAGTCGTTCCCCGCCCGGCACCAGACCCAGCCGGACCACCTGGAGGATCTGCTCCAGCGCCTCCTCGAAACCGTTGCCCGCCCGCACCTGCCGCAGCACGGGATTCAGCCGCGCGATCGCGTCGCCCTCACTCGCCGTATCGGTCATCTGGGCTCCACCCCTTCCCAAGCAATGGTTCTGTTCAATACCTTAGGCCCACTCGGCTCACCGAAGGAGAGATTCCAGTGGTAGACCGCAAGCCGCCGCTCGCGCCCGAGGAGCTCCGCTCCCTGGTCGCCAGTGGCGAGATCGACACAGTCGTCCTGGCCTTCCCCGACATGCAAGGGCGGCTCCAGGGCAAGCGGTTCGCCGCACGGTTCTTCCTCGACGAGGTCCTCGACCTCGGCACCGAGGGCTGCAACTACCTCCTCGCCGTCGACACCGAGATGAACACCGTCGACGGGTACGAGATGTCCTCCTGGGACCGCGGCTACGGCGACTTCGCCATGCACGCCGACCTCGCCACCCTGCGCCGCCTCCCGTGGAACCCCGGCAGCGCCTTCGTCCTCGCCGACCTCGCCTGGAACGACGGCTCGCCCGTCGTCGCCGCCCCCCGCCAGATCCTGCGCCGCCAGCTGGAACGCCTCGCCGGACACGGCTACACCGCGATGGTCGGCACCGAGCTGGAGTTCATGGTGTTCAAGGACACCTACGAACAGGCGTGGAACTCCGGCTACCGCGGCCTGACCCCCGCCAACCAGTACAACATCGACTACTCGGTCCTCGGCACCGGCCGCATCGAGCCCCTGCTGCGCCGCATCCGCAACGAGATGCAGGCCGCCGGCCTGGTCGTCGAGTCCGCCAAGGGCGAGTGCAACCTCGGGCAGCACGAGATCGTCTTCCGCTATGACGAGGCGCTCACCACCTGCGACCAGCACTCCGTCTACAAGACGGGCGCCAAGGAGATCGCCGCCCAAGAGGGCGTCTCGCTCACCTTCATGGCCAAGTACGACGAGCGCGAGGGCAACTCCTGCCACATCCACCTCTCGCTCACCGACGCCGACGGACACAACGCGATGGCCGGGGGCGCGGACGGCGACGCACACGGCATGTCCCCCGTGATGCGCCACTTCCTGGCCGGCCAGCTCGCCGCGCTGCGCGACTTCTCCCTTCTCTACGCCCCGAACATCAACTCGTACAAGCGTTTCCGGCCCGGATCCTTCGCCCCCACCGCCGTGGCCTGGGGCGCGGACAACCGGACCTGCGCCCTGCGCGTCGTCGGCCACGGGCCCTCCATGCGCTTCGAGAACCGCCTCCCCGGCGGTGACGTGAACCCCTACCTCGCCGTCGCCGCACTGGTCGCGGCCGGGCTCTACGGCATCGAGAACCGCCTCGAACTGCCCGAGGCCTGCACCGGCAACGCCTACACCGCCGACTACGCGCACGTCCCCACCACCCTGCGCGAAGCCGCGGAACTCTGGGAGAACAGCGAGATCGCCAAGGCCGCCTTCGGCCCCGAGGTCGTCGCCCACTACCGCAACATGGCCCGCGTGGAACTCGACGCGTACGACTCGGCGGTCACCGACTGGGAACTGCGCCGCTCCTTCGAACGCCTGTAACTCCCCCTACGGAAAACATGTGAGGAACCACGTGTCCGATGTGCTGGCCCCTTCCGCTCTGCGCGTGCTGAATCCGGCCACCGAGGAACTCGTCGCCACCGTCCCGGCCGCCACACGGGACGACGTCGACGCCGCCGTCGCCAGGGCCGCCGCCGCACAGCGCGGCTGGGCGGCCGCGGCCCCCGCCGACCGGGCCAGGCTGCTGCGCCGCTTCGCCGCGGTGGTGGACGCGCACACCGAGGAACTCGCCCTGCTGGAGGTCCGCGAAGCCGGCCACACCATCGGCAACGCCCGGTGGGAAGCGGGCAACGTGCGCGACCTCCTCGAATTCGCCGCCGGGGGAGTCGAACGGCTCTCCGGCCGCCAGATCCCCGTCGCCGGCGGAATCGACGTCACCTTCCTCGAACCCCTCGGCGTCATCGGCGTGATCGCCCCCTGGAACTTCCCCATGCCGATCGCCGGCTGGGCCCTGGCACCCGCCCTCGCCGCGGGCAACGCCGTCATCCTCAAGCCCGCCGAGACCACCCCCCTCACCGCACTGCGCCTGGCCGCACTCGCCCTCGAAGCCGGGATCCCCGAGCACCTCTTCCAGGTGCTGCCCGGCCCGGGCACCGTCACCGGTGACGCGCTGGTGGAACACCCCGGAGTCGCGAAGATCGTCTTCACCGGCTCCACCGCGGTCGGCAAGCAGATCATGGCCAAATGCGCCGAGCGGGTGAAGCGGCTCACCCTCGAACTCGGAGGCAAGAGCCCCAACATCGTCTTCGCCGACGCCGACATCGAGGCCGCGGCGGCCGCCGCCCCCATGGCCTTCCTGGACAACACCGGCCAGGACTGCTGCGCCCGCACCCGCATCCTCGTCCAGCGCTCCGCCTACGACCGGTTCCTGGAACTCGTCGCCCCCGCCGTCGAAGCCGTTCGCGTCGGAGACCCCGCCGACGAGAAGACCCAGATGGGCCCGCTGATCTCACGGACCCAGCTCGAACGCGTCAGCGGGTACGTCACCGACGACCTCACCACCATCCGCGGCACCGCCCCCGAGGGACCCGGCTTCTGGTACCCGCCGACCCTCGTCACCGGCGTCGCCGCCACCGCGCCCGTCGCCGTCGAGGAAGTCTTCGGCCCGGTGGCCGTCGTCCTGCCCTTCGAGGACGAAGAGGACGCCGTACGGCTGGCCAACGCCACCGACTACGGCCTCTCGGGCTCCCTCTGGACCCGCGACATCGGCCGCGCCCTGCGCGTCTCGCGGGCCGTCGCGGCCGGAAACCTGTCCGTCAACTCCCACAGCAGCGTCCGCTACTGGACCCCCTTCGGCGGCTACAAGCAGTCCGGCCTCGGCCGGGAGCTCGGACCCGACGCCCTCACCGCATTCACCGAGACCAAGAACGTCTTCATCAGCACGGAGGCCTGAAAACCCATGTCCAGTCGAGTCAACGAAGAGATCGTCTGCCGCCGCCTGGTCGGCCGTACCGCCGTCATCACCGGCGCCGGCAGCGGCATCGGCCTCGCCACCGCCCGGCGCCTGGCCTCCGAGGGCGCCCACGTCGTCTGCGGCGACATCGACGAGACCGCCGGCAAGGCCGCGGCCGAGGAAGTCGGCGGCACCTTCGTCAAGGTCGACGTCACCAGCCCCGAGGACGTCGAAGCGCTCTTCAAGACCGCCTTCGACACCTACGGCTCCGTCGACATCGCCTTCAACAACGCCGGCATCTCCCCGCCGGACGACGACTCCATCCTCACCACCGGCCTGGAGGCGTGGAAGCGCGTCCAGGACGTCAACCTCACCTCCGTGTACCTCTGCTGCAAGGCCGCCCTGCCCTACATGCAGCGCCAGGGCCGGGGCTCCATCATCAACACCGCCTCCTTCGTGGCCGTCATGGGCGCCGCCACCTCCCAGATCTCCTACACCGCGTCCAAGGGCGGCGTACTCGCCATGTCCCGCGAACTCGGCGTGCAGTTCGCCCGTGAGGGCATCCGCGTCAATGCCCTGTGCCCGGGGCCCGTCAACACCCCGCTGCTCCAGGAACTGTTCGCCAAGGACCCCGAGCGGGCCGCCCGGCGCCTGGTGCACATCCCGCTCGGCCGGTTCGCCGAGCCCACCGAGATCGCCGCCGCCGTCGCCTTCCTCGCCAGCGACGACTCCTCCTTCATCAACGCCACCGACTTCCTCGTGGACGGCGGTATCTCGGGCGCGTACGTCACGCCCCTGTAGCAGCGCCGGTGCCGCCTGCGGCGGCCGGGCGCCGAGGGCGGCCCGGCCGCCGTGCTCCACCGCCCCGACGATCCCCGCAGAACAGGAGGTCCAGGCCCGTGACCCGACCCCTCCGCGCCGGGCGGCTCCAGGCCGTGGCGGCCGCCGTCACCCTGTGCGCCGGCGCCCTCGCGGCCACGGCGCCCGCCGCCCGGGCCGTGCCCGCCACCCACTGCACCACCCCGCAGCTCGCGGCCGGGTGGTACGGGGACAACCGGGCACGGCTCCAGCAGCTGATCGACCAGTACGGCACGTGCGCCCCGCACCGCCCCGCCCGCACCAGGCCCGTCGCCGTCTTCGACTGGGACAACACCGTCGTCAAGAACGACGTCGGCGACGCCACGATGTACTGGCTGCTGCGCCACGGCAAGATACGCCGCCCCGCCTCCGGCGACTGGTCCGCCACGAGCCGCTACCTCACCCCGGACGCCGTCGGGGCCCTCGCGGCGGCCTGCGACCCCCTCGGCCGCCCCGGCGCCCCGCTGCCCACCGGCACCCCCGCGGGCACGGCCTGCGCGGACGAGGTCATGGCCGTCTACGGCACCGCCACGACCAGGGCCGGCGCCCCCGCCTTCGCCGGCTGGGACCACCGCACGGTCGAACCCGCCTATGCCTGGCTGGCGCAGCTGACGCAGGGCTGGCGCCCCGCAGACGTCCGTGCGTTCGCGGCCGCCGCACGGGCCGAGAACCTCGCCGCACCGGTCGGCGCCACCCAGCGGGTCGGCAGCGCCACCGCCACCGGCTGGGTCCGCTACTACGACCAGCAGCGGGACCTGATCGACGGCCTGCGGAAGGCCGGCTTCGACGTGTGGATCACCTCGGCCTCGCCCCAGCCCGTCGTGGAGGTCTGGGCCAAGGGCGTGGGAGTCCGCGCGGACCACGTCATCGGCATACGCAACACCACCACCTCCGGCGGCAGGTTCACCTCCCGCCTGCGGGGCTGCGGGTCGGTGGAGGACGGCGCGGACACGATGATCACCTACATCGACGGCAAGCGCTGCTGGATCAACCAGGAAGTCTTCGGGGTGCGGGGAGCCGCCGCCGAGAAGGTCCAGCCCGCCGCCCGGCGCCAGGTCTTCGCCGCGGGCGACTCCGACACCGACGTGTCGTTCCTGCGCGACGCGACCGCGCTGCGGCTCGTGCTGAACCGGAACAAGAACGAACTGATGTGCCGCGCCTACGACAACAGCGACGGCAAGTGGATCGTGAACCCGGTGTTCATCGAACCGAAGAAGCAGAAGGACACCCCGTACCCGTGCGCGACGACGGGCTACGTCGGCCACGACGGCACCCCGGGCCCCGTCCGCCGGGCCGACGCGAGCGTCGTCCCGGACCAGACGGACTCGGTGTACTGACCGGCGGCGTCAGCCGGTGACCTTGGCGGCGAAGGCGTCCAGGTTGGCCTCGGCGCGCGCGACGCGCTCCTGCACGGACAGCGTCTCCTCGTAGCCGCGGGTACGCAGCTTCGGCTGCCGCTTGCCCCGCATGTAGAGGGAGCACGCCAGGTCGGCGCAGAGGTACGTACCCACGCTGTTGCCCTCCCGGCCGCGGGCCCCGGCCAGGGGCGCGACGAGGAGGGCGACACCGGAGGAGGCGTGCCCGGTCAGGCATATCTGGCAGATGCTGGACTTGAAGGCGCCCGCCCGGTTCGCGCCCGGGACCCGCAGGGTGATGCCGACGGGAGAACCGTCCGTACCGGGACGCACGATGTGGGCGCGCAGCGGCGCGCCCGGATCCACCCACCCGAGGAAGTCCAGGTCTTCCCAGGGGAGTTCGGCGAAGTCCAGGGGCAGCCTCAGCCGGGCCGCCTCGCCCTTGCTGCAGTTCACGAAGGACGAGCGGATCTGTTGTTCGGTGAGCGGGTCCATGGAGGGCACGTTACGTGCCGGTACGGACCGCGGTCATCCGGAATTCGCCGGGCTGCCGTCGCAGGCCCCGGCCCGCGGTCACCGGCACCTGCCGCGGTCACGGGCCCCGGCCGCGGGAGGCGGTCACGGGGCCGGCCGCGGTCACAGGAAGGTGCGGCCCTCGCCCCGGTAGGTCGGGACGGTGGCCGTCACCCGGTCGCCCTCGACCAGGTGCAGCGCGTCGAAGCGTTCGCACAGCTCGCCGGCCTTCGCGTGACGGAACCAGACCCGGTCCCCGATCAGCAGGTCGTCGGCCGGGCCGCCCAGCAGCGGCGTCTGCACCTCCCCGGCACCCTCCTGCGGGTCGTAGCGCAGCCCCCGCGGCAGGTAGGGCTCCGGCAGCCGGTCCGCTCCGGCCGCGCCGGAGGCCGGGTAGCCGCCGCCGAGCACCGTCACCACCCCGACGCCGGGCCTGCGCACCACCGGCTGGGCGAAGAGGGCCGCCGGACGGCCCCGGAACGAGGTGTAGTTGTCGAACAGGCGCGGTACGTACAGCCCCGACCCGGCGGCGATCTCGGTGACTGCTTCCTCCGCGGCGGTGTGCTGCACGCTGCCGGTGCCACCGCCGTTGACGAACTCCAGGTCCGGGACCACGGCCCGCACCGCCCTCACCGCCCCGGCCCGGCGGGCGGCGAGCTCCTTGCGCGCCGCGGCCTGCATCAGCCGGATCACCCGGGAGCGCACGGGGCGCCCCGCGAGGAGGTCACCGACCCCGGCGACGTGGCCCTCGTAGCCCATCAGCCCCACCACCCGGAACCCCGGACGGGCACCGACCGCGCGGGCGAGCGCGGCGAGCTGGTCCGGCTCGCGCAGCGGCGAACGGCGGGCTCCGACGCGGATCCTGCCGCCGAGCAGGTGCAGCGCGGTGTCCAGCTCCAGGCAGACGCGGATCTCCTGGGCGCCGCCGTCGCGCGCGCGGTCGATCAGCTCCAGCTGCGCCAGGTCGTCGACCATCACGGTGACGGCGGCGGCGAGCTTCGGGTCGCCGGCGAGTTCGGCGAAACCGGCGCGGTCGGCACTGGGGTAGGCGAGGAGCACGTCCTCGAACCCGGAGCGGGCCAGCCAGATGCTCTCCGCGAGCGTGTACGACATGATCCCGGCGAACCCGGGCCGGGCCAGCACCCGTTCCAGGAGCGCCCGGCACCGCACGGACTTGCTGGCCACGCGGACCGGTTTGCCGCCGGCCCGGCGGACCACGTCGTCGGCGTTGGCGTCGAACGCCTCCAGGTCGACGATCGCCAGCGGTGCGTCGAGATGGGCGGTGGCCGCGTCGTACCGGGCACGATCGGAAGTCATGGCGGCAGCCTGCCACGTGGGTGTACCCGTGGGTAGGGGTCCGCGGCGGTCCGTCGGGCCGTCCCGCGCCCGGGGGGACGCCCCCGTCGGGCCCGCGCGACCTCGTAGAGTGGGGACAAGGCCGCAGCGGACGAACGGGGGGCACAGCCGCCGGATGACGACGTCCACACCGCTGCCCGCGGACCTCACCGGAGCCGAAACGGCGCCGGCCACCGGCCCCCGCAGCCCCGCCCGGGTCACCGCCGCCGTGCTCTGCGCGCTGCTGGGCACCGGCCTCACCGCCGGGGCCGCCGCCTCCGCCTGGAACGACCACCGCGCCACCCGGCGCCCCGCAACCGCCGAAGCCGCCTACCGCGCGGCGGCGTCGCTGTGGCGCAACGCCCCGGCCGACCGGCTCCTGCCGCCCGTGCTGGAGGGCCCCGGCGACGGTCCCGGCGGCGCCGACCGTACCTGGACCCGGGTCGCCCTCGCCCCCGACGCCGACTGCGGCCCCGCCGCCCTGGGCGCCGACTGGCGCACCGCCCTGGCCGCCACCGGCTGCGCCCGCGTCCTGCGCGCCACCTACACCGACTCCACCCGCAGCTCCCTGGTCAGCGTCGGCCTCGTCTTCACCACCGCCGGCCCCGCCACCATGGACGGGCTGCGGGGGCGCCTCCCGGCCCCCTCCGCCTACGGCTTCACCGACCCCCAGCGGGCCACCTGGACCGCGAGCGTCGTCCCCGTGGCCCCGGCCGTGGTCTACGCCGTCTCCGCCTTCGCCGACGGCCGGGTCCAGGACGCGCCCCAGCCCGCCGAGGAGGCGGCCCGCCCCGGGGCCACCGGGGCGCCGGCCCAGGCCGGACTCGGCCACGAGGCCAAGGCCGTCGCCGGGCGGATCGAACGCGCCGTCGAGGACCTCGCCGCCCCGCCCGGGCGGCACCGCACGGACCCGGAACCCGCCGGATGAGCCGGCCCCGTACGGCCGCGGCCCTGGCCCTGGCCGCCCTCCTCACCGCCGCCACCGCCCACCCCGCGGCCGCCGACACCATCCGCGACCGCCAGTGGGGACTGCTCACCCTGCGCGCCGAAGAGGCCTGGGGCACCACCCAGGGCGAGGGGGTCACGGTCGCCGTCCTCGACACCGGTGTCGACGGCACCCACCCCGACCTCGCCGGCCAGGTCCTCGACGGTGCCGACCTCGTCGCCATGGGGGCGGGGCGCGGCGACCGCGCCTGGGCCCGCCACGGCACCGCGATGGCCGCCATCATCGCCGGGCGCGGCCACGGCCCCGACCGTGCCGAAGGCGTGCTCGGCGTCGCGCCGCGCGCCAGGATCCTCCCGGTCCGGGTCATCCTGGAGGAGAGCGATCCCGGCCGCGCCAAGGCCCGCGACAGCAAGTCGGGGGCCCTCGCCGAAGGCATCCGCTGGGCCGCCGACCACGGCGCGGACGTCATCAACCTCTCGCTGGGCGACGACAGCGAATCCGCCCACCACGAAGCCGCCGAGGACGAGGCCGTCCAGTACGCCCTGGGCAGGGGCGTGGTCGTCGTCGCCTCCGCGGGCAACGGCGGCGAGCACGGCGACCCCGCCTCCTTCCCGGCCGCCTACCCCGGGGTGATCGCCGTGGCCGCCGTCGACCGCAGGGGCAGGAAGGCCGGCTTCTCGACGCGCCACTGGTACGCCACCGTCAGCGCCCCCGGCGTCGACGTGGTCATCGCCGACCCCGACCGCAGCTACTACGAGGGCTGGGGCACCAGCGCCGCCGCCGCCTTCGTCTCGGGCACGGTGGCCCTGGTCAAGGCCGCCCACCCGGGCCTCTCCCCGGCGCAGATCAAGAAGCTGCTGCGGGACACCGCCTCGGACGCCCCGGCCGGCGGCCGCGACGACTCCCGCGGGTACGGAACGGTGGACGCCGCCGCCGCGCTGCAGGGCGCGGCCGGGCTCCGCCCGGAAGCCGCCCTGCCCGCCCCGGTCTCGGCCGGGCGCCCCTACTTCGGTCCCGGCCCGGAGCCGGCCGCCCGCTCCGAGCGCCGGCCGCGCCTGGGCGCCCCGGCGGCGGCCGCCGCGGGAGTGGCGCTGCTCGCGGTGGCCGCCGTACTGGCCCGGCGCCCGCGCGGCCCGCGGCGGGATAGGGTCGGGTAACTGTGGCGAACAAGAACATTCCCGACCCCGGTTTCTCCGACGACGACGGCTCCGCCGATCCCGCGCTGAGCGCGGCCCTGGCCGCCTGGGCGCAGGACCGCTCGCGCGAACCGCAGGTGCTGGCGGCCCTCAAGGGCGCCCGCCTGCTGGTGCCCGTCGTCGCCGTGCTCGGGGAGGCCGAGACCGACCCCGAGACGGGTCTGCGGCGCGAGAAGACCAGCGACATGGCCGTCCCCACCCTGACCGCGGGAAACCGCCGGGCCCTGCCGGCCTTCACCTCCACGGCCTCCCTGGCGCTGTGGGACCCGGCGGCCCGCCCGGTGGCGGTCCCGCTGCACCAGGCCCTGGCGGCCGCCGCGCACGAGAAGGCCGACACGGTCGTGCTCGACCTGGCCGGTCCGGTTCCGTACCAGCTCACCGGCCCGGCCCTGCTGGCCCTCGCGGAGGGCCGTACGGACCCGGACCCGCTGGCCGACCCGGCCGTGCGCGAGGCCGTACGGGCGGCGGTGGCGGGGGAGCCCGACGTGCTGCGCGCCCACCTCGGCCCGGGGAGCGCCGGCTCCGACGGCACCCTCGCGATCGTGCCGGCCTCCGACGCAGGGGGCCCGGCGGCCGCCCGCCGGGTCGCCGAGGCGCTCGCGGCCGACGAGACGCTGCGCGGCCGGCTGGTGCGCGGGCTGGACCTTGCCCTGCTGCCGGCGGCCGCCGCGCCGCCGCCGGGGGAGCCGCTCTTCACCCGCTGACGCCGGCGGCCCGCAGGGCCGCGTCGATCCAGGCCGCGTACGTACGCACAAGGGCCGGGACGGCCGCCGAGCGGCTGTCCCGGCCCTTCGCGGTCCGTTCGGTGAGGGGCGCGCCCTACGCGTACACCGGACCCGTGAACTTCTCGCCCGGTCCCTGGCCCGGCTCGTCCGGCACGATCGAGGCCTCGCGGAAGGCAAGCTGGAGCGACTTGAGGCCGTCGCGCAGCGGGGCCGCGTGGAAGGAGCTGATCTCGGTGGCGCTCGCGGTGACCAGGCCGGCGAGGGCGGTGATCAGCTTGCGGGCCTCGTCGAGGTCCTTGTGCTCGGAGTCGGGCTTGTCCAGGCCCAGGTTGACCGCCGCGGCGCTCAGCAGGTGCACGGCCACCGTGGTGATCACCTCGACGGCGGGCACGTCCGCGATGTCGCGGGTCATGGCGTCGTAGTCGGGAGCGTCCGGCGTGGAGCCGTCCTCGGTGGCGGGGGTGGGGGTCGCGTCAGTCATGCTCCACACGATAAGCCGGGTCGCGCCGGCCGCGGACCGCCCGGCTCCGGGTGAGCGGCCCTGGCGCGGAATGCTATATTGGGCTACGACCGGCCGGAGACCTGTGTCCCCGGCCCACAAGTGGAGGCTCCGATTCTCCCACCTGACCGCCTTTCGGGGCGGCGGGTCACCGGTCTGGTGGCATCCATCGTTCCGTACGGACGATGGAAAGCCGCCCGAGTCTGCGCCCCGCGGTTCGCACGCGACGGTGCTCCGGTTGTTTTGGAGCCCCTGCCTGTGTCCCGGCGGGGCTTTTTTGGTTCCCGCCGTGGCCGGTCTGACGACACCAACGTCAACGGCTGTCTGCCAGGCAGTCGTGTGGTGCTACCGAGGAGGATCCATCAGCACCGAGCCCCGCATCAACGACCGGATTCGCGTTCCCGAGGTACGACTCGTCGGTCCCAGCGGCGAGCAGGTCGGCATCGTGCCGCTTGCCAAGGCGCTTGAGCTCGCGCAGGAGTACGACCTCGACCTGGTCGAGGTCGCGGCGTCCGCACGCCCGCCGGTCTGCAAGCTCATGGACTACGGCAAGTTCAAGTACGAGTCGGCCATGAAGGCCCGTGAGGCGCGCAAGAACCAGGCGCACACGGTCATCAAGGAAATGAAGCTCCGGCCGAAGATCGACCCGCACGACTATGACACCAAGAAGGGTCACGTCGTTCGGTTCCTCAAGCAGGGCGACAAGGTCAAGATCACGATCATGTTCCGTGGTCGCGAGCAGTCCCGGCCGGAACTCGGCTACCGACTGCTGCAGCGCCTCGCTTCGGACGTCGAGGACCTCGGGTTCATCGAGTCGAACCCGAAGCAGGACGGCCGAAACATGATCATGGTTCTCGGTCCGCACAAGAAGAAGACCGAGGCGATGGCCGAAGCCCGCGAGGCGCAGGCCGCCCGCAAGGCCGAGCGCCAGGGCGTGGCCCCCGCCGGCGAGGAGGAGGCTTCCGAGGAAGCCGCCACCGCCGTCGAGGCCGACGCCGACGAGGCAGACGTCTCCGCCGAGGCCGCCTCCGACGAGGCGGACACCTCCCACGAGGCATCTGCCGAGGCCTGATCCCGAGGCAGCCCGTCTCGGAATCACCGACACAACATGACGCTCCCGTCAGCCGGTCCCCAGGACCGGCGGGAGCGCCACCGACGAGGAGATAACGGCGCTATGCCGAAGAACAAGACGCACAGCGGTTCCAAGAAGCGCTTCAAGATCACCGGCTCCGGCAAGGTGCTCCGTGAGCGCGCCGGCAAGCGCCACCTGCTCGAGCACAAGTCGTCCCGTGTCACCCGCCGCCTGACCGGCACCGCGGAGATGGCCCCCGGCGACGCCGCGAAGATCAAGAAGCTTCTCGGCAAGTGACGTACTCCGCTCCCCTCGCCGGGAGCGGTACGTCGAGACCGGGACCCCATCTGAATTCGGGCCGTGTGAAGACACCCACGGCCCCGCTACAAGGAGTTAAAAAGTGGCACGCGTCAAGCGGGCAGTAAACGCCCACAAGAAGCGCCGGGCGATCCTCGAGGCGGCCTCCGGCTACCGCGGTCAGCGTTCGCGCCTGTACCGCAAGGCCAAGGAGCAGGTCACCCACTCGCTGGTCTACAACTTCAACGACCGCAAGAAGCGCAAGGGCGACTTCCGTCAGCTGTGGATCCAGCGCATCAACGCCGCTGCCCGCCAGAACGGCATGACGTACAACCGCCTCATCCAGGGTCTCAAGGCCGCCAACATCGAGGTGGACCGCAAGATCCTCGCGGAGCTGGCCGTCAACGACGCCAACGCGTTCGCCGCGCTGGTCGAGGTCGCGCAGAAGGCCCTCCCGGCCGACGTCAACGCCCCGAAGGCCGCTGCCTAAGGACTTGGCCGGCCGCGTCGCGCAGTCGGCACCCACGGACCCGCAGGCGATTCGCCTGCGGGTCCGTGTGCTTTCATCCCGGCGGCCCGGCCGCCCCCGTGGCCGGAGCGCCGCGGCCCCGCCGGCCCCGCCCGCCCCGGACCCCCGAGCCCGAGAGAGAACCGCAGACACCATGGGTTACCCCGCCGAGCCGATCTCCCCCCGATCCCCGCGGGTGGCCGCCGCCAGGCGCCTGGCGCGGCGCAACTTCCGCACCAAGGAGCGCCGGTTCATCGCCGAGGGCCCGCAGGCGGTCCGCGAGGCCGTCGAGCACCGCGGCCCCGGGGGTACGTCGACCCTCATCGAGCTGTTCGCCACCGTCGAGGCCGCCGAGCGGTACGCCGACATCGTCGAAGCCGCGCTGCTGGCCGGGGCGCGCGTGCACTACGCCGGCGACGAGGTGCTCGCCGAGGTCTCGCAGACCGTCACCCCGCAGGGACTGGTCGGTGTCTGCCAGTTCCTCGATTCGCCGTTCGAGGACATCCTGGCGGCCGGCCCGAAGCTGGTCGCCGTCCTCGCCCACGTCCGCGACCCCGGCAACGCCGGTACCGTGCTGCGCTGCGCGGACGCGGCCGGAGCCGACGCGGTGGTGCTGACCGACGCCTCCGTGGACCTGTACAACCCGAAGTCGGTACGCGCCTCCGTGGGCTCCCTGTTCCACCTGCCGGTGGCCGTCGGGGTGCCGGTCGAGCAGGCCGTGCAGGGGCTGCGGGCGGCCGGCGTACGGATCCTGGCGGCCGACGGGGCCGGCGAGGACGACCTGGACGCCGAACTGGACGCGGGCACCATGGGCGGCCCGACCGCCTGGGTCTTCGGCAACGAGGCGTGGGGGCTGCCGGAGGAGACCCGGGCGCTGGCGGACGCCGTCGTACGCGTCCCGATCCACGGCAAGGCGGAGAGCCTGAACCTCGCCACGGCCGCCGCGGTGTGCCTGTACGCATCCGCGCGTGCACAGCGGGCGTCCGGAGGGTGCCGCTCCGTGACCCCCAGCTAGTAATGTGGCGGCCCGGGGGGCCCACTGCGGTACTCGGAGATGTGGGGTAGCGGGGACATGAGCGTCGGTACGAACAGCTCACCGGCGGCGGCCGGAGAGGCCGGGCCGTCGGGCCGCGCCGTTCCCGCGCAGGCCGCCCCGGCGGACCTCGGGGCCCTGGGGATAGACGCCGACGACCTCCCCGACGGGCTGGTCGTCGCCGACCACACCGGCCGGGTCATCTGCTTCAACTCCGCCGCCGCCCGGATCACCGCGCTCGCGCCCGGCGAGGCCCTCGGGGCGCGGATCGACCGGGCGCTGCCCCTGGAGGACCTCGAAGGCCGCCGCTGGTGGACGCTGACGGACCCGTACGGGGGCCTGGCCACCCGGCGCGGACAGCCCGAGCGGAACCTGCTGCTCCCCGGCGGCCGGGAGGTGCTGGTCTCCGCCCGCTACGTGCGCACGCACCCCACCGGCCCGCTGCGCCGCCTGGTGATCACCCTGCGCGGCACCGAGGCGCGGCGCCGCACCGAGCGCAGCCACGCCGAGCTGATCGCCACCGTCGCGCACGAGCTGCGCTCCCCGCTGACCTCCGTCAAGGGTTTCACCGCGACCCTGCTCGCCAAATGGGGCCGCTTCACCGACGACCAGAAGCTGCTGATGCTGGAGACCGTCGACGCGGACGCCAACCGCGTCACCCGGCTGATCGCGGAGCTGCTGGACATCTCCCGCATCGACTCGGGGCGGCTGGAGGTGCGCCGGCAGCCGGTGGACATCGCCACCGCCGTCGGCCGGCACGTCCAGGCGCTGACCGCGAACGGGCAGGCCCCCGACCGGTTCCTCGTACGGGTCAGCCGCCCGCTGCCCGACCTGTGGGCCGACCCGGACAAGATCGACCAGATCCTGGGCAACCTGCTCGAAAATGCGGTGCGCCACGGTGAGGGAACCGTCACCATCGACGTATCGCCGACCACCTTCGCGAACGCCGCGGGGAAGACCGAGAAGGGAACCGCCGTCACCGTGACCGACGAGGGCCCCGGCATCCCCGAGGAGTCGATGGGCCGCGTGTTCACCCGCTTCTGGCGGGGCAGCAAACGCGGCGGCACCGGCCTTGGCCTGTACATCGTCAAGGGCATCGTGGAGGCGCACGGAGGCACCATCACGGTCGGCCGCGGCCCCGGCGGGGGCGCCGAGTTCCGATTTATCCTGCCCGTCGCCGCCCCGGCCTACCTCACGCAGTAACCCTGCGGAACGTCTCGCCAGGCGGCCCACGGGCCCCTTCAACCCCGGCGACCTTTAGACTCGTGCTTTGGCACCTTTGTGTCTCTGTATCGATCGGTCTGATCGTTCCGTACGGGGACCACCAGCCAGCCATCGGAAGTACGGGAAGAGATGTCGGCACCGAACAAGTCGTACGACCCTGTCGAGGTCGAGGCACTGAAACCGGAAGAGATCGAGCGCATGCGGGACGAGGCGCTCGCCGCCTTCGCGGCCGCCGGCGACCTCGACGAGCTCCGTGAGGCGAAGACCGCGCACATGGGCGACCGCTCGCCCCTGGCGCTCGCCAACCGCGAGATCGGCGCCCTGCCGCCCCAGGCGAAGGCCGAGGCCGGCAAGCGCGTCGGCCAGGCCCGCGGCGCCGTGAACAAGGCCTTCGGGGCCCGCACCGTCGAGCTCGAAGCCGAGCGCGACGAACGGGTGCTGGTCGAGGAGGCAGTGGACGTCACGCTGCCCTACGACCGCGTCCCGGCGGGCGCCCGCCACCCCCTGACCACCCTGATGGACCGCATCGCGGACATCTTCGTGGGCATGGGGTACGAGGTCGCGGAGGGCCCCGAGGTCGAGGCGGAGTGGTTCAACTTCGACGCCCTCAACTTCACGCCCGACCACCCGGCGCGCCAGATGCAGGACACCTTCTTCGTCCAGGGGCCCGCCGGCACCGAGGGCGACGAGTCGGGCGTCGTGCTGCGCACCCACACCTCCCCGGTGCAGGCGCGCTCGCTGCTGGAGCGCAAGCCGCCCGTCTACATCGTCTGCCCGGGCCGGGTGTACCGCACCGACGAGCTCGACGCGACGCACACCCCGGTCTTCCACCAGGTCGAGCTGCTCGCCGTGGACGAGGGCCTCACCATGGCGGACCTCAAGGGCACCATGGACCACATGGTCCAGGAGCTCTTCGGCGAGGGCACCACCACGCGCCTGCGCCCCCACTTCTTCCCGTTCACCGAGCCGTCCGCCGAGATGGACATGCAGTGCTACGTGTGCCGCGGCGAGTCGGTGGGCAACCCCGACCGCCCGTGCCGTACCTGCTCCAGCGAGGGCTGGATCGAGCTCGGCGGCTGCGGCATGGTCAACCCCAAGGTGCTCGTCGCCTGCGGCGTCGACCCGGAGAAGTACAGCGGCTTCGCCTTCGGCTTCGGCATCGAACGGATGCTGATGTTCCGCCACAACGTAGAAGACATGCGAGACATGGTCGAGGGTGACGTCCGTTTCACCCGGCCGTTCGGGATGGAGATCTGATGCGGGTCCCGCTTTCTTGGCTGCGGGAGTACGTCGACCTCCCCGCGGGTGAAACCGGTCGCGACGTCGCGGCCAAGCTCGTCGACGCCGGCCTGGAGGTCGAGACCGTCGAGCAGCTCGGCGCCGGGCTCAAGGGCCCCCTGGTCGTCGGCCAGGTCCTGACCATCGAGGAGCTGGAGGGCTTCCGCAAGCCGATCCGCTTCTGCACGGTCGACGTCGGACAGGCCAACGGCACCGGTGAGCCGCAGGAGATCGTCTGCGGCGCCCGGAACTTCTCCGTCGGCGACAAGGTCGTCGTGGTCCTGCCCGGCGCGGTGCTGCCCGGCGACTTCGCGATCGCCTCGCGCAAGACGTACGGCAAGACCTCGCACGGCATGATCTGCTCCGGCGAGGAGCTGGGCATGGGCGACGACGGCACGCACGGGATCATCGTGCTGCCGCCCGAGCACGAGGTCGGCACCGACGCGATCGAGCTGCTCCAGCTCGTCGACGAGGTCCTCGACATCGACATCACCCCGGACCGCGGCTACTGCATGTCTATGCGCGGTGTGGCCCGCGAGGCCGCCACCGCGTACGGCCTGCCGCTGCGCGACCCGGCGCTGCTGGACGTGCCCGCGCCGAACTCGTACGGCTACCTCGTCAAGATCGACGACCCGGCCGGCTGCGACCGCTTCACCGCCCGTACGGTGACCGGTCTCGACCCGGAGGCGCGCTCCCCGATCTGGCTCACGCGCCGCCTGCAGAAGGCGGGCATGCGCCCGATCTCGCTCGCCGTCGACGTCACCAACTACGTGATGCTGGAACTCGGCCAGCCGCTGCACGCGTACGACCGCTCGCGTCTGGACGGCGCGATCGGCGTCCGCCGCGCCGAGCAGGGCGAGAAGTTCACCACGCTCGACGGGGTCAAGCGCACGCTCGACGCCGAGGACCTGGTGATCACCGACAACAGCGGGCCGATCGGGCTCGCCGGTGTCATGGGCGGCGCCGACACCGAGATCGCCGACTCCGTCACGGACCCGGAGACCGGCCAGGTCACGGGCACCACGGACGTGGTCATCGAGGCCGCGCACTTCGACTCCGTGTCGATCTCGCGCACCGCCCGCCGGCTCAAGCTGTCCTCCGAGGCGTCCAAGCGCTTCGAGCGGGGCGTCGACCCGCAGGCCGCCGCCGCGGCCGCGCAGCGGACCGTCGACCTGCTGGTGCTGCTCGCCGGCGGTACCGCCGAGGCCGGAGTCACCGAGCTCACCGCCCCGGGCGCCCCGCGCACGATCGCGATGAGCGCGGACCACCCGGACCGGGTGGCGGGCATGGACTACGGCCGCGAGACCGTCGTACGCCGCCTCCAGGAGATCGGCTGCGACGTCTACGGGCAGGACGAGCTCGTCGTCGCCGTCCCGTCCTGGCGGCCCGACCTCGCCGAGCCGAACGACCTCGCCGAAGAGGTCATCCGGCTGGAGGGCTACGGGAACCTCCCCTCGACCCTGCCGCAGGTGCCCTCCGGCCGCGGTCTGACCGCCCGCCAGCAGCTGCACCGCCGGGTCGGCCGCGCGCTGGCCGGCGCGGGGTACGTCGAGGCGCTCAGCTACCCGTTCCTCGGCGAGGGCGTCTTCGACCAGCTCCAGCTGCCCGCGGACGACGCCGCCCGGCGGGTCGTCAAGCTGGTCAACCCCATCTCCGACGAGGAGCCGGCGCTGCGCACGACGCTGCTGCCGGGCCTGCTGGGCGCGCTGCGCCGCAACGACAGCCGGGGCAGCCACGACCTCGCGCTGTTCGAGACCGGTTCGGTCTTCCTGGCCGGCGAGCGGGCGGGTGTCGCCGTACGGCTGCCCGTCGACCGTCGTCCCACGGACGAGGAGATCGCCACGCTGAACGCGGCCCTGCCCGCCCAGCCGCGGTACGCCGCGGTCGTGCTGGCCGGTGCGCGCGAAGCGGCCGGCTGGTGGGGCAAGGGCCGGCCTGCCGACTGGGCGGACGCGGTGCAGGCCGCGCGCTCGCTTGCGGCCGAGGCCGGTACGGAGCTCGTGGTGCGCCAGGGCCAGTACGGCCCGTGGCACCCGGGCCGGTGCGCCGAGCTGGTCGTCACCCTGGACGGGGTGGAGACGGTCATCGGCCACGCCGGTGAGCTGCACCCGCGCGTGGTCAAGGCGATGGGCCTGCCGGCGCGGACCAGCGCGATGGAACTCGACCTGGACCGCCTCGCGGCGGCCGGCGGCGAGGCCGTGCGGGCGCCGCGGATCTCCACCTTCCCGGTGGCGACCCAGGACGTCGCGCTGATCGTGGACGCCTCGGTTCCGGCGGCTGCCGTAGAGGCGGCGCTGCGCGAGGGCGCGGGCGAACTCCTCGAATCGCTGCGGCTGTTCGACGTGTTCACCGGTGAGCAGGTCGGGGAGGGCAAGAAGTCCCTGGCGTACGCGCTGCGCTTCCGCGCGGCCGACCGGACGCTGACGGCGGAGGAGTCGACGGCGGCGCGTGACGCGGCCGTGGCGCTGGCCGCGGAGCGGGCGGGGGCGGTGCTGCGGGGCGCGTAGCCGCCGCAGGTCTTGACGAGGGGCGCATCCGGGTCACCGGATGCGCCCCTCACCCGTTCCCGTGCTCTGCCGGGCTCTGCGGCCGCGCCGCCGCCACCAATCGCCGGCGGGGCTGGTTCCTTCAGCCCCGCCGGCGATTGAGGCGCAGGTCCGGGCGGAGCCCGTGTCGGGAGAGTGGGCATCCCCGGGCGGGACGGCGCACCGGGTCCCGGTGGATGGGCCCGGTGCGCGGTCGCCCCGGCCCCCGCGCGGCCCGGCGACCAACCGGGCGCCCGCAGGAACCGTGGCGCGCCGCCCGCCTGCCGTGGAGTGTCGGGCAGACAACAGGACGGGCGGCGCGGTGCCGGGTCGTCGCACTGTACGAGGGGGAGCCGACGACCCGGGCGGCCTCTTGGCGAGGCCCTTAAGTGAAGCGCCCCCGGGCACCCCCGCGGCAGGGTGCGTATCGCATTTATGCGCGTACTCGGTTCACACCCCGTGTGAACCCCGCACCCACTAGCCTGAGCGGGACGAGCCCTTGGAGGGGCCCCATGCAGCCCAATGCCCTGCTCGACGCCCTCCTCGCCGAGGCGGGAATGTCCCACGCCGGTCTCGCCGCGCACGTCAACCAGGCGGGCCGGTCCCGCGGACTTGCGCTGCGCTACGAACACACCGCCGTCTCCCGTTGGTTGAAGGGGCAGCGGCCGCGCGGCCAGGTGCCCGAGCTGATCTGCGAGGTGCTCGGCGGACGGCTGCGGCGGCCCGTCTCGCTGGACGACGCCGGGCTCGGCCCGCCCGGGCAGCCCGCGTCCCACCCGACCCCGCTCAGCGGCTTCGTCGACCGGGCGGCCGCGCTGTGGCGGGCCGACGAGCAGGGACGCTCCCGCTCGGCGGCCGTGGCGGCGCTCACGGGGACGCCCGCGGTGATCCCGGTCTGGGAGTGGGAGAACCCGCCCGAGGACTGCGACGTGTCCCGCGAGGGCCCCCAGCGCATCGGCCCCGAGCACATCGAGATCCTCGGTGCCGCCCGCGCCCACTACGAGCTGATGTACCGCCGCTCGGGCGGCCTCGCCACCCGTTCCCGCATCGTGCGCTTCCTCGGCAGCGAGACCGCGCCCATGCTGCGCGGGAGCTACCCCGACGCCCTCGGGCGGCAGTTGCACCGGGCGACCGGGTCGCTGGTGGCCGTTGCGGGAATTTGCGCGTACGACTCGGACGCCCACGGCCTCGCGCAGCGGTACTTCCACCAGGCGCTGCGGCTCGCGAAGGCCAGCGGTGATCGGGGGCTCGGGGCGTACGTGATCGCGCTGCTCGTCAACCAGTCGCTGCACCTGCGGGACCACCGGCAGGCCGTCGCCTTCGCCGAGGCCGCGCTGCGCTCCGCCGGACGGCACACCACCCCGGCCCTGGCCGCCGATCTGTACGCGATGCAGGCCAAGGCCTACGCCCGGCTCGGCGACGGCGCGGCCGCGTTGGCCTGCATCCGGCACGCGGAGGCGGCAGCCGAGCGGATCCGCCCCGGCGCGGAGCCGGCCGAGACCGGATACGTACAGCCGGGGCTGGTCAACGTACAGGTGGCCGAGGCGCTGCTCAGCCTCGGCGACCTCGACGCCGCGCACGAGCAGGCGGCGGCGGCCGCCGGGACTCCGGCACACGAGCGCGGGCGCGTCCACCGGCTCGCCATGCTGTGCGAGATCCAGCTGCGGCAGGGGGAGGCGGACCGGGCGGTGGCGTCGGCGGCCGAAATGGCGGAGCGGGCCAAGGGGATGGAGTCGCTGCGGCTGCGCGACCGGTTGCGCGCGGTCCGCGAGCAGCTGCTGACCAGCGGCTGCTCGGGCGCCGAGGAGACCGCGGGCCTCATCGACGGGGCGCTGCGCGTTCCCCTGTGACGCCCCCGACTGCTGCCATGTTGCCACCCGTTCGAAAAGAAGGTGGCAAAGCCGTGCAGTGGACGAACCTGAGTGAGCAGACCGTGTACAAGAACCGCTGGTTCGATGTGAACCTCGCCGATGTGGAACTCCCCGACGGGCGGCACCTGGACCACTTCGTGATCCGGTTGCGGCCCGTCGCCGCGGCCACGGCCGTCAACGACGCGAACGAGGTGCTGCTGCTGTGGCGCCACCGTTTCATCACCGACAGCTGGGGCTGGGAACTGCCCGCGGGGGTGGTCGAGGACGGTGAGGACGTCGCGGCCGCGGCCGCCCGCGAAATGGAGGAGGAGTCGGGCTGGCGGCCCGGCCCCCTGCACCACCTGATGACGGTCGAGCCCTCCAACGGGCTGACCGACGCCCGCCACCACCTCTACTGGGCCGACGGAGCCACGTACACCGGCCACCCGGAGGACGGCTTCGAATCCTCGCGCCGCGCCTGGGTCCCGCTCAAACAGGTCCCCGACATGATCGCCCGGGGCGAGGTACCGGCCGCCAACATGGCGGCCGGCCTGCTCCTGCTGCGCCACCTGCGCCTGGGGTGAGCGGTCAGCCGTACGGGTAGAAGCCCGCGCCCGTCTTGCGGCCGAGGCGGCCGGCGTCGACCATCCGCTGGAGCAGCGGGGGAGCGGCGTACAGCGGCTCCTTGAACTCGGCGTACATGCTGTCCGCGACCGAGGCGACGGTGTCCAGGCCGATCAGGTCCGCCAGCTTCAGCGGGCCCATCGGGTGGGCGCAGCCCAGCTCCATGCCGTTGTCGATGTCCTCGCGGCTGGCGATGCCGGACTCGAACATCCGGATGGCCGACAGCAGGTACGGGATGAGCAGCGCGTTGACCACGAAGCCGGACCGGTCCTGGGCGCGGATCGCGTGCTTGCCGAGCACGTCCCGCACCAGGGCCTCGGCCCGCTTGACGGTCTCCTCGCCCGTGGTCAGCGCGGGGATCAGCTCGACCAGCTGCTGCACGGGGGCCGGGTTGAAGAAGTGGATGCCGATCACCTGGTCGGGCCGCGAGGTCGAGACGGCCAGCTTGACCAGCGGGATCGAGGAGGTGTTGGACGCCAAGATCGCGTCCGGGCGGGTGACGACCTGGTCCAGGACCTGGAAGATCTCCGTCTTGACCTGCTCGTTCTCCACGACGGCCTCGATGACGAGGTCACGGTCGGCGAATTCGCCGAGGTCGGTGGTGAAAGTGAGGCGGGCCAGGGTGGCGTCCCGCTCCTCCTCGCTGATCTTGCCGCGTTCGGCGGCCTTGGTCAGGGAGTTGTACAGCCGGGTACGTCCGATCTCCAGGGCCTCGCCCGTGGTCTCGGCGACCTTGACCTCAAGGCCACTGCGGGCGCACACCTCGGCGATACCCGCGCCCATCTGGCCACAGCCCACTACGCCGACTCGAACGATGTCGGAAGGGAGGTCAGTCACTTCGTGCCTTTCGCTGCTCATCCGTCGGCGGGTCCCCCGTGCTCGGCAGTGGTAACTGCTGCCCGGCGCCCGCCACGCCCCACGACGTTACCCCCGACCTTCCACCGGGTGGCGGCCCGGGGCGGGCATGCTGGGCGAACGCGAGCGATGTCACAGAACGGAACGGAGCCGTCACATGGCGCACATCGGACGACGCAGGCTACTGGCGGGAGCGGCGGGCCTGCTGGCCGCGCAGGCGGCGGCGGGCCCCGCACGGGCCGCACGGGCCGCACGGGCCGCACGGGCCGCGCGGGCGGCCGCGGGCGGGCGCCGCGGGGCCGGCCCGGCGGAGTTCCGGGCCATGTGGATCGCCTCCGTGGAGAACGTCGACTGGCCCTCGAAGGCCGGCCTGTCCGCCGACCGGCAGCGCGCGGAGCTGCTGTCCCTGCTGGACACCGCCGTGGAGCGCCGGCTGAACGCCGTGATCCTCCAGGTCAGGCCCGCGGCGGACGCCATGTGGCCCTCGCCCCCGGAGCCCTGGTCACAGTGGCTGACCGGGACCCAGGGCCGCGACCCCGGCTGGGACCCGCTGGGTACGGCGGTCGCCGCCGCGCACGAGCGGGGGCTGGAACTGCACGCCTGGTTCAACCCCTACCGGGTGGCCAACCACACCGACCCCGACCGGCTCGCCGACACCCACCCGGCCCGCCGCAACCCCGAGTGGGTGGTCCCGTACGGGGGGAAGCTGTACTACAACCCCGGGATGCCCGAGGTGCGGGCGTTCGTGCAGGACGCCATGGCCGACGCCGTGGCCCGCTACCCGGTGGACGGGGTGCACTGGGACGACTACTTCTACCCGTACCCCGCCGAGGGCGAGGAGTTCGACGACGACGCCGCGTTCGAGGAGTACGGCGGCTCGTTCGACTCCCGCGGGGACTGGCGCCGGGACAACACCGACACCCTGGTCCGGGAGATGTCCGAGCGGCTGCGCCGGATCCGGCCGGCGGCCCGGTTCGGGGTGAGTCCGTTCGCCGTCTGGCGCAACGACGACGTGGACCCGCTGGGCTCACGCACCCGCGCGGGAGTCAGTACGTACGACGACCTGTACGCGGACACCCGCAAGTGGGTGAAAGAGGGCTGGCTCGACTACATCGTGCCGCAGGCCTACTGGCAGCTCGGGCACCCGACCGCCGACTACGCCGAGATCGTGCCGTGGTGGGCCCGTACGGTCGCGGGGACGGGGGTGAGCCTGTACGTGGGGGAGGCGCTGTACCGCTGCGACGCCGACAGTCCGACCGAGGCCTGGCGGGATCCGGCGGAGCTGTCGCGGCACGTGAGCTTCGCCAAGGGCTGCCCCGAGGTCCGCGGCCACGTCTACTTCTCGGCGAAGCAGGTGGTCGCGGACCCCAACGGGGCGATGGCCCGGGTGGTCGCCGATCACTATCCGACGCCGGTGCCGCCGCGCTGACCCGGCTGCGGACGGGCTCGGGCTCAGCAGGGTCTTTCAGGAGACGGGGGAAGGAGGGGTCACTGGGTGGTTTCGGTCGGGTGCTTGACCACGCAGTCGGGGCCCGGGGACATCACGGCCTCGTGTCCGTCCTGGAAGCGGACGCGGTAGGGAGGTGTGCCGTTCTCCCCCAGGACCTGCGTGATCTCTCCGACCTTGTCGTGCTGGCCCACGATCCTGCCGTGCTGCACCAGCTGGTCGCCCTCGGTCGCGCGCATAGCTGACCTCCTCGGTGGCGGTCCGATCCGTGCTAGCAGTTTAGGCCGACAGGTACCTATTTGACCCGTTGGGTCACTGCGATGCAGACCAGGACCGCGCAGGCGGCGACCGGCGCGGCCGGCGACAGCCGCTCGCCCAGCAGCGCCACCGACCAGACCAGGGTCAGCAGCGGCTGGGCGAGCTGGAGCTGGCTGGCCCGGACGGCGCCGATCTCCGCCATGCCCCGGTACCAGACGTACAGGCCGAAGAAGGACGACCCCGCCGCCACCCAGACCAGCCCGGCCAGCCCGTGCCAGTTCAGGTGCACCGGCTCGTGGGCGAGCCCGACCGCCGAACCCACCAGTGCGAGGGGCAGGCACACGACCAGCGCCCAGCCGATCACCTGCCAGCCGGGCAGCACGCGCGCCAGCCGGCCGCCCTCCGTGTAACCGGCCGCGCACACCAGCAGTGCGCCGAACAGGTACACGTCGCCGGTCGACAGGGAGCCGCCGCTCTGCCCGAGGGTGAAGGCGAGGACGACCACCGCTCCGGTGACGGCCGCGGCCCAGAAGCGGCCCGACGGCCGGGCGCCGGTGCGCAGCGAGGACACCACCGCGGTGGTCAGCGGCAGCAGACCCACGACGACGGCGGCGTGCGAGGTGGTGGAGGTCTGGAGCGCGAGGGTGGTCAGCAGCGGGAAGCCGACCACGACCCCGCCAGCGACCACCAGCAGCCCGCCCCAGTGCTCCCGCGCGGGAAGCGGCACGCGCAGGGCGAGCAGGAAGCCGCCCGCCACCAGCGCCGCCAGGACGCCGCGCAGGGCGACGAGCGACCAGGGGCCGAAGCTCTCCAGGCCCCAGGCGGTGCCGGGGAAGGTCAGGGAGAAGGCGGTGACGCCGAGCGCCGCCAGTGCGGTTCCGCCCCTCACCGATCCCCGGACCGCTATCGGAGAGGCGAGAGTAGCGCTATTCTGTGCTGTCATGTACGAGCGTAGCAGTGTGGCGGCCTTGGCAGAATCCCTGCGAGCCGAGCTGAACCGCTACTCGATAGGGGGAAAGCTCCCGTCGAGTCGGGCCTTGGTGGAGCGCTACCGGGTCAGCCCCGTCACCGTCTCCCGGGCCCTCGCCCAGCTCGCCGCCGAAGGGCTGGTCGTCACCCGGCCCGGCGCCGGGGTGTTCCGCGCGCCGCCCCGTACGTCGGCCCCCGCACCCGGGGACACCTCGTGGCAGGAGGTCACCCTCACTGCCGAGGGCGCCGGGGACGTCGTACCCCGCTCCGTCGACGCCTCCGGGGTGCTGGTGACCCTGGCTGCGCCGCCGCCCGGGGTGATCGAGCTGCACAGCGGCTACCTGCACCCCTCGCTCCAGCCCGAGCGGGCCATGGCGGCGGCCCTGGCCCGGGCGGGGCGCAGGCCGGGCGCGTGGGGGCGGCCGCCCGTGGAGGGGCTGCCCGAGCTGCGCGACTGGTTCGCCCGGGAGATCGGCGGCGCGGCCCGCGTCCTCACCGCGGCCGACGTCCTGATCACCGCGGGCGGCCAGAGCGCGCTGACCACCGCCCTGCGGGCGCTGGCGCCGCCCGGGGCCCCGATCCTCGTGGAGTCGCCGACCTACCCCGGCCTGCTGGCGATCGCCCGCGCCTCGGGGTGCCGGCCCGTGCCGGTCCCCGTCGACTCCGAGGGGGTCCGGCCGGAGCTGCTCGCCGCCGCCTTCGAAGCGACGGGCTCGCAGGTGTTCGTGTGCCAGCCGCTGTTCCAGAACCCGACCGGCGCGGTGCTGACGGAGGCCCGGCGCCGCGAGGTGCTCCGGATCGCGCGGGCCGCCGGGGCCTTCGTGGTCGAGGACGACTACGCCCGGGCGCTGGCCCACGAGGACGCCGGAGCGCTGCCCCCTGCGCTCGCCGCCGAGGACGAGGACGGGGTGGTGGTCCACGTACGGTCCCTGACCAAGGTCACCTCGCCCAGCATGCGGGTGGGGGCGCTGGCCGCCCGGGGCCCGGTGCTGGACCGGCTGCGCGCCATCCAGGTCGTGGACAGCTTCTTCGTGCCCCGGCCGCTCCAGGAAGCCGCCCTCGAACTGGTCGGCGCACCCGCCTGGCCGCGCCACCTGCGCGCCGTCGCCGCCGAGCTGCGCCACCGCCGGGAGGTGCTCGCGGGCGCGCTGCGCCGGGAGCTGCCCGCCCTGGAGGTGCCCCACCTGCCGCGCGGCGGCTACCAGTTGTGGGCCCGGCCGGGCGAGGGCGTCGACGACACCGCCTTCGCGGCGGCCGCGCTGCGGGCCGGTGTGGCCGTCGCCCCCGGCCGGCCCTACTTCTGCGCCGAGCCGCCCGGCCCGTACGTCCGCCTCAGCTTCGCCGGGGTCGCGGCCGCGGCGGAGCTGACCGAGGCGGTGCGGCGGCTGCGCGACGGCTCGGGGACGGCGGGCCCGAACGGCAGCGGGGCGTAAAGCGCTTGAGGGGGACACGGGTGCGTCCTAGCCTGCGGGCATGACCGGCATCCTGATCACCACCCTCGCGCAGCGGCCCGAACTGACCGGCCGCCTCTGGGACATGGCCAACCCCTGGCCGGAGTTCGCCCGTCAAGACCCCGTCTCCTCGCTGCTGTACCCGTGGATGGTGGCCGAGCTGAACGAGTACGTGTTCATCGCCACGGACGGCGACGAGGTGGTCGCCCGCGCGTTCAGCGTGCCCTTCGCCCTGCACGCGGACGGCCGTGGGGCGCTGCCCGTGCGGGGCTGGGACCAGGTTCTCATGTGGGCCTGCGCGGACCGGCGGGACGGGACCCGGCCCGACACGGTCAGCGCCATCGAGATAACGGTCGCCCCCGGCCGGCAGGGCCAGGGCCTCTCCCCCCTGATGCTCGCCGCGATGCGGGACAACGCCCGCGCGCACGGTTTCGCGGAGGTGGTGGCGCCCGTCCGGCCGAACGGGAAACCGGCCGAGCCGGACACCCCGATGGAGGAGTACGCGTTCCGCACCCGCGAGGACGGATTGCCCTGCGACCCGTGGCTGCGGGTGCACGTGCGGGCGGGTGCCGTCATCGACTCGGTGGCTCCGCTGTCCATGACGATCAGCGGCTCGCTCGCGCAGTGGCGGGAGTGGACGGGCCTGCCGTTCGACGCGCCGGGACCGGTGCGGGTGCCCGGAGCGCTCGTCCCGGTCCACTGCGAACCGCAGCACGACCACGCGGTGTACGTCGAGCCGAACGTGTGGGTCCGCCACCCGCTCGGGTAGCGCGCCTCAGGCCTCGGACGCCTGCTCTGCGGTCACCTCGACGGGTTCGGGGTCCGGCCCGGAGAGCAGGTCTTCGAACGCGCCCATCCCGATCAGGAACAGCATCATCAGAACCGGTACGCACAGGGCTGCGAAGAGCACGAGAGCCTCCCCATGGGAACCCGAAGGAACTCCGCCCGGCTGGGCCGGCCACTGCGGCGGGGCCATGCCCAGTGTGCGTCCGAACGGGGTGCCCTGCATCTCGGCGGCCCCGCGCTCATCCCCGGGGGCCGGAGCGGGCCCGTGCGGTCGCCTTCGCCGCCGGTCGGCGGGGTGGTTGCGGGCGGCTGACGAGCGGGCCGACAACGAGGAGTTGGACGACCGCCAGCGCCAGGCACAGGCCCGCGGTGCCGGCCCACAAGGCGGCGGCCCCGGCGTGGGCGAGGAGCTGGGTGGCGGTGACCGGGGCGGCGGTCGTGGCGATGCCCCAACTGGTCCCGTACACCGCGAGGTAGCGGTCCGTTGCGCCCGGCGGCGCCAGGTCCGCCACGACGCTGAACGCCCGGCCCATGACGAGCACCTCGCCCAGGCTCCACACGACGGTGGCCGCCAGGAGCGCGGGCAGCGTGTGCGCCACCGCGTAGCCGGCCAGGCCGGCCGCCATCAGCGTGTAGCCGAGGGCGAGGGCCGCCGAGGCGGGCAGCGCGGCCGGACGCCGCAGGCGCAGCACCGGCTGGGCGGCGACGGCGGTCACGGCCGAGGCGGTGAACAGCAGCCCCGCGTCGGCCGGGGCAAGGCCGATGCGGGGCAGGGTGAGCGGCAGCGCGACCACGATCTGCAGGCAGACCAGCGCGAAGACGGTGCCGGCCGCCGACACGGCCCACAGCGCCCGGTCCCGCCACGGCCGGACCGGCTCCGGCTCCCGCCCCGGCTCCGGCTCCCGCCCCGGCTCCCCGCTCCGGCCGGTCCGGGCGGACGCGCGGCGGGGGCGGTCGGCGGGCAGGGCGATGCGCAGGAGCAGTGCGCAGGCCAGGCAGGTGAGGGCGTCGGCGACGAACAGCCAGCGCAGGTCCCACCGGCCCAGGGCCGTGGCGATCAGTCCGGCGCCGGTGCCGCCCGCGGCGAGCGCGGCGTTCAGCAGGCCGAACGCGCGCACCCGCTCGGCGGGCCCGACGGCGTCGGCGATCAAGCCCTGGCTCGGCGGCTCGTACAGCTCGAAGGCCAGGCCGAGCAGGATCGCGAAGGCCGCCACGGCGGCCAGGGAGCCGGCGGCCGCGATCCCCAGCTGCGCGAGGGCGCACCCCGTCAGGCCGAGCACGATCGTGCGGCGGCGCCCGAGGCGGGCCGCCAGGCGGCCGCCGGCCAGCCGGGAGGGAATGGTCGCGAGGCCGAAGGCGGCGCAGAGCAGGCCGGCGGTGGTGGCGCCGGCGCCGAATTCCGCGCTGATCAGGACGGTCAGGAAGGGCAGGGAGAAGGCGCCGAGCCGGTTGATCGCCCGCGCCGCCACCAGCAGCCATACGGTCCGCGGCACGCCGCCACCCCTCGCGTAACTGTCGAATCGGCTAATGTCAGTCACAGGAACGCTAGCCAGGGAAGGAGTGACTGGTCAAGTGATGTTCGACAGTCACGTGGCGGTACTGCTGGAGCAGGCCGTGTCGCTCGTGAACACGCTGACCGACGGGGAATCGCGCGGCCGCCCCTACGCCGCGCCCCGCGGAGCGGAACTGCCGCAGGCGATCGACGCCGCCGTATCGCGCCACGCCGCCTCGCTGCCGCGTGACATCGACTCCGCGCAGGCGCAGTACATGGCCGAAGCGGCCGGGCGGATGCGCGAGGTCTTCCGGGCCATGCAGGACGCGGAGCCGGACGCCGCCGCACGGGCCGTGAACGCCCTGCTGCGCGACACCGCTGCCCGGCCCCGGCTGGACCGCGCCGAAGGCGGGCCCTGGCAGGTGCACTTCCACGGCGCGAACGACTCCTTCGCCGCGGGATGCAGCGCCAGTTGCGCGACCGCCCTGGCCCTGGCGGTGGGCGGCGGTCTCGCGGGCCGCCTCGGCGTCTGCCGCGCCGACCGCTGTGACCGCGTGTACGTCGACACCTCCCGCAACGCGGCCCGCCAGTTCTGCTCCACCGCCTGCCAGAACCGCACGAAGGCCGCCGCCTTCCGTGCCCGCAAGGGATAGCCGACCGCGGCAGACGGCTTTGCATAAAACTGCGGTGAACCGTATAGTCATGCCATCGAGGAGGAGGTCCGATGGTGGTACGTGTAGCGGTGGCCGGGGCGAGTGGGTACGCGGGCGGGGAAGTGCTGCGCCTGCTGCTCGCGCACCCCGAGGTGGAGATCGGCGCGCTGACCGGGAACACCAACGCCGGGCAGCCGCTCGGTGCGCTGCAGCCGCACCTCGTCCCCCTCGCCGGGCGGACGCTGGAGGCGACCACCCCCGACGTGCTCGCCGGGCACGACGTCGTGTTCCTCGCGCTGCCGCACGGGCAGTCCGCCGCCGTCGCCGCGCAGCTCGGTGAGGACGTGCTCGTCGTCGACATGGGCGCCGACCACCGGCTCAAGGACGCCGCCGACTGGGACGCCTTCTACGGGGCGCCGCACGCCGGCACCTGGCCCTACGGTCTCCCCGAACTCCCGGGCGCCCGCGCAGCGCTGGAGGGGACCAAGCGGATCGCCGTCCCCGGCTGCTTCCCCACCGCCGTCTCCCTCGCGCTCTTCCCGGCGTACGCGGCCGGCCTCGCCGAGCCCGAAGCCGTGGTCGTCGCCGCCACCGGTACCTCCGGCGCGGGCAAGGCGCTCAAGCCGCACCTGCTGGGCTCCGAGGTCATGGGCTCCGTGAGCCCCTACGGGGTGGGCGGCGGCCACCGGCACACGCCCGAGATGGTGCAGAACCTGAGCCCGCTCGCGGGGCGGCGGGTGTCCGTCTCCTTCACCCCGACCCTGGTACCCATGGCCCGCGGCATCCTCGCCACCTGCTCCGCGAAGGCCCTCCCCGGCACCACCGCCGACGCGGTCCGCGCCGCGTACGAGAAGGCGTACGCCGACGAGCCCTTCGTCCACCTCCTGCCCGAGGGGCAGTGGCCGGCCACCCAGTCGGTCTACGGATCCAACGCCGCGCAGATCCAAGTCGCCTACGACGGCTCCGCACAGCGGATCATCGCGATCAGCGCCATCGACAACCTCACCAAGGGCACCGCCGGCGGTGCGGTGCAGAGCATGAACATCGCCCTCGGGCTGCCCGAGCAGCTCGGGCTCTCGGCGATCGGAGTCGCTCCGTGAACACCGCCGGCCGGAAAGCAGCCACCACGAAGAAGGAGATGCAGTGAGCGTCACGGCAGCACAGGGATTCACGGCGGCGGGAATCGCCGCCGGGATCAAGGCGAACGGAAACCCGGACCTGGCCCTCGTGGTCAACAACGGGCCGCGTCTGGCCGCCGCGGGCGTCTTCACCTCCAACCGCGTCAAGGCCGCGCCCGTCCACTGGTCCGAGCAGGTCCTGCGCGGCGGCGCCGTCAGTGCCGTGGTCCTCAACTCGGGCGGCGCGAACGCCTGCACCGGCCCCAAGGGCTTCCAGGACACCCACGCCACCGCCGAAAAGGTGGCGGCCACGCTGAACGGGCTCCGTCCCGGCGCGGAACACAACGCCGGCGAGATCGCCGTGGCCTCCACCGGGCTGATCGGCGTCCTGCTCCCCATGGACAAGCTGCTCCCGGGCATCGACACGGCGGCGGCCGCCCTCTGCGCCGACGGCGGCGAGGCCGCCGCCATCGCCATCAAGACCACCGACACCGTCCACAAGACGGCCGTCGTCACGGGGGGAGGCTGGACGGTCGGCGGCATGGCCAAGGGCGCGGGCATGCTCGCCCCGGGCCTCGCCACCATGCTGGTCGTCCTCACCACCGACGCCGACCTGGACAGCGCCACCCTCGACAAGGCGCTGCGCGCCGCCACCCGCACCACCTTCGACCGGATCGACTCCGACGGCTGCATGTCCACCAACGACACGGTGCTGCTGCTCGCCTCCGGCGCGTCCGGCCAGGTGCCCGCGTACGGGGAGTTCGCGGAGGCCGTACGGGCCGTGTGCGACGACCTCGCCCGCCAGCTGATCGGCGACGCCGAGGGCGCGAGCAAGGACATCCGCATCGAAGTCATCGGCGCGGTGAACGAGGACGACGCGGTCGAGGTCGGCCGGTCCATCGCCCGCAACAACCTCCTCAAGTGCGCCATCCACGGCGAGGACCCCAACTGGGGCCGGGTGCTCTCCGCGATCGGCACCACCAAGGCCTCCTTCGACCCGGACCGGCTCAACGTCGCCATCAACGGCATCTGGGTCTGCAAGAACGGCAGCGTCGGCCAGGACCGCGACCTGGTCTCGATGAAGGACCGCGAGGTCCGCATCACCGCCGACCTGGCCTCCGGTTCCGAGTCCGCGGTGATCTGGGCCAACGACCTGACCGCCGAGTACGTCCACGAGAACAGCGCGTACAGCTCATGAGCGCCGACAAGGCCGGGCAGCCCGGCACCGGAACCGCGCGCAAGCACACCGCGCTGCCCAAGGCGCAGATCCTCATCGAGGCGCTGCCCTGGCTCACCCGGCACAACGGCAAGGTCGTCGTCATCAAGTTCGGCGGCAACGCCATGATCGACGAGGACCTCAAGGCGGCCTTCGCCCAAGACGTCGTCTTCCTGCGCCAGGCCGGGCTGAGGCCCGTCGTGGTGCACGGCGGCGGCCCCCAGATCAACGCCCAGCTCGACAAGCAGGGCCTGGTCAGCGAGTTCAAGGCGGGCCTGCGCGTCACCACCCCGGAGGCGATGGACGTCGTACGGATGGTGCTGGCGGGGCAGGTCCAGCGCGAGCTGGTCGGGCTGCTCAACCAGCACGGGCCGCTCGCCGTCGGCATGACCGGCGAGGACGCCCACACCATCACCGCCACCAAGCACAGCCCGCAGATCGACGGCGAACGCGTCGACATCGGACGGGTCGGCGAGATCACCGCCATCGACACCGGCGCGATCGAGGCCCTGCTGGCGGACGGCCGGATCCCGGTCATCTCCTCCATCGCGCGCAGCGCCGACGACCACCACGTGTACAACGTCAACGCCGACACGGCGGCCGCCGCGCTCGCCGCGGCGCTCGGCGCCGAGACGCTGATGGTCCTCACGGACGTCGAGGGCCTGTACGCGGACTGGCCCAACAGCGACGAGGTCATCAGCCGGCTGACGGTGAGCCAGCTGGAGAAGCTGCTGCCCGAGCTGTCCAGCGGCATGGTGCCCAAGATGGAGGGCTGCCTGCACGCCGTCCGCGGCGGTGTCAGCACCGCCCGCGTGATCGACGGGCGGGTCCCGCACTCGATCCTGCTGGAGATCTTCACGGACGAGGGCATCGGCACCATGGTCGTGCCCGACGCACAGGGAGGGGAACCCGAATGACCGGCACGTCCGGCGCGACCGGCAACCAGGAGTACGCGGCCCGCTGGCGGGGGGCGCTGACCGACAACTACGGCACGCCCGCGCTGGCCCTCGTACGCGGCCACGGCGCGCAGGTCTGGGACGCGGACGGCAAGCAGTACACCGACTTCGTCGGCGGCATCGCCGTCAACGCCCTCGGGCACGCGCACCCGGCGGTCGTCGCGGCGGTGACCGCGCAGGTCTCCACCCTCGGCCACGTCTCCAACCTGTACGCCTCCGAACCGGTGCTCGCGCTCGGCGAGCGGCTGCTCCAGCTCTTCGGCCGTCCCGGCCGCGTTTTCTTCTGCAACTCCGGCGCCGAGGCCGCCGAGGCCGCGTTCAAGATCGGCCGGCTCACCGGGCGCACCCACATGGTCGCCACCGACGGCGGCTTCCACGGCCGGACCATGGGCGCGCTCGCGCTCACCGGCCAGCCCGCGAAGCAGACGCCCTTCCTGCCCCTGCCGGGCGACGTCACCCACGTCCCCTACGGCGACGTGGAGGCCCTGCGGGCCGCCGTCACCGAGGAGACGGCGCTGGTGGTCATCGAACCGATCCAGGGCGAGAACGGAGTGGTGGTACCGCCGGCCGGGTACCTGAGGGCCGCCCGCGAGATCACCCGGGCGACCGGGACCCTGCTCGTCCTCGACGAGGTGCAGACCGGCATCGGGCGCTGCGGACAGTGGTTCGAGCACCAGGCCCACGAGGGCGTCGAGCCCGACCTCGTCACGCTCGCGAAGGGCCTCGGCGGCGGGCTGCCGATCGGCGCGGTGGCAGCCTTCGGCCCGGCCGCCGACCTGCTCCGGCCCGGCCAGCACGGCACCACCTTCGGCGGCAACCCGGTCGCCTGCGCCGCCGGCCTCGCCGTGATCGACACCATCGCCACGGACGGGCTGCTGGACCAGGTCAAGGCGCGGGGGGAACGGCTGCGCTCCGCAATCGAGGGCCTGTGCGGCGGGAAGGGCCACCCGTTGGTCTCCCATGTCCGTGGCGCGGGCCTTTTGCTGGGTATCGTGCTGACCGGGCCGCTCGCACCGCAGGTGCAGAAGGCGGCCCAGGACGCCGGCTTCCTGGTCAACGCGCCCGCCCCCGATGTCGTACGGCTCATGCCGCCGTTCGTACTGACCGAGGCCGAGGCGGACGCGTTCGTCCGGGCGCTGCCCGGCGTCCTCGACGCGGCCCAGGCCGCGGCGAACGCGGCCGATGGGGCCGACGAGGCCGATGGGGACGGACGAACCGGGGAATGAGACGACGATGAGTCAGGCGCAGGAACACGAGCAGAACGGCAGCCAGTCCGTCCCGCAGACCCGCACCGCCCGCCACCGCCGGATCGTGGACATCCTCAACCGGCAGCCGGTCCGCTCGCAGAGCCAGCTGGCCAAACTGCTCGCCGACGACGGGCTGAGCGTCACCCAGGCGACGCTCTCCCGCGACCTCGACGAGCTGGGCGCGGTGAAGATCCGCAACACCGGCGGCGAGCTGATCTACGCGGTTCCCAGCGAGGGCGGCTTCCGCACCCCGCAGGCCCCGCTCGGCGAGTCGGCGAAGGAGGAGCGCATGCGGCGCCTCTCCGGGGAACTGCTGATCTCGGCGGAGGCCTCCGCGAACCTCGTGGTCCTGCGCACCCCGCCCGGCGCGGCCCAGTTCCTCGCCTCGGCGATCGACCAGGCCGAACTCCGGTCGATCCTCGGCACGATCGCCGGGGACGACACGTTGATGCTGATCAGCCGGGACCCCTCGGGCGGCCAGGCCCTGGCGGACCACCTGCTGAGGCTGGCGCAGAAGGAAAGCTGACAGGGCCGGGGCCGGGCCCTCTGCTGCGGATCCCGCCCGACCGACGGCCCAGGGTCCGGACGGGCTAGTAGCGGGTCACGGCCAGGGCCCCGGACTCCGTACCGACCACGATGTGCGGGTGCCTGCGCGGGTTCGCCCAGCGCAGGACCGCCCGCATGGCGCGCTTCGGGACGGACACGCAACCGGCCGTCGCGCCCTTGCCGTTGACGTGCAGGAAGATGCCCGCGCCCCGGCCGCGCACCGGCCGGTCGTAGTTGAAGCCGATGACCATGGCGTGCGCGTACTGCTGCCCGTAGGCGGCCAGGTGCTCCGCCTCGCCCGGAGCGCAGTCGGCGGGCAGGGACTCCACCCAGCGGTTGTAGCTCCCCGAGGCGTTGTCCTGGCACCACCAGGAGCGGTCCGACACCCTGCGGTACGGGTACTCCGTGGCCGCCGGGGCGTGCGCGAGGCCGAAGGCGTACGGGAGGTCGTACAGCCCGGCCGGGGTGGTGTTCGTGCCCTGGACCCGGCTCGCCCCCTCGGCCAGCCCGTTCGCCCCGAACCGGGCGGGAGCCCGCCCCTCCTCGTACCACCGCCCCGCGCGCCGGTCCCACCAGGTCAGCCACCCGGAGCTGGAGCCCGCCGTGGGCGCGACGGCCACGATGAGCTGGCTGCCCCCGCCGGTGTCGGCGAGCCGGTCCGGCAGCGGCGGACCGGCCTGGGGGAGCAGGGTGGTGACGACCAGTGGGGCGGCGAGGAGCGCGGTACGCAGCACGTGTCAGACGGTACGGGGCGCAAGGGGCGCGGGCGGTGGAGGCAGGCCGGGGGAGCGCGGACCGTGCACCCGCTGGGCGGCGGCCCGGCGCAACCGCGGGTCGGCGTCCGCCAGCAGCTGCACGGAGGCGCGCAGCGCGAGGGCGCCGCCGCGGGAGCGCAGCACCCGGTAGGCGGCCCGGCGGGTGTGCACGGGGCGGCCGGGCGCGATCCGCTCCAGCAGCCAGTCGGCGGGCAGCCGCTCGGCGATCAGGGCCAGGCTGAGGGACGCCTCCCGCGCGACGGCGGCCGACGGGTCGTCGAGCAGGGGCCGCAGCAGGTCCGCGTCGACGGTGTCCAGCGTGCGCAGCCCGGCGACGGCGGCGGCCCGTACCGCGTCGACGGGGTGGTCCAGCAGTCCGCGCAGCAGCGGCGCGTCCGCCCGCCGGGCGCACTCGGCGAAACCGGCGACGGCGTACCGGCTCACCCGCTCCGGGTCCGCGACCAGGGCGCGGCAGTGGGCGTACGGGTCGGCCCCGGCCTGCTTGAGCAGCCAGCGGGCGCAGGCCCGGACCAGCGCGGAGCGGTCGGCCAGGTGGCCGGCCGCCTCGGCGCAGCGCCCGGCCCGGCGCAGGGCGGTGACCCCGCCCGCCCGCACCGTCGGGAGGTGACCGCCGAGCAGGGCGTCGACCGCCTCGTCGTCCGGGCCGTCGGCCGCCAGGGCGGCCAGGGCGGCATCCGCCCAGAGCCGGGCCGTCGCGGGATCCCGCTCCCCGGCCGCCCGCCGGGCCAGCTCCCGTCCGTCGAACAGTCCGGCGGCGAGCGTGATGCGGGCGGCGAACCGGCGGGTCGGCAGGTCGCCGCTGCGCCGCAGCCAGCCGAGGACCGTGTCGGGCTGCTCGCCGGTCATCGTGCGCGCGGCCCGCGCCGGGCGCCACCACCGCCCGGGACGCTCGGGGCGCCACCACGGGGCGAGGACCGGGTCCCCGGCGCCGAGGGCTCCTTCGAAGAGGTCGCGCGCCCAGCGGCCCCGTTCACGCCGGGCGAGCAGCAGGACCAGCGGGGTGAGGTCGACCAGCGTGCGCGCGGGATCGGCGGCCAGCGCCTGCGCGAGCACCTGCCGGGCCCGCTCGCGTACCGCCGGGACCCAGTCGGCGCACCGGATCGCGACGAGCGGGAGCGGGGGACGCGGGTCGTCGAGCGCGGAGAGGCGGATCCGGCCGTCGGGGTGGCAGAGGCGGACCTCGATCCTGGAGGCGGCGCCGGGTTCCGGGCACCATGCGAAGCGGCCGCGCCGGATCTCCGTGTCGAAGGCGGTCCAGCTGCGCGGCAGGCAAGGGCGGCGGACGCCCCCGATCCCGAGGCGTCCGCCGCGCAGCACGGCCGCCGCCGCGGCCCGGCCCGCTGCCGCCTGCTGCTGCGTCCCCACTCCCATGTGCCCTCCCCATCCGGTGTGGACCGCCGATCGTATGCGCGGGCCGGGACCGGCGCCCCTGATATTCGCGCTGGTCAGCCGCGCGCAACAGCGGTCGATTGACGAAACATACGGAGCAGTGCATAGTTATGCCTGTCATCGATCGCATCGTCCCGCCCGTAACCACCGTGAGGAGAAACCCGTGACCGAGCGCGTCGTACTCGCCTACTCGGGCGGCCTTGACACCTCCGTCGCCATCGGCTGGATCGCCGAGGAGACGGGCGCCGAGGTCATCGCCGTCGCGGTGGACGTCGGCCAGGGCGGCGAAGACCTGGACGTCATCCGCAAGCGCGCGCTCGCCTGCGGCGCCGTCGAGGCCGAGGTCGCGGACGCCAAGGACGAATTCGCCGACGAGTACTGCCTCCCGGCGATCAAGGCCAACGCCCTCTACATGGACCGCTACCCGCTGGTCTCGGCGCTCTCCCGGCCCGCGATCGTCAAGCACCTCGTCGCCGCCGCGAAGAAGCACGGCGCGACGACCGTCGCCCATGGCTGCACCGGCAAGGGCAACGACCAGGTCCGCTTCGAGGCCGGCATCGCCGCACTGGGGCCCGGCCTCAAGTGCATCGCCCCGGTCCGGGACTACGCGATGACCCGCGACAAGGCCATCGCCTTCTGCGAGCAGAAGGACCTGCCGATCGCGACCACCAAGAAGTCCCCGTACTCCATCGACCAGAACGTCTTCGGGCGCGCCGTCGAGACGGGCTTCCTGGAGGACATCTGGAACGCCCCGATCGAGGACATCTACGAGTACACCGCGAACCCGGCCACCCCGCGCGAGGCCGACGAGGTCGTCATCTCCTTCAAGGAGGGCGTCCCGGTCGCCGTCGACGGCAAGCCCGTCACCGTGCTCCAGGCCATCCAGCAGCTCAACGAGCGCGCCGGCGCCCAGGGCGTCGGCCGCATCGACATGGTCGAGGACCGCCTCGTCGGCATCAAGTCCCGCGAGGTGTACGAGGCCCCGGGTGCGATCGCGCTGATCACCGCCCACCAGGAGCTGGAGAACGTCACCGTCGAACGCGAACTGGCCCGCTACAAGCGGCAGGTCGAGCAGCGCTGGGGCGAGTTGGTCTACGACGGGCTGTGGTTCTCCCCGCTCAAGCGCGCGCTGGACGGCTTCGTCGACGAGGCCAGCCGGCACGTCACCGGTGACGTCCGGATGACCCTGCACGGCGGTCGCGCCGTCGTCACCGGCCGCAAGTCCGACGAGTCGCTGTACGACTTCAACCTGGCGACCTACGACTCGGGCGACACCTTCGACCAGTCCAAGGCCCAGGGCTTCATCGAGATCTTCGGCCTGTCCTCGAAGATCGCCGCGCGCCGCGACCTCGCCTGAGCCGGGCGCGCGCCGCGACCTCGCCCGAGCCGAGTCGTTCCATGCAGTACGAAGGCCGGCTCCCCGTTCCCTCCGCGACGGGGAGCCGGTCGCACACCCACCCTCTTGAGGAGCAGTAGCTGTGAGCAGCAACAACGGTGACGTCCGGCTCTGGGGCGGCCGGTTCGCCGACGGTCCGGCCGAGGCCCTGGCCAAGCTGTCCGCGTCCGTCCACTTCGACTGGCGCCTCGCGCCGTACGACATCGCCGGCTCCCGCGCCCACGCGCGGGTGCTCGCCAAAGCGGGCCTGCTCACGGCCGACGAGCTCGACCGCATGATCGCGGGCCTGGACCGGCTCGAAGCCGACGTGGCCGACGGCTCCTTCACCGGCACCATCGCCGACGAGGACGTGCACACCGCCCTGGAGCGGGGCCTGCTGGAGCGGCTCGGCGCCGACCTCGGCGGCAAGCTGCGGGCCGGCCGGTCCCGCAACGACCAGGTGGCCACCCTCTTCCGCATGTACCTGCGCGACCACGCCCGGATCATCGGCGGGCTGCTCGCCGGCCTCCAGGACGCGCTCGTCGGCCTCGCCGAGGCGCACGCCGACGTGGCCATGCCGGGCCGCACGCACCTCCAGCACGCGCAGCCGGTGCTCTTCGCCCACCACGTGCTGGCCCACGTCCAGTCCCTGTCCCGGGACGCGGAGCGGCTGCGCCAGTGGGACACCCGCACCGCGGTCTCCCCGTACGGCTCCGGCGCCCTCGCCGGCTCCTCGCTGGGCCTGGACCCGGAGGCGGTCGCCGCGGACCTCGGCTTCGAGCGCGGCTCGGTCGGCAACTCCATCGACGGCACGGCCTCGCGCGACTTCGTCGCCGAGTTCGCGTTCATCACCGCGATGATCGGGATCAACCTGTCCCGGATCGCGGAGGAGATCATCATCTGGAACACGAAGGAGTTCTCCTTCGTGACGCTGCACGACGCCTTCTCCACCGGGTCGTCGATCATGCCGCAGAAGAAGAACCCGGACATCGCGGAGCTGGCGCGCGGCAAGTCCGGCCGCCTCATCGGCAACCTGACCGGGCTGCTCGCCACCCTCAAGGCCCTCCCGCTCGCGTACAACCGCGACCTCCAGGAGGACAAGGAGCCGGTGTTCGACTCCTGCGACACCCTTGAGGTCCTGCTGCCCGCCTTCACGGGCATGATGGCGACCCTCACGGTCAACCGCGAGCGGATGGAGGAGCTGGCTCCGGCGGGCTTCTCGCTCGCGACGGACATCGCGGAGTGGCTGGTCAAGCAGGGCGTGCCGTTCCGGGTCGCGCACGAGGTGGCCGGCGAGTGCGTCAAGGAGTGCGAGACGCTCGGCATCGAGCTGGAGGAGCTCACGGACGAGCAGTTCTCGAAGATCTCGGAGCACCTGACGCCGGAGGTCCGTACGGTCCTCAACGTCAAGGGCGCCCTCGCCTCCCGCAACGGCCGCGGCGGCACCGCGCCGTCGGCGGTGGCCACCCAGCTGACCGAACTCAAGGCGGACCTGGTCATCCAGCACGCCTGGGCCGCGCACAAGCAGTAGCCGCGTCCCCGTGAGGGGCGGCCGGAGCACCCGCTCCGGCCGCCCCTGCGTCGTCTACGCCGCCCACGCCGCCAGCGCCTGGAAGTCCGCCCCCACGAGGCCGGTCCGCTCGTCGATCCGCAGCAGCAGTGCCCGAGCGGGGTGGCGCCGGTCGACGTACTCCCGGTCCCCGTCCGTGATGTCGTCGTCGATCCACGCGAAGGGCCGGTTCCCCGCGTACTCCAGGACGTACTGGGTCTTCCAGAAGGTGCCGAGCGGCGCCCGCCCGTGCATCTGCGGCCAGTCGATGTACGGCAGCCGGGGCAGACCCAGCCCTATCCAGTCGTTGGCCTCGTCCTTCCAGGTGGTCGCCCAGACCGGTTCGTAGGAGTGGGCCAGCGCGAGCAGCTCCACGCCGTGGCCGGGGTGCAGCCACACCCGCAAGGGCTTGCGGCTCTCGGCCGCGGTCCAGCCCGTCGGGCGCACGCGGTGCGTCGTGTAGCCCTCCGGCCGGCGCTGGGGCTGGGCCGCATAGGGGTTCAGCGGTCCGTCGACGTCGATCAGCAGCAGTGGCTTCATGGGCACCGATCATCCGTTCCGGTGACCCGTCGGGCAGCTCATTTACCGGTTCGGTGAGACAGTGATGTCTCATTCGGGTTATGCTTGTCTCATGGCCATGGATCGTGACCAGGTGCTCCGCGCTGCGGCGGCCCTGCTTTCCCGCAAGTCGACCGCGACGATGGACGAGGTCGCGCGCGCCGCCGGAATCGGGCGGGCGACGCTGCACCGCCACTTCGCGGGGCGGGACGCTCTCGTGCGGGCCCTGGAGGAGATGGGAATCCGTGAGTTCGAGGTGGCGTTCGACAACGCCCGCCTCGACGAGGGCACGGCGGTCGAGGCGCTCGCCCGACTCGTCGCCGAGAGCGAGCCCAACGCGCAGCTCCTGGCCTTCCTCGTCACGGAGAACCAGCTCTTCGAGGGCGATCAGGTCCACGAGGGGTGGGCCCGCCTCGACGCCCGCGTCAGCGCCCTGTTCCGGCGCGGCCAGGAAGAGGGGGCCATCCGGATCGACCTGAGCCCCGCCTGGCTCACCGAGGCCCTCTACGGCCTCATCGGCACCTGCGCGTGGGCCGTCATGGACGGCCGGGTCGCGGCCAAGGACTTCCAGTACATGATCATCGAGCTGCTGCTCGGTGGCGCACGACGGAGTGTGGAGAAATGACCCGTACCGAACAGCTCAAGCGGCAGAAGGGGGCGGAGGAGAGCAGCAGCGGCCGTTGGCTCGCGCTCTGCGTACTCGTCCTGGCCGTCCTGCTGGTCGCGGTCGACGCCACCGTACTCGGTCTCGCCACCCCCTCCCTCAGTGAGGACCTCGAGCCGTCCGGCACCCAGCTGCTGTGGATCGGCGACATCTATTCCTTCGTCATCGCCGGTTGCCTCGTCTCCATGGGCTCGCTCGGCGACCGGATCGGCCGCAAGAAGCTGCTCCTCCTGGGTGCCACCGCCTTCGGCGCCGTCTCCGTGCTGAACGCCTACGCGACCAGCCCCGAGATGATGATCGCCGCCCGGGCGCTGCTCGGCGTGGCGGGCGCGACCCTCATGCCGTCCACCCTCGCGCTGATCCGCAACATCTTCCACGACCCGCGCGAGCGCAGCCTCGCCATCGGGATCTGGGGCGCCACCGCCTCGGCTGGCGCCGCCGTCGGGCCCGTCGTCGGCGGAGCCCTGCTCCAGCACTTCTACTGGGGCTCGGTCTTCCTCATCAACCTGCCCGTGATGGCCGTGCTCGTCGTCGTCGGCATCAAGCTGCTGCCCGAGTCGAAGAACCCCGTCGCCGGTCCCTGGGACCTGCTCAGCGTCGCCCTCTCCCTCGTCGGCGTCATCGGCGTGGTCTACGCCGTCAAGGAAGCCGCCACCCACGGCGTCAACGGGGAGGCCGGGGCGGCCGCCGTCCTCGGCGCCGGCGCCCTGTACGCCTTCGTGAGGCGCCAGTTCACGCTGAGCGCCCCGCTGCTCGACATGCGGCTGTTCAAGCACCGCGGCTTCTCCGGCGCGGTCCTCGCCGACCTGCTCACCGTCTTCGGGCTGTCCGGACTCGTCTTCTTCCTGTCCCAGTTCCTCCAGCTCGTGCAGGGCCGCGATCCGCTGGAAGCGGGTCTGGCCGAACTGCCCGCGGCCATGGGCGCCGTCGCCACCGGACTGGTGGCCGGCCGCTACGCCCGCCGCTACTCGGTGCGCGTGATGGTCAGCGGCGGTCTCGCCGCCATAGGGCTGGCCCTGGGCGCGCTCACCCTGATCCACAAGGAGAGCGCCTACCCGCTGCTCGGCGCGGCCCTGCTCGTCGTCGGTCTCGGCGCCGGTTTCTCCTTCACGGTCACCGCCGACGTGATCCTCTCCAGCGTGCCCAAGGAGCAGGCCGGTTCGGCCTCCGCCGTCTCCGAGACGGCCTACGAGCTGGGCGCCGCCCTCGGCATCGCCCTGCTCGGCTCCATCGTGACCGGCGTCTACCAGGGCTTCACCGCCCCGGCCTCGGTACCCACCGCCGTCGCGGACTCCGCGCACGAATCGCTGGGCGGCGCCGTCGAAGCGGGCCGGATGCTGGACCCGCAGACCGCGCAGACGATGGTCGGCGCGGCCCAGGAGGCCTTCGTGGACGGGCTCCGGTTCGCCTCGGGCGTCGGCGCGGCCGTCCTGCTCGCCACCGCCGCGGCCGCCTGGTTCCTGCTGCGCGGCCAGGAGCTCCAGGACGGCACCGAGCACTGAGCCACCCCAAGGGATGGTTTCCCGGACGGAGTTGACACCCCGTCGATCGCCGGGACACCATCCCGGCGATGGAGATCAACGATCTGACGGCCGCCGAACGCCGCGTCTGGGACGCCTTCCCGCGCGGCGAGGGCGTCGACTTCCGCGAGGAGCCCGAGGACAGCTCCGTCGACGGGGCCGGCTGGGGACCGGGCCGCACCCTCCGTGCGGAGGTGCTCCGGGCCCTCCTGCTCGGCGCCGGGCCGGCCGAAGAGGGCCAGGTCCCCGGGCTCAAGGTCAAGGGCGCCCGGATCACCGGCGCACTCGACCTCAGGTACGCCGTCGTCGACCACCCGATCCGGTTGCGGGACTGCTGGTTCGAGCGCAAACCGCTCCTGTACGGGGCCCAGTTGAAGGCGCTCGTCCTCGGCTACTCGACGCTGCCCGGCCTGACCGCCGCCACCGTGCGCGTCGAGGTGGTCCTGCGGCTCTCCTGCTGTCGCATCACCGGGCCCGTCCGCCTCCAGGGCGCCCGGGTCGCCGGAGGCCTCTTCGTCCAGGGGGCCGTCATCGAACCGGCCCCCGGTGAGGAGGCGGGCGAGGCCGCGCTCCAGCTCAACCACGCCGAGATCGGTACCGACATCATCGCCAACGATCTCACCGTCCACGGCCAGCTGCGCCTGAACGGCGCCACGGTGGGCGGACAGGTCCAGCTCGACGGGGCGCGCCTGCTGAACCCCGGGGGGATAGCCCTGCACGCCGAAACCCTCACCGTCGGCACCGACCTGCGCGCGCACCGGCTGCACGCCCGCGGCACGGTCAACCTCACCGGCTCCCGCATCCCGGGCCAGGCCAACCTCACCCGGGCGGACCTCGCGAACCCCGCAGGGACGGCCCTGCGCGCCTCCAGCTGCGCCATAGGCGAGCTGTGGCTGCGCCGCTGCCCGCCGGTCCGGGGTGATGTGAACCTTCGCCGGTCCACCGTCGACATGCTCCACATCGAGCCGCAGACCTGGCCGCAGCGGATCGCCGTCGACGGCCTCACCTACCGCACCCTCGCCCCGCACCTGCCCGCCGGGGAACGCCTGCCCGCACTGGAGCGGGAGGAGTCGGGATACCTCCCGTACGCCTACGAGCAGCTCGCCGCGGCCTACCGCACCGCCGGGGACGAGGCGGCGGCGCGGACCGTGCAGCTCGCCAAACTCCGCCGGCACCGCCGTACCCTGCCCCGGTACGCCAGGCTCTGGGGGCTGCTCCAGGACGCCACCGTCGGCTACGGCTTCCGGCCGCTGCGCGCCACGCTCTGGCTGCTGGCCCTGCTGGTGACGGGCTCGCTCGCCTTCGCCCTCCACCATCCGAGGGAGCTCAAGCAAGGGGAGGCTCCGGACTTCAATCCGGTGTTCTACACGATCGACCTGATGCTGCCGATCATCGGCTTCGGCCAGGAGGAGGCCTTCGCGCCGGGCGGCTGGTACCAGTGGCTGTCGTACCTGCTGGTCGTGACCGGCTGGGTCCTCGCCACTACGACCGCGGCGGGCGTCAGCCGGTCACTGCGACGCCAGTAGCTACGCGGCTTCGGCGACGCCGGCTTCCTTGGCCTTCGTGGCGTACATGTCCACGTACTCCTGACCCGACAGCCGCATGACCTCCGCCATCACCGAGTCGGTGACGGCGCGCAGCACGTAGCGGTCCCGGTCCATGCCCTCGTAGCGGGAGAACTCCATCGGCTCGCCGAAACGGATGGTCACCCGGCCCGGGCGGGGCATGCCCTTGCCGCCCGGCTGGAGCTTGTCCGTGCCGATCACCGCGAACGGCACGACGGGCGCACCGGTCATCAGGGTGAGGCGGGCGATGCCGGTGCGGCCGCGGTAGAGCCGGCCGTCGGGGGAGCGGGTGCCCTCGGGGTAGATGCCGAAGATCTTTCCCTCTTCGAGGATGCGGCGGCCGGTCATCAGGGCCGCGACTCCGCCGTTCGCGCCGTCGCGGTCGACGGGGATCATGCCGGAGCCGGTGAAGAACCACGCCATCAGGCGGCCCTTGAGGCCCTTGCCGGTCACGTACTCGTCCTTGCCGATGAAGTGGACCGTGCGGTCGCAGACGAGCGGCAGGATCATCGAGTCGATGAAGGTGAGGTGATTGCCCGCGAGGATCACGGGACCGGTGCCCGGGATGCTCTCGATGCCCTCCACCCGGGTGCGGATGATCAGCCGCATGACCGGTCCTACGGTGGCTTTGATGAGCGCGGTACGGAACAACGTGAGCCCTCCGGCATCGAAAAGCGGCTTCGCACGACACGGTGGTAGTGCAGGTGAGGACGATACTCGCGGGTCAACCCTGATCGCACATCGGGTTCACGTGTCGGATACGCAGTGTTGACGCGTGTTTGCGCCATGTTCCCCCCGCAACCCCCTCCGCGCCACCGTTCGCCGCCTACCATCGGCGGGCCGGGCAGGCCTCGTGACCTGGGGATCCTCGGGCAGGCGGCCCTCAGACACAGGGAGTGCACTCATGACGCAGGGCGGGGCAGCACGGCGTACGGTCCTGGGGGCCGCGGTCCTGGCGGCGGGCACCGGGATCACCGGACTGGCGGCAGGCCCGGCCGCCGCGGCCGGCGGCCACGAGGGCGGCTACCGGGACCTCCCCGTCCCCCTGATCGTCGGTCACCGCGGGTCCAGCGGCTACCGGCCCGAGCACACCCTGGGCTCCTACCAACTGGCCCTCGACCTCGGGGCCGACGTCATCGAGCAGGACCTCGTGCCCACCAAGGACGGTCATCTGGTCTGCCGTCACGAGAACGAGATCGGCGGCACCACGGACGTCGCCGACCATCCCGGCTTCGCCTCCCGGCGGACCACCAAGTCCGTCGACGGGGTCTTGGTCACCGGCTGGTTCACCGAGGACTTCACCCTCGCCGAACTCAAGACCCTGCGCGCGAAGGAACGTATCCCCGCCGTCCGCCAGCGCAACACGCTTTACGACGGCCGGTGGGACGTGCCCACCTTCGAGGAGGTGCTGCGCTGGGCCGACCAGGAGGGCCGCAGGCGCGGCAAGCGGGTCTGGCTGCACGTCGAGACCAAGCACCCGAGCTACTTCCGGGCACTGGGCCTCGGTCTGGAGGAACCCCTCGCCAAGCTGCTGCGCCGCTACGGCCGCGACGGGAAGAACGCGCCGCTGTTCCTCCAGTCCTTCGAGCCGTCCAGCATCCAGCGGCTCTCCCGGCTGGTCTCCGCGCCCCGCGTGGTGCTGCTCGGGGCCGCCAACACCCGCCCCTGGGACTTCGAGCTGGCCAAGGACCCGCGCACCGTCGCCGACCTCGTCACGCCCGAGGGCCTCAAGTGGATCGCCGGCTTCGCCCAGGGCATCGGCCCCACCCTCGACCTGATCGTGCCGCGCGACGCGGACGGCAAGCTGGGCACCCCGACGGCCCTGGTGCGCGACGCCCACGCGCAGCGGCTGGTCCTGCACCCCTACACCGCGCGCAACGAGAACAGCTTCCTGCCGGCCGAGTACCGCAAGGGCACCGACCCGACCGCCTACGGGGACGCCTTCGGAGCCTTCCGCCGCTACTTCGAGCTCGGCATCGACGGCATCTTCACCGACAACCCGGACACCGGGCTGCTGGCCGCCGAGGCCTTCCGGCCCGGGCGGGGCTCGCGCCCGTAGCCCCACGCCCCGCCCATGGGCCCGCCCGTGGGCCGTGTCCCGCCCGCGGAGCCGACGCGGCGTCAACGAGCGGCCGCTGTTCCTCGTACGAGTGTGCTGTGCCCGGCGGGGAAACCGCCGGGCACGGCCGTCGCGTCCCGCCCGGCATGGACGCGATGAAGGACACCGACCTCTTCGACGAGCTGGGCCCGCTGCTCTCCGCCGAAGCCGCCGCGGAGGCCCCGGCCGCCGGGGTCGACGCCGCCGACCTGGAACAGGCCGTCTGGGTCAGGCTGCTCGAACGCGGCCCCGCCGCCCCGGGTCCGGCCGGCGCCGCGGCGGACGCCTCCGCCGAACGGGCCCGCTGGCTGCGCCGGGCGGTGCGCGCGGAGGCCCGCCGGGCCAGGCGGCGGGCGCTGCGCGAGGTGCCGTACGGGGCGCGGCCCGGCTGCGCCGGCGCCGACCCGGAGGACGCGGTGCTGCACGGGGAGCAGCGGCGGGTCCTCCGGTCGGCGGTCGCCCGGTTGCCCGGACGGTGCCCGGAACTCATAGGAGCACTTTTGTCGCCGAGGGACCTCACGTACCGTGAAATCGCAGGAGAGTTGGGTATCTCACAAGGAAGTTTGGGGCCGGTGCGTTCCCGTTGCCTGGGATGTCTGCGCAGAATGCTGGCTGCAGAGGTTGCGGCTCCACGCCTGCGGGGAATGGAGCGGTAGACCAACGGGCTACCAGGTGAGCTGGAGGCATGCGCACATGGGTATGAGCGTGACCATTTCGGCGGCGGCCGCCGAGGACGTCGAGCAGATCTTCAAGCTCCAGTACCTGGCGTTCCAGCGCGAGGCCGAGCTGTACGGCAACTACCGCATCCAGCCGCTCACCCAGACCCTCGACTCCCTCAAGTCGGAGCTCGCGACCGACACCGTGCTCGTGGCCCGGCTCGGCGACGAGGTCGTCGGCACGGTGCGGGGCAACGTGGACGAGGACGGCACCGGCAAGATCGCCAAGCTGTGCGTCCACCCCCGGCTCCAGGGCCACGGGCTCGGCGCCCGGCTGCTGCGCGCGGTGGAGGAAGCCCTCGCGGGCAACAGCGGCACCAGCCGGTTCCGGCTGCACACCGGCCACAAGAGCGAGTCCAACCTGCGGCTCTACCGCAAGGCGGGCTACGTACGGGTCGGCGACCGGACCGCCTCCGACGGGGTCCACCTCGTCGTCCTGGAGAAGGAAGCGAAGGACGCGGCCGACTTCGCGGTCAGCGCCTGAGCCCCTGTCAGGCCCTCTCGCGCGTCAGCGCTTCGCGCGCAGCCAGAGCATCCCGGTGACCGGCAGGATCACCGGGATGAACAGGTAGCCCATGCCGAACTGCGACCACACGGTCGCGTCGGGGAACGCCTCGGGCCGCACCACGGTCCAGGTCCCGACGACGAGCACGCCGGTCAGCTCGGCGGCGCAGCACACCCGCGCCGCCTTGCGGGCCGTCTCCCCGCCCCGCACCAGCGAGTACGTGATGAAGACGTACACGAGCGCGGCCACCGCCGACAGCGAGTAGGGCAGCGGAGCCCGGTCGAACTCGGTGGAGATCTGGTACGCCGAGCGCGACACCGCGCCCACCGTGATCACCCCGTACAGCCACACCAGCAGCAGCCCCGGCCCGGAGACCAGCCGCTCGCGTCGCGCGGGCGCCCCGGCGGTGTCGGCCGCGGCGGTATCGGTGTCGGGCAGGTCAGGCACCGGCGGTTCCCCAGATGTCGTAGAGGCGTACTTCGAGGACGGCGAGGACGACCGCACCGGCCGCCACCGTCACCGAGCCCCACTTCGTGCGTTCGGTGAGCGAGAGCAGCCCGGCCGCCGGGACCGCCGCGAAGGCGCCGAGCAGGTAGGCGACGAACAGCACCGTGCCCTGCTCCGGCTTCTCGCCCGAGCCCAGCTCGACCAGGCCGACCACCAGCTGGGCCAGGACCAGGACGGTCACCACGGCCATGCCGATGAAGTGCCAGTCCTTGGTCGGCTGGTTCCGCAGGGCGGCGAAACCGCACCAGGCGGCGAGGGCGAGGGCGGCCGCGCCGAGGGCGACCGTCAGGGCGTCGAGCATGCTGCGAGGGTATTACGGGGCGGATGATCCGCTGCGCGCGCCCCTGTGGGGGACCCCGCTGAACGCTCGGTGCCCGCCCCGCCCTCCCGCTGTCCGTCCGGCATGCGACCCGATGGCGTCCGCTATGCGGACAGAATGGAACGCTGAGCCGATCGGTCTGGTTTACTGGGGCCCATGACCACGACGAGCAGCCGCACCCTTGCGACCGAGGCGACGATGACGCCCGGTGCTCGTTGTATGTGTCGAATGTGCGCCTTCTGAGGGCCCCTTCCCCGCAGTCTCGCGCCCCGAAGCGAGACCGGCCGAGCCCCGTGGACACCCTCGTGTGACACCCGGAAACGCTCCCGCCCCGCGCATGCGCCCGCCTCACCCTTTTGTGACGGTGTGACCCGTATCGCGTGCCAGATGTTTGCCCCGTGCCGGCACACCCCGCTGCGCCGCGCACTCGACAGCGACGGAAATCCTGTGATCACCACATCGGGCCTCACGAAGGTCTACCAGTCCCGTGGCCGCGAGGTCACCGCCCTGGACGGCGTCGACCTCCACGTAAAGGAGGGAGAGGTGTACGGGGTCATCGGCCAGAGCGGCGCCGGCAAGTCCTCCCTCATCCGCTGCGTGAACCTGCTGGAGCGCCCCACCAGCGGCACGGTGACCGTCGACGGCGTCGACCTCACCGCGCTCGCCGGTCGCGGCCGCCGCGCCGGCAAGGAGCTCCGCCAGGCCCGCAGCCGCATCGGCATGGTCTTCCAGCACTTCAACCTGCTGTCCTCGCGCACCGTCCAGGGCAACATCGAGCTGCCCCTGGAGATCCTCGGCGTCTCCGGCCGCGAACGCTCCCGCAAGGCCGCCGAACTCCTCGACCTGGTCGGCCTCGCCGACAAGGCGAAGGCCTACCCCGGCCAGCTCTCCGGCGGCCAGAAGCAGCGCGTCGGGATCGCCCGCGCCCTGGCCGGCGACCCCAAGGTGCTCCTGTCCGACGAGGCCACCAGCGCCCTCGACCCCGAGACCACCCGCTCCATCCTCCAGCTGCTGCGCGACCTGAACCGCCAGCTCGGCCTGACCGTGCTGCTGATCACGCACGAGATGGACGTGGTCAAGGCCGTCTGCGACTCCGCCGCGCTGATGAAGGGCGGCCGGATCATCGAGTCCGGCACCGTCCCGGAACTGCTGGCCACCCCCGGCTCCGAACTCGCCGGCGAACTCTTCCCCGTCAGCGGCGCCGCCACCGGCCCCGACCGCACGGTCATCGACGTCACCTTCCACGGCGAGGCCGCGACCCGGCCGGTCATCTCCCAGCTCGCCCGGACGTACAACATCGACATCTCGATCCTGGGCGCGGCGATGGACACCGTCGCCGGCAAGCAGATCGGCCGGATGCGCATCGAGCTGCCCGGCCGCTACGAGGAGAACGTCGTCCCCGTCGGCTTCCTGCGCGAGCAGGGCCTCCAGGTCGACGTGGTCGAAGAGGACGCGGACGCGGCGCGGGACGTGGACGAAGACGTGATCGCAGACGCCGAGCTCGCCGAGCTCGTCAAGGACGGTGCCAAGTGACCTGGTCGGAAATGCAGCCCCTGCTCACCCAGGGCACCTACGACACCCTCTACATGGTGCTGTGGTCGACGCTGGTCACCGTCGCCGGCGGACTGCCCATCGGCATCCTCCTCGTCCTCACCGACCGCGGCGGCCTGCTCCAGAACCAGCCGCTCAACAAGGCGCTCGGCGTGATCGTGAACATAGGCCGGTCGCTGCCGTTCATCATCCTGCTGATCGCGCTGATCCCCGTCACCACCGCCGTCGTCGGCACGTTCATCGGCCCCACCGCCATGATCGTGCCGCTCGCCATCGGCGCCGTCCCCTTCTTCGCCCGGCTCGTCGAGACGGCCGTCCGCGAGGTGGACCACGGCCTCGTCGAAGCCGTCGAGTCCATGGGCGGCGGTGTCCCGACCCTGGTCGGCAAGGTCCTGCTGCCGCAGGCCCTGCCCTCCCTGATCGCCGGCGTCACCACCACCGTCATCACCCTCGTCGGCTACTCGGCGATGGCGGGCGCGGTCGGCGGCGAAGGACTCGGCTCCAAGGCCATCACCTACGGCTTCCAGCGCTTCGAGACCGGGTTCATGGTCGCCACCGTCGTCGTGCTGATCGCACTCGTCACCGTGATCCAGCTGATCGGCGACGGCGTCGTACGTCTCCTCGCCCGCCGCGGCCGCACCACCTGAGCCGTCACGGCCCCCCAGACCCACCCCCACAGAGCCCGCACTTGTCGTGCTTGGGCCACCACCCCGCAAGTCCTGCGCACGATCCGCGCACTTGCAAGCAAGGAAAGGCACTCTTCGTGCGTAAGAACATCAAGCTCACCGCCTTCGCCGCCGCCTCCGCCGCGCTCGCCCTCGGCCTCACCGCCTGCGGCAGCTCCTCGGACCCGTCCTCCACCAAGGCCGACGGCGGCAAGGTCGACGCGAGCAAGCCGCTCGTCATCGCGGCCTCCCCGAGCCCCCACGCCGACATCCTGAACTTCGTCAAGGACAAGCTGGCGGCCAAGGACGGGCTCAAGCTGGAGGTGAAGGAGTTCACCGACTACGTCCTGCCCAACACCGCCACCGAGCAGGGCCAGGTCGACGGCAACTACTTCCAGCACAAGCCGTACCTCGACGACTTCAACAAGAAGAACGGCACCCACATCGTGCCCGTCGTCAACGTGCACCTGGAACCCCTCGGCCTCTACTCCAAGAAGGTCAAGGCCATCGGTGACATCAAGGCCGGCCAGACGATCGCCGTCCCCAACGACACCACCAACGAGGGCCGCGCGCTCCAGCTGCTCGCCGCCAACAACCTGATCGCCCTCAAGGAGGGTGTCGGCACCGGCGCCAAGCTGTCCGACATCACCGACAAGAAGGGCCTGGAGTTCAAGGAGCTGGAGGCCGCCACGGTCCCGCGCGCCCTGAACGACGTCGACGCCGCCGTCATCAACGGCAACTACGCCCTGGAAGCCAAGCTCGCGCCCGCCAAGGACGCCCTGATCCTGGAGAAGGCCGACGGCAACCCCTACGCCAACTTCCTCGCGGTCAAGGACGGCAACCAGAGCGACCCGCGCATCCAGAAGCTCGCCAAGCTCCTGAACTCCGACGAGGTCAAGAAGTTCATCGAGGACAAGTACCAGGGCTCGGTCACCCCGGCCTTCGGCGCTCCCGCGGCCTGACCCGCCGGGGCTCGCGGCCCCGCCCGCCCCCACCGGGCGGGCGGGGCCGGCGCCTGCCCGCATCCGGGCAGCCCGGCCCTGCACATCACCCTGCCGATGCTGCATGCTGTGGCCTACGACCCGCACGAACGGTCCCCCCGCACCACGGTCGCACCACGGTCTCAGGCATGGAGCTGCGCATGACTACCACCTTCCCGGACGTCACCATCAGCACGGACCGGCTGGTGCTGCGCCCCTTCGAGGAAGAGGACGTCACCGCGCTCGCCGAGATGATGAACGACGAGCAGGTCATCGCGTGGACCTCCGCCCCCCACCCCTACACCCGGGCCGACGCCCACGACTGGGCCACCCGGCGTTCGCACGCCGAACGCACCGAGGGGCGCGGCATCGTCCTCGCCGTCACCGAGTTCCTCACCCACCGCCTCGTCGGCGCCGTGCACCTGCGCAACACCGACTGGCGCACCCGCAGCACCGAGGTCGGCTACCTCACCGCCCCCTGGGCCCGCGGCGAGGGCTACGCCAGCGAGTCCGTCCTCGCGGTCGCCCAGTGGCTGTTCAGCGACCGCCACTTCGAGCGCCTCGAACTGCGCACCGCCGCCGACAACGCCGCCTCCCAGCAAGTGGCCCAGAAGATCGGCTGCATCAGCGAGGGCGTCCTGCGCAGCGCGTGCATAGTGCGCACCCAGACCGCGGACGGCTCCTGGGCCGAAACCCGCAGCGACCTCATCGTGTGGGGCCTGGTCCCCGAGGACCTCGACGAAGCCGGCGACTACGACGACCCCGGATACGGCGAGCGGTACGAGTTCCGGGAGCGGGCCGAAGTGAGCGGCCACACGGCCGGCGCCGACCGGCGGCGGTCCTGGGCGCCGGAGGCGCTGTGAACCGATGACCAGGTAGTCTCACCGTGCCCGCCCCGCCCGGCGAAGCTCCGCCTGCCCCCACCCCAGGAGACTGACGACGATGGCCGACCGGGTCACGGTGATCGGCTGGGACGGCTCCGCGCTGACCGCGGCCGCCCGGTCCGCGCTCTCCGCCGCCACCCTGGTGGCCGGCGCCGCCCACCACCTCGCCCTGCCCGAGGTACCGCCCGCCGCCGAACGCATCCGCCTCGGCAGCGTCGGCCTCGCCGCCCGCCGGATCGCCGGCCACCGCGGCACCGCCGTCGTCTTCGCCGACGGCGACCCCGGCTTCTTCGGAGTCGTGCGCACCCTGCGCGCCCCCGAGTACGGCCTCGAAGTCGAGGTGGTCCCCGCCGTCTCCTCGGTCGCAGCCGCCTTCGCCCGCGCCGGGATGCCCTGGGACGACGCCCAGGTGGTCGTCGCCCACCCCCGGACCCTGCGCCGCGCCGTCAACGTCTGCCGCGCCCACCCCAAGGTCGCCGTCCTCACCTCGCCCGGCGCCGGGCCGGCCGAACTCGCCCTGCTCCTCGGCCCGGTCCACCGCACCTTCGTCATCTGCGAGGAACTGGGCACCACCAGGGAACGGGTCACCGTCCTCACCTCCGACAAGGCGGCCGACCACAGCTGGCGCGACCCCAACGTCGTCATCGTCATCGGCGGCCAGGCCTCCGCCGCGGCCGAACCCGCCTGGCTGCTCGGCCAGAACGCGGCCCGCACCGCCGGACGCGGCTGGGCCCGGCCGCAGCCCGGCACCGGCGAAGGCGAGTCCGCCCCGCTGCGCGCCGCGCAGCTCGCCCGCCTCGGCCCCCGCCCCGGCGACCTCGTCTGGGACATCGGCGCCGGCTCCGGCGCACTCGCCGTGGACGCCGCCGCGTTCGGCGCCGCCGTCATCGCCGTCGACGCCGACCCCGGCGCGTGCGAACGCGTAACTGCCCTCGCCCGCACGCGCGGAGTGCTGGTCCAGGTCGTCGCCGGACGGGCACCCCTCGTACTCGAAGACCTGCCCGAACCCGACGTCGTACGCGTCGGCGCCGGGGGAGCGGAGGTGGTCTCCGCCGTCGCCGACCGCCGGCCCGAACGGATCGTCAGCCACGCCTCCACCCGCGACGAGGCGGAGGCCATCGGCCGCGCCCTCACCGAACACGGGTACGCCGTCGAATGCGCGCTGCTCCAGTCCGTCGGGCTCGACACCCGCACCTGGGACGAACAGGACCGTTCCGTCGTGTTTCTCCTGGCAGCCGAACGACCCCGAACTGCCCCGGCAGGCCCCGGCTCCGCCACCGGGGTAGGCTGACCGATCGTCGTACTGCCCTGGCAGGACGTGGGACGTGGCGCAGTCCACAGCGGACCGTGCTGGTTTATGGCCCACACGGCGGCTGACGAGCGCGACAATGCTCAGTAGTTGTCGTGCGGGCGCACCCGAGGCGAACGCGGCTGACGGCAACCCCGCACGGCAACTCCGCGCGGCGGCCCTGTGGGCGACCGGGCGATCGAAGAGGCAACACCGATGGGCGAGGGGTACGCATGACTGACACCGGCCAGGTCCCGGGCGAGGGTCACCCGGACAACGCGGGCATGGTGGACCAGCAGGGCATCCCCGCTCAGGCCCCGCCCCTTCCCCCCGTCCCCCCGCAGGCTCCCGCGGGCTACGCCTTCCAGGACCTCGTGGACGACTCCGCCGAGGGCGAGGACGAGGAGCTCCTGCTGATGCCGAGCGGCCAGGGCGCCTGGAGCGACCCGCAGCCCGTCCCGCCGGCCCCCGTCTTCCCGGTCGAGCCGCAGCAGGCGTACCCCGACTACCCGCAGCCGCTGTACACGGAGCAGACCGGCGGCGTCTACGCCGAGACCCCGTACGCGCAGACCCCGTACGCCGAGACCCCCGCCGCGGACAACGGCCACCCCGGACTCCCGCAGGACGCTCACCCCGCGCCCGCGCAGCCCGAGCCCGCCTACAGCGCCGGCGCGCACGAGGCGGGCGGCCGGGACTCCGGGGCGCTCGGCCTCGGCGGCCTCGTGGTCCCGCCGCCGGCCGCCGCGTCCGCGGCTCCCGCCGCCACGGCCCGGCGCCCGCTGCACATGGGCCCGGCCGTGCCGGAGGCCGGTGGCCTCGTACGGTCCCTCGCGGACCGGGGCCCCGCCACCGCCCCGGCCGCGGCCGCGCCGGTGACGCCGATCCCCGTGCGCCGGTCGGGTCCGCCCACCACGGGCCCGGAGTACCTGGACGTCCCGCAGCCGGAGGAGGCCCCCGAGGCCGCCGTTCCCCCGGCCGTACCGCAGCAGGCCGACGTCCCGCCGCAGGCCGGCACGCCGTGGACGGCGGAGCCGGAGGCCGGGGCCGCCGCCCCGGAGGCCGTTGCCGTGGCCGAGTCGGCGCCCGTCGTGGAGCCCGCGCCCGTCGCGGAGCCGGAGCCCGTGGCCGATCCGGCGCCCGGCGCCGGGGCCGCGCCCGTGGCCGATCCGGCGCCCGTCGCCGAGCCCGCCGGGGAACCGGCCGCCGCCGTGGAGCCCGCGCCGGAGCCCAGCACCGTGGCCGCGCCGGAGCCGGTCGCCGCCGAGGCGGAGCCGCAGCCCGCGCCGGAGCCCGCGGCCCCGCTTGAGCCGGCCGCCGCGGCGGAGCCGGCGCCGGTTGCCGCCGAGGCCGCGCCTGCACCTGCCGCGGAGCCCGCGCAGGTGGAGCCCGCGCAGGTGGACGCCGTCCAGGAGCCCGAGCCGCAGCCCCATCCCGCGCCGGCCGACGTGGCCGCCGCGGAGCCCGCCGAGGCCGCGGCCGCCCCCGAGACACCCGAGCCCCCCGTCGCCGAAGAGGCCGCACCGGCCGGGGCGGAGCCGCTCCCCGCCGAGGCCGCGCCCGTGGCGGAGCCCGCCGCCGAGCCGCAGGAGCAGGCGCAGGTCCCCGTAGCGGTGGCCGCCGAGCCCCTCCCGGCCGTGGACGAAGCCCCCGCGCCGGCCGGGACCCCGGAGCTCCCCGAGGGCCCCGAGCTGCTCGCTCCCGCCGTCGCCCCGGGCGAGCCGGCCCCCGCCTACGCCGACGCCGACCGCGAGGCCATCCAGCGCGTCATGCGCGAGCGCCGCGACATCCGCAAGGGCTTCCGCCCCGACCCGATCCCGCACGACGTCCTGCTCCGGGTCCTCGAAGCCGCGCACACCGCGCCCAGCGTCGGCCACTCCCAGCCCTGGGACTTCGTCGTCATCCGTTCGGCCGAGACCCGCCGGACCATGCACGAACTCGCCCAGCGCCAGCGCGAGGCCTACGCCAAGTCGCTGCCCAAGGGCCGGGCGAAGCAGTTCAAGGAACTCAAGATCGAGGCCATCCTCGACACCCCGGTGAACATCGTCGTCACCGCCGACCCCACCCGCGGCGGCCGCCACACCCTCGGCCGGCACACCCAGCCGCAGATGGCCCCGTACTCCTCGGCCCTCGCCGTCGAGAACCTCTGGCTCGCCGCCCGCGCCGAAGGCATCGGCGTCGGCTGGGTCAGCTTCTTCGACGAGCGCGAGATGGTCCGCGAGCTGGGGCTCCCCGAGCACCTGGAAGTCGTCGCGTACCTGTGCGTCGGTTACGTCGACGAGTTCCCCGAGGAGCCCGAGCTGGCGCAGGCCGGCTGGTCGCAGCGCCGACCGCTGGCCTGGGTCGTGCACGAGGAGACGTACGGGCGCCGCGCGCTGCCCGGCGAGGAGCCGCACGACCTGCTCTCCGAGACGGTCGCCGGCATCCGCCCGCTCGACGCGAAGGCGCTCGGCGAGGCCTGGGAGCGGCAGAAGCGCATGACGAAGCCGGCGGGCGCGCTCGGCATGCTGGAGATCATCTCCGCCCAGCTGGCGGGTCTGTCCCGGGTCTGCCCGCCCCCGATCCCGGAGCCGGCAGCCGTCGCGATCTTCGCCGGTGACCACGGGGTGCACGCCCAGGGCGTCACCCCCTGGCCCCAGGAGGTCACCACCCAGATGGTGGCCAACTTCCTGGGAGGCGGAGCCGTCTGCAACGCGTTCGCCAACCAGGTGGGCGCCGAGGTGTGCGTGATCGACGTCGGCGTCGCCGGGGACCTCCCGGCCACGCCCGGCCTCCTTCCCCGCAAGGTCCGCCCGGGCACGGCCGACCTCTCGACCGGCCCGGCGATGACCCGCGAAGAGGCCGTCCAGGCCATCGAGGTGGGCATCGAGACCGCCCGCGACCTGGTCGCGGCGGGCAACAAGGCCCTGCTCACGGGCGAGATGGGCATCGCGAACACCACGGTGTCGGCGGCGCTGATCTCCGTGTTCACCGGAGTGGACCCGGCCGAGGTCACCGGCCGCGGTACGGGCATCAACGACGAGACGCACGCCCGCAAGGTCGAGGTCGTCCGCCGCGCCCTGGAGCTCCACCAGCCGGACCCGGCGGACCCGATCGGCGTCCTCGCGGCCATCGGCGGCCTGGAGCACGCGGCGATCGTGGGCCTCCTGCTGGGCGGCGCGTCCCTGCGCACCCCGGTGATCCTGGACGGCGTCAGCGCCGGCGCGGCCGCGCTCGTGGCCCGGGCCATCGCCCCCGAGTCCCTGTCGGCGTGCATCGCGGGCCACCGCAGCGCGGAGCCGGGGCACGTGGCGGCCCTGAACAAGCTCGGCCTGCGGCCGCTGGTGGACCTGGACCTGCGCCTCGGCGAGGGCACGGGCGCGCTGCTGGCCCTGCCGCTGGTGCAGAGCGCGGCCCGCGCGATGCACGAGGTCGCCACCTTCGACTCGGCCGGCGTCACCGAGAAGTAGCCGCCGGAACCGCTGCGCGGGGCGGTAGCCCCTCCCCGCCCCTTCCCGAACCGGGACTCCGCCCCGGACCCCGCGCCTCAATCGCCGGCGGGGCTGGGATCTGCTGCGCAGATCCAGCCCGCGCGGCGATCGAGCGCACGGGCGCGGAGCGCACGTACCGGAGGTCCGGGGGCTCGCCCCAGGTTCCGGGAAGGGGCGGGGAGGGGCAACGGCCCCGCGCAGCGGCGGACGCCACGGGTCGTATCGTGGACCCGCACACCCCGACCAGCCGCTCCAGCGCAGCAGCGGCAGACACACCGCCGTATCAGGAGCCGCACCGCCATGGCCGAACACCCCGCGTACCCCGTCGGTCTGCGCCTCGCCGGCCGCCGCGTCGTCGTCATCGGCGGCGGCCAGGTCGCCCAGCGCCGCCTGCCCGCGCTGATCGCGGCCGGGGCCGACGTCCTGCTGGTCTCGCCCTCGGCCACCCCCTCCGTGGACGCCATGGCCGAGACCGGCGAGATCCGCTGGGAGCGCCGCCGCTACGAGGACGGCGACCTGGCCGGCGCCTGGTACGCCCTCATCGCCACCCGGGACCGCGAGGCCAACGACCGCGCCTCCGCCGAGGCCGAGAGCAACCGCGTGTGGTGCGTACGCGCCGACGACGCCGAGGCGGCCACCGCCTGGACCCCGGCCACCGGCCGCGTCGAGGGGGTCACCGTCGCCGTCCTGAGCGGCAACGACCCCCGCCGCTCGGCCGCGGTCCGTGACGCGGTCGTGGAGGGGCTGCGCGACGGCTCCCTCACCGGGGCCCGCACCCGCACCCCCGGCGTGTCCCTCGTCGGCGGCGGCCCCGGCGACCCCGACCTGATCACCGTCCGCGGCCGCCGCCTGCTCGCCGAGGCGGACGTCGTCATCGCCGACCGGCTCGGCCCCCGGGACCTCCTGGACGAACTCCCGCCGCACGTCGAGGTCATCGACGCCGCGAAGATCCCGTACGGCCGTTTCATGGCCCAGGAGGCCATCAACAACGCCCTCATCGAGCACGCCAAGGCCGGCAAGGCCGTGGTCCGGCTCAAGGGCGGGGACCCGTACGTCTTCGGCCGCGGCATGGAGGAGCTCCAGGCCCTCGCGGAAGCCGGGATCCCCTGCACCGTGGTGCCCGGCATCTCCAGCTCCATCTCGGTGCCCGGCGCGGCCGGCATCCCGGTCACCCACCGGGGCGTCGCCCACGAGTTCACCGTCGTCAGCGGCCACGTCGGCCCCGACGACCCGCGGTCCCTCGTGGACTGGGCCTCCCTCGCCAAGCTGACGGGCACCCTCGTCATCCTGATGGGCGTGGACAAGATCGGCCTGATCGCCGAGGCGCTGGTGCGCCACGGCCGCCCCCACGACACCCCCGTCGCCGTCGTCCAGGAAGGCACCACCGCGACCCAGCGGCGCGTGGACGCCACCTTGGCCACGGTCGGGGAGACGGTGCGAGCGGAGGAGATCCGCCCGCCGGCCGTCATCGTCATCGGCGCGGTCGTCGCCGTCAACGCCCCCAAGGCCTGACCACCGTCGCCGGCGCCTGACCGGGCCGTTGGCACCACACCCAGGACAAGGCAGTATCACCCTGTGGCTGATCTCATCACCGTCGAAGACCCCGACGACCCGCGTCTGCGCGACTACACGGGCCTGACCGACGTCGAACTGCGGCGCCGGCGCGAGCCCGCCGAAGGGCTCTTCATCGCCGAGGGCGAGAAGGTCATCAGACGGGCCAAGGACGCCGGCTACGAGATGCGCTCGATGCTGCTGTCCGCGAAGTGGGTCGACGTCATGCGCGACGTCATCGACGAACTCCCGGCCCCCGTCTACGCCGTCACCCCCGAGCTCGCCGAACGGGTCACCGGCTACCACGTGCACCGCGGCGCCCTCGCGTCGATGCAGCGCAAGCCCCTTCCGGCGCCGGACGAACTGCTGGCCGACGAGTCCGAGGGGCGCCGCATAGGTGTCTTCGAGGGCTTCGTGGACCACGCCAACCTGGGCGCCGCGTTCCGCAGCGCGGCGGCGCTCGGCATCAGCGCGATACTGCTCTCGCCGGACTGCGCGGACCCCCTGTACCGGCGCGCCATCAAGGTCTCGATGGGCTCGGTCTTCTCCGTCCCCTACGCGCGCCTCGACCAGTGGCCGGCCGACCTGGAGAAGGTCCGCGAGGCCGGCTACCGGATCCTCGCCATGACGCCCAGCCCCAAGGCGACCCCTCTGGACCAGGTCCCGCCGGCGCGCTTCGCACGCTCGGCGATCATGCTGGGCTCCGAGGGCCACGGCCTGTCGACGTACGCCCTGCGGGCCGCCGACGAGTGGGTCCGCATCCCCATGGCGGAGGGCATCGACTCCCTGAACGTCGCCGCGGCCTCCGCGGTGGCCTTCTACGCGACCCGGCCGCCGTCGGCGTAGCCCCGGTCCGCCCTCGGGCCGCCCTCCCCGGCCCTCAGAGCTTCTGCGCGGCGGCGATGCCCAGGGCGACGATCAGCGTCACCACGACGAACACGATCAGCCGCTGCCGCATCAGTCTCGGGTCGGGCCGGGAGGGCCGGCGGCCCGTCCCCGTCGTCCGGGGCGCCGGGCGGCCCCCCGTACGCCCGCCGGTGGAGCCGGGGTTGCGCGGCGACGAGGGGCGCGAATGGGGGCCGCTGTGCGGGCCCTGCGGCCGCGGGGTGGCACCGCCCGCGGCGCCTCCCCCTCCCGTGCGCCGCTCCGTGTGCTGCTCGGGGTACTGCTCGGTCAGCCGGCCCGTGGGCCGCTCGGTACGGGCGCGCTGCGCCGGAGGCCGGACCTCGCCCAGCCCCTGCGCCTCGCGGGCCGCGATCTCCTTGAGCCGCATCGACAGCTGGAGCGTGCTCGGCCGGTCCTCGGGGTCCTTGGCCAGGCAGGCCCGCACGAGGGGCGCGAGGGCGTCCGGGACCCCTTGCAAGTGGGGCTCCTCGTGCACCACGCGGTACAGCATCACCTCGGAACTGCCGTGCCCGAAGGGCGAGTCGGCGGTCGCCGCGTAGGCGAGGGTGGCGCCGAGGGCGAACACGTCGGTCGCGGGGGTCACGGCCGCGCCGCGCACCTGTTCGGGGGCGAGGAACCCGGGGGAGCCGACCGCCGTACCCACATGGGTCAGCGTGCTCGCCCCGGTGGCCCAGGCGATGCCGAAGTCGATGATCCGCGGACCCTTGGGGGAAAGCAGGATGTTCGAGGGCTTGAGGTCGCGGTGGACGACCCCGGCCTCGTGGACGGCGACCAGACCCTCCGACAGCGCGGCCCCGATCGCGGCGATCTGCGCTGCCGTCAGCGGGCCCTCCTCGGCCACCTTGTCGTGCAGGGAGGGACCGGGCACGTACTGGGTCGCGAACCACGGCCGCTCGGCCTCCAGATCGGCGGCGACCAGCCGGGCCGTGCAGCCCCCGCGGATCCGGCGCGCGGCGGACACCTCGCGCGCGAAGCGCGAGCGGAACTCCTGGTCCTCCGCCAGGTCCGGCCGGATCACCTTCAGCGCGACCCGTTGCCCCCGCCGGTCGGATCCCAGGTAGACGACGCCCATGCCGCCCGCCCCCAGCCGCCGGTGCAGCCTGAACGAGCCGACGACACGCGGGTCCTCGCGCCGGAGCCGCATCATCGCCATGTCCACCCCGCTGCCCGGTCGTCCTGTTGACGTGCCACAGCTTACGGACCATCCGGCACGTGCGCTCAGAGGCCGCGCCCTCGCCGGGGCAATCGATCGTCAGTGCGGAGCACGCCACTTGAGGGTGGCTCAGATGGTTCGCCCGGTTTTCGCACCACACCACCCGACACCTCCAAACGGCCCCCGCACCAAGGCGATTGGCCCCTCGGACGGTTCCCGCGGTGCTCCGCGGGCGAACGGCCGGCCCCGCGGCCGCCCCCGCATGCGCGCACATCTCGTAGGAAGACACGCGTGTGCGGGGAGTGACGGAAGTGAGCGAAGTCACTACCCTCCGGTCATCCCTTCCGGGGAGACCCTCATACCGGGGGAGTGATCTCCACCCTGGGGAGTACACGGGAGGGTGGTCCCTCATCCTCCCGGAGGCCCGGCAAGGGGTACGAGGGCATGAGGCCAGGGCCCCCCGGCCCGCCTAGTGTTGAGCACAAGCGGCGGGCGGCACACTCGTCCCCCGAGGTCACGAGCCCGCCGCTGCCAGACGACAGGGAGAGGACCATGGCGGACTCCGCACGGCAGGGGCGCAAGGCATTCGCGTTCAACAGCCACGAGTCCGGGACGCGCCACCCCTTGGTGGCCGCGGCCATGGTGCTCCCCCTGGCCGTCCTCCTGCTCTTCGTCTTCGGAGGCTTCGATCAGGTGGCGGCACAGGCGTCGTCCGTGGGCGCGATGCTGGGGCGCTGAGCGGCGCTCCAGGCCCGGAAGAGCGGTCCGGGCCGGGACATCGCCCTGTCGTACCCCGTGGGGACGGGGGCGCGACGGACGGCAGGTGAAGGGTGCTGCCCGTACGACTGGGGAGTCGGACGGGCAGCACCCTTTTTCGCGCCCACTTCACTCCTCGCGCCCGCTCTGCCCCGCGCGACGCCCCGCTTCCCCGCACGGCGCCGCTTCTTCGCGCCCGGCGCCGACGGCAACGCGAAAGCCCCGGCCGTTGATACGGCCGGGGCTTTCAGGCGGTGCGCGATACTGGGATTGAACCAGTGACCTCTTCCGTGTCAGGGAAGCGCTCTCCCGCTGAGCTAATCGCGCGGGATCACGGCTCTGGAGCCGCAGGTGGAGCAGGTGTTACGGATGCTGCGTGCGCGATACTGGGATTGAACCAGTGACCTCTTCCGTGTCAGGGAAGCGCTCTCCCGCTGAGCTAATCGCGCGGGTGGTCCTCGCGGACCAGTGGACGATACTGGGATTGAACCAGTGACCTCTTCCGTGTCAGGGAAGCGCTCTCCCGCTGAGCTAATCGTCCTTGGAGGTGGAGACGGGATTTGAACCCGTGTAGACGGCTTTGCAGGCCGTTGCCTCGCCTCTCGGCCACTCCACCAGGAGCTGCGGGGGTTCTCGGGAAGACCCCCCACTTCGAGCGGACGACGAGACTCGAACTCGCGACATCCACCTTGGCAAGGTGGTGCTCTACCAACTGAGCTACGTCCGCAGGTCACCATGTTCGCTCCGGGGTGTTCCCCTTCGCTCCCTGGCGACGTGTTGAACTCTAGCGGATTCCCGGGCCAGCTCAAAAACGCGTTTCCGCAGCGTGCTGCCGCTCGATCACCGTCGGTCACCCCGCCGTCACCTCTCCGGCGCCATCCCGTCACCGGTCATAGACTCGCAGCCGTGCACGACCTGCCTCCCCTGGCCCGCTTCGGCGGCCGCCTCGCGACCGACCTCCGCGACGTCACCAGCGACCCCTGCGCCCTCGACTCCACCGGCTTCTGGGCGGTGACCGCAGACTTCGAGGGCCGTCTGGTGTGCGCGCGCTTCGGGGACGTACGCCCCGACCCCGTTCCCGCGCCCGTCCCCGGTGCCTGGCACGGGCCCGCCGCCGACCAGTGGACCTCCTCGCTCGACCGCGGCGCCTACGTGGCGGGCGTCCGCCGCATCCGCGAGCACATCGCCCGCGGCGAGGTCTACCAGGCCAACCTCTGCCGCGTGCTGTCCGCGCCGCTGCCCGACCCGGTCCGGGCAGACGTCGACGCCCTCACCGCCCTGCTCGCGCGCGGCAACCCCGCGCCCTATGCAGGAACGATTCGGCTCCCGGCCCACGGCGTCGAGATCGCCACCGCCTCCCCCGAACTGTTCCTGCGCCGCAGCGGCCGGCACGTGGAGTCCGGGCCCATCAAGGGAACCGGCCGTACCGTCGCGGACCTGCTCCCCAAGGACCACGCCGAGAACGTGATGATCGTGGACCTGGTGCGCAACGACCTGGGCCGCGTCTGCGTGCCGGGCTCGGTCACCGTCCCCGAGCTGTGCGCCGTCGAGGAACACCCCGGCCTGGTCCACCTGGTCTCCACCGTCAGCGGGGAGCTGGCCGAGAGCGCCGGCTGGCCGCAGCTGCTCAGGGCCTCCTTCCCGCCCGGCTCCGTCACCGGCGCCCCCAAATCCTCGGCCCTGCGGATCATCGAGGCCCTGGAGACGGCCCCGCGCGGCCCCTACTGCGGGGGCATCGGCTGGGTCGACGCCGACCGGGGCACCGCCGAGCTCGCCGTCGGCATCCGCACCTTCTGGATCGACCGCGAGGTGCCCGGCGGCGCCCGCCTGCGGTTCGGCACCGGCGCGGGGATCACCTGGGGCTCGGACCCGGAGAGGGAGTGGGCCGAGACCGAACTGAAAGCGGCCCGGCTGCTCGCGGTAGCGTCAGGTACGCACGAGACGCGCGAGCCGCATGAGGCACGCGATGCGCATGGGCTGAGTGAAGGGACCGTTCGGTGAGGATCTGGCTCAACGGAGAGCTGCGGGACGCTGACGCGGCGAAGGTGTCCGTACTGGACCACGGGCTGACCGTGGGCGACGGCCTCTTCGAGACGCTCAAGGCGCAGAACGGGACCGTGTTCGCGCTCACCCGCCACCTCGACCGGCTGACCCGCTCGGCCCGCGGCCTCGGGCTGCCCGACCCCGACCTGGACGAGGTGCGCCGCGCCTGCGCCGCCGTGCTCGAAGCCAACCCGATGCCGCTCGGCCGGCTGCGCATCACCTACACCGGCGGCGTCTCCCCGCTGGGCTCCGAGCGCGGCAAGACCGGTCCCACCCTGGTCGTCGCGGTCGGCGAGACCACCCGGCGTCCCGACACCACCGCCGTGGTCACCGTGCCCTGGGTCCGCAACGAGCGTTCGGCGCTGACCGGCCTCAAGACCACCTCGTACGCCGAGAACGTGGTCGCGCTCGCCCGCGCCCACGCGGCGGGGGCCTCCGAGGCCCTCTTCGCCAACACCGTGGGGCAGCTCTGCGAGGGCACCGGCTCCAACGTGTTCGTCGTACTCGACGGGGAACTGCACACCCCGCCGGTCGCCTCCGGCTGCCTCGCGGGCATCACGCGGGCCCTCGCGGTGGAGTGGACCGGCGCCAAGGAGGCCGACCTGCCCCTGGACGTACTGGAGCGCGCCGACGAGGTCTTCCTCACCTCGACCCTGCGCGACGTCCAGGCGGTCCACCGCGTCGACGGCCGCGACCTGACGGCCGCCCCGGGGCCCGTCACCGCCAAGGCCATGCGGATCTTCGACGAGCGCGCGGGCTCCGACCTCGATCCGTAGGGCCCGCCCCGCGGGAACGCCCGCCGCCCGCACGCCCTGTCGCGGCGGGCGTGCGGAGGGTAGAACTCGACGATGACCACCACACTGCGGCCGAGCGGGCCGCTCCAGCACGGCGAAGGGGGCGCGCGCTCGCGCCCGTACGAGGTACGCGTCAACAGCAGGCGCGTCGGCGAGCTGCTGATCCGCGCCGGAACCGCGTTCGGGCCGCAGGTCGGCGAAATCGGGGATCTGGTCATCGACCCGCCGGACCGCCGCCGGGGCCGCGCCACCGTCGCCTCGCTCGCCGCCGAGGAGGTGCTGCGCGGCTGGGGCTGCCGGCGGGTCCGGGTCTCGGTCCCGGCGGGATCCCCGGGCGGCCTGCGGCTGGCCGAAGCCCTCGGGTACACCGAGTACAGCCGCTACCTGGCCAAGCAGCTCCCGTCCGGGCCGCCCGCCCTGCCGCAGCAGCTCACCTCCCGCCCGATGACGGAGGAGGAGTACGCCGCCTGGTCCGCGGTGGCTCCGGCCGGCTACGCGGCGGAACTGGCCGAGCGCGGCATGCCGGAGCACGACGCGCACGCGAGGGCGGTCGCCGACCACGCGGCCCGGTTCCCCGAGGGCCGGGACACCCCGGGCGTCACCCTCGCCGTCCTGGAAGCCGCCGGCGCCCCCGTGGGCCACCTCTGGCTCGCCGCGCACGGCCAGGACGCGTACGTCTTCCAGGTCGAGGTCTGCGAGGGGCACCGGGGCCGCGGCTACGGCCGCGCGCTGATGCTGCTCGCGGAACGCGAGGCCCTCGCCGCGGGCCACCGGACGGTCGCCCTCCAGGTCTTCACCACGAACACCCCGGCGCTGCGCCTGTACGAGTCCCTCGGCTACCGGCCCACGGCCCTGAACTACGCCAAGGACCTGCTGTAGCCGCCCGCCCGCGGCTCCTCAGCCCGCGAGCAGCCGGTCGGCGATCTCCTCGATGCGGGCGCGCAGGCCCTCCTGGCTCTTGCCGCCGTCGAGGCGCTCGCCGCCGATCACGTACGTGGGGGTGCCGGTCACGCCGATCGCCTTGCCCTCGGCCTGGTCGGCGTCGACGACCAGGATGTGCCGCCCGTCGACCAGGGCGGTGTCGAACTCCTCCACGTCCAGACCGAGTTCACGTGCCACATCGAGCAGCACCGCCTCCCCGCGCTCACCCAGCTCGGCGGTGCGGGCCAGTACGGCCTCGGCGTACGGCCAGCCCTGCCCCTGCTCCGCGGCTTCCTCGGCGGCCTGGGCCGCGGCGAAGGCGTGCTTGTGCTTCTCCAGCGGGAAGTGCCGCAGCACGACGTCCAGCCGGTCGCCGTAGCGGGCGCGCAGGGCGCGTACGTCCTCCAGCGCGCCGTGGCAGTCCGGGCACTGGAGCTCGCACCACACCTCCAGGACGACGGGCGCGGCGGGTGCGGTGACGGAGTCGGGGGAGTGGGAATCGGTCATGCGCACAGTCTCCCAGCTCGCCGTCGGCCGCACCGACCGGCACCTGCGGAGGAGGCCCGACCCCGAGATCTCCCGGAGATCGGTCCGGGGGCCGCCCGGGACGTGGCCCCCGCGCCGGTGGGCGGTGCACGATGGACGGGGGCGGACCACCGCCGCCCGCCCGACCGCGTCGGCTCCTGGAGGACAGCATGCTCGCCGAGACCATTTGTTCCGCGGTGTCCGCGGCGGGCCTGGGGATCGCCGCGGTGACCGCGTACCGCAGGCGTTTCCTCGCCGCGGCGCGCATCGCCGCTTACGCGCTGGTGCCGGTCGCGCTGGTACTGACCGGTTTCGTGGAGTGGGTCGCGGGGATGGTGTTCGCGCCGTCCGTCTGGATCGGCTTCGGGCTGCTGGGCGTGGCGTGGGTGCTGTTGCTGACCACCCGGGCCGTCGAGCGCCGCGCGCTCGGCCGGCCCGCGAAGCAGAAGGAGCCGAAGGCGGCCGGGGGACGTCCCGGCCGGGAGGCCGTCGCCCCCGACGCCTCCGCTCCCTCCCTCGCCGCAGGTTCCCGGTCCCGTTCGGCGCCGGAGCGGGCCGCCGCCCCGGCGGACGACTTCTCCGACATCGAGGCGATCCTCAAGAAGCACGGCATCTGACGGCCTCTGACGGCGGAGGCCGGCGGCCGCGCGCCGCCCGCCCCGTCACGGGAAAGGGCGAACTCCCGCCATGCCGCTGGCGTGTTGAGGGACGGATCGGGGTCCACTGGGCGATCATCGGCCCGACATGCCGGACACATCACCTGGTGAGCCGCCGGCTCACACCCCCGCCGAAGAACCCCGCGGCTGTCTCTTCGCGCTGTCCCAGCCGCCCCTGATGATCTTCCTAGCGGTGATCGGAACCCTGCTGCTGCTCGCCGCCGTACACGACCTCTTCCTGCTCTGAGCCGTGCGTGTCCGCCTCCTTGCGGCGCGCCCGGTAGGCGGCCACGTGGAGCCGGTTCCCGCAGGTCCGGCTGTCGCAGTAGCGCCTTGAGCGGTTGCGGGAGAGGTCGACGAAGGCCCGTCGGCAGTCGGGGGCCTCGCAACGCCGCAGCCGCTCCTGCTCTCCCGAGACCACGATGAACGCCAGCGCCATGCCGCCGTCCGCCGCCAGGTGGTCGCCCACCGAGGCGCCCGGCGCGAAGTAGTGCACGTGCCAGTCGTAGCCGTCGTGATCGGTCAGCCGCGGCGTGGTGCCGGCCGTGGCCACCAGCTCGTTGATCAGTGCGGCAGCCGCGCGGGGGTTCGGGGCGGCGAAGGTCTGCGCGAACTTCTCGCGGACGGTGCGCACCCCGGCGAGGTCGCGGGCGCCGAGCTCGCCCACGTCGCTGATCGCGTACTCCTGGACGAAAGCGCGCAGGGCGCCCACGTCGGACAGTCCGTCGGGCCTGCCGGGCTCGGCCGCGGTGTTCACCAGCGCGACGACGACGTCGAGCGCGCGACGGGTGTCGTGGGGGATCTGCACGGGGTCTCCCTGGGGGCCGGGCCTGCGGCGATCGGTCACTGCCGCGTGGGGGGCCGACTCTAGTCGCCCCCGGCCGCCGCCGGGAGGTGCGGCCGCTCCCGCGACGCACCGCGGCGCCGCTCCCGCGGTTGGCTTCCGCGAGAACAGCGCCGGCACTGCCACATGTGATTGTTCCTCCCGCACCGTCGCCCCGAGTCGGACGGTGTCGGGTGGCCCCCCGGCCGCTGCCGGGAGGAGCGCTCGTCCTGGGTCAGCTTTCGGCCAGGATGTGGGAGAGCTCCTTGTCGAGGTCGAAGTGCCGGTGTTCGGTCCCGGGTGGGACCGCGGCGTCCGTCCGCTTGAGGAATGACTCAAGGGCTCGGGCGGGTGCTTCGAGCAGTGCTTCTCCTTCCGGAGAGCTGAGGGCGATGCAGACGACTCCCTGACCGTGGCTGCGGGACGGCCAGACGCGGACGTCGCCGGTGCCGGTGGGTCGGTGGAGACCCTCTGCGAGGAGGTCGCGGGCGAATACCCATTCGACCGTCTCCTCGGCGCCGGTGTGGAAGGTGGCGTGCACGGCGTAGGGATCGGCCGTGTCATACCGCAGGCCCGCGGGAACAGGCAGTGAGGACTCGCTCGACACAACGAGGCGCAGGTGCAGCTCGCAGCTGACCGTGGTGTTCATAAGCGCCAGGGCCTTTCGCTCAGTGTGCGCTCGGGGATTCGCACGTCGGCGAAATCGACATGCCACCTACGGTGGCGTTGTAAACCCCTCTGACCGTTTTGCGGACCTCTGGGTCCCTCGTACGGCGGATCCAAACGACCGATCGCGTGTGCTTCCGGCCCGCGTTTCACCTCCGGTAGATTCGACCCATGAATACGGGGAGTGACCGCGAGACCAACGAGTCCGCGCAGGGCGGAACGGATTCCGCAGCCGAGCCGCACGTGTCGAAGGCGCCCGCCTTCGTCAAGGCCAACCGCAGCCTCCACCTGAGCTGGCAGGTCGGGGTGTTCATCGTCGGTCTTGCCGTGATAGCCGCGGGCGTCGCGATGCTGGTCCTGCCGGGCCCGGGCTGGGTCGCGATCTTCGCGGGCCTGTTCATCTGGGGGACCGAGTTCGCCTGGGCCCAGGTGGTGCTGCGCTGGACGAAGCGCAAGGTCGCCGAGGCCGCCCAGAAGGCCATGGACCCCCGGGTGCGCCGCCGCAACCTCATCCTGACCGGCGTGGGCCTCACCGTGGCGGGCGCGCTGATCGGCTTCTACCTGTGGAAGTACGGCCTCGTGCTGCCGTGGAACATCAAGGACCAGTGATCGGCACCTGATGGCGTAGAGCGCCGCTGACATGCGGTAATGTTTGCGGTGCGTCCGGGCGATTAGCTCAGTGGGAGAGCACTTCGTTCACACCGAAGGGGTCACTGGTTCGAACCCAGTATCGCCCACCGGACCGAAGGCCCGGAGACTCGTGAAGAGTCTCCGGGCCTTCGTCGTGCGCGGCCACCGCGGGCGTTCTCGCGCCCTCGTGGCTGGCCGCCGGTCCCGTGCGCCGACCGGGAACCGCGCGGGCGCCAGGGGGCCCCTGGGGCCGCGCCGGGGGGCATCGGGCGGCGGGCGGACGCGCACCGGGATAGCCCGCTCGCGCCCGGGGCAGGCTCGGGGCATGGACCGCAGCCCCTCGCGCCGACCGAATCGCTCCCGTTTCCGTTTCCGCAGCGTGTGGGACCTCGACGCCCCGCCGTCGGCCGTCTACCGCGCCCTGGAACAAGCCGGCGACTACCCGCTCTGGTGGCCCCAGGTCCGCCGCTTCGAGTCCGACGGCGCCGACGGCCGCGCCGGCACCGCCGTCATCCGCTCCGTACTCCCGTACGCGCTGCGCGTCACCGCGACCGAGCTGCTGCGCGACCCCGCCCGCGGCGTGCTGGAGGTCGCCCTGGGCGGGGACCTCGAAGGATGGGCGCGGTGGACGGTACGCCCGCGCGGGGCGCGGACGCGCGCCCTGTACGAACAGGAGGCCGAGGTGTGCCGGCCGTTGCTGCGCTTCCTCGCGGTGCCCGGACGGCCCCTGTTCCGGCTCAACCACGCCCTGATGATGCGCGCCGGGCAGCGTGCCCTCGCGGCGCGGCTGGCGGCCCTGCCGGAAGCGGTTTGAACAGAACCCCGGGGCTCTTGTATTGTTCAACCCGTTCCGGGCGATTAGCTCAGCGGGAGAGCACTTCGTTCACACCGAAGGGGTCACTGGTTCGATCCCAGTATCGCCCACCGGGACAGGCCGGTCCGTCGCAAGACGGACCGGCCTTCCGCGTTCTCGGGTGTCCGCAGGCGCCGTTCACGCGGCGGCCGGGACCTCCGGACGCAGCGGCCAGTGCGGGTCCACGGCTTCCGGGGTGCCCTGCCGGGCGAACCAGGCCTGCAGTCCCCGCGCCTGCGCCGCGTGCCACACCGCCTGGAGCGTGTGCAGTTCCGCCGGTGTCAGCCGCTCCAGCCGGCCCGCGAACCGGCGCCCGAGCGCCCGTACGAGCTCCAGCGAGGCCAGCGCGTCCGCCGCCGCGTCGTGCGCCCCCTCCAGCTCTATCCCGTAGTGCGCGCACAGGTCGCCCAGGGTGCGGCGGCCCTTGCGGTAGCGGTCCAGGTGCTTGTCCAGCACCCGCGGGTCCAGCACCGTCAGCGGCCGGTCGTCCAGGTACCGCGCCAGCGAGGACGCCCGGTGCCTGCGCAACTCCCGGTCCAGCAGCGTCAGGTCGAACGGCGCGTTCATCACCACCAGCGGCCGGCCCGCCAGGCGCTGCTCACCGAGCGAACGGGCTATCTCCTCCACCACCGGCGCCGGCCAACGGCCGTTGCGCTGGAGGTGTTCGTCGGTCAGGCCGTGCACTTCCGTGGCGCCCCGGGGCACCGGGATACCCGGATTGACCAGCCAGCGGGTGGTGCGGACCCGGCCGCCCGCACACTCCTGCACGACGAGCGCGGCGGACACGATCCGGTCCTGCTCGACGTCCACCCCGGTCGTCTCCGTGTCGAATGCGGCCAGCGGGCCCTCGTACCAGCGTGTCATGGCGAACTCCTCGTCCCCGATCGGCAGATGGGGCGCGACGGGAACTCGCCACCCCCTTGCCCGAATCGGTGATACCCGGGCTGTTTGCCCCGTACGCCGTTTGCCGCACCTCTGCTGCGGAGACAACCTCCTTGGGGGACCGCACACCTGATCTGCCATCACCCCCATCACCCCTCACGAGGCAGAGCCCACAAGGCATGGGGAGCCGGCCATGGCGCTCGCGCAGCCCGAACCGGGCGGGGTGCTGCAAGGGCGGATCGGACCGCGGACGGACGCGGGGACCGGACCGCTGCGCGGCTCACTCGCCACCACCGCCTGCATGGAGACCCTCCAGGTGGGCTACCTGCACGCCGTCGCCGCCGCGGCCGGCTGCTCGCTGTCCCAGCCCTTTCCCGACAACGGCATCGACTGGCACGTCAGTCACGGCGCGGCCGAGCACGTCGTCGACGACGAGGTCACCATCAAGGTGCAGTTGAAGGCGACCTACCAGGTACCGCCGCGGCCGGCCGGCGCGACCTTCGGCTTCACCCTCGACAACGAGCACCTCGTGAAGCTGGCCCGCACGCCGGTCGCCGTCCACAAGATCCTCGTGGTGATGCTCGTCCCACGGGAGCGCGGGCAGTGGCTGAGCGCCGGGCACGACCGGCTCGACCTGAGGCACTGCTGCTACTGGACCAATCTCGCCGGGCACCCGGTGACCGGCCGCCGCCGGACCACCGTACGGATCCCCACCACACGGATCTTCGACGACCGGGCGCTCTGCGAGATCATGACCCGGGTCGGGTCGGGAGGGACACCCTGATGAACTGGCACCCGCCGCGCCTCGAACCGCTCTCGTCCCCGCAGTTCACGCCGGACGCGCCCGACGCCGCGCACGTCGACCCGGCCGTGCTCGGCGCGCTCCTGCACCGCCACGGCTGGCTGCGGCGGGGCGGCGCCGCCGGACGGTACGGGCGCTGGACCCCGCCGGGACAGGAGGGCACGAGCCTGCTCGTGCCGGAGAGCCGGGCCTTCCCCGACTGCGCCGACCTCCTGGAGGAGGCGCTGAGCGCCCTCTCGCGCGGCGGGCTGCCCTCGGCGAAGGAAGTGCTGCTCGGGCTGAGCGTGCCGAGCGACGAGATCCGCTGGGAGCGGGAGTTCCCGGAGGGCGCGTACGCGACCGGACGGGCGGAGGCCTGGCCCGTGCAGGAACAGCTCCGCTCGGCCGCCCGGCAGCTGCTGCTGGCCGGGGCCCTCGCCGCCCGCGCCCGCGCCGGATACTTCGGCGCACGGCACCGCGCGCAGGCCGGGCGGTCCCTGGACGGCGTGCTCGTGGGCCCCTCGCCGGGCGGCCGCCGGCTGACCGCGTACCTCCCGGTGGACGGGGGCCGGGAGGTGGTCACCCGGCTGCACCACGCCCTGCACGCGGCGCGCGAAGCGGTGGACTACCGGCGGGCCACCGGCGGCATGGACGCCTTCGACGCGGCGGTGGGGGCCGGGGTCAGCCGGGAGCTCGCGGACGCGCTGATCGCGCTCGTACGGGGTTCCGAAGGGGCCCGCGTCTCGCTTGCCTGGGCCCCGGCGGCCGGGGCCCCCGCCGGATGCGCGGCAAGGCCGGAGCCGGTGGAGTTCTCCCCGGGCGACCTGCCGGTGCTGCGGGAGGCGGCGGCCCGGTACACCCGGGACGAGCCGGCGCCGGCGGTGCGCCTGGCCGGGGCGGTGGTCCGGATGCGGCGCTCGGCCCCCGGGGGCGGCGGGACGGTCCGGCTGCGGGTGCTGGCGGGGGCGGAGGTGCCCTACGTACGGGCCGAGCTCGACGAGGAGGCGTACCGGGTCGCGGGTCACGCGCACCTGGTGGGCCTGCCGGTCCGGGTGAGCGGCCGGCTCCAGCGCCGGGGCGGCTTCCGCCGGCTGACCGACGCCACCGACGTCACCCCCGTCCCGCTGGACGAGGTGGAGCGGGACCGCCTGATGAAATCGCTGGACGAGTCCTTCGACCCGGCGGACGCCCTGCCCGCCGACGACTAGGCACTGTCCGGCCCAGGCCGTCTCTTCCGGATCTTGCCTGGCCCGCGCCGCCCGACAGGATCCGGAAGAGACGGCTTAGACGCCCGGCCCGCGGGTGAAGGAGGCCATCAGCAGGCCCGGCGCGGGGGAGAAGTCCTCGCCGCGCACGAAGCCCAGGCGGTCGTAGAGCCCCACCGCGGGGACGTTGGCGGCGCCCGTGGTGACCTCGACCGGGCGGCCCGGGAAGAGCTCGGTCAGCGCGTGGCGCAGCAGCAGGGAGGCGATGCCCAGACGGAACCGGGCCGGCGCCACGCAGAGCCGGTCGATGCATACACCGCCGTCGGCCCGGTCCTCCCAGGCCAGGAACCCGGTGAGCTCCCCGGACCCGGAGACGGCGCCGACCCAGTGGAGGTCCTGCGCCCGCATCTCGGGGAGGCTCTCGCGCAGTGCCGGGATGCCGTCGAAGCCGATCAGCTCGGCCTCCACCGCGTAGGAGTCGCGCCCGATCCGGAACACGGCGGCCGCGGTGGCCTCGTCGGCCAGGTCCAGCGGCCGGATCTGCGGGTTCGCCATACGGTCCCTCCGGTGGAGTCGGGCGGTCGGCCCACACTACCGGGCCCCTCGGCCCGCCGGCGCCCGCGCCCGGCACCGCGCCGGCCCGCGCCCGGAGGGCCCGGAGGGGGAGGGCAGCCGGGCGGGGGCCTGCGCGGGGCGGCCCCGGCGATAACCGTTTAGCGGCGCGGCCACAACGCTCGGTACGATTCAGGCGCGCAGTGTTCCCTCGCGCACCCCCAGAGTTCAGGAGAGACCGGTGTCAGACGTCCGTGTGATCATCCAACGCGATTCCGAGCGGGACGAGCGCGTGGTGGCCACGGGCACTACGGCGGCCGAGCTCTTCGCCGGCGAGCGCACCGTCGTGGCCGCGCGCGTCGCGGGCGAGCTCAAGGACCTCTCGTACGAGCTGAGGGACGGCGAGTCCGTCGAGCCGGTGGAGATCTCCTCCGAGGACGGCCTGAACATCCTGCGCCACTCGACCGCGCACGTCATGGCACAGGCCGTGCAGGAGCTGTTCCCCGAGGCCAAGCTGGGCATCGGCCCGCCGGTCCAGAACGGCTTCTACTACGACTTCGACGTCGCCAAGCCCTTCACTCCCGATGACCTCAAGGCCATCGAGAAGAAGATGCAGGAGATCCAGAAGCGCGGCCAGAGGTTCTCCCGCCGCGTCGTCACCGACGAGGCGGCCCGCGAGGAGCTCGCCGACGAGCCGTACAAGCTGGAGCTCATCGGCATCAAGGGCTCCGCCTCGTCCGACGACGGTGCGGACGTCGAGGTGGGCGGCGGCGAGCTGACCATCTACGACAACCTGGACGCGAAGACCGGCGAACTGTGCTGGAAGGACCTCTGCCGCGGTCCCCACCTGCCCACCACCCGCAACATCCCCGCGTTCAAGCTGATGCGCAACGCCGCCGCGTACTGGCGCGGCAGCGAGAAGAACCCGATGCTCCAGCGCATCTACGGCACCGCCTGGCCCTCGAAGGACGAGCTCAAGGCCCACCTCGACTTCCTCGCCGAGGCCGAGAAGCGCGACCACCGCAAGCTCGGCAGCGAGCTCGACCTCTTCTCCATCCCGGACGAGATCGGCTCCGGCCTGGCCGTCTTCCACCCGCGCGGCGGCATCATCCGCCGGACCATGGAGGACTACTCGCGCAAGCGGCACGAGGAGGAGGGCTACGAGTTCGTCTACTCCCCGCACGCCACCAAGGGCGCGCTCTTCGAGAAGAGCGGTCACCTGGACTGGTACGCGGAGGGGATGTACCCCCCCATGCAGCTCGACGGTGGTACCGACTACTACCTCAAGCCCATGAACTGCCCGATGCACAACCTGATCTTCGACGCGCGCGGCCGCTCCTACCGCGAACTGCCCCTGCGCCTCTTCGAGTTCGGCACCGTGTACCGGTACGAGAAGTCGGGTGTCGTCCACGGCCTGACCCGCGCCCGCGGCTTCACCCAGGACGACGCGCACATCTACTGCACCCGCGAGCAGATGGCCGAGGAGCTCGACACCACCCTCACCTTCGTCCTCGGCCTGCTGCGCGACTACGGTCTGACCGACTTCTACCTGGAGCTGTCCACCAAGGACCCGGAGAAGTTCGTCGGCTCGGACGAGGCCTGGGAGGAGGCGACCGCCGTCCTCACGCAGGTCGCCGAGAAGCAGGGTCTCCCGCTGGTCCCGGACCCGGGCGGCGCCGCGTTCTACGGCCCGAAGATCTCGGTCCAGTGCAAGGACGCCATCGGCCGCACCTGGCAGATGTCGACGGTCCAGCTCGACTTCAACCTGCCGGAGCGGTTCAACCTGGAGTACACCGCCCCCGACGGCTCCCGCCAGCGGCCGGTCATGATCCACCGCGCGCTGTTCGGCTCCATCGAGCGGTTCTTCGCGGTGCTGCTGGAGCACTACGCGGGCGCCATGCCGCCGTGGCTGGCCCCGGTCCAGGCGGTCGGCATCCCGATCGGCGACGGGCACGTGGAGTACCTGCGGGAGTTCGCCGCCGCGGCGAAGAAGAAGGGGCTGCGCGTCGAGGTCGACGCCTCCTCCGACCGCATGCAGAAGAAGATCAGGAACCACCAGAAGCTCAAGGTCCCGTTCATGATCATCGTCGGTGACGAGGACATGGCCGCGGGCACCGTCTCCTTCCGCTACCGCGACGGTTCGCAGGAGAACGGCATCGCCAAGGACGAGGCGCTGGCCAAGCTGGCCAAGGTCGTCGAGGACCGCGTCCAGGTCTGACCGGCACCGCCCTCAAGGAGCCCCCGGGGAACTTCGGTCCCCCGGGGGCTCCTCCTCGTCCTCCCGCCGGAAGACCTGGATCAGCCAGGACGAGAAGCTGCCCGTCACCGCGCCCAGCAGGGCCAGCCCGCAGACCATCAGCCCGACCGCGATCAGCCGGCCCGCCGGGGTCACCGGGGCCACGTCGCCGTAGCCCACCGTCGTCAGCGTTTCGCACACACACCACACCGCGTCCCAGAAGGTGCGGATGGCGGACCGCGGGTCCCGGTGCTCGTGGTAGTAGAGGCCGAGGGCACCGGAGAAGCCGAGCAGGACCGCCGAGAGACCGGCGTACGTGATCACGCGCTGGTGCAGCCCCCGGCGCGGGCGCTCCCGGCGGGCCTGGATGGCGTCGTGGACCTTGACCATGCGCAGCGGCCGCAGGGTGGGCAACAGCACGATCAGCGTGTCCAGCCAGTGCCGGCGGACGAACCGCAGCGGCCGGCGGCCGCTGAGCACCATGCGCACCACGTAGTCGCCGATGAAGCACAGCCAGGTCAGCAGGACCACGATCCCGGCGCCGTCCCGCCACAGGTGATCCGTGGGGGAGGCGAGCACGCGCACCGCGTACCCGGCGATGAACAGCAGCGAGGCGTAGAACAGCGGCAGCTCCGTACGGCGCTCCCAGGTCTCCTCGCGGGTCGTCGGGTCGTGGCGCATCCGCCCAGCATCGCCGGTCCCGGGGCGGTGTCCGCCCCGGCGACACGCCCGGCGGGGGCAAGGTCATATGCTGCATCCCATGACGAGTGAGCCGGAGCAGCAGATCGGTGTGGGTACGCAGGACGCGTTCCAGCGTCTGTGGACGCCCCACCGGATGGCCTACATCCAGGGCGAGAACAAGCCGACCGGCCCGGAGGCCGGGGACGGCTGTCCCTTCTGCGGGATTCCGGAGATGTCCGACGAGGACGGCCTGGTCGTGGCCCGCGGCAAGCACGTGTACGCCGTGCTGAACCTCTACCCGTACAACGGCGGCCACCTGATGGTCGTCCCGTACCGGCACGTCGCCGACTACACCGAGCTGGACGGCCCCGAGACGGCCGAGCTCGCCGAGCTCACCAAGCGGGCCATGAGCGCGCTGCGCAAGGCCTCGGGGGCGCACGGCTTCAACATCGGCATGAACCAGGGTGCGGCGGCGGGAGCCGGTATCGCCGCACACCTGCACCAGCACATCGTGCCCCGCTGGGGCGGGGACACGAACTTCATGCCGGTGGTCGGCCACACCAAGGTGCTGCCGCAACTCCTCGCGGACACCCGCCGGATGCTCGCGGAGGCCTGGCCGAACGACTGACCGGGCCTGCCGGCCGGACGACCGGCCGCGCCGGACGACCGGGCCTGCCGGCCGAACGACCGACCGGGCCGAACGACCGACCGGGCCGAACGACCGGCCCGGTCCGGGCCTACGCGTCGGGCCCGGTCCGGGCCTACGCGTCGGGCCCGGTCCGGGCCTACGCGTCGTAGACGTCCGCCTTGCGCGGGGCGGGCTCCTGGATGAGGCCGCTCATGATGGACGAGCGGTTCGTGAAGCGCTCGGTGTCCACGCCGTTCTCCTCCAGCACCCGGAACGCGGCGGCGTGCACCGCCCGCAGCACCGGCGTCACCGTGCGCAGCGCGTCGTCGGCCATGAACCGGTGGCGCCACATGGAGCCCGCCCAGACGTGGCGTACGCCGAAGGGCTCCGGCAGGATCAGCTTGCCGCCCAGGTAGTCCAGCAGCGGCGGGTACCAGGTCAGCGGGGCGCGCACGGCCAGGCGTACCACCTCGTCGGCGTCCACCAGCGGCAGCCGGCGCTCGACCGTCTCCCAGAACCGGAGGGACTTGGCGACCTCGACGGTCTTGGGCGCGGACTTCGTGGTGAACAGGCCGTGCACGGGACCGAGCGCGTGGGCCGTGACGTCCACCCGGAGGGTCTTGTACAGCACCGTGACGGTCACCATCATCGTGATCACCAGCTGGCCGTCCCAGAGCGGGTACTGGATGCCCAGGTAGTGCCGGTTGCCGGCGCTGAACTGCTGCTCGTTGCAGATCCGGGTGATCTCGTGCGGCTTCACGAGGAAGGTGTCGACGTCCTCGCCGGTGGGGCGGGCCACTTCGGTGGCGCCCTCGCCGATCGGCGTGACGATCCAGTGCTGGATCGAGGCGGCCGGGAAGCCGCCGGTGTGCAGGGGGCCGCGCTCCAGCTTGCGCAGCTCGGCGTCGACCGCGCGTATGACGTCCCAGCTGCGGAACGGGTGGATCTCGGCGCCGTCCGTCTTCGGGACCAGTTCCTCCGCCATCTGCCAGCTGCCCCAGCGGGTGCCCATGCCGAGGATGCCCTTGGGACCGGCGTAGAAGACGGAGTTGCTGCGGTCCTCGGCGGTCAGCTTCGCCAGCTGGCGGCGCAGGTCCTCGCGGGCCTTCTCGTCGGGGTTGCCGGGCACCGCCTCGGGGATCTTCGCGGCGACCCCGCCGCCGCCGAGCAGCCCGTCCCAGCGGGAGCGCATGTCGGCGGCGGTGGCCTCGCAGAGCCGGCGGGCCAGGAACCAGCCCGCGGCCGGGGCGATGACCATGGCGCGCAGGTAGAGGCCGAAGAAGCCGGTGAACGGCAACCGGAACATCAGCACGGCGATGACGATGCCGACGCCGACCAGGAGCGCGGTGCCCGCCCAGGACCCCCGCTTGCCCTTGGCGAGCCACTTGCGGAGCTGGAACAGGCCGAGCCAGAGCATCAGCCCGGGCAGGAACACCACCCCGCACACCAGGGTGATCAGGCGCAGCTTGCGGTCGCGTTCCTTGCGGATGCGGGACGCGGCCAGGCAGTGCTCCACGACGGTCTGCGGGTCGGCGCCGAACGACTGGATCAGGGGTTTGCGGGCGGGGCCCAGGGTGCGGGCCTCCACGGCCCGGCAGAAGGCCTCGCCGAGGTTGGGTTCGAGCAGGGAGATCTTGCCCGGCTTGACCTTCGACTCGTGGTACTCGTTGTTGGCCTTGAGGATCTCGTCGACCTTGCCGTCGCGGTAGGCGGCGGAGGCGAGCGCGTTGGTCGCGGCGGTCTGCCCCCCGCCCCCCTGCAGCGGAATCTGCGCGCCGGGCCTGAAGTCGAATCCGTCGTCCGCCACCGTTGCCCCCATCGACGTGCCGTCATACGTGCTGCTCCGCCTGCGGTTCGCCCGCCGGCGTGGTGTGTCCGCCCCGCCGAAGAGCCTATCGGCGGAGCCCACCCCGTGGTCATGGGACAGGGAAATACCGCCCACCGCAACAAGGTTGAGTAGGCGGCATCCCGTGTGCTATGTGGATTAACTTCCCTTCTCGGCCTGTTCGCGAACCTTGTCCGCCAGCTGCGGGGGCATCGCCTCGTGCCGGGCGTACGTACGGCTGAACCCGCCCGTGCCGTGCGATACGGAACGCAGCTCCACCGCGTACCGGCCGATCTCGATCTCGGGGATCTCGGCGCGCACCCGGGTCCGCCCGGAACCGGCCTGGTCTGTGCCGACGACGCGGCCGCGGCGGCCCGCGAGGTCGCTCATGACGGGGCCCACGTACTCGTCCGGGACCAGGACGTCGAGTTCCGCGACGGGCTCCAGCAGGTGGATCGGGGCCTCGGCGGCGGCTTCGCGCAGGGCGAGGGCGCCCGCGGTCTGGAACGCGGCGTCGGAGGAGTCGACCGAGTGCGCCTTGCCGTCGAGCAGGGTGACGCGGACGTCGACCAGCGGATAGCCGGCCGCCACGCCCCGGGCGGCCTGGGCGCGCACGCCCTTCTCCACGGACGGGATGAACTGCCGCGGCACGGATCCGCCGACGACCTTGTCCACGAACTCGATGCCGCTGCCCGCCGGGAGGGGTTCCACCTCGATCTCGCAGATGGCGAACTGTCCGTGCCCGCCGGACTGCTTGACGTGCCGCCCGCGCCCGGCGGCCTTGGCGCCGAAGGTCTCGCGCAGGCTCACCTTGTGGGGGACGGGGTCGACCTGCACCCCGTAGCGGGTGCGCAGCCGCTCCAGGGCGACGTCCTGGTGGGCTTCCCCCAGGCACCACAGCACGAGCTGGCCGGTGTGCGGGTTCTGTTCCAGCCGCATGGTCGGGTCCTCGGCGACGAGCCGGGCCAGGCCCTGGGAGAGCTTGTCCTCGTCGGCCTTGCTGTGGGCCTCGATGGCGAGGGGCAGGAGGGGTTCGGGCATCGGCCAGGGCTCCATGAGGAGCGGGCCGTCCTTGGCCGAGAGGGTGTCGCCGGTCTCGGCCCGGCCCAGCTTCGCCACGCAGGCGAGGTCACCAGCGACGACGTGCGTGAGGGTGCGCTGCTGTTTGCCGAAGGGGGAGGTCAGGGCGCCGATCCGCTCGTCGACGTCGTGGTCCTCGTGGCCCCTGTCGGACAGGCCGTGCCCGCTGACGTGCACGGTCTCCTCCGGGCGCAGGGTGCCCGAGAAGACGCGGACGAGGGAGACGCGGCCCACGTAGGGGTCGGAGGAGGTCTTGACCACCTCGGCGAGGAGCGGCCCGTCCGGGTCGCAGGTGACCTCGGGGCGGGCGGCGCCGTCGGGGGCGGTGACGGTGAGGGGGGCGCGTTCCAGCGGGGTGGGGAAGCCGCCGGTGACCAGTTCGAGGAGTTCGACGGTGCCCAGGCCCTGGCGGGCCCCTTCGGCGGCGGGCGCGGCCATCAGGACGGGGTGGAAGGTGCCGCGGGCGATGGCCCGCTCCAGGTCGTCGATCAGGGTCTTGAGGTCGATGTCCTCGCCGCCGAGGTAGCGGTCCATGAGGGTCTCGTCCTCGCTCTCCGCGATGATCCCCTCGATCAGGCGGGAGCGGGCCTCGGAGATCAGCGCGAGCTCGGCGGGGTCGGGATCGCGCTCGGTGCGCTCGCCGGAGGTGTAGTCGTAAACCCGCTGGGACAGCAGCCCGAGCAGGCCGGTGACGGGTGCGTGCCCGTCGGGCCCGGCGGGGCCGTGCAGGGGCAGGTAGAGCGGGATGACGGCGTCCGGGTCGTCGCCGCCGAAGATCTCGCCACAGACCGTGGTCATCTGCGTGTAATCCGCCCGGGCTGCCTCCAAATGGGTGACGACGATGGCCCGCGGCATGCCCACCGCCTCGCATTCGTCCCAGACCATGCGGGTGGCCCCGTCGATCCCGTCGGCGGCCGAGACGACGAAGAGGGCCGCGTCCGCGGCGCGTAGACCGGCCCTGAGTTCCCCGACGAAGTCGGCGTATCCGGGGGTATCGAGCAGATTGATCTTGATTCCGCCCCATTCGACGGGGACGAGGGAGAGCTGGATGGAGCGCTGGCGGCGTTGTTCGATCTCGTCGTAGTCGGAGACGGTGCCGCCGTCCTCGACCCTTCCGGCCCTGTTGACGGCCCCTGCGGTCAGGGCCAGGGCTTCGACCAGCGTGGTCTTCCCGGCGCCGCTGTGGCCGACCAGCACGACGTTCCGTACGGATGCGGGGCGGTCGGCCGTCAGTGCCCTGCCGGCGGCCCCGGCTTGGTGTGATGTGGCTCCCATGGTGATCGTGCCTCCCGGTGTCGCGGTGAGGAGGGTGACTGGGGTTCTTCGAGCTTTGCACCGCCGTCACACTGCGTCCATACGTCGTACCGGGTGCTGTCCGGAGCGTGACGCGGGGGTTGCGCGGGGATTGTCCGGCGCGAACCGGTGGGTGCGGGGCGGTGGGGGTCCGGGGCGCTGGCTACGATGGGCCAGCCGGTGGCCGATGGGGCCGTGCGGCCCAGCGACCCTCCGGGAAGGCCATGCTGAACAAGTACGCGCGTGCATTCTTCACGCGTGTTCTCACGCCATTCGCCGCTTTTCTCCTCCGTCGGGGGGTGAGCCCGGACGCGGTCACGCTGATCGGCACGGCCGGAGTGGTGGCGGGAGCGTTGGTCTTCTTCCCCAGGGGCGAGTTCTTCTGGGGCACGATCACCATCACCCTGTTCGTGTTCTCGGACCTGGTGGACGGGAACATGGCCCGCCAGGCCGGGGTCTCCAGCCGCTGGGGCGCGTTCCTCGACTCCACCCTCGACCGGGTGGCGGATGCGGCGATCTTCGGGGGGCTCGCACTCTGGTACGCGGGCTCCGGCCACGACAACGTGCTGTGCGCGGTGGCGATCTTCTGCCTGGCCAGCGGGCAGGTGGTCTCGTACACCAAGGCCCGCGGCGAGGCGATCGGTCTTCCGGTCGCCGTCAACGGGCTCGTCGAGCGCGCCGAGCGGCTTGTGATCTCGCTGGTCGCGGCCGGTCTCTCCGGGCTGCAGACCTTCGGGGCGCCGCCTTGGATCGGCGTGCTGCTGCCGGTCGCGCTGTGGGTGGTGGCGGCGGGCTCGCTCGTCACGCTGATCCAGCGCGTGGTGACCGTGCGGCGCGAGGCGGCGGAAGCCGACGCCGAGGCGCACCTGTCCGAAGGCGGCGCGGCCTGATGGGCAAGGCGCAGGACCGGCTCGTCGACGGGCTCTACGGGCTCGGCTGGGCGGCCGTCAAAAAGCTGCCGGAGCCGACCGCGGTGGCCCTGGGCCGCCGGATAGCCGACACGGCGTGGAAGCGGCGCGGCAAGAGCGTGCTGCGGCTGGAGTCGAACCTGGCCAGGGTCGTTCCCGACGCGGGCCCGGACCGGCTGCGGGAGCTGTCCCGGGCGGGCATGCGCTCGTACATGCGGTACTGGATGGAGTCCTTCCGGCTGCCGGCGATGGACGCGCGGCGGTTCTCGGCCGACGTGGAGATGGCCGACGAGCACATCCTGCGCGAGGCCATCGCCTCCGGGCGGGGGGTCGTCGTGGCCCTGCCGCACCTGGCGAACTGGGACCTGGCCGGGGCCTGGGCGACCAGCCACCTCGGCATCCCGTTCACCACGGTCGCCGAACGGCTCAAGCCGGAGTCCCTGTACGACCGGTTCGTGGCCTACCGCGAGAGCCTGGGCATGGAGGTACTGCCGCACAGCGGCGGGGCCGCCTTCGGCACGCTCGCGCGCCGGCTGCGCTCCGGCGGCCTGGTCTGTCTGGTCGCCGACCGGGACCTGTCCGCCTCCGGGGTCGAGGTGGACTTCTTCGGCGCGACGGCACGGATGCCGGCCGGGCCCGCGCTGCTGGCGCAGCAGACCGGGGCGGCGCTGCTGCCCGTGACGCTGCACTACGGCGAGACCCCGCGGATGTACGGGCGGATCCACCCCGAGGTGCCGGTGCCGGCGGCCGGGACGCGGACCGAGAAGACCGCCGTCATGACGCAGGCGGTCGCCGACGCGTTCGCGGCGGGGATCGCCGCACACCCCGAGGACTGGCACATGTTGCAGCGGCTGTGGCTGGACGACCTGGAGGAGCGCGCCTAGTGAAGATCGGCATCGTGTGCCCGTACTCGTGGGACGTGCCGGGCGGCGTCCAGTTCCACATCCGGGACCTGGCGGAACACCTGATCCGCCTCGGCCACGAGGTGTCGGTCCTCGCCCCCGCGGACGACGAGACCCCGCTGCCGCCGTACGTGGTCTCGGCGGGGCGGGCGGTGCCGGTGCCCTACAACGGGTCCGTCGCCCGGCTGAACTTCGGCTTCCTGTCGGCGGCGCGGGTACGGCGCTGGCTCCACGACGGGGTCTTCGACGTGATCCACATCCACGAACCGGCCTCCCCGTCGCTGGGCCTGCTGTCCTGCTGGGCGGCGCAGGGCCCGATCGTGGCCACCTTCCACACCTCCAACCCGCGCTCGCGGGCGATGATCGCGGCCTACCCAATCCTCCAGCCGGCCCTGGAGAAGATCAGCGCCCGGATCGCGGTGAGCGAGTACGCGCGGCGCACGCTGGTGGAGCACCTGGGCGGGGACGCGGTGGTCATCCCGAACGGGGTGGACGTGGACTTCTTCGCCTCCGCCTCGCCCAAGGCGGAGTGGGGCGGCAAGACCCTCGGCTTCATCGGCCGGATCGACGAGCCGCGCAAGGGCCTGCCCGTGCTGATGGCGGCGTTCCCGCGGATCGTCGAGGAGTGCCCCGACGTACGCCTCCTGGTGGCCGGCCGCGGCGACGAGGAGGAGGCTGTGGCCTCCCTCCCGGCCGGCCTGCGCTCGCGGGTCGAGTTCCTGGGCATGGTCTCCGACGAGGACAAGGCCCGGCTGCTGCGCAGCGTCGACGTGTACGTCGCCCCGAACACGGGCGGGGAGAGCTTCGGGATCATCCTGGTCGAGGCACTGTCGGCGGGGGCGGCCGTCCTGGCCTCGGACCTGGACGCGTTCGCCCAGGTCCTGGACCAGGGCCGGGCGGGCGACCTCTTCGCGAACGAGGACTCCGACGCCCTGGCCGCGGCCGCGGTCCGCCTCCTCCACGACCCGGCCCGCCGCGCGGAACTCAGCGCCCGCGGCTCCGCGCACGTACGCCGCTTCGACTGGTCGACGGTCGGCGCGGACATCCTGGCCGTCTACGAAACGGTCACGGACGGCGCCGCCGCCGTGGCCACGGACGAACGCATCCCCCTCCGCACCCGCCTGGGCCTCTCCCGGGACTGACGGGGCGAACGGACGTACGGGACAACCTCGTTCGGGTGTATCTCAACCGGGGTGAGCCGTGTTGTGGTGTGGGTAGTCTCGCCTTCGTGCCGCAGGGGTGCGAGGGGGAGTCTTCATGTCCATCAGGCCGCGTTACCGACGGGTTTCCGCATTACAGAGGCAATTCTTCAATCGCGAGGGGTTGCTCGCGGTGTACGACGAGGAGCTACAGGCGATCTCGGAACGCCCCAGGGTCCTCAACATCGTGGGTGTCGGAGGCATCGGGAAGTCCCGTCTGTTGCAGGAGTTACGGCTCCGCACGCCCGAACGCCACCGCACGGCCCGGCTGGACCTCCAACTGCCGACCTTGCGGCAGCAGGAGGACGCCCTGGCCGTGCTCCGCACCGAATACGGTGCCCAGGGAGTGAAGTTCGACCGGTTCGACATCGCCTACGCGGTCCTGTGGCAGCGGGTGCACCCGCAACTGCAGATGGACCGGAAGAACACCCCCTTCGCCGAGGAGAGCGAGGTGCTCTCGAAGATCCTGGACGATGCCATGGGGTTGCCGGTCTTCGGCACCGCGGCGGGCCTGGTGAGGCTCACCGGCCGGGCGGTCGCCAATCGCCAGCGCAGGCAGCGCATCGAAGCGGACCCCACGCTGCGGGAACTCGACGGCCTCTCCAATGCGGAACTGGGTCACGCCGTGACCTACCTGTTCGCCGAGGATCTGCGGCAGTCGGCTCGGGAGCAGCCGTTCGTGCTGTACGTCGACGCTTACGAAGCGATGGTGCCCGCACCGCTCCCGGGCGGCCGCAGCTTCGCCTCGGACGCCTGGCTTCGCGATCTGCTGGGGCAGTTGCACGGTGGTCTCACCGTGCTGGCGAGCCGCGAGCCGCTCGCATGGGCGGCGTACGACAAGGACTGGGACGCGGTGATCCGCCGGGTGCGGGTGGAAGGCCTGCCGATGGACGCCCGGCTCGACTTGTTGCGTCAGGCGGGGATCACGGAGCTCCCGAGGCAACGGTCGATCGCCGAGGCCAGCGCCGGTGTCCCGTTCTACCTCCACCTGGCAGTGGACACACATGTCCAGCATCCCGGGCGTACGGAGGACGCCGGAACGTCTGAGGAGATCGTCCAGCGCTTCCTGCAGCACGTGGCCCCTGACGAGGTCAGGATTCTCGAACTGCTCAGCGTCGCCAGAACCTTCGACCTCGACGTGTTCCGCACCGTCGGGCGACACTTCGACCTGCCCGCCAACTTGCTGACCTGGGAATCCCTCACGGCGTACTCCTTCGCGTACCCGTTGCCCGAAGGCTGGTACCGGCTGCATCAGCTGATGGTCTCCGCGCTGCAAGGGCACCTGTCGCCCGCGGTGAAACGCGAGGTGCACGCGGTGCTGGCTACACATTGGGAAGGGCTCGCGGACCGTATCGAGCGGGGAGCGGAAAGGACGGGCGTGGCCCGGTCGTCCCCCCTCAGGGAGGCGGTGTACCACGGGCTGCGCGCCGGCAACCTGTCGCCGGACGAGATTCTCAGGCACGCCGACCGCGCCCTCGGGATGAGCAGCCGACAGGCCGTGGACGGAATGGTCAAGGACCTGAGGGACCACCTGGCATCCGCGGACCCTCAGCAGGACCGGTCGTCCGTGGCAGTCGTCCGTGACGTCGCCGACTGTCTGGAAGCGGAATCCCGGTTGGAGCTGGGGGACACCGGCGCGGCGATCGCGCTGACACCTGTGCGCGAGACGCCCGCACGGTCGATGGTCGCGGCCAGGCTGGCGCTCGCCGGGGCCAATGCCCGGCGGATCGCCGGCGAGAGCGGACTGGCCTCCACGATCTTCGAACGGGTCTGGCAGGACCACGCGGGCGAGGCTCGGACCTCGGCCGGCTTCTGCGTCGCGGACATCCGCATGTGGCAGGGCGACTTCCAAGGGGCCTTCGCCCTCGCCGAGGAAGTCCACGCCATCTGTTCTCCCCGGGAGCGGGCCGTCCGAGGTGACCTCAAGAGACTGATGCACCTGGGCCATCGGTTCTTGATGGACTTCGCGAGCGCCGAGGACCTGCTGGAGCAGGCGGAAGAGGACTATCGCGCGGTCGACTCGGTGATCGGTATGGCCAACGTCCGGACGAACCGGGCGGAGCTCCTCGCCTTCACCGATCCTGAGGCCGCCGTCGCCGAAGCGGGTGCCGCTCTCGACGTGCAGCGGGAGCTCGGCGCGCAGCATGAGATCGGCAAGGTTTACACCGCCATGGCCCTTGCGCAGATCCGGCTGGGACAACTGGAACGCGCCGAGTTGTCTTTCCGCAACGCCAATGCGGCCCTCGACCGGGCGGGCTACCGCTCTGGCCGGGCGCGCGCCGACATGTTCCGCTCCTTCCTGCTCCTGCGCCGAGGGGAGCGGGATGCGGCGGGAGCGCTGCTGCGTCACGCGACTCGTGAGTTCGAGGTGTGCCAGGTCTATCCCTCACTGATCCTCGCCATCCACCGGGCGACCGAGTTGATCGGTTTAGAGGACGCGTACATCACGGCGGCGGCCGACCGGGCGCGCCCCGCTATCCGACCCCTGGGGGCGGCGCGAGAGCTGGAAGAACGCACGGAGTACGTCCTGTCGATGTTCGTCGAGGTGGACTCATGACCTGGTTGGGCCTTTTCGGGCAGGCACAGAAGGCGGAGGGGGCCGCAGCCGGCTACTACAACCGCAACGTAGGGGTTCGGACTGCCGACGGGAAGGTCAACGTGCGTATTCCGCTGGCGGCCGCCGACACCATGGATCTGCGGCTGTGGCGTGAGGAAGACGTTCTGACCTGCATCGAACCGTACGTCGTGCGGGTGCCGGAGCTGCGCCACGTTTCCGAGGAGCCCCGCTTCCAGGTGCACCACTTCATCGAGGGGCGCGTCCTCGACGTCTTCTCGCCACGGGGTGCAGCGGTTCCCCCGCACGTGATCGGTGATGTGGTCGTGCTGTTGGACCAGCTCCGCCGTATCCCGGCGGAGAAGACACCACCACTGCCGGAGCACTGGCCCGCCTCCGGTGACAGCAGCGGATTCGCACGCCTGTTGACCCGGCTCACCCGTCAGGTCCACACGACGTACCGCGACGAGTACCGGGAGGTTTTCGCCGGGCTCGGCATCCCGGATGATCCCCTGGAAGTCGTGGAGACCCGCTGGGACTCCCTCACGCCGCGGCCGTTCTCGGTGCTCCACGCCGACCTCCACCGGAAGAACATGATCGTGGCGGACGGAGCCACCTGGTTCCTCGACTGGGAGCTCGCCCTGTGGGGTGACCCGTTGTACGAAATTGCCATCCACCTCCACAAGATGGACTATCCGGACGAGCAGCGGACCGAGGTCCTGAGGTTGTGGCGAGAGACCCTTCCGGAGCGGTCCACCGTCGGTCCGTCCGATGACCTCGACCTGTACGCGGCACACGAGCGGATCAAGTCGGCGATCGTGGACACCGTCCGCTACTCGAAGCAACTGGCGGGCTCCACCCAGAAGGAGAGGGACTTCCTCATCGAGCGTCTGACGAAGAAGACCAATGCCGCACGCCAGGTGTGGGCCTTGCTGCCCGACCTGACACCCCGGCGGGTCGGCTCCCTCCTCGCTCCCTGGAAGAAGTGACCATGGACCCGATCGCCCTGTACAAGGAAGCCTGCGAGCGGGGTGCGGCCCTGTCGGGGCACTACCACCGCAACGTCAGGGTGGAGGCGGACAGCGGACCGGTCGTCGTACGCATCCGCACGGGCAAGTCCGAGCCCATGGACCTGACCTTGTGGCCGGAGGCGGAGGTGCTGGCGGCGATCGCCCCCTGGGTGCCGTCGGCTCCGCGACTGCTGTACGAGGGCGCCGATCCCGCGTTCCAGATCCACCGGTTCGTCGCCGGGCGCCGCGTCGACGAGCTGGTGCCCGAGGGCAAGCCGTTGCCCGAGACCGTGGCGAGGGGCATCGTGGGCCTTTTCGGCGAGCTGTCCCGGGTGCCTCGGTCCGCGCTGCCCACCACCCCGCCGGACTGGCCGGCGGACGGCGATGCGCGTGGTTTCGCCGAGCGTCTGCTGGAGCTGGTAGGGGTGATCCGCGGGCGGGCGGACGATCGAGTCGAAGGGCTCTACCGGGCCCTCGGGGTCCCGGCGGACCCCTGTCGGACGCTGCGCGACAGGGTGCGCGATCTGAGGGGACGCCGCTTCGGGCTCCTGCACGCGGACATCCACCGACAGAACATGATCGTCACCGAGGACGGCGGAATCGCACTCCTGGACTGGGAGCTCGCTCTGTGGGGTGACCCCGTGTACGAACTGGCCGATCACCTGCACAAGATGGCTTACGGACCGGCCGAGCGGCGCGCGGTGGCACAGGGGTGGGAGCGGCAGGTTCCCGACGGGTACCGCCAGGGCTGGAGGGCCGATCTCGAGTACTACCTTGCCTACGAGGCGGTGAAGTCCGCTGTGGTGGACACCGTGCGCTGGGGGCGGCGGATCGCCGGGGAGCAGGATGCCGCGGTCAGGCTGGAGCTCTCGCGGCAGCTCGCGGACAAGCTGGCCGCAGCGGCCCCGCACTGGGGCGAGCACGCGTCTGCAGTGCTTCACCCCGGCGAGATCGAGGCGGCAGTGTGCCGTCAAGCGGCCTGAGAAGAGCCTCGAGCCGGAGGCCGGGCATGCGTAGTGTGGCCGGGCGGTAGGCTCGCGGTCCGTGATCGAAACCCTTGTCTGGATCGTCCTCGCGCTCGGTGTCGTCGGCGTGTACCTGAGCTGGACCGCCGGGCGGCTCGACCGGCTGCATTCGCGGATGGACGCCGCGCGGGCCGCGCTCGACGCGCAGTTGGTCCGGCGGGCCTCCGTGGTGCTGGAGGTGGCCACCTCCGGGGTGCTCGACCCCGCGTCCTCGCTGGTGCTGTACGAAGCGGCGCACGCGGCGCGGCAGGCCGAGGAGGAGCAGCGCGAGGTGGCCGAGAGCGAGCTGAGCCAGGCGCTGCGCGCGGTGTTCGCCGACGCGGACCAGGTCGATGCGGTGAAGGCGGCGCCCGGTGGGGTGGCGGCCGCGGAGGAGCTCGCGGCGGCCGTGCGCCGGGTGCCGATGGCCCGGCGCTTCCACAACGACGCCGTGCGGGCCGCCCGGGCCCTGCGCAGGCACCGCAAGGTGCGCTGGTTCCGCCTGGCGGGCCACGCCCCCTTCCCGCTCGCCTTCGAGATGGACGACGAGCCGCCCGCGGACCTCGCCGACCGCCCCTGAGGGCTGCCGGGGACCCGTCGGCGTGCGTACTTGTACCGGATGGCCAAATCGGAAGGAGCCACCGGCTCCTCATTGGCCCTTGCAGTGGACTGGACGCGGGGGGTTTCCTCAGTGCTGTAGTACCGCAGCACCCTTCTTCCTTCGAGTGAGGTCAATCCGTGAGCACGCTTCCCTCCACCCCGCAGTCCGCTGAGTCGGCTATCGGCACCTCCCGCGTCAAGCGCGGCATGGCCGAGCAGCTCAAGGGCGGCGTGATCATGGACGTGGTCAACGCCGAGCAGGCGAAGATCGCCGAAGACGCCGGCGCCGTCGCCGTCATGGCCCTGGAGCGGGTCCCGGCCGACATCCGCAAGGACGGCGGGGTCGCCCGCATGTCCGACCCGAACATGATCGAAGAGATCATCGAGGCCGTCTCGATCCCCGTCATGGCCAAGTCCCGCATCGGCCACTTCGTCGAGGCCCAGGTCCTGCAGTCCCTCGGCGTCGACTACATCGACGAGTCCGAGGTCCTCACCCCGGCCGACGAGGTCAACCACTCCGACAAGTGGGCGTTCACCACCCCCTTCGTCTGCGGTGCCACCAACCTCGGCGAGGCCCTGCGCCGCATCGCCGAGGGCGCGGCCATGATCCGCTCCAAGGGCGAGGCCGGTACCGGCAACGTCGTCGAGGCCGTCCGCCACCTGCGCCAGATCAAGAACGAGATCGCCAAGCTGCGCGGCTTCGACAACAACGAGCTGTACGCCGCCGCCAAGGAGCTGCGCGCCCCGTACGAGCTGGTCAAGGAAGTCGCCGAGCTCGGCAAGCTCCCCGTCGTGCTGTTCTCCGCCGGTGGCGTGGCCACCCCGGCCGACGCCGCCCTGATGCGTCAGCTCGGCGCCGAGGGCGTCTTCGTCGGTTCCGGCATCTTCAAGTCCGGCGACCCGGCCAAGCGCGCCGCCGCCATCGTGAAGGCCACCACCTTCTACGACGACCCGAAGATCATCGCGGACGCCTCCCGCAACCTGGGCGAGGCCATGGTCGGCATCAACTGCGACACCCTGCCCGAGGCCGAGCGTTACGCCAACCGGGGCTGGTAATGACGACTCCCACCATCGGTGTCCTGGCTCTGCAGGGCGACGTACGGGAGCACCTGATCGCCCTGGCCGCGGCGGACGCCGTGGCCAGGCCGGTCCGGCGTCCCGAGGAGCTGACCGAGGTCGACGCCCTGGTCATCCCCGGCGGCGAGTCCACGACCATGTCGAAGCTGGCCGTGCTGTTCGGCATGCTGGAGCCGCTGCGCGAGCGCGTGCGGGCCGGGATGCCGGTCTACGGCACCTGTGCGGGCATGATCATGCTCGCGGACAAGCTGCTGGACGGCCGTGAGGACCAGGAGACGCTCGGCGGCATCGACATGATCGTGCGCCGCAACGCCTTCGGGCGGCAGAACGAGTCCTTCGAGGCGAAGATCGACTTCGCGGGCATCGGGGGCGGCCCCGTCGAGGGCGTCTTCATCCGTGCCCCGTGGGTCGAGTCGGTCGGCGCGGCCGCCGAGGTGCTCGCCACGTACGACGGCCACACCGTCGCCGTGCGGCAGGGCAACGTGCTGGCCACCTCGTTCCACCCGGAACTCACCGGCGATGACCGCGTTCACGCGTACTTCGTCGACATGGTGCGCGCGGGGCTGTAATCAGGTCCCGGTAGGATCGGTGACGAACACTGTTGGTGACGCGAAGGAGACAGGCGGATGTCCGGCCACTCTAAATGGGCTACGACGAAGCACAAGAAGGCCGTGATCGATGCCAAGCGCGGCAAGCTCTTCGCGAAGCTGATCAAGAACATCGAGGTCGCGGCCCGGATGGGCGGCGCCGACATCGACGGCAACCCGACGCTCTTCGACGCCATTCAGAAGGCCAAGAAGAGCTCGGTCCCGAACAAGAACATCGACTCCGCGGTCAAGCGCGGCGGCGGCCTCGAGGCCGGCGGCGCCGACTACGAGACGATCATGTACGAGGGCTACGGCCCGAACGGTGTCGCGGTGCTCATCGAGTGCCTCACCGACAACCGCAACCGTGCCGCCTCCGACGTCCGCGTCGCCATGACCCGCAACGGCGGTTCGATGGCCGACCCGGGCTCGGTCTCGTACCTGTTCAACCGCAAGGGCGTCGTCCTGCTGCCCAAGGGCGAGCTCACCGAGGACGACGTCCTGGAGACGGTGCTCGAAGCCGGGGCCGAAGAGGTCAACGACAACGGCGACACCTTCGAGATCATCAGCGAGCCCACCGACATGGTCGCGGTCCGGACCGCGCTCCAGGAGGCGGGCATCGACTACGACTCGGCCGACTCCAGCTTCGTCCCGACCATGCAGGTCGAGCTCGACGAGGAGGGCGCGCGCAAGATCTTCAAGCTGATCGACGCGCTGGAGGACAGCGACGACGTGCAGAACGTCTTCGCCAACTTCGACGTCTCGGACGAGGTCATGGAGAAGGTCGACGCGTAGGACTTCGCTTCCGCCCAGCGTGTGGTGACGGGCCGACGGGGACACACCCCGTCGGCCCGTCGTCATGTCAGTGCGGCCCGATAGCCTGCACACGGACAGGCGAGCGAAAGAGGGGGGAGGGCGAGGTGCGCGTACTCGGTGTGGACCCGGGGCTGACGCGGTGCGGTGTCGGCGTGGTCGAGGGGGTCGCCGGCCGTCCCCTCACCATGCTCGGAGTGGGGGTCGTGCGGACGCCCGCCGACGCCGAGTTGGGGCTGCGGCTCGTCGCCGTCGAACGCGGCATGGAGGAGTGGCTGGACGAATACCGGCCCGAAGTCGTCGCCGTGGAGCGGGTCTTCAGCCAGCACAACGTCAGCACGGTGATGGGCACCGCCCAGGCCAGTGCCGTCGCCATGCTGTGCGCGGCCCGGCGCGGCCTGCCGGTCGCCCTGCACACCCCGAGCGAGGTCAAGGCCGCCGTCACCGGCTCCGGCCGGGCCGACAAGGCGCAGGTCGGGTCGATGGTGACCCGGCTGCTGCGGCTGAGCGCCCCGCCCAAACCGGCCGACGCCGCCGACGCCCTCGCGCTCGCCATCTGCCACATCTGGCGGGCCCCCGCCCAAAACCGCCTCCAGCAGGCGGTCGCCCTGCATGCCTCCGCCGTGAAAGGCCGCCCCTCATGATCGCGTTCGTCAGCGGCCCGGTCGCCGCCCTCGCCCCCGCCCTGGCCGTGATCGAGGTCGGGGGAGTGGGCATGGCCGTCCAGTGCACGCCGGCCACCATCGCCGGCCTGCGGCTGGGGGAGACGGCCAGGCTGGCCACGTCCCTGGTCGTACGGGAGGACTCGCTCACCCTGTACGGCTTCGCCGACGACGACGAACGTCAGGTCTTCGAGCTGCTCCAGACCGCGAGCGGGGTCGGTCCCCGGCTCGCCCAGGCCATGCTCGGCGTCCACAGCCCCGACGCCCTGCGCCTGGCCGTCTCCACGGGCGACGAGAAGGCCCTGATGGCGGTGCCGGGCATCGGCAAGAAGGGCGCGCAGAAGCTGCTGCTGGAGCTCAGGGACAAGCTGGGTGCGCCGCTGGGCGCCGTCGTGGGGGCCCAGCGGGCCGCCGCCACCGGCCCCGCGCCCTGGACGGAGCAGCTCTCCGCCGCCCTCATCGGCCTCGGCTACGCCTCCCGCGAGGCCGAGGAAGCCGTCACCGCCGTCACCCCGCAGGCCGAGGCCGCCCTCGCCGCGGGCGGCTCGGCGCCGGTCCCGCAGCTGCTGCGCGCCGCCCTGCAGTCCCTGAACCGGGCCCGCTGACCCGCACACCGCCGCGGGCGGGACGATGATCACCGTACGAACCGAGAAGGCAGACTGACACCGTGAACTGGGACGACGAGAGCGACCGCATTGTCGCGGCGGCGGCGGACGGCGAGGACACCGCCGTCGAGGCGGCCCTGCGCCCCAAGGACCTCGGGGAGTTCGTCGGCCAGGAGAAGGTCCGCCAGCAGCTGGACCTCGTCCTCAAGGCGGCCCGCCAGCGCGGCGCCACCGCCGACCACGTCCTGCTCTCCGGTGCGCCCGGCCTCGGCAAGACCACCCTGTCCATGATCATCGCGGCGGAGATGGGCGCGCCCATCCGGATCACCTCCGGCCCCGCCATCCAGCACGCCGGGGACCTCGCCGCGATCCTCTCCTCCCTGCAGGAGGGCGAGGTGCTCTTCCTGGACGAGATCCACCGCATGTCCCGGCCCGCCGAGGAGATGCTGTACATGGCCATGGAGGACTTCCGCGTCGACGTGATCGTCGGCAAGGGCCCGGGCGCGACCGCGATCCCCCTGGAGCTGCCGCCCTTCACCCTGGTCGGCGCGACCACCCGCGCCGGGCTGCTCCCGCCGCCGCTGCGGGACCGGTTCGGCTTCACCGGGCACATGGAGTTCTACGCCCCCGAGGAGCTGGAACGCGTCATCCACCGCTCCGCCCGCCTCCTCGACGTGGAGATCGACACCGCCGGGGCCGCCGAGATCGCCGGACGCTCGCGCGGCACCCCGCGCATCGCCAACCGCCTGCTGCGCCGGGTCCGGGACTACGCCCAGGTGCGGGCCGACGGAGTGATCACCCGGGAGATCGCCGGCACCGCCCTCCAGGTGTACGAGGTGGACGCGCGCGGCCTCGACCGGCTGGACCGGGCCGTGCTGGAGGCGCTGCTCAAGCTGTTCGGCGGCGGACCCGTAGGCCTGTCGACCCTCGCCGTCGCCGTCGGTGAGGAACGCGAGACCGTCGAGGAGGTCGCCGAGCCCTTCCTGGTCCGCGAGGGGCTGCTGGCGCGTACCCCGCGCGGGCGGGTCGCGACCCCCGCCGCATGGGCTCACCTGGGCCTTGTCCCGCCCGGGCAGGGAGCCGGTGGATCAAGCAGTGGATCAAGCGGACAACAGGGCTTGTTCGGGGCGTGACGGCGCGGAGGTTCGACCGCCCAGGAACCGCGGTGCCATGCTGGGCGTTGTTCCATCGGTGCGGACTCGCCTAGACTCCGCCGATGCCGACCCTTCGGGTCGGTATGCCCACCCCCGTAGAAAAGGCCGCCTCCCGCGCGGTCGTGCGAAGGATCTTCGTCCCGTGAATATCGGCATGCTCCTCCCATTCATCGTGCTCATCGGGGCGATGTTCCTGATGACCCGCTCCGCCAAGAAGAAGCAGCAGGCCGCCGCGCAGATGCGCGAGCACCTGACGCCCGGCACCGGCGTCCGCACCATCGGCGGCATGTACGCCACCGTCAAGGAGATCGGCGACGACACCCTCACCCTCGAGGTGGCCCCCGGTGTCCACGCGATCTACGCCAAGAACGCCATCGGCGCGGTCCTGGAGGACGCGGAGTACAACCGCATCGTCCACGGCATCACCGATGAGCCGGTCGGCGACGCGCCGGTCGTACCGGACGACGCCTCCTCGCTGACCGCGGGCGAGACGGACGAGCCGGTCAAGACCGACCTCTCCAAGGACCAGGACGAAGCTCCCAAGCTCGACCTGGGCAAGAAGGACGAGCCCAAGGGCGACGAGCCGAAGGACGGCAAGACCGACGGCGAGGCCGGCGCCAAGTAGCGACCGGCCGGGGACCGCGACGGCGCCTGACCGGCGGCCGGCGCGGTCCCCGTCAGCGACACTTCTGCGGGGGGCAGGGGTCCCCACCACACATTTCGTGGCCGTCCGCGCGCTGACCCGGCGCGGGGCGGTTGGACAGGGAGATACGACAAGGTGGCAGCACCGAAGAAGGGCCGGCGGCCCACGGGGGCTCAGGGGAGGCCGGGGCGCGCCCTGGCCATCATCCTGATCGCGATGGTGGCGCTCACCGCGGGGATGTTCCTCACGAAGCAGACGACGCCCCGGCTGGGCATCGACCTCGCGGGCGGCACGAGCATCACGCTCAAGGCCAAGAGCGAGCCCGGCAAGCCGGACGCGGTCAACGAGACCAACATGAACACGGCGGTCGGCATCATCGAGCGCCGCGTCAACGGTCTCGGCGTCTCGGAGGCCGAGGTCCAGACGCAGGGCCGCGACCACATCATCGTGAACATCCCCCGCGGGATGAACGAGCAGCAGGCGCGCGAGCAGGTCGGTACCACCGCCCAGCTGTACTTCCGCCCTGTCCTGGCCTTCGCCGACGGCGCCCCGATCACCCCGCAGGGGACGCCCAGCCCCTCCACGAGCGGTGCACCGAGCCCCTCCGCGAGCGGTTCCGGCGCCCCCAAGGCGGAGAACGGCAAGCCCGGCTCCTCGGCCACCCCGTCGTCCAGCGCCACTTCCCAGGGACGTGTGCTCAGCGAGGCCCTCAAGGCCCCGGGCGCCCCCTCTCCCTCGCCTTCGGCGAGCGAGTCGAAGAAGGCAGACGACAAGGCGCCGACCCCGGCCCCGACCCCGTCGGGCGCCGACGCCGCCGTCGCGGACCTGCAGGCGAAGTTCGCCGCGCTGGACTGCAACGACGAGAAGCAGCGCGCCACGGTGGGCAAGGACGTCAAGCCCGAGGACCCGACGCTCGCCTGCGGCAAGCGCGGTAACACCTGGGGCAAGTGGGTGCTCGGCCCGGCCGCCGTCAACGGCCAGGACGTGGACAACGCCAAGGGCGCGATCAACCCGCAGAGCGCCCAGTGGATCGTCACCATGCAGTTCACCGACAAGGGCGCCGACAAGTTCGCCAAGATCACCGGTGAGCTCGCCACCAAGCAGTCCCCGCAGAACCAGTTCGCCATCGTCCTCGACGGCGAGGTCATCTCCGACCCGTCCGTGAGCCAGGCGCTGACCGGCGGCAACGCCGAGATCTCGGGCGGCTTCACCCAGCAGTCCGCCCAGGACCTGGGCAACATGCTGTCGTACGGCGCGCTGCCGCTCTCCTTCCAGGAGGACAGCGTCACCACCGTCACGCCCGCGCTCGGCAGCGAGCAGCTCCAGGCCGGCCTCATCGCCGGCGCGATCGGCCTCGCGCTCGTCGTGATCTACCTGCTCGTGTACTACCGGGGTCTGGCCTTCATCGCCATCGTCAGCCTCCTGGTGTCCGCGCTGCTCACCTACACGATCATGGCGCTGCTCGGGAAGGGCATCGGGTTCGCGCTGAACCTGCCCGCCGTCTGCGGTGCCATCGTCGCGATCGGCATCACGGCGGACTCGTTCATCGTGTACTTCGAACGCATCCGCGACGAGATCCGCGAGGGCCGCACCCTGCGTCCGGCGGTGGAGCGTGCCTGGCCGCGGGCCCGGCGCACCATCCTGGTCTCCGACTTCGTGTCGTTCCTCGCCGCCGCGGTGCTGTTCATCGTCACCGTCGGCAAGGTGCAGGGCTTCGCCTTCACCCTGGGTCTGACCACCCTGCTCGACGTGGTCGTGGTGTTCCTCTTCACCAAGCCCGTCATGACCCTGCTGGCGCGGACGAAGTTCTTCTCCAGCGGCCACCCGTGGTCCGGGCTGGACCCCAAGCGCCTGGGCGCCAAGCCGCCGCTGCGCCGGTCCCGTCGTACCGCCGGCGGAGCGACCGCCACGGCCGTGCCCGCCCCCGTCGACGCAAAGGAGGCGTGAGATGTCGAAGCTGGGAGATCTCGGCGCCAGGCTGTACCGCGGTGAGGTCGGATACGACTTCGTCGGCAAGCGCTTTCTCTGGTACGGCGTTTCCATCCTGATCACCATCACGGCGATCGTGGCCCTGGCCGTTCAGGGCCTCAACATGGGCATCGAGTTCAAGGGCGGTGCCGTCTTCACCACCCCGAAGACGGCCGTCTCGGTCGCCCATGTGACCGAGGACGCCAAGAAGGCCTCCGGTCACGAGGCGATCGTCCAGGAGCTCGGCACCGGCGGCATGCGGATCCAGATCTCGGGTCTGGACACCGACGACGCGACCGGCGTGAAGAAGCAGCTCGCCACCGACCTCAAGGTCGACGCGAACCAGATCAACGCCGACCTCGTCGGCCCCAGCTGGGGCGAGCAGATCGCCAACAAGGCCTGGACGGGCCTCGGCATCTTCATGGTCCTCGTGGTGCTCTACCTCGCCATCGCCTTCGAATGGCGGATGGCGGTGGCCGCCCTGGTCGCGCTGATCCACGACCTCACCATCACCGTCGGCGTGTACGCGCTGGTCGGCTTCGAGGTCACGCCGGGCACCGTGATCGGTCTGCTGACGATCCTCGGTTACTCCCTCTACGACACCGTCGTCGTCTTCGACGGTCTCAAGGAGGGCTCGAAGGACATCACGAAGCAGACCCGCTACACGTTCAGCGAGGTCGCCAACCGCAGCATCAACGGCACGCTCGTCCGCTCGATCAACACCACGGTCGTGGCGCTGCTCCCGGTCGGCGCGCTGCTGTTCATCGGCGGCGGTTTCCTGGGCGCGGGCATGCTCAACGACATCTCGCTGTCGCTGTTCGTCGGTCTCGCGGCCGGCGCGTACTCCTCGATCTTCATCGCGACCCCGCTGGTCGTCGACCTCAAGGAGCGCGAGCCGGCTATGAAGGCGCTGCGCAAGCGGGTGCTCGCCAAGCGGGCGGCCGCGGCTGCCAAGGGAGAGTCCCCGGACGACGGGCCCGACGCCGAGGACGGCCCGCAGGTCGTCGCGCAGGGCCAGGGAAGGCGGCGCCGGTGACCGCGTGCACGCCCGAGGTGCGCGAGCTGCTCCTCAGCAGGATCAAGGACGTACCGGACTACCCCAAGCCGGGTGTGACGTTCAAGGACATCACCCCCCTGCTCGCCGACCCGAAGGCCTTCGCGGCGCTGACGGACGCGCTGGCGTCGCTGGCGCTGCGGTACGGCGCGACGAAGATCGTCGGGCTGGAGGCACGCGGGTTCATCCTGGCCGCGCCGGTGGCCGTGCAGGCCGGGATCGGCTTCGTGCCGGTGCGCAAGGCCGGCAAGCTGCCCGGTGCGACGCTGGGGCAGGCGTACGACCTGGAGTACGGGACCGCCGAGATCGAGGTCCACGCGGAGGACCTCGCGATCGGTGACCGGGTCATGGTCATCGACGACGTCCTGGCCACCGGCGGCACCGCGGAGGCTTCGCTCTCGCTGATCCGGCGGGCCGGAGCCGAGGTCGCGGGGGTGGCGGTCCTGATGGAGCTGTCCTTCCTGCCCGGACGCGCGAGGCTGGAGCCCGCCCTCGGCGGCGCCCCGCTGGACGCGCTGATCGTGGTCTGACGGCGCCGAGGCGCCGCGGCGGCGGGTACCCGGGATCTCCCGGGTACCCGCCGCTTTCGCGTACGCGACCGTTCCGCGAACCGGGAGGAGGCTCGGAGAACGGGGGGACGCAACCCTCGCTACCATGGGTTATCCGGACCTGACCGGGGCTCCGGATCCTCCTCCGGACTGCGTCCGGGGGGACCCCCAGAGGAGCGCTCTTGCCAGACGAGGTCCAGCCACTCTCCGCCGCTCAGCCCGACCCGCAGGCCGAGCAGGCCGCGGCGGCCGCCGCCACGCCCCCGCCCGCCCCGCCGGTCAGGCCCGCCCCGCCGGTCAAGCCGGTCCCGCCGGTCAAGCCCGCTCCGGCGAAGTCCGCCGGGTCGTCCAACCGCGTGCGCGCCCGCCTCGCCCGCCTCGGGGTCCAGCGTTCCAACCCGTACAACCCGGTACTGGAACCGCTGCTGCGCATAGTCCGCAGCAACGACCCGAAGATCGAGACGGCCACCCTGCGCCAGATCGAGCAGGCGTACCAGGTGGCCGAGCGCTGGCACCGCGGGCAGAAGCGCAAGAGCGGTGACCCGTACATCACCCACCCGCTCGCGGTGACGACGATCCTGGCCGAGCTCGGCATGGACCCGGCCACCC